>NZ_BJND01000016.1 GCF_006539505.1 Streptomyces spinoverrucosus
GGCCGGGAGACTCGCCCCGAGGTGGGGGAAGGCTTCCCGGAGGGGTGGCCAGAAGACTCCCCGGAGGGGCGCTAGAAGACGAGTGCCGACGCGCACACCGCCAGGGCGACCGTGCACAGGACCGCGGCGGTGGCGTGCCGGGGTGTCAGGGCCGGGGGGTGGCCGGGTGCCGCGAGGGTGCGGATGCGGCGGTTGGCGATCGACAGGAAGCCCAGCCAGAGGACGCAGCACAGGGCGCAGGCGATGATCCGGGGCGCCGTCGGGCCGCCGTGCAGGGCCGTGCGTCCCGCGAGCACCGCGACGACGGTGCCCGAGAGTGTCGTACGCCGCCAGGCGAGGCGGGTCCGCTCCGGCTGGAGCCCGGGATCCCGCGCCTCGGCGTCGGTGGCGCTCACGCCTCCCACCCCACCAGCACCACGACGACCATCGCCACGGCCACCACCGCGATGACGACGCTCAGCAGCGCGGGGAACCGCGACACCGGCAGATCCTCACCCCGGCGCATCGCGCGCTCGCAGCGCACCCAGTGATTGACCGCCCGCAGGGAGCACAGCACGCCCGCCCCGAGCAGCGCGAGCGCCAGCCCCACCCGCCAGCCCCACCTCAGGTCCGGCAGGAACTGGTCCACCGCGAACCCGCCGCCGATCAGCGCGAGCGCGGTGCGCAGCCAGGCCAGAAACGTGCGCTCGTTCGCCAGCGAGAACCGGTAGTCCGGCGTGTCGCCCTCCTCCCGGATCCGCTGGGGCCCGAACCACAGCCGGACGTTTCGCACGAGTTCGCTCACATGCACGACCCTATCGGGATCGGCGCGCCGGGCACGTTCAGTGCCGGAACGCCTCCAGCCGGTGGTACGCCGCCAGCCCGTCCGGCACCCACTCCCACTCGCCGAGCCGCCGCCGTACCTCGTCCTCCGGCAGGAAGTCGTGCCAGGCGACCTCCTCGGGCTGCGGGCGGACCGGAAGCTCGCAGCGGACCTCGTACACCGCGGACCACCAGCTGTGCCCTACGCCGTTGTCGTACAGGAACTTGAACAGATACGAGGGGCGGGGCAGGCCGCTGACGCCGAGTTCCTCCTCGGCCTCGCGCAGGGCCGCGTCGTCGTAGGACTCGCCCGCGCCGACGACGCCGCCGACGAACATGTCGTACAGGGAGGGGAAGACCAGTTTGGCGGGCGTGCGGCGGTGCACGAAGACGCGGCCGTCGGCGTCCCGGGCCTGGATGAACACGCACCGGTGGCGCAGACCGCGCGCGTACACCTCGCCGCGCGGAAACCGGCCGATGACCCGGTCGTGCTCGTCGACGATGTCGAGGATCTCGTCAGCAGCGCTCATGGGGCCATCCAAGCAGCCCGCGTGAGCGGCGGTCGCGGTGGATCAGCGGGTCGCCGCGCCCTGCAGGGCAGGCACCGGCACGACGGCAGTTATCACCGTGCCGCGCGGCATCGCCGGGTGCATGCCGAGGGCGACGATGCCCGCGACGACGGCCGTCAGCCCCGCCGCCTGCCAGGCCAGCGCGCCGGTGTCCGTGTGCAGCCGGTCGCCGAGGAAGCCGACCCCGCAGATGATGCCGGCCAGCGGCTGGGCGGCGGTGAGGGCGGGCAGGGACTTGCGCAGGGGCGCGGTCTCGAACGCGCTCTGCACCAGGATCAGCCCGGTGACGCCGATCAGCAGCACGGCGTACGGCTGCCAGGAGGTGAGCAGCCCCTCCATGCCGCTCGCGGCGAAGCGCTCGCCGCTGACCCGGGTCAGCGCGTCCTGCACGCCGTACAGCAGACCGGCCGCAAGTGCCAGCAGCACCGGGCCCGAGGACAGCCGGGAGCGCTTGGCGCGCATGGTCAGCAGCAGCGCCAGCCCCACCATCGCGCCGATGATCAGCCACAGCCGCAGCGGATCCGCGACCGCGGCGCCGCCGCGCGGCTCCCCGGCCACGATGAACGCGGTCACGCCGCCCGCGAGCAGCGCGAGGCCTGCCCAGCCCTGGCGGCCCAGCGACTGCCGGGTCCGGCGGCGGGACAGGGCGAGGGCGAAGAGCAGGTTGGTCGCGAGCAGGGGTTCGACCAGGGAGAGCTGCCCCTGGCCGAGCGCGGCCGCGCCGAGGGCCATGCCGGCCACCATCAGCGCGATGCCGCCGAGCCAGCTCGGCACCTTCACGAGGTCCAGCAGCAGCCGGGGGGAGAGGAAGTCGCCGCGCGGCGCCTGCTGGGCCGCGTTCTGCTGGAGGACAAAGCCGAAGCCCAGGCAGCATGCGGCGCTCACGGCGAGAACCAGAACCAGGACCGACAAGCTGGCTACCTCGATGATCATCATGGGGGGTGTGGGGGACCGCGTGGGGAGCGGTGTGGGGACCGCATCAGCGCGGTCGCGTCCGGTCACGGCGGCCGGGGCGGGGAGCCGGGGCGGTGGCGTGACGTTCCCGCCATGGTCAGGGGCCAGGTGCGGTGGCGCTATGACGTACGTCACACTCCGCCCGGCGGTGGAGGTCCCGCGCGCGTGCGGTTCGAGCCAACTCCCGTGCCAAGGGCCGTGCTTGACGTGAATCGCGGCGGCGGAAAGCTTGACGATAGGCCTTGGCTATGGGTTTGCTGTCCGGGATCAGCCCGACGACCAGCACCGTTGCCCGAGGAAAGTCCCGCGTTGTCCTTACCCCCGCCACCCTCCGGCCGTGCACGCAGGCCTACGGACGTGGCCTTCGACGCGGCTCTCGACGACGCCGAGCTGGGCGTCGCACGTGCCGCGCTGGCGCAGGGGCGGTGGCAGGCCGCCCGTGCCCTGCTCGCCCGTACCGGCGACGACTGGGACCGGCGCGGACACCGGATCACGGTCCTGGCGCTCGAACCGTGCAGTGCGGCCTGGGCCGGCGAGTGGCTGATCGCCGAGCCGGACTCGGCCGACGCCGCCGCGCTGCTCGCCCTGGCGCGGGTACGGCGTGCCCTGCGCGGCAAGGATCAGCCGGCCCGCGCCCGCGAGGCCTGCCACCGAGCCGCCGCGCTCGCGCCTGCCGACCCCACCCCCTGGCTCGGCCTGCTGATGCTGGAACGTGCGCTGGGCGGCCAGCGGGAGGTGGTGCGGATCTTCGAGGAGGTCCGGGCGCGGTACGCCGACCACCACCACGCCCACCATCTGATGGTCGCCCGGCTCGCCGAGCGCCGCGCGGCCGCAGGCCCGGACCCGCTGCACGAGGTGTACGACTTCGCCCACTGGGCCGCCGAACAGGCACCCGCCGACTCCCCGCTCGCCGTCCTGCCGGTCGTCGCGCACGCCGAGCGGTACCGCGTGCTGGCCGCCGCCGGGTTCGAGCCCGCCAACCCGGCCGCCTCGGCGCACTGGAGCGGACGCCTGGCCCGGCAGGCGCTGGGCGCCGCCTTCGACTGGTGGCTGGAATGGGAGCAGGACGGCCACCCCCGACGCCTCGTCGACCTCAACTACCTCGCGCACGCCAAGTGCTGCGAGGGCCGCGGCGCGGAGGCCGCCGCCCTCTTCCAGCGGATCGGCGACCATGCGACGCCGGAACCGTGGTCGTACCCGGACCGGGACCCGCGCGCGGCGTTCCGGGAGGCCTGCGACCGGGTGCTGGGGGTGGGGTAGCGCGTCGCGGGACGGGAGTCGCGGTTACGGAACGGGCGGGGGCCGTGGCGCTGGAATGGGCGGGAGTCGTGGCGCCGGAATGGGCGGGAGTCGTGGCGCCGGACGGGACCGGAGTCCTGGTCGTACCCGGACCGGGACCCGCGCGCGGCGTTCCGGGAGGCCTGCGACCGGGTGCTGGGGGTGGGGTAGCGCGTCGCGGGACGGGAGTCGCGGTTACGGAACGGGCGGGGGCCGTAGCGCCGGAACGGGCGGGGCAGTAGCGCCGGAATGGGCGGGAGTCGTGGCGCCGGAATGGGCGGGGGCCGTGGCGCCGGACCGGACCGGAGCCCTGGTCGTACCCGGACCGGGACCGCCGCACGGCGTTCCGGGACGCCTGCGACCGGGTGCTCGGGGTGGGGTCGCGCGTCGCCGAGCCGGAGTGCTGGTTACGGAATCCTGACGGCCACCCCCGATCACTGGTCCCACCGCCTCCACCGGTGCTCGAATGGGCGGGTGAACTCCGGACAACCCGAGCAGGAGGGCCGGCCGATCGGCCGCCGGGTCCTGCTCGGCACCCTCGGCCTGGGCGCCCTCGGCGTGGTCGCCGCGCCCACCCTGCAACGCGGACTGGAGTCCTTCCTCGGCAGTGCCGCCGACAAGGACCCCACGGGCCTGACCGGCCTGCTCCCGAACGGCGGCGGCTTCCGCTACTACTCCGTCGCCGCCTCCGTACCGCACAAGAACGCCACCACCTACCGCCTCACCGTCGACGGCCTGGTCGACCGGCCGCGCACCTACACGCTGCCCGAGCTGCGCGCCCTGCCACAGACCCGCCTGGTCCGGGACGTGCAGTGCGTCACCGGCTGGCGGGTCCCCGACACCCCCTTCGAGGGCGTACGGCTGTCCCGGCTGCTGGACGCGGCCGGCGTGCGCCCCACCGCGAAGGCGATCCGCTTCACCTGCTTCGACGGCACCTACTCCGAGAGCCTCACCCTCGACCAGGCCCGCCGCGCCGACGTCCTGGTCGCCCTGCGCATGCGGGACGAGGACCTCAGCCACGCCCACGGCGGCCCCGTCCGCCTCTATGTGGCGCCGATGTACTTCTACAAGTCCGCGAAGTGGCTCTCCGGCATCACCGTCACCGAGGACGTGGAGCCCGGCTACTGGGAAGAGCGCGGCTACGACATCGACGCCTGGGTCGGCCGCTCGAACGGACGGGACGATGAGCCTACGAGCTGACGCGCCCGCCCGGGCCACCCACGTCCACCGGTTCAGCCGGGCCGAACGGTGGGTGCACCGCACGTCCGCCGCCCTGATGGGCGTGTGCGTGCTGACGGCGGCCTTCCTGTACGTCCCCGAACTCGCCCAGCTCGTCGGCCGCCGCGCCCTCGTCGTCTCCGTCCACCAGTGGGCGGGGGTCGCCCTGCCGGTGCCGGTCCTGCTGGGCCTCGTCTCCCGAGCCCTGCGGGCCGACCTGCGGCTGCTGAACCGCTTCGGCCCGCACGACCGCCTCTGGCTGCGCGCCGCCCTGCGCCGGGACAAGCGGCACTCGGCCCGTCCGGCGGGGAAGTTCAACGCCGGGCAGAAGATCTACGCGGCCTGGATCGCCGGGGCGACGCTGGTGATGCTCGGCACGGGCCTGATCATGTGGTTCACCCACCTCACCCCGCTGGTGTGGCGGACCAGCGCGACCTTCGTGCACGACTGGCTGGCCCTCACGATGGGCATCGTCCTCGCCGGCCACATCGGCATGGCTCTTGCGGACCCGGAGGCGCGGCGGGGGATGCGCACGGGTGAGGTGAGCCGGGAGTGGGCGGACCGGGAGCACTCCCTGTGGCGCACCTAGTCGGCGAAGTCCAGCAGCACCTTGCAGGACCGCCCCCGGTCCGCCGCCAGCCCGAACGCCGACTCCGCCTCCCGCATCGGCACCACCGCGCTGATCAGCCCGTCGAAGGAGCGCTCCGCCGCGAGCAGCGCCAGCGCGTCGTCGAACTCCGCGTCGAAGCGGAACGCGCCCCGCAGCTCGATCTCCCGGCTCACCACCAGGTTCCCCGCGAACGGCGTCTGCCCCGGCGGCAGCATGCCCAGCTGGACCACGACCCCGCCGCGTCGCACGAGCCGCAGACAGGTGTCCAGCCCGGCGGCCACCCCCGACGCCTCGATGGCCACGTCGGCCTCGGCCGGCCACCCGGGATCGGCCGGGTCGTCGGCCCGTACGACCGTGTCGGCGCCGGCGGTGCGCGCGTACGCCAGTGCCGTGGGCAGCAGGTCGGTCACCGTGACGTGCGCCGCCCCGGCCGCCCGGGCGGCGGCGACCACCAGGCAGCCGATGGGCCCGGTGCCGGTGACCAGGACATGCTTCCCCGCCACGTCCCCGGCCCGGCGCACGGCGTGCAGGGCGACGGACAGCGGCTCGGCGAGGGCGGCCCGGCGCAGATCCAGCCCGGGCGGCAGGGGCCTCAACTGCTCCGCCGGGACCGCGATATGGGCGGCGAACCCGCCCTGGACGTGCGGGATGCGGGCGGCGCTGCCGAGGTAGCGGGTGTCCCGGCAGATGTTCCGGCGGCCGCCCAGGCACTCCGGGCACGCCCCGCACGGAGTGGCCGGGTGCACCGCGACCGCCGTACCGGGCAGGGGGCCCGCGGCCCCGGCACCGTACGAGACCACCGTCCCGACCACCTCGTGGCCCAGGACCATCGGCTCCCGCAACCGGAAGTCGCCGACCCCGCCGTGCCGCCAGTAGTGCAGATCGGAGCCGCAGACGCCGCCGTAGCGGACGGCGATCAGGGCCTCGCCGGTGCCGGGCGCGGGCACCGGCAGGTCCTCGACGCGCAGATCGCCCGCACCGTGGATCACACAACCCAGCATCACAGTCTCCCGGAAGGTCACAGCACGCTCGTCATGCCGCCGTCGACATACAGCACCTGTCCGCCGACGAAGTCCGCCGCCGGTGAGGCGAGGAACAGCACCCCACCGACCAGGTCCTCCGTGCGGCCCCAGCGTCCGGCCGGGGTGCGGCGGCGGACCCAGGCGCTGAACTCCTCGTCCTCGACGAGGGGGCGGGTCAGTTCGGTCTCGATGTAGCCGGGGCCGAGTCCGTTGACCTGCACGCCGTGCGGGCCCCAGTCGGCGCACATGCCCTTGGTGAGCATCTTCAGGGCGCCCTTGGTGGCGGCGTAGGGCGCGATGCCGGGGCGGGCCACCTCGCTCTGCAGCGAGCAGATGTTGATGATCTTGCCGTGGCCGCGTTCCGTCATCCGTCGGGCCGCCTCCCGGCCGACCAGGAACGCGCTGGTGAGGTTGGTGTCCAGGATGCGGTGCCAGTCCGCGTCCGTGAAGTCCAGGAGCGGCGCGCGCAGTTGCATGCCTGCGTTGTTGACCAGGATGTCGAGCGGGCCCACCCGCTCCTCGACCTCGGCGATCCCGGCGGCCACCGACGGGCCGTCTGTCACGTCGAACACGGCCGTGTGGACGTCGCCGGGGAGTTCGGACGCTGCCTTGGCCAGCCGGTCCGCGTCCCGGCCGTTGAGGACGACCGTGCAGCCGGCCTGAAGCAGCCCGCGGGCCAGCGCGAGTCCGATGCCCCGGCTGGAGCCGGTGACCAGCGCGATCCGGCCGCCGATGTCGAAGAGAGGGTGAGCCGTCATCGTCGTAACTCCACGGGACCTATATGAACAGGGACAACAGGAGGACGATCGCGCCCGCGACCACCGAGATGATCGTCTCCATCACGGACCAGGTCTTGATCGTCTGGCCGACGGACAGCCCGAAGTACTCCTTCACCAGCCAGAAACCGGCGTCGTTGACATGGCTGAAGAAGAGCGAACCGGCGCCGATGGCCAGCACCAGCAGGGCGGTCTCACCGGTCGACATGCCGACCGCGAGCGGCGCGACCAGACCGGCCGCCGAGACGGTCGCCACGGTCGCCGAACCGGTCGCCAGCCGGATCGCCACCGCGATCAGCCAGGCCAGCAGCAGGGCCGGGATCGACCAGTCCTTGGAGATGTCCAGGACCATCTGGCCCACGCCGGTGTCGATCAGCGTCTGCTTGAAGCCGCCGCCCGCGCCGACGATCAGCAGGATGCCCGCGATGGGCGCGAGCCCCTTCTCCACCAGCCCGGAGACGCGCTCCTTGCTGAACCCGGCGGGGCTCAGCAGCGTGAATATGCCCAGGAGCACGGCGGCCAGCAGGGCGATCAGCGGGGAGCCGATCACGTCGAAGACGCGCTGAACGGTGTTCTCCGGGTCGTCGATGACGATGTCGACCAGCGCCTTGGACAGCATCAGGATGACCGGCAGCATGATCGTGAGCAGCGTGGCGCCGAACCCGGGGCGCCTCTTCAGCTCCTCGGAGTTCCGCTGCGGGATCATCCGCTCCGGGGCCGGGACGTCCACCCAGCGCGCCGCGTACTTGGCGAACAGCGGACCGGCGATGATCACCGTCGGGATCGCGACCAGCACGCCGAGCGCCAGCGTCACCCCGAGGTCGGCCTTGACCGCGTCGATCGCGACCAGCGGGCCGGGGTGCGGCGGGACCAGGCCGTGCATCACGGACAGGCCCGCGAGCGCCGGGATGCCGATCCGCATCAGGGAGTAGTTGCCGCGCTTGGCGACCATCAGCACGACCGGGATCAGCAGCACGACGCCGACCTCGAAGAACAGCGGCAGACCGATCACCGACGCGATCAGCACCATCGCCCACGGCATCGAGCGCCCGCCTGCCTTGGCGAGGATGGTGTCGACGACCTGGTCGGCGCCGCCGGAGTCGGCGAGCATCTTGCCGAGGATCGCGCCCAGCGCGATCAGCACGCCGACGCCGGCGACCGTGGAGCCGAGTCCGGCGGTGAAGCTGGTGATGACCTTGTCGAGGGGCGCCCCCGCGAAGGCCCCCAGCGCCAACGACCCGATGGTCAGCGCCAGGAAGGCATGCAGCTTGAACTTGGTGATGAGCAGGACGATGACGGCGATGCCCGCCAGTACCGCGATGCCCAGTTGAGCGTGTCCCGCCGAGGTGATCGGCTCGACGGGGTCCGCCGCCAGCATCTCGACGCTGAGTCTGGTCACGGGGGTTCCCTTGCAGGTGGGTGGGATGGGGAGGGAGGGGGGTTACGGCACCGAGGGCGACGTCGGCTCCAGGGCGTCCAGCGCGGCCACCGCGCGCGCGGTGATCTCCTCGGGGGTACCGGCGACGTCGACCGCGACACCGGTCTCGTCCGCTTGGAGCGGCTGCAGCGTGGCGAACTGCGAGTCCAGCAGCGCGGTCGGCATGAAGTGGCCCTGCCGGTGCGCCATCCGGTCCTCGATCAGCTCCCGGTCGCCCGTGAGGTGCACGAACACGATCCCGGGTGCGGCGGCCCTGAGCCGGTCGCGGTACGACCGCTTCAGCGCCGAGCTGCTGACCACCCCGCCCAGCCCGGTCCGCCCGTGAGCCCAGGCGCCGATGGCGTCCAGCCACGGCCACCGGTCCTCGTCGTCGAGCGGGATCCCGGCCGACATCTTGGCGATGTTGGCCTGCGGGTGGAAGTCGTCGCCCTCGGCATAGGGGACGCCGAGCCGGGCGGCGAGCAGCGGACCGATCGTGGTCTTGCCCGTGCCCGCGACGCCCATCACCACGACGACGTGGGGGGTACGCATGACTGCCTCGCTGTCTTCCTCGACATACGACGTCGCTTCCGACGTCGGCCAAATGAAACCTTTTAGGTACGACGAATTCAAGACTCTGTGACAAATAAGTCTGACTTTTTGATCCAGTGATCCGCCCCGTACGCTGTGTGCATGAGCACGATGGGCCGAGGGCTGCACGGCCGTGTACTGGACACTCTCGGCCCCGAGATCACGGCGGGCGAGTACCCCCCGGGCAGCGTGCTGCGTACGGACGAACTGGCACAGCGTTTCGACGTGTCGCGCTCGGTGATGCGCGAGGCCGTGCGGGTGCTGGAGTCGATGCACCTGGTCGAGTCCCGCCGCCGGGTGGGCGTCACGGTCCGCGCCAAGGCCGAGTGGAATGTCTACGACCCACAGGTCATCCGCTGGCGGCTGGCCGGCGCCGACCGGCCCCAGCAGCTGCGCTCACTGACGGTGCTGCGCTCGGCCGTCGAGCCGGTCGCCGCGGGGCTCGCCGCGAAGAACGCCACGGCCGAGCAGTGCGCGGAACTCACCGAGTGCGCCCTGGGCATGGTCGCCAACTCCCGCGGACACCAGCTGGAGGGCTACCTCTTCCACGACGTGGCCTTTCACCGGGTGATCCTCAATGCCTCCGGCAATGAGATGTTCGCCCGCCTCGGTGACGTCGTCGCCGAGGTCCTCGCGGGCCGCACCCATCACGACGTCATGTTCGAGGACCCCGACCCGGCCGCCGTCACCCTGCACGTCCAGGTCGCGGAGGCGGTACGCGAGCGCGACGCGGAGCGCGCGGAGCGGCTGACCCGGGAGATCACGATCGGCGCGCTGCAGGAACTGGACATCCTGGCGCCGTAAGGCCGCTGCTCAGTCGAGGAACTCCCCGTCGACGTACACCCACGCCCCGTCGACCCGCTCGAACCGGCTGCGCTCGTGCAGCGCACCGCCCTTGAAGGACGCCCGGAACGTCACCGTCCCCGTGCTGTGGAACGCCGACCCCTCGGTCGTGCCGAGAATCTCCAGTCCCGTCCAGCGCATCCCCGGGTCCAGGTCCAGGTTCGCCGGGCGCGTGCGCGGATGCCAGGTGCGCAGCAGGTACCCCTCGTCGCGCCGGACGAAAGCGCTGTAGCGCGAGCGCATCAGCGCCTCGGCGGTCGGTGCGGCGGCGGCACCCCGATGGAATCGGCCACAGCACATGTCGTATGTCTCCGCAAGACCGCACGGGCATGCCGGGTTGTGCGCCGGGGCGGCGGGGCTTGGGCGGCGGGACCTGCTGGTGCGTCGGGACATGCGCTCCATTCTGCTGCACCACGGCCTGTGTGGTTTCTGTGCATCACCTGTCCCGACACGCGCACATCGTGTGCGAGTTGTGTTCGCCGCCCTTCATGGAAACTCCCCCAGACCTGGCGTGAACACGCCTTGCTGGCGCAACTCCCCACTCCCCAAGGTGGGTTGAGCACTTGAGCATCAGGAGTCGCAAGCGTGCGCTTGGCCTGGGTGACCGACCGCCCGGGGTGCCGACGGGGGAACTGCTGGGGTGCGCCTGACCACCACCGCCCATGTGGGTGGCGTCTGCGCGCACCGGCCCGGAAAGTCTTCCTCTGTCATCTCTTGGTGCCTTCGTCCGGTGCCCGAGAAGGGATTGGAGGGGGAATGCCGACGAACGCAGTAGGGCCCGCCCGGCCGACGTATCCCGGTGTCTACGTCGAAGAGCTTCCCAGCAGCAGCCGCACCATCTCCGCCGTGACCACGTCGGTGACCGCGTTCGTCGGTCACACCCGGCGCGGTCCCCTCAACGAACCGGTGCGGGTCACCGGCTTCGCCGAGTTCGAGCGCCGCTTCGGCGGACTCGGCTCGCAGAGCGCCGTCGCCTACGCGGTCCACCAGTTCTTCGCGGGCGGCGGCAGCGCCGCCGTGATCGTCCGGGTCGCCAAGGCCGGCAGCGGCAAGGCCGCCTGCGTCGTCCTGGAGTCCACCGAGGGCCGCAGCGAGAACCGCGTCCTCGATGTCCACGCCAAGGAACCCGGCGTCTGGGGCAACGGACTGCGCGTCGCCGTCGACTACGACACCCCGCACCCCGACGAGACCTTCAACCTGCGGGTGTACGACGCCAAGGGCGACGCCCGCGAGTCCTTCACCGGCCTGTCCATGGACTCCGGTCACGGCCGCTACGCGCCGACCGTGATCAACGCCGGCTCGCGGCTCATCCGCGTCGAGGCCGTCGGCGAGGGCCGCCCCGACCCGTCCGGCACCGTCTCCAAGCCGTTCGGCGACGAGCTGCCGAACCTGGAGGTCGACCTCACCGTCAAGATCGGTGACGTGGAGCGCGAGTTCCGGCTCTACGACCCCGACTACGACGGCGAGGTCCCGTGCTCCGTGGCCGAGCTTGCGCTGCTGCTGGAGCGCAAGCTGCGGGCGCTGCCCGACGCGCCCGGCAAGCACGCCTTCGCGGGCGCCGAGGTCACCCCCTTCGGCCGGCGCATCCAGGTCGTCGCCGGTTCCACCGACCCCGAGGACGTCGTCCGCTTCCTCGGCGAGTGCGCCAACGACCTGGGCCTGGAGGCCTCCGTCAACCCGCCGGTCTTCCCGCTGGAGGGCGGCGAGGACGGCGCGGCGCCCGGCCCGCGCGACCTCATCGGCTCCGAGGCCGACAAAACCGGCATCCAGGCCCTGCGCGGCGTGGCCGACGTCAACCTGCTGTCGCTGCCGGAGCTGGCGTCGTACGAGAAGACCGAGGACATGCTCACCGTCGTCTCGGCCGCGCAGCGGCTGTGCGAGGAGCGGCGGATCTTCCTCCTCGTCGACGCGCCGAGCACCTGGGTGAGCGTGGACACGGCCCGGGCCGGCGTCGCCGCGTTCGACGCCGTGCGCGGCAACCACGCCGCTCTGTACTTCCCGCACATCCAGCTCACCGACCCGCTCACCGGGCGGCTGCGCGCCTTCCCGCCGTCCGGCGCGATCGCCGGCGTCATCGCGCGCACCGACTCCGAGCGCGGCGTGTGGAAGGCCCCGGCCGGCACCGAGGCACGGCTCGTGGGCGTGCACTCGCTCACCGTCGACCTCACCGACCGCGAGAGCGGGCTGCTCAACCCGCTCGGCGTCAACTGCCTGCGCACCTTCCCGCTCACCGGCCCGCTGGTGTGGGGCGCGCGCACGCTGCAGGGCTCGGACGCCCTCGACAGCGAGTGGAAGTACGTGCCGGTGCGGCGGCTCGCGCTGCACGTGGAGGAGAGCCTGCAACGCGGGCTGCAGTGGGTGGTGTTCGAGCCCAACGACGAGTCGCTGTGGCAGCAGATCCGGCTCAGCGCCTCCTCGTATCTGCACACCCTCTTCCGCCAGGGCGCCTTCAAGGGCAGCACCCCGCGCGAGGCCTACTTCGTCAAGTGCGACCACGAGACCACCACCGCCGAGGACATCGCAGGCGGTGTCGTCAACGTCCTGGTGGGCATCGCGCCGGTCCGGCCGGCCGAGTTCGTGATCGTCAGGATCCAGCAGACGTCCGGGCAGTTCGCGCTCTAGTCGCCGCCCCAGGAAAACCGAGGACATTCTCCGATGGCTGAGTTCACGGTCAACGCCCATCGTTTCGACCCGTACAAGAACTTCAAGTTCCTCGTCCTGTGGGACGGCCGTACGGTCGCGGGCATCAGCAAGATCAGTCCGCTGAAGCGGACCACCGAGGTCGTCAAGCACCGGCACGGCGGCGACCCCTCCTCCCCGCGCAAGTCGCCGGGCCGCTCCGAGTTCGAGGGCATCACCCTGGAGCGCGGCGTCACCCACGACCCCGAGTTCGACCGCTGGGCCAACAAGGTCTGGCAGGTCGGCGCCGGCCTCGGCTCCGAGGTGTCCCTCGCGGACTTCCGCAAGGACATCGTCATCCAGGTCCTCAACGAGGCCGGCCAGGTCGCCGTATCGCACAAGCTGTACCGGACCTGGCCCAGCGAGTACCAGGTGCTCGGCGAGCTGGACGCCAACGCCAACGCGGTGGCCATTCAGTCGCTGAAGCTGGAGTGCGAGGGCTGGGAGCGGGACTACGAGGTGCCCGAGCCGACCGAGCCCTCGTTCCTGAACCCGGCCTGAGCCGACGGACAGGGGGGACCTGATGGCTGGGGCGGCCGAACTGCTGGCCACCTGGGAGGCGGGACTCGCCGAGGCACCCGCCGGGCGCGCGCTGCTGCTGCACCGCACCGCGCGCCCGGACCTCGACGCCCGGGCGCTGCCCGCCCTCCCGGTGGGCGAGCGCGAGGCGGACCTGTTCGCGCTGCGCCGGGCCCTGTTCGGCGAGCGCATGCAGATACGGCTGGACTGCGCCGCGTGCGGCGCGGACATGGAGTTCGACCTGGACGCCGGGGAGTTCGCCCGGACGGTCGGGGTGCGCGGGGAGTCCGTCGTACGGGTCGCGCACGACGGATGGGAGGTCGAGTTCCGGCTGCCCGGCGTCGCCGACCTCGCCGCGGCGGCCCGCTCCGCCAACCCGCGCGGGGCGCTGCTCGCGCGGTGCCTGGTCTCGGCGGCCCACGGCGGTACGGCGGTCACCGCGGACGCCCTGCCCGGGCCCGTGCAGCGCCGGATCGCCGAGGCGGTCGAGGCCGCCGACCCGGGGGCCGACGTGACGCTCAACGTGGCCTGCCCCGAGTGCGGGCGGGCCACGCGGGCGGAGCTGGACATCGCCTCGTACCTGTGGACCGAACTGGACTCCTGGGCACGGGATCTGCTCCTCGACGTCCATCTGCTCGCCACCGCCTACGGCTGGAGCGAGCCGGAGATCCTGGCGCTCAGCCCGCTGCGGCGCCGCTACTACCTGGAGATGTGCGCCGATGTCTGACTCCACGTCCGGCTCCGCCACGCCGGGCTCCGAGGCGGCCGACTTCCTCGACCGGCTGATCGCCCGGCACGTCCCGGCCGCCGCCGGTCCGCGTCCGGGTGTAGTGCGGGTACGGCCCCGGCTGCCGGGCCCGTTCGAACGCGTCGAGGCGGTACGGGCCCGGGCGCGGGACACCGACGAGGACACGGACCTGATGTGGCCCACCTCGACGCCGTCCACCGAGCCGCGCCGGGACGTCCCGCGTCCCGGTCCGGCCGCCGAGACGGCACGGCCGCATCCGGAACGGGAGCGGACCGTCGTACACACCGAGCGACTCCTCGGTGAACCGGCGCCGCAGGGGGTGCGGCCCGCCGTGGCCGAGCTGCCGCTGCTGCGGCCCGTGGCGCCGCTGGTCACCGGGCCCCGGCCGGTCCCGGACAGCGGGCGGCGCGCGTCGGGGCGACCGGAGCAGGCCGCCCACCCGACCGCGGCGTCCGCACCCATCCCCCCGGGCGCGGACGCCGCCCTCCCCGCAGCGCCAACCGCCGCGCGTCCTCGGCCCGCGGACACGGCGGCGGCCCGGGAGGCCGTACGGCAGGCCGCGGCCCGGCGGTCGGGGCGGGCGCCCGAGCAGGTGGTGCAGGTGCATATCGGACGGCTGGAAGTGACGGCGTCATCGGGACCGTCCGACGGCGACCGGCAGCGCACGCCCGCGGCCCGGCGGCCGGGGGCGACGGTGAGCCTCGCCGAGTACCTGGAGCGGGGGCGCGAATGAGTGGCGTTCGGGGCGTGGACGCGCGGCGCCCGGGCGTGGACGCGCGGCGCCCGGGCGTGGACGCGCGGCGCCCGGGCGTGGACGCGCGGCGCCCGGGGCGTGGACGAGGGGCGCCCGGTGGCGCGAACAAACATGCGACGAGAGGGACCGAGGAACTGACGCCATGAGCAACGCACTGGCCATCGCCCATGTGACCCAGGCCCTCGCCCTGCTGATCGAGACCAACATCGGGCCCGAGACCGACATGGCCGTGAAGGTCGAGGCCCGCAGGCCACCGGCCGAACCGTCGGTCGACCAGCCCACCATCTCGGTCTTCCTCTACCAGGTCACGCCCAACGTCTCGCAGCGCAACAACGATCTGCCCACCCGCGCCGGCGACGGCACGCTGATCAAGCGCCCGGCCGCCGCGCTCGACCTGCACTACCTGATCAGCGCGTACGGCGACGAGAACGAACTCGTCGGGCAGCGGCTGATCGGCTCCGTGGTGCGCGCGCTGCACGAGATCCCGATCCTGCCCAAGGACATCATCGAACTCGCCGGTGAGAAGCCCTACTTGGCGGCCAGCGACCTCGCCGAGGCGGCCCAGCGGGTGCGGTTCACGCCGACCGTGATGGACATCGACGAGACGTCGAAGCTGTGGGGGATGCTCCACCAGACGCCGTACGCGCTGTCCGTGGTCTACCAGGCGGCGCTGGTCTTCATCGACGGCCGGGAGACTCCCGTGCCGCGCAAGCCGGTGGAGCGGGCGGATGTGCGGGTGCTGCCGTTCGGCGCGCCGGGTGCCCCGAGGCCGGGGGGTGGGCCGGGTGAGGGGGCCGAACCGCAGGAGGCGACGCCGGTCCCGGTCGAGGCCGCCGCGGCGGCGCCGCCCGCCAAGAAGGCCGCGAAGGCACCGGCCAAGACCGTGGCCAAGGCTCCGGCACGCGCCCGCAAGACCACCAGAGCGAGCAAGTCGGCGCAGTCGGAACCCAGGAGAGGCACGGAGAGCTGAGGCGAGATGGCAACCACGGGGGCAGGTGAGGACATGGGGACATACGAGACCGGCGGCACCGGCGGGCTGGGGGCGGCCGCGCTGGCCGAGGAGATCCACCGCGTCCTCGCCCGCGTCGACGCCCACGCGGCGCGCGCCGCCGAGCCCGAGACGGGATCCGGTGCGGAAGGCGCGGACGCCGGTGCCGACGGGGCAGGGCCCGAGCCCGCTCCCGCCGCCGCTCTCGACCCCGTACACCAGCCCACCGCCCCCCTCGACGCCCTCGTCGCCTGTTTCGGCCTCACCCCCTTCGAACGCGACCTCGTCCTGCTCACCGCCGCCCACGAGCTGGAGCCCACGACGGCCGCCCGGTGTGCCGCCGCGAGCGGTGATCCGGAGCGGGCGTACCCCACCTTCTCGCTCGCCCTCGCGGCCCTCGCCGAGCCGCACTGGAGCGCGCTCACGCCGGTGGCCCCGCTGCGGCGCTGGCGGATCGTCGAGCTGGACGACGAGACCCGGCTCACCACGTCCCGGCTCCGGCTCGACGAACGCATCCTGCACTTCCTGCTGGGCTCGCCCTATCTGGACGCCCGGCTGCACGGCCAGCTGCGGCGCGCCCCGGTCCCGGACCGGCTGCCGCCGTCGTACGACCTGGCCGCGAACCGTATCGCCGCGGGCTGGACGACGTCCCCCGGACCGGACGTGCCGCCGCTCGTCGAGGTGACCGGCGGGGATCCACGCAGCCGGGCCGACATCGCGGCCGCGGCGGCGAGCCGGTGCGGCCTCGGGCTGTACGCGATGAGTGCCGACGACCTCCCCACCGATGCCGCCGGACGGGACCGGCTGGCCCGGCTGTGGCAGCGCGAGGCGATCCTGCTGCCCGCCGCGCTCCTCGTCGAGGTGGGCGAACTGGACCGGGACCAGCGGGCGGCGACCGAGGCGTTCCTGGCCGGGGCGGCCGTACCCGTGGTGGTGTCCAGCGAGGACCCGCTGCGCTCCGACCGCCCGCACGGCGCACGCGTCACGGTCCCCCGGCTCGACGACGACGAACAACTCGCCCTGTGGGCTGAGGCGTTCGACGACGTCGACCTGGACGAACGCGAACTGCGCTCCCTGGTCGCCCAGTTCCAGCTGCCACCGCACGTCGTCCGGTCCGCCGCCGCGACCGTACGCCGTGACCTGCCCGGCGAGGACGAGCTGGACGCCGCCCAACTCGCCTGGCGGGCCGGTATGCAGGAGGCCCGGATCGGCATGGACGAGCTGGGCCGGCGGATCGAACCGCAGGCCGGCTGGGACGACCTGGTGCTGCACGAGCGGCAGGTCGCCGTGCTGCGCGAGATCGTCGCCCACGTACGGCAGCGCCCGACCGTCCACCAGGAGTGGGGCTTCGCGGGCACCCTGCGCCGCGGACTCGGCGTGACCGCGCTGTTCGCGGGCGGTTCGGGCACCGGCAAGACGCTGGCGGCCGAGGTCATGGCGAAGGAGCTGGGCCTCGACCTGTTCGTCATCGACCTGTCCCAGGTGGTCAGCAAGTACATCGGCGAGACCGAGAAGAACCTGCGCCGCGTCTTCGACGCCGCCGAGCGCGGTGGCGCGCTGCTCCTGTTCGACGAGGCGGACGCGCTGTTCGGCAAGCGCAGCGAGGTCAAGGACAGCCACGACCGGTACGCCAACCTCGAAGTCAGCTATCTGCTGATGCGGATGGAGGCCTACCGCGGCCTCGCCGTCCTCACCACCAACATGAAGAAGGCCCTCGACACCGCCTTCCTGCGCCGCATCCGTTTCGTCGTCGACTTCCCGTTCCCGGCCGAGCACGAACGCGCCGAGATCTGGCGCCGCGTGCTGCCGCCGCAGGCGCCGGTGAAGGACATCGACTGCGACCTGCTCGCCCAGCTCACGGTCGCGGGCGGCTCCATCCGCAACATCGCCCTGTCCGGGGCCTTCCTGGCCGCCGAGGAGGGCGACCGCCTCCAGATGCGGCACATGCTCGCGGCGGCCCGCACCGAGTACCTGAAGCTGGAGCGGTCCCTGACGCCGACGGAGGTCCGGGGATGGGTGTGACACCGCGGGAGTTCCGCGTCGAGATCGGCGAACTGGCCCTCGAAGGTTTCCGGGTGGACCCCGACCGCGTGTCCGCCGCCTTCACCCAGGAACTGACCCGCCTCATCCACCGGCACGGCGTCCCCGCCGACGCCTCCTGGACCGCCGAGGCCCTGACCGGGCTGCCACCCCTGCCCGCCGGGCTGTCCGCACGCCGGCTCGGCCAGGAACTGGCCCGCGCGGTGCACGAAGGGCTGTCCGGCCACGGGGAGGTGACCCGGTGAGCAACAGCCACACCCAGGACGCCCGAGCCGACCAGTCGGCCGAGGCGCGCCGCCGCAAGCGCAAGGAACAGGCCGCCAAGTCCCGTACGCCCGAACCGAAGAACATCGTCAGCGGCGCCGGGCAGCCTCTTGACCCCGGCGTGCGGCGGGACCTGGAGGAGCGGCTCGGTCACGACCTGGGCCGCGTCCGGCTGCACACCGGCCGCGACGCCGGACAGCTCACGGAGCTGCTCGGCGCGGACGCCGTCGCCGTCGGCCAGGACGTCTTCTTCCGCGAGGGCGCCTTCAAGCCCGGCACGGACGAGGGCCGCCGACTGCTCGCCCACGAGCTGCTGCACACCGTGCAGAACCCGCACGGCCTCGGCGCCCTGCGCGCCGGACGCGAACTGGGCGCCGTCAGCCTGCCGCAGCAGTCGATCGAACGCGAGGCGGAGTCGGCGGCACAGGACGTCGTAAGCGACCGGGAGGCCCCCGAGATCGAGCAGGGCCAGGCCACCCCGGGCTGGCTGCGCTACGCCACCGTCGACGCCGACCGCAGCCGCAGCGAGGCGATCGACCCGGCGACCCTGCTCGACCGGCTCACGAACTCTGTCGTGCGCTCGCTGCGCAGCGACCCGGAGGACCTGTCCAAGCGCACCCGCAAGCAACTCGCCCGGCTGCCCGAGGAGTTGCTCGACGGGGTCCTGATGCGCCTGGAGAGCAGGCTGCTCGGTTCCGAGCACGACCGGGTGCTCGACTTCGTCGACGAGATCGAGGCGTACGACGACTTCGCCGACGACGGCCTGGAACGCGACGCCCACGAGGCTCCCGCGCTCGAACCGGACCTGGCCGGGGAGGTGCGGGCCGAACGGGAGCGCGCGGACCGGGACGCCCGGGACCGGGAGGCGGAGGAGCGGGAGCCGGAGGTGGCGCCCGGGCCGGAGAAGGAGCAGGCACCGGAGGAGGGGGCTGCACCGGGTGCCGAGGGAGAGCGGGGCGTTGGTGCGGCTCCGGGTTCCCCGGCGGGTTCCCGGGAGCCGGAGTCTTCGTCCTCCTCCACCGGTGCGTCGGGCGAGAAGGAGCCCTCGGGCTCGCAAGCCGGTCAGGAGGAGTCCGGTCAGACCGGGCAGTCCGGGCAGGAGAACGGCGGTCAGGCCGGGCAGGAGCAGACCGGCAAGGAGAAGGAGGCCGGCGGCCACGAGGCGACCGAGCGACAGGAGACGCCGGCCGCGAGCGAGGAGGAGTCGGCGGCGAAGAACCGCCCGGGCGCGGCCGAGGCGGCCGTCGCCGGACGGCAAGTGAAGCCGCAGGACAAGCGGGGGCAGCAGCAGCCGACCGGCTCGCCGAACGCGTCCGGCAAGGACACTCAGCTGCCCGGCGCGTTCAGCACGCTCGACGGCAGGCGCAACCAGGACCTCGAAGGCCAGGAGGAGGAGACCGACGAGGACCCCTTCGGCTCCGGCAGCCAGTCGGAGGTCGAGGTCGGGGGAGAGGAGCCCAGCGCCTGGGACACCAAGCTCCAGCCCGAGGACTTCCTGCCGCAGGAGGACCTCGACGTCTCCGGCGTACCGACCGCCGACGAACTGGACCCGTCGTCGTCCCAGTCGCCCTCCCTCCCCTCCTTCCCCGCCCCGCCGCCCACCAGGGCCGACCAGGTACAGGCCGAGCGGGAGGCGGAGGACGCCGAGGACGCGGCGGCGGAGGCGGAGCCGGAGGAGGAGGCCGGTGCGGCGGAGGACGTCGAGTCCTCGGCCGAGGAGACCGAAGGCGGGCCGGAGAGCGGCAGCGCGCTGGGTGGCCTTGCCGTGCAGCAGGCCGCCGCGCCCCCGGCCGTACCCACCACCGGCGCCAGGGATCCCAAGAGCGGCGACGACCCCAAGGCGGGCCCGGTCGCGGCCCAGACCACCGTGCAGGAGGCGCCGAACAAGGCGGAGTCGAAGTCCGAGGGCGGCGGCGAGGCCAAGGAGTCCGCGGCCAAGGAGGAGAAGGGCACCGCCGCGGCGGGCGACAAGGCGTCGGCGGCTCCGGAGAAGGAGTCCCAGCAGGCGGCGGGCGGCCAGTCGGCGCAGTCCGACACGGCGGCGCAGGGGTCGGCGGGCGGCGGCTCGGGTGGTACCGGTACGGGTGGCGGCGGCACCGGTACGGCGGGGTCGGCTCCGGTGCAGGAGCCGCGTACGGAACCGGAGCCTCGTACGGCACCTGAGCCTCGTACCGAACCCGAGACCCGCGCCGAACCCGAATCCGGCAGTCGTACGGAAGCCCCGGCACCGACACCGAAGTCCGCACCGGCATCACCCCCGCCCGCACCCGCCGCCGAGTCGCCTGCCGCGCCGAAGTCGGCACCGGAGACCGCACCGGCCCCGTCGGCCGGGGCACCACGCGGAGGCGGTGGCGGAGGAGGCGGCGGTGGCGGCGCCACGGGCGGACCGGGTGCCGCACCCGCCGCACGCGGCAAGGGCAAGAAGGACTCCGCCCCGGCGCCCGATCTCTCCGGCGTCTCACCCGAGTCGGGCCTGGCCACGGCGGCAAAGCTCAAGCCCCACAAGGCACTTCAGGCGATGGGCGGCGTCGGCGGGGCGGTGGATCGCTCGGTGGGTGACGAGCACAAGACGCTGGCGGCCGCGCCCCCGTCGATGGAACGTCCGGCGGGCGCCCCGCAGACCCTCCAGGGCAAGCCGAAGGCGGACGCCCCGGCGCAGTACTCGCAGGATCCGGCTCAGCAGGCCCAGGAACCGGACCGTGAGAACGCCGAGGTCACCGGCGCGAAGGAGCCCGAGGGCCAGATCGAGGCGGAGAAGGCCGAGGAGCCGAGCGGCTGGGACACCTTCAAGATGGCGCTGGGCTTCGGTATCGGCAAGGTGGCGAGCTGGCTCGGCTTCGAGGTGGACGCGCAGGAGCTGGCGGCGAAGTTCGCCGGGCTGCCGACGAAGGACGAGGCGCTCAAGCAGGCGCAGGCGGGCAACGCGCCCGGCGTGCAGATGCAGGGCGCGGCCGATCAGAAGGCCGGGGAGCAGAGCGGGCACGTCGACGCCAAGGGCCAGGAGACGCTGTCGACGGCGCGTGACGACTCGGGCCGGGCGATGGGCGAGGACCAGGTCTATCCCAACGCGCCCCAGGAGCAGCTCACCGCGCAGGTGCCGGGTGGCCAGGGCGGTGGCGGTGAGGGCGTCGGGGCCACGGGCGTCGGCGGTGCCGTACCGCCGGAGGCGGCGTCCGAGGTGGCGGAGCACGAACGCGGGCCGCAGTTCCAGGCGGCGTTCGCGGACGGCCAGAAGGGCATCTCGGAGGGCCGGCAGACCAAGGACCGCGACTTCAGGGGCGCTCAGGCCAAGCACAAGCAGCAGGTGGACGCCGAGATCGCGGCGAACACGCAGACGCAGGCGGGCGAGCGCGAGAAGGCGATGGGCGAGGTCACCGCCCAGCGCGAGGACTGGCGTACGCAGCAGGACGAGGAGCTCAGCAGCCTCGGCGACAAGAAGACCGAGCGGCACGACAAGATCCGCAAGGATGTCGAGGACCAGGAGAAGCAGACCGACGACAACGTCGAGAAGGAGAAGGACGGCAGCGACAAGAAGATCAAGGACGAGAGCGAGAAGGCGGAGCGGGAGGCGGAGCAGAAGAAGGACGCCTCCGTCCAGGAGTCCGGCAACTGGATCACGAAGGCCTTCGAGTGGATCAAGCAGAAGGTCATCGAGATCAAGAACGCGATCGTCCGGGTGATCCGGGCGGCGCGGGACGCGGTCGTCGGCTTCATCCGCAACTTCAAGCAGACGGTCGAGCGGTGGATCAACGAGGCCCGCAAGAACATCGTCGACGCGATCAAGAAGTTCATCACGGACCTGATCGAGTTCGCGAAGGCGATGGTCCGCGCGGTCATCGAACTGGCGGGCCGCATCCGCAAGTTCATCACGGACCTGATCGCTGCGGCCATCGCGCTGGTCAACCGCCTGGCCCAGGCCCTGAAGCAGGCGATCACGGATCTCCTGAACGCCATCGGCAAGTTGCTGAGCAGTATCCTCGACTTCCTGAAGAAGGCCCTGCTGGCCGCGGTCGAGGCGGTCGTGGCGGCAGTCAAGGCGATCATGGACTTCGCCGCGGGTCTGCTCAGCGCCCTCGGCGACTTCATGCTGATCGCGGTCGACTTCCTCTCCGACCCCGGCGGCTGGCTCAGCGGCGCGAAGAACTCCGCCGTGGACGGCGCGAAGAACCACCTCTTCCGAGAGGTCAAGGCGGCCGTCAAGGACTGGTTCCAGTCCAAGATCGAGGAGATCCTGGGCATCCCGAGGGCCATCCTGGACAAGCTGATCAAGGGCGGCATCACCCTCGAAAAGATCGTCAAGGAGACCTGGGACGCCATCGTCCCCCAACTCCCCCTGATCATCGGCGAGATCGTCATCACCAAGGTGATCGCCAAGCTGACCCCCGGCGCGGGCTGGGTGATGGCCGTCATCGACGCCATCCGCACCGCGATCGGCGCCCTCGGCGAAATCCTCCGCGCGTTCGGCGCGGTCCTCGACTGGCTGAAGGCCGTCCGCTCCGGCGGCGCGGGCATCCTCTTCGCCAAGGCGATCGCAGCAGGCATCGTCGCCCTCCTGGAACTGGCCTACGAGGCCCTCCTGTCCGGCATCGGCAAGTACGTGGCGAAGGTGGGGCGCCGGCTCAAGGGGGTGGCGGAGCGCCTGGGCAAGGACAAGAACGACCCCAAGAAGCCTCCGACGGCAGGCCCAGGCACCCCGACCGACAAGAAGACCACCCCCCGCGGCGACCAACAACAACCCGCCCCCGGCCCCTCCACGCCCCGCCCGACCACGACGACCCCCCGCCCGACCACGGACCGCCCCAAGCCCACAGGCCCAACCTCCGGCCGCCCACCCGCGGGCCCCGGCCGCGACCGCCCGCAGCCGGGAAAGACCGACCCCCGCAGGGACACCCGTCCCACCGCCCCGGCGCCGGCACGTCCCCGCCCGGAACCCGCCCAGCGCCCCAGGCCGGACCAGCAGACCCCGACCAGGCCCCGGGACGACAGGCCGACGGGGGACCGCCCCCGGGACGACCGCGGTTCATCCCGCCCGAAAGACGACGACCGTACTCAGGACACCCGTTCCCAGGACAGCCGTCGCCCCGACCAGGACCCGAACCGTCGCCCCGACCAGGACCCGAACCGTCCCGGGCAGCAAACGTCGCCGACGAAGCCGAAGGACGACAAGGGCGGTCCCGGCAAGTCCAGGGACGGCAAGGACCGGGATGGCGGGGACCGAGACGGCAAGAAGCCCAAGGACAGCGACAAGGGCCCGAAGCAGCCGACGGGTGGCAAGGACAGCGAGCCGAAGGACAAGGACCCGGAGAAGGCCAAGCAGGAGAAGAAGGGCCGGCGGAAGAAGGAAGAGGACTCGACAGACTCGAAGGAGGCCCGGCTCCGGAAGATCGTCGCCAGGACGAGGCCGCGTGTCGACGCCAAGCTGCGCAAGGGATCCGGCGCATTCGCGCTCAAGGCCATGCTGGCCGCGCAGCGCGCCTGGTACCGGCTGACCTCGCACACCGTCGAGGGTTCGGACACCGAGGTCGTCAAGGCCCGGCTGAATCCGGAGAAGGAGGGCAGCCAGAAGCACCGGCTGGCCAAGCAGTTCCAGCTGGTGCAAAGGGCTCAGGAGTTCGCTCGGAAACAGTCCGAGCAGGCGACTCCCGCATCCTCCCAGTCGCCGGCCCCGAGGCAGGGCACCAACACCTTTACCGCCCAACTCGTTCAGGAGCCCCTTCTCAGGCAGTACCCCGCCATCGATCAGGTGATGACGGCCGCGAAGCAGAACGAAGGCGGCGGCCGGGTCGAAGTGAGCGTACCCACCCAGAACCTGCTCCTGGCCTGGAACCGTGGGTTCAAGAACGACCCCGGTGGGTTCCTGGCCACCTCGCACGGCTCCGGGCGTTACCAGGACCTGCGGCTGACGGCCAAGAAGCTCAAGAACTACAAGAAGTTCATCGAGGGTGTCGACGCCATTCAGCGTGGCGATTTCGCGGCGGCGGCCGACACGGGTCACGACATGCAACTGATGATGGAATTCGCGTTCCTGCGCACGATGGTGGAGGGCCGGCGGGAGCCGTTCATGAAGGTGATGGGTCAAGCGGAAATCGGCTGGGCCAAGCGTGCTGAGACCGAGAGCCAGGCCCGTGCCCGGGTGGACGAGATCCTCAGCAGGGGAATGATGACGCACAACAGAAATGTTGCGCTGGCCAGAGATCTGCGGGCAGCCGCCGAAATCGTGGCTCCGGCCGGCAAAGTCAACATTGACAAGCTCGACGACAAGGCTGTGCGGAAAGTCCTCAAGAACCCGACTCCGGGCGTCACACGGCGGGTGCACAAGGGCGAGGTCAAGTGGGCGGAGAAACAAGGGCAGAGAGTTCCCGACGCTTCCGAGACCAGGACATCGGCCGAGTCCGGACAGCAACTCCTCGACCGGACGACTCTCTGGGTGTCGCGGATGACGCCGGATGACGTCCATGTCACGTTCGACGGCTTCGAGGAAATGCTCGACAGGATGCAGGCGATCGTCCGGGAGATCGTGGACAGCGATCCAGAAGTCCTCGACAGGGCACCTAGGCTGTGGACTCCGTGAAGTTGCAAGCAAGGAGAAACGTCATCATGCAGTGGGGTTCCCACCGCGGTCGCCGCATCATCCTCTCCGACGGCCTCGACGAGACCGACGTGGACGAGTGTGCTGCCCTCATGAACGCCGAAAAAGTGCGGGAAACGGTCGCATCCGTGGAAATCGGCCTGTCGCGCGAAGTGACCTGGCGAGTCGTCAACGACTACTACCTGCACTATGGCAAGGAACATCCTTTCGGTATCGGCTTTGTCTTCGCCTCCGGTCCGGAGGAGTCGCAAGTGGCCGAACTGACCGAGATGTTGTCCGATTACTTCGAGCCGCCGAGCGACGAAGAGATTCTCGCTGCCGTGGACAGCAGCCATGTTGTCAACAGTGGAGATCTCGTGGATGCCAAAAGGAGGGCTCTGGTCCGTCTCGGCGTCGGGGCCCCGAGCGACGCGGAACCCCGCTTTCTGGAGAAGATTGCCGAGGCCATGCACTCCGAAGACGAGCGCGTACGTGAGGGTGGGCTGTGGGCGGCAGCGCATGCGCTGTGGCCTCAACTGCTTCCGGACATCGAATCAATGAGCCAGGGCGAGGTGAATCCCGTTCTTCGGGACCAGGCGAGCGCTCTTGCCGGGTACATGCGACAGGAAGGGATCACTCCATGACCCGCTACGCCGACATCCCCAAACCCATTCGCTCCGGCATCGTCGTCGTCAACCCCGACACCGGCACGCCGCAGCGCATCATTGTGCTGCAGTTCAATCCGGACACCCTGGAGCGGAGCGTGGCGCCGCAGTCTGCCGGGGACAGTGGTGACGCCGGAGGGGGCGGGGCCGGGAGTGGGGATCGGAACGAGGCCCTTCGGCTGAAGGGGCCCGCGCAGGAGACCTGGAAGTTCACCGCCGAGATCGACGCCACCGACCAGTTCGAGATCGCCGCGCCCGACGGGATTCATCCGCAGCTGGCGACGCTGGAGATGCTCGTGCAGCCGACCACAGCGCAGCTGCGCGCCGCGAGTCGGCTGGCGCAGAAGGGGACCATCGAGATCAGCCCGATCGAGATGCCGTTGACGCTGTTCACCTGGGGGAGCAAGCGGGTCATGCCCGTGCGGCTGACCGAGCTGTCCATCAACGAGTCCGCCTTCGACGTGAACCTCAACCCCATCCGGGCCTCGCTCAGCATCGGCATGAAGATCCTCACGGTCAGCGACCTGCCCGCCGGACACCGCGGCGCCGACCTGTACATGGCGCACCTCGCGCAGAAGGAACAGCTCGCCGCCGCCGCGCGCGGCGGCAGTGCCGGCCTCCTCGGCCTCAACGGCACCGGCGTACTGAGTGGAAGGGGCTGAACCCAGCATGGCCGGCATCGAGCCTTACGAGAACGCCCTCGACTCCGTACCGGGCGCCCACCCCTACCCCCGTACCAGCCGGTTCCACGATGCCGAGATCGGCATCCACCGGCAGGCCGACGGGACCGAAGTGCGCTACACCAAGCGGCGGTTGCTCCCTCCGCTTCCTCCGCTCGACGACGACCAGGAGACGCGGCAGCACACCGTCGCCGCCGGCGACCGGCCCGACCTCCTCGCCCAGCGGTACTTCGGCGACCCCGGCCAGTGGTGGCAGATCGCCGACGCCAACCCCGTACTCGATCCACGGGAGTTGACGGACGAGGCCGGACGGGTCGTCGACATCCCGCTCTCCGGGGGCTTCCCGCGGGGGGACCGGCGTGTTTGACATGCCCGTGGGGCAGGGCCCCGTCCACGTCACGCTCCAGATGGGGCCGCAGCTCGTCCGGCCCGTCCCGGCCGAGGTCACCGAGGCCATGCTGTCCGCCCAGATCACCGCCACGGCGGGGGAGCGCAGCGGTTTCCAGCTCGCCTTCGACATGACCAAGAACGGGATCATCAGCCGACGGCTGCTGCCCGAGGGCTTCTTCGATCCGAAGACCCGCCTCGTCGTCACCGTCACCGTCAAGGGCACCACCGAGGTGCTCTTCGACGGACTGGTCGTACGGCAGGAGGTCGGCGCCAGCAACCAGCCCGGGCACTCCACCCTCACCGTCACCGGCGAGGACCTCACCCTGCTGATGGACCTGGAGGAGCGCACCGCCCGCTACCCCAACCTCCCGCCCTCCGAGCGGGTCCTGGCCATCCTGCGCCGGTACTCCGACTACGGCATCCGGCCCGACGTCTACACGGAGAAGGTGGCCCAGCCGCCGCACCAGAACCTCCGTGTGCACTACCAGACCGGGACCGACCTGCAGTACGTCACCGAGCTCGCCCGCGCCAACGGGTACACCTTCTACCTCGAACCCGGCCCCGCCCCCGGCCAGTCGTCCGCCCGTTGGGGCCCCGAGGTCCGGCTCGGCATCCGCCAGCACGCCCTCAACGTCAACATGGACGCCAACTCCACCGTCGACCAGCTGACGTTCGCCTACGACGGCACCGCCCGCGAGGAACCGCAGGCCCGCTGGCAGGACCCGGACACCAGGCTGTCCACCCTCCTGCCGCAGCCGCCGATCAGCCCGCTGCGCCCGCCCCTCGGCAAACGCCCCACCCCGGCCCTGAAACGCCGCACCCTGTCAGGCACGGCCAAGCAGCAACGCGGGCAGGCCGAGGCCGAGTTGCTCGCCCGGGCCGCGATCTCCGCCGACGTCGTCTCCGGCTCCGGCTCGCTCGACGTCAACCGGCACGGCTACATCCTGCAGCCCCGCCAGCTCGTCGGCGTACGCGGCGCGGGACGGGCGTACGACGGCGACTACTTCGTGAAGTCCGTGACGCACAACCTGCGGCCGGGCTCCTTCCAGCAGAACTTCACGCTCTCCCGCGAAGGCCTCGAAGCCCGCAGCGACTACGTCCGGCCCTAACACCCACCAGGAGCACCCCAGCATGGCGGCACCCAGCAATCGCTACCTCGGCAAGTACCGCGGCCGGGTCGTGGACAACGACGACCCGCTGCACATCGGCCGTATCACCGTCGAGGTCCCGGACGTCCTCGGCGACGAGCCGTCGACCTGGGCGCTGCCCTGCCTGCCGTTCACCGGGCCCGAGTCGGGGCAGTTCGTCGTACCGCCGCCCGGTACGGGGGTGTGGGTGGAGTTCGAGCAGGGCGATCCGAGCTTCCCGGTGTGGACCGGGTGCTGGTGGGGCGCCGCCGAGGAGCTGCCGCCCGACGCCCGCCGGGAGTTGCTGGCGAACGCGCCGCACAAGCCGGTCGTCGTCCAGACGCGGCTCGGCCACAAGCTCGTCATGAACGACACGCCCGGCGCGGAGGAGGGGATCCTGCTCCAGGCCAAGGGCGGCGCGTACATCCGAATCACCGAGGGAGCCGTGGTCATCGCGACCGGCGCGGGCGCCGAGGTCGTGCTGCGCGGACGTGAAGTGACCATTAACGAGGGCCAGTTGACCGTGCTCTCGAAGCGTTAGCACAAGACGGGGGAGATTCGAAGTGTCCGGGACATCCGGGGGGCTGCTCGGCGCCGCCGCCGTGATCAGCTGCCCGCACGGCGGCCGAGCCGCCGCCGCAACCACATCTGACGGAGCCGTGTTCATCGACGGGGTGCCGGTGGCCACGGCCGCGCACAGCTATGTCGTCACCGGCTGCCCGCACACCGTCGACGGGGTGCCCACGCCCTGTGTCTCGGTCCGCTGGACCGCCTCCGACACCGGCGTCACCGTCGACGGCGCGGCCGTACTGCTCGACACCTCCACGGCCCAGTGCTTCACGGCGGCCTTCGTCCCACAGGGACCGCCCGTCATCCAGGCCGTGCAGCGAAAGGTCACCGTCCGATGAGCCACCCGATGAGCCGCGCGATGAGCCACCCCACGAGCCGCCCGTTGAGCCACCCCACGAGCCCTCGCCCGAGCAGCCCGTCGCGCAGCCCCAGGGGAGGCCCCCGATGACCACCCCCAACAGCCCGATCACCAGCCCCAGCCCTCGATCCCTGGCGAGCCGCCCGATGAGCCCCCGCACACACCCCCGCACCGACATAGCCTTCCCCTTCCGCCCCGACCGTCGCGGACGTACCGCCCACGCCACCCCCGACGAGCACGTCCACGACCTGATCGAGCAGCTCCTTTTCACCAGCCCCGGCGAACGCGTCATGCGCCCCGACTTCGGCTGCGGCCTGCTCGACCTGGTCTTCGCCCCCAACAGCCCGGAGCTGATCAACACCCTGGAGCTCTCCGTCCAGGCCTCCCTCCAGCGCTGGCTCGGTGACCTCATCGACGTGGAGGCCCTCGACGTGATCAGCGAGGACCACGTGGTCCGCGTCCACCTCGCCTACGTCGTCCGCGCCACCGGCGCCCGACGCGAGGACGTGTTCGAAGGGAGGGCCGCCGCATGACGAGCACGACCACGTCCCGACGCTCCAAGGTCCGCGCCGCCCAGCTCAACGGCATCGACGCCGTCGAGGTCAGCGACGACGGGCTGCTGCTCACGGTCACCTTCCTCGGCAAGGCCCCGCACGGCCTCACACCCGAGAACATCCGCATCGACGGCGGCCGCCGCATCACCGGCATCACCGCCGTCGACGTCAGCGTCGAACGCGAGGACGACCCGGAGCTCGACGACCGCCTCTACGTCACCCTCGACCAGGCCGGCGACACCTCCCGCTACCGCCTCTCCCTGGTCGAGACCGACCCCTACGGCCGCCCCGGCACCGAACCCTTCCGCGGCTTCGACCAGCGCTACCACAGCGCGACCTTCGCCTTCCGGCCCGACTGCCCGACCCCGTTCGACTGCACGGAAGGCCACGCCGAGCAGCCGGACTTCCCCGAGACACCGGTCGTCGACTACACCGCCCGCGACTACGACACCATCCGCAAGCTCCTGCTGGACCGGCTCGCCCTCACCACCCCCGACTGGCGCGAACGCAACCCCGCCGACCTCGGCACGACACTCGTCGAGCTGCTCGCGTACACCGGCGACCGGATCAGCTACCAGCAGGACGCGGTGGCGACGGAGGCGTACCTGGACACGGCCCGCCGCCGGGTCTCCGTACGCCGACATGTCCGGCTCATCGACTACGCGATGCACGACGGCTGCACCGCCCGGGCCTACGTCACCGTAGAGACCGCCGGTGACCACACGCTCGCCCCCGGCACCTACCGTTTCGCCTCCGTCGACGTCCGCGCCCTCGACCCGCACGACCGCCCCGAGCCGGGCACCGTCATCGGGGACGGCGACCTCGCCGACCTCGACGAGCGCGGCTCGGTCGAGGTGTTCGAACCGGTCGTCGCCGCCGACCCCTTGGAGCTGCGGGTCGCGCACAACGCGATCCGGCTGTGGACGTGGGGCGGCGAGGTGTGCGCCCTGCCGAAGGGCGCCACGTCGGCCACCTTGCGCGACGACTGGGTGGACCCCGAGACCTGCCGGGACCGCCGGCTCGACCTGCGGCCGGGCGACCTGCTCGTCCTGGAGGAGGTGAAGGGCCCGCGCACCGGCACCCCCGGCGACGCCGACCCCAGCCACCGCCAGGCGGTCCGGCTCACCTCCGTCACCCCGGCCGTCGACCGCATCGAGGACCAGCCGGTCCTGGAGGTGACGTGGGCCGCGGCGGACGCCCTGCGCCGCCCGTTCTGCCTGAGCACCCGGGGCGGCCGCGACTGCCTGCCGGTCGAGGACGTCACCCTCGCCCGCGGCAACGTCGTCCTCGTCGACCACGGTCGCACCCTGCCCGCCCCGGAGACGGTCACCGTGCCGCCCGAGCCCGCCGTCGTCGCCCCCTGCGACCCGCCCGCGTTCGGCTGCGCAGACCGCACCGAGGGCAACGCGCCCGCCCGGCTCATCAACGCCCTGACGGACAAGGCGGAGTCGGGCGACGCCCTCGCCGCCGCCGACGTACGCGAACTCTTCGAGGTCGTCGGACTCGCCGCCACCACCCGCGCCGGTCTCGGCCTGGAAAGCGCCGGCCAGCGGCACGAGCGGGTGGTGCCCGGGACGGCGTACGCCCAGGCCGCGGCGCTGCGGACGCTGCTCGCGCAGACCGTCTACCCCGGGATCCGGCCCCGCTTCCGGCCGGTCCTCGGCCGGGCGCCCGTCGCCCAGGCGGTGCCGTTCCCCGACGCCCGGACCGTGGCGGCCGGGCAGGCCGAGCGGATCGCGGCGATCCCGGGACGGGTACGGCAGCGGCTCGTCGAGCTGTGGCGCAGCGCCCGCGACCGCGACGGACTCGGCGACCAGGAGATCTCCGAACTTGCCGTCATCTACGGCCTGAAGGTCCTGGAGCGCCTCGAACTCCGCCTCCACCCGGTCCGCGCCCTGCGCGAACTGCTCCACCGCAGCGACCAGTTGCTCGACGGCAAGCTCCGCCGTGTCGAGGTGCTCGCCGCCCGCGCCCGCGCGGGCACCGTCCTCGACGGGCACATCGCGTGGGAGATCGCGCACAGCTGGGGCCCGGCGTACGCCGCCGGACTGCACCCCGACGAGCCCGTGCTGCGCGGCCCGGCGACCGAGGCCCTCACCCAGGACCCGCGCCGCGCCCTGCCCGCCGTACGCGTCGAATCCCACGACGACACCTGGGAGCCCCGGCGCGACCTGCTCGCCAGCAGCCCCCGCGACCGCCACTTCGTGGGCGAACTGGAGGACGACGGCCGCCTGGCCCTGCGCTTCGGCGACGGCCGGCACGGCGCCCGCCCCACCCCCGGCGACCGCCTGCGGATCCACTACCGCCTCGGCGGCGGCAGCGCGGGCAACGTCGGCGCGGAGGCCATCAACCACCTCGTCGTCACCGACGACTGCGAGGCCCCGCCCGCCGCCGTGGTCCGCAACCCGCTGCCCGCCACCGGCGGCACCGAACCCGAACCCGTCGAGCAGGTCCGCCAGCTGGCCCCGCTCGACCTGCGCCGCACCCGCCTGCGCGCGGTGACCGCCGACGACTACGCCGACCTCGCCGCAGCCCTGCCGGGAGTGCAGCGCGCGGCCGCCGAGCTGCGCTGGACCGGCAGCCTCCAGGAGGCGCACGTCGCGATCGACGCGTACGGCGACGCCACCCCGTCGGCCGAGCTGCTGGCGTCGGTGGCGCAGGCCCTGGAGCCGTACCGGCGCATCGGCCACGACCTCGTCGTCGGCCCCGCCAGGCTGGTGCCGCTCGACATCGAACTGACCGTGTGCGCCGCGCCCGGCCACCAGCACGGGCAGATCCTCGCCGAGCTGTACCGGGTGCTCGGCGCCGGCCGCGGCGGCTTCTTCCACCCCGACGCGCTCACCTTCGGCGAACCGGTCCGGCTGAGCCGGCTGGTCGCCGTCGCCGCGGCCGTCCCGGGCGTGGAGAGCGTGCACGTCACACGGCTGCGGCGGCTGTTCGAGCAGGACCGAGGAGAGAGGGAGGACGGCGTGCTGCGGCTCGGCCCGCTGGAAATCGCCACCTGCGACAACGACCCCGACCGGCCGGAGAACGGCCGGCTGGCCATCACGTTGGGAGGTGCCCTGTGAGCGAGCACTGCTCCTGCGGCGGCGCGTGCGGCGGCCACGACGAGCGCCTGGCCCCCGCCGCGCCGCACAACCCGCCGGGCCGCACCGCGCTCGACTACCGCGTCGGCGAGTACGGCTCCTTCCTGGCCGCCCTCCTCGACCGGCTCGCCTCGCCCGCGTACCCGGCGCTGCACGGCCTCACCGTGCGCACCCCGGACGACCCGGCGATCGGCCTGCTCGACGCCACCGCCGTCCTCGGCGACCTGCTCACCTTCCACTCCGAGCGGATCGCCGACGAGGCCTACATCCGCACCGCCAACGAGCACCGCTCCCTGGCCCTGCTCGGCCGCCTGGTCGGCCACCGGCCGCGCCCCGGCGTCGCCGCCGCCACCCACCTGGCGTACACCCTCGAACGCGACCCGCGCGCCGAGACGCTGCCGGTCGTCATCCCGCGCGGCGCCCGCAGCCACAGCGTGCCGGCCTCCGCCACCGAGGAGTCCCTGACCTTCGAGACCAGCCGCGACCTGACGGCCCGCTGGGACTGGAACGAGCTGAAGGTACGACGCCGGCGCCCCGCCCTCGTCACCCCCGAGGACCTGGAACGCCGCTCGGAGCTGTTCGTCCAGGGCACCGCCAACTCCCTCCAGACCGGCGACCAGCTGCTGTTCGTCTTCGGTGAGAAGGCGGGCGGCAAACGCAAGCTGCTGCCGGTGGCGAAGGCACGCGTCGACCGCGAGGACGACATCACGGCGATCTCCCTGCCGAAGTCGGCCCCGCCGACGCTGAAGGAACTCGTCGACGAGGTACGGCGCTGGACCGCCGCGCCCGCCGGCCCGGGGGAGCCCGGCGACGAGCCGCCCACCCCCGAGGTGCCGGGCCCGCGCCCGGTCAGCCGTCTGATCGAGGACATCGAGGACCAGGTCCTTGCCCCGCTGCGGGCCGACCTGGACACCGTCAAGACCCCCGAACGGCTCGCGGCCCGCCTGGCCGAGCCGATCGAGCGGCTGGGCGAGGCCCAGGTGCTGGCGACGCCGTACGAGGACGTGGCGGCGTGGTTCGAGCAGCTGCACGCGATGCTCGCGGAACTCGCCGAGCGGGCACTGGAGTTGGCCCCGGTCCAGCCGGACGAGCCCACCGAGGCACGCACGAAAGCCACCGGCCCACAGACCGGCCCGCAGACCGGTCCACAGGCAGACCCGCAGACCGGCCCACAGACCGACCCGCGCGCCGCCGCCTTCCAGACCCTCGCCTCCGTCCTCCCCGCCCTGCGCCCCACCACCCGACGGACCACGGGCCACACCCCTCGCCCCGCCACCGACCCCGCCCGCCTCCTCACCGCCCTCGACCCCGGCCTCGGCACCCTCTACCCGGCCTGGCGCACGGCCGCCGCCCCGGGCACCCCGCAGCTCCTGCGCGAGCTGCTCGCCCTGCGTGTCACCGCGGCCCCCTTCGGCGCCACGGCCCCGCTGAAGCCGGTCCAGGACGACCGCGGCCGGGTCATCCGCACCGCCGACTGGCCGCTCACCGGCGCCGTGCTGACCAGCATGCGAGTTGTCTACGACCCGGCGGGCAAGGTGCCCGTCCGGGCGGAGTTCCAGTACGTCGAGGGCAGCAGCTCAGACCAGCGCGCCGAGAACCTCCCTGTGCCGCAGCCGGTCAACTTCGCGCTGGGCACGGGCCAGGTCGAGCTGTCCACCCGCAGCGGCCAGGACCGCGACCTCAACTGGCTCAACCGGCGCCCCACCGACTCCCAGGAACCCGGCGTCACCGCCCGCCTCCACTCCGGCCTGCCCGAGCGCACCCTGTTCGTGTCCCGGCCGGACGAGAACGGCCTGGTCCACATCGGCGTGCACAACGGCACCTCCGAGCAGATCGCCCTGCGCCCGAACACGGCGGAACAGTTCACGCACGGCGAGTACGAGGTCAGCGTCCGCTACACGGTGGGCACCACCGAGCCCAACGTCGAGGTGGTCATCGCCAGCAAGCCCGAGCCCGTCAACCGCCGGGTGCTCCAGCTGGACACCGTGCACAACGGCATCACCGTCGGCAGCTGGGTGGCGATCCAGCGCCCCGCGAAGGGGGCCGCGGTGCCGGGTGACGCCAATCTCGACTTCGTCACCACACAGGTCGTGGCGGCGCGTACGGCGGCGTACACCAACTACGGCATCACCGGCCGCGGCACCGAACTCACCCTCGCCGACCCCTGGCTGGACGAGTTCGACGTGCTGCTCTCGCACATCCGCGACACCACCGTGCACGCGGCGGGTGAGACGCTGCGCCTGGCCGACGAACCGCTCGGCGAGGACGTGCACGGCAACGAGATCGAGCTGGCCGAGCTGTACGAGGGGCTGCGCCCCGGCCGCACCCTGATGGTCACCGGCGAGCGCGGCGACCTCCCCGGCGTCACCGCCACCGAGGTCGCCGTGATCGCCGCCGCCGACCCGGCCGTCGACCCGCAGCTCCCCGGAGACCACGTCCACACCCGGCTGACCCTGACCGCGGATCTCGCCCATCGCTACCGGCGCGACTCCGTCCGGATCCTCGGCAATGTCGTCGAGGCCACCCACGGCGAGAGCCGCGAGGAGGCCATCGGCAGTGGCGACTCCGACCGCGTCAACCAGACGTTCGCGCTGTGGCAGACCCCGCTCACCTGGCTCGCCGCCACCAACCCGCTCGGCGCGAAGCCCGTCCTGGAGATCCGGGTCGACGGCGTGCTCTGGCACGAGGTCGACAGCCTCGCCGGACGCGGCCCGCGCGAGCGCGTCTACATCACCGGCAGCACCGCCGACGGCCGGACCACGGTGACCTTCGGCGACGGCGTGAACGGCGCCCGGCTGCCCACCGGCCACGAGAACGTCCGCGCCCGCTACCGCTTCGGCACCGGCCGCGCCGCCAACGTGGCCGCCGACCGCATCACCCAGGCCCTCACCCGCCCGCTCGGCGTCTCCGCCGTCACCAACCCGCGCCCGGCGACGGGCGGTTCGGACGCGGATGGGCCGGGCCTGACCCGCCGTACCGTCCCGCTCGCCGTCTCCGCCCTGGACCGCCTGGTCTCGGCCGGCGACTACGAGGACTTCGCCCGCTCCCGCGCCGGGATCGGCCGGGCGGCGGCCCGCGAACTCTTCGACGGGCGGCGGCGCGTCCTGCACGTCACGGTCGCGGGCACGGACGACGTGCCCATCGCCGACGACTCCGACACCCTGCGCGCCCTGCGCGGCGCCCTGACGGAGTATGGCGACCCGAACCTCCCGGTCCGCGTGGACGTCCGCGAGCTGGTCCTGCTGCTGCTGTCCGCCAAGGTCAAGCTGGCACCCGACCACGCCTGGGAGGTCGTCGAGCCCCGCCTGCGCCAGGCCCTGCTGCGCCGACTGGGCTTCGAGGGACGGGAGCTGGGCCAACCCGCCCGTCTCTCGGAGGTGCTCGCCACCGCCCACAGCGTGCCCGGCGTCGACTACATCGACGTCGACGTCTTCACCGGAGTCCCCGCCTCGGCGACCCCGGAACAGCTGGCCGCCCGCCCCGGCACGCCGCAGCCCCAGGTCCCGGCGCACCCGGCGACGTACGACGAGAAGATCCACACCGTCCGGGCCGACGACGGCGAGACGCTCACCTCGGTCTGCGTCCGCCACGGCATCCCGCTCGCCGAACTGCTGCGCCTCAACCCGGACATCACCGACACCCGGCGCCTGCCCAAGGGCCGTTCGGTGTATGTCTTCCGCGGCATCCGCCCGGCCCAGCTCGCCCTGCTGTCGCCGCGTGCCGCGGACACCCTGATTCTGACGGAGGTCAAGTGATGTCCCGGGACGTCCCGTTCGACAGCTCCCGCGATCCGGACGCGCTCGCCGCGCTGCTGCCCCGCTGGCACCGGCTGCGCGACGCCGAGGAGGGCGAGCCGCTGCGCGCGCTGCTCGCCGTCGTCACCGAGCAGCTCGACCGCGTCCGCGACGGCGTGGCGCAGGGCTATGAGGACCTGTTCGTGGAGACGGCGGCGCCCTGGGTGCTGCCGTACCTCGGCGACCTGGTCGGCTACCGCACCCTGCCCGGTTACGAACGCGTCCTGACCACCGGCCTGCACGACGGCGGCCGCTCCGCCCTCGCCGAGGCGGTCGCCCCACGCGCCGACGTGGCCGCGACCGTCGCCAACCGCCGCCGCAAGGGCACGCTCCACCTGCTGGAGGAACTGTCCGAGCGGGTCGCCGACTGGCCGGCGCGCGCCGTCGAGCTGTCCCGGCTGGTGGCGCACACACAGCCGGTCAAGCTGTACGGCGGCACAGGGGCCCACCGCGCCGAACGCGGCCGTCTCGCCGACCTCCGCGACGGTGCCGCCCTCGACCTCGCGGGCGGCCCGTTCGGCGCCACGGCCCGCACGGTCGACGTCCGCCGCGCCGACTCCGGGCGGCGGCAGGGCGGTTGGACCCCGGCCGGGGTCGCCCTGTTCGTCTGGCGGCTGAAGGCGCACGCGCTGACGTCGTCCCCGGCGTACTGCATCGACCGCGCCCGCAACCTCTACACCTTCTCGATCCTCGGCAACGACACCCCGCTGGTCACCAAGCCGTTCCCGGAGCCGTCGCCCACGCACATCGCGACCATCGACAACGTCCCGGCGTTCATCCGCCGCCGTCAGCTCCACGACCGGCTGCTGGACTACTACGGCCCCGGCAAAAGCTTCGTCATCCGGCGCGACGGCGAGGACCAGCCCGTCCCGCCGTCCGACATCGTGGTCGCCGACCTGTCCGACTGGCGCTACCGGCCCAAGCGGGGCCAGGTGGCCGTCGACCCGGAGCTGGGCCGCATCGCGTTCGGTTCGCGCACCGCGCCCCGGCAGGGCGTCTGGGTGGACTACCACTACGCGTTCGCCGCGGACATGGGCGGCGGTGAGTACGCCCGGGACGACCGCGTGCCCCGCCCCGACGCGACGTTCTACCGGGTCGGGCCGGGACAGCCGTACCGCCAGATCATGGACGCCTACCGGGCCTGGCAGCACGACCGGCGGGCGGACCGCACCGGCCCCGAGGGCATCATCGAGATCACCCACAGCGGCGCCTACCAGGAGCAGCTCGACTTCGACCTCGACCCGGGCGACCGCCTCGAACTCCGGGCCGCCGAAGGCACCCGCCCGGTCGTCCGCCTGCTCGACTGGTACAGCAACCGCCCGGACGCCCTCAACATCCGCGCGGTGTCCGAGGACTGCGCCCCGCACGAACGCCCGCGCGTCGTCCTCGACGGCCTCCTCGTCGCCGGACGCGGCATCAACGTCACCGGACCGATGGGCGCGGTCGTCGTGCGGCACTCCACCCTCGTACCCGGCTGGTCCCTGGAACCCGAGTGCGACCCGCACTCGCCCGAGGAGCCCAGCATCGTCCTGGACCGCACCACCGCCTGCCTCCAAGTCGAGCACAGCATCCTCGGCACCATCGAGGTCATCGGCGACGAGGTCACCGAGGAGCCCCTCGACATCCACCTGCGCGACAGCGTCCTCGACGCCACCGCCGACGACCGCGAGGCCCTGTCCGCCCCGGACTGCCGCCACGCCCACGCGGTGCTCCATCTGCACCGCACCACCGTCATCGGCGAGATCCATACGCACGCCGTCCGGATCGCGGAGAACTCGATCTTCACGGGGCGACTGCACGTGGCCCGCCGCGGCATCGGCTGTCTGCGTTTCTCGTACGTCCCCACCGGGTCGCGTACGCCGCGCAGATACCGCTGCCAGCCGGACCTGTCCGGCGGGGTGCGGCCGCTGTTCGTCTCCCAGCGCTACGGGACGCCCTGGTACGGCCTGCTCGCCGACGGCTGCCCCGAGGAGGTCCGGCGCGGCGCGGACGACGGCGCCGAGATGGGCGCCTTCCACGACCTGTACCGGCCGCAGCGCGAGGACGGCCTGCGCGCCCGCCTCGCGGAGTACACGCCGGCGGGCACGGACGCCGGGATCTTCTTCGTGACGTGAGGCGAGAGACATGAGTGATGTGAGAAGCGACGTGAGACCGACCGCCGACTTGAACCGCACCATCCTGAACCAGGGGGACCCCTTCCATGCACGCTGACCTCTCCCGCCTCACGTTCCGCCCGGAACGGCACTACTCCGCGGTCGTCGCCCAGCAGGGCCGCGTCCAGCTCGACGCCGACACCAACGAGCAGACGGCGATCCAGCTCCACCAGGCCCGCACCCTCGCCGCCGACCTGATCGGCCGGCACGGCGGGCCGCGTGACGCGGCCGGTTTCCGGATCGAGTACGTCGGCGGCAAGCACGACCTGGACACCCTGCACATCCACGGCGGCCGCTACTACGTCGACGGCATCCTGTGCGACGCGGACCGCCCGGTGCCCGGCGTCCCGGTCCTCGACGAGGACGATGAGCAGGCCCCGGAAGCGCCCGGTCACTGGACGTACTGGGATCAGCCCGACGGTTTCCGCGACCCGGAGAAGCCCGGCGACCGCCTGCCCTCGCCCGCGCAGTCGCCGTTCGTGGTCTACCTGCACGTCTGGGAGCGCTCGGTCACCGCCGCCGAGGACCCGGCGCTGCGCGAGGTCGCCCTCGGCGCGGCGATGCCCGACACCGCCGCCCGCGTCAAGGTCGTCTGGCAGGTGCTGCCACTGTCGCTGGCCGCGCTGGAGATCGAGGAGACCGACCCGTCCAAGGAGGTCGTCCGCGCCGCCTTCGACCGCTGGGCGCAGCGCCAGTCGGCCCCCTCGGCCCGCCTCGCGGCCCGCAGCGAACGCCCCGACCACGCCGACGAGGACCCCTGCCTGGTCAAGCCGGACGCCCGCTACCGGGGCCCGGAGAACCAGCTCTACCGCGTCGAGATCCACGCCGGCGGCGAGGCGAAGGACGCCACCTTCAAGTGGTCCCGCGAGAACGGCTCGGTGGTCTTCCCGGTCGACGAACTCGACGGCATGTGGGTGCGGTTGGCGACCCTCGGGCACGACGAGAAGCTGGACCTCGACGTCGGCGACCACGTCGAGTTCACGGACACGGCCTACGCCTCCCGTCTCGAACCCCTGCCGCTGCTGCGGGTCGAGGAACTGGACCTCCCCGGCCGCCGCGTCCGCCTCTCCGCAGAACCGGCGCCGGGAGTCGGCCGACTCCCGCACCTCCACCCCTTCCTGCGCCGCTGGGACCACCACGAGGGCCCGAAGCGCAAGGGCCGTACGACCGCCCTGCGCGGCGGCGCCGTCCCGGTCACGGAGGGGGAGTGGCTGCCCCTGGAGGACGGCGTCGAGGTCCACTTCGCCAAGGGCGGCAGCTACCGCACCGGCGACCACTGGATCATCCCCGCCCGTACCGCCACCGGCAGCGTCGAGTGGCCCACCGACCCGGCCCGCCGCCCCCTGCTCCAGGCGCCCGCCGGTATCGCCCGCCACTACGCCCCGCTGGCCCTGGTCAAGGGCGAGTACGGGGCCGTCGACCTGCGCCTCGCCTTCGGCCCGCTGGCCAGCAGCATGCCCGCCGCCGACGAGGCGACGCTGGCGGCCGAGGACCGGGCGCGCCGCGAGGAGCAGGCGGCCGAGAACCGGTCGCAGACGACCGCCGAGGCGGAGGCAGCCGTGGAAGGAGACAACTGATGGCCAAGCCACTGAGCGCGTCCAAGATGGTGGAGATCCTCCGCGCGGAGGGCGTGACGGTCCACGAGGTACGCAACTGGCGCACCCACAACCGCAACAGCAAGGGCCCCTGGGGTCCGGTCAACGGCGTGATGATCCACCACACCGTCACCTCCGGTACCGCCAACTCGGTCGACATCTGTTACGACGGCTACTCCAGCCTCCCCGGCCCGCTCTGCCACGGCGTCATCGACAAGAAGGGCCATGTCCACCTCGTCGGCAACGGCCGCGCCAACCACGCGGGTCTCGGCGACAGCGACGTCCTGCGCGCGGTGATCAACGAGACGAAGCTGCCGCCGGACAACGAGGCCGACACCGACGGCAACCGGCACTTCTACGGCTTCGAGTGCGTCAACCTCGGCAACGGCAAGGACCCGTGGCCGGAGGCGCAGAAGGAGGCCATCGAGAAGGTGGCGGCCGCGATATGCCGCCACCACGGCTGGTCGGAACGCTCGGTCATCGGCCACAAGGAGTGGCAGCCGGGCAAGGTGGACCCGCGCGGCTTCACGATGGACAGCATGCGCAAGCGGATAGCCGCCCGGCTCGGCGGCAAGCCCCAGCCGCCCGCCCCGAAGCCGCCCCAGCCCCAGCCCAAGCCGAAGTACGAGCCCTTCCCCGGCAGCGGCTTCTTCCACGTCGGCCAAAGGTCCCCGATCATCACCGCGATGGGCCGCCGTCTGGTCGCCGAGGGCTGCAGCCGCTACGAGGAGGGCCCCGGCCCCGAGTGGACCGAGGCCGACCGCCGCTCCTACCAGGCCTGGCAGCAGAAGCTGGGCTTCAAGGGCAAGGACGCGGACGGCATCCCGGGCAAGTACAGCTGGGACAAGCTGAAGGTGCCCAACTCCTGAGGTGCCGACGGCTCCGCGCCCGTGCTTGGGGCGCGGAGCCCACGGGAGATCAGCGGCGCCGCAGCGCCGGGTCGAGCAGCGCGGGCGGAGTGTCGTGCTTCTCGTGCGCGGCCAGGTCGACGCCGGGGGCGACGATCGCGTCGATCGCGTCGAGGACATCGGCGGAGAGCACCGTGTCCGCGGCGGCGAGCTGCGCGTGCAGATGGTCCAGGGTGCGGGGGCCGACGAGCGCGCTGGTCACGGCTGGGTGCGCGGTGACGAAACCGAGCGCGAGCTGGATCAGCGTCAGGCCGGCCTCGTCGGCGACCTTGGCCAGCCGCTCGACCGCGTCGAGCCGGGCCCGGTTGGCGGGCAGGGCGGTGTCGAAGCGTTCCGGCATGAACGCCGAGCGGTGGGTGGTGATCTCCCGGCCCTCGCGGATCGCGCCCGACAGCCAGCCTGAGGCCAGCGGGCTCCACACCAGCACACCCATGCCGTACTCCTGCGTCACGGGCAGCACATGGGCCTCGATGCCGCGCTGCAGGATCGAGTAGCTGGGCTGCTCGGTGACGTAACGGCTCAGGTGATGCTCGCGGGCGGCCCACTGCGCCTGGACGATGCGGTGGGCGGGGAAGGTCGAGGAGCCGAAGTAGCGGATCTTTCCCGCGCGTTGCAGGTCGGTCAGCGCCGACAGCGTCTCCTCGTCGCTGGTGCGCGGGTCCCACCGGTGGATCTGGTAGAGGTCGACGTGGTCGACGCCGAGGCGGCGCAGGCTGTTGTCGAGCGCGGTGACCAGCCAGCGGCGCGATGCACCCTGGTGGTTGCGCTCCTCACCCATCGGCATGCTCGCCTTCGTGGCCAGCACGAGGTCGTCGCGGCGGCCGGCGATGGCCTTGCCGACCATCTCCTCCGACGCGCCGTCGCTGTACATGTCGGCGGTGTCGATGACATTGATCCCGCCTTCGAGCGCGGCGTCGACGAGGGCGGTGGCCTCGTCCTGCGTGGTGCGCCCGATCCTGCCGAAGTTCATGGCGCCGAGCGCGAGGGTGCTGACCTGCACGCCGGTGCGGCCCAAGGTGCGGTACTGCATGACAGTTCCTCCGTGGCATGATGAGCGAAACGGAACCCTGTTCCGGTGATGGTGACAGCGACGATACGGAACACTGTTCCGCTTTGCAAGGCTCGATGGCGGAGGGAGCTGCGCGGTGAACGCCAGTGACGACAGCGCGGGGCGCACGGCCCCGCCCAAGCGGAAGGACGCCCGGCGCAACAAGGAGGCCCTGCTCGACGCGGCCGCCGCGGTCTTCGTCACGTCGGGCGTGGACGCGCCGGTCCGCGACATCGCGGCCAAGGCGGGTGTCGGGCTGGGCACGATCTACCGCCACTTCCCGACGCGCGCGGATCTGATCATCGCCGTCTACCGGCACCAGGTCGACGCCTGCGCCGAGGCCGGACCGGCCCTGCTGGCGAGCAGCGCGACCCCGCACGCCGCACTGGCGCAGTGGATCGACCTCTTCGTCGACTTCCTGGTCACCAAGCACGGCCTCGCCGCGGTGCTCCAGTCGGACAACCCGGGCTGCGACGCGCTGCACACCTACTTCATCGACCGCCTCGTGCCCGTGTGCACCCATCTGCTCGAAGCGGCGACGGAGGCCGACGAGATCCGCACCGACCTCACGGCCTACGAGCTCATGCGCGGCGTCGGGAACCTCTGCATCGGCGCGGACAGCGACCCCCGCTACGACGCACGCCGACTGGTCCAGCTCCTCATCGCAGGACTACGCCCACCGCACTGACGAAGCCCTCTCAGGCCCCGCTCGGCGGAAAAGACGGCCGCACCGGAATCCGCAGCTCCTGCTCGGGCAACGGCGGCAGCCCCGGCTCCTCCAGCCACGCCCGGAACAACGCGTCCAGCGGCTCGGTCGCGTACCGGGCCGCATGCGCCGTGAAGGCCGCCGTGGTCACCGCACCACCCCGATGCAGCGCCGCCCATCCCCGCAGCATCCGGAAGAAGGCCTCCTCGCCCAGCGCACACCGCACGGCGTGCACCACGAGCCCACCCCGCTGGTACAGCCGGTCGTCGAACATCAGCTTGCGCCCGGGATCGGCCAGTTTCAGATCCTGCGGCTGCCCCGACAACAGCCGATGCGCGGCCGCCGCATGCTGCTGCGCGGTCGGCCCACCGGACCGCTCCGACCACAGCCACTCGGCGTACTTCGCGAACCCCTCGTTCAGCCAGATGTGCCGCCAGTCCGCGATGGACACACTGTTCCCGAACCACTGATGCGCCAGCTCGTGCGCGATCAGCCGCTCCCAACCCCGCGCCCCGTCGACATGGTTGGCGCCGAAGAGCGACAGCCCCTGCGCCTCGACCGGCACATCTAGCTCCTCCTCCGTCACCACGACGGCGTACTCCTCGAACGGATACAGCCCGAACAGCTCCTGGAACAGCTCCATCATCGCCGGCTGCCGAGCGAAGTCCCGCGAGAACTCCGGCAGCAGATGCGCCGGAATATGCCCGTGCTGCGGCACCCCGTCGGGCCCCGGGTCGCCCAGCAGCACGGTCTGGTACTTCCCGATGGCCAGCCCCACCAGATAACTCGACGTCGGCGCCGACTGCTCGTACACCCAGGTGGTCGTCGAGGCCTTCGTCGTCCGCGTCAGCAGCCGCCCACCGGCGACCACCGCGTACGCGGACGGAGTGGTGATCGAGATCTGGTACGACGCCTTGTCGGCCGGCCGGTCGTTGCACGGGTACCACGAGGGTGCCCCGACCGGCTGACTCGCCACCAGCGCCCCGTCGACCAGCTCCTCCCAGCCGAGCCCGCCCCAGGGGCTGTTCACCGGCTTGGGATTGCCCGACCAGTGCACCTCGACCGTGAACGCGGCCCCGGCCCGCACCGCCTTGCCGGGCCGCACCCGCAGCCGGCCACCGCGATGCGTGTAGTGCGCCTGCCGCCCGTCCACCCGTACCCGCCCGACCTTGAAGTCGGCGAGATTGAGCTGGAACTCGGCGAGCGCCGCCCGTCCCGCGATGGCGTTGATCCGGGCCGTGCCCGCCAGCCGGTTCGGCCCCGGCCGGTAGTCCAGCGCGAGTTCGTAGCGGTGCACCCGGTACCGGTGATCACCGTTGGCCGGAAAGTACGGGTCCGGACCCGCTGCCTGCTGAACCGCCACTGCCGCGTCTGCTCCCTGCGCCATGCTCGTACCACCGCTCGTCCACCGGGGAGCCGCGCCTACCGGCGCCATGCCTCGATCGGGTTGCCCAGCCACCGGGTGTCGTCGGGGACGGACTCCGCCGCCATCACGAGCGACGCCGGACCCAGTGTGCTGCGGGCCCCGACGGTGCTGCCGGGCAGGACGATTCCGCCAGGACCGAGCGTCGCGCCCTCACGGAGAACCACAGTATCCGTCCGCAAGATCCGGTCGTGGAAGAGGTGGGTCTGCAGGACACAGCCCCGGTTCACGGTGGCCGCGTCATCGAGCGTCACCAGGTCCGCCTCCGGCAGCCAGTAGCTCTCCACCCACGTGCCCCGGCCGATCCGCGCCCCGAGCCCGCGCAGCCACGCGGTCATCACCGGCGTACCCGGCACCGCGCCCGCCAGCCACGGCACGGCCAGCACCTCGACGAAGGTGTCCGCCAGTTCGTTGCGCCACACGAAGCCGCTCCACAGCGGATGCTCCCCGCTGCGGTGCCGCCCCACCAGCACCCACTTGGCCACGACGGACCCGACACCCGCGAGCACACCCACCGTGAGCAGCACGAACCCGCCCAGCAGCCAGGCCCACCCGCCCAGCGCACACAGCACCGCCACCGTCACCAGGGCCAGCCCCGCCGAGCAGAACACCGGCACGATCCGGCACAGCTCCACCAGCCCCCGCGCCCACAGCAACCGGGCCGGCGGGTCGTACGTCCGGCTCTGATCGCCGTCGGCCGCGCTGCGCGGCAGCTTCACCGGCGGCAGCCCCAGATACGAGCTGCCCTTCTTCGCCTTCTTCGGCGTGGCCGACAGCACCCCGACGAGCCCACCGTCCGGCACGCTCCGCCCCGGCGCGGTCATCCCGGAGTTGCCGAGGAACGCCCGCCGCCCGATCTCGGCGCGCCCGATCCGCATCCACCCGCCACCGAGTTCGTACGGCGCGGTCAGCGTGTCGTCGGCCAGGAACGCGCCCTCACCGACCGTCGTCAGGCTGGGCAGCGCGAGCACGGTCGACACCTCGGCGCCGCGCCCGATCCGCATCCCGAGCAGCCGGAGCCACACCGGCGTGGCCAGCCCGGCGTACAGCGGAAACAGCGTTTCCCGGGCCCGGTCCATCAGCTGTGTGACGGTCCACGCCTGCCACCCGACCCTGCTGTGCGTCGGATACGTCCCCTCCCGCAGCCCCACACTCAGCAGCCGCACCCCGACCAGGATCAGCAGCGCGTACGCCGCCCCGAAGGCGAGCGTCCCCGGCACCAGCGCCAGCGCGGCACCCCGAAGGGCCTCCGCGAGCCCGTCGCCCGGGCCCACGAACAGGCGCGCCACCGCCAGCGCGGCCCCGGCACCCACCACCGGCAGCGCCGACAGCGCGAGCCCGGAAGCCCCGTACAGCACCCGCCAGAACAGCCCCCGCTCCGGCCGCTCCTTCGGCCAGTTCCGCTTGGCCTTGCCGAGCTTGACCGCGGGCGCCCCGGCCCACCGCTGCCCGGTGGGAATCTGCCCGGCGACGGCCGACCCCGGCGCCACCTCGGCCCGCTTGCCGACCCGCGCTCCCGGGAAGAGCATGCTGCGCGTACCGACCACGGCATGCGCACCGACCTTCACCGGCCCGATCTCCAGCCGGTCCCCGTCCAGCCAGTACCCGGACAGATCGACCTCGGACTCCACGGCCGCGCCCCGCCCCAGCTTGAGCATGCCGGTGACCGGCGGCAGCGAGTGCAGATCGACGTCCTGCCCCACCTTGGCGCCCAGCGCCCGCGCGTACCGCAGCAGCCAGGCCCCGGTCAGCGAGGTCGCCCCGCTCGCCTCGGCCAGCCGCTCCGCCGCCCACAGCCGCAGATGCACACTCCCACCGCGCGGATACCGCCCCGCCCGCACGCCCCGCAGCAACAGCCGCGCCCCACCTGCGGCGAGGGCGAGCCGCCCCGGCGGACTGAACAACAGCACGGCCCCGGCCCCGACGGCCCACCAGGGCGCGGTCGGCAGCCAGGCGTATCCGCTCAGCAGATTCCCGAGGGTGGCCAAGACGACCGTCCACCGCAGCCCGACCAGGGTGAAAAGCGGCACAAGGGCCAGGAGTTGAATCACCTGGGCACGCCGGGGCACGGGGGCGACCGTCCGCCGTGAGCCGTCGTCCTGCGCCGACTCCTCCAGCCGTCGCGCCAACTTCCGCAGCGTGGGCTGCTGGTAGATGTCCAGCACGGCCGCACTCGGATAGCGGGTCCGCAGCCGCGTGGTCAGCTGAGCGGCGGCGAGACTGCTCCCGCCGATCGCGAAGAAGTCGTCGGAGGCCGCCGTGACCGGAATCCCGAGCACCTCGGTCCACTGCTCGGCCAGCCAGGCCTCGGTGCCGTAGAGCTGCTCGGCCCTACCCCCGGTCTCCAGCCCCTCCAGCGGCCAGGGCAGGGCATTGCGGTCGACCTTGCCGGACGTACGGGTCGGCAGTTCGTCGACCGGCGCGAGCAGCGGCACCAGCGCCGCGGGCAGCTCGGCCCGCAGCCGCTCCACCGCCGCCCCCGCGTCCCAGCCCTCCTGGGTGACGACATACCCGACGAGCAGCTGATTGCCGCTCCGCGCGGTCCGTACGGCGGCAGCGGCACCCGCGACGCCGGGCAGCGCCTGCAACGCGGCGTCCACCTCACCCAGCTCGATCCGCCGCCCACCGAGCTTGATCTGCTCATCGGCCCGCCCGAGAAAGACCAGCCCCTCGGGTTCGGCCCGCACCAGATCACCGCTCCGGTACGCCCGTTCCCACCCCAGCGACTCCAAAGGCGCGTACTTCTCCGCGTCCTTCTCGGCATCGAGGTATCGGGCGAGCCCGACCCCGCCGATCACCAACTGCCCACTGCCGCCCATCGGCACGGGCTCCCCGGCCTCGTCGACGACGGCCAGTTCCCAGCCGCGAAGCGGCAGCCCGATCCTGATGGGCTCCTCGCCGGTCATCAGTGCGGCACAGGCCACGACGGTCGCCTCGGTCGGCCCGTATGTGTTCCAGACCTCGCGTCCCTCGGTCACCAGCCGCTGCGCCAGCTCGGGCGGACAGGCCTCACCGCCGAAGATCAGCAGCCGTACGTCATTGAGGGTCTCCGGTTCCCACAGCGCGGCCAGCGTCGGCACGGTCGACACGACCGTGATCTCCTGCTCGACCAGCCAGGGCCCCAGATCGGCCCCGCTCCTGACCTGTGCGCGCGGCACCGGCACCAGACAGGCCCCGTACCGCCAGGCCAGCCACATCTCCTCGCAGGACGCGTCGAACGCGACCGACAGCCCCGCCATGACCCGGTCGCCGGGCCCGATCGGCTCCTCGGTCAGAAACAGCGCAGCCTCGGCGTCCACGAACGCGGCGGCACTGCGATGACTGACGGCGACACCCTTGGGCTTCCCGGTGGACCCGGACGTGAAGATGATCCAGGCGTCGTGCTCGCCCCCGGGCCGCGCGGCCGGAACCTCGGACCGCCCGTTGACGGTCAGCTCGTGCCCGGCCCCGATGACGGCCCGTACCCCCGCCTCCCCGAACACCAACTCGGCCCGCTCGTCCGGGTCCTCGGCATCCACGGGCACATAGGCGGCCCCGGCCGCGAGTACGGCGAGAATCGCGACGTACAGATCATTGGTCCCCGACGGAACGCGGACCCCCACCCGGTCCCCGAGCCCCACCCCGGCGGCGCCGAGCCGCGCCCGCAGCCGCTCCACCTCCACGGCGAGCGCCCGATACGTGAGCCGGACCGCCCCGTCGTCCAGGGCGAGTTCGTCCGGATGCGCCCGCACGGACGCCTCGAAGATGTCCACGAGCGTGCGCGGGGAGGCGGCCGGCCCCCCGGAGAAACGTGCCCTGTCACCGAACCGCTCACGGATCTCTTCGTCGAGCAGGCCGAGAGCACTGCTCTCGTGTATGGCTGCCATCGGGTCCTCGCGTCTCGATCCCGGAAGCTCCGGGGCGCTGGCGGGCCCGCAGGTCTGCCTGGGGTTGTCCGGCTCCAGCTCCGTAACAAGCCGGAAATTTTAGTACGACGGTAAGTTCGACGTCGCTCGGCGGCCATCCGGAAGACGCCGTTCGGGCCGTACCGCAGGGGGTGTTGAGGGCTGTGACCTCGGGATCTTCCCGGCGGGGGAGAGATGGCCCACACGGGGCTCGCAAGCCTTTCGGCAAAGCAAAAGACCCCTGGTGAACAGGGGTCTGAGCTGGTGTCCGAGGGGGGACTTGAACCCCCACGCCCGATAAAGGGCACTAGCACCTCAAGCTAGCGCGTCTGCCATTCCGCCACCCGGACAAGGTGTCTGTCGCGCTGGGTTTCCCCCGCGGCGACGACGTAAACATTACCAGGCTTTCGGGGACGGCTGATCACACCCGCGCGGTCTTGGGGTGGGACCGGGCTCGGGGGAGGATGAGGGGGACCACCAGCGGCGACTGCGGAAGGAAGCGGCGTGAGTGACACGGGCACGGCCGAAGGCGTCACCGGCGAGGACGAGGTCGTCGACCTCTGCCGCGAGCTGATCCAGATCGACACCAGCAACTACGGCGACCACTCGGGGCCGGGGGAGCGCAAGGCGGCCGAGTACGTCGCCGCCAAGCTCGCCGAGGTGGGCCTCGACGCGCGGATCATCGAGTCCCACAAGGGCCGCGCCTCCACGGTGGCCCGCATCGAGGGCGAGGACCCGTCCCGGCCCGCGCTGCTCATCCACGGCCACCTCGACGTCGTACCGGCCAACGCGGCCGACTGGACCCACCACCCCTTCTCCGGAGAGATCGCGGACGGGTGCGTGTGGGGCCGCGGGGCCGTCGACATGAAGGACATGGACGCGATGACCCTCGCGGTCGTCCGCGACCGGCTGCGCAGCGGACGCAAGCCCCCGCGCGACATCGTGCTCGCCTTCCTCGCCGACGAGGAGGCCGGCGGCACCTGGGGCGCGCGCTACCTGGTCGACAAGCACCCCGAGCTGTTCGAGGGCGTGACCGAGGGGATCGGCGAGGTCGGCGGGTTCTCCTTCACCGTCAACGAGCAGCTGCGGCTCTACCTCGTCGAGACCGCCCAGAAGGGCATGCACTGGATGCGGCTCACCGTGGACGGCACCGCCGGTCACGGCTCGATGACCAACGACGACAACGCGATCACCGAACTGTGCGAGGCCGTGGGGCGACTCGGCCGGCACAAGTGGCCGGTGCGGGTCACCAAGACCGTACGGTCCTTCCTCGACGAGCTCTCCGACGCGCTCGGTGTGGAACTCGACCCCGAGGACATGGACGAGACCCTCGCCAAGCTGGGCGGTATCGCCAAGATGATCGGCGCGACGCTGCGCAACTCGGCCGCGCCCACCATGCTCGGCGCCGGCTACAAGGTCAACGTCATCCCCGGCCAGGCCACCGCGCACGTCGACGGCCGGTTCCTGCCCGGCCACGAGGAGGAGTTCCTCGCCGACCTCGACCGGCTGCTCGGCCCCCGCGTGCGGCGCGAGGACGTGCACGCCGACAAGGCGCTGGAGACCGACTTCGACGGCAAGCTCGTCGACGCCATGCAGAGCGCGCTCAGCGCCGAGGACCCGATCGCGCGGGCCGTGCCCTACATGCTCTCCGGCGGCACCGACGCCAAGTCCTTCGACGACCTCGGCATCCGCTGCTTCGGCTTCGCGCCCCTGAAGCTGCCGCCGGAGCTGGACTTCGCCGGGATGTTCCACGGCGTCGACGAGCGAGTGCCGGTGGACGGGCTGAAGTTCGGCGTGCGGGTGCTCGACCGGTTCATCGATGCGTCCTGACTTGGCCCGATGAAACGACACATCAGTAATCGCCCGCGTGTGCGGAGCGTGACCGAGGAGGGTGAACGCGCTCATAGGCTCGTAGCCCTATTAGTTCCTCCTCGTTACAGGTGATGCGATCAGCTACTTGTGATCGCATTGCCAACAAGGAGGAATAATGATCAAGAAGGTCGTCGCTGCTGCGGCTGCCACCGGTGGGCTGGTTCTCGCGGGCGCGGGCATGGCCGTCGCCGACTCCGGTGCCCAGGGTGCCGCCGTGGGGTCCCCGGGCGTCCTGTCCGGCAACGTTGTTCAGGTTCCCGTGCACGTCCCCGTGAACGTCTGCGGCAACACGATCTCGGTGATCGGGCTGCTGAACCCCGCCTTCGGCAACACCTGCATCAACAAGTGACGCTGCCTTTCTGAGGTTCGTCCACGCCGTCGGTCCCGGAGCGCACGCCCTGCCCTCCGGGACCGACCGGTCTTTTCACGTAGGTCAAGAGGGGGAAGGCAGGAATTCAGCGATGCGACAGGGCACCCGCAAGGGACTGATGACCGTGGCCGCGGCGACCGGCGTGATCGCCGCCGCGAGCGGCCACGCCCACGCCGACTCGGGCGCGAGCGGCTCCAGTTCGAACTCGCCGGGCGTGCTGTCCGGCAACACCGTGCAGGCGCCGGTGCATGTGCCGGTCAACGTCTGCGGCAACACCGTCAACGTCGTCGGCATCCTCAACCCGGCGGTCGGCAACTCCTGCGCCAACCAGGGCGGGGGCAAGGCCTCCTCCGGCGGCTACGGCGACGACGGCGCCGGTGGCCACGGCTCCTCCGGGGCACACGCGGACGGGTACGCCGAGGACTCACCCGGCATCGGCTCCGGAAACCACATCCAGGCGCCGGTGCACGTGCCGGTAAACGTCTGCGGCAACAGCGTCGACATCATCGGCGTCGGCAACGCGGCCAAGGACAACGACTGCGCGAACGGCGGCTCCGGCAACGGTCACACCACGCCGCCGGGGGGAGGGGGCGGTACGACTCCGCCGGGCAACCCGGGTAATCCGGGTAACCCCGGTGACCCGGGTAACCCGGGCAACCCCGGTGACCCGGGCAACCCCGGTGACCCGGGCAACCCCGGTGACCCGGGCAACCCCGAGCAGCCCAGCACGCCGGGTGACGACGGCCCTGGCACCGGGGACGACAGTGGCTCCGGGAACGGCGACCGCCCCGGCGGCTCGTCCGTCAGCCAGCTCGGCGGCGACTCCGAGCTCGCCGAGACCGGCAGCGAGCTGCCGGTGGGCGCGGCCGCGGCGCTGGGCGTGGGCACGCTGCTGGCGGGCGCCGTGCTGTACCGCAGGGCGCGCGCCTCGGCGTAGCGCGTCCGGCGGCAGCGCACCCGCCACCGTCACCGTCACCGGAAACGGAGCGGGCCCCGCACCCGGCGGGGCCCGCTCCGTTCCGTTCGCGTCGCCTCAGCTCACCACGTGGCCCGCACCTGGCGGATGATCCGCCGGCGCAGCCGCACCCTGCGGCTGCCGTCGCGCAGCAGGCTCAGGCGGTGCAACTCCCAGTGTCCGTACTCGGCATGGTCCGTCAGCAGACGTGTGGCTTCCTTGCGGGAAACCCCGCGCGGTACGTACACGTCGACAAATTCGTATTCCGGCATCGCATCTATTGTGCGGGCAACGGCCCAGTACGGATAGCGTCTGCTCTATGTCTGATGCTGCGCAGCCCACCGCTGCCGAGGTACGCGCCGCCGCCGAGGCGGTCAAGACCGCGCTCGACCGTCATCTCGCGGCGGTCGAACGCAGGTCGGGAGAGGACGACCCGGCCGTCTACGAGGCGTTCAACCAGCTGGCCGCGGCCGCAGAGGTGTACGACGAGCTGCTCTACGACCGTTATGACGAGGTCACGCCCTTCGAGATCCCGGGTGCGGAGGACACGCTGCCGCCGTACACCGGGCCCGAGGAACCGAACGCCCTGAGTGTGCTGATCCGCCGCGACTACGCGGTGGCGGAGCCACAGCGACTGCTGGCGCAGGCCCAGCGGATCGAGGCGGCGGACGAGGACAGTACGGACACGGAGGGCGCGAGCACGGTCCACGGGGCGTTGGGCATCCTCTTCGGTGAGTTCGAACCGGACGAGATCGCCTCCCGGCACAAGGAGTTCGGCCTGGAGGAGGGCGACTCCACGCTGTGGGTCGCGGCGGCGGAGGAACCGGCCGACCCCGGCGAGTGGCTGGAGGCCCCGTTCGAGAACGTCGACCCGCAGAGCGTGGTCTGCCGCTTCGACGTCAGCGCCGTGTTCGACGAGGACGAGCCGGACGACGACGAGGACGATCCCGACGACCCCGAAGATCTGGAGGACGACCTCGACCTGGACGAGGACGAGGAAGAGGACCTGGAACCCCTGGACGCGGACCGCCGCTGACCAGGCACGCAGCGAACGGCAGGCGGCAGCCACGGGGACACCCCCGTGGCTGCCGCCTTTTGCCGGGGTCGGCTCAGGGCACCTCCGCCGCCACCTGCGCCCCGAGAAGCCCCGGCAGCCGAGTCGTCCGCGGCTTCGCCGAGACCTCCGCGACCGCCTTCGGCAGGGCCTGTTCCACACCGTGGACCACCGACAGGTGGCGCTCCGCGCGGCCGAACGCCGTGTACACCCAGGGGCGGCTCAACGCCTGCGCGGCGTCGCCGGGCAGGACCGCGACCACCGCGGGCCACCGGGTCCCCACCGCCTGGTGCGCGGTGAGGGCCCAGCCGTGGCGTACGGAGTGCTCCACCCGCTCCTTCGGTACGACCACGGCGTCCCCGGCGCACGACAGGTGCAGCCCCTCGGCGTCGGCCTTGACCACGTGGCCGGGGAGCGTACGGCCCGGCGCGGGGGAGTAGGCGATGCGGTCCCCGGGGTCGAAGCCGCCGAAGCGTCCGGGGCCGGGGTTGAGCCGCTCCTTCAGCGCGGCGTTCAGTGCCCGCGTCCCCGCCGCGCCCCCGTGCCCCGGCGTGATGACCACCGTCTGCTCCGGGGGTACGCCGATGGCGCGCGGCACCGAGTCGGCGACGAGCTGCACGGTCCGGTGCACGGCCTCGCCCGCGTCGCGCACCGGCACGATCACGACCTCCTTGCCGGGCGCCTCGACCTGGAGCAGCTCGCCCACACCGACCCCGGACACCAGCTCTCCCAGCGGGCCGGGATCGGGCCGCCGCGAGGCGATGTGGGGGCACTTGCGCACCGCCAGCAGATCCGCGAAGACCCGCCCGGGGCCGATGGACCACAGCACCCCCGGATCCCCGGCCAGCACCAGCCGCGCCCCGTCCGGCAGTGACTCGACCAGCAGCGCGGCCGTCTCCACATCGAGCTGGGGCGCGTCGAGTACGACGAGCAGATCGAGGGCGAGCGCGCCGTCCGCGTCCCGGCCCGGCCCCTCCGCCCCGGACAGCTGCCCGGCGACCGTGGTCACCCCGGCCTCCGGCCCGCCCACCAGCGCCGAGAACTGCCCCCGGCCGACGGGACTGTGCGCGGCGGCCCACACCCGCAGGCCGAGCCCCCGCGCCGCCCGCACCAGCTCCGCCGCCTCGGCCCGGGACGCCTCCCCGCCGGTGTGCAGCACCAGCCCGTGCCCGGCGACCGCCCGGATCAACTCGGCGGCCGCCCCCTGGGTGCCGGCCGCTGCCCGCTCCCACGCCTCGGCCGAACCGTCCTCCTTCGGCGCGGAGTTGATCAACCGGGCCAGACCGTCGGCCAGGCTCTCCTCCGCGAGCGCGTACCGCTCCAGCCCGACGAGGACCCGGACAGGACGCTCCTCGCCCTCGCCCTCGTCCTCCTCCAGCCCGTCCTGGAATGCCAGGGCATCGCCCTCGGCGAGCGCCCCCTGCACGGCCTCCTCCGGGTCCGGCACCCCCCGCTGCTCCAGCGCGGCGGTCAGCGCAGGCATCTCCAGCGCGGTGTGCCCGGCGAGCGCCGCCTGCTCCAGCAGCCACACGGTGACCGCCCGCCCCCGCCGCTCGTCGTCGGGCCCGCACTCCGCCCCCAGCAGCGCCCGCGCGAAACCGTCGGCCTGCTCCGGCCGCACACCGCCGACCCGCAGCAACTGCCAGGGATCGGCCCGTAGCAGCTCCTCGGCGCCCTCACCCAGCACCGTCGCGACCGGCACGGCGAGCGTCTCGGGAGCACCGCCCTCGCTCAGCACCCGCCGCACGCCCTCGACGACCTCGGGCGCGGGCGCGCCCGCCGCGACCGGCGCCACGGGCTGCGTCCGTCGTACCGGCTCCGGGGCCTGCCGCCGGGGCGGCGGCTCCTCGAACACGGTCGCGGGCGGCTTCTCCCCGCTCTCCACCGCACGCACGGCCGCGAGCAGTTCGGCGGCCTTCCCGCTGAGCTTCGCACCGGCCTCGACGGGCCCCTGCCGCTCCGCCTTGCGCCGCTCGATCCGCTCCCGCTCCACCCGCTGAGCCACCAACTCGGCCTCGGCCTCAGAGAGCTCACGGCCTCCGGCATCCGCCTCGGCCTTCCCGGCGTCCGCAGCGTCGGCCCCGGCGTCCGCCTCGGCCTTGCCGGCGTCCGCAGCGTCGGCCCCGGCGTCCGCCTCGGTCTCCCCGGCGTCCGCAGCCTCGCTCGCAGCGTCCGACAGCTCCCCACCCCCGGCACTCGACGCCTCCGCCTGCTCACCAATCCCGCTGCTCCCAGGCGCCCCCGACACCACACCGCCCCCGGCATCCGCAGCCTCGGTCTCCGCGGCGTCCGGCTTCCTCGGCTCGGCGTCCTCGGTGGTCTCCGGCTCCGTGCTCACAGCGTGCTCCAGTCGTGATCGGGATAGCGGTGCACAGGCGCCGACACATCGTCGAGCGCCCGGCAGATCTCGTCAGGAAGACTAAGCGCCTCCACTGACAATGCCGCCGTGAGCTGCTGCGAGGTGCGCGCACCGACGATCGGCGCCGCCACGCCGGGCCGGTCCCGCACCCACGCGAGGGCCACTTGGAGCGGCGTGACCGCCAGCCCGTCCGCCGCCGTCGTCACGGCGTCCACGATGCGGCTCGCGGTGTCGTCGAGGTACGGCTCGACGAAGGGCGCCAGATGTTCCGAGGCCCCCCGCGAGTCCGGCGGCAGGGCGTTGCCCCGGTACTTGCCGGTCAGCACACCCCGCCCCAGCGGCGACGACGGCAACATCCCGATGCCCAGGTCCAGCGCGGCCGGCAGCACCTCCCGCTCGACGCCGCGCTGCAGCAGCGAGTACTCCATCTGCGTACTGGCCAGCCTCGTCCGCACCCCGGGCGCCGCCAGCTGCCAGGTCGCCGCCTTCGCCAGCTGCCAGCCGCAGAAGTTGGAGACCCCCGCGTACCGCGCCCGCCCGCTGCTCACCGCCAGGTCCAGCGCGTGGAGCGTCTCCTCCAGCGGGGTGTCCGGGTCGTAGGCGTGGATGTGCCACAGGTCCACGTAGTCCGTGCCGAGCCGGGCGAGCGAGGCGTCGAGCGCGGCCAGCAGATGCCCCCGCGACCCGTCGAACCGCCGGTCCGGGTCCGGCACGCTCCCGGCCTTGGTCGACAGCACCAGGTCCCGTCGCGGCACGAGCCCTTCTATGAGCCGCCCGAGCAGGTACTCGGCCTCGCCATCCCCGTAGACGTCGGCGGTGTCCACGAGCGTCCCGCCCGCTTCCCAGAACGTCTTCAGCAGGTCCGCGGCATCATGCTCATCGGTGTCCCGCCCCCAGGTCAGGGTGCCGAGTCCGATCCGGGACACACGCAGGCCGGTACGGCCGAGATGCCTCTGCTCCATGTCCGCCGAGATTACTGGCCAGAACTGGTGCCGTGGGTTGCCTGTGGACAACCGATTTCGCTGATCCGGCCCCCACGCTAAGGTCGACGCCACAAGGGACGTTACTGATCAGTAAGGGGAAGGCCATGCAGCTCGGGATCAACCTCGGCTACTGGGGCGCCGGAATGGACGCGGACAACCTCGCCGTGGCCCAGGAGGCCGACCGCCTCGGATACGCCGTCTGCTGGGCCGCCGAGGCCTACGGCTCCGACGCCGCCACCGTGCTCAGCTGGGTCGCCGCCCAGACGGAACGCATCGACGTCGGCTCGGCCATCTTCCAGATCCCGGCACGCCAGCCCGCGATGACCGCGATGACCGCCGCCACCCTGGACTCGCTGTCCGGCGGCCGGTTCCGCCTCGGCCTCGGCGTCTCAGGACCGCAGGTCTCCGAGGGCTGGTACGGCGTCAAGTTCGACAAGCCGCTGTCCCGCACGCGCGAGTACGTCGAGATCGTCCGCAAGGCCATGACCCGCGAGCGCCTCTCCTACGACGGCGAGCACTGGACGCTTCCCCTCCCCGGCGGCCCCGGCAAGCCGATCAAGCTCACCGTCCACCCGCAGCGCGAGCACATCCCGCTGTACATCGCCGCGATCGGCCCCAAGAACCTGGAACAGACCGGCGAGATCGCCGACGGCGCCCTGCTGATCTTCCCGTCCGCCGGCCACCTGGAGGACACCGCGATCAAGTACCTGCGCGCGGGCCGCGAGAAGGTCGGCCGGACCATGGACGGCTTCGACGTCTGCCCGACCCTCCCGCTCGCCGTCGGCGACGACAAGGACATCACTGCCCTCGCCGACACCTTCCGCCCCTACACCGCCCTGTACGTCGGCGGCATGGGCAGCCCGAAGCAGAACTTCTACAACCAGCTCGCCCGGCGCATGGGCTACGAGCAGCAGGCCGCCGAGATCCAGGACAAGTACCTCTCCGGTGACAAGCAGGGCGCCGCGGTCGCCGTACCGCACGAGCTGATCGACCAGACCACGCTGCTCGGCTCCGTGGAGCGCATCGCCGACCGGATGAAGGCCTACGCGGCGGCCGGGGTCACGACGCTGTCGCTGGCGCCCGCCGGTTTCACGCTGGAGGAGCGGCTCGCCTCGCTGCGGGCGGGTTCCGAGGCGCTGGAGCGGGCCGGGCTCGCGTAACGCGTCGTAGCGCCGCCGGAGAAGTCTCCACGGCCGTGGTGGGGGCTCGGGGGTCTTCCCCGCCACGGCCGTCACCGGGAACAACGCGCCGACCAGCGCGCGGTTACGCTCCCGACGCGCCCCCGTCAGTCCATCTTTCGGTGGAGTTGTCCGACACAACTGTTGCCCTGGGACAGCGCGAGCATTTGACTCGTTCTTTGCGGAATTCTGCAGAGAGGTGCTCTCAGATGCTTTCGGCCAAGAGTCTGTTCCAGGAGATCCTCGACAACGACCAGTCGTTCCGGCTGTTCTGCTCCATCGCGGCCAGCGGTGAGGCGCAGGGCGGCTGGGAGAACGCCCGGATCGCCGCGCTCGTGCCCGCGAGCGAGCGCGACCTCGCCCCCAAGATCACCCGCCATGGCGCGGACGAGGACAAGCACGGGCGGATCTTCAACGCGCTGCTGAAGAAGCGCGGCCTCGAACCCGTCGAGGTCCCGCCGGACACCGACTACACGATGCTGCTGGAGAAGCAGGGCATCGGCCTCGCACACGAGAAGCTCAAGGCGGACCAGCCGCTCACCGTGCAGGACATCATCACGTACCTCGCACACAGCCGCGTCACCGAACAGCGCGCCGCCGACCAGATGGTGATGCTCAAGAAGTACTTCGTGGACCACCCGGTCGTCGGCAGGGCGGTCCGGATGATCTCCAACGACGAGGACAACCACCTCGCCTACACCCACGAGGAACTGCTGCGCTTCGCCGGCGCCGGACACGGCCGCCACATCCAGCGCACCCTGCGCGAGACCGCCCTCGCCGAGATCCGCGTCTACCGGGACGTCAGCCTCGCGGTCATGGCCCGCATGGGCCGCATCCTCGGCTGGTCCCGGCCGAAGGCCGCGGTGCTCGCGTTCGGCATCCACGCCGTGTACTGCTACGAGCGGCTCGGCGGCTGGCGGCGCATGGTGACCCTGAAGATGCCCGACCGCCGCAACGCCCTCGGCGGCCCGGCCACCGCCGCCCCCGAGTTCGCCTGAGCGGGTCCCGCCGCGCTGTACGGGCCCGCCCACCCGAGGGGGCGCGGACGTACGGCGCGGCGGAACTACGGCAGCGGTGAGCTGTCGCTCGAAGACTTGGAACTCTCCTCCCTGCGCCTACCCTGGGCCGCATGCCCACGCTGATCCTCGTCCGGCACGGACGCTCCACCGCCAACACCGAGGGACTGCTCGCCGGCTGGACGCCCGGCGTCGCCCTCGACGAGCGCGGCGCCGCGCAGGCCGCCGCACTGCCCGGGCGGCTCGCCGAGCTGCCGATCGCCGAGATCGTCACCAGCCCGCTGCAGCGCTGCCAGGAGACGATCCGGCCGCTGCTCGACGCCCGCCCCGAGCTGCGCGTCCACACCGACGAGCGGATCGGGGAGTGCCACTACGGCGACTGGTCCGGGCGCAAGCTCGCCGAGCTCAAGGACGAACCCCTGATGGAGGTGGTGCAGGCGCACCCGACGGCGGCCGTCTTCCCGGGCGGTGAGTCGATGCGGGCGATGCAGCACCGGGCCGCGGAGGCGGTACGGGAGTGGAACGCGCGCGTGGAGCGCGATCACGGCGCCGACGCCGTGTACCTGATGTGCTCGCACGGGGACATCATCAAGGCCCTCGTCGCCGACGCACTCGGACTTCATCTCGACCTGTTCCAGCGGATTTCCGTAGAACCCTGTTCCATCACCGCCATCCGTTACACCCGTCTGAGGCCGTTTCTCGTGCGCCTCGGGGACACCGGCGACTTCGCGTCCCTGGTGCCCCGCGAGGAACCGCCCGGCGGGGACGCACCTGTCGGGGGCGGTGCGGGCGCACCGTGATCGTCGGCCGCAGTAGGGTGAAGCGGTCGCAGTAACGCCGTACTTGTCCGCAGCCGAGCGTCCGCACGGCGGCCGGTCGGTCCCGATGTCGATGTCGACCCACGATCAATGGAGACAGGACGTGTCCCGTCAGGTGTTCCTCTACGACCCCCCGGACCGCTTCGTGGCCGGTACGGTCGGACTGCCCGGGCGCCGTACCTTCTTCCTCCAGGCCATCGCAGGCTCCCGGGTGACCAGCGTGGCTCTGGAGAAGACTCAGGTCGCAGCGCTCGCCGAGCGCATGGACGAGCTGCTCGACGAGGTGGTGCGGCGCAGCGGCGGCAACGCCGCCGTGCCGGCCGTGGCCCCCGCCGAGATCACCGACAGCGCCCCGCTGGAGACCCCCATCGAGGAGGAGTTCCGGGTCGGCACCATGGCCCTCGCCTGGGACGGCGAGGAACAGCGCATGATCGTCGAGGCGCAGGCGCTGGTGGAGCTCGACGCCGACACCGAGGAGGACCTCGCCGAGGCCGAGGAGCGGCTCCTCCAGGACGAGGAGAACGGGCCCCCGATGCTGCGGGTCCGGCTCACCGGCGCGCAGGCCCGCGCCTTCGCAAAGCGCGCCCTCGACGTCGTCAACGCCGGCCGGCCGCCCTGCCCGCTGTGCAGTCTGCCGCTCGACCCGGAAGGACACGTATGTCCGCGCCAGAACGGATACCGCCGCGGAGCATGACCTCCGAGGAGCTGCTCGCCACCGGTGAGCTGACCGTGCGCGGACGCATCCGGGACGCCTCCAACGCGGCCCTGTACTGCACGGTCGCGTACGACGGCCAGGAGGCCACCTGCGTCTACAAGCCCGTCGCGGGGGAGCGGCCCCTGTGGGACTTCCCCGACGGGACCCTGGCCCAGCGCGAGGTCGCCGCGTACGAGGTCTCCGAGGTGACCGGCTGGGGCCTGGTCCCGCCCACCGTGCTGCGCGACGGGCCGTACGGCGAGGGCATGTGCCAGCTGTGGGTCGAGGCGCGGCCTGACGCCGAGCTGCTCGCCCTCGTCGACGCCGAGGAGCCCGCCCCCGGCTGGAAGGCGATCGGCTTCGCCGAGGTCGGCGACGGGAAGACCGCGCTGCTGGTGCACGCCGACGACGAGCGGCTGCGGCGGCTCGCCGTGCTCGACGCCGTGATCAACAACGCCGACCGCAAGGGCGGCCATCTGCTGCCGACCGGGGACGGACGGCTGTACGGCATCGACCACGGGGTCACCTTCAACGTCGAGAACAAGCTGCGCACCCTCCTGTGGGGCTGGGCCGGTGAGCCGCTCACCGCGGAGGCCGTGGAGGTCCTCCAGCGGCTCCAGCGCGAGCTGAAGGCGGACGGGCCGCTCGCCGAGCGGCTGGGCGCGCTGATCACCGATGCCGAGCTCGACGCCACCCGCGCGCGGGTCGACGTACTGCTCGCCACCGGGACGCATCCCGAGCCGAACGGGGAGTGGCCCGCGATTCCCTGGCCGCCGGTGTGACGGGCACATCCGGGGAGATCGCGCAAGGGTGCCTCCCCGGCCATCCCGCCTGGTCCGGTTCGTATACGGAACTCCAGTCCGGTTAGGCTCAAGACATGCATGCCTGGCCCGCTTCCGAGGTCCCCGCCCTGCCTGGCAAGGGCCGCGACCTGAGGATCCACGACACCGCGACCGGTGGGCTCGTCACCCTCGACCCCGGTCCCGTCGCCCGTATCTACGTCTGCGGTATCACCCCGTACGACGCGACCCACATGGGTCACGCGGCGACCTACAACGCGTTCGACCTCGTGCAGCGCGTGTGGCTCGACACCAAGCGGCAGGTCCAGTACGTGCAAAACGTCACCGACGTCGACGATCCCCTCCTGCAGCGGGCCGACCGTGACGGCCTCGACTGGGTCGCCCTCGCCGAGCGGGAGACCGCGCTGTTCCGCGAGGACATGACCGCCCTGCGGATGCTGCCCCCGCAGCACTACATCGGCGCCGTCGAGGCGATACCCGGCATCGTGCCGCTGGTGGAGCGGCTGCGCGACATGGGCGCGGCCTACGAACTCGAAGGCGACATCTACTTCTCCGTCGAGTCCGACCCCCACTTCGGCCAGGTGTCCAACCTGGACGCGGCCGCCATGCGGCTGCTCTCCGCCGAGCGCGGCGGCGACCCGGACCGCCCGGGCAAGAAGAACCCCGTCGACCCGATGCTGTGGATGGCGGCCCGCGAGGGCGAGCCGAGCTGGGACGGCGGTTCACTCGGCCGGGGCCGGCCCGGCTGGCACATCGAGTGCGTGGCCATCGCCCTCGACCACCTCGGGATGGGCTTCGACGTCCAGGGCGGCGGCTCCGACCTCGCCTTCCCGCACCACGAGATGGGCGCCTCGCACGCCCAGGTGCTGACCGGCGAGTTCCCCATGGCCAAGGCCTATGTGCACGCCGGGATGGTCGCCCTCGACGGCGAGAAGATGTCCAAGTCCAAGGGCAACCTGGTCTTCGTCTCCCGGCTGCGCCGCGAGGGCGTCGACCCGGCCGCGATCCGGCTCGCCCTGCTCGCCCACCACTACCGGGCCGACTGGGAGTGGACCGACCAGGTACTCCAGGACGCCGTGGCCCGACTCGACCGCTGGCGCTCCGCCGTCTCCCGGCCCGACGGACCGAGCGCCGACACGCTGGTCGAGGAGATCCGCGAGGCCCTCGCCGACGACCTGAACGCCCCGGCCGCGCTCGCCGCGGTCGACCGCTGGGCGGCTCGGCAGCAGGAGCAAGGCGGTACGGACACGGGCGCCCCCGGCGTCGTAACCCGTGCTGTGGACGCGCTGTTGGGCGTGGCCCTGTAGGACACCACTGTGGGCCGCTCCCTCCCGGCGGGGGAAGCGGCCCACACTGCTGCACTCACTCCTCGGAGGAGTCCTCGTCGTCGGTGCCCGGCTTCGGCGGGCGGGGTCGGCTGCTCGGGTTGTCCCGCAGGAACGGCGGGATCTCGCCGCCGTCCGCCGTCGCGTGCCCGCCGGGCGTGGGCGGGGTGCCGCCGTCCCGGCGACGCAGATACCGCTCGAACTCACGGGCGATCGCCTCGCCCGACGCCTCCGGCAGCTCCGCGGTGTCACGGGCCTCCTCCAGCGTCTGCACGTACTCCGCGACCTCGCTGTCCTCGGCGGCCAGCTGATCCACGCCCACCTGCCAGGCCCGCGCGTCCTCGGGCAGCTCGCCCAGCGGGATGCGGACGTCGATCAGATCCTCCAGACGGTTGAGCAGGGCCAGCGTCGCCTTCGGGTTGGGCGGCTGCGACACGTAGTGCGGTACGGCCGCCCAGAGCGACACCGCCGGTACGCCCGCGTGCGTGCACGCCTCCTGCAGGACGCCGACGATGCCCGTCGGGCCCTCGTACTTGGTCTCCTCCAGGTCCATCCGGCGGGCCAGGTCCGGGTCGGACGTGGTCCCGCTGATCGGGACCGGACGGGTGTGCGGGGTGTCGCCGAGCAGGGCGCCGAGGATCACCACCAGCTCCACGCCCAACTCGTGCGCGAAGCCAAGCAGTTCGTTGCAGAACGAGCGCCAGCGCATGGACGGTTCGATGCCGCGGACCAGCACCAGGTCCCGCGGCTTGTCGCCGCCGACCCGGACCACCGACAACCTTGTCGTCGGCCAGGTGATCTTGCGGACGCCGGCGTCCATCCACACGGTGGGCCGGTTCACCTGGAAGTCGTAGTAGTCCTCGGCGTCGAGCGCCGCGAACACCTCGCCCTTCCACTCCCTCTCGAGATGCGCGACCGCGGTGGAGGCGGCGTCGCCGGCATCGTTCCAGCCCTCGAACGCGGCCACCATGACCGGGTCGATCAGCTCGGGAACCCCCTCGAGCTCGATCACCCAGTGCCTCCTTCCGACGTGCCTCGCCTGACGCCCCAACCTTACGGCGTGCGGCGGGGGCACCCGCAGCCCCCTTGCACGGGGGAGTGAACGGATCACTGCCCCGTTCGTCACCCCGGGACACCCGCGTTCCGGGCCGCAGCACACCGAAGACGGGGGCGGCTCCGTCGGCGTGGAGCCGCCCCCGTCCGTCGCGTTCGGCTACTTCTTGTCGATCAGGTCCTGGACCTTGGCGCGGACGTCGTCCGTGGCCAGGCCGCGGATCGTCAGGGTCGTGCGACGGCGCAGCACGTCGTCCGCGGTCTCGGCCCACTCGTGGTCGCGGGCCCAGACGACCTGGGCCCAGATCTCCGGGGCGTCCGGGTGGACGCGCTGGGCGAGCTCGGGGTTGTCGTTGGCCAGGCGGGCGATGTCGAACGCCAGCGAGCCGTAGTGCGTGGCCAGGTGCTTGGCGGTGTCCGCCGCCATGCGCGGGCCAGGCGCGGGGCGGTCGGTCAGCAGGCGGTGGGCGACCGCGCGCGGGTTGGCGACACCCGGTAGCGGCAGCTTCTTCGGCAGCGAGGCGATCGGCTCGAAGTCCTCGCCGAGCGGGCGGCCCGGCAGCGCCTCCAGCTTCTTCATGATCGTCCGGCCGATGTGGCGGAAGGTGGTCCACTTGCCGCCCGCGACGGACAGCATCCCGCCCCGGCCCTCGGTGACCACCGTCTCGCGCTTGGCCTTGGCGGTGTCACCGGGTCCGCCCGGCAGCACCCGCAGACCCGCGAAGGCGTATGTGATCAGGTCCCGGTCGAGCTGCTGGTCGCGAATGGAGAACGCGGCCTCGTCGAGTATCTGGGCTATGTCCTTGTCGTTGACGGCGACATCGGCCGGGTCGCCCTCGTACACCTCGTCGGTGGTGCCGAGCAGCAGCATGTCCTCCCAGGGGAGGGCGAAGGTGATGCGGTACTTGTCGATCGGGGTGGCGAGCGCGGCCTTCCAGGGTGAGGTGCGCTTCAGGACCAGATGCGCGCCCTTCGACAGGCGGATGGACGGCGCGGCATTGGGGTCCTCCATCTTGCGCAGGTGATCGACCCAGGGGCCGGTCGCGTTCAGCACCAGGCGGGCGTTGACGCCGAACTCGTCACCGGACAGGCGGTCCTTGAGCTCGGCGCCGGTCACCCGGCCCTGAGTGAAGCGCAGGCCGGTGACCTCGGCGTGGTTGAGGACGACCGCGCCGGCCTCGACGGCCGCGCGGACCGTCATCAGGGCCATCCGGGCGTCGTTCATCTGGTCGTCGCCGTAGACGGCCACGGCCTTGAGGTTCTCGGTACGCAGCTCGGGCACGTCCGCCTGCGCCTTGGCGGGCGAGAGCAGGTGGCCGACGCCGTCACCGAAGGCGGACAGTGCGGAGTAGGCGAAGACACCCGCGCCGAGCTTCGCGGCGCCGTGCGGGCCCCCCTTGTACACGGGGAGGTAGAAGGTGAGCGGGTTCGCCAGGTGGGGGGCCACCTGGCGGGAGACCGCACGGCGTTCGAAGTGATTCTCCGCCACCAGCTTCACCGCGCCGGTCTGCAGATAGCGCAGACCGCCGTGGAGGAGCTTGGAGGAGGCGGAGGAGGTGGCGCCGGCGAAGTCGCCGGCGTCGACCAGCGCCACCCTCAGGCCGGACTGCGCGGCGTGCCAGGCGGTGGAGATGCCCAGGATGCCGCCGCCGATCACGAGAAGGTCGTACGACGCCTTGGCGAGCTGCTCCCGGGTCTCGGCTCGGCTCGGGTTCGAGCCGGAGGCCGGGCGCGTGCCCAGGGCAGGCACGGACTGCAGGGTGGACTGGCTGGTCATGTCGGGTTTTTACTCCTCGTCAGCCGACTGTGCGTCAGCTCTCGTCGAATCAGCTCTCGTCTTCGTCGAGCCAGCCCATGGTCCGCTCGACGGCCTTGAGCCAGCTCTTGTACTCACGGTCGCGGGTGTCCGCGTCCATGCGGGGGGTCCACTCGGCGGCCCGCCGCCAGTTGGCGCGCAGCTCGTCGGTGCTGGACCAGAAGCCGACGGCGAGACCGGCGGCGTAGGCGGCGCCGAGGCAGGTGGTCTCGGCGACCATCGGGCGCACCACGGGGGCGTCCACGAAGTCGGCGAGGGTCTGCATCAGCAGGTTGTTGGAGGTCATACCGCCGTCGACCTTCAGCGCGGTCAGTTCGACGCCGGAGTCCTTCGTCATGGCGTCGGCGATCTCGCGGGTCTGCCAGGCGGTGGCCTCCAGCACGGCGCGCGCGAGGTGCGCCTTGGTGACGTACCGGGTGAGGCCGGCGATGACACCGCGGGCGTCGGAGCGCCAGTAGGGGGCGAACAGGCCGGAGAAGGCGGGCACGAAGTAGGCGCCGCCGTTGTCCTCGACCGTCAGGGCGAGGGTTTCGATCTCGGCGGCGGTGGAGATCAGGCCCATCTGGTCGCGCATCCACTGCACCAGCGCGCCGGTGACGGCGATGGAGCCTTCCAGGGCGTAGACCGGCTGCTGTCCGCCGATCTGGTAGCCGACGGTGGTCAGCAGCCCGCTGTAGGAGTTGATGAGCTTGTCACCGGTGTTCATCACCATGAAGGTGCCGGTGCCGTACGTGGACTTGGTCTCGCCCTCGGAGAAGCAGGTCTGCCCGAACAGGGCGGCCTGCTGGTCGCCGAGTGCGGAGGCGACGGGGATGCCGCCGAGGAGGTCGCCGAGCTTGCCGCCGGTGATCTCGCCGTAGACCTCGGCGGAGGAGCGGATCTCGGGCAGCATCGCCAGCGGCACACCGATGGACTCGGCGATCTTCTCGTCCCACTGCATGGTGTGCAGGTTCATCAGCAGGGTGCGGGAGGCGTTGGTGACGTCGGTGACGTGGTGGCCGCCGTTGACGCCGCCGGTCAGGTTCCAGATGACCCAGGTGTCCATGGTGCCGAAGAGGATGTCGCCGGCTTCGGCGCGCTCCTTCAGACCCTCGACGTTGTCGAGCAGCCAGCGGGCCTTGGGGCCGGAGAAGTACGAGGCCAGCGGCAGGCCGGTCTCGCGGCGGAAGCGGTCCTGGCCTACGTTGCGGCCGAGTTCGCGGCACAGGGCGTCGGTGCGGGTGTCCTGCCAGACGATGGCGTTGTGGACGGGTTCACCGGTGTTCTTGTCCCACAGCACGGTGGTTTCGCGCTGATTGGTGATGCCGATGGCCTTGATGTCGTCGCGGGTGATGCCGGCCTTGTCGATGGCTCCGGCGACGACCTCCTGGACGTTGGTCCAGATCTCGGTGGCGTTGTGCTCGACCCAGCCCGGCTTGGGGAAGATCTGCTCGTGCTCCTTCTGGTCGACGGAGACGATCCGGCCGTCCCGGTCGAAGACGATGCAGCGGCTGGAGGTCGTGCCCTGGTCGATCGCGGCGATGAACGGGCCGGCGGTGTGGGCGTCGGTCACTGTGTGCTCCTGGAAGTCCGTGTGGTCTGGGGCTGGTTACGGCGTGATGCGTGCGGCTGCGAGAGCGGACGTACCCGCTTCTCAGGCAAAAGCGACGTTGTAGAGGCCTGCGGCGGCTGCGGCGCCGATCAGCGGGCCGGCCACCGGGACCCAGGCGTAGGACCAGTCGGACCCGCCCTTGTTGGGCAGGGGCAGAAGGGCGTGCACGATGCGCGGACCGAGGTCACGGGCCGGGTTGATGGCGTAGCCGGTCGGGCCGCCGAGCGAGAGGCCGATGCCGACCACGACGAGGGCGACCATCAGACCGCCCAGGGTGCCCAGGCCGTTGCCGTTGTCGTTCACGCCCTGCGTGAGGACGGCGATGACCAGCACGAACGTACCGATGATCTCCGTGGCGAGGTTCATCGCCGCGTTACGGATCTCCGGACCGGTGGAGAAGACACCGAGCACCGGGCCCGCGCCCTGCTCCTGCGCCTCGACCGCCTTGGCCTGGGAGGACTGTGCGCCCGGGCCGCCGACGATCTCCTTGTCGGTGAGGTGCGCGTGGAACTGGCCGTAGTAGGCGACCCAGACCAGGGCCGCGCCGATCATGGCACCGAGCAGCTGTCCGCCCCAGTAGATGGGAACGTTGCTCCAGTCGCTGTCCTTGATCGCGATGCCGAGGGTGACGGCCGGGTTGAGGTGGGCGCCGGACAGCGGCGCCGAGATGTAGACGGCCGTGAGCACCGCGAAACCCCACCCGAAGGTGATGGCGAGCCAGCCGGCGTTGCGGGCCTTGGAGGCCTTGAGAACCACGGCGGCGACCACGCCTCCGCCGAGGAGGATGAGTATGGCGGTACCGATGGTCTCGCCGATGAAGATGTCGGAGCTGGACACCCGCGACTCCTTTGTCCTTCGTCCAGGGGAAGCTGAACCCCGCGTCCCTACGGAGGTCAGTCGGCCCTTGGCGTTGTCACACTCTAGCGCGTATTGCCGGTAGCTGTTCGACAATGCCGACCGATGGACGGGAGTCTTGCTTTGGCGTTACGCACACGTCAAGAGCTCTCTTGTTGAAAGCGCGATGGTGGTTGATTGTGTTGAGTTGTGGGTCGATGGATCATGCAGATCCTGCTATGCCACTTATGCCCGTTTCAGCGTAGGCCGAGAGCCGGAACGCCGTACGACGTCCCGGTGTCTGCCCTGGATACTGCTCAGAAGCGCCCGGCGCCCAGATCGCGCGACACCGCGCGGGCGCAGTCCCGCACCGCGGCGATCAGCTCGGGCCGCAGCTCCCCGTCCCGGTACAGCCGCTCCACCGCTCCGGTGATGCCGACCGCGCCGACAGGCATGCGCCGCCGGTCGTGGATGGGCGCGGCGATGGAGGCGACGCCCTCCCAGGTCTCCTCGACGTCCGCGGCGTACCCACGCGCGCGGATGAGGTCCAGGATCTGTTCGAAGTCGCTCAGATCGCACACGGTGCGGTCGGTGAAGGCCTTGCGGTCGGACTCCAGGGCCTCGCTGTGCGCGACCGGGTCGTAGGCCGACAGGACCTTGCCCAGGGCCGTGGAGTGCAGTGGCTGCATGGCGCCGATCTCCAGCACCTGCCGGCTGTCGTCGGGCCGGAAGACGTGGTGCACGATCAGCACGCCCTGCTGGTGCAGGACACCCAGGTAGACGCTCTCGCCGCTGGAGCGGGCCAGGTCGTCCGTCCACACCAGGGCACGCGCGCGCAGCTCGTGCACGTCGAGGTAGGTGGTGCCCAGGCGCAGCAGCTCGGCGCCCAGCTGGTAGCGCCCGGAGGCCTCGTCCTGCTCGACGAAGCCCTCCTGCTGGAGGGTGCGCAGGATGCCGTGGGCGGTGCCCTTGGCGAGGCCCAGTGAGGAGGCGATGTCCGACAGGCCCAGCCTCCGCTCGCCGCCCGCGAGCAGGCGCAGCATCGCGGCCGCCCGTTCGAGCGACTGGATGTTCCGTGCCATCGCCGTCCTGCCTCCGTCCCCTTCGACCGTCGAGCTGCGACGTCGCTGCCGCCGTCCGGCAATGTCCACTGTTCGGCAATGCCGAACACTACCGGTCCATGCCGACCTCCCGCCAATGGGTGGTCGGCAGTTGTTGTGTCCCTCGTCCCCCGGAGGTCCCCCAGGCGTCCCCGAGGCGTCCCCGAGGCGTCCCCCGGCGTCCTCAGGAGTGACCTGGGGGAGGCCATCCTGGTCCGCCTCGTGGACGCCCCTGACCATAGGCGGCCGGTCCCGGCTACCCTGGCCGCGTGCGCTCTTCCCCCGGACTCTCCGGACGAGCATCCGAAGGAAGCGCAAAGCCGACAGCCGTCGCACTCCAGGGAGCCCCTTAAATGGCCTCGTCGCCGCAGTCCCCCGCCACCGACAGCCGGACCCGTGCGTCCGCCCTCCGTGAGGCACTCGCCACCCGTGTGGTCGTCGCCGACGGAGCGATGGGCACCATGCTCCAGGCGCAGGACCCCACCCTCGACGACTTCCAGAACCTCGAGGGCTGCAACGAGGTACTCAACGTCACCCGCCCGGACATCGTCCGTTCCGTGCACGCCGCGTACTTCGACGCGGGCGTGGACTGCGTGGAGACCAACACCTTCGGCGCGAACCTCTCCGCCCTCGGCGAGTACGACATCGCCCACCGCGTCGGCGAGCTGTCCGAGGCCGGTGCCCGCATCGCCCGCGAGACGGCCGACGACTACGCGCGGCGGACCGGACAGCAGCGCTGGGTGCTGGGCTCGATGGGCCCCGGCACCAAGCTGCCCACCCTCGGCCACACCACCTTCGCCGCGATCCGCGACGCCTACCAGCGCAACGCCGAGGGCCTGCTCGCGGGCGGCGCCGACGCGCTGCTCGTGGAGACCACGCAGGACCTGCTCCAGACCAAGGCCTCGGTCGTCGCCGCCCGCCGGGCGATGGAGACGGCCGGTTACGACGTACCGCTGATCGTCTCGGTGACCGTCGAGACCACCGGCACCATGCTGCTGGGCTCCGAGATCGGCGCCGCGCTGACCGCGCTGGAGCCGCTCGGCATCGACATGATCGGCCTGAACTGCGCGACCGGCCCGGCCGAGATGAGCGAGCACCTGCGTTTCCTCGCCCGCCACTCCCGCGTCCCGCTGTCGTGCATGCCGAACGCCGGTCTGCCCGTGCTGACCGCGGACGGCGCCCACTACCCGCTGACCGCGCCCGAACTGGCCGACGCCCAGGAGAACTTCGTCCGCGACTACGGCCTGTCCCTGGTCGGCGGCTGCTGCGGTACGACGCCGGAACACCTGCGCCAGGTCGTCGAGCGGGTCCGTGACCTCACCCCGACCGAGCGCGCCCCGCGCCCGGAGCCGGGCGCCGCCTCCCTCTACCAGTCGGTGCCCTTCCGCCAGGACACCTCATACCTGGCCATCGGCGAGCGCACCAACGCCAACGGCTCGAAGAAGTTCCGCGAGGCCATGCTGGCCGGCCGCTGGGACGACTGCGTGGAGATGGCCCGGGAGCAGATCCGCGAGGGCGCGCACATGCTCGACCTGTGCGTGGACTACGTCGGCCGCGACGGCGTCGCCGACATGGAGGAACTGGCCGGCCGCTTCGCCACCGCCTCCACGCTGCCGATCGTGCTGGACTCCACGGAGGTCGACGTCATCCGGGCGGGCCTGGAGAAGCTCGGCGGCCGCGCGGTCATCAACTCGGTCAACTACGAGGACGGCGACGGCCCCGAGTCCCGCTTCGCCAAGGTGACCGGGCTGGCCCAGGAGCACGGCGCGGCGCTGATCGCGCTGACCATCGACGAGGAGGGCCAGGCCCGCACCGTCGAGAAGAAGGTCGAGATCGCCGAACGGCTGATCGCCGATCTGAGCGGCAACTGGGGCATCCGCGAGGAGGACATCCTCATCGACTGCCTCACGTTCACGATCTGCACCGGCCAGGAGGAGTCCCGCAAGGACGGCATCGCCACCATCGAGGCGATCCGCGAGCTGAAGCGCCGTCACCCGGACGTGCAGACCACCCTGGGCCTGTCGAACATCTCCTTCGGCCTGAACCCGGCCGCCCGTATCCTGCTCAACTCCGTCTTCCTCGACGAGTGCGTCAAGGCGGGCCTGGACTCGGCGATCGTGCACGCGTCGAAGATCCTGCCGATCGCCCGCTTCGACGAGGAGCAGGTGACCACGGCCCTGGACCTGATCTACGACCGCCGCAGTGAGGGCTACGACCCGCTGCAGAAGCTGATGCAGCTCTTCGAGGGCGCCACCGCCAAGTCCCTGAAGGCGGGCAAGGCGGAGGAGTTGGCCGCGCTTCCCCTGGAGGAGCGTCTGCAGCGCCGCATCATCGACGGCGAGCGCAACGGCCTGGAGGCCGACCTCGACGAGGCCCTGCAGAGCCGCCCGGCGCTGGACATCGTCAACGACACGCTCCTGGAGGGTATGAAGGTCGTCGGTGAGCTGTTCGGTTCCGGCCAGATGCAGTTGCCGTTCGTGCTCCAGTCCGCCGAGGTGATGAAGGCCGCCGTCGCCTACCTCGAACCGCACATGGAGAAGACCGACGACGAGGGCAAGGGCACGATCGTGCTGGCCACCGTGCGCGGCGACGTGCACGACATCGGCAAGAACCTGGTCGACATCATCCTGTCCAACAACGGCTACAACGTCGTCAACCTGGGCATCAAGCAGCCGGTCTCCGCGATCCTGGAAGCCGCCGAGGAGCACAAGGCCGACGTCATCGGCATGTCCGGACTCCTGGTGAAGTCCACGGTGATCATGAAGGAGAACCTGGAGGAGCTCAACGCCCGGGGCCTGGCCGCCGGCTACCCGGTCATCCTCGGCGGCGCCGCCCTCACGCGCGCCTACGTCGAGCAGGACCTGCACGAGATCTACGAGGGCGAGGTCCGCTACGCCCGGGACGCCTTCGAGGGCCTGCGCCTGATGGACGCCCTGATCGGCGTCAAGCGGGGCGTGCCGGGAGCGAAGCTGCCGGAGCTGAAGCAGCGCCGGGTGCGGGCGGCCACCGTCGAGGTCGCAGAGCGCCCCGAGGAGGGCCACGTCCGCTCCGACGTCGCCACCGACAACCGCATCCCCGAGCCGCCGTTCTGGGGCACCCGCGTCATCAAGGGCATCCAGCTCAAGGAGTACGCCTCCTGGCTCGACGAGGGCGCCCTGTTCAAGGGCCAGTGGGGCCTGAAGCAGGCCCGCACCGGTGAGGGACCGTCGTACGAGGAACTCGTCGAGACCGAGGGCCGGCCGCGGCTGCGCGGGCTGCTGGACCGGCTCCAGACGGAGAACCTGCTGGAAGCGGCCGTGGTCTACGGCTACTTCCCGTGCGTGTCCAAGGACGACGACCTGATCCTCCTCGACGAGGCGGGCAACGAGCGCACCCGCTTCACCTTCCCCCGCCAGCGCCGCGGCCGTCGCCTGTGCCTGGCCGACTTCTTCCGCCCGGAGGAGTCCGGCGAGACGGACGTCGTCGGCCTCCAGGTCGTCACCGTCGGCTCCCGCATCGGCGAGGAGACCGCTCGGCTGTTCGAGTCCGACTCCTACCGCGACTACCTCGAACTGCACGGCCTGTCCGTGCAGCTGGCCGAAGCCCTCGCCGAGTACTGGCACGCGCGCGTGCGCGCCGAACTCGGCTTCGCGGGCGAGGACCCGGCCGACATCGAGGACATGTTCGCGCTGAAGTACCGCGGCGCCCGCTTCTCGCTGGGCTACGGCGCCTGCCCCGACCTGGAGGACCGGGCGAAGATCGCCGACCTCCTGGAGCCGGAGCGGATCGGCGTGCGGCTGTCCGAGGAGTTCCAGCTCCACCCCGAGCAGTCCACCGACGCCATCGTCATTCACCACCCGGAGGCGAAGTACTTCAACGCACGGTGACGTGGGAACGCACGGTGACGTGGGATACGACTCGCCGTGACGCTCCTCACCGCACACTGATCGGAATCGTCGTACACTGGTCGGTCCACTGAAGGCCGGTTCCCGACCCGGGAACCGGCCTGCTCGTCCCTCCAGGAGGTACGCCGGATGACGACGACGGTCCCCGCAATCGGCACCCGTACGGCCGAAGGCTCAGCACTGCAGGCCGTGCTCCTCGACATGGACGGCACCCTGGTGGACACCGAGGGCTTCTGGTGGGACGTGGAGTGCGAGATCTTCGCCGGTCTCGGGCACACCCTCGACGACTCCTGGCGCCATGTCGTGGTCGGCGGCCCGATGACCCGCAGCGCGGGGTTCCTGATCGAGGCCACCGGCGCCGACATCACCCTCGCCGAGCTCACCGTCCTGCTCAACCAGGGGTTCGAGGACCGGATCGACCGGGCGCTGCCGCTGATGCCGGGAGCCGCCCGGCTGCTGGCCGAGCTCGCCACGCACGAGATCCCGACGGCCCTGGTCTCGGCCTCCCACCGGCGCATCATCGACCGCGTCCTGGACTCCCTCGGGTCCCAGTACTTCGCCCTGACCGTGGCCGGCGACGAGGTCGCCCGCACCAAGCCGCACCCGGACCCGTACCTGTTCGCCGCCGCCGGACTCGGCGCGGACCCGGCCAGATGCGCGGTCGTGGAGGACACCGCGACCGGCGTCGCCGCGGCGGAGGCGGCGGGCTGCCATGTCGTGGCCGTGCCCTCGGTGGCCCCGATCGCCCCGGCCGCCCGGCGTACCGTGGTGGACTCCCTCGAAGTGGTCGATCTGGCATTTCTGCGCGCTCTGCTGAACTGATGACACAAATGCGCGGGGCGTTCACGCACCGTGCGGCAGCGCGGGGAACAGCAATTCATCGAGGAGGAATTCGAATCGTGCGGATGGCCGAATTCCGGTACCTCCACACACAGTTCGAAGTGTGACGTTCACCACTCCAAATGGGGTCGACACGGTAGTGCATGTGTGCTGTCCAGCCCCATGATGGTGCGGCTGCCCCGGCTTTGTGTCCCGATTCATGGGACGCTGCACTAATCCTTCCCCTGTCGGGTTTTCAGTGCGTCCACGCCCGGTTTCGCAGCGTGATGGACGCTCAACTCCGGTGGCCGCGAACCCCGTCACGGGCGCGCACTAATCTCATCGCGAGAACCTCACCCCCGCCCCCGTGATCCGCCGCGACACCCCTGCATGCCGGATACACGGACCTGACAGCTGTGGAGATTGCCGAGCATGAACCGCAAGACTTTGGTGCTGCCGGCCGTGGTCGGTCTGCTGACGCCCGCGCTCGCAGCTTGCGGCGGGTCGGACGCCGGCAGCGACGGCGGGCGCCCGATCGTCGTCGGTACCACGGACCGGTTCATCGCCACGAAGGACGCCCCCGCGCCCCTCGACCCGGCGTACGCCTATGACGTCGGCACCTGGAACGTGCTGCGCCAGACCGTGCAGACCCTGATGGTCCAGCCGCGCGGCGAGGGCGCCCCCGTCCCCGACGCCGCCGAGAGCTGCGGCTTCACCGACACCGGCAACGAGCGCTACGCCTGCAAACTGCGCCCGGACCTGAAGTTCTCCAACGGCGACCCCATCACCGCGGCCGATGTGAAGTACTCCATCGACCGGGCCCTCGCTCTCAAGTCGGACAGCGGTGTCTTCGCCCTGCTGTCCACCATCGACACCGTCGAAACCAAGGGCGACAACGAGGTCATCTTCCACCTCAAGACCGCCGACGCCACCTTCCCGTACAAGCTCTCCACCCCGGTCGCGGGCATCGTGAACCCCGACGCCTACGAGAAGAACAAGCTGCGCGACGGCTTCCAGGTCGACGGCTCCGGCCCGTACACCCTCAAGGCCGAGGAGAAGGACGGCGAGCTCGTCAAGGCCGAGTTCACCAAGAACCCCCACTACCAGGGGGCGTTGAAGGTGAACAACGAGGCGGTCGACATGGTCTCCTACCAGGACGCCGACGCCATGGGCGCCGCCCTCGACAAGGGCGACATCGACGTGATGACCCGCACCATGACGCCGGAGCAGATCAACAAGCTGGCCGCCGCCGACGGCGATGTCGACCTGGTCGACGTGCCCGGCCTGGAGATCCGCTACCTGGCCTTCAACACCGAGGCCCCCACGGTGAAGGACAAGGCCGTACGCCAGGCCATGGCGCAGCTCGTCAACCGCGACCAACTCGTCTCCGAGGTCTACGGCACCCAGGCCGAACCCCTCTACTCGCTCGTCCCGGCCTCCATCACCGGCCATTCCAACGCGTTCTTCAACAAGTACGGCGACCCCAGCGTCGCCAAGGCCAAGGCCCTGCTCGAAGACGCCGGCGTCAACACCCCTGTGAAGCTGACCCTGCACTACACGACCGACCACTACGGCGCCGCCACCAAGAAGGAGTTCGAGGTGCTGCGGGCGCAGCTCAACGACAGCGGCCTGTTCGACGTCGGTATCGAGGGCACCCGCTGGGACACCTTCGTCCCGGCCGAACGGGCCGGCAAGTACGACGTCTTCGGGATGGGCTGGTTCCCCGACTTCCCGGACGCCGACAGCTTCGTCGCCCCGTTCCTGGACAAGGACAACTTCCTCAAGTCGCCGTACGCCAACAGCGAGATCCGCAACACCCTGATCCCGGAGTCCCGGCGCGAGGCCGACCGTCTCGCCGCCTCCAAGACCCTGAACACCATTCAGGACATCGTGGCCGAGGACGTCCCCGTGCTGCCCCTGTGGCAGGGCAAGCAGTACGTGGCGGCGCGTGACGACATCACCGGTGTCGCCTACGCCCTCAACTCCTCCGCCACGCTTCAGCTGTGGGAGCTCGGCCGTGGTGTGAGCGGCTGACCCCTCCCCGCACGCGCCCGGGCCCTGGACGGCGGCCCCGGGTACTTTCGAGAACGACGTAAGGCACGCACGTGAACATGCGCAACCAGTGGCCAATCCTGCCGATCGTGGCGGGCCTGGCCTCCGGCCTGCTGACCGGATGCGGTTCCGAGTCCGGCGACACGGGGGAGAACGGCTCCAACGTGGTCATGGGGATGTCCGACGACGTCCTGGCCACCGATCCGGCGTCCGGCTACGATCCCGGCTCCTGGCTGTTGTTCAACAACGTCTTCCAGTCGCTGCTCAGCTTCCCCAAGGGCGGCACCGAGCCGCAGCCGGAACTGGCCCAAGGGTGCAGCTTCACGGACACCTCGACCAAGGTCTACAAGTGCACCCTGAAGGACGGGCTGAAGTTCAGCAACGGTGACCCGCTCACCTCGGAGGACGTCAAGTTCTCCTTCGACCGCATGCTGAAGATCGACGACGCCGACGGCCCGGCCATCATGTTCCCCATGCTCGACACGGTCGAGACGCCGGACGAGAAGACCGTCGTGTTCAACCTGAAGGTCGCCGACGCCACCTTCCCCAGCAAGATCGCCTCCGGCGCCGGCTCCATCGTCAACCACCGCGAGTACGACGCCGACAAGCTGCGCGAGGACGGCAAGGCCGTCGGCTCTGGCCCGTACAAGCTCGACTCATTCAGCGAGAACGAGGCCGTCTTCTCGGTCAACGAGAACTACCAGGGCACCGCCGACGTGCAGAACTCCGGCGTCACCATGAAGTTCTTCCACGGCGACCGCGGCGCGCTGAAGAAGGCCCTGCTGGCAGACGACATCGACATCGCCTACCGAGGCCTGAGCGCGGCCGACATCGCCGACGTCGAGAACGCCGACGCCGACTCGGGCGTCAAGGTCATCGAGGGCAGCAGCGCCGAGGTCCAGCACCTGGTCTTCAACATGGACGACCCGGTCGCCGGAAAGCTCTCCGTCCGCCAGGCCATCGCCCACCTGATCGACCGCGACGCCCTCATCGAGGACGTCTACCAGGGCACCGCGACCCCGCTGTACTCGATCATCCCGGCCGGTATCGGGGGCCACAACACGGCCTTCTTCGACACCTACGGCGCCCGCCCCTCCAAGGCAAAGGCCGAGGCCGCGCTGCGCGCCGACGGCATCACCGACAAGGTGAAGCTCACCCTCTGGTCCACCCCGTCGCGCTACGGCCCCGCCACCGACGAGGAGTTGCAGGCCATAGCGGCCCAGCTGAACGCCAGCGGCCTGTTCGCCGCCGACGTGAAGTCCGTACCCTTCGACCAGTACGAGCAGGACATCGCCGACGGCAAGTACGGGGTCTACGTCAAGGGCTGGGTGCCCGACTACCCGGACGCCGACAACTTCACCGCCCCGTTCTTCGGCGAGGGCAACGTGCTGGGCAACAACTACAGCAACGACACGATCACCGGCACGCTCATCCCGCGCACGGCCGCGCAGAGCGACCGCGCCGCCACCGACGACGAGTACGGCGAGCTGCAGGACATCGTCGCCGAGGAACTCCCCATGCTGCCGGTCTGGCAGGCCAAGCAGTACGCGGTCGTCCGCGAAGAGGTCTACGGCCTGGAGTACTGCCTCGACGCCTCGACCGTCTTCCGGTTCTGGGAGATCAGCAAGGGCTGAGGCCCCGGTACGCCAGCGCCGCGGGCGCCCGCTCCTTGGGAACGGGCGCCCGCGGCGTCGTACGGCTCGCTGCGACCGTCACTGTGCGCCGGGGCGCACCAGGCCGCTCTCGTACGCGTACACCGCGGCCTGCACCCGGTCGCGCAGCCCCAGCTTGGTGAGGACGTGGCCCACGTGGGTCTTGACCGTGGTCTCGCTGACGAACAGGTCGGCGGCGATCTCGGCGTTCGACAGGCCGCGCGCGACCAGCTTCAGCACCTCGACCTCGCGCTCGGTGAGCGTGTTGAGGGTGTCGGGCACCGGCTCCTCGCCGGACGGCAGATGCGTGGCGTACTTGTCGAGCAGGCGGCGCGTGATACTCGGGGCGAGCATCGCCTCGCCGGCCGCCACCACGCGGATCGCCTGCACCAGCTCACCCGCGGGCGCGTCCTTCAGCAGGAAGCCACTGGCGCCGGCCTTCAGAGCCTCCACCACGTACTCGTCGAGGTCGAAAGTGGTCAGCACCAGCACCTTCGCCGGACCGTCCCGGCCCGGTCCGGTGATCTGCCGGGTCGCCTCCACGCCGTCCATCCGCGGCATGCGGATGTCCATCAGCACCACGTCGGGCTGCAGGGCCCGCACCTGGTCGAGTGCCTGGAGGCCGTCTCCGGCCTCGCCGACGACCGCGATGTCCTGCTCGGCCTCCAGGATCATGCGGAAGCCCGTACGCAGCAGCGGCTGGTCGTCGACCAGTAGGACGCGGATGGCCACGTAAGTCTCCTTCGCTAGGTGTATCGGCCCACAGGGCTGTTCACGCGGCTGATCAGCCCCCGCGTCTGCGGCATGATCCAAACGACAGGCCCTAGTCCGGCCCCATTCTGCCCTGCGTCGCCGGGCGCGACTCCGGCGCCCTCACGGATGCGGGCTCGACATCCCCGGCGTCGCCGGTCCGGCGCACGGGCAGCGGGTACGGCGGGGGAGTGCCGCCGAACTCCGGGCAGTGCGCCTGGTGGTCGCACCAGCCGCACAGCTTCGTCGGCCGGGGCCGCCAGTCGCCCGTCTCGGTCGCCTGGCGGATCGCCTCCCACAGCGCCAGCAGCTTGCGCTCGACCCGCTCCAGATCGGCGAGGACGGGATCGTACGTCAGCACGTCACCGCTGCCGAGATAGACGAGCTGGAGCCGGCGCGGGACCACCCTCTTCAGCCGCCAGACGACGAGCGCGTAGAACTTCATCTGGAACAGCGCGCCCTCGGCGTACTCGGGCCGGGGCGCCTTGCCCGTCTTGTAGTCGACGATGCGGACCTCGCCGGTCGGCGCCACGTCGACCCGGTCGATGATGCCGCGCAGCCGCAGCCCCGAGTCCAGCTCCGCCTCGACGAACAGCTCACGCTCGGCGGGCTCCAGGCGGCTCGGGTCCTCCAGCGTGAACCAGCGCTCGACGAGCTGCTCCGCCTCCGCCAGCCAGCCCGCCAGCCGCTCGCCCTCCGGGTCGTCGGCGAACAGCTCCTCGACCTCCGGCTTGGCCTCGCGCAGCCGCTGCCACTGGCCGGGGATCAGGGACTTCGCGCGCGGCGCCGTGCGCTCCGCCGCGGGGGCGTCGAAGAGGCGCTCCAGGACCGAGTGCACCAGGGTGCCCCGGGTCGCCGCCGCGCTGGGCTTCTCCGGCAGCCGGTCGATCACCCGGAACCGGTACAGCAAAGGGCACTGCATGAAGTCGCCGGCACGCGAGGGGGAGAGCGACGTGGGCGGTATGACGACGGGCTCGGTGACCACGGTCGTGGCGGCGGCCTCGGCTGCCGCCGTCACCGCTGTCATCGCGCTCTCCGTCGTAGGCTCGACCATGGCGGACGGATCCGGATCCGCCGCCTCGGCCCTGCCGCCGCTGTGGGGCTCCGCCGTGCCCTCGGTGCTGGTGTCCATGCCCACAGACCATACGGCCCGCCACTGACAGTGACCCAGCCGCGGTCGTGACAGGTGCGACGACAGGGGAAACAGAGGGGGTGCCGGGGCGGAACGCGCCCCCACGGACGCATACCATCGACCCGAGACCCTTCCGCCCGGCAGGCGCGGGAGACGCTTCGAACGAGGGGACACCGTGGACGAGAGCGGCGGGAGCGGACAGCCGCGGCCGGGCACCGACGAGGCGGACCGCCACCAACCAGGCCGTACGACCCCGGCCACGGACCCCGCACGCCCGGACCCGCCCCGGCCGACACCCACAGGCCCCGAGGCCGAGACACAGACCCCGGACCGCGCACCTGCCGACGCGACCGACCCCGAGCCGGACTCCGCCCATGGTGCGGGCGGCACGCGGCAGGGAGAGCACCCGGGAGAGTCTGGCTACGGGGAGAAGTCGGAGGGGCCCCTGGGAGCACGCGGCGACGCGCAGCCGGGCCAAGGGCTGGGAGAGAGCGGCGTCGGGCAGCCGGGCCGGGATCTGAGAGAGAACGGCGACGGGCAGAAGCCGCACGGACACGGCGACGCGGAGAAGTCGGGCGGCCTCGGCGACGGGCCCCCTCGCGGCGAGCGTGACGGACACCCCGACGCAGAGCACCCGCGCGACGACCTGACCGGACGCGGCGACAGCGAGCGGCCGGGCGGACAGGGCGGCAGCGACTGGCCGGGCGGACAGGGCGGCAGCGACTGGCCGGGCGGACACGGCGACAGTGAGCGCCCGGGCGGACACAGCGCCAGCGCCCAGCCGGGCGGACACAGCGCCAGCGACCGGCCGGGCGGACACAGCGCCAGCGACCGGCCGGGCGGACACGGCGCCAGCGCCCAGCCGGGCGGCCTCGGCGCCAGCGCCCAGCCGCCCAGCGACCAGCACCCACACACCGCCCCCCAGCACCCGACCACCCCCACCCCCAACCAGCCCCACCGCACCCTCGCCCACGCCACCCCCGACAAAGGCACCACCCCCCAGCGCCCCCCGGAGCCGCGCGGTGGGCTGCTGATGGGGCGGCCCTTCGGTGTGCCGGTGTACGTCGCCCCCAGCTGGTTCCTCGTCGCCGCGCTGATCACCTGGGTGTTCGGCGGGCAACTGGAGCGCGTCCTGCCCGAGCTGGGCGCCGCCCGCTACCTGGTCTCCCTCTTCTTCGCCGTCGCCTTCTACGCCTCGGTCCTCGTGCACGAGCTGGCCCACACCGTGGCCGCCCTGCGCTACAAGCTCCCGGTCCGCCGTATCCAGCTGCAGTTCTTCGGCGGGGTCTCCGAGATCGAGAAGGAGGCCGAGACGCCGGGCCGCGAGTTCGTCCTCGCGTTCGTCGGCCCGCTGCTCTCCCTCGTCCTCGCCGGCCTGTTCTACCTCGCCATGCAGCCCGTCGAGCCCGGCACGGTCCCCGGCGTCCTGCTGGCCGGCCTGATGATCTCCAACCTCATCGTGGCCGTCTTCAACCTCCTGCCCGGCCTCCCCCTCGACGGCGGCCGCATGCTCCGCGCCGTCGTCTGGAAGATCACCGGCAAGCCGATGAGCGGCACGGTCGCCGCCGCCTGGGTCGGCCGCGCCCTCGCCGTCTCCGTCCTGATCGGCCTCCCGCTGCTCACCCAGTCCGGCGCACTCGGCAGGGACGCCACGGACAACGTCGGCATGGACACCGTCATGGACGCCCTGCTGGCCGCCATCCTCGCCGCGATCATCTGGACCGGCGCCGGCAACAGCCTGCGCGTCGCCCGGCTGCGCGAGCACCTCCCCGAACTGCGTGCCCGCACCCTCACCCGCCGCGCCGTCCCGGTGCAGAGCGACACCCCCCTCTCGGAGGCCCTGCGCCGCGCCAACGCCGCCGGCGCCCGCGCCCTGGTGGTCGTCGACGCCGAGGGCAACCCCCTGTCACTGGTCCGCGAGGCCGCCATCGTCGGCGTACCCGAACACCGCCGCCCCTGGGTCGCGGTCAGCGGCCTCGCCCAGGAACTCACCGACGGCATGCGCGTCTCCGCCGAGCTGGCCGGCGAGGACCTTCTGGAAGTGCTCCGGGCCACACCCGCGACCGAGTACCTCGTGGTCGAGGAGACCGGCGCGATCTACGGCGTCCTGTCCGCCGCCGACGTCGAGCGCGCCTTCGTGAAGGCCATGGCCCGGCCCTCCTGAGGGGCCCCTCCCAGTGGTCCGCGGCCCTCACAAACGCCGGTAGGCTGGTCACATGTCCGAACCGACCGGTGCCGCCCGCAGGCGCGGGCCCTTCAAGGTCGGGGACCAGGTACAGCTGACCGACCCCAAGGGCCGCCACTACACGTTCACGCTCGAGGCCGGGAAGAACTTCCACACCCACAAGGGTTCCTTCCCGCACGACGAACTGATCGGCGCTCCCGAGGGCAGCGTTGTCCGCACCACCGGAAACGTCGCCTACCTCGCGCTGCGCCCCCTGCTCCCCGACTACGTCCTGTCCATGCCCCGCGGGGCAGCCGTCGTCTACCCCAAGGACGCGGGGCAGATCCTCGCCTTCGCCGACATCTTCCCCGGCGCACGCGTCGTGGAGGCCGGCGTCGGCTCCGGCTCGCTCAGCAGCTTCCTGCTGCGCGCCATCGGCGACCAGGGCATGCTGCACAGCTACGAGCGCCGCGCGGACTTCGCCGAGATCGCCCAGGCCAACGTGGAGCGCTACTTCGGCGGCCCGCATCCCGCCTGGCAGCTCACCGTCGGCGACCTCCAGGACAACCTGTCCGACACCGACGTAGACCGCGTCATCCTCGACATGCTCGCCCCCTGGGAGTGCCTGGAGGCCGTCTCCAAGGCGCTCGTGCCCGGCGGCATCCTGTGCTGCTACGTCGCGACCACCACCCAGCTCGCCCGGACCGTCGAGTCCATCCGCGAGATCGGCTGCTTCAACGAGCCGACCTCCTGGGAGACGATGATCCGCAACTGGCACATCGAGGGCCTCGCCGTCCGACCGGACCACCGGATGATCGGCCACACCGGCTTCCTCCTCACCGCCCGCCGCCTCGCCGACGGCGTCGAACCGCCCATGCGCCGCCGCCGCCCCGCCAAGGGCGCCTACGGCGAGGACTACTCCGGCCCCAACGCCGACGGAGGCATCGGCCGCTGAGACGGCCCCTGGCCTGCCCCGAACAACCTCACGGCGCCGTGGCCGAGTTCCCGCACAACGCCCGGAACTCGGCCACGGCGCCGCTGCGTTGACGTACCGCCAGACGCCTCCTTCACCAGGGCCGACCCCCGCCGTTCCCCAACACTGTGACGTGTGGCACCATGCTGGCCACCCCCACCGGCACAGCCCTCACAGGAGACACTCCTAGTGCAGCAATCCGCCGTTCCGGAACTGGCACACGCGCACCCCCGCCCCATCCACTGGGTCGCCACCGCGACGGCCGTCGCCGGTGTCCTCGCCCTGTCCTCGCTGCTGCAGCCGGACTCGGCGACCGCCGCCCAGACGCCGGGCCGCGAGCCCCGTCCGGCCGCCGCGCCACCCGCCACCGACGGTGTCGACTTCCCCCTCGAATGCGGGCCCGTGAAGGCCCTGGTGGAAAAGAAGGCGTCCGGAGATCTCGACGGCGACGGGCGGCCGGAGACGGTCGCCGTCGTGCACTGCGACGCCGGCATCAGCACGCCACCCGACGGCGTCTACGTCCTCACCCAGGGCGACGACTCGACCGAGCCCCGGGTGGTGGCCACGCTCGTCGACCCCAAGGACCGGTTCACCATCAGTGACTTCGCCGTCCGCGACGGCGCCGTCCTCGCGACCCTGCTCGGCTACTCCTCCTCCGACGTCCCGACCTGCTGCCCGGACCTGGAGCAGGACGCGAAGTGGCAGTGGAACAACGGTGCGTTCGTCCGCTCGTCACCCGCCGACGCCCGGAGCGTGTGAAGCACGCAACCCGCGCGTGTGAGAAATCAGACAGTCGTAACTACCCGTAAGGATCCGGTCACTCTGCGTCCGGACCGTAGACCTCGACCCTGTCCGAAGCTCGACGTACATGGATGCACTCGCCCGGACACTCCTTCGCCGAGTCGACCACATCCGTGAGGAGCGGCAGCGGTACGGGCGTTGTGGCTCCCTTGGCCTGCAACAACTCGTCGTCCACGCTCTTCACATAGGCCAGACCATCAATGTCCAGCTCGAACACCTCAGGCGCATACTGGGCGCAGATGCCGTCGCCGGTACAGAGATCCTGATCGATCCAGACCTCCAGTGCCTCGCCGTCGACTCCGGCCTCCTGCTGCACGGTCACCTCTCCTACCCTTTGCCCGCCCGGCCGTACGGGAATCCGGCCAGCTCTGACGGGTGTTGAACGCTTCGACCCTACCTCCGCTCGCTTTCGTATCGCGTTCGCTGGGTATTCCCCTGGCGTGAGGGAGAGCGCAAGGGTGAAGATCGGACACACCCCGACAGTCTTTGTGATCTAGGGGTTTCAATCGACACCCACCCAGGTAGGGTCTGGAAGCGTCCAGCTCCCCTTGGAGGAGGTGAGGACCGTGGCAGCCCACGACGACGACATGAACCGCGGCATCCGCCCGGGACGCGGGTCCGACGACCCGGCCGGGCAGATCGCCTACCTTGAGCAGGAGATCGCCGTCCTGCGACGCAAGCTCGCCGACTCTCCGCGACACACGAGGATTCTCGAAGAGCGGATCGTCGAGCTGCAGACCAACCTGGCCGGCGTGTCCGCACAGAACGAGCGACTCGCCAACACGCTCCGTGAGGCCCGCGACCAGATCGTGGCCCTCAAGGAAGAGGTCGACCGGCTCGCACAGCCACCGGCCGGCTTCGGTGTCTTCCTGCAGGCGAACGAGGACGGCACGGCCGACATCTTCACGGGGGGCCGCAAGCTCCGCGTGAACGTCAGCCCCAGCGTCGAACTCGACGACCTGCGGCGCGGCCAGGAACTAATGCTCAACGAAGCGCTCAACGTGGTCGAAGCCATGGAGTTCGAGCGCGTCGGGGACATCGTCACCCTCAAGGAAATCCTCGAGGACGGCGAACGCGCCCTGGTGCTCGGGCACACCGACGAGGAACGGGTGGTACGGCTCGCCGAGCCGCTGCTGGACGTCACCATCCGCCCCGGCGACGCCCTGCTGCTCGAACCCCGCTCCGGCTACGTCTACGAGGTCGTGCCCAAGAGCGAGGTCGAGGAACTCGTCCTCGAAGAGGTCCCCGACATCGGCTACGAGGCCATCGGCGGCCTCGGCAACCAGATCGAGGCCATCCGGGACGCCGTCGAGCTCCCGTACCTCTACCCGGACCTGTTCAAGGAGCACGAACTGCGCCCGCCCAAGGGCGTCCTGCTCTACGGACCGCCCGGATGCGGCAAGACGCTCATCGCCAAGGCCGTCGCCAACTCGCTGGCCAAGAAGGTCGCCGAGGTCACCGGCCAGGCCGCCGGCAAGAGCTTCTTCCTCAACATCAAAGGCCCCGAGCTGCTGAACAAGTACGTGGGTGAGACCGAGCGGCAGATCCGCCTCGTCTTCCAGCGAGCCCGGGAGAAGGCCAGCGAGGGCACCCCCGTCATCGTCTTCTTCGACGAGATGGAGTCCCTCTTCCGCACCCGCGGCTCCGGCGTCAGCTCGGACGTGGAGAACACCATCGTCCCGCAGCTGCTCGCCGAGATCGACGGCGTGGAGGGCCTGCAGAACGTGGTCGTGATCGGTGCCTCCAACCGTGAGGACATGATCGACCCCGCGATCCTGCGCCCCGGCCGGCTCGACGTGAAGATCAAGATCGAGCGTCCGGACGCCGAGGCGGCCAAGGACATCTTCGGCAAGTACCTCACCGAGCGCCTCCCGCTGCACGGCGACGATCTCACCGAGCACGGTGGCGACAAGTCCATGACAGTCCAGAGCATGATCCAGACCGCGGTCGAACACATGTATGCCGAGACCGAGGAGAACCGCTTCCTTGAGGTGACCTACGCCAACGGCGACAAGGAAGTCCTCTACTTCAAGGACTTCAATTCCGGCGCCATGATCGAGAACATCGTCGGCCGCGCCAAGAAGATGGCGATCAAGGACTTCCTGGAGCACAACCAGAAGGGCCTGCGCGTCTCCCACCTCCTCCAGGCCTGCGTGGACGAGTTCAAGGAGAACGAAGACCTGCCCAACACCACCAACCCGGACGACTGGGCCCGCATCTCCGGCAAGAAGGGCGAACGGATCGTCTACATCCGTACCCTCATCACCGGAAAGCAGGGCGCGGACACCGGACGCTCCATCGACACGGTGGCGAACACCGGTCAGTACCTGTAAAAGACAGGGCGGCTGCGGGTGCCCTCACCGGGTACCCGCAGCCGACTGTTTTTCAGGCGTACGCTCGCGAGGTAAGCAAATGATCTCCCCACCAGCGCAAAGGCGTTCTAGGCTCTTCCGTACCGCCGAGTCGCGCAGTGCGGGGACGGGCACCGCACACGCAACCGAGCGCCAGCGGTATCTGAGCGGTGTCCACGACCGAGGCCGCCGCCGGGCAAGGAGGGCCGCATGACCGTACGGCGAGTAATGGGCATCGAGACGGAGTACGGGATCTCCGTCCCCGGCCACCCGAACGCCAATGCCATGCTCACCTCGTCCCAGATCGTCAACGCCTACGCGGCGGCGATGCACCGGGCCCGCCGGGCCCGCTGGGACTTCGAGGAGGAGAACCCCCTGCGGGACGCCCGAGGCTTCGACCTCGCCCGCGAAGCCGCCGACGCCAGCCAGCTCACCGACGAGGACATCGGCCTCGCCAACGTCATCCTGACCAACGGCGCCCGACTCTACGTCGACCATGCCCACCCCGAGTACAGCGCCCCCGAGGTCACCAACCCCCGCGACGCCGTCCTCTGGGACAAGGCCGGCGAGCGGATCATGGCCGAGGCCGCCGAGCGGGCCGCCGCGCTCCCCGGCGCCCAGCCCATCCACCTCTACAAGAACAACACCGACAACAAGGGCGCCTCCTACGGCACGCACGAGAACTACCTGATGAAGCGGGAAACCCCCTTCTCGGACATCGTGCGCCACCTCACGCCCTTCTTCGTCTCCCGCCAGGTCTTCGCCGGAGCAGGCCGCGTCGGCATCGGCCAGGACGGACACGAACACGGCTTCCAGCTCAGCCAGCGCGCCGACTACTTCGAGGTCGAGGTCGGCCTGGAGACGACACTCAAGCGCCCGATCATCAACACCCGCGACGAGCCGCACGCCGACGCCGAGAAGTACCGCCGGCTGCACGTGATCATCGGCGACGCGAACCTCTCCGAGATCTCCACCTACCTCAAACTGGGCACGACCTCCCTGGTCCTGTCCATGATCGAGGACGGTTTCATCGCGGTGGACCTGGCCGTGGACCAGCCGGTCCGCACCCTCCACCAGGTCTCCCACGACCCGTCGCTCAAGCGCCTGATCACCCTCCGCAGCGGCCGGACCCTCACCGCGGTCCAGCTCCAGATGGAGTACTACGAGCTCTCCCGCAAGTACGTCGAGGAGCGCTCCGGAGCCGATGCCGACGAACAGACCAAGGACGTCCTGCAGCGCTGGGAGGACACCCTCAACCGGCTGGAACACGACCCGATGAGCCTCGCCGGCGAGCTGGACTGGGTCGCCAAGCGCGAGCTGATGGAGGGCTACCGGCGCCGCGACAGCCTCGACTGGGACGCCGCCCGGCTGCACCTGGTCGACCTCCAGTACGCGGACGTACGCCCCGACAAGGGCCTGTACAACCGCCTGGCCGCCCGCGGCCGGATGAAGCGGCTGCTGACCGAGGAGAACGTCGAGCGGGCGAAGTCCAAGCCGCCGGAGGACACGCGCGCCTACTTCCGCGGGCGCTGCCTGGAGCAGTACGCCGACGACGTGGCCGCGGCCTCCTGGGACTCGGTGATCTTCGACCTCCCGGGCCGGGACTCGCTCCAGCGCGTCCCAACCCTGGAACCGCTTCGCGGAACGCGTAATCACGTCAAGGAGCTCCTGGACCGCTGCCGTACCGCGGAAGACCTGGTCAGGGTCCTGAGCGGCGGCTGAGCGGGTACCCGGGCGGGGCCGGGCGCGCAGGGTGGAAACCCTGGCGCCCGGGAATCATCGAGGTGGCCCCCGTACGTTGGAGAAACTGCGGGGCCATTGTCAGACCCGGCTTGTAGGGTCTGATCATGACCGATCGGCAGCGAATGCCGAAGACATCGGGCGAACCGAGCGGGGTGAGGGTTATGGCGACCAAGGACACCGGCGGCGGACAGCAGAAGGCAACACGCTCCACCGAGGAGGTCGAGGAGCAGGCAGCGGAAACGCAGGCTGCGGAGGACCTCAAGGAGCGTCACGAGAAGCTGAGCGATGACGTCGACTCGGTTCTGGACGAGATCGATGACGTACTCGAGGAAAATGCCGAGGATTTCGTGCGCTCGTTCGTGCAAAAGGGTGGACAGTAGGGGGTGCTCTACTCGTTCTTCCTTTGAATCGAAGGTCGGCGGGGGTGAGGGTTGGCTATCGAGCCGAGCGCGAAGCAGTGCACTGGCTGCAAGCGAGACCTGCCTGTGGAAGCGTTCGCGCGCGACAGGAATCGGCGTGATGGCCTTCAGGTGCGGTGTCGGGAGTGCGTGGCGGAGTACAGCGCCGCGCACTACCGGCGCCGTCGAGAGGCCATAGGCAAGCCGGTGCGAGAGATGGTGGATGTTCCGGCTGGCCACAAGCTTTGCCGGACGTGCGGGGAGGTCAAGCCGCATAGTGAGTGGCATCGCAACGCAACCGCGTCCGACGGCCTGTCGACGCGCTGCAAGGCGTGCCGGGCGGCACAGAGTCGGCGGGACCATCTGAAGCGCCAGTACGGCATCACCGAAGCCGAGCGCGAAGAGTTGGTCGCCTCTCAAGGTGGCGTCTGCTGCGTATGTTTGGCGGCCGTGCCCGAGCATGTGGATCACTGCCATGAGACGGGTAGGGTCCGTGGCGTACTGTGCTTCAGCTGCAACGCTGCACTGGGGCAGTTCAAGGATCGGCCCGACGTCATAAGGCGGGCTGCTGTATATGTGGAAGGAAACGCGTGGAAGCCAACACTCGTAGCACCGGGCGTCTACCAGCTGCCTTCCTGACGCCTGGGTCCTCCTCGTTCATGGACTTCCTGTCCGAGCACCAGCCGGAGCTGCTGCCCGGCAACCGGCAACTGCCGCCCACCCAGGGTGTGATCGAGGCGCCGCACGGCACGACCATCGTCGCCGTGACCTTCTCCGACGGTGTCGTACTCGCCGGTGACCGCCGCGCAACGATGGGTAACGTCATCGCGCAGCGGGACATCGAGAAGGTCTTCCCGGCGGACGAGTACTCGGCCGTCGGTATCGCCGGCACCGCCGGTCTGGCCGTCGAGATGGTCAAGCTCTTCCAGTTGGAGCTGGAGCACTTCGAGAAGGTCGAGGGCACCCAGCTGTCCCTGGAGGGCAAGGCGAACCGGCTGTCGACGATGATCCGCTCCAACCTCGGCATGGCCATGCAGGGCCTGGCCGTGGTGCCTTTGTTTGCTGGTTATGACCTGGATCGCGGCAAGGGCCGCATCTTCTCCTACGACGTGACGGGCGGCCGTTCCGAGGAGACGGGCTTCGCGGCCACGGGCTCCGGCTCGATCTTCGCGCGCGGCGCCATGAAGAAGCTCTTCCGTGAGGACCTGACCGAGGAGCAGGCCACGACGCTCGTGGTGCAGGCTCTGTACGACGCGGCAGACGACGACTCGGCGACCGGTGGTCCCGATGTCGCCCGCCGGATCTACCCGATCGTCACCGTGATCACCGAGGACGGTTTCCGCCGGCTCACCGAGGACGAGGCCTCCCAGATCGCCCGCTCGGTCCTGGAGCGGCGGCTTGAGCAGCCCGACGGTCCGCGGGCCGCGCTGCTGTAGTCGGCGGCCGCTGTTGTTTGAGGGTGATCCAGTGACTTCGACAGAAAGGGACGGATAACCGGTGTCGACGCCGTTCTATGTCTCACCTCAGCAGGCCATGGCCGACCGGGCGGAGTACGCCCGCAAGGGCATCGCCCGGGGCCGCAGCCTGGTCGTGCTGCAGTACGCCGACGGCATTGTGTTCGTCGGTGAGAACCCGTCCCGCGCGCTGCACAAGTTCAGCGAGATCTACGACCGGATCGCGTTCGCGGCGGCCGGTAAGTACAACGAGTACGAGAACCTGCGCATCGGCGGTGTCCGCTACGCCGACCTGCGCGGTTACACCTACGACCGGGACGATGTGACCGCGCGTGGCCTGGCCAACGTCTATGCGCAGACGCTGGGCACGATCTTCTCCAGTGCGGCCGAGAAGCCGTACGAGGTGGAGCTGGTCGTCGCCGAGGTCGGGGAGACGCCCGAGGGTGACCAGATCTACCGGCTGCCGCACGACGGTTCGATCGTGGACGAGCACGGCTCGGTCGCGGTCGGCGGCAATGCCGAGCAGATCAGCAGCTATCTGGACCAGCGCCACCAGGACGGCATGACGCTCGCCGAGGCGCTGAAACTGGCCGTGCAGGCCCTGTCCCGCGACACCAATGGCACGCAGCGGGAGATTCCCGCCGAGCGGCTGGAGGTTGCGGTGCTGGACCGGACGCGTCCGCAGAAGCGCAAGTTCAGGCGGATCACCGGTCGGCAGCTGGCCCGGCTGCTGGAGGCGGGCGGTGCGTCGTCCGCGGCGGAGGCCGAGGACGAGTCCGCCGAGGAGGAGTAGGCTCCCCGGCCCCACCTCATCCCGTTTCGGAAGCCCCGGTCGTCGACGGCCGGGGCTTCCGGCGTTCAGAGGGCCGGTGGCGGCGCCGTGGAGCCTCGTACGACGAGCTGGACCGGGATGTCGCCGGCGTCGGGCTCGCGGCCCTCCAGGACCGCCAGGAGGGCCCGCATGCCGCGTTCGCCGAACAGCTCGGCGTCCAGGCGTACGGTCGTCAGTTCCGGGTCGATGGCGGTGGCCAGGGCGAGGTCGTCGAGGCCGGTGACGGAGATGTCGTCGGGGATGCGCAGGCCGAGGCGTCGGATGGCCTTGTAGGCGCCGGCTGCGAGTTTGTCGTCGTCGCAGACGATGGCGGTGGCGCGGTGGCGCCGGAGTGCGGTCTCGGCTGCTGTCAGGGCGTCTTCGATGGCGATGGGCGCGCGGGCGGTGTGCACGGTCGTGCCGGGGACGGCTCCCACGCGTGCGGCGAGTTCCCGGGCGCGCACCTCGAACGTCCACGAGGGCACGTCGGCCGCCAGGTGCAGGAAGTGGCGGTGGCCGAGGCCCAGCAGGTGTTCGGCGACCTGGCGGATGCCGTCGGTGATGTCGAGGTTGACGGTGGCGGCGCCCAGGCTGCCTGTCGGGTCGCTGTCGAGCATGACCAGGGGGAGCTGGTCGCCGCGGATGGCGGTGAGGGCGTCGGCGGCCATGGAGGAGGCGATGACGCCGTCGAGGGCGGCCTGGGCGGACGCGAAGGGGTCGCGGGCGGGGCCGATGCCTTCGGGGGAGGGGTAGAGGACGACGCCGAAGCCGTGTTCGGCGGCGACGCGGGCGGCTCCGGTGTAGACGCCGGCGAAGAATTCCGTGGTGAGGGCGGGGACGACCAGCAGGACGGTGCGGGTGTGGCCGAGGCGGAGGCTGCGGGCGGCCAGGTTGGGCCGGTAGCCGAGGTCGCGGGCGGCTTCGCGGACCCGTTCGGCGGTCGCCTCGGAGACGCGGCCGCGCCACTTCTCGCCGAGCACCAGTGAGACGGCGGCCTGGGAGACCCCGGCGGCCTCGGCGACGTCCCGGCTGGTGGGGCGGGTGCCGGCTCGTGCCACTCGGCCTGCTCCTTCGTCGGGATGTGGTCCGGGCTCCGCCTGGACGGGTGAACAGCGCTCATGGTACGTATGACAGTGGACGTTATACGTAAAACTTCGGCGGAGGGGCGGGACATGGCCGCGGGATACGTGGAGATCCTCAGGGCGAAACACGCCACGAGGCTGCTGGCCGGCACGCTCGTGGGGCGGCTGCCCAACGCTACCGCCGCGATCGCGATCGTGCTGTTCATCCGCGCCGAGGGCGGCTCGTACAGCCTGGCCGGGGCCCTGGCGGCGGTCTACGGGGTCGCCAACGCGGTGGGTCAGCCCCTGCTCGGGCGGCTGGTCGACCTGTACGGGCAGCCGCGGATCCAGCTGCCCGCCGCGCTGCTGTCGGCGCTCGCCATGGCCGTCTTCGCCTTCAGCGGCACCGGAGCGCTGCCGCTGTCCTACGTCGCCGTCGGCGCCGCCGGGCTCTTCACACCGCCGCTGGAGGGCGGGCTGCGCGCGCTGTGGTCGTCGGTGCTGCGCCGGGAGGACCAGGTGCACACGGCGTACGCCATGGACGCGGTGGCGCAGGAAGTGATGTTCACGGTGGGGCCGCTGCTGCTGACGCTGTGCGCCTCGCTGTGGTCGGCGCAGGCCGCGCTGCTGGTGCTGAACGTCGTCGGGGTCCTCGGCGCGCTCTCCGTGGTGGTGTCGCCGCCCTCGCGCGCGTGGCGGTCGGCGCCGCGTGAGGCGCACTGGCTGGGCGCGCTACGCTCGCCGGGGCTGCTCGCGCTGCTGGCGGCGTTCCTGTTCGTGGGCGTGGCGCTCGGCTCCATCACGGTCGCCGCCGTGTCGTACGCCGACGACCGCGGCGGTGACGCGGTGTACGGCTGGCTGATGGCAGCCGTGGGGCTCGGCGCGCTGGTCGGCGGTGTCGGCTACGGGGCGCGGCAGTGGGCCGGTGCCCCCGAGCGGCGACTGCGGGTGCTGGTCGGGCTTCTGGCGGTGTGTTATCTGCCGCTGATGCTGATGCCGGGGCCCGTCGCGATGACGGCGCTGGCCGCGCTGGCCGGGGTCTTCCTGGCGCCCGCCATCGCGTGCGCGTTCGTCATCGTCGACCGGCACGCCCCGCGAGGGACCGTCACCGAGGCGTTCTCCTGGCTTGTGACGACGTTCACCGTGGGCGCATCCGTCGGAACGGGGCTGGCGGGGCCGGTCGTCGAGTGGGGCGGGGCGCTGTGGGGCTTCGCCGTGCCCGGTGCGGCGGGGGCCGTGTCGCTGCTGGTTCTGCTGGCCACGGGGCGGGTACTCGCAGCTCCCGCCAGGACGGCGGTTGTTGCGGCTTCATCGGAAAATGATCCAAATCGTGCTGCCGAACCCCGTTTCAGTTCAGGGGATCGGGCGTAATGTTCAGTCATGGACCGCCGCATTTTCGGGCTGGAGAACGAGTACGGCGTCACGTGCACGTTCAGGGGACAGCGCCGTCTGTCGCCTGACGAGGTGGCGCGGTACCTCTTCCGCCGTGTCGTGTCATGGGGCCGCAGCAGCAATGTGTTTCTGCGGAACGGCGCCCGCCTGTATCTCGATGTGGGCTCCCACCCGGAATACGCGACACCCGAATGTGACAACGTGATCGAGCTGGTCACCCACGACAAGGCCGGCGAGCGCATTCTCGAAGGCCTCCTGGTGGACGCGGAACGACGCCTGCACGAGGAGGGAATCGCGGGCGACGTCTACCTCTTCAAGAACAACACCGACTCCGCCGGCAACTCCTACGGATGCCACGAGAACTATCTGGTGGCCCGGCACGGGGAGTTCTCCCGGCTCGCGGACATCCTGATTCCGTTCCTCGTCACCCGGCAGCTGCTGTGCGGCGCCGGCAAGGTGCTGCAGACCCCGCGCGGCGCCGTGTACTGCGTCAGCCAGCGCGCCGAGCACATCTGGGAGGGCGTCTCCTCGGCGACGACCCGCTCCCGGCCGATCATCAACACGCGCGACGAACCGCACGCGGACGCCGAGCGCTACCGCCGCCTGCATGTCATCGTGGGCGATTCGAACATGTCCGAGACGACCATGCTGCTCAAGGTCGGCGCCACCGACCTGGTGCTGCGCATGATCGAGGCGGGCACGGTGATGCGCGACCTCACCCTGGAGAACCCGATCCGGGCGATCCGCGAGGTCAGCCACGACATAACGGGCCGGCGCAAGGTGCGCCTGGCCAGCGGCCGGGAGGCCTCGGCGCTTGAGGTGCAGCGCGAGTACTACGAGAAGGCCGTCGACTTCTGCGAGCGGCGCGGTATCCGCACGGGCACCGTCGAGCAGGTGCTGGAGCTGTGGGGCCGTACGCTGGAGGCGATCGAGGCCGAGGACCTGGACCGGATCGGCACCGAGATCGACTGGGTCATGAAGTACAAGCTCCTGGAGCGGTACCGGGCCAAGCACAACATGACCATGTCGCACCCGCGGGTCGCGCAGATAGACCTCGCATACCACGACATCCACCGCCGTCGTGGCCTGTACTACCTGCTGGAGAAGAAGGGCCAAGCCGCCCGGATCTGCAACGACTTGAAGATCTTCGAGGGCAAATCGGTTCCGCCGCAGACCACTCGGGCCCGGCTGCGCGGCGACTTCATCCGGCGGGCGCAGGAACAGCGCCGGGACTTCACCGTCGACTGGGTCCACCTCAAGCTCAATGACCAGGCCCAGCGCACGGTGCTGTGCAAGGACCCGTTCCGTTCGGTGGACGACCGGGTGGAGAAACTGATTGCCGGTATGTGAGCCATGCGTTTCGAGTGAGGCGGAACGCAACACGGGCGCCGTTCGTTTCCCGTACGGCGCCCTTCTCACGCCGTAGAGTTGCGCGCACGCCAATCAACAAGATCGACCGATTACGAGGCCCCCACCGTGCGCCGACGCTCACTCCTCATCGCCGTTCCCGCTGGACTGGTCACGCTCGCCGCATGCGGCGACGAAGGGTCCGACTCCGGCAAGGCCAGCGACACCGCGTCGCCCTCGGCCCCGGCGACCTCCGCCGCGCCGACGCCGAAGATCGTCGACGGCCCGCTGCCGGCGATCACCGCGGGCACGAAGTTCGGCGAGAAGCCCACGGTGGCCAAGGGCAGCGGCGATCCGTCGAAGGACCTCGCCGTGAAGACCCTGATCGCGGGCGGCGGCCGTACGGTCGCGGAGAACGACTACATCGTGGCCCACTACCTGGGCCAGGTCTGGGACAGCGCGAAGGTCTTCGACAACTCCTACGACCGCAAGACCCCGCTGCTCATCCAGCTCGCCCAGGGCGGCATCATCGACGGCTGGCGCTATGGCCTGACCGGCAAGAAGACCGGCAGCCGAGTCGCGATGGCCGTGCCGCCCACCTGGGGGTACGGCGAGCAGGGCAACGCCCAGGCGGGCATCAAGGGCACCGACACGCTCATCTTCGTCGTCGACATCCAGGACACCTTCAACGCCCGCAGCTCCGCCAAGGGCACCGACGTCGCTCAGGACAACGTGGACCTGCCCAAGGTCGGCACCAACACCGACGGCAAGGCGCCCTCCATCGAGGTCCCCAAGACCGACGCGCCGACCGAGCTGGTGGCGAACTACGTCATCGAGGGCGACGGCGAGGAGGTCGGCGCCGACAGCACCGTGCTGGTGCAGTACAAGGGCGTGCTGTGGGACACCGGCAAGGAGTTCGACTCGTCGTACAGCCGCCAGTCGCTGACGTCGTTCTCCCTGCAGCAGGTCGTCAAGGGCTGGGCGCAGGGCCTGACCGGCAAGAAGGTCGGCAGCCGCGTGCTGGTCGTCATCCCGCCGGAGCTGGGGTACGGGGACAATCCGCCGCAGGGCAGCGGCATCGAGAAGGACTCCACGCTGGTCTTCTCGGTCGACATCCTGGCGAAGATGTGATCGTTCGGGAATGTAAGACTGTGTGTGTTCGCCTATCCACAGACATGCAGGAGCTGAAGACGTGAGCATCGACAAGCCCGAGATCGACTTCCCGGGCGGCGAGCCCCCGGCGGACCTCGAGATCAAGGACATCTGGGAAGGCGACGGCCCCGTGGCGCAGGCGGGCCAGACGGTCACCGTGCACTACGTCGGTGTCGCCTTCAGCACGGGCGAGGAGTTCGACGCCAGCTGGAACCGCGGCACGCCGTTCCGCTTCCCGCTCGGCGCGGGCCGTGTCATCAAGGGCTGGGACCAGGGCGTGCAGGGCATGAAGGTCGGCGGCCGCCGCCAGCTGACCATCCCCGCCCACCTCGCCTACGGCAACCAGAGCCCGACCCCGGCGATCAAGCCCGGCGAGACGCTGATCTTCGTGGTCGACCTGCTCGGCGTCTGAGCAGGACCCGACCGGAGCCGATCATCTGGGGCCCATGCCTGTTCGGGCATGGGCCCTCGGCTTTTGCCAGGGCCCCGCGGAGCGGTACGGTCATCGGTCGGAAGCACCATAGGGAAGGCGAAGGGCGTCGATGGCCATTGCCAAGGCCGAGCGGCTGATGAACCTGGCGCTGTGTCTGCTGGGAACGCGGCGGCCGCTCAGCAAGCGCGAGCTTCGAGAGTCCATCGAGGCCTATCTCGAAGCGGGCAGCGACGACTCCTTCAACCGGATGTTCGAGCGAGACAAGGACGACCTGCGCGAGCTGGGCCTGGTCATCGAGACCGTCGAGAACCTCGACGGCGAGGTCGGCTACCTCGCCCGCCGCGACAGCAACCGGCTGCCGCCCATCACTCTCGACGCCGAGGAGGCCGCGGCCCTGGGCCTGGCCGCCAAGGTCTGGCAGCAGGTCCGGCTCGCCGGCGCGGCCAGTGGCGCCCTGCAGAAGCTGCGCGCCGCCGGACTCCCCGAGGACGTCGACCCGTACGAGGCGCACGGCGCCTTGGAGCCGCGCATCCCCGTGCACGAGGCCGCCTTCGAGCCGCTGATGCTGGCCTGCCGCGACCGCCGCCCGGTCGCCTTCGAGTACCGCAAGGCCACCGCCGCCCACCCCGAGACCCGGCACGTGGAGCCCTGGGCGCTGGAGTGCTGGCGCGGCCACTGGTACCTCGCGGGCTGGGACCGCGACCGCGGCGCCGAGCGGGTCTTCCGGCTGTCCCGGATCACCGGCAAGGTGCGCACCCGCGCCGGCCGGTACACCGCGCCCGTCCCCGACGTCGTCACCGTGCGGGAGACAGTCGCCGGGTGGGCCGGGGAGACCGCCGACCGCAGCGCGCGGATCCGGCTGCGCTCCGGCGCCGGGTACCCCCTGCGGGCGAAGGCGACGGCGGTCAGGGAACTGGGCGACGGCTGGGACGAGTTGGAGATTCCGTACGGCCACGGGCTGGACGCCTGGCTGGTGGAGTTCGGGCCGGACGTGGTGGTCCTGGAGCCCGCCGAGCTGCGGGCCGATGTGGTGGACCGGCTGCGTGCCGTGGCCAAGGGCTGAGGGGGAGCGGAAGAAGACAGTGGCCGGCAAACCGATCAGGCCCGCGAACGCCATCGACCAGACCCGGCGGATGCTCTCCCTGGTGACGTATCTCAAGGAGCGCCCCGGAGCGCGGGTCGAGGACGTCGCCCGCGCCTTCGGCATCACCGAGGAGGAGCTGGTCTCCGACCTCGACGTGCTGCCCATGTGCGGCACCAGCTTCCGCGGCGGCGATCTGCTCGACATCGACACCGACGGCGAGCGCATCTGGTGGCACAACCCCGCCGCCCTCGGGGCGGAAGCGGCCGAGCCGCTGCGCCTCGCCGCCGACGAGGCGACCGCCCTGCTGGTGGCCGCCCGGGCCGTGTCCACCCTGCCCGGACTGCGCGAGAGCGACCGGCAGGCGCTGCTGCGCGCCACCGCCAAGGTGGAGGCCGCGGCCGGTGAGGCGGCCGGCGCCAGCTCCCGGCTGTCGGTGACCTTCGAGTCCGAGGGCGGCGTCTTCGCCGACGTCGACCGGGCGATCTCGGAGCGCCGCCGACTGTGGATCCGCTACTACTCACCGGCCCGCGACGAGGTCACCGAGCGCGAGGTCGACCCGATCCGCCTGGTCAGCGTCGGCCACACCTACGTCGAGGGCTGGTGCTACCGCTCCGAGGCGCGCCGCACCTTCCGCCTCGACCGGGTCGCCGAGATCAGGGTCCTCGACGAGCCGTCCGCCCCGCCCGAGATCGAGCTGCGGGACCTGTCCGAGGGGCTGGTGCAGCCCGCGGCCGAGGACCCGGAGGTCGTGGTCGAGGTCGGGCCCGGCGGCCGCTGGGTCGCCGAGTACTACCCGCACGACAGCGCGGATGAGCTCGCCGACGGCGGGCTGCGTATCACCCTGCGCACACCCGACCCTGCGTCGCTGCGCCGCCTCGCCCTGCGCCTCGGCCGGGACGGGCGGATCGTCGCCCCAGGGGAGCTGGCCGACAGCGCACGGCAGGCGGCCCGCGAGGCGCTGGCGGCGTACGACGGGATCGAGGCGGAGGCTCCCGGGACCGTTCCCCCGGGTAACACAGGACACGACAGGCAGGAGCAGGGACTGTGAGCGAGTCGGCGTCTGGGGTGCGGGGGATGACGGTGGCGTCCGCGTTCGCGGGGATGAGAAGCGTGACCCCCCTGGTGTTCAGGGCCGGCTGCCCGGACTGCCGGGGCCGCTTCGAGCTCGCCGCCGGCGCCCTGCGCCTGGCCATCGGCGCCACCAGCCGCACGACCTTCTACTCCTTCACCTGCCCCGACTGCGGCGCGTCCGTCCGCAAGCCGGCCGGCGAGCGCATCATCGAGCTGCTCACCGGAGGCGGAGTCCGCACCCTGCGACTGCACTCCACGCTGTAGCGCCCACGCTCACCCTGAGCACACGAGCCGCCGTGCAGGCCCTAGGCTCAGGGGCATGTTCTGGCCGATGTTCGCGGTAGCTGTGGGTTTTCTGGGGATCGCCGTTCTCGGCGTGCTCGCTGTTCGGGTCTTTGTGGAGGCGCAGCGTCTCGGCAGGCAGGTGACGGAGTCCGCGCGTCGTATCAACCGGGCTGCGGAGGATCTGGAGCGGGCGGCGGTGAGCACGGCACGGTCTGTGGACGCGCTGTGAGCCGCCCGGTGCAGCCCTGTGATTCCAGTGCTTGATGGGCCTTTGGGTCGCTTCGCCCTGTCAACTTCCCCCATGCGGAAGGTACGCTGCTGGTCGCGGCCCGGAAAACGAGGCCCGGGCCGTGGACCGGGAGTACGCACGGGGATTGCCTCACGTTCACCCCTGGGCGTTACGATCGCTGCCAGCACGGTCGTTCGGACACTTGTCCGACCGGTCGGACAGCACCCCACCCACCCGCCTCGGTGAGAAGGTAAAGACTTATGTTCGGAAGGCTCGGAGCCCCCGAGATCATTCTCATCCTCGTCGTCATCATCCTGCTGTTCGGCGCGAAGAAGCTTCCGGACATGGCCCGCTCCCTCGGCAAGTCCGCGCGCATCCTGAAGAGCGAGGCCAAGGCGATGAAGGACGACAACAAGTCCTCCGCCCCGGCCGATCCGCCGCACACCGACGACCAGCAGCCCCCGGCTCAGCGCATCATCCAGGCCGCCCCCGGCGACGTGTCCAGCTCCCGCCCGGTCAACGAGCCGACGGACACGACCAAGCGCTGACGCAGGACCGGTGATCCCCCGGCCTGCCGCACGAGATGGGAACGTGGGTTGCTGAAGCCTGCCCGCAACAAGGAGAAGGATCCCGAGGGGCGGATGCCCCTCGCGGAGCACCTTCGTGAGCTCCGCAACCGGCTCACGAAGGCACTGCTGGCCATCGTCGCCGTCACGGTCGTCGCCGCCTTCTTCTACAACGACATCATCAACTTCTTCACCGAGCCGATCCTCGAGTCGGTCGGTTGCCCGCAGTCCTTCGAGGAACTGGCCCGCGCGTCCGCGGAGAACGCCAGGAACACCGAGCCGTGCGCCCAGATCACGATCAACGGTCTGCTCGCGCCGTTCACGCTGGCCCTGAAGGTCTCCCTCATGGCCGGCATCGTGCTGGCCTCGCCGGTCTGGCTGTACCAGCTGTGGGCCTTCGTGGCCCCCGGTCTGCACCGGCACGAGAAGAAGTACGCCTACGCGTTCGTCGCCACCGGCTTCCCGCTCTTCCTCGGCGGCGCCTTCTTCGCCTACAAGGTGCTGCCCACGACCGCGAACGTGCTGATCGAGTTCACGCCGTTCGGTGTCGACAACCTGCTGCCGCTGGACGACCTGCTCGACCTCGTCACCCGCATGGTGATCGTCTTCGGCCTCTCCTTCGAGCTGCCGCTGCTGCTGGTCATGCTCAACTTCACCGGCGCCATCTCGGGCAGGCGGATGCTCGGCTGGTGGCGGGCGATGATCATGGGCATCACGGTGTTCGCGGCGATCGCCACGCCCAGCACCGACCCGCTGACCATGATGGCGCTGGCCGGACCGATCTGGATCCTGTACTTCGCCGCGGTGATCGTCTCTCTCGTCAACGACCGGCGCCGACGTCGCCGTGAGGCCCTGGGTCCCGCCGACGACGAGGCCTCCGAGCTGGACCTCACGCCCGAGGACATCGGCGAGGTGGAGACCGTCAGCGCGAGCCGCGCCCTGCCCGAGCAGTCGAGCAAGGACCGGGTCAACGGATACGACGACGTGACCTGAGGCAACGGTTATCGCGGCGTGATCCGAAGATCGCCAAGCACCTCGTAGGGTCACTGGCGTGACCAGCGAGATCACCCTCTTCGTCAACCCCACCGCGGGCCGCGGCCGGGGCGCCCACGTGGCGCAGCCGGCCGCTTCCGCTTTCCGGGCGGCCGGATTCTCGGTGCGTACGGTCATCGGGCAGGACCCCGGTGACGCACTGGCACGCGCGCGTGCCGCCGTCGCGGACGGCACCGGAGCACTCGTCGCCGTCGGCGGCGACGGCATCGCCCATCTCGCCCTCCAGGCCGTCGCCGGCACCGACACCCCGCTCGGCCTGGTCGCCGTAGGCACCGGCAACGACTTCGCCCGCGCCCTCGGCCTGCCCGTGCGCGACCCGGCCGCCGCGGCCCGGTTGATCGCCGAGGGGCTGAAGGACGACGGGGTGCGGGACATCGACCTCGGCCGGGTGGGCGAGCGCTGGTTCGGCACCGTCCTCGCCTCCGGCTTCGACTCACGCGTCAACGACCGCGGCAACCGGATGCGCTGGCCGGTCGGCCGCTTCAAGTACGACCTCGCGATGATCGCCGAACTGGCCGCGTTCCGCCCGTTCCCCTACCGGCTCACCCTCGACGACGGCGAGGTCCGGGAGATCGAGGCGACCCTCGTGGCCGTCGGCAATGGATCGTCGTACGGCGGCGGCATGCGCATCTGCCCGGGCGCCGATCTCACCGACGGGCTGTTCGACATCACGGTCGTCGGCGACTGCAGTCGCAGAACCCTCCTGCGGGTGTTTCCGACGGTCTACCGGGGCGGACACGTGGACCATCCCAAGGTCACCGTGCATCGGGCGGCGCGGGTCGAGATCGCGGCCGACGGCATCACCGGGTACGCCGACGGGGAGCCACTCGGGCCGCTGCCGGTGAGCGTGCGGTGCGTGCCCGGGGCGGTGCGGGTCGTGGGCCGCTGAGCTGCGGGTATCGCCGGATTCACAGCAGCGGATCCGGATAATGATCGTCCTGTTGTCAGTGCGGACCGGTACGCTCGAAAGCACGATGACTGAGGACCTCTCACCGGCCGAGCGGTACGTGGCGGCGCGTCAGCGCGCCGCCGAGCAGGCCACCGCGCTCGCGTCCTTCCGCGAGATGTACGACTTCGGCCTCGACCCCTTCCAGATCGAGGCCTGCGAGGCACTTGAGGCGGGCAAGGGCGTGCTGGTGGCCGCTCCCACCGGCTCGGGCAAGACGATCGTGGGCGAGTTCGCCGTCCACCTCGCCCTGCAGCAGGGCAGGAAGTGCTTCTACACGACACCCATCAAGGCGCTGTCGAACCAGAAGTACAACGACCTGTGCCGCCGCTACGGCACCGAGAAGGTCGGCCTGCTCACCGGCGACAACAGCGTCAACTCCGACGCCCCCGTGGTCGTGATGACCACGGAGGTGCTGCGGAACATGCTGTACGCGGGCTCGCAGACCCTGCTCGGCCTCGGCTATGTGGTCATGGACGAGGTGCACTACCTCTCCGACCGCTTCCGCGGCGCCGTGTGGGAGGAAGTGATCATCCACCTGCCCGAGTCGGTGACCCTGGTGTCACTGTCCGCGACCGTGTCCAACGCCGAGGAGTTCGGCGACTGGCTAGACACCGTCCGCGGCGACACCGAGGTGATCGTCGCCGAGCACCGGCCCGTGCCGCTGTTCCAGCATGTGCTCGCCGGGCGCCGGATGTACGACCTGTTCGAGGAGGGCGAGGGCCACAAGAAGGCCGTCAACCCCGACCTCATGCGCATGGCCCGCATGGAGGCCACCCGCCCGTCGCTCCAAGACCGCAGGCGCGGCCGCGCGATGCGCGAGGCCGACCGGGAGCGGGAGCGGCGGCAGCGGTCGCGGGTGTGGACGCCCAGCCGGCCCGAGGTCATAGAGCGGCTGGACGCGGAAGGCCTGCTGCCCGCGATCACGTTCATCTTCAGCCGCGCCGCCTGCGAGGCCGCCGTCCAGCAGTGCCTGTACGCCGGGCTGCGGCTGAACGACGAGGAGGCCCGGGAGCGGGTCCGCATGCTCGTGGAGGAGCGCACGGCCTCGATCCCGGCCGAGGACCTGCACGTGCTCGGGTACTACGAGTGGCTGGAGGGCCTGGAGCGCGGCATCGCCGCCCACCACGCGGGCATGCTGCCGACCTTCAAGGAAGTCGTCGAGGAACTGTTCGTCCGAGGCCTGGTGAAGGCGGTCTTCGCCACCGAGACGCTGGCCCTGGGCATCAACATGCCCGCCCGGTCGGTGGTGTTGGAGAAGCTCGTCAAGTGGAACGGCGAGCAGCACGCCGACATCACCCCGGGCGAGTACACGCAGCTGACGGGGCGTGCGGGGCGGCGCGGCATCGACATCGAGGGCCACGCCGTGGTGCTGTGGCAGCGGGGGATGAACCCCGAGCACCTGGCGGGACTGGCCGGGACACGGACGTATCCGCTGCGGTCCAGCTTCAAGCCGTCGTACAACATGGCGGTCAACCTGGTCGAGCAGTTCGGGCGGCATCGCTCGCGGGAGCTGCTGGAGACGTCGTTCGCGCAGTTCCAGGCCGACAAGTCGGTCGTGGGGATCTCGCGTCAGGTGCAGCGCAACGAGGAAGGGCTCGCCGGTTACAAGGAGTCCATGACCTGCCACCTCGGGGACTTCGAGGAGTATGCGCGGCTGCGGCGCGAACTGAAGGACCGCGAGACCGAGTTGGCCCGGCAGGGTGCGGCGGAGCGGCGGGCCGAGGCCGCTGTCGCGCTGGAGCGGCTGCGGCCGGGTGACGTCATTCATGTGCCGAGCGGGAAGTACGCCGGGCTGGCGCTGGTGCTCGATCCGGGGCTGCCGGCCGGGCGGTCCAACGGCCACCGGGGGTTCGAGCAGCACGACGGGCCGCGGCCGTTGGTGCTGACCGCGGAGCGGCAGGTCAAGCGGCTGGCGTCGATCGACTTCCCGGTGCCGGTCGAGGCGCTGGAGCGGATGCGGATCCCGAAGTCCTTCAACCCGCGCTCGCCGCAGTCCCGGCGGGACCTGGCGTCGGCGCTGCGCAACAAGGCCGGGCACATCGCGCCGGATCGGCAGCGCAAGCGGCGGTCGCAGGCCGCGGACGACCGGGAGATCGCACGGCTGCGGGCGGCGCTGCGGGCGCATCCGTGTCATGGGTGCAACGACCGCGAGGATCACGCCCGTTGGGCCGAGCGGTACCACCGGCTGCAGCGGGACACCTCGCAGCTGGAGCGGCGGATCGAGGGGCGGACGAACACCATCGCCCGTACCTTCGACCGGATCGTCGCGCTGCTGACCGAGATGGACTATCTGCGCGACGACGAGGTCACCGAGCACGGCAAGCGGCTGGCGCGGCTGTACGGCGAGCTGGATCTGCTCGCCAGCGAGTGTCTGCGCGAGGGCGTGTGGGAGGGGCTGTCTCCGGCGGAACTCGCCGCGTGTGTCTCGGCGTTGGTGTTCGAGGCGCGGGTCGGTGACGACGCGCTGGCGCCGAAGTTGCCCTCCGGCAAGGCGAAGGCCGCGCTCGGTGAGATGGTGCGGATCTGGGGGCGGCTGGACGCGCTGGAGGAGGAGTTCCGGATCACGCAGACCGAGGGGGTCGGGCAGCGGGAGCCGGATCTCGGGTTCGCCTGGGCCGCGTACATGTGGGCCTCGGGCAAGGGGCTCGACGAGGTGCTGCGCGAGGCGGAGATGCCGGCGGGGGACTTTGTGCGGTGGTGCAAGCAGGTCATTGATGTGCTGGGGCAGATCAGTGCGGCTGCGCCTGTGGGGTCGACGGTTGTGAAGAACGCCCGGAAGGCTGTTGAGGGGTTGCTGCGGGGGGTTGTCGCCTACTCGTCGGTGGGGTGACAGTTGTTCGGCGGGTGCGGGGTTCGTTGTGGCTGGTCGCGCCCACGCGGCGGAGCCGCATATTGACACTGCCCCGCGCCCCTGAGGGGCGTCACCTAACCGTCTATTTCACTCATCACGGTGAGTTGTTTTCGTATGCCCGTACGCCGTCACGCACCGTGTGCGAATGTGATCTCAGCGTGTAAATGGGGTCGAGCGTACTCCTGTTGCGGGTGCTGTTTCAGGCGGTTGCTGAATATGACACGGCGATGATCCGGTCGGACTAAGCTCGCCCGCAGCGCACCGAGTTGCGGTGTATTCGTGCGCCTGTTCCCAAAAATCCTGATGATCCCAACAGTCCCATGACGCAGAGGGCCCACATGGTGAGTGTTCAATCCCCACCCGCACGCCGTGAACTTCCCTACGCGCGCGTGCTGTTGCTCCCCGCGATACTGATGGCCGCGGCTACCGGAGCGGCCGTCGCCCTGGTGACGCCCTCGGCCCGGGTCGCGGTCGGCCTCTGCGGCGCCGTCGCCACGCTGCTGGTGATCGCCACCGCGGCCGAGGCGGTACGCCGCGGCCGTGCGCTGCGGGACGCGCAGGCCGAGCACGCCCGTCACAGCGCGTATCTGGAGCGGCGTATCGCCGACCACCACGAGGACTGGGTCCGCTTCGGCGAGGAGATCGTGCCCACCGCGCTGCGACGGATGGCCGGCGGTGTGACCGCCGTCGAGGTGATCCGTCAGCTGAGCCTGGTCGATCCCGCCTTCCGGGACATGCCCGACCCACAGCGCCAGCTGCTGAAGAAGCTGATGCGCATCGTGGACCACGAGGAAACCCTGCGCGACTCCGCGGCCCGTTCCTTCGTCACCATCGCCCGGCGCGTCCAGGCGATCGTCCACCAACAGGCCAACGAGCTGCGGGAGATGGAGGAGGACCACGGCCGCAACCCCGAGGTCTTCGACGACCTGCTGCGCATCGACCACGGCAACGCGCTGATCGGCCGCCTCGCCGACTCCATCTCCGTCCTCGGCGGCGGCCGCCCCGGCCGCCAGTGGCCCCTGCCGGTGTCCCTGTACAGCACGCTGCGCGGCGCCATGTCGCGGATCCTGGAATACCGGCGCATCAAGCTGGACAACATCGCCCGCATCAGCGTCAAGGGCATCTACGTCGAGCCGGTCATCCACGCCTGCGCCGAGCTCTTCGACAACGCCACCCGCTACTCGCCGCCGAGCACCAAGGTGCACGTGACCGCGGTCCAGGTGCAGACCGGCGTCGCCATCGAGATCGAGGACGCCGGCGTCAGCTTCAGCGAGGAGGCCCGCGCCCGGATCGAGGGCATGCTGGAGCGCGCCAAGGCCGGCGTCGACCTCCAGGACCTCGGTGACGCCCCGCGCCTCGGCCTCGCCGTCGTGGGCCGCCTGTGCCGGGCGTACAACATGCAGGTCGCGCTGCGCTCCTCGGCGTACGGCGGGGTCCGGGCCGTGGTCATCGTGCCGAGCAACATGCTGACCGACGAGCCCGGCGTCGGACTCGCCCACGGCATCGGCGCCACCTCCGTGCCCACCGTCTCGCCCGACGCGCTGGAGGGCCCCAAGCGGCCCCCGAAGCGGCGCCGCCCGACCAGCCCGAAGGTCCCGGCCACGGTCTCCATGGAGGACGACGTCCCGGTCGTCACCGAGTGGACCGCCAACGGCCTGCCGCAGCGCCGCAGCCGGGTGAAGACCCCGCTCAGCCAGCGGATCCGCGAGCAGTACGCCGCCGAACGCGCCGAAAAGGAAGCCGCCGAACGCGAAGGGCGCGAACCCCGGTCCGTCTGGGGCGCCCCCGAACCCAAGCCCGAGAACAAGGACCAGCCCCCGCCCGGAATGTGGGTCGAGGCCTTCATGGAGGGGCTCAAACGACCGAAGCCGACCTCGTCCACCCAGCCGACCAACGAGCCGGCCCGTGCCCAGGCCGACGACGAGAGGGACCCCAACTGATGGCGTACCGAGCGAACTTCGACTGGATGCTCCAGGACCTCGCCAAGGGCGTACCCGGCATCCAGATGATCGTGGTGCTCTCCGCCGACGGACTGCGCATCGCCCGCCACGGCGGCGACCCGGACACCGCCGACCGGGTCGCCGCGGCCTGCGCCGGACTGCAGAGCCTGGCGAGCGCCGTGGCCGACGAGATCCCGACCAGCGACGGTCAGATGCGCATGATCCTCATCGAGGTCAACGGCGGCTACTTCTACCTGATGGCCGCCGGGCCCAACGCCTACCTCGCGGTGCTGTCCAACATCGTCGCCGAACCGGGCCTGATGAGCGCCCAGATGCGCGACCTCGTCGACCGGATCGGTCCCCACCTGACCAGTCCGCCGAGGCGCAACGGGAAGGCCGTATGACTCCTCCGCAACGCAAGCGGCGCTCCCCCAGGGAGGAGCCCTCCCCCCAGCCGCAGCCGGCCCCCCAGGAGGGCGGCGCGGGCAACGACGCCACGGACGGCACGCAGGGCAAGGACGGCAAACCCTCCAACCCCGAGCGCCTGTTCGTGATCGGTGAGGTGGACGGCGATCGCGCGGAACTCGACCTGGTCACGTTAATCGTGGCGCGCGCCGAGCCGAAGCCGTCCACCAGTCCGGAACAGGCGGCGGTGCTCCGGCTGTGCGCCGCCCCGCTGTCCGTGGCCGAGTTGTCGGCCTACCTCAGTCTGCCGTTCAGCGTGATCACTGTCCTGCTCACCGAGATGCTGACGGCCGAACTCGTGCAGGCACGCGCCCCAGTCGTCCGCCAGGCGCTCCCTGACCGTTCCATCCTCGAAGCGGTGATGCATGGACTTCAAAAGCTCTGACACCGTCCCGGGCCCACGCACCGAGGACCATCTGCCGCACACGGCACAGGCCGCGGTGAAGATCGTCATCGTGGGCGGCTTCGGGGTCGGCAAGACCACCATGGTCGGCTCGGTCAGCGAGATCAAACCGCTGACCACCGAGGAGACCATGACGCAGGCCGGCGTCGGTGTCGACGACGACTACGGCTCCGACTCCAAGACGGCCACCACCGTGGCCATGGACTTCGGCCGCATCAGCATCACCGACCAGCTCGTGCTGTACCTCTTCGGCACGCCCGGCCAGGAACGCTTCTGGTTCCTGTGGAACGGGCTGTTCGAGGGCGCGCTGGGCGCGGTGGTCCTGGTCGACACCCGGCGGCTGGAGGTCAGCTTCGACGTCATGGGCCGGCTGGAGGAGTGCGGCGTGCCCTTCGTGGTCGCCGTCAACACCTTTCCGGACGGCCCTCGTTACCCGATCCCGGAGCTGCGCACGGCGCTCGACCTGTCCGAGGAGATCCCGATCCTGGAGTGCGACGCCCGCCGCCGCGCCTCCAGCAAGGAGGTCCTGATGACGCTGATGCGTTTCCTGCACTCCCTCGCCATGACGGGCCAGCTCACCTGACCCGGCCGCACCGCCGCAGCCCCACTCCCCAGACAACGGTTCCCCCACAGTTTCCGAAAGCGACTCGCTGTGACGCCTGAATCCCACTCCGCGACCGGCACGGACGACCTCTCCGTCAGCCCGCCCCCCGGCTGCCCCGCCCACAACAACCTCGGCCCCGGCGGACTGCACCGGCTCTACGGCCCCGAGGCACAGGACCTGGGCGCCCTGTACGAGAAACTCCGCACCGAGCACGGGGCCGTGGCGCCCGTGCTGCTCCACGACGACGTACCGATGTGGGTGGTCCTCGGCCACGCCGAGAACCTGCACATGGTCCGCTCGCCCTCGCAGTTCACCCGCGACAGCCGGATCTGGCGGCCCCTGCTGGAGGGCATGGTCAAACCCGACCACCCCCTCATGCCGCACATCGCCTGGCAGCCCATCTGCTCGCACGCCGAGGGCGACGAGCACCTCAGGCTGCGCGGCGCGGTCACCGGCGCCCTGACCACCATCGACTTCCGCGGCCTGCGCCGGCACATCACCCGCTACACCCAGATCCTGGTCAACCGGTTCTGCGAGGCGGGTGAGGCCGACCTCGTCAGCCAGTACGCCGACCACCTGCCGATGGCCGTGATGTGCGAGATCCTCGGCATGCCCGACGAGTACGGCGACCGGATCGTGCACGCCGCCCGCGACATGCTCAAGGGCACCGAGACCGCGATCGCCAGCAACCAGTACATCGTGGACGCCCTCGGACGGCTCGCCGCCAAGCGCCGTGCCCATCCCGAGGAGGACTTCACCAGCCACCTCGTCACCCACCCGGCCGGCCTCACCGACGACGAGGTCCGCGAACACCTGCGGGTGGTGCTCATCGCCGCCTACGAGGCCACCGCCAACCTCCTCGCCAACGTGCTGCGCACCGTGCTCACCGACCCGCGCTTCCGTGCCCAGCTCAACGGCGGCCAGATGACCGTGCCCGAGGCGGTCGAGCAGTCCCTGTGGGACGAGCCGCCGTTCAGCGCGGTCTTCGCCTACTTCGCCAAGCAGGAGACGGAGCTGGGCGGCCAGCGGATCCACAAGGGCGACGGGCTGCTGTTCGCCCCCGCGCCGGGCAACGTCGATCCGCGGGTACGGCCCGACCTGACCGCCAACATGCAGGGCAACCGCTCCCACCTCGCCTTCGGTGGCGGCCCGCACGAGTGCCCCGGTCAGGACATCGGCCGTGCCATCGCGGACATCGGTGTGGACGCGCTGCTGATGCGGCTGCCGGACGTCGAACTCGACTGCGACGAGGAGGACCTGAACTGGTCCGAGTCGATCTCCTCACGCCACCTGGTCGAACTGCCGGTGCGGTTCGATCCCAAGCCGCCGCAGGACGTGATGGAGAAGCCCGGCCTGCAGACGGTGCCCCGCCAGCGCAGCACCTGGCAGGTCAGCACCCCGGCACCCGAGTCGGCGCCCCTGCCCGAGGCCTCCCCGGAGCAGGCGGCCACCGCCACCGCGGCGCCCCAGCAGCCCGCGCCCGCCGCGGAACCGGCCATCACCCGCAGGCTGGGCGTCTGGAAGCGGTTCCTGCGCTGGTGGCGGGGTTACTGACCGGCCCACTCCGGGTCCCCGGACCAGGCCGTCAGCGTCCGCCCGCTGCGGAAGACATGCGCCCGCCCCGTGACCGGATCGGTGAACTCCAGCTCCCGCGCCAGCAGTTGCAGCGGGCGCCGGAAGTCACCGGCCGGCACGGGGTCGGTCACCACCGGATACAGCGGATCGCCGAGGATCGGCACGCCCAGCGCGTTCATGTGCACGCGCAGCTGATGCGTCTGCCCGGTGCCGGGCACCAGCCGGTACCGGGCCAGAGCCGCGCGGTGCTCGATCAGCTCGATGCGGCTCACCGCGTTCGGCTCGCCCTCGACCTCGCGGGCGGTCAGTGTGCCGCGCTCCTTCACGATCCGGCTGCGCACGGTCCGGGGCAGGGCCAGCGTCGGGTCGTACGGCGCCACCGCCTCGTACACCTTGCGCACCCGCCGGTCCCGGAACAGCGTCTGGTACGTGCCCCGCTCCTCGGGCCGCACCGTGAACAGCACCAGCCCGGCGGTGAGCCGGTCCAGCCGGTGCGCGGCGGTCAGCGTCGGGATCCCCAGCTCGCGGCGGAGCCGGGCAAGCGCGGTCTCGGCGACATGGCCGCCGCGCGGAGTGGTGGCGAGGAAGTGCGGCTTGTCGACGACGACGATGTGCTCGTCGCGGTGCACGACCCGCAGCGGGAACGGCACGGGCACCTCGTCGGGCAGCTCCCGGTGGAACCACACGAACATCCCCGGCACATACGCCGCGTCCGGCGCGACCGCCGTCCCGTCGGCCCCGACGATCAGCCCCGCCTCGAACATTCCGTCGACGACCCCGGCGCCGGCCCCCGTCAGCCGCTGCACCAGGTGCTCCCGCACGGTCGCCCATGCCCCCTCGAAGGGCAGCCGCACCCGCACCGGGTCCACGCCGTCGCGCTGCGGCAGCGGGGAGGGTGGAATCCGGGTCTTGCGTCTCATCACGCCGAACGATCTCGGTGAACGACCCGCGTACGCCTACGCGGCCGTCGCCCCGGTCTCCTGCTCCGCCTCGATCCGGGCGTTCCACTCCCGCTTGGCGGCCTGCCAGCCGTCCTCGTTGTGGCCGAGGCGCCAGTAGCCGGAGATGGACAGGTCCTCGCGGGGGATCTGGCGCTCCATGCGCAGCAGCCCGCGCAGCTCCTTCACGAACGCCGCCTCGCCGTGCACGAACGCGTGCACCCGGCCCTCGGGGAACTCCAGCGCCCGGACCGCCTCGACCAGCGCCTCACCGATGGGACGGTCGCCGCGGTGCAGCCAGACGACCTCCGCGTCGGAGTCGATCTTCTGCTCTTCCTGGGGCCCGGCGATCTCCACGAAGGCCCGGACCTCGGCGCCGTCGGGGAGTGACTCCAGGGCGGCCGCGATCGCGGGCAGCGCGCTCTCGTCACCGGCGAGCAGATGCCAGTCGGCGCTCGCGTCGGGGGCGTAGGCGCCGCCGGGGCCCATGAAGCGCAGGGTGTCGCCGGGCCGGGCGCGCATCGCCCAGGGGCCGGCCAGGCCCTCGTCGCCGTGGAGGACGAAGTCCAGCGTCAGCTCGCGCAGTTCGGGGTCCCAGGCGCGCACGGTGTAGGTCCGGGTGACCGGCCACTGCTCGCGGGGGAGCTCCTCGCGGATCCGCTGCAGGTCGAAGGGCTCCGGATAGGTCACGCCCTCGGCCGGGGGGAACAGCAGCTTCACATAGTGGTCGGTGCACGTACCCGCCGCGAACTCGGCGAGGCCGTCGCCGCCGAGCACCACGCGCTGCATGTGGGGGGTCAGCCGCTCGGTGCGGACGACCTGGGCGGAGTGAGCCCTGCGCGGCTGGCGGGCCGGACGTTCTGCCATGACGGCCTCCCTGATCCCGAATAACTTAGGCTTACCTAAGCTAGCACTTCCGTCCCGCCGATGCCGCTCAGCTGCTCAAGTGGGTCTCTTCGGTGTTCAAGTGTATGAGTCCGCATCGCCCGTTTTTGTCACGATTCGAGAGTGGTGCGCAGCCGCTGCAGCGCGCCGCCGAGCCCCCAGCGCCCCGACAGCGCCTCCAGGGCCGCCGGGTCGCGCGGCGTGCGCGGCAGGACCGTGTCGACGTCCGGCAGCGGCACATCGGACGCCACCCGCACGACCGTCGGCGCCACCGCCAGGTAGGGCCGCGCCTCGTCCAGCCGCTTGCGCTGGGCCGGCGTCAGCTTCGACGTGCGGTCGTCGACCGCGGCCAGGATCCCGGCCAGGTCGCCGAACTCGGCGAGCAGCTTCGCGGCCGTCTTCTCGCCGATGCCCGGCACGCCCGGCAGACCGTCGCTGGGGTCGCCGCGCAGCAGGGCCAGATCCGCGTACCCACCGCCGTCGACGCCGTACTTCTCGCGCAGCCACGCCTCGTCCGTGAGTTGCAGGGTGCCCACGCCCTTCAGCGGGTACAGCACCCGCACGCCGCGTGCGTCGTCCACCAGTTGGTACAGGTCCCGGTCGCCGGTCACGATGTCGACCGGGCCCGTGGCCCGCGCGGTGAACGTGCCGATCACGTCGTCCGCCTCGTACCCCTCGACCCCCACGCGTGCGATGCCCAGCGCGTCGAGGACCGCCTCGATGACCGGCACCTGCGGTGACAGCGTGTCCGGCACCTCCTCCACGTCCGGCCCGAGCTCGTGCTCCTCGGCGACCCGGTGCGCCTTGTACGACGGGATCAGCTCGACCCGCCACTTCGGGCGCCAGTCGGCGTCCATGCATGCCACCAGGTGCTCGGGGTGGTGGTCCCTGACCAGCCGGTCGATGAAGTCGAGCAGTCCGCGCACGGCGTTCACCGGCGTGCCGTCCGGCGCCCTCACGGAGTCCGGGACGCCGAAGTAGGCGCGGAAGTAGAGCGAGGCGGTGTCGAGGAGCATCAGTCGTCCGGTCACGTCCCGCATCATGCCGTACCCCACCGACAGTCACCCGGTCACGGACGGGGCGTGGCAGTCGTGAACGTGCTGTGAAGCGGATCACGTCGCGTTTGCCCTGAACGCGTCTGGGCAGGCGCCGCCTCGGAGCGATGCCGGTTGCAAATTCAACTGTTTGCGGCCCTTCGTCTCCTTCCTTGCCGTCGAGACGAGAGGTACGCGTGTCAGCCAGGCTTGAGGCCCAGCATCTCTACAAGGTGTTCGGCAGACGACCGGACGAGGCAGTGGACAGGCTCCGCGCCGGAGCCGACCGGGAGGAGTTGCGGGCCGACGGCACGACCGCCGCCGTGATCGACGCCTCCTTCACCGTGGAACCGGGCGAGATCTTCGTCGTCATGGGCCTGTCGGGTTCCGGCAAGTCCACACTGCTGCGCATGCTCAACGGGCTGCTGGAGCCCACCGCCGGAACGGTCAGTTTCGACGGCCAGGACCTGACCGCGCTCTCCGACCGCGAGCTGCGAGAGGTCCGCGCCAAGAAGATCAGCATGGTCTTCCAGCACTTCGCGCTGTTCCCGCACCGCAGCGTGCTGGAGAACGCCGCCTACGGCCTGGCCGTGCAGGGCGTGCCCCGCGCCGAGCGCGAACGCCGCGCCGGCGAGGCGCTGGCCCTGTGCGGACTGGACGGCTGGGCGAAGTCCTGGCCCGACGAACTGTCCGGCGGCATGCAGCAGCGCGTCGGCCTGGCCCGTGCGCTCGCCACCGACGCCGACCTGCTGCTGATGGACGAGTCCTTCAGCGCGCTGGACCCGCTGATCCGCCGCGACATGCAGGACCAGCTGCTTCAGCTTCAGCGCACACTGAAGAAGACCATCGTCTTCATCACCCACGACCTGAACGAGGCCATGCGCCTCGGCGACCGGATCGCCGTCATGCGCGACGGCCGGATCGTGCAGACCGGCAGCGCCGAGGACATCCTGCTGCGCCCCGCCACCGACTACGTGGCCTCCTTCATCCAGGACGTCGACCGCTCCCGCGTGCTGACCGCGGGCGCGCTCATGGACACGTCGGTCACGGCCGACGCCCCCCTCTGCGCCTGCGAGACCGCGACCAGCGAGACGCCGTTCGTGGAACTGTGCGCGATCAGCGCCCGCCTGTCGCACCGCGTCTCGGTCGTGGACCGGGCGAACCGGGTCATCGGCGTCATACCGCGGCAGCGGCTGGTCGGCTTCCTCGGCGACGAGACGGCCGACCCCGCGCCCTGCGACAACCCGGACGGGAAGGCGACCACCCATGCCTAGGCTTCATCTCGGCGACTGGGTCGACTCCGGCGTCGACTGGCTCGTCAACCACCTCTCCTGGCTCTTCGACGCGGTCAAGGCCGTCGTCGAGGGCATGTACAACGGCATCAACGACGTCCTCACCGCCCCCGAGCCGCTGCTCCTGGCCGGCATCCTCGCGGTGCTCGCCTGGTGGCTGCGCGGCCTGCTGGGCGGCGTCCTCGCCTTCGCCGGCTTCGCCCTCATCGACTCGCTCGACCTGTGGGACCGGGCCATGTCGACCCTGTCCCTGGTGATCGTCGCGACCGTGATCGCCTTGGTGATCTCCGTCCCGCTGGGCATCTGGGCGGCCCGCTCCAAGACCGTCAGCGCGGTCGTCCGGCCCGTGCTGGACCTGCTCCAGACCATGCCGTCGATGGTCCTGCTGATCCCGGCGATCCTGTTCTTCGGCATGGGCGTGCCGGCCGGTGTCATCGCCACCCTGATCTTCGCGCTCGCGCCCGGCGTCCGGATGACCGAGCTGGGCATCCGTCAGGTCGACGCCGAACTCGTCGAGGCCGCCGAGGCGTTCGGCACCACGCCCCGCGACACCCTGTTGCGCGTGCAGCTGCCGCTCGCCCTGCCGACCATCATGGCGGGCGTCAACCAGGTCATCATGCTCGGCCTGTCGATGGTCGTCATCGCCGGCATGGTCGGCACCGGCGGTCTCGGCGGCGCCGTCAACGAGGCGATCGGCCAGCTCGACATCGGCCTCGGCTTCGAGGCGGGCCTCGGCATCGTCGTCCTCGCCATCTACCTGGACCGGATCACCGGCGCGCTCGGCGAGCAGATCTCCCCCCTCGGCCGCCGCGCCGCCGCCCGGGCCCGCGCCGCGGGCGACCGCCGGGCGTGGAACCACCGCCCCCGCCCGGCCGTCGCGGTCGTCGGCGCGGTCGTCCTCGCCCTGGTCGCCGGCGGCATGGGCGTCTTCGGCACCTCCACCGGCACCGCCGAGGCCTCCGCCACGGACGTCGGCAAGGGCAAGGAGATCAAGCTCGGCTACATTCCCTGGGACGAGGGCATCGCCTCCACGTACCTGTGGAAGGAGATCCTGGAGCAGCGCGGCTTCGACGTCACCACCACGCAGTACGCCGCCGGCCCGCTCTACACCGGCCTCGCCACCGGCCAGATCGACTTCCAGACCGACTCCTGGCTGCCGACCACGCACGCCGAGTACTGGAAGAAGTACGGCAAGCAGCTCGACGACCTCGGCTCGTGGTACGGCCCCACCTCCCTGGAGCTGACCGTCCCGTCGTACATGAAGGACGTGAACTCCCTGGAGGACCTGAAGAACCACGCCTCCGACCTCGACGGCAAGATCGTCGGGATCGAGCCGAGCGCCGGAATGATGGGCCTGCTCAAGGACAAGGTGCTCAAGGAGTACGGGCTGGAGAACTCCTACGACGTCGTGGACGGCTCCACGCCCGCGATGCTCGCCGAGCTGAAGCGGGCGTACGCCAAGAAGCAGCCGATCGTCGTCACGCTCTGGTCGCCGCACTGGGCGTACAGCGAGTACGACCTGAAGAAGCTCAAGGACCCCAAGGGCGCCTGGGGCAAGGGCGACGGCGTGCACACGCTCGCCCGCAAGGGCTTCGCCGAGGACAACCCCGAGGTGGGTGAGTGGCTGCGGAACTTCTCCATGACGGAGGCGCAGCTGACCGGTCTGGAGGCGCAGATCCAGAAGTCCGGCAAGGGCAAGGAGCAGGACGCCGTGCGCACCTGGCTCAAGCAGAACCCCGGCCTGGTCGACGAGTGGGCCCCGGTGGGCGAGGGGCAGAGCCAGGCGGCCGGGTGACCTGACGGGCCCGGTCGCCGGTGCGAGGGGTGGGCAGCGACGTACACGCACGCGCGTGTGCGGCCGGGCCCACCCCTCGTGGCATTGCGGCCACCCGAGGTGCACCGTCCGTACGAAAAGGATCCGGACAACCACGCAGCGCTACGCCTCCACCTGAACCCGGCCGTCAACTGCGCGGCGCGCACCCCGACTTGCGCGGCGCCCGACCGCCTGGTCGCCTCAGGCCCACGGCGGGAACATCCGGGTCCGCTCGCGCATTGAACCGAACAGCGTCAGGCTCGTACTGATCGACGGTCAGGGTCGCGGGCGTACCCGCGCGACCCTGCGGCCGAGGACGGTTCCGGCCCGCTGGTCAGCCCGTTCGCCCCGAAGGAGGAGTCCGCGGCCGGTACCGCAGGGAAGCTGATCCAGTGGCGCGAACTGTGAGGTCGCGGGCCACGCTGGGTGACGGCGATGTGACGGGCGCATGAAACGGTTTGCCGAACATGCGTAGGGTGCAGAGAACTCATCAGAAAGGAGTGCGCCCGGACAGCGGCGTACGCGGACCGGCCGACGAGCGAAGGAGGGAGCCGGAGCGATGGGCGACCACAAAGAGCAGCCCCTTCGGGTGGGCGCGGCCGTGCGGCGGCGTCGTCGTGCCCTGGAGCTCACCCTCGCCGTCGTGGCCGAGCGCAGCGGCCTGTCGGTCCCCTTCCTCAGCCAGGTCGAGAACGACCGCGCACGGCCCAGCCAGACCTCCCTGGAGAAGGTCGCCGACGCCCTGCGCACCACCGCCGTCGAACTCCTAGCCGCCGCCGACCCGGCGTGCAGCGTCGACGTGGTGCGCTGCGAGAGCATCGAGCCGACGCCGGAACCGCAGGTGCGGCCCCTGGTGCGCGGTCACCACCAGATGCACGCCTCGGAGTTCACCGGCGACCATGACGCGGGCCGTGAGTTCCAGTACCGCAACGACCAGTTGATGTACGTCGCGGACGGCGCCGTGGAGGTCGAGGCGGAGGGCCGCGTCTATCGCCTGGGCCGCGGCGACACCATGTACCTCACGGGCGGCGTCCGGCACCGCTGGCGGGCCGCCGAGCCGGACACGCGGGTCCTCGTGGTCGCCGTGGCGGAGCACATCGAGGCCGTCCACGACAGGCCCCGATAGTGCGGGTCGTCTCACTGGTGCCGTCGCTGACGGAGGCCGTCGCGGTGTCCGCCCCCGGACTCCTGGTCGGCGCCACGGACTGGTGCACCCATCCGGCGGACCTCGACGTCACCCGCGTCGGTGGCACCAAGAACCCCAAGGTCGACCGCGTCCTCGCGCTCGCCCCCGACCTGGTCATCGCCAACGAGGAGGAGAACCGCGCCCCCGACCTCGACGCCCTGCGCACGGCCGGCGTGGAGGTCCTGGTGACCGAGGTGCGGGACGTGCCGCAGGCCTTCCGGGAGCTGGCGCGGGTGCTGGACGCCTGCGGGGCCGAGCCGCGCCCGGCGTGGCTGCGGGACGCGGAGCAGGCCTGGGCGCGGCCACCCGTCCTGGAACCGCGCAGAACGGCCGTCGTGCCGATCTGGCGGCGGCCCTGGATGGTGCTGGGCCGCGCCACCTTCGCGGGCGACGTCCTGGCCCGCCTCGGCGTCGACCACCGCTACGCGGGCCACACCGACCGCTACCCGCGCATCCCGCTCGACGAGCTGCGCGCCGCGGCCCCCGACGTGGTCGTGCTGCCGGACGAGCCCTACCGTTTCACCGCCGACGACGGCCCGGAGTCCTTCGAGGGCCTGCCCTGCGCGCTGGTCAGCGGGCGGCACCTGACGTGGTACGGGCCGTCACTGGCCGAGGCGCCACGGGTGCTGGCCGAGGCCCTGAGAGCAGTGCTCCGCTGAGCAGACCGCGCGCCGTCCGTACGGCGACGACGGCCCAGGCGGCGACCAGGACGCCGTACAGGCCGATGGCGAGCCCGTCGAAGACTGCGAGCCCGGTGTGCCGCCCCAGCGCTTCCGCGCCGGTCACGCAGGTGCCGACGGGAAAGGTGAACGCCCACCACGTCATCGCGAACCCCATGCCCTGTCGCCGGGCCCGCACCACCAGCGCCGTCGCCAGCGCGCACCACAACAGCGCGAAGCCCATCACCGGCACCCCGTACACCACGACGAGGACGCTCTCGCCGTAGGGCGCCGCGTCCGCCACATTGCCGACGGCCGTCGTGGACTGCCCCAGCGGGCCCAGCACCAGGAACAACGTCGGTGTAAGGGCGAGCGGCAGCGGCCCGGCGGTGAGCAGCCGGGCGAAGATCACCGGCAGCGTGATCAGGGTGGCGAGCAGACTCAGCCCGAACAGCGCCACGCAGGCCAGCAGCAAAGTCTCCCGGGCCTGCCCGGGCGGCAGATACGGCACGAGCAGCGGCCCGAGGGCCGCGGACACCATGGGCGCGACCAGCGGCAGCAGCCAGACAGGAGTGGCCTGCCGTGGATCCGGCCGGTGGTGTACGGCCATCAGGTACGGGACGGCGACGGCGGCCGCCAGCCCGAGGACCGTCCCGGCCGTGAACAGCACGGCGTCGAGCGCCACCGCCGCCTCGGTGCCGATCCAGTCCCGCCCGACGGTGATCGTGCCGCCGCCGACGGCCAGCAGGGCCATGGCCAGGCAGCCGTAGAAGGGAGCCGTCGCCGGGTCCAGGAGGTGGGCGCGCGCCTGGTCGCGGTGGTGGATCCAGTGCAGGGCGCGGGCGGCGAGCAGCGCCGCCAGGAGGGCCAGGGAGAGGGCCCAGACGGCCGTGCAGGCGGCGCGCAGTCCCGGGAGGTGCACAGGAAGCGCGGCACCGGCCGAGGCGACGATGGCGGTGCCCATGACGGCGGCGTACCAGTTCGGTCCGAGGTGACGGACGGCGGGGACACGCGGGGTGGGGCGTGACATGGGGTGGGCGGCGGTGACCATGCGCTCACGGTCCCGCCGGTTGGGGGTTGCCACCAGGGACCACGTCTCTATGGGGGCATAAGGTGGAGTTATGAGCAGGTCGGAGGGACAGGAGAACGGGCGGACGTCCCCGGGCGCGGGTTCGCTGGCGCACCGGGTGCCGGATCTCGGGGCGCTGGAGCTGCTGCTGGCGGTGGCGCGGCTGGGCAGCCTCGGCGCGGCGGCCCGGGAGGTCGGCATCACCCAGCCGGCGGCGAGCAGCCGGATCCGTTCCATGGAACGGCAGTTGGGGGTGGCGCTGGTGGACCGCTCGCTGCGCGGCTCCCGGCTCACCGACGCCGGTGTGCTGGTGACGGACTGGGCGCGGCGGGTCGTGGAGGCGGCGGAGGCCTTCGACGCCGGGGCGCAGGCGCTGCGGGACCGGCGGGACTCGCGGCTGCGGGTCGCGGCGAGCATGACCATCGCCGAGTATCTGCTGCCGGGCTGGCTGCTGGCGCTGCGCGCGGGGCGCCCCGACACGGCGGTGTCGCTGCTCGCGGGCAACTCGGCGGCCGTCGCCGAGCGGCTGCTGTCCGACGAGGCCGACCTGGGCTTCGTGGAGGGGCTGACGGTCCCGACGGGACTGGACTCGGTGGTCGTTGCCCACGACCACCTCGTCGTCGTGACGGCACCCGGTCACCCCTGGGCCCGCCGACGCCGCCCGCTGCCGGCGGCCGAACTGGCGGCGACCCCGCTGGTGCTGCGCGAGAAGGGCTCGGGCACCCGCCAGGTCCTGGACGCGGCCCTCGGCGGCCTGGCCCGCCCCCTGATCGAGCTGTCCTCGACAACGGCCGTGAAGGCATCGGCGGTCGGGGGAGCGGGACCGGCGGTACTCAGCGAACTGGCGGTCGGCGAGGAACTGGCCACCCGCCGCCTGGTGAGCGTCCCCGTGGACGGCGTACGCCTACGACGCGACCTACGCGCGGTATGGCGCACGGGCCACCGCCCGGCGGGCCCGGCACGGGAGTTGCTAGGGCTGACCCGCAAATCACCCAAGGGAAGATGAACGCCCTTAAGGGGCGCGGGGAACTGCGCGACCAGCCACATAAAAGCCGCACCCGCCGTCCGGCACAAGCGATCGAGCTATGAGGCGCACCCAACTACCCGGCCGCCTCCACCAACGCCCGCATCACCCGCACATCCTCCCCCATCTCCGGATGCCACTGCACCCCCAACACCCAATGCTCCCCGGGCAGTTCAACAGCCTCCACGGTCCCATCCACCGCATACGCCGAAGCCACCAGCCCCGCACCGAGGCGATCCACGGACTGATGGTGATACGTCGGAACAGAGGTCTCCTCCGGCACAACACCGGCGTACAACGTCCCCGGCACCGGCTTGACGGCATGACGCCCGAAGACCCCGACCACCTCCGCATGCCCGTCGAGATGCTGTACGAGCGTCCCGCCCAGGGCGACGTTCAGCAACTGCATCCCCCGGCAGATACCCAGCAACGGCACCCCCGCCCCCAACGCGGCCTCGATCAGCGCAAGCTCCCAGGCGTCCCGCTCCCGCGCCGCCGGCCCCGTACGGGCGTCGCGCGCGGCGCCGTAGCGAGCCGGATCGACGTCGGGCCCGCCCGCGATCACCAGCCCGTCCAGCCGGGCCACGGCCGCCGCCGCCCGCTCGGGCGCATCCGGCGGCAGCATGGCCGCCAAGCCGCCGGCCCGCTGCACCAGCCGCGGATACCCGGCCGGCAGCAGAGCCGCGTCCAGCTCCCACACGCCCCAGCGCGCCCCGGCCTCCAGATACGTACTGACGCCGATCAATGGCCTGTCCGTCATGGGCCCTCCCATACCGCCAATGGATCGCAGGCGAACCTTTACCAGGTTCTCACGTCAGGAATCCCCGCAACAACGCCGCCGTCCCCGCGCAGTGCTCCCGCATGATCTCCCGCGCCCCGTCCGCGTCCCCGTCGAGCACCGCCTCCACCAGCGCCGTGTGCTGGCGCTGGGAGTGCTCCAGGTTGCGTACCAGCAGCGGGATGCAGTCCAGCAGGTCGTTCACCGTGGCCCGTACCGCCGCGTACTGCGCGGTCAGCGTCGGCGAGCCGCACAGCTCGGCGAGCGTGAGATGGAGCAGCGTGTCCAGGCGCCGGTAGTCGGCGAGGGGCGCGTCATGGGTGCGGGCCAGCGCGGCGCGCAGCCGCTCCGCCTGCTCGTCGGTGAGCCCGTGCGCCGCGCACAGCCCGGCCGCGCCCACCTCCAGCACCTCACGGAAGCGCAGCACGTCCTCGATGTCGACCCCGGCGACCCGGCGGCGCAGCTCGTCCTGGCCGCCGCCGTCGGTGCGGGGCAGCACGAACGTTCCGCCGTACCGCCCGCGCCGCGCCTGAACCAGCCCCTGGTCCTGGAGCACCTTCAGCACCTCGCGCAGCGTCACCCGGCTGATCCCGAGCCGCTCCGCCAGCTCCCGTTCGGCGGGCAGCCGTTCACCGCCGGGCACCAGGCCGAGCCGCAGCACCTGGAGGATCTGCTCCAGCGCCTCCTCGAAGCCGTTGCCGGCGCGGACCGGCCGCAGTACCGGCGTCAGCGGGTCGCCCGCCTCGCCCACCGGATCCACCGACATATGGCCGTGCCCCCCTTCCCAAGCAATGGTTCTCAGCAATACCTTATGACTCTCGGCCCGGCCGATACAGCGCGCAGAAGCCCGAAGGAGGCCCTTCCCGTGGCAGACCGCACACCCCCGCTCAGCGTCGAGGAGCTGCACGCCCTCGTCGCGGGCGGTGAGATCGACACCGTCGTCCTGGCCTTCCCGGACATGCAGGGGCGGTTGCAGGGCAAGCGGTTCGCCGCGCGCTTCTTCCTCGACGAGGTGCTGGAGCACGGCACGGAGGGCTGCAACTACCTCCTCGCCGTCGACACCGAGATGAACACCGTCGACGGCTACGAGATGTCCTCCTGGGACCGTGGTTACGGCGACTTCGCCATGCACCCCGACCTGAGCACCCTGCGCCGCGTCCCGTGGAACGAGGGCACGGCCATGGTCGTCGCCGACCTCGCCTGGGCCGACGGCTCACCGGTCGTGGCCGCGCCCCGGCAGATCCTGCGCCGCCAGCTTCAGCGCCTCGCCGAGCTCGGCCTCACCGCGCAGGTCGGCACGGAGCTGGAGTTCATCGTCTTCAAGGACACCTACGAGCAGGCCTGGGACGCCGGCTACCGGGGCCTCACCCCGGCCAACCAGTACAACATCGACTACTCGGTCCTCGGCACCGGCCGCATCGAGCCCCTGCTGCGCCGCATCCGCAACGAGATGGCCGGCGCCGGCATGACCGTCGAGTCCGCCAAGGGCGAGTGCAACCCCGGCCAGCACGAGATCGCCTTCCGCTACGCCGAGGCCCTGGTCACCTGCGACCAGCACGCGATCTACAAGACCGGCGCCAAGGAAATCGCCGCCCAGGAGGGCATGTCGGTCACCTTCATGGCCAAGTACAACGAGCGCGAGGGCAACTCCTGCCACATCCATCTGTCGCTGGCCGACGACACGGGGCGCAGCGTGATGCCCGGCGACGACGGCATGTCCGAGGTCATGCGGCACTTCCTCGCCGGGCAGCTCGCGGCACTGCGGGACTTCTCGCTGCTGTACGCGCCGCACATCAACTCGTACAAGCGCTTCCAGCCGGGGTCCTTCGCGCCGACCGCCGTCGCCTGGGGCCACGACAACCGCACCTGCGCGCTGCGGGTCGTCGGCCACGGCCGCTCCCTGCGGTTCGAGAACCGGGTGCCCGGCGGTGACGTCAACCCGCACCTCGCGGTGGCGGGGATGGTGGCGGCGGGCCTGTACGGGATCGAGCAGAAGCTTCAGCTGCCCGAGCCGTGCCCCGGCAACGCCTACACCGCCGACTTCACGCACGTGCCCACCACGCTGCGCGAGGCCGCCGAACTCTGGGAGAACAGCCCGATCGCCGAGGCCGCCTTCGGTGACGAGGTCGTCGCCCACTACCGCAACATGGCGCGCGTCGAGCTGGAGGCCTTCGACGCCGCGGTGACCGACTGGGAGCTGCGCCGCTCCTTCGAACGTATGTGAGGCCCTTCTTGTCGTACGAACTCCAGGTACTGAATCCGGCCACGGAGGAGGTCGTCGCGACCGTCCCCGGTGCGACGGTCGAGGATGTGGACGCGGCGGTCGTACGGGCCACTCGCGCGCAGGCCGGCTGGGCCGCCCTCGCCCCCGCCGACCGCGCCCGGCTGCTGCGCCGCTTCGCGGTCACCGTCGACGAACACCTCGAAGAGCTCGCGCAGTTGGAGGTCCGCGAGGCCGGGCACACGGTCGGCAACGCCCGCTGGGAGGCGGGCAACGTCCGCGACCTGCTCGACTACGCGGCCGGGGGAGTGGAGCGGCTGACCGGCCGCCAGATCCCGGTCCCCGGCGGCCTCGACGTCACGATCCTCGAACCGCTCGGCGTGGTCGGCGTCATCGCGCCCTGGAACTTCCCGATGCCGATCGCGGCGTGGGGCATGGCCCCGGCGCTCGCGGCGGGCAACGCGGTGATCCTCAAGCCCGCCGAGACGACCCCGCTGACGGCACTCCGCCTCGCCGAACTCGCCCTGGAGGCAGGGCTTCCCGAAGGCCTGTTCCAGGTGCTCCCCGGCCACGGTCCCGTCGCGGGCAACGCGCTCGTCGAGCACCCGGGCGTCGCGAAGATCGTCTTCACCGGGTCAACGGCCGTGGGCAAACGGGTGTTGGCGAAAGGCTCGGAGCTCCTCAAGCGCGTCACCCTCGAACTCGGCGGCAAGAGCCCCAACATCGTCTTCGCCGACGCCGACCTCGAAGCCGCCGCGGCCGCCGCACCCATGTCCTTCCTCGACAACTCGGGCCAGGACTGCTGCGCCCGCACCCGCATCCTCGTCCAGCGGACGGCGTACGACCGCTTCCTGGAGCTGCTGAGCCCGGCGATCGAGGCGGTGCGCGTCGGCGACCCGTCGGACGAGACCACCGACATGGGCCCGCTGATCTCCAAGTCCCAGCTGGACAGGGTCCGTTCGTACGTCGACCAGGACGCCCCCGGCATCCGCGGCAAGGCCCCCGAGGGCCCCGGCTTCTGGTTCCCGCCCACCGTCCTCACCGGTGTCAGCCCGGTGGCGCGCGTGGCCGTCGAGGAGGTCTTCGGCCCCGTCGCCGTCGTCCTGCCCTTCGACGACGAGGCCGACGCGATCCGCCTCGCCAACGCCACCGACTACGGCCTCTCCGGCTCCATCTGGACCCGGGACGTCGGCCGCGCGCTGCGCGTCTCGCAGGCCGTCCGGGCGGGCAACCTGTCCGTCAACTCCCACTCCAGCGTGCGCTACTGGACCCCGTTCGGCGGCTTCAAGCAGTCCGGCATCGGCCGTGAGCTGGGCCCGGACGCGCTCGCCGCGTTCACCGAGACCAAGAACGTCTTCATCAGCACGGAAGGCCCCGCACAGTGACCGAAGCAAGCGCCCAGGAATCCGTGGCAGCCGCCCAGGAATCCGTCTGCCGCCGCCTGGTCGGCCGTACCGCCGTCGTCACCGGAGCCGGCAGCGGCATCGGCCTCGCCTCCGCCCGCCGGCTCGCCTCCGAGGGTGCGCACGTCGTCTGCGGTGACGTCGACGAGGCGCGCGGCAAGGCGGCCGCCGAGGAGGTCGGCGGGATCTTCGTGAACGTCGACGTCACCGACCCGGAGCAGGTCGAGGCGCTGTTCCGGACGGCGTACGAGACGTACGGCAGCGTGGACATCGCCTTCAACAACGCCGGGATCTCCCCGCCCGACGACGACTCCATCCTGGAGACCGGCCTGGAGGCCTGGAAGCGCGTCCAGGAGGTCAACCTCACCTCCGTCTACCTGTGCTGCAAGGCCGCGATCCCCTACATGCGCCGCCAGGGCAAGGGCTCGATCATCAACACGGCGTCCTTCGTGGCCCGGATGGGCGCGGCCACCTCACAGATCTCGTACACCGCGTCCAAGGGCGGCGTCCTCGCCATGTCCCGTGAACTCGGCGTGCAGTTCGCCCGCGAGGGCATCCGCGTCAACGCCCTATGCCCCGGCCCGGTCAACACCCCGCTCCTGCAGGAGCTGTTCGCCAAGGACCCCGAGCGCGCCGCACGCCGTCTCGTCCACATCCCGCTCGGCCGGTTCGCCGAGGCGGAGGAGATCGCCGCCGCCGTCGCGTTCCTGGCCAGTGACGACTCCTCCTTCGTCAACGCCACCGACTTCCTGGTGGACGGGGGCATCTCAGGGGCGTACGTCACGCCGCTGTAGAACCCTGTAGGACGCTGGAGAACTCGGCCTACAGTGCGGGGGTGAGTACGACACCCCCGCCCGGCTGGTACCGCGATCCCTCGGCCCCGCACGTCGAGCGCTGGTGGGACGGCACGGCCTGGACCGAGCACCGGCGCCCGCCCGAGCCCCCCGGCCCGCCGCCCCCGCCCGGCGGCGCTGCCGCATCGTCCCCGCGGGCGAGGCTCGTGGCCCTCACCGCCGCCGGGGCGCTCCTGGTGGCCGCGCTCGTCACGGGCGCGGTCGTCCTCACCACCGGCGACGGCAACGGCGGCGGCGCGCAGGCGAACACCGCCTCGCCGAGCCCCACGCCCACAGCGGCGCCCACCACCTCCCCGGAACCCTCGCCCGACGACCCGACCGTCGTCGTCGACGAACTCAACGGCATCACCCTGCCGTTGCTCGACGGCTGGGTCCGGCCGGTGAACGTCATCGTGGACAACGTCATGATGACCACCGACGGGACGTACAACTGCCCGGGGGGCGGAATCTGCCGGCACGGCCTCGTCATCTCCCGCACGGCCGCCGACACCGACGAGACGTCCCCCGAGGCGCTGGCCAAGGCGGACATCGCGGACGCGGCCGACGAGGCCTACGACCGTGACTTCGTCGGCCGGCGCCCCTACGGCGGCATCGAGTCGCACCAGGTCGTCGAGTCCGGGCCGGTCGCGGTGGCGGGCCGCGCCGGGTACTTCGTGCGCTGGCGGGTCAACACCGCCGAGGGGCCCGGCGGTTATGTGCAGTCCCTCGCCTTCCACTCCAGCGTGGGTACGGAGGCACCGGTCATCGTGCGCTATGTGTTCGACGCCGGTCCGGACGGGCCGCCGCTCGCCGACATGGACCGGATCACCGACGGCATCCGGCCGGTCGGCGACGCCGACACCGGCGGCGGGGTGGGCGCCAGTATCGGCCCGACCGGCTGACGCCTCAGAGGAACGTACGGCCCTCGCCGCGATACGTCGGCACGGTCGCCGTCACCCGGTCGCCCTCGACCAGATGCAGCGCGTCGAACCGCTCGCACAGCTCACCCGCCTTGGCGTGCCGGAACCAGACCTTGTCGCCGATCAGCAGGTCGTCGGCCGGCGAGCCCAGCAGCGGCGTCTGCACCTCACCGGCGCCCTCCTGGGGGTCGTACCGCAGCCCTTCCGGCAGATACGGCTCGGGCAGCCGGTCCGTCCCGGCCGCGCCGGACGCCGGATAGCCGCCGCCGAGCACGGTCACCACCCCCACGCCGGGCCTGCGTACCACCGGCAGGGCGAAGAGTGCCGCCGGACGGCCCCTGAACGACGTGTAGTTGTCGAACAGCCGCGGCACATACAGCCCCGACCCGGCGCCGATCTCCGTGACCGCGTCCTCGGCGGCGGTGTGCTGCACACTGCCCGTACCGCCGCCGTTGACGAACCGAAGCCCCGGCGCCACGGCCCGCACCGCACGCACCACGGCCGCGCGCCGCTCCGCCAGCTCCCGCCGGGCGGCCGCCTGCATCAGCCGCACCGCCCGCGAGCGCATCGGACGCCCCGCGATCGCGTCCCCGACACCGGCGATGTGCCCCTCGTACGCCATGATCCCCACGACCTCGAACCCCGGCCGCCGGACCACCGCCCGGGCCATGTCGGCGACGTCGGCGGGGGAGTGCAGCGGCGAACGGCGGGCCCCGACGCGCATCCGCCCGCCGAGCAGCTTCAGGGACGTGTCCAACTCCAGGCAGACCCGTACCACTTCACGGCCGCCGTCCCGCGCCTCGTCGATGAAGACCAGCTGGGCGGGGTCGTCGACCATCACCGTGACGGCGGCGGCGAGCTTGGGATCCGAGGTGAGTTCGGCGAAACCGGCGCGGTCGGCCGACGGATAGGCGAGGAGGACGTCCTCAAAACCGGAGCGGGCCAGCCACAGGGACTCGGCGAGCGTGAACGACATGATCCCCGCGAAGCCGTCCCTGGCCAGGACGCGTTCGAGCAGGGCACGGCAGCGTACGGACTTGCTGGCGACGCGGATCGGCTTCCCGGCCGCGCGGCGGACCATGTCGTCCGCGTTGGCGTCGAAGGCGTCCAGGTCCACAATCGCCAGTGGGGCGTCGAGATGGGCGGTGGCCCGGTCGTAACGGGCCCGGTCGGCGGCGCGCGCAGTCATGAACGAAGCCTGCCAGACAGGATTACCGCAGGGTAGGGGGATGTTCCGGGCAGATGCCCCGGGCTCGTGGGACCGGTTCCCGCATCGGCGGGAGCAACCCGTAGAGTGACGCGCACGCACGGAGGTAACGAGGCGCCCGCGTACGAGGAGACGGGCACGGGCGCGAGGAAACGGGGGGTGCATGAGCACGGAGGCACAGCACACCCCGATCCCACCCCGCCCGGCGCAGCCGCCGAGCGCCGCGACGGAGCACAGCGACAGCGAGGGGCCGTCGCCGGTCACCCCGCCCCCACCTCCGCCCCCCGCCTCGGCCCGCTTCCCGGACGCCCCGCCGTACCCGGCCCGGCGCCCGACGCCGCCCGGACGTCCCGCAACCACCCCGCAGACGCCCGCCCAGAGCGCCGTACACCCGCGTCCGAGTCACCGCCCCGCCGCGTCACCCGCCGAGACCCCGGCGGAGACCACCCGGCGCCTCCGCCCCATCCCGGCGGAGCCCCGGCGTACCCCCGCCACCTCCTCGCTGGAGCCCACCACCCCCGTGACGCCGAACCCCGCCCACTCCTGGACCGCCCCGCACACGTCCGGCGGGACGTTCGGCCCGGCGCGGCCCATGGTCACCTTCGGTGAGCCCGAGGCGTACGACGACCACGCGCGGACCGGCATGTCCGGCGCGCTGATCCGGCGGCGCACCCTCGCGGCGGCCGTCTGTCTCGTCCTCGGAGCCGGGCTCATCGGGGGCGCGGTGACCGGGAGTTGGCTCGCCGGAGGATCCGGGGAGGGCGGCGAGCGCGGGGCCTTCGCGGCCGCCGGGAGCCTGTGGCACAGCGTGCCGGTCGACCAGCTGTTCCCGCCCACCGTGCAGGGCCGTGGCGCCGGACCCGGCAGCGCCGACCGGACCTGGACGCGGATCGCCGTCGCCCCGGACAGCGGCTGCGCCGACGCCTTCGACCCACTGCTGCGCAAGGCGCTCGCCCCGGTCGGCTGCGAGCGCCTGCTGCGCGCCACCTACACCGACGCCACCGAGAGCTATGTCACCACCGTCGGCCTGCTCTTCACCAAGGCCGACGCCACCGCGATGCGCTCGCTGGACGCCCGTTTCGAGAAGGAGGGCCTGGGCCGGCGTACCGACCTGATGCCCCGGCCGTACGCCGCGAAGGACACCGTCGCCGCGGACTTCGGGGACGAGCAGCGCGCCTCCTGGACGGTCTCCGTGCTCACCGACGCCCCGGTCGTCGTGTACGCCGTCTCCGGCTGGGCCGACGCCCGGACCGTCGACGAGCCGCAGCCCGCCGCGGAGGCGATGCGCTCCGGTGCCACCACCGCCGTCGCCCAGGCGGGTCTCGGGCACGAGGCGAAGGGCCTCGCCGACCGTGTGGAGCGCGGCCTGCGCAAGTCCGTCACCTCGTCCTCGGAACAGCCCTCATGAAGCCCATGACCCGCAGGGCGGGACTGCTCAGCGTCCTGCTCGCAGCCTCCGTCGCCCTGGTCCCGCCCACCGCCGCGCACGCCGACGGCATCCGCGCCAAACAGTGGGCGCTTTCGGCCATGCACACCGAGGAGGCCTGGCAGACCACCAAGGGCGCGGGCATCACCGTCGCCGTCCTGGACACCGGCGTCGACGACGAGCATCCCGACCTGGCCGGCAACGTCCTGCCCACCAAGGACATGGTCGGCTTCGGCGCCGGCCGCGGAGACCGGGCATGGGCCCGGCACGGCACCGCCATGGCCGGCATCATCGCCGGGCACGGCCATGGCGTCGGAAACTCCGAGGGCGTCATGGGTATCGCGCCGGAGGCGAAGATCCTCCCCGTCCGCGTCATCCTGGAGGACGGCGACCCGGCCCGCGCCAAGGCCCGCAAGACCCGCGGCAACGCCCTCGCCGACGGCATCCGCTGGGCCGCCGACCACGGCGCCGACGTCATCAACCTCTCCCTCGGCGACGACTCCGCGTCCGCGCACCCCGAACCCGCGGAGGACGAGGCCGTCCAGTACGCCCTGAAGAAGGGCTCGGTCGTGGTCGCCTCGGCCGGCAACGGCGGCGAGAAGGGCGACCACATCTCCTACCCGGCCGCCTACCCGGGCGTCATCGCCGTGACCGCCGTCGACAAGTTCGGCACCCGCGCCGCCTTCTCCACCCGCCGCTGGTACGCCACGGTCAGCGCCCCCGGCGTCGACGTCGTGATCGCCGACCCCGACCGCAAGTACTACGAGGGCTGGGGCACCAGCGCGGCGGCCGCCTTCGTCTCCGGCGCCGTCGCCCTCGTCAAGGCCGCCCACCCCGGCCTGACCCCGGCCCAGATCAAACGGCTCCTGGAGGACACCGCCCGCAACGCCCCGGCCGACGGCCGTGACGACTCCCGCGGCTTCGGCTTCGTCGACCCTGCCGCCGCCATCGAGACAGCCGGACGTCTCAAGCCGGAGGGCCTGCGCTCGGCGTCGTACGGCGAGAAGTACTTCGGCCCCGGCCCGGACACGCCCCGCGAGGACGACGACACCGCGAGCTGGGCGGGCCCCCTCGCCGGCAGCGTGGGCGGCGTCCTCCTGGTCGCGGCGGTGGTGCTGTGGCGGGCCCGCCGGGAGTACGACGGCTTCTAGCCCGGCATCCCGGCGGCCGGTTCCTCTTCGGCGCGCGCGGGCGTCACCGCACGGCCGCCCGGGTGGCGCAGGGCGCACAGGAACGCGATGCCCAGGGCGATGGCCATGCCGTAGAACACCCACTGGTTGGCTTCGGCGAAGTCCATGCGCACCGCGTCCATCACGTCCCGCATCGTCTCGGCGGTGGGTCCGGTCCCAGTGGGCGCACGGGAGTCGCTGTTGCCCGTGACGGCCTCGGTGATGTCGCGGGCCATGTCCCGCGCCTCGTTCGAGGCCACGCCACGGGACTCCAGGGTGCTCACCACATGGTCGGTCATCTCATGCGTCAGCACGGTGCCGAAGACGGCCAGGCCCACGCTGGCCGCGTAGTTGCGCACCGTCTGGGTGATGCCCGTGACCTCGCCGTAGGAGGGGCCGATGGCCCGGTTGACGGCGTCCGTGGAGGCCGGGGCGAGGATGAAGCCGATCCCGGCGCCGGCGAGGGCCGCGTACGGCCACTGGTCGTGCATGCTCAGGTTGGTGAGCTCGCCCGCCCACAGGGCGAACCCGACGGCGCCCAGCACCCCGCCCAGTTTCAGAGCCGGACGCGCGCCCTGCTTGTCGAGGATCCGCCCGCCCCACTGCGAGGCGATCGCGAAACCCGCGAAGAAGTACAGCAGGAACAGCGCCGCCTGATTGGGCGAGGCGCTCAGCGACACCTGGGCGTACACGGAGGCGAAGAAGAACAGCGGTACGAAGGCGAGCATCGCGAAGAACAGCACCACCGCGTCCACCGTGAACGCCCGGTCCCGGAAGACCCGCAGATCGATCAGCGGATGGCGCACCCCGCGCTCGTACCCGACGAACACGGCGAGCACCACGAGCCCGCCCGCAACGCAGCCCCAGGTCGCGGCGCTGTCCCAGCCCCAGGACCAGGCCTGCTGAAAGCCGAGGACGCTCAGGCCCATGCCAACGGCAATCAGCACGGCGCCGCGGATGTCCAGGGTGCCGGGTCGCCGCCGGTCGGCGATGTGGGCCAACGCGGTCAGCACCAGCGCCACCACGGCCACGGGCACGTTGACCCAGAACACGGCACGCCAGGTCCAGGCCGTGAGCCAGCCGCCCAGGAGCGGCCCGAGGGCGGTCAGCGCGCCCGAGAGCCCGAAGAACAGGGCGAGGGCCCGTCCGCGCCGCTCGGGCGGGAACACCGCCACCACGACGGCCAGTGCCGCGGGGAAGAGCAGCGCCGCCCCGAACCCCTGGGTGGCCCGGAAGACGATCAGCCAGGTCTGCGACACGTCACCCCTGGGGACACAGCCGCACAGCACCGACGAGACGACGAACACCAGCGTGCCGATCACGACCACCCTGCGCGGGCCGTACAGGTCCGCGAGCCGGCCGCCGAGGGCGAAGAACGCGGCCAGGGCGAGCAGATAGGCGTTCACCACCCACTGCATGCCGGAGGAGGACAGGTCCAGTTCGCGGACGATGTCGGGGGCGGCGATGGCGACGATCGTCTGGTCGATGAACGTCATCGCGACGGCGAACATCATCGCCGCGAGCGCCAGGGTCTGCCGTGGTGCCTGCTGCCGCGAGGGCGCGATCCGGCCACGCCCCAGGTGCCTGCCACTCACCCGTCCAGTCTGCGTCCGCACGGACGACGCCGCATCACAGGCGACTCCAGCCACTCGGACCGCCTGACGGCACAACTAGCCGACGGTCGCGGAAGCGGTGGCCGACGCCGACGTCTGACCCGTGAACACCGACACGGCCGCCCGCGCCGCCGCCTCGACCAGCGAGACGCCCTTCTCCTTCGTGGTGTGGCCGTCCGACAGCACGGCCACCAGGAAGTCGCGGCCGTCGACGGTCACCCGGCCGATGCTGTTGATGTCCCACAGCCCGGTCGCGGTCCGCGGCAGCCAGCCGTTCTTCAGGGCCCACACGGCTCCGTCCCCGGCCGCCGACACCCCCCACTGCTGACCGACCGCGATCTGCCCCATCAGTCCCTGGAGATACGACCGCGAGGCCGCGCTCAGCTCCGAGTCCGCCCCGAACACCTGCCGCAGCAGGGCGAGCTGGTCGGCCGCCGTGGTCTGGGTCAGCCCCCACAGCATCCCGTCGCCGCCCTCGGTCCCGGTCAGCCCGAACCGCTCGTTCGCCGCGTCCAGCCCCTCCGCCCGGCCGATCGTCCGCCACAGGGCCGACGCGGAGTCGTTGTCGCTGTGCTCGATCATCGCGGTGGCGTACGACTTCTCCGTCGCCGTCAGTTCCCGGCCCGCGTCCTGCGCCTGGAGCAGCAGCGCCGCCAGGATGTCCACCTTCACGATGCTCGCCGTGTCGAAGACACCGTCGCCGTACGAGGCGCTCTCCCCGGACTCCAGGTCGAGCACCGCCACCGACACCTCGGCGCCGTCCCCGACCGGCACGTCCGCCATGGCCTCGGCCAGCAGCGCCTCACGATCCACCGTCGGCTGTGCCACAGGCTCCACCGCTGTCTCCCCGCTCCCCGGCACCGACGCCGAGGCCGACGGCGTCACGGCCGACGATACGGCCCGCACCGCGGGGTGCGCCCGCGCCTTCACATACGCCGTCCCCGCCGCCGTACCGCCCAGGGCGACGGCGGACGCGACGGCGGCGCAGACAAGGGCGCGGCGGGCGCGGGGAGACTCCATGCCGCGATGCTGGGGGCGGTGTCTGTGCGGGCTGTTAGACGGACGTTAGATGTGTGTCAGGGATGGCTGAGAAACCGATGAGCGGTGTCACGGCCGCGTTACCGGCCCCGCACAAGCCCAGCAGGATCCCCCCTATAGGGTCGGTGACCGTGGCGAACAAGAACATTCCCGACCCCGGCTTCTCCGACGACGACGGCTCCGCCGACCCCCGGCTGAGCGCGGCGCTCGCGGCCTGGGCCGACGACCGCACCGCCGTGGGACCCGTGCTGGCCGCGCTGAAGGGCGCCCGGCTGCTCGTCCCCGTGGTCGCCGTGCTCGGCGAGGTCGAGGAGGACGAGAACGGGCTGCGCCGCGAGAAGACCAGCGACATGGCCGTACCGACCCTCAAGGCCGGAGGCCGTACCGCCCTGCCCGCCTTCACGTCCACCGACGCGCTGGCCCGCTGGGACCCGCAGGCCCGCCCCGTGGCCGTACCGCTGCACCAGGCCCTGCAGGCCGCCGCGCACGAGAAGGCGGACACGGTCGTGCTGGACCTGGCCGGGCCCGTGCCGTTCGAGCTGACCGGGCCCGCGCTGCTGGCACTGGCGGAGGGGCGCACGAGCACCGACCCGCTCGCCGACCCGGCAGTCGTCTCGGCGGTACGGGCCGCCGTCGCCGCAGAGCCCGCGGTGCTCCGCGCCCACCTCGGGCCCGGAGAGGCGGACGGCACCCTGGCCCTCGTCCTCGACCCGGCCGCCGCCCCCGCCGAGGCCGCCCGCGCGGTCGCCCGGCACATGGCCGCCGACGAAACACTGAGGGCCCGCCTGGTGCGCGGCCTCGACCTGGCACTACTGCCGGCCGGGACCACACCACCGGGCGAGCCCTTGTACGTACGAGGCAATTAGTCAGGACTGGTAATCAGCCGTAGACCGGGCCCGTGTACTTCTCGCCCGGGCCCTGGCCCGGCTCGTCGGGGACGAGGGACGCCTCGCGGAACGCCAGCTGGAGCGACTTCAGGCCGTCCCGCAGCGGGGCCGCGTGGAACGAGCTGATCTCGGTCGTGCTCGCGTCCAGCAGACCCGCGAGGGCGTGGATCAGCTTGCGGGCCTCGTCCAGGTCCTTGTGCTTCTCGCCCTCCTCGGTCAGACCGAGCTTCACCGCGGCCGCGCTCATCAGGTTGACGGCGACCGTCACGATCACCTCGACCGCGGGGACCTCGGCGATGTCGCGGGTCATGGCGTTGAAGTCGGGCGTCTGTTCACTCATGCCGTTCACCATAGGGGCAGGGCGGTGGCCGGCCCCAGTTGGCCTCGGTTAGCCGTTCCGGGGCCGAGCTGCTAACCTTGTGTAACGACCGGTCGGACACGTATGCCTCACGGCTCGCGAGTCCGACCCACAAGTGGAGGCTTTCGAACTCCCACCTGGCCGCCCTCCGGGGCGGCGGGTCACCGGTCAGGCGGCCCCGTCCCCAGCGGCGGCACCCGCCCGAAAGTGCGCCCCGCGGTCACCGCGGCGGACGTTCCGGTAGTTCGAGGAGCCCCGCCTGTGATCGTCCGGGGCATTTTTTCTGCTTCGGCGCGGTTAGGTCTAACGAATACAGACGTTACGCGGCTGTCCGCCAGACCGTCGCGTGGTGCTACCGAGGAGGATCCATCAGCGCCGAGCCCCGCATCAACGACCGGATTCGCGTTCCCGAGGTGCGACTTGTCGGTCCCAGTGGCGAGCAGGTCGGCATCGTGCCGCTCGCGAAGGCACTGGAGCTTGCTCAGGAGTACGACCTCGACCTGGTCGAGGTCGCGGCGAACGCCCGTCCGCCCGTGTGCAAGCTCATGGACTACGGGAAGTTCAAGTACGAGTCGGCCATGAAGGCCCGTGAGGCGCGCAAGAACCAGGCGCACACGGTCATCAAGGAGATGAAGCTCCGGCCGAAGATCGACCCGCACGACTATGACACCAAGAAGGGTCACGTCGTCCGGTTCCTCAAGCAGGGCGACAAGGTCAAGATCACGATCATGTTCCGCGGCCGTGAGCAGTCCCGCCCCGAGCTGGGCTACCGACTGCTGCAGCGGCTCGCGGAGGACGTCCAGGACCTCGGTTTCGTGGAGTCGAACCCGAAGCAGGACGGCCGCAACATGATCATGGTCCTCGGTCCGCACAAGAAGAAGACCGAGGCGATGGCCGAGGCTCGCCAGGCGCAGGAGGCCCGCAAGGCGTCCGCGAAGGCCAACCCCGGTCGCTCGCAGAACCCCGCCGATGCAGAGGCGCCCGCCGAGGAGCCCGCCGAGGCGTGATCCCCGGGACGACAGTCCCAGGATGTAACCGAAACAAGAGCGACGCTCCACCGTGCCCGGTTTTCGTGACCGGGCACCGGAGCGCCACCGACGAGGAGAGAACGGCGCTATGCCGAAGAACAAGTCGCACAGCGGTGCCAGCAAGCGCTTCAAGATCACCGGCTCCGGCAAGGTGCTCCGTGAGCGCGCCGGCAAGCGCCACCTGCTCGAGCACAAGTCGTCCCGCGTGACGCGTCGCCTCACCGGCAACGCCGAGATGGCCCCGGGCGACGCCGCGAAGATCAAGAAGCTTCTCGGCAAGTGACGCGCGGCGCCCTGAGCGCCGTACGTCTGGACCGGGACCCAATCGATACCGGGCCGTGTGAGGACAACCACGGCCCCGCTACAAGGAGTTAACAAGTGGCACGCGTCAAGCGGGCAGTCAACGCCCACAAGAAGCGCCGGGCGATCCTCGAGCAGGCCTCCGGCTACCGCGGTCAGCGTTCGCGTCTGTACCGCAAGGCCAAGGAGCAGGTCACCCACTCGCTGGTCTACAACTACAACGACCGCAAGAAGCGCAAGGGTGACTTCCGCCAGCTGTGGATCCAGCGCATCAACGCCGCTGCCCGCGCCAACGGCATCACGTACAACCGCTTCATCCAGGGTCTGAAGGCCGCGAACATCGAGGTCGACCGCAAGATCCTGGCCGAGCTCGCCGTGAACGACGCCACCGCGTTCGCCGCGCTCGTCGAGGCCGCGCAGAAGGCGCTGCCGGAGGACGTCAACGCGCCGAAGGCTGCGTGACGCTCGCGCCGGCTTGAGCCGATGCCGACGTGACTGGACGGACCCGTGGGTTGTGCCTGCGGGTCCGTTGCCGTGTGGGTGACGGTTGGTTCGGCACCGCCGGACTGCGCCGTCGTGGTTGATCGCCGTTGCGGCGGACATTTGTTGACGAAGGTGAATTGCATGCCCCCCGCCAGCCCCGAGCTGATCTCCCCCCGTTCCCCCCGCGTCGCCGCCGCGCGGCGGCTGGCGAAGCGGAACTTTCGGGGGAAGGAGCGGCTGTTTCTCGCGGAGGGGCCGCAGGCCGTGCGGGAGGCCGGGGCGCAGCCGGGGACGCTCGTGGAGCTGTTCGCGACCGTTGAGGCGGCCGAGCGGTACGCCGACATCATCGGCGAGGCCCGGGACACCGGCGCCCGGGTGCACCTCGCCGCCGAGCAGGTCATCGCCGACATCTCCACGACCGTGACCCCGCAGGGGCTGGTCGGGATCTGCCGGTTCCTGGACACGCCGTTCGAGGAGATCCTCGCCGCCCGGCCGCAGCTCGTCGCCGTGCTCGCGCACGTTCGCGACCCGGGGAACGCCGGGACCGTGCTGCGCTGCGCGGACGCCGCCGGTGCCGAGGCCGTCGTCCTCACCGACGCCTCCGTCGACCTGTACAACCCCAAGGCCGTGCGCGCCTCCGTCGGGTCGCTGTTCCACCTGCCGGTCGCCGTCGGGGTGCCCGTCGAGCGGGCCGTGGCGGGGCTGAAGCAGGCCGGGGCGCGGATCCTCGCCGCCGACGGCGCCGGGGAGCACGACCTCGACGACGAGCTCGACAAGGGCACCATGGGCGGCCCGACCGCCTGGGTCTTCGGCAACGAGGCCTGGGGCCTGCCCGAGGAGACCCGCGCGCTCGCGGACGCCGTCGTACGCGTCCCGATCCACGGGAAGGCCGAGAGCCTGAACCTCGCGACCGCCGCGGCCGTATGCCTCTACGCGTCGGCCCGTGCACAGCGCGCCCCCGGAGGCTGCCGCTCCGTCACCGACAACTAGTAGGGTGACCAGCTCGGGGGCCTCCTGCGCCGTCTGAGAGGTGGGGTACGCGGATGAGCGTCGGCACGAGCAGCGCTCCGGGGGGACGGGACGTGCGGCGCCCGCCCGCGTCCCGGTACGGCGATCTCGCCGAGCTCGGCATCGACCCCGACGAACTGCCCGACGGCCTCGTCATCGCAGACGAGCACGGCCAGGTGATCTGCTTCAACGCCGCCGCCGAACGCATCACCGCCGTCGCCGCCGGCGACGTACTCGGGCAGCGGCTCGACAAGGCGCTGCCGTTAGAGGACCTGGAAGGCAGGCGCTGGTGGCAGCTGACCGACCCCTACGGCGGCCTCGCCACCCGGGTACGGCAGCCCGAGCGGAACCTGCTGCTGCCGGGCGGGCGTGAGGTGCTCGTCTCGGCCCGGTACGTCCGTACCGAACCCACCGGGCCCGTCCGCCGCGTCGTCGTCTCCCTCCGCGACACCGAGGCCCGGCGCCGCACCGAGCGCAGTCACGCCGAGCTGATCGCCACCGTCGCCCACGAGCTGCGCTCGCCGCTCACCTCCGTCAAGGGATTCACGGCCACGCTGCTGGCCAAGTGGGCGCGGTTCACGGACGACCAGAAACGGCTGATGCTGGAGACCGTCGACGCCGACGCCGACCGCGTCACCCGGCTCATCGCCGAGCTGCTGGACATCTCGCGGATCGACAGCGGGCGGCTGGAGGTGCGCCGCCAGCCCGTCGACATCGGTGCCGCCGTCGGCCGGCACATCCAGGCGTACGTCGCGGCGGGCCAGCCCGCCGACCGGTTCCTGCTCCGCGTCGAGCAGCCGCTGCCCGCGCTGTGGGCCGACCCCGACAAGATCGACCAGGTGCTCAGCAACCTCATCGAAAATGCCGTGCGGCACGGCGAGGGAACCGTCACGATTGACGTCACGCCCACCGCGTCCCCGCGCGAAGGAGAGGACATCGGTACGTCGGTCACCGTGAGCGACGAGGGCACCGGCATCCCGGAGGAGTCCATGAACCGCGTCTTCACCCGCTTCTGGCGGGGCAGCAAGCGCGGCGGCACCGGCCTCGGGCTGTACATCGTCAAGGGCATCGTCGAGGCCCACGGCGGCACCATCACGGTCGGCCGCGCCCACGGCGGCGGCGCGGAGTTTCGATTTACGTTGCCTGTGAGCACTCCGGCGTATCTCGCCTAGCGGCCACGGGCGCATTCGTACACCCTCACCCCGTTAGACTCGGCCTTTGGCACCTTTGTGTCCCACGCACGACGACCCACGAGCCGGTCACGGGGACCTTCAGCCAGCCAATCGGAAGCACGGGAAGAGATGTCGGCACCGAATAAGTCGTACGACCCTGTCGAGGTCGAGGCGTTGAAACCGGAAGAGATCGAGCGCATGCGGGACGAGGCGCTCGCCGCCTTCGCCGCCGCGGACTCCCTCGACGCGCTCCAGGAGGCCAAGGTCGCCCACACCGGCGGCACCTCCCCGCTGGCGCTGGCCAACCGCGAGATCGGCGCCCTGCCCCCGCACGCCAAGGCCGAGGCCGGCAAGCGCGTGGGCCAGGCCCGGGGCGCCGTCAACAAGGCCCTGGCCGCCCGCCAGGCCGAGCTGGAGGCCGAGCGGGACGCCCGGGTGCTGGTCGAGGAGGCGGTGGACGTCACGCTGCCCTACGACCGCGTACCGGCCGGCGCCCGCCACCCGCTGGCCACGCTGTCCGAGCGCATCGAGGACATCTTCGTGGCCATGGGCTACGAGGTCGCCGAGGGCCCCGAGGTCGAGGCCGAGTGGTTCAACTTCGACGCCCTCAACATCGGCCCGGACCACCCGGCCCGCGGCGAGGCCGACACCTTCTTCGTGCAGGGCCAGGGCGGCGGCAGCGAGTCCGGTGTCGTCCTGCGCACCCACACCTCGCCCGTGCAGATCCGCTCCCTGCTCGACCGTGAGCTGCCGGTGTACGTGATCTGCCCCGGCCGCGTGTACCGCACCGACGAGCTGGACGCCACGCACACCCCGGTCTTCCACCAGGTCGAGCTGCTCGCCGTCGACGAGGGCCTGACGATGGCCGACCTCAAGGGCACGCTCGACCACATGGTCCAGTCGCTGTTCGGCGAGGGCATGAAGACCCGGCTCAGGCCGAACTTCTTCCCGTTCACCGAGCCGTCCGCCGAGATGGACATGGTGTGCTACGTCTGCCGCGGCGAGTCCGTCGGCAACCCCGACCGGCCCTGCCGCACCTGCTCCAGCGAGGGCTGGATCGAGCTGGGCGGCTGCGGCATGGTCAACCCGCGGGTGCTCACCGCCTGCGGCGTCGACCCGGAGAAGTACAGCGGCTTCGCCTTCGGGTTCGGCATCGAGCGGATGCTGATGTTCCGCCACAACGTCGAGGACATGCGAGACATGGTCGAGGGTGACGTCCGGTTCACCCGGCCGTTCGGGATGGAGATCTGATGCGGGTCCCGCTTTCTTGGCTGCGGGAGTACGTCGACCTGCCGGAGACGGAGACCGGTCGTGACGTGCAGGCCAAGCTCATTTCGGCCGGTCTTGAGGTCGAGACCGTCGAGCAGCTCGGTGACGGCCTCAAGGGCCCTCTGGTCGTCGGCCAGGTGCTGACCATCGAGGAGCTGACGGAGTTCAAGAAGCCGATCCGCTTCTGCACCGTCGACGTCGGCACCGCCAACGGCACCGGCGAGCCCCAGGAGCTCATCTGCGGCGCCCGCAACTTCCAGGTCGGCGACAAGGTCGTGGTCGTCCTCCCGGGCGCCGTGCTGCCCGGTGGCTTCGAGATCGCCGCGCGCAAGACCTACGGCCGCGTCTCGCACGGCATGATCTGCTCCAGCAGTGAGCTGGGCATGGGCGACGACGGCACGCACGGCATCATCGTGCTGCCGCCGGAGACCGAGGTCGGCAAGGACGCGATCGAGCTGCTCGAGCTGGTCGACGAGGTGCTGGACATCGCCGTCACCGCCAACCGCGGCGACTGCCTGTCCATCCGCGGCGTCGCCCGCGAGGCCGCCATCGCCTACGGCCTGCCGCTGCGCGACCCGGCCCTGCTCGACGTACCGGCGCCGAACGCCTACGGCTACCCGGTGAAGGTCTCCGAGCCGATGGGCTGCGACCGCTTCACCGCCCGCACGGTGTCCGGCCTGCACACCGAGGCCCGCTCCCCGATCTGGCTGAAGCGCCGGCTGCAGAAGGTCGGCATGCGGCCGATCTCGCTCGCCGTCGACGTCACCAACTACGTGATGATGGAGCTCGGCCAGCCGCTGCACGCCTACGACCGAGGGCTGGTCCAGGGCACGATCGGCGTGCGCCGGGCCGAGGAGGGCGAGAAGATCGTCACCCTCGACGGCGTCGAGCGGAAGCTGCACGCCGAGGACCTGGTCATCACCGACGACCGCGGCCCCATCGGCCTCGCGGGCGTCATGGGCGGCGCCAACACCGAGATCGCCGACCACGAGGACACCGAGGGCGCGACCACGGACGTCGTGATCGAGGCCGCGCACTTCGACGCGGTGTCCATCGCGCGCACGGCCCGCCGCCACAAGCTGTCCTCCGAGGCCTCCCGCCGCTTCGAGCGTGGCGTCGACCCGCAGGCCGCGTCCGCCGCCGCGCAGCGCACGGTCGACCTGCTGGTGCTGCTCGCGGGCGGCACCGCCGACGCCGGTGTCACCGAGGTCGTGACCCCGTCCGCGCCGCACACCATCACCGTCCCGGCCGACCACCCGGACAAGGTCGCGGGCGTCGAGTACGGCCGCGAGACCGTCGTACGGCGGCTGCAGCAGATCGGCTGTGACGTGTACGGGCAGGACGAGCTGATCGTCACCGTCCCGTCCTGGCGGCCCGACCTCCTGGAGCAGAACGACCTCGCCGAAGAGGTCATCCGCCTGGAGGGCTACGAGACCCTGCCGTCCACGCTGCCCAAGCCCCCGTCGGGCCGGGGCCTGACCCACCGGCAGCGGCTGCACCGCCGGGTCGGCCGGGCACTGGCCGGTGCGGGGTACGTCGAGGCGCCCAACTACCCCTTCATCAGCGAGCAGATCTTCGACCAGCTCGGCCTCGACGCCGCCGACCCCGCCCGCCGCGTGGTCAAGCTGGTCAACCCGCTCAACGACGAGGAGCCCGCACTTCGTACGACGCTGCTGCCGGGCCTGCTCGGTGCCTTGCGGCGCAATGACGGGCGCGGTTCGCATGATCTCGCGTTGTTCGAGACCGGGCTGGTGTTCCTGCCGCGGGAGGAGCGGGTCGTCGGCACGCATCTGCCGGTGGACCGCCGCCCGACCGACGAGGAGATCGCCGCGCTGAACGCCGCGCTGCCCGGGCAGCCGCGCCATGTCGCCGTCGTCCTCGCGGGCGCCCGCGAGCAGGCCGGCTGGTGGGGCAAGGGTCGCCCGGGGGACTGGGCCGACGCGGTGGAGGCGGCGCGACTCGTGGCCCGTGAGGCCGGAGCCGAGCTGATCGTGCGGTCCGGGCAGTACGGGCCCTGGCACCCCGGCCGGTGCGCAGCGCTGGCGATCACCGTGGACGGCACCGAGCGGGTCATCGGGCACGCCGGTGAGCTTCACCCGCGGGTGCTGAAGACGCTGGGTCTGCCCGCGCGTACCTGCGCGATGGAGCTGAACCTGGATGCGCTGGAGCAGGTCGGCGACGGTACGCCGCACGCGCCGAGCATCTCCACCTTCCCGGTGGCCACGCAGGATGTCGCCCTCGTGGTGGACAAGCCGGTGCCGGCCGCGGAGGTCGAGGCCGCGCTGCGGGAGGGGGCGGGTGAACTCCTTGAAGGGATCCGGTTGTTCGACGTGTATGTCAATGACGAGCAGCTCGGTGACGGGAAGAAGTCGCTGGCGTATGCGTTGCGCTTCCGCGCGGGGGATCGGACGCTGACCGTTGATGAGGCTTCGGCGGCTCGGGACGCTGCGGTTGCCCTTGCGGGCGAGCGTACGGGGGCGGTTCTGAGGGGTTGATCGCCGCGGGGGACTGTGTTGTCTGCCGGCTGCGGGTTGTCCGTGGCTGGTCGCGCAGTTCCCCGCGCCCCTTTGAGGGCGTTGCAGTCCCCTCACTCGTTCGAGTGGGAAGTTCCGGTGATCTCGTCCTACCGGGCCATGCGGCGACAGAATCGGACCGGCCTTTCGGGGTCGGTCTGCGCTGTCACGGCCTACATGGGGGGCCACCGGCATGATCCGTATCAGGGCCCTCGGGCTGCCCGCCGTGTTCCTCGCCGTCGGCACCGGGCTCGTCCTCCATGTCCGCCGGACGCTGCTGCGCGAGCTGAGGCAGGCCCGCCGGGTCGCGGGTGCCGCACAGAGCGCGCTGTTGCGGCCGCTGCCCCCGCGCATCGACGGGCTGAACGTCGCCGCGGCCCAGCTGTCCGCCGACCGTGGTTCCTCCGTCGGCGGTGATCTGTACGAGGTCATCGCCACCGAGCACGGTGTGCGGGTCGTGATGGGCGACGTACGGGGGCACGGGCTCGACGCGATCGGGACGGTGGCCGCCGTGCTGGGCAGCTTCCGCGAGGCCGTGCACGACGAGCCGGAGCTCGGCCGGGTGCTGCGCAGACTCGATCGCGCCCTCGCCCGGCATCTGCGCGAGCGTGCGCGGGTGGATCAGGCCGAGGAGTTCGTCACCGTCCTGTTGCTGGAGATCGGCGGGGACGGCGAGGTACGGGCGCTCAACTGCGGACACCCCTGGCCGTACTGGCTGCGCGAGACCGGCGTCGAGCCCCTTGCCCGGGCCGAGCCGCTGCCACCGCTCGGCCCGTTCCCGCTCCCGACCGACCTGCCCGCCGTACGCCAGGGCGAACTGCGCCCGGGCGAGGCCCTGTTCTTCTACACGGACGGCGCGGAGGACGCCCGCGACGCGCAGGGCCGCTTCTTCCCGCTGCCGGACGTGCTGAGGGAGACGCTGCGAGACGGCCCCCTGTCCCCGCAGGCTGTCCTGGCCACCGTATTCACCCGCCTGTTACGACATACCAGCGGCAGCCCACCCGATGACGTAGCCCTCCTGGCACTACGCAACGAACGCCACCTGAGACGTCCCTCAGGGGCGCGGGGAACTGCGCGACCAGCCACACCCAACCCGCAGCCGACAACGCACCGCTAGCCCCACGGTCCCCCCGCCCAGCCCCGGCCGGGCCGCCGCACTGTACGAGGGGGAGCCGGCGGCCCGGTCGGCCTCTTTCGAGGCATTTCAGTCAACCGGTTGGAAACTCTCCGCAACAGCGCGCGCACAGTGCGGATTCGCGCATTCCGTTCACACCCCGTGTGAAGCCGGATTCACTACGCTGTCGAGACCGAGCCATCCGGGGGGCCTCCCATGCAGCCCAACACTCTGCTCGACGCGATCCTGGACGAGGCGGGGATCTCGCACGCCGGTCTCGCGGCCCATGTGAACCAGGCCGGACGCGCACGCGGGCTCGCGCTGCGCTACGAACACACCGCCGTGGCACGGTGGTTGAAGGGCCAGCGGCCGCGCGGGCAGGTGCCCGACCTGATCTGCGAGGTGCTCGCCGCCCGCCTGCACCGGCCCGTCACCCTCGACGACATCGGCCTCGGCGTCCCCGGCCAGCCCGCCACCGCGCACGCCGGCTCGCTGTCCGGGTTCGTCGAACGCGCCACCGCCCTGTGGCGCTCCGACGAACAGCAGCGCCCGCATGTGCTCGGCGCGCCCGCGGTGACCGGGACGCCCGCCGTGATGCCGGTGTGGGAGTGGGAGAACCCGCCCGAGGACGTGGACGTCTCCCGCGGCGGCCGGCACCGGGTCACCCCGGCCGACATCGAGACGCTGCGCGCCGCCCGCGCCCACTACGAGCAGATGTACCGCAAGGCCGGCGGCGTCGCGACCCGCGCCCGGATCGTCGGCTTCCTCAACGCCGAGGCCGCGCCGCTGCTGCGCGGCAGCTACACCGATGCCACGGGGCGACAACTGCACCGGGCCACGGGCGGGTTGGTCGCGATCGCGGGCATCTGCGCGTACGACTCCGACGCGCACGGCCTCGCCCAGCGCTACTTCCACCAGGCGCTCAGGCTCGCCAAGGCCAGCGGCGACCGGGGACTTGGCGCGTATGTGATCGCGCTGCTGGTCAACCAGTCGCTGTTCATGCGGGAGTACCGCCAGGCCGTCGCCTTCGCCGAGGCCGCGCTGCGCGCCGCCGGCAAGCACATCACCCCGGCCCTCGCCTCCGACCTGTACGCGATGCAGGCGAAGGCGTACGCCCACCTCGGCGACGGCACTAGTGCCCTGTCCTGCATCCGGCGGGCCGAGCAGGCCGCCGAACGCATCCGGCGCGGCTACGAACCCGACGAGACCGGCTATGTCCAGCCGGGCCTGGTCAACGTCCAGGTGGCGGAGGCGCTGCTGAGCCTCGGCGAGCTGGCCGCCGCCGGGGAGCACGCCGCGGCCGCCGTGGACACCCCGGCGCACGACCGGGGCCGGGTGCACCGGCTCGCCATGCTCAGCACCATCGAACTGCGCCAGGGCAACGCGGAGAAGGCGGTGGCCACCGCGGTCCAGATGGCCGAGCAGGCCCGCGGCATGGAGTCCCAGCGGCTGCGCGACCGACTCCGGGCGGTACGCCAGCATCTGGCGCGCAGCGGCGGCGCGGGCACGGCCGAGGCCGCCGAACTCATCGACGGAGCACTGCGCGTACCGCTGTAAACCGGCGCTCGAACGCCGACACCTCATAGTCCCTGCTGCGATATTGCCACTTACTCGACGGAAGGTGGCAGAACCGTGCAGTGGACGAAACAGAGCGAACAAACTGTGTATGAGAACCGCTGGTTCAGCGTCAACCTCGCGGATGTGGAGCTGCCGGACGGCCGGCACCTCGACCACTTCCTGATACGGCTGCGGCCGGTCGCCGTGGCCACGGTGGTGAACGAGGCCAACGAGGTCCTGCTCCTGTGGCGCCACCGCTTCATCACCGACAGCTGGGGGTGGGAACTCGCGGCCGGGGTCGTCGAGGACGGCGAGGACATCGCCGTCGCGGCCGCCCGGGAGCTTCAGGAGGAGACCGGCTGGCGGCCGGGACCGCTGCGGCACCTGATGAGCGTGGAGCCGTCCAACGGCCTCACCGACGCCCGGCACCACATCTACTGGGCCGACGAGGGCGAGTACGTCGGACATCCGGTGGACGACTTCGAGTCGGACCGCAGGGAGTGGGTCCCGCTCAAGGTCGTCCCCGACCTGGTCGCCCGCGGCGAGGTCCCGGCCGCCAACATGGCCGCCGCGCTGCTGCTACTGCACCACCTCAGGCTCGGCCAGGACACGTTGCCCTGACCTACCGTCCCAGCGCCTGCCAGAGGGAGACGACCAGGGCGCCCACAGCCGTGACGGCCGCGACCGAGGGCAGTGGCCAGCGGGCGTGTTCGAGGGTGGTGAGCCGGGTGTTCAGCTCGTCCAGTTCCTTGGTCGTTTCCTCGGTGCGGTGACTGAGCAGCGCCAGGTCGCCCTCGACCCGTGCGTACGCCACGTCGAGTCGGCGTCGTAACTCTGCGAGTTCACCTTGCACGACCAAATGCTCGGGATCGGCGGTCACGAACCGCTCCTTTCCGTAGTCGAATCACATCCCTTGCATGCGCATCATGAGTCAACTCGCCTGGTGGACACGTGGGGAGCGTGTGCGTGGGGCATATGCGTGCCTGGCGCGCACACGGTGTGTGAATGCCGCGGGCCCGGCACCGGAAGTCCGGTGCCGGGCCCGCGCCTGGCCGAAAACCTACCGTCCGTAATCAGCCGTAGGTGTAGAAGCCCGAGCCGCTCTTGCGGCCCAGCCGCCCCGCGTCGACCATCCGCTGGAGCAGCGGGGGAGCGGCGTACAGCGGCTCCTTGTACTCCTCGTACATGCTCTGCGCCACCGAGGCCACCGTGTCCAGCCCGATCAGGTCGGACAGCTTCAGCGGGCCCATCGGGTGGGCGCAGCCGAGCTCCATGCCGTTGTCGATGTCCTCGCGGCTGGCGATGCCCGACTCGAACATCCGGATCGCGGAGAGCAGATAGGGGATCAGCAGCGCGTTGACCACGAAGCCGGAGCGGTCCTGGGCACGGATGCTGTGCTTGCCCAGCGTCTTCTCGGCGAACAGCTGGGCCCGGCCGAGCGTACCCTCGGAGGTGGTCAGCGCCGGGATCAGCTCGACCAGCTGCTGCACCGGGGCCGGGTTGAAGAAGTGGATGCCGATGACCTGGTCGGGGCGCGAGGTGGCGACCGCCAGCTTCACCAGCGGGATGGAGGAGGTGTTCGAGGCCAGGATGGCGTCCGGACGGGTCACCACCTGGTCGAGCACCTGGAAGATCTCGGTCTTGACCTGCTCGTTCTCGACGACGGCCTCGATCACCAGGTCGCGGTCGGCGAACTCGCCGAGGTCGGTGGTGAAGCTCAGGCGCGCCTGCGTCTCCGCCAGCTCCGCCTCGCTGATCTTGCCGCGCTCGGCCGCCTTGGACAGGGAGTTGAACAGCCGGGTACGGCCGATCTCCAGGGCCTCACCGGTGGTCTCGGCGACCTTCACGTCCAGTCCGGCGCGGGCGCACACCTCGGCGATGCCCGCACCCATCTGGCCGCAGCCCACCACTCCGACGCGCGCGATATCTCCCGCTGGGATGCCCGTCACATCGTCCCCTTCGCTGTTCTCCGGCTCCGGCAGGTCCGCCGGGTTCGGTGCCTGCTCCGTTCGTGCACGTTACCCGTAAGTATCGATGATCGATCGCCCGGGGCGGGGCATGCTGTGCCGCGGAGACGATCCGTGACCGTGCGGATCCGCAGCGTACTGGGGGTTTGTCCATGGGACGGCTGTCACGTCGGGCGTTCGCGCTGGCCGCACTGTCGACGCTGGCGATGGCGGGCGACGCGGGCGCGGCCTCCGCGCGGCGGCCGCGCGCCACCACCGAGATGCGGGGGATGTGGCTGGCCACCGTGACCAACCGGGACTGGCCGTCGCGCACGGGTCTGACCGCCGCACAGCAGCGCGCCGAACTGTTCGCCCACCTCGACGCGGCGGCCCGGCGCCGTCTGAACACGGTGATCCTCCAGGTGCGGCCGACGGCCGACGCGCTGTGGCCGTCGCCGTACGAGCCGTGGTCGCAGTACCTCACCGGCACCCAGGGCCGCGATCCCGGCTGGGACCCGCTCGGCACGGCCATCGCCGAGGCGCACGCCCGGGGGCTTCAGCTGCACGCCTGGTTCAACCCGCTGCGCGTCGCCGTGCACCCCGACCCGAGCCGCCTCATCGCCTCCCACCCGGCCCGGCGGCACCCCGACTGGGTGGTGCCGTACGGCGGGAAGCTCTACTACAACCCGGGGCTGCCGGAGGTCCGCACCTTCGTGCTTGACGCGATGCTGGACGCGGTGGCGAAGTACCCGATCGACGCCGTCCACTTCGACGACTACTTCTACCCGTACCCGATCGCAGGCCATGCCTTCGACGACGACGAGGCCTACGACACCCACGGCGGCGCCTTCTCCAACCGCGCCGACTGGCGGCGCGACAACATCAACCGGCTGGTGCGCGACATGGCGGCCCGCATCAAGCAGATCCGCCCCGGCACCCGCTTCGGGATCAGCCCCTTCGGGGTGTGGCGCAACGCCTCCACCGACCCGCGCGGCTCGGACACGCGGGCGCTGCAGTCGTACGACGAGATCTACGCGGACACCCGCAGATGGGTGCGGGAGAACTGGATCGACTACATCTGCCCGCAGCTGTACTGGCACATCGGCAACTCCGCCGCCGACTACGCCAAACTCGTGCCCTGGTGGGCCGACGTGGCGCGGGGCAGCGCAACACAGCTGTACGTGGGGGAGGCGCTGTACCGGGCCGGTGACCCGGCGCAGGCCGCGGCCTGGCAGGACCCGGCCGAGCTGTCCCGGCATCTGACGTACGCACGGGACCACCCGGAGGTACGCGGGCACGTCTACTTCGCCGCCAGAGAGGTGGCGGCGGACGACTTCGGGGCCATGGCGCGGGTGGTCGCCGACCACTACCAGCAGTCGGCGACACCCCCGCGCTGAATCACTGCCCGGTGGTGGTTTCCCTGTGCCGGATCTCGGTGTCGGGGCCCGGTGAGCACAGCCCCTCGTGCCCGTCCTGGAAGCGGACGCGGTACGGGGGTTCGCCCTTCTGGCCCAGCACTTCGACGATCTCGCCGACCTTGTCGTGCTGTCCGACCACCCTGCCGTGCTGGACAAGCTGGTCGCCCACGCTTGCGCGCATCTGGGGCCTCCTCACGATGTGCGGGAGCAGCGGTCCGTGGCTTTGAGTCTACGGCGGACAGCGCCGGTCGGTACCGGCGCGGAACGTCGCTCAGCCTCGCGCCCGTTGCGTGACGGCGATGCAGACGAGCACTGCCGCGGCCGTCAACGGGGCGGCCACTGTCAGGTGCTCGCCCAGCAGCAGCACCGACCACACCAGTGTGAGCAGCGGCTGGGCCAACTGCAACTGGCTGGCCTTGGGGATGCCGATGGCCGCCATGCCCCGGTACCAGACGACGAGACCCAGGAACTGCGAGCCCGCCGCGACCCACAGCACACCGGTCACGCTGTGAAAGGTGAGCTGCACGGGCTCGTACGACAGCGCCAGCGCGGTGGCGGGCACGGTGAGCGGCAGACACAGCACCAGCGCCCAGCCGATCACCTGCCAGCCCGGCATGACCCGCGCCAGCCGTCCGCCCTCGGTGTAGCCGGCGGCGCACACCAGCAGTGCCGCGAAGAGATACAGGTCGGCGGTGGACAGGGCGCCGCCGCTCTGCTGGATCGTGAACGCCAGCACCGCGGCCGCGCCCACGAGCGCCGCCGCCCAGAAGGTGCGGGAGGGGCGGCTGCCGACGCGCAGGGCGGACAGCAGCGCGGTCGTCAACGGCAGCAGGCCGACCACGACGGCGGCGTGGGCGGTGGTCGACGTCTGCAGGGCGAGCGTGGTGAGCAGCGGGAAACCGAACACGACACCGCCGGCCACGACCGCGAGGCCCGTCCAGTGCTCCCGGGCGGGCAGCGGGACGCGCAGCGCCAGCAGACACACGCCCGCGATCAGAGCCGCGAGCACGATGCGCACGGCGACCAGCGACCAGGGCCCGAAGCCCTCCAGGCCCCAGGCGGTGGCCGGGAAGGTGAGCGAGAAGACGGTGACGCCCAGGGCGGCCTGGAGGGTGCCGAGGGTGGCCTTCGGCGCACCGCTGACTGCTATCCCGGTCGGTGCGATAGCGCTACTCTGTGTTCTCATGCAAGAGCGTAGCAGTGTCGGTGAACTGGCAAACCAACTGCGAAGGGAACTCGACCACTACTCTCCCGGTGGAAAGCTCCCGTCCAGCCGGGCACTCGTGGAACGGTTCCGGGTGAGCCCGGTGACCGTCTCCCGTGCCCTCTCCCAACTCGCCGCCGAGGGGCTGGTGGTGACCCGGCCGGGCGCCGGCGCGTTCCGGGCGCGGCCGCGTACCGGGGGCGCTCCCGTGGGCGACACCTCGTGGCAGGAGGTGACGCTCAGCGCGGACAGCGCCGCCGAACTCGTACCGCGCACCGTGGACGCCTCCGGGGTCACCGTCTCGCTCGCCGTGCCGCCGCCGGGGGTGATCGAGTTCAACGGCGGCTATCTGCATCCGTCGCTCCAGCCGGAGAAGGCCATGGCGGCCGCGCTGTCCCGGGCGGGGCGGCGTCCGGGCGCATGGGGGCGGCCGCCGCTGGAGGGACTGCCGGAGCTGCGCGAGTGGTTCGCGCGCAGCATCGGCGACACGGTAACGGCCGCCGAGGTGCTGATCACCTCGGGCGGCCAGTCGGCACTGACGACGGCCCTGCGCGCCCTGGCCCCGCCCGGCGCGCCGGTGCTGGTGGAGTCGCCGACGTACCCGGGGATGCTGGCGATCGCCCGCGCGGCGGGCCTGCGCCCCGTGCCGGTGCCGGTGGACGCGGACGGGGTCAAGCCCGCGCTGCTCGCCGACGCGTTCCGGGCGACCGGGGCGCGGGTCTTCGTCTGCCAGCCGCTGTTCCAGAACCCCACCGGCGCGGTCCTCGCCCCGCAGCGGCGCGGTGAGGTGCTGCGTATCGCGCGGGAGGCCGGGGCGTTCGTGGTCGAGGACGACTTCGTACGGCGGCTGGTGCACGCGGACGCCGGGCCGCTGCCGCGTCCGCTGGCCGCCGACGACCCCGATGGCGTGGTGGTGCACGTCTGCTCGCTCACCAAGGTGACCTCGCCGAGCTTCCGGGTGAGCGCCCTGGCCGCGCGCGGGCCGGTGCTGGAGCGGCTGCGGGCCATCCAGGTGGTCGACACCTTCTTCGTGCCCAGGCCCCTTCAGGAGGCGGCCCTGGAGCTGGTCGGTTCGCCCGCCTGGCCCCGCCATCTGCGCACGGTCTCGACGGAGCTGAAGGCGCGCAGAGACGCGATGACGGCGGCGCTCGGCCTGCACCTGCCCGAACTCACCCTTCCGCACATCCCCTCGGGCGGCTACCACCTCTGGCTCCGGCTCCCCGACGGCACTGACGAGCCCGCCTTCACCGCGGCCGCCCTCCGCGCGGGCGTGGCCCTCGCGCCCGGCCGCCCCTACTTCAGCGCCGAGCCCCCGGCGGGCCACGTCCGTCTGAGCTTCGCGGCGGTGGCGGGGGAGGGGGAGATCACGGAGGGGGTACGGCGGCTGCGTACCGCCTGTGCGGAGGTCCTCGGATAATCCGTCGACGGCCGCGCGCCCGACCTGCGAGCATCCCGCCATGACCGACCTGCCGTCCCTCGCCGAGGGCTACGAGACCTCCACCGACCCCGACCGCGTCGACGTCGAGCGGGTGCATCGGTGGTTGTCGAGCGACGCGTACTGGGCGATCGGGCGATCGCGGGAGAAGCAGGACCGGGCCGTCGCCGGGTCGCTCAACTTCGGGGTGTACGAGACGGTTTCGGGGGAGCAGGTCGCTTGTGCGCGGGTCGTCACCGACCTGGCGACCTTCGCGTGGCTCTGCGATGTGTACGTCGATCCGTCGGTGCGGGGCAAGGGCATCGGCACGGCGCTCGTCGAGGCCGTGCGGGAGCACCTGCGGCCGCACGGGCTGCGTCGCATCCTGCTCGCCACGCACGATGCGCACGGCGTGTACGAGAAGCTCGGGTTCGCCCCGCTGGAGCGGCCGCAGGAATGGATGGCGCTGCATTTCGAGTGAGTTGTCCGGCTGATCCTGACCTTCCGGTAAGTTTTTGCGGCGCCTCCATAACTCAGCCGTAACACCTCTTGACCTGCTCACTCTCCAGGCACACCATCCCCGCATGGCACTTCGGGTCACGTTCGTCGCCGCCGCGCGCAGCTCCGCGCTGCTCGCGGAACGTTTCGAGGACGACCGGCCGCTGGACCAGGCGGGCTGGGACGAGGTGCAGCGCGTCGCCCGCGACCTGGTGCCGCTCGCGGCGGCCGAGCTGCGCTACTGCTCGCCCACCCCCCGCAGCCGCGCCACCGGCGACGCGCTCGGCTACGCCCCGCTGGCGCAACTCGCCCTGCGTGACTGCGACATGGGCCGCTGGCGCGGGCTCACGCTCGGGGAGGCGATGGCCCGGGAGCCGGAGGCGGTGGACGCCTGGCTCGCCGACCCCCGCTCCACACCGCACGGCGGTGAGTCACTGCTCGCCTTCATCTCCCGCGTCGGCGGCTGGCTCGACACCCGTCCCGTCGAGGACGGCTGCCGGATCGTCGCCGTGGCCGAGCCCTCGGTGATCCGCGCGGCCCTGGTGTACGCCCTGAAGGCACCGCCCTCGACGTTCTGGAGCCTCGACGTCTGCTCCCTGTCCACAACCACCGTCGCGGGCCGCGCGGGCCGCTGGAACCTGCGCTTCGAAAGCGGCCCCGCTCAGGCCTCGCGCGTGTAGTCCGTCGTCAGTACGAGGTCCTTCGCCGGGCCGCGCACCCGCCACACCGTCCGCCAGTGGTCCGCGTCCAGGACGGTGAACTCGCCCCGGTAGAGGTCGGCCGAGCAGGGGTGGTCGGTGACGTGCCGGCCGGTGGTCAGGTCGAGGTCGTGGAAGGGGCGGCCGTCGGCGAAGCGGACCTCCGCCGTGCCGCGCGACGGTCCGGGCAGGTAGCGCAGCGTCCGCTCGGCCGGTCGGGACACGCCCTGCCAGACGAAAGTGCCGGACTCCTCGTGCAGCAGACCGCCGCCCTCAAGTGACCCGAAGACCGTCGTCCCCTCGAACCGCCCCTCGTCCCCGCTCGCGAGATCGCGCACCGACCGCTCCACCCGCCAGCGCCCGGCCAGATACCCCAGCACATCCGGCACTGGCCAGAACTCGCCCATCCCGATCCGCTCTCCGTCCCGTCCGTTGCTGCGCGACCCATTGACGCGTCCCTGTCCCCTCCCTATCTTGCCGTTCGAAGTGCTGACCATTGTCCGATATATCGAACGTCTCATTCAGATATCTCCCCACCGAGCCGCGGAGTATCCATGTCACGCACCCGCTGGAGACTCGGCCTGACGGTCACCGCCTGTCTGGTGGCCGCCGCCGTCGTCCCCGCCCCCGCGCACGCCGAAGCCGTCACCGACTACGAGATCACCCTCGACCCGACGGCGACGGGCGCGACGATCGACGACACGATGTACGGCGTCTTCTTCGAGGACATCAACCGGGCCGCCGACGGCGGCCTGTACGCCGAGCTCGTGCAGAACCGCTCCTTCGAGTACTCCACCGCCGACAACGGCTCCTACACCCCGCTGACCTCCTGGGCGGTTAACGGCACGGCGCAGGTCGTCGACGACGACGGACGGCTCAACGAGCGCAACCGCAACTACCTCTCCCTGGACGCCGACTCGGCCGTGACCAACGCCGGGTACAACACCGGCATCCGGGTCGAGAAGGGCAAGAGGTACGACTTCTCGGTGTGGGCCCGCGCCGCGTCCGGCACGACACTCACCGTGTCCCTCAAGGACGCCGCAGGCGAACTGGCCCGTGTCCGCCAGGTGGCCGCTAAGGGCGCCTGGAAGAAGTACACCGCCACCTTCACCGCGACCCGCACCAGCAACCGCGGCCGCCTCACCGTCGCCGCCACCGAGGCCGCCGCGCTCGACATGGTGTCGCTGTTCCCGCGCGACACCTACAAGAACCAGCCGAACGGCCTGCGCAAGGATCTCGCCGAGAAGATCGAGGCCCTCAACCCCGCCTTCGTGCGCTTCCCCGGCGGCTGCCTGGTCAACACCGGCTCCATGGAGGACTACAGCGAGGCGTCCGGCTGGCAGCGCAAGCGGTCGTACCAGTGGAAGGACACCATCGGCCCGGTCGAGCAGCGGGCGACGAACGCCAACTTCTGGGGCTACAACCAGAGTTACGGCCTCGGCTACTACGAGTACTTCCGCTTCGCCGAGGACGTCGGCGCCATGCCGCTGCCCGTCGTCCCCGCCCTGGTCACCGGCTGCGGCCAGAACCGGGCCACGGACGACGAGGCGCTGCTCCAGCGGCACATCCAGGACACCCTCGACCTCATCGAGTTCGCCAACGGCCCGGCGAACTCGAAATGGGGCAAGGTGCGCGCCGAGATGGGCCACCCGAAGCCCTTCCACCTCACCCACATCGGCGTCGGCAACGAGGAGAACCTCCCCAACGAGTTCTTCGCCCGCTTCCAGAAGTTCCGCGCGGCGATCGAGGCCAAGTACCCGGACATCACGGTCATCTCCAACTCCGGCCCCGACGACACGGGCACGACCTTCGACACCGCCTGGAAGCTCAACCGCGAGGGCAACGTCGACATGGTCGACGAGCACTACTACAACAGCCCGCAGTGGTTCCTGCAGAACAACGACCGCTACGACAGCTACGACCGCAAGGGCCCCAAGGTCTTCCTCGGTGAGTACGCCTCCCAGGGCAACGCCTGGCAGAACGCCCTCGCCGAGGCCGCGTACATGACCGGTCTGGAGCGCAACGCGGACGTCGTCAAGCTCGCCTCGTACGCTCCGCTGCTCGCCAACGAGGACTACGTGCAGTGGCGCCCGGACATGATCTGGTTCAACAACCACGCCTCCTGGGGCTCGGCCAGCTACGAGGTCCAGAAGCTGTTCATGAACAACGTCGGCGACCGGGTCGTACCGTCGAGGGCGACCACCACGCCGGACACCAGCGGCCCCATCTCCGGCGCCGTCGGCCTGTCGACGTGGGCGACCAGCGCGGCGTACGACGATGTGAAGGTCACCGCCGCCGACGGCACCACGCTGCTCAGCGACGACTTCTCCGGTGACGCATCACAGTGGAAGCACGTCGGGGGCGGCAGCTGGAGCGTCCAGGACGGGGCCTACGTCCAGACCGACGCCGCCGCCGAGAACACCATGGTCACCGCCGGCGACCCGGCCTGGCAGGACTACGACCTGCATGTGAAGGCCACCAAGAAGTCCGGCAACGAGGGCTTCCTGGTCGCCTTCGGCGTCAAGGACACCGGCAACTACTACTGGTGGAACCTCGGCGGCTGGAACAACACCCAGTCCGCCGTCGAGAAGGCCGCGGACGGCGGCAAGTCGACCATCGTCTCCAAGGCCGGGTCGATCGAGACGGGCCGCGCCTACGACATCGACATCAAGGTGCGCGGCCGGCAGGTGAGCCTCTACCTCGACGGCCAGCTGTGGAGCAGCTTCACCGACAACAAACCGGCCGAGCCCTTCCGTCAGGTCGTCACCAAGGACGACCGCACCGGTGACCTGATCGTCAAGGTCGTCAACGCCCAGTCCTCGGCCGCCCGCACGGCCATCGACCTGGGCGGCGCGAAGGTCGCGTCCAGGGCCCGGGTGACCACGCTGGCCGCCGCGCCGGACGACGTGAACACCGAGACGGACACGCCGGTCAGCCCGGCCAGGTCCACTTTCTCGGGAGTCGCGGACACCTTCACGTACACCTTCCCCGCCAACTCCGTCACCTTCCTGCGGATCAAGCAGAGGTGACCTGCCGGGCGGCTCAGGCGACGCCGACATACGCCTGAGCCGCCCACATCCGCTGGACAGGCCCTAGAAGTAGGAGTCCATCAGGTCGCGGTCCACGGTGATGGTGGCGCGGTCCAGCGCGGGCAGCCCCAGATGGTCACAGATCAGCCGGGTCAGCTGCTCCTCGTAGTCCTCGTTCTCGTAGTCCAGCCCGGCCGCCGTGATGAGGGGTGCCATCTTGTTGGGCCAGTACTCACCGATGTAAGCGGGGTCCTCGTAGTCGATGCAGGACGAGATCCGGCCGTCCTTGTAGTGGTACGCCTTGGGGCCGTGGCCCTTGGCGACGCACGGGTTGGGAATGAACACCATCAGCTCGGCGCCCTCGGGGCACAGCTTGCGGTAGTCGATGTCGTCGAATTCGCCGCGAGCCGGGTTGAACATGGGGTGCACGATCACACCCCAGTCACCGGGTGCCGCGTCGTTGCCGTAGGCGAACGGCGGCCGGTGCTGTGCGATCAGTCCTTCGGTCATGGCGGCCAGGCCGGTTCCCTTGTAGTACGCCAGCACGGTCTCGTCGCCCCCGTACGGATCTTCTCCCAGCCAAGCCATGGCGCCGCTGCCGATCCAATCTGTCATGCTCAGCACCGTAACCGGCGCCACTGGCACACCCAGTCGGCCGGGATTGCATAAACGTGCAGGGAAACGTATAGTCATGCCATCCAAGAGGAGGGTCCATGACGGTACGTGCGGCAGTGGCCGGGGCGAGCGGATACGCGGGCGGAGAGCTGTTGCGTCTGCTCCTGGCGCACCCCGAGATCGAGATCGGCGCCCTGACCGGCAACTCCAACGCCGGCCAGCGGCTCGGCGCGCTCCAGCCGCATCTGCTGCCGCTGGCCGACCGGGTGCTGAGCGAGACGTCGGCCGAGGTGCTCGCCGGGCACGACGTGGTGTTCCTCGCGCTGCCGCACGGGCAGTCCGCCGCCGTCGCCGAGCAGTTCGGGCCGGATGTCCTCGTGGTCGACATGGGCGCCGACTTCCGGCTGAAGGACGCCGCCGACTGGGAGAAGTTCTACGGCTCCCCGCACGCCGGGACCTGGCCCTACGGCCTCCCCGAACTGCCGGGCTGCCGCGCCGCGCTGGAGGGGTCCAAGCGCATCGCGGTGCCCGGTTGCTACCCCACGGCCGTCTCCCTCGCGCTGTTCCCGGCGTACGGCGCGGGGCTGGCCGAGCCCGAGGCCGTGATCGTCGCAGCGTCCGGCACGTCGGGCGCGGGCAAGGCGCCCAAGCCGCATCTGCTCGGCTCCGAGGTCATGGGCTCCATGTCGCCGTACGGCGTCGGCGGAGTGCACCGGCACACGCCCGAGATGATCCAGAACCTCAGCGCGGCGGCCGGCGAGCGGGTCTCCGTCTCCTTCACCCCGACCCTCGCGCCCATGCCGCGCGGCATCCTCGCCACGTGCAGCGCCAAGGCGAAGCCCGGCGTCACCGCCGAGTCCGTCCGCGCGGCCTACGACAAGGCCTTCGCCGACGAGCCCTTCGTCCATCTGCTCCCCGAGGGCCAGTGGCCCGCCACGGCCTCCGTCTACGGTTCCAACGCCGTTCAGGTCCAGGTCACGTACGACGAGGCCGCCGGGCGGATCATCGCGATCAGCGCCATCGACAACCTGACCAAGGGCACCGCGGGCGGTGCCGTCCAGAGCATGAACCTCGCCCTGGGTCTCGACGAGACCACCGGGCTGACGACGATCGGAGTTGCGCCGTGAGTGTGACGGCAGCAAAGGGATTCACGGCGGCGGGCATCGCCGCCGGAATCAAGGAGAACGGCAACCCCGACCTGGCCCTCGTGGTCAACAACGGCCCCCGCCGCGCCGCCGCGGGCGTCTTCACCTCCAATCGCGTCAAGGCCGCCCCCGTGCTCTGGTCGGAGCAGGTGCTGAAGAGCGGCCAGGTGTCCGCGGTCGTCCTCAACTCCGGCGGCGCCAACGCCTGCACCGGACCGAAGGGCTTCCAGGACACGCACGCCACCGCCGAGAAGGTCGCCGAGGTGCTCGGCCGGGGCGCCATCGAGGTCGCCGTCTGCTCGACGGGACTGATCGGCGTACTTCTCCCGATGGACAAGCTGCTCCCCGGCGTCGAGACCGCAGCCGCCCAGCTCTCCGAGCACGGCGGCGAGAAGGCCGCCATCGCCATCAAGACCACCGACACCGTCCACAAGACGTCCGTCGTGACCAAGGACGGCTGGACCGTCGGCGGCATGGCGAAGGGCGCGGGCATGCTCGCCCCCGGCCTCGCCACCATGCTCGTCGTCCTCACCACGGACGCCGAGCTGGACAGTGCGACGCTGGACAAGGCTCTGCGCGCCGCCACCAAGGTCACCTTCGACCGCGTCGACTCCGACGGCTGCATGTCCACCAACGACACCGTGCTGCTCCTCGCTTCCGGCGCGTCCGGGGTCACCCCGGAGTACGAGGAGTTCGCCGACGCCGTACGGCAGGTCTGCGACGACCTCGGGCAGCAGCTGATCCGCGACGCCGAGGGCGCCAGCAAGGACATCAAGGTCGAGGTGATCAACGCCGCGACCGAGGACGACGCCGTCGAGGTGGGCCGCTCCATCGCCCGCAACAACCTCCTCAAGTGCGCCATCCACGGCGAGGACCCCAACTGGGGCCGCGTCCTCTCCGCGATCGGTACGACATCCGCCGCCTTCGAGCCCGACCAGCTCAACGTCGCCATCAACGGCGTCTGGGTCTGCAAGAACGGCGGCGTCGGCGAGGACCGCGAGAAGGTCGACATGCGCTACCGCGAGGTGCACATCGTCGCCGACCTCGCCGCCGGCTCCCAGACCGCCACGATCTGGACCAACGACCTCACCGCCGACTACGTCCACGAGAACAGCGCCTACTCCTCATGACCACGACACGCAAACACACCGCCCTGCCCAAGGCGCAGATCCTCATCGAGGCGCTGCCCTGGCTGACCCGGCACCACGGCAAGACGGTCGTCATCAAGTTCGGCGGCAACGCCATGGTGAACGAGGAGCTGAAGGCCGCCTTCGCCCAGGACGTCGTCTTCCTGCGGCACGCCGGCCTCAAGCCGGTCGTCGTGCACGGCGGCGGCCCCCAGATCAGCCGGGCGCTCGAAAATCACGGCATCGTCAGCGAGTTCAAGGCGGGCCTGCGCGTCACCACCGAGGACGCCATGGACGTCGTACGGATGGTGCTGGCCGGGCAGGTGCAGCGCGAGCTGGTCGGGCTGCTCAACCAGCACGGGCCGCTCGCCGTCGGCCTCACCGGCGAGGACGCCCACACCATGACCGCCACCAAGCACCAGCCCGAGATCGACGGCGAGCTCGTCGACATCGGGCGGGTCGGCGAGATCACCGCGATCGACACGGGCGCGATCGAGGCCCTGCTCGCGGACGGCCGGATCCCGGTCGTGTCGTCGATCGCCCGTTCCCAGGACGACGGACATGTCTACAACGTCAATGCTGATACGGCGGCTGCGGCACTCGCTGCTGCTCTGGGCGCCGAGACCCTCATGGTCCTCACGGACGTCGAGGGACTCTACGAGGACTGGCCCAACAGCGACGAGGTGATCAGCCGCCTCACCGCCTCCCAGCTGGAGAAGCTGCTGCCGGAGCTGTCGTCCGGCATGGTGCCGAAGATGGAGGGCTGTCTGCACGCCGTGCGAAACGGGGTGGGCAACGCCCGCGTCATCGACGGCCGGGTCCAGCACTCGATCCTGCTGGAGATCTTCACGGACGAAGGCATCGGCACGATGGTCGTGCCGGACGCGCACGAGGGGGATGCCGTATGAGTGCCAACCAGGAACTGACCGCCCGGTGGCAGGGCGCGCTCATGAACAACTACGGCACCCCGCGACTGCCGCTCGTGCGCGGCGCGGGCGCCAAGGTGTGGGACGCCGACGGCAAGGAGTACGTCGACTTCGTCGGCGGCATCGCGGTGAACGCGCTCGGGCACGCGCACCCCGGGGTCGTCGAGGCGGTCAGCCGGCAGATCGCGTCGCTGGGGCACGTCTCCAACCTGTTCGTCGCCGAGCCGCCCGTCGCGCTCGCCGAGCGGCTGCTGCAGCTGTTCGGCCGGGACGGCAAGGTCTACTTCTGCAACTCCGGCGCCGAAGCCAACGAGGGCGCCTTCAAGATCGGCCGGCTGACCGGGCGGACCCACATGGTCGCCACCGAGGGCGGCTTCCACGGCCGCACCATGGGCGCCCTCGCCCTCACCGGCCAGCCCGCCAAGCAGGGCCCGTTCCTGCCGCTGCCCGGTGACGTCACGCACGTCCCCTACGGCGACGCGCAGGCGCTGGCCGCCGCGGTCACCGAGGAGACGGCCCTCGTCATCATCGAGCCGATCCAGGGTGAGAACGGGGTCATCGTCCCGCCCGCCGGTTACCTGAAGGCGGCCCGGGCGATCACCGCCGCCACCGGTTCGCTGCTGGTCCTCGACGAGGTGCAGACCGGCATCGGGCGGACCGGACATTGGTTCGAGTACCAGGCGCACGAGGGCGTCCTGCCGGACGTCGTCACGCTCGCCAAGGGCCTCGGCGGCGGGCTGCCGCTGGGCGCGACGGTGGCGTTCGGGCGGGCGGCCGAGCTGCTCCAGCCAGGTCAGCACGGTACGACGTTCGGCGGCAACCCCGTCGCCTGCGCCGCCGGACTCGCCGTACTCGACGCGATCGCGAACGAGGGACTGCTGGAGAACGTCAAGCGGCAGAGCGAGAAGTTGCGGGACGGAATCGAGTCTCTGAACCATGGATTGATCGGCCATGTCCGGGGTGCGGGCCTCCTCCTGGGTATCGTGCTCACCAAGCCGCTGGCGCCGCAGGTGCAGCAGGCGGCTCAGGACGCCGGATTCCTGGTGAACGCGCCCGCCGCCGATGTCGTACGGCTCATGCCGCCGCTGAACCTCGGCGACGACGAGGTGGAGGCGCTGCTCCGGGCGCTGCCCGGTGTCCTCGACGCAAGTCACGGGGACGGACGAGCCGGAGAATGAGACGACGATGAGCCACCCGCAGGACCACGGGCAGGCGGGGGTCAACGGGCCTGCCGTGCCGCAGACCCGCACCGCACGCCACCGCCGGATCGTGGACATCCTCAACCGGCAACCGGTGCGCTCCCAGAGCCAGTTGGCGAAGCTGCTCGCCGACGACGGGCTGACCGTCACGCAGGCGACGCTCTCCCGGGACCTGGACGAGCTGAACGCGGTGAAGATCCGCAACAACGACGGCGACCTCATCTACGCGGTGCCCAGCGAGGGCGGCTTCCGCACGCCGCGTGCGCCGCTTGGGGAGTCGGCGAAGGAGGAGCGGATGCGGCGCCTGTCCCAGGAGCTGCTGATCTCCGCGGAGGCGTCCGCCAACCTCGTGGTCCTGCGCACCCCGCCGGGTGCCGCCCAGTTCCTCGCCTCGGCGATCGACCAGGCGGAGCTGCACGACATCCTCGGCACGATCGCCGGGGACGACACGCTGCTGCTGATCAGCCGTCAGCCGGACGGGGGGCAGGCGCTCGCCGACCACCTGCTGCGGCTGGCGCAGAACGGCCACTGAGCCCGCCCTCCGGCGCGCTCATCGCACCCGACTCCGCCGCCCGCAGCAGGCGGCGGAAGGTCGGGCACTCCATGTGGCTCGGCGCGGGGCAGTCCGCCGCGTGCCGCAGTCCGTCGCGCATGGCGGTCAGATGGCGGATCGTCTCGTCCAGCTCGTCCGCCTTCGCCCTGAGCGTCTCCCGGTCGATCCGGGGCCGACCGTCCGGCGCGAACATCAGCGCGATCTCGTCGAGCGAGAAACCGGCGGCGCGGCCCATCGCGATCAGCGCCAGCCGCTGCAGCACGCCGGGATCGAAGACACGCCGGCCGGCCCGTCGGCCGGTCGAGGCGATCAGGCCCTTCTCCTCGTAGAAGCGCAGCGTGGAGGCGGGTACGCCGGAGCGCCGCGCCACTTCCGCTATGTCCGGATGGTCCATGCCCTTGACCTCAAGTCGACTTGAACTGGCACCGTACGGCTACGGCCACGACTGTTCAAGGGCGAGCGAAGGGAGACGGTCATGACTGGGGAACGCGGGGACGCGGAAGCACTGAAGGCGCTGTGGAGCGGGGTCGCGGGGCGCAACTGGGTCGCGGCTCAGGACGTGCTCGACGAGCTGTTCAAGCCGTTCGAGCCGCTGCTCGCCGAGCCGGTCGGACCCGGTGCGCGCGTCCTCGATGTCGGCTGCGGCACGGGCGCCACCACCGTCGCCGCGGCACGGCGAGCCGGTCCGGAGGGTCGCTGTGTCGGCGTCGACATCGCCGAGCCGATGATCGAGGCCGCCCGGTCGCGCGCCGAGCGGGCGGGCGTGCCGGCCCGCTTCGTCCAGGCCGACGCCGGGACCCACGCCTTCGAACCGGCGGACTTCGACCTGGTCATCTCGCGGTTCGGGGTGATGTTCTTCGACGACTTCGCCGGCGCGTTCGCGAACCTGCGGCGCGCTGCACGGCCCGCCGGGGAACTGAGGCTCATCGTCTGGCGTGGCCCCGAGGAGAACCCCTTCATGACGACGGCCGAACGGGCCGCGGGGCCGCTGCTGCCCAACCTGCCACCCCGCGACCCGGACGCGCCGGGCCAGTTCGCCTTCGCGCGGGCGGAGCGGGTGCGGGGGGTGCTGGAGGAGAGCGGCTGGACGGGGATCGCCGTGGAGCCGCTCGACGTGCCGTGCACGATGCCGGAGAAGGAACTGGAGCGCTACTTCACGCTGCTCGGCCCCGTGGGCCGCGTCCTGCACGAGGTGGACGAGCCGACGCGGGCGCGGGTCGTCGAGGCGCTGCACGCCGCCTTCGCGCCGTACGTGCAGGGGGCGGAGGTCAGGTTCACGGCGGCGTGCTGGCTGGTGCGGGCCTCGGCGTAACAGGCGTAACAGGGGAAACCGTGGGGGAGGGACCTCGGCCCAAGAGCCGTGACTCACCCCAGCCACCCCGCCAGCCCACCCGTCGCCCACACCTCGTCCCCCGCCGTGATCAGCAGCGCCTCCACGCCCGGCAGGGACTCGAGCCAGGCCAGCCCGTTCCTCGCGCCCATCGCGAACGCGGCCGTCGCCCAGCAGTCCGCCCAGGTCAGGCGGGGGGCGACGACCGTCACCGCGAGCAGGTCCGTCACCGCCGACTTTCCGGTGCGCGGGTCGACGATGTGGGCGCCGCGCTCGGCCGTGCCGGACGTGGCCACGGCCAGTTCGTCGGTACCGGCCGCGGAGATGACCGCCGCCAGCCCACCGGGCCGCAGCGGATCCGACACGCCGACCCGCCAGGGCCGCCCCGCGCCGGGCACACCGAGCAGCTGCACATCCCCGCCGCCGTTGACGCTGACCCCGCTCACCCCGGCCGCCGCCAGCAGCCGCGCCGCCCGCTCGACGGCCCAGCCCTTGACGATCCCGGTCGGGTCGAGCCGCCCCTCGTACGTCGTGCTGAACCACCCCTCGCTGACCCGCTCCGCCTCGGCGGCCAGCTCCAGCACCTCGGCGACCTCGGGATCGCACTCCCCGACGGTCACCTCCCCACGGCCCAGCCGCGATATCTGGCTGTCCTCGCGGTAGGTGCTGAACACCGCGTCGACCCGGTGCAGCCCGGCGACGGCCTCGTCGAGAGCCGCTCGCACGGCAGTGGGATCCCCGCCGCGGACGTCGAAGGAGAAGACGGTCCCCATCGCCTCCTCCGCCCGGCGTTCCGCGGCGGGAGCCTGCGCGGATTCCGCCACCGGCTCAGCCACCGGCCTGGTCCAGGGCCGACTGCAGCGACTGCCGGTACCCCGTGCTGGTGTACGTGGCCCCGGACACGGCGTCGATGTCGGCGCTGCCCGCCGCGACGGCCGCCTGGTTGAGCTTGGGCACGGCGTCGGCGGTGACCTGGCTGCTCTGGCCGCCGCTGGGCGCCTGTACCGCCTCGGCCTGGGTGATCTTCCCGCCGCTGACGGTGATCCGGACCTGGACGGGCCCGTACTGGGTCTGGGCCACGGCTCCGGTCACCGTACGCGCGGCCTGGGCGCTGCCCGAGCCGCCCTGGTCGGCGGAGCCGCCACCGCTCGACTGGACCTGATCCAGGGCCGACTGGAGGGACTCCTTGTAGCCGGTGCTGGTGTACGTCGCCCCGGACACCGCGTCGATCTCCGCGCTCTGTGCGGCGACGGCGGCCTGGTTGAGCTTGGGCACGGCGTCGGCGGTGACCTGGCTGCTCTGGCCGCCGCTGGGCGCCTGCACCGCCTCCGCCTGGGTGATCTTCCCGTTGCTCACGGTCAGCCGGACCTGCACGGGACCGTACTGCGTCTGGACCGCGGTGCCGGTGATCGTGGCGGTGCCCGCGGCCTGCGCTCCGCCCTGGGGCGCCGCAGCCCCCACGGGGGGCGCCGCGCCGCCCGCCGCGGCGGCGGAGCCGGGGTCGGTGGCCGGCTTCAGCGACAGCAGCAGCACGATGCCGGACACGGTGACGGCGGTGGCGAGCACGGCACGCCGGATGGGGTGACTCTTCTTCATGTTGCCGGTCTCCTGATGACCCGTCGCTCACATCTCGAACGACTCGTGATGGATACGGCGGGCGGGGACCCCCGCGCCGCGCAGTGCCTCGTACACGGACTGTGCGAACCCGGGCGGCCCGCACAGGAAGACGTCGTGGCGGTCGATGTCCGGGATCTTCCGCTGCAACGACTCCGCGGAGATGTCGGGGCGTGCCCCGTCCGGACTGTTGACCGCGTACATCAGCCGGGCGCCCCGCTCGTCGGCGATCTTCGCCAGCTCGTCCCACAGGGCCAGGTCCTGGGTGCTGTTGGCCCGGTACAGCAGGGTGATGTCACCGGCCGCGCCCGGCAGTGTCTCGAACAGCGCCCGCATCGGCGTGATACCGACGCCGCCCGCGACCAGCAGCACCTTGCCGCGGCTGCGGCGCTGGGCGGTCAGCGCGCCGTACGGCCCCTCGGCCCACACCCGAGTGCCGGGCTCCAGCTCGCGCAGGCGGGCGCTGTGGTCGCCGATCGCCTTCACGGTGATCCGCAGCATGTCGGGGCGGGGTGCCGCCGACAGCGAGTACGGGTGGGAGCTGAACCGCATGCCCGGCGCCAGGAACCGCCACCGGAAGAACTGCCCCGCCTCCGCGCCCATCCGGTGCAGTTTCCGCCCGCCGACCAGCACCGACACGATCCCGGGCGTCTCCTCGATGACCGCCTCGACCCGCATCCGGTGCCTCAGGTTCAGCCTGATCGGGGTGATGATCCGGAACCACACCACCAGCGCGGTGACCGCCCCGTACAGCCCGTACCAGAACGTCTTCGCGGCGGGCTCGACGGCGAAGTCGTTGCCGGTGCTGATCTGGTGCCAGAACGTCAGATACACGGCCGCGTACGTCATCAGATGGACGTGGTACCAGGTGTCGTACGGCATCCTGCGGCGGACCGGACCGATCGAGACGAGGCCGATGAGCACCAGCAGGCCGGTGCCGATGGCGGCCTTGCCCATGTCCGGGAGCTGGTTGACGGAGTCGATCGTCTGCTGGACGACGTCACCGAGGGTCTTGCCGGCCTGCAACGCGTAGCCCCACATGATGAGGAAGACGTGCGCGACGACCAGGCAGAGGGTGTAGCGGCCGGTCATCGCGTGCCAGCGCGCGACCCGGTCGGAGCCGACCCGCCGCTCCAGCGCGGGCACCCGGGCCATCTGGAGCACCACCAGCGCCATCAGATACCCGGCGAGCAGCCCGGTGATCCGGCCCGCGTTGAGGACCCGGCCGGTGGTGTCGGCGACGGACGGAGTGTTCTGCCACCACAGCCACAGCACCGCGGCCGCACCGGCCCACACGGCGATCAGCAGCGGGACGGCGGGGGAGCGGCGCGGGCGGATTCGGCGCATGGTCTGGCGCCGGGCGGCGCGGCCGCCTGCGAGCGTGGTGGTCACGGTTCCTCCGGGGACGGGGGCAACGGATCGTCGTAGTCCCTTGGCCCAGAGATACGTGCGGTGGCGGCCGTGTGTTCAGTCAGTACCGGGTGATCGCGATGGGCCCGCTCTCCGTCCCCACGGCGATGTGCGGCCTGCCCCGGGCCTTCGCCCAGAGCAGGATCCGCCGCATGGCGTCCTCGGGCACCGACACACAACCGGCCGTCGGCCCGTTACCTCTGACGTGCAGAAAGATGGCGGCCCCGCGCCCGCGCACCCGCTTGTGGTAGTTGAAGCCGATGACCAGCGCATGGGCGTACAGCGGCCCGTACGACATCAGGTGTTCGGCCTCCTGCGCCCGGCAGTCGGCGGGGCGGGGCTCGGTCCAGCGGTTGTAGGAACGGGAGTCGACGTCCTGGCACCACCAGGAGTCCTCGCGGACCGGCCGGTATTTGTACGTCGTCCCGGGCGGCGCCGCCTTGATACCGAAGGCGTACGGCAGCGTGAACAGCCCCGTCGGTGTGGTGTTCGTCCCCTGCTTGCGCGCCGCCCCCTCGACGAGCCCGTTCGCCCCGAACCGGGCCGGTGCCGAACCGGCGCTGACCCAGCGTCCGTCCCGCCGGTCCCACCACGTCACCGTCCCCGTCGTCGAGCCCGCCTCGGGCGCCACGGCGGTGATCAGCTGACTGCCGGGGCCGGTGTCGGCCATACGGTCGGGCAGCGCGGTCCCCTCGGCGGGGGCGGCGCCGAGGAGGGAGGCGCAGACGAGGACGGACACGGCGGCGGCGACTACGGGGCGCATGCCCCGACGCTAACGGCGGCTTTCCGCACCGGCAGTTCGGATGGTCCGTTCGGGCTTCCGGGCTCCGTCACATCTCCGGGAGCGGCAGCGGCACCCCGGGCAGCCCGTCCATGCTCGTGGCGATGTACTCCTTGCCCGCGAAGTACGCGCTCAGCGATGCGGTGTCCTCGCGCCCGAAGCGGCGCCCATGCAGCTCGCGATCACCGTCGTACGTCATCAGCGGCACCGCGAAGCCGCAGCTGTCCCGGACGAGTTCGGCCGTCACGACGATGATCGCGCGCAGCCCGTGCGTGCTCGGGTCGATGTCCGGGAAGCGGGCGAGCAGCTCCCCGAATCGCGGGTCGTCGCGGAACACCGGCTCGCCGCGCCCGTGCACCCGGACGATGTTCGGCGGGCCCTGGAACGCGCACCACATCAGGGTGATCCGACCGTTCTCCCGCAGATGCGCGACCGTCTCGGCGTTGGAACCGGCGAAGTCGAGGTAGGCGAGGGTGAGTTCGTCGAGCACCACGAACGAGCCCTTGAGGCCCTTGGGGGAGAGGTTGACCGTGCCGTCGCCGGACAGCGGGGCGGTCGCGGTGAAGAAGAGGGGCTGCTCCTCGATGAAGGAACGGAGCCTGCCGTCGATGCGCTCATAGGTCTTTCCCATGGCAAGCGATTATCCGCGAAGTTAGTTCGCCTGCCTAAGGGGTTTCCGTACGGTTCTTTCCCTGTGGCCGCCCCGGTCGGCGCTCCAACGGGGCGGCCACAGTGCCTGTCACGTCACCGGGTGAGCGTGCAGGCGGCCAGAGAGTCGAGCCCCTGGGGCTTGGCGGCGGTGCGGCCGATCGCCGTGGCGATGCGGTTGATGGTGGCGACCCGCTTGTCCTCCAGGGGGCCGAGGATGGCGTTCTGGACGAAGTTGGGTCCGCCCTGGCCGACGGTGTCCTGGAGGCGCTTGTTGGCCTCGGCGAGCTGGGTGTCGAGCAGGGCGAGGTTGCGGTCGACCTCGGCCTGCGCAGAGGCGGGGATCGCCGGGAGGCTGGGCGCCACCGCCGGGCAGCTGATGGTGCCGGGCGAGGCCTTGGTCGTGGCCTGTGCCTTCTGGGACGTCTCCCCTGCGAGGGCGGAACCGGCGATCACCGCGCCGGACAGCGCCACCGCGGCCGCGCCGCCGACGAACGCGACGCGGCGCTTGTTGTACTTCGGAAGAGCCCTGGACATGCGGATGCCTCACTCGGGTCGGGGGTGTCTCGTGTCTCGTTCACCAACGCGGCGCCTGCGTTCAGCGAGAGGTACGGGAAAGCGGTTTCCCGCGTTCAAACCTTCCCGAGATTGACGAACCATGCAGACTCCTGCATACTCATGCATGTCAGCGAATGCAGTGTGAGGAGAAACCCCGTGACCGAGCGCGTCGTACTCGCCTACTCAGGCGGTCTGGACACCTCCGTCGCCATCGGCTGGATCGCCGAGGAGACGGGCGCCGAGGTCATCGCCGTTGCGGTCGACGTCGGCCAGGGCGGCGAGGACCTGGACGTCATCCGCAAGCGCGCGCTCGCCTGCGGTGCCGTCGAGGCCGAGGTCGCGGACGCCAAGGACGAGTTCGCCGAGGAGTACTGCCTCCCGGCGATCAAGGCCAACGCCCTCTACATGGACCGCTACCCGCTGGTCTCCGCCCTCTCCCGGCCGACGATCGTCAAGCACCTCGTCGCCGCCGCCAAGAAGCACGGCGCCGACACGGTCGCCCACGGCTGCACCGGCAAGGGCAACGACCAGGTCCGCTTCGAGGCCGGCATCGTCGCCCTCGCCCCCGACCTCAAGTGCATCGCCCCGGTCCGCGACTACGCGATGACGAGGGACAAGGCGATCGCGTTCTGCGAGGAGAAGAACCTCCCGATCGCGACCACCAAGAAGTCCCCGTACTCCATCGACCAGAACGTCTTCGGCCGCGCCGTCGAGACGGGCTTCCTGGAGGACATCTGGAACGCCCCGATCGAGGACATCTACGAGTACACCCAGAACCCGGCCACCCCGCGTGAGGCCGACGAGGTGATCATCACCTTCAAGGAGGGCGTCCCGGTCGCCATCGACGGCAAGCCCGTCACCGTGCTCCAGGCCATCCAGCAGCTCAACGAGCGCGCCGGCGCCCAGGGCATCGGCCGGATCGACATGGTCGAGGACCGCCTGGTCGGCATCAAGTCCCGCGAGGTGTACGAGGCGCCGGGCGCGATCGCCCTGATCACCGCCCACCAGGAGCTGGAGAACGTCACCGTCGAGCGTGAACTCGCCCGCTACAAGCGGCAGGTCGAGCAGCGCTGGGGCGAGCTGGTCTACGACGGCCTGTGGTTCTCCCCGCTCAAGCGCGCCCTGGACGGCTTCATCAACGAGGCCAACCAGCACGTCTCCGGCGACATCCGGATGACCCTGCACGGCGGCCGCGCCGTCGTCACCGGCCGCCGCTCGGAGTCCTCGCTGTACGACTTCAACCTCGCGACCTACGACACCGGCGACACGTTCGACCAGTCCGCGGCGAAGGGCTTCATCGACATCTACAGCATGTCGTCGAAGATCGCCGCCAAGCGCGACCTGGCGTAACCGAGCGACGACCCCTCGCACGCACTAGCCTGACAGCCGCCTCCTCGACCATCGGCCGGGGAGGCGGTCGCACATCGACAGCCTTGAGGAGCAACGCAAGTGAGCAGCAACAGCGGTGACGTACGGCTCTGGGGCGCCCGTTTCGCCGACGGTCCCGCCGAGGCCCTGGCGAAGCTGTCCGCGTCCGTCCACTTCGACTGGCGGCTCGCGCCCTACGACATCGCCGGTTCGCGGGCGCACGCGCGCGTGCTGCACAAGGCGGGCCTGCTCACGGACGACGAGCTGAGCCGGATGCTCGACGGGCTCGACCGGCTGGCAGCGGACGTGGCGTCGGGCGCCTTCACCGGCACCATCGCCGACGAGGACGTCCACACCGCCCTTGAGCGCGGCCTGCTGGAGCGTCTCGGCCCCGACCTCGGTGGCAAGCTGCGCGCGGGCCGCTCCCGCAACGACCAGGTCGCGACCCTCTTCCGCATGTACCTGCGCGACCACGCCCGCACCATCGGCGGCCTGATCGCCGACCTCCAGGACGCCCTGATCGGCCTCGCCGAGGCCCACCCCGACGTCGCGATGCCGGGCCGCACTCACCTCCAGCACGCCCAGCCGGTGCTCTTCGCCCACCACGTACTCGCGCATGTGCAGTCCCTGTCCCGGGACGCCGAACGCCTGCGCCAGTGGGACGAGCGGACGGCCGTGTCGCCGTACGGCTCGGGCGCCCTCGCGGGCAGCAGCCTCGGCCTGGACCCGGAGGCGGTCGCGAAGGACCTCGGCTTCGAGCACGGCAGCGCCGCCAACTCGATCGACGGCACGGCCTCCCGCGACTTCGTCGCCGAGTTCGCCTTCATCACCGCGATGATCGGGGTGAACCTCTCCCGGATCGCGGAGGAGGTCATCATCTGGAACACGAAGGAGTTCTCCTTCGTGACCCTGCACGACGCCTTCTCCACCGGCTCGTCGATCATGCCGCAGAAGAAGAACCCGGACATCGCGGAGCTGGCCCGCGGCAAGTCCGGCCGCCTGATCGGCAACCTGACCGGCCTGATGGCCACCCTCAAGGCCCTCCCGCTCGCGTACAACCGCGACCTCCAGGAGGACAAGGAGCCGGTCTTCGACTCCATCGACCAGCTGGAGATCCTGCTCCCCGCTTTCACCGGCATGATGGCCACCCTCACCGTGCACCGCGAGCGCATGGAGGAACTGGCCCCGGCCGGGTTCTCGCTCGCCACGGACATCGCGGAGTGGCTGGTCAAGCAGGGCGTCCCGTTCCGCGTCGCGCACGAGGTCGCCGGCGAGTGCGTGAAGGCCGCCGAGGCCGAGGGCAAGGAACTGAACGACCTGACCGACGACCAGTTCGCAAAGATCTCCGCCCACCTGACGCCGGAGGTGCGATCGGTACTCAACGTGCCGGGCGCCCTCGCGTCCCGCAACGGCCGCGGGGGTACGGCGCCCAGTGCGGTCGCGATCCAACTGGCTGAGGTGAAGGCGGACGTGGCGGCCCAGCACAAGTGGGCCACAGCCAAGGAGAAGCGATAGGGGAACGCCCTTCAGGTGCGCGGGGAACTGCGCGACAAGCCACGACGCACCCGCACCCGCCGAACCACCGCACGAACCGAGTTCTGAGGCGAGAGCCGAAGGTCATCACGGGTTACGTTGGTCGCAAGCCGTACCGGAGCCGACCCGACGGAGCCCGCGATGCCCTTCGCCCGCCTGGCCTCAGCAACAACCGCCACCTGCCACATCGGCCTCGGCCTCGCCGCAATCGGCCGCCCCGGCTACATCAACCTCGGCCGCGACGAGGACCTCGGCACCGACCGCAGCGTAGACACCCTTCGCACCCGTACCCACGAACTCCTCGACGCCGCCTACGCCCAGGGCGTGCGCTACTTCGACGTAGCCCGCTCCTACGGCCGCTCCGAGGAATTCCTCGCCGACTGGCTGAACGCCCACCCCGAGATCGACGACATCGTCGTCGGCAGCAAGTGGGGTTACACCTACACCGCCGACTGGTCCACCACCGCCGAGCAGCACGAGGTCAAGGACCACAGCCTCGCCACCTTCGAACGGCAGCGCGCCGAAAGTATCGAACTGCTCGGCGACCGGCTCGACCTCTACCAGATCCACTCGGTGACCCCCGACAGCCCCGCCCTCACCGACAAGGACCTGCACGCCAGGCTCGCCGAGGCCGCCGCCCAGGGCCTGACCATCGGCTTCTCCACCAGCGGCCCCGCGCAGGCCGACGCGATCCGGGTGGCGCTGGAGATCACGGTCGACGGCGAGCGTCTCTTCCGTACCGTCCAGTCCACCTACAACGCCCTGGAGACCTCGGCCGCCCCCGCCCTCGCCGAGGCCCACGACGCCGGGCTCACGGTGATCGTCAAGGAGGGCATGGCCAACGGGCGGCTCGCCGAGCCGTATGCGCCGGACGCGCTGAAGGCCGTAGCGGCGGAAACGTCACTCGGCTGCGACGCTGTAGCCCTCGCCCTGATCCTGCGCGAGCCCTGGGCCGGCGTGGTCCTCTCCGGCGCCGCGACCACCGTCCAGCTCGCCTCCAACCTGCACGCCGCCGTCGTGGACCTCGACGACGACCAGCTGACGCGGCTCGCCGCGCTCGTCGAGGAGCCGCAGGTGTACTGGGAGCGGCGCGGGCAGCTGCCCTGGCACTGACACACACCACCCGGAAGACCGGATTGTGAGTCACGCATGCCTAGTGTGAGACAAGAATGTCTCACATGGGCTATGGTTGTCTCATGGCCGTCGATCGAGAGCACGTACTGCGCAGTGCCGCAGCCCTGCTGACCCGTAAATCCACCGCGACCATGGACGAGGTCGCCAAGGCCGCCGGGATCAGCCGAGCCACGCTGCACCGCCAGTTCGCCGGGCGCGACGCGCTGGTCCGGGCGCTGGAGGCGCTCGGCATCGCGGAGTGCGAGGCCGCGCTGGACGCGGCCCGGCTGGACGAGGGGAGCGCCAGTGACGCCGTACGGCGGCTGGTGCGGGAGATCGAGCCCGCGGCCGGACTCCTCTCCTTCCTCTACACCGAGAACCAGCTGTTCGAGGGCGAGGAGCAGAACGCGGGATGGGCCCGGCTCGACGCCCGGGTCTCGGCACTGTTCCGGCGCGGCCAGGACAGCGGCGAGTTCCGCATCGACCTGACCCCCGCCTGGCTCACCGAGGCCCTCTACGGCCTGATCGCCGCCGGGGCCTGGTCGGTGCACGACGGCAAGGTGGCCGCGAACGACTTCCAGAACATGATCGTCGAGCTGCTGCTCGGCGGTGCGACACGGAGAGAGGAATCATGACCAGCACCCTGCAGTCGGCGAACGCGAACGAGGCGGTGAAGCGCCCCGGCCGCTGGCTGGCGCTGTCCGTACTCGTGCTCGCCGTGCTGCTGGTGGCCGTCGACGCCACCGTGCTCGGCCTGGCGACCCCGTACATATCGGAGGATCTGCGCCCGTCCGGCACCCAGCTGCTGTGGATCGGTGACGTCTACTCCTTCGTGATCGCCGGTCTGCTCGTCTCCATGGGCAGTCTCGGCGACCGCATCGGCCGCAAGCGGATCCTGCTGATCGGCGCCACGGCGTTCGGCGCGGTCTCCGTGCTCAACGCCTACGCGACCACGCCGGAGCTGCTGATCGTGGCCCGCGCGCTGCTCGGCGTCGCGGGCGCGACGCTGATGCCGGCCACGCTCGCCCTGATCCGCAACCTCTTCCACGACCCGCGCGAGCGCAGCCTCGCCATCGGCATCTGGGGCGCCACCGCGTCCGCCGGTACGGCGGTCGGTCCGATCGCCGGTGGTTTCCTGCTGGAGCACTTCTGGTGGGGCTCGGTCTTTCTGATCAACCTGCCCGTGATGGTGGTCCTCGTCCTCGTCGGCATCAAGCTGCTGCCCGAGTCGAAGAACGCGAGCCCCGGCCCCTGGGACCTGCGCAGCGTCCTGCTGTCGCTGGTCGGCATGATCGGGGTGGTGTACGCGGTCAAGGAGGCCGCCACGCACGGGTTCGGCTGGGAGGCGCTCGCCGCGGGCCTGCTGGGTGCCGGCGCGCTCTACGGTTTCGTACGGCGTCAGCTCACCCTCACCGAGCCGCTGCTGGACATGCGGCTGTTCCGCAACCGCGGTTTCAGTGGGGCGGTGCTCGCCGACCTGCTGACCATCCTCGGCATGTCCGGCCTGGTCTTCTTCCTCTCGCAGTTCCTGCAACTGGTGCAGGGCCGACGGCCGTTCGAGGCGGGCCTGGCCGAACTGCCCGCCGCGCTCGGTGCGGTGGCGGCCGGTCTGGTCGCCGGGCGGGCGGCCCGCCGGTACTCGGTGCGGGCCGTGGTGGCGGGCGGACTCGCCGCCGTCGGCCTGGCGCTGGGCGCGCTGACCCTGATCGGCCAGAACACCGGGTATCCGCTGCTTGGGGCCGCGCTGCTGGTCGTCGGTGTCGGTGCGGGGTTCTCGTTCACGGTGACCGCCGACGTGATCCTCGCGTCCGTGCCCAAGGAGCAGGCGGGCGCCGCGTCGGCGGTGTCCGAGACGGCGTACGAACTCGGCGCCGCCCTCGGTATCGCCCTGCTCGGCTCGATCGTGACCGGTGTCTACAAGGGCTTCGCCGCACCGGAGGGCACCCCGCAGGCCGCGCACGAGTCGCTGGGCGGCGCGGTCGAGGTGGCCGCGGGTCTGCCCGCCGACACGTCCGGTGAGCTGCTGGACGCGGCCCGCCAGTCCTTCGTCGACGGCCTGACGCTCGCGTCGGGCGTGGGTGCTGTGGTGCTGCTGGCGGCGGCCGTGGCGGGGTGGTTCCTGCTGCGCGGGCAGCGGCTGGAAGGCGCGGTCGAGCACTGACGGCCGTAAGGCTTTAAGTCCGTTTTCGGCTTCGCCTGATGGTCTGGCTCCGTACCCGATGTCGTATCCCACGGCTGAAGGAGCCACCGACCATGACACGTCGTACGAAGAAAGTCCTCGTCACCGCCTCCGTCCTGGCCGCCGCCGGCCTCGCAGGGGGCGGTGTCGCGCTCGCGGCCGACGGTGACGAGGCGCCGCGTGAGCAGATCAGGTTCGTCGTCGAGGAGGGCGGCGCAGCGGACCGGGAGGACTGCCCCTGGAAGGACAGCAGCACCGTAGCCCCCTCGTCCGACCCCGCCTCGGCGCTGTGACCGCCCAGATCCCGGAGGGCAAGCTCCTCGAAGAGGCCCTCTTCGAGGTCAAGCGGGTGATCGTCGGCCAGGACCGCATGGTGGAGCGGATGTTCACCGCGGTCCTTGCCCGCGGCCACTGCCTGCTCGAAGGCGTCCCCGGCGTCGCCAAGACGCTCGCGGCGAAGACCCTCGCGCACGTCGCGGGCGGGCACTTCGCCCGCCTGCAGTTCACCCCCGACCTCGTGCCCTCCGACATCACCGGCACTCGCATCTACCGCCCCTCCCAGGAGGCGTTCGACATCGAGCCGGGCCCGGTGCTGGCCAACGTCGTGCTCGCCGACGAGATCAACCGCGCCCCCGCCAAGGTGCAGTCCGCGCTCCTGGAGGTGATGGGCGAGCACCAGGTCTCCATCGGCGGCACCACCCTCCCCGTCCCCCAGCCGTTCCTCGTGCTCGCCACCCAGAACCCGATCGAGTCCGAGGGCGTCTACCAGCTCCCCGAGGCCCAGCGCGACCGCTTCCTGCTCAAGGTGGACGTGGCCGCGCCCAGCGAGTCGGAGGAGCTCGCCATCCTCTACCGGATGAGCGTCGACCCGCCCCGGCCGCGCCGCGTCCTCACCCCGGACGGCCTGGTCGCGCTCCAGCGCACGGCCGACGAGGTGTTCGTGCACCACGCGGTCGCCGAGTACGCCGTACGTCTCGTCGTCGCCACCCGCGAACTCGCCGGACCGGGCAGCCGCGTGGCGCACGGCGCGGGCCCGCGCGCCACGCTCGGCCTGGTCGCGGCGGCCCGGGCGCTGGCCCTGTTGCGCGGCCGCGGTTACGTCCTGCCCGAGGACATGCACGACCTGGCGCACGAGGTCATCGCGCACCGCCTGGTCCTCTCCTTCGACGCCCTCGCCGACGGCATCTCCGCGCGCGAGATCGTCGACGAGGTGCTCGCGGCGGTGGAACAGCCCAGGATCAGCCCGCGCCAGGCAGCCGAGGAGGCGGCCGCATGACCCCCACGCTGCGCGAACTCACCCCCGAACAGGCCCTCAGACACCTGGAGTTGCTCTTCACCCGCCGCCCCGACGGGCTCCTCCAGGGCGAACACGCGTCCCTCGTGCCGGGGCCCGGCAGCGAGATCTCCGAGACACGTCCGTACGTCATCGGCGACGACGTCCGCCGGATGGACTGGAACGCCACCGCCCGCACCACCGTCCCGCACGTCCGCCGCACCCTCGCCGACCGCGAACTCACCACCTGGATCGTCCTCGACGCCTCCGCCAGCATGGACTTCGGCACCGCCCGGATGGAGAAGCGGGACCTCGCGGTGGGCGCGGCGGCGGCCGTCGCGTTCCTCACCGAGCGGGCCGGTAACCGACTCGGCGCACAGATCACCGGCCCCTACGGCATCCAGCGCATCCCGCCCCGTACCGGCCGCCGCCACCTGCTGGCGATCCTGCAGGCCGCCCTCGACCGCCCCCGCGTCGCGCCCGGCGTCCCCGAACACACCCTCGCCGAGGCGCTGCACGCACTGCGCGCCCTGCCCTCCGGGGGCTTGGTCGCCGTCGTCTCCGACTTCCTGGAGACCGGCTGGGAGCAGCCGCTGCGCACCGTGTCCCACCGCCACCAGGTCCTCGCCGTCGAGACGGTCGACCCACGGGAGCTGGAACTGCCCGCCGTCGGCCTGCTCACGGTGGTGGACCCGGAGACCGGGCGGCGCCGCGAAGTCCCCACGCACGCACGGCGGTTGCGCGAGCGCTACGCCGAGGCCGCGCTGGAGCAGCGGGCGCTGATCCGGCAGTCCATCCGCCGGGCGGGCGCCGCGCATCTGCGGCTGCGCACGGACCGGGACTGGGTGCGGGACATCGTGCGGTACGTGGCGGCGCAGCGTCGGCGCACGGGAGGAGGCGCGGCATGAGCCTGCGTTCCCCCGGCTGGCTGCTGCTGCTCCTGCCGCTCGCCGCGCTGATCGCCGCGTACCTGGTGACACAGCGCCGGCGCAACCGGTACGCCGTCCGCTTCACCAACCTCGACCTGCTGGACAAGGTCGCCCCGAACCGGCCCGGCTGGCGGCGGCATGTCCCGGCCGCGGCCTTCTGCGCCATGCTCGCGCTGCTGGTCGTGGGGTTCGCCCGGCCGACCGCCGAGGTCCAGGTGCCGAGGGAACGGGCCACGATCGTCGTCGCCTTCGACGTCTCCACCTCCATGGAGGCCACGGATGTGGAGCCGACCCGCTTCGAGGCCGCCCAGCAGGCCGCGCTGGCGTTCGTGGACCGGCTGCCGGAGCGGTTCAACGCGGGACTCGTCCCGTTCAGCGGCTCCGCCACGGTCGCGGTGCCGCCGACCACCGACCGCGAGGTGCTGCGCTCGGCGATCCAGCGGCTGACCACCGGCGCGGGCACGGCCATCGGCGACGCCGTCGTCGCCGCCCGCGACGCGGTCCGCGCCCTCGACGAACGGGCCGAGACCGAGCCGCCGCCCGCCCACATCGTGCTGCTCTCCGACGGCTCCAACACCACCGGCCGCTCGGTGGAGTCGGCGGCCCGGGAGGCGGCGGCCGACCGCATCCCGGTGTCGACCATCGCCTACGGCACGCCGGACGGCACGATCACCCTCCCGTCCGGCGACAGCGTGCCGGTCCCCGTCGACGGCCCCGCCCTGGCCGGGCTCGCCTCGACGACCGGCGGCGACTTCCACGAGGCGGCGACCGGGGAGGAGCTCCAGGCGGTCTACGAGGACATCGGCAGCTCCGTCGGCCATCGCACCGAGGAACGGGAGATCTGGCAGTGGTTCGTGGCGGCGGGACTGCTCACGGCGCTGCTCGCCGCCGCCACGTCCTTGCTGTGGTTCTCCCGGATTCCGTGACCACCGACTCAAGGAGGCAGGACCGTGACCGATCCCAGCTCCCACCCCGGTCTGGGCGCCCCGCGAGGGCCCGCGTTCCTGGCCGGGCGGGCACCCGCGTTCCCCGGCCCGCCCGCACCATCGGCCGAGGCGCCGGCCGCCGCGCACGCCGCCCCGCCACCGGCCCCACCGTCCGGCCGTACCCCCCGTCCTTTCGTCGCAACCCTCCTCGCCGCCGTCCTGGCAGGCGGTGCCGCGGGATACGCGGCCGGGGCCCTCGGCGACGCCGACCCGGCCTCCGCTCCGGCGGCCGCGCTGCGGGCGGGGGACCTCGAAGCGGTCGCCGCGCGGGTCCTGCCGAGTGTGGTGTCCGTCGAGACGACACGCGGACAGGGGTCGGGGTTCGTCTTCGACGAGCGGGGGCGGATGCTCACCAACGCCCATGTGGTGGAGGGTAGTTCGGAGGTGACCGTCGAGTTGCAAGACGGGCGGCGGCTGCGGGCGGAGGTGATCGGCGACGACCCCCAGTACGACGTGGCCGTCCTGGAACCCGAGACCGCGCGCGGCCTGGACGCCGCCGAGCTGGCCACCGGCGGACGACCGGCCGTGGGGGACACCGTGCTCGCGATCGGGTCGCCGCTGGGCCTGAGCGGGACGGTGACGTCCGGGATCGTCAGCGCGCTGGACCGGCCGGTGCGGCTGGGGGACGGCGGGCAGCGCAGGGCGGTGCAGACCGACGCGTCGATCAATCCGGGCAACTCGGGTGGGCCGCTGGTGGACGCGGAGGGGCGGGTGATCGGCATCAATACGGCCATCGCGACGTTGGACCAGGAGAGGGGCGGGTCCATCGGGATCGGGTTCGCGATTCCGGTGGGGGACGCGGTGGATGCGGCGCGGACCATCATTGACGGCGGGTGAGCGCCTGCTGGGTCATCGGGAGGTCACATGAGACTGCTCGTTGTCGAGGACGAGGAAGACCTGGTCGTCGCTCTGCGGGTCGGGCTGGTGCGTGCCGGATACGCCGTCGACGTGGCGCCCGATGTCGACACGGCGACCGAGAAGCTCGCCGTCAACGACTACGACCTGGTCCTGCTGGACCTGAACCTCCCCGACGGCGACGGATTCGCCGTGTGCCGCGACATCCGCGCCACCCCCGGAGGACCCCGCATCCTCATGCTCACCGCGCGTGACCGGCTCGCCGACCGAGTGCGCGGGCTCGACGAAGGGGCCGACGACTACCTGGTGAAGCCCTTCGCGCTGCCCGAGCTGCTCGCCCGTATCCGAGCCCTGCTGCGCCGCGAGGACGGCGGCACCTCGGTCGTCGAGGTCGGTGAGCTGCGCCTGGACACCGCCCGGTTCGAGGCCTACCGCGGGCAGCGGCGGCTGCAACTCACGCCCAAGGAGTTCGGCGTCCTGCACTACCTGATGACCCGTCCCGGGCGTGTCGTACCGGCCGAGGAACTGCTGGAGCACGTCTGGGACGAGCACGCCGACCCGTTCACCAACACCGTCCGCGTCACCGTCGGCTCCCTGCGGCGCAAGGTCACGGGCGAGGACGAGCCGCTCATCGAGACGGTGATACGGCAGGGCTACCGCCTCAAGGAGACGCCATGAAGCGACCGCGCCGCCCGGCTCTCCCCGCCTTCACCCACACCATCCGCTTCCGCCTCACCGTCCTCTACTCCGGCCTGCTCTTCCTGCTCACCGCCCTCGTCCTGGGCGCCACCTACCTGGCGGTGGAGCGCAGCGGCGAGGCACACCCGGTGAGCAACCAGTTCCGGGCGAAGAAGTACGTCAACGACGTCTACATGGGGGAGATCGACGTCGTGAAGCTCCAGGAGGTCGAGGCGGCCGTCAACTACGAGACCCTCGGCAACCTGCGCAACTTCTCCTTCGCCCTGCTCGGCGGGCTCGCCGTCGCCAGCCTGGTCATCGGCTGGATCCTCTCCGGCCGTGTGCTGCGCCCCGTACGCGCCATCTCCCGCACCGCCGCCGAGATCCAGGCCACCGACCTGTCCCAGCGGATCCGGCTGACCGGCCCCAAGGACGAGCTGCGCGAACTCGCCGACACCGTCGACTCCATGCTCGACCGCCTCGACGAGGCCTTCCGCGCCCAGCGCCAGCTCATCGACGACGCCTCGCACGAGCTGCGCAGCCCCCTCGCGATCATCCGCGCCAACGTGGACGCCGTACTGACCTCCGAGGAGTCGGACGAGGAGGAACGGCGCGCCGCCGCGCGGAGCGTGGACCGGGCGACGACCCGGATGACCCGGCTGATCGAGGACCTGCTCGCCACCGCCCGCCGCAACGCCCCCGCCCTCGCCGACACCGACGTCGACCTGGCGGCGGCGGCCGGTGAGGCCTGCGAGGAGTTCGCCCCGCTCGCCACCGAACGCGGCCTCACCCTGCACCGCCGCTTGACCTCGGGCCTGACCGTCATCGGCGATCACGACGCCCTGCGCCGCGCTGTCGGCAACCTGCTCTCCAACGCCGTACGCCTCGCCCCACCCGGCACCCGCATCACCGTCGCGGCCGGCCGCTCGGACGGCTGGCTCTGGACGGCCGTACGGGACGAGGGCCCCGGCATCCTCGACGACGACCAGACCCGCGTCTTCGACCGCTTCTGGCGCGCCCGGGGCAACGGCGGCAGCCGCGACCGCCACGCCGGACTGGGCCTGGCGATCGTCCGCCAGATCGTCGAGTCCCACGGCGGCCAGATACGCCTCTTCTCACGCGTCGGGGAGGGCTCGACGTTCGTCCTGTGGTTCCCCGCACCCGGCACCGGCCACAGCAACGGCGGACCGCCGGAGGACGCGCCTCTCTAGGGCTACGCCGCTTCCTTGGCCTTCGTGGCGTACATGTCCACGTACTCCTGCCCGGACAGCCGCATGACCTCCGTCATCACGGAGTCCGTCACGGCCCGCAGCACGTAGCGGTCCCGGTCCATCCCGTCGTACCGGGAGAACTCCAGCGCCTCACCGAAGCGCACCGTCACCCGGGCCGGCCGGGGAAAGCCCGCCCCGCCGGGCTGGATCCGGTCGGTGCCGATCATGGCGAACGGGACGACGGGCGCGCCGGTCATCAGGGTGAGCCGGGCGATGCCGGTGCGCCCCCGGTACAGGCGGCCGTCGGGGGAGCGGGTGCCCTCCGGGTAGATGCCGAAGACCTTGCCCTCCTCCAGGATCCGGCGCCCGGTCATCAGCGCCGCTACCCCGCCCTTGCCGCCGTCGCGGTCGACCGGGATCATGCCGACGCCGGTGAAGAACCACGCCATCAGCCGGCCCTTGAGGCCCTCGCCGGTGACGTACTCGTCCTTGCCGATGAAGAACACCTGACGGTCGCAGACCAGCGGCAGGATCATCGAGTCGATGAACGTGAGGTGGTTGCCGGCCAGGATCACCGGGCCGTCGCCCGGAATGTGCTCCACGCCCTCCACCCGGGGGCGGAACATCAGGCGCATGATCGGACCGAGCACTGCCTTGATGAGCGCGAAGCGGGACAACGGGCCCTCCGGGGTCAACGGATTCGGTGTGAGTCTGTGCGGGTTGTGAGTCTGTGCAGGTGAGGACGATACTCGCGGCCCCCGGACGAGCGCACATCGGGGACATGGGGTTCACCGAGGTCTTACGCACTGTTGACGTACGTTTACCTGCGGTGGCGTGCCGCAGCCTACGCGTAACCCGGCGGCGACGATGTGACCGACATCGCGCAGGCGACGACATCCATCGTCATCCATCGTCAGCCACGCGTTCGAAATGAGGCCTCCCGTCTGACACATCGACACCCCTACGATCTGCCAGCACCGACCACATGCACGGCAGGGAGGCCGCTGATGGGAACGCAGAAGTCGAACGAGCAGCCGCAGGAGCAGACGCACACCGGGCGGCGTGCGCTCCTCGGCGCTGCCGTGCTCGGCGCGGGCGGAGCCGTCCTCGGTCTGTCCGGCACGGCGAGAGCCGATGCGCGTCATGGAGGCCGAGGAATGAAGAGCCTGCCCGTGCCGACGATCGTCGCCCACCGCGGCGCCAGCGGCTACCGCCCCGAGCACACCCTCGGCTCCTACCAGCTGGCCCTCGACATGGGCGCCGACATCGTCGAGGCCGGCGACCTGGTGCCCACCAAGGACGGTCATCTCGTGTGCCGGCACGAGCCCGAGATCGGCGGAACCACGGACGTCGCCGACCACCCCGAGTTCGCCGACCGCAAGACCACCAAGGTCCTCGACGGCGTCTCCGTCACCGGCTGGTTCACCGAGGACTTCACCCTCGCCGAGCTGAAGACCCTGCGCGCCACCGAGCGCATCCCGGCCAACCGCCCGCACAACACCCTCTACAACGGCCGCTGGGAGATCCCCACCTTCGAAGAGGTGCTCCAGTGGCAGGACCAGCAGACCCGGGCGCGCGACAAGCAGGTCTGGATCTACCCCGAGCTCAAGCACCCCACGTACTTCCGGGGGCTCGGCCTCTCCCTGGAGGAGCGGGTCGCCAAGCTGCTGCGCAAGTACCGCAAGGACCGCTGGAACTCGCCGGTCATCCTGCAGTCCTTCGAGCCGACCAGCATCCAGCGCCTGCACAAGCTGGTCGACAACCCGCTCGTCGTGCTGCTGTCCGACGCGAGCAGCCGCCCCTGGGACTTCGTGGAGCACGGTGACCCGCGCACCGTCGCCGACCTGATCAAGCCGGCCGGCCTGCGCGAGATCGCCTCCTACGCCCAGGGCATCGGCCCCACCCTCGACCTGATCATCCCGAAGGACAGCGCCGGCCGCCTCACCCGGCCGACCACCCTCGTCGCCGACGCCCACAAGGTCGGCCTCAAGTTGCACCCCTGGACCCTGCGCAACGAGAACCCGTTCCTGCCCGCGAACTTCCGCAAGGGCACCGACGCGGACGCCTACGGCGATGTCTTCGGCGCCTACAAGGCGTACTTCGCCACCGGCATCGACGGCATCTTCACCGACCAGCCGGACACCGGTCTGCTGGCCCGCGAGGACTTCGTCAACAACTGAACCATCCCCACCCCGGTCGGGGTGACAGTCGGCAGCCCGGGCAACCCACCGCCCGGGCGGCCGCGTCGTGCCGCATATGACGCACGACCTGCTCATCTCCCTGCGCCCCCTGCTCACCGCCGAGGCATCCGCCGAGGCACACGCCGCCGGCACCGAGCCCGGCGACCTGGAACAGGCGGTCTGGCTCCGCCTCCTGGAACTCCTCGACGCCGACGGTCCGCCCAGCGACCCCGAGCGCTGGCTGCGCCGCGCCGTGCGCTTCGAGGCCCGCCGCTCCCGTCGTACGACCCGGCGCGAACGGCCGTACGACACCGAGCCCGCCGACGAGACCGCCCACACGCCCGAACAGCTCGCCGTCACCGCGGCCCGCGCCCGGGCCCTGCGCGCGGCGGTGCGCCGACTGCCCGGCCGTTGCCCCGCCCTCCTGGAAGCCCTGATGTCCCCCAACGACCTCACATACCGGGAGATCGCGGGGGAGTTGGGTATCTCACAGGGGAGTCTCGGGCCGGAACGTTCCAGATGTCTGGGATGTCTGCGGCGATTGCTGGCCTCGGAGGTTGCGGCTCGCGGAGCACGGGGATAGGAGTGAGGGACAACAGGCAACAGGTGAGCGGGAGGCGTGCACACATGGGCATGAGCGTGATCATCTCCGAGGCGACCGACCAGGACGTCGAGCAGATCTTCAAGCTGCAGTACCTGTGCTTCCAGAGCGAGGCGGCGCTGTACGGCAACTACCGCATCGACCCGCTCGTCCAGCCCCTCGATTCGGTCCGTCAGGAAGTCGCGGAGGACTGCGTCTTCGTGGCCCGGCTCGGCGACGAGGTGGTCGGCTCGGTGCGCGGCACGATCACCGAGGACGGCGCGGCCTCCATCAGCCGCCTCTGCGTCCATCCCCGCCTCCAGGGCCACGGCATCGGCGCCCGCCTCCTCGGCGCGGCGGAGTCGGCCCTCGCGCAGCAGCGCGGCGCCAAGAAGTTCCGCCTCCACACCGGCCACCGCAGCGAGGGCAACCTCCGCCTGTACCGCAAGGTGGGTTACGAGACGGTGGGCACGTCAGAGGGCACGGACGGCGTCCCGATGGTCGTACTCGAAAAGCAGGCAGGCCCGTACGCCACAACGGCGTGAGGTGACGTCCCTAAGGGGCGCGGGGAACTGCGCGATCAACCACAACGCACCCGCACCCGCCGACAACGCTCAACCAGGCTGCTCGGCCCGCGCCCTCCGCAACCAGAACATCGCAGTGACCGGCAAAAGCACGGGAATGAACAAATACCCCATGCCGAAGTCGGACCACACAGTCGCGTCAGGAAACGCGGACGGCTCCACCAACGTCCACGTACCCACCGTCAACACCCCGAGCAGCTCGGCCCCGCAGCACACCAACGCCGCCCGCCGCGCCGTCTCCCCACCCCGCACCAACGAGTACGTGATGAACCCGTACACGACACCGGCAAGCGCCGACAGCGAATAAGCCAGCGGCGCCTTGTCGAACTCCGTCGCGATCTGAAACACGGATCGCGACACCGCCCCGACGACCATCACGCCGTACAGCCACACCAGCAGCATCCCGGGCCCGCTGATCAGCCGGGACTGCGTCGCGCTCGCCACCTCAGCCTCCCCAGATGTCATAGAGCCGCACCTCCAGGACAGCCAGCACCACACCGCCGGCGGCAACCGTCACCGAACCCCACTTGGAGCGCTCGGCCAGCGACATGAACCCCGCGGCCGGGACGCACGCGAACGCCCCCAGCAGATACGCCACGAAAATGGTCGTCCCCTGCTCCGGCCGCTCGCCGCGCGCCAGCTGCACCACGCCGACCACCAGCTGCAGCAAGGCCAGCACCGACACCACGGCCATCCCGATGAAGTGCCAGTCCTTGGTCGGCTCGTCACGGTACGCGGCCCACCCGCACCACGCGGCAAGCAACAGCGCGGCGACCCCGGTCGCCACCGTCAGGGCATCAAGCATGCAGCGACCCTAATACGGGCCAAAAGGCCTGATGCGGCCGCCCCCGGGGTGCCCCGTAGGGTCGAGGGCATGAAGATCCACGCGCAAGCCCTCCTGTTCGACAACGACGGCACCCTCGTCTCCTCCCTCGAATCCGTCCACCGCTGCTGGACCAGCTGGGCGGGGGAGTACGGCATCACCGCGGAGCGCTTCGCGCAGGTCGAGTTGCACGGCCGGACCGCCGCCGAGATAGCCGCCGACCTGCTGCCGCCCGAGATCGTCCCGGAGGCCGTCGCGCGGATCGAGATGCTGGAGGTGGCGGACGTACCCAACGGCGGCGTGCGCCTGCTCCCCGGCACGTACGACTTCCTCACCGCCCTGCCCGCCGACCGCTGGGCCGTCGTCACCTCGGCCACCCGCCGCCTGGCCGAGGCCCGCCTGGACGCCGTCGGCATCCTCCCCAAGACCCTGATCGCCGCCGACGACGTCACCCGCGGCAAGCCCGACCCCGAGCCCTACCTGCTCGCCGCCCGCGAACTGGGCGTCGACCCGGCCGCGTGCGTCGTCTTCGAGGACGCCCCCGCCGGACTGAGGGCCGGCCGCGCCGCCGGGATGACCACCGTGGCCTTGGCCACAACCCACCCCGCCCACGAGCTGACCGCCGACCTGGTGGTCGAGGACCTGTCGGCCTTGTCCGCCCTGGTCACCGCCGACGGCGTGGAGATCTCCACCCGGGACTGACGACTGTCCACCGCTGTCCGCAATGCGGACAGCGGTTCTTGGTCGGCTTCATACGTCTGCTTTACTGATCGCATGACCACGACGAGCAGCCGCATCCCTGCGACCGAGGCGACCATGACGCCCGGTGCTCGCTGTATGTGTCGTCGAATGTGCGCCTTCTAGAGGGCCCCTGCATCTCTGAGCCTCGCGCCCCGAAGCGAGCCGCCGTGGCATGTCCGTACGCCGTCCGCCGTACGTGACCCAGCTTCCCCCACTGCCTGAACGGCGTGGGGGACCCCCATCGCGCACCTCTTAACCTCCGTACCAGGGCACACCCACGCCCGCGTACTCGACAGTGACGGAACCCACGTGATCACCACCTCGGGCCTGACCAAGGTCTACCGCTCCCGCGGCCGCGAGGTCACCGCCCTCGACGGCGTCGATCTGCACGTCCGCGAAGGCGAGGTGTACGGCGTCATCGGCCAGTCCGGCGCCGGCAAGTCCTCGCTCATCCGCTGCGTCAACCTCCTGGAGCGCCCCACCTCCGGCACGGTCACCGTCGCCGGCCAGGACCTCACCGCCCTCGCCGGGCGCGGCCCGCGCGCCGGCCGGGAACTCCGCCGCGCGCGCAGCCGGATCGGCATGGTCTTCCAGCACTTCAACCTGCTGTCCTCCCGGACAGTGCAGGACAACGTCGAGCTGCCGCTGGAAATCCTCGGCACATCGGGGAAGGAACGTTCCCGCAAGGCACTTGAGCTGCTCGACCTGGTGGGTCTGGCGGACAAGGCCAAGGCCTACCCCGCCCAGCTCTCCGGCGGCCAGAAGCAGCGCGTCGGCATCGCCCGCGCCCTGGCCGGTGACCCCAAGGTGCTGCTCTCCGACGAGGCCACCAGCGCCCTCGACCCGGAGACCACCCGCTCGATCCTGAAGCTGCTGCGCGACCTGAACCAGCAGCTCGGCCTGACCGTCCTGCTCATCACGCACGAGATGGACGTCGTCAAGAGCATCTGCGACTCGGCCGCCCTGATGGACAAGGGCCGCATCGTCGAGTCCGGCACGGTCAGCGAGCTGCTCGCCACCCCGGGCTCGGAGCTGGCCGCCGCGCTCTTCCCGGTCGGCGGCGAGGCCACCGGCGACGACAGGACGGTCCTCGACGTCACCTTCCACGGCGAGTCCGCCACCCAGCCGGTCATCTCCCAGCTGGCCCGCACCTACAACATCGACATCTCCATCCTCGGCGCCGCCATCGACACCGTCGGCGGCCTCCAGGTCGGCCGGATGCGCATCGAACTGCCCGGCCGCTACGAGGACAACGTCGTGCCGATCGGCTACCTGCGCGAACAGGGCCTGCAGATCGATGTCGTCGGCGCCGAGCCGGTACTGGTCAAGGAAGGTGCCAAGTGACCTGGTCCGAGATGCAGCCCCTGCTGGAGCAGGCGTGTACCGAGACGCTCATCATGGTCGGCTGGTCCACCCTGATAGCCGTCGTCGCCGGACTTCCCATCGGCGTGCTGCTCGTCCTCACCGACAAGGGCGGCCTGTTGCAGAACACCGTGGTGAACAAGGTCATCGGTCAGATCGTGAACGTCGGCCGCTCGATGCCGTTCATCATCCTGATGGTCGCGCTGATGAGCTTCACCCGCTGGGTCACCGGCACCACCATCGGCAGCGAGGCCGCGATCGTGCCGCTGGCCATCGGCGGCATCCCGTTCTTCGCCCGCCTGGTCGAGACGGCCGTCCGCGAGGTGGACCACGGGCTCGTCGAGGCTGTCCAGTCGATGGGCGGCAACACCTGGACCATCGTCCGCAAGGCCTTGGTCCCCGAGGCGCTGCCGTCCCTGATCGCCTCCACGACGACCACGATCATCGCCCTCATCGGCTACTCCGCCATGGCCGGCACGGTCGGCGGCGGCGGCCTCGGCGACCTCGCCGTCCGCTACGGCTACCAGCGCTTCGAGACCGGCCTGATGTGGATCACCGTGGCGATCCTCGCCGTCGTCATCTCCCTCATCCAGTTCGCCGGCGACTCCGCGGCCCGCTCCCTGCACAGCCGCGGCGGCCGCTCCGGCCCCGGCCCCAAGCTCCGCCTGCTGAAGGCGAAGGAGCCGGCCGCGACCGACGTCACCAAGGTCGCGTAACCCCTGTACTCCCCGTCCACCCACGACGGGGTCGCACCACCCAGAAGGAAAGGCACTTTTCGTGCGTAACACCGCCAAGATCACCACCGCCGCCCTCGCCGCCGGAGCCCTCACCTTCGGGCTCACCGCCTGCGGCTCCTCCGACTCCGGCGCCGCCTCCACCGACGGCCCGCTCGTCGTCGCCGCCAGCCCGACCCCGCACGCCGAGATCCTCACCTACGTCAGGGACAACCTGGCCCAGCAGGCGGGCCTCGACCTGGAGGTCAAGGAGTTCACCGACTACGTCACGCCGAACACGGCGACGGAGGACGGCTCGGTCGGCGCCAACTACTTCCAGAACCAGCCGTACCTCGACGACTTCAACAGGAAGAACGGCACCCACATCGTGCCCGTCGTCACGGTCCACCTGGAGCCGCTCGGCCTGTACTCCCACAAGGTCAAGAGCGCCGACGACCTGAAGAGCGGCGCCACCGTCGCCGTCCCCAACGACACGGTCAACGAGGCGCGGGCACTGAAGCTGCTCGCCGACAACGGCCTGATCACCCTCAAGGACGGCGTGGGCAACGAAGCGACCCCCGCGGACATCACCGAGAACCCGAAGAAGCTGAAGTTCAAGGAGCTGGAGGCGGCCCAGACCCCGCGCTCCCTGGACGACGTGGACGCCGCGGTCGTCAACGGCAACTACGCCATCGAGGCCGACCTCAAGCCCGCCGGGGACGCGCTCGTCCTGGAGTCCGCGAAGGACAACCCTTACGGCAACTTCCTCGCCGTGAAGGAGGGCAACGAGGACGACCCGCGCGTGAAGAAGCTCGCCGAGCTGCTCACCTCCCCCGAGGTGAAGAAGTTCATCGAGGACGAGTACGACGGCTCGGTCATCGCGTCCTTCTGATCCTTCTGAGCGACGCCGCTTTTGTTCGCACCCGGGGTTCACTTCATCACGAAGAGTGGACCCCGGGTGTGTGGTTCAGTGCTTTCATGCTGCATGCTGGGCAGTTCAGCAGGTCCTGACGGTTCGAAGGTTACGGAGCGGCTACATGACGAGCACCTTCCCCACCATCTCCATCAGCACGGAGCGGTTGGTGCTGCGTCCCCTCGACGAGGACGACATCCCCGCCCTGGCCGAGATGATGAACGACGAGCAGGTCACGGCCTGGACGGACGTCCCCCAGCCCTTCACCGAGGCCGGCGCCCGCACCTGGATCACCGAGTACGCCCCCACCGAGCGCGCCGCCGGCCGAGGCCTCGACCTCGCCGTCACCGAGTTCCTCACCCAGCGTCTGGTCGGCATCATCCAGCTCGGCAAGACGAACTGGCATGTGCGCTCCACCGAGATGTCGTACATCATCGCCCCCTGGGCCCGCGGCGAGGGCTATGCCTCCGAGGCTGCCCTGGCCACCGCCCAATGGCTGTTCGGCGACCAGAAATTCGAACGCATCGAGCTGCGCACGGCCGCCGACAACACGGCCTCGCAGCAGGTCGCCCAGAAGATCGGCTGCATCAGCGAGGGGGTGCTGCGGGGCGCTTGCATAGCGCGCACCCGCACCGACGACGGTGCCTGGGCCGAGGTGCGCACCGACTACATCGTGTGGAGCCTGCTGCCCGAGGACATCGAGGGTGCGGGGGACCAGCTGGCCGACACGAGTGGTTTCACTTCGTACTCCGACTGGAACTGATGGCACGGGCGACGCCGCCCGCGCGGGTCCGGGCCGCACCAGGTACTCTCACGGAGCCTGCCCGCCCGCGGGCTGCCCCCGACGACCTGCGCAAACCCCCTGGAGACTGACGACGATGGCCGACCGGGTCACGGTGATCGGCTGGGACGGCTCTCCGCTGACCGCCGCGGCACGCGCCGCCCTGGGCGCCGCCACCCTGGTCGCCGGTGCTGCCCACCACCTGGCACTGCCCGAGGTGCCGCCCACGGCCGAGCGCATCCGGCTCGGCAGCCTCGCCCTCGCCGCCCGCCGGATCGCCGCTCATCGCGGCACCGCGGTGGTGCTCGCCGACGGCGACCCCGGCTTCTTCGGCGTCGTACGGACCCTGCGCTCACCCGAGTTCGGCCTGGAGGTCGAAGTCGTCCCCGCCGTCTCCTCCGTGGCCGCCGCCTTCGCGCGCGCGGGCATGCCCTGGGACGACGCCCACGTGGTCGTCGCACACCCTCGCACCCTGCGACGCGCGGTGAACGTATGCCGCGCCCACACCAAGGTCGCGGTCCTCACCTCACCCGGCGCCGGCCCCGCCGAACTCGGCCTGCTCCTCGACGGCATCCACCGCACCTTCGTCATCTGCGAGGAACTCGGCACCGCGCGCGAACAGGTCACCGTCGTCACCTCCGACAAGGCCGCCGACCACACCTGGCGCAACCCCAACGTCGTCATCGTCATCGGCGGCCCGGTCGGGGCACAGGAGGGCGGCGGCTGGATCGCCGGACGGGACCCGGGCACGGGCCCCCGCGGCTGGACCCTGCCCCCCGAGGCGTACGACGGTGAACTGGGCGAAGGCGAGACCGAGCTGCTCCGCGCGGCCCAACTCGCCCGGCTGGGGCCCCGTGTCGGCGACCTGGTGTGGGACATCGGCTGCGGCAGCGGCGCCTTCGCCACCGAGGCCGCCCGCGCCGGCGCCGCCGTCATCGCCGTCGACCGGGACTCCGGCGCCTGCGCCCGCACCGACGCCGCTGCACGCCGCTGCGCGGTCCAGCTCCAGATCGTCCACGGCACCGCCCCGCACGTCCTGGAGAACCTGCCCGAACCCGACGTCGTCCGCGTCGGCGGCGGGGGAGCGGCCGTGGTCTCCGCGGTCGCCGACCGCCGCCCGCAGCGCATCGTCGCGCACGCCGCCACCCGCGACGCGGCCGAACTCATCGGCCGTGACCTCACCGAGCACGGCTACGACGTCGAGTGCGCCCTGCTGCAGTCCGTCGAACTCGACACCCGGGCCTGGACGGAGAAGGAGCGGAGCGTCGCGTTCCTGCTCAGCGGCGTGCTGCCCAGTCGCGCGTCCTGATCCGTTGCCGTCCCCGTGATCCGGTTGTCGTACCGCGCGCGGTAGGCTGGCCGATCGTTGTACCGCACTCGGACGCCCGGCGCTTCGTCGGTCAATGTCCGGAAAGCACGCCCGTTTTGGGCTGAGTGTGGTACGGCAGAACCCGAGGACGCGCAACGTGGCGCAGTCCACAGCGGGCCGTCGCGAATGAAGCTGACGTGACGGCGGAAGGGCCGCGACAATGCCACTGAATGGCTTTGTCGCCTTTTCCGGCGGGTCGTTCGTGCCGCTGGGCACGCACGCTCGTTCTTCACAGCGGGGCGGTCGATGCGCCGTTCCGGGTGAGCTGGTCGTAGGAGCATCAACCGATGGGCGAGGGGTACGCATGACCGACACCGGCCAGGTCCCGGGCGAGGGACTGCCGGAGAACGCAGGCCTGGTGGAACAGCCGGGCGTTCCCGTTCCCGGCGCGTACACCTATGTCTCCGAGACGCCCGCCGAGGACGAAGACCTGCTGCTGCCCGGCGCGCAGGGCGCCTGGGGCAACGAGGTGGCCCCGCCCCCGCCCGAGCCGGTCGTCGAGGCCGTCCACGAACCCGGGGCGCACGAGCTGTCCGGCCGCGACAGCGGCTCGGTCGACCTGACCGGCGTCCGCCTGCCGGGCCCGACGCCGCCCCCGCCGTCACCGGCGCCCGCCTCCACGCCGCGCCGCCCGCTGCACCTGGGCCCGCCGATCCCCGACGCCTCCGCCAGCCCGGTCCGCTCCCTCGCGGACCGCGGCCCCGCGGGCGCGCCGGTACGGCAGCCGGGGCCGCCCACGACCGGGCCCGAGTACCTCGACGTCCCGCGCGTCCGCGAGATGCCGCCGCAGGCGGCGGTGCCGCAGGGCGCGGTGCCGTGGGGCGGCGCTGCCCAGGCTGCCGCGACGCAGCCTGCTCCGGTGCAGACGCCGGTGAGCGCTGAGGCGACGCCTGCGGAAACGGTTGTTCCGGCGGGGCGGGTGCACGGGCAGACCCATGTGGAGGCCCAGGCGGAGGTGCAGGCACCGGCGCTGGTGCAGGCCCAGGCCCAGGTGGAGGCGCCCGAAGCGGCGCAGGTGCAGGGCCAGGCGGAGGTGCAGGCACCGGCGCAGATGGAGGCTCAGGCCCAGGTGGAGGCGCCCGCATCGGCACAGGTGCAGGCCCACGCTGAGATGCACGTACCGGACGATGTGCAGGCGCAGGCTGAGATGCACGTACCCGCCGAGGCGCAGGCGCAGGCTGAGGCGCACGTACCGGCCGAGGTGCACGCGCAGGCCCAGAGCGAGCCGGAGCCGTTGGGTGCGGCGCAGGCCGCGGTGGCGCGGATCGCCTCGGAGGCTGTGGCGTCCGGGGCTTCCGGGCAGGGTGAGGCCTACGCCGGGGAGGCGGGGGCCGCTGCCGACCCGTCGTCCGGCCCGGACGCGGGGACCGGCGATGACGCGGCGGTTCCGGCAGATGTCCCAGCCGATGCGGGGGCCGTCGACGCGCAGCCGGTGCCGTCGGACGCCGGGGAGACCCCGGGTACCCCGGCCATCGCGGAGGAAGCGGAGCCGATTGCTGAGCCCGCGCCTGTTCCCGAGCCGGAGCAGCTTCCCGAGACCCCGGAGGGCGCGCCTGCTCACGGCGCCGAGGAAGCACCGGCTGCGGAGGCGGCACCGACCGCCGAGGAGGCACCGTCAGTCGACGTGGTGCAGGCCCAGGACGCAGACGTGGCCGAGCCCGAGCCCGCGCCCGCCGCCGAGGCCGTCCCGGCACCAGCTCCCGAGCCCGACCCCGCCCCCGAGCAGCCCGCTGCCGTGGACATGGAAGCGCAGACCGTAGCCCCGGCCGCGGACGAGCCCCTCACCCAACCGGTCCCGCACCACGCGTACATCGACCCCGAACCGGAACCCGTCGCGCCCGCCGAGGAACAGCCGCAGGACACCGCTCCCGACGCCACCCCGGCGCCCCAGCCGGAGCAGCCGCTGGGCCAGTTCGTCCCGGTGGAGGGCTCCGTGCCGACCACCCCGCACCTCGCGCCCACCCCACCGCACCCGATCGTCCTCCCCACCCAGGAGCAGCTGCCCGAGCCCCCGGCACAGCCGGAAGCCGCGCCCACGGTCCCCGCGCCCCGCGAAGCCGACCCCAAGCTCACCCCGGCCGCACCGGAAGAGACCCCAGCCCCCGAACCCGTACAACTGGTACAGAACGCGGAGGACTTGGAAACCCGGGCCGCCGACCAGGAAGACCAGGAAGACGAAGCCCAGCAACCCACGCAACACCCGAAAGAAACAAGCACAGCCCCCGCGGCAGAAGCCCCCCAGCCCACCGGCCCGGCCGCGCCCCCCTACGACGACGCCGAGCGCGAGGCCGTACTGAAGGTCATGCGCGAGCGGCGTGACATCCGCAACGGCTTCCGCAGCGACCCCATCCCGCACGAGGTGCTGCTCCGCGTCCTGGAGGCCGCCCACACCGCACCCTCGGTCGGCCACTCGCAGCCCTGGGACTTCGTCGTCATCCGCTCCGCCGAGACCCGGCGCACGATGCACGAACTGGCCATGCGCCAGCGCGACGCCTACGCCAAGTCCCTCCCGAAGGGCCGGGCGAAGCAGTTCAAGGAACTGAAGATCGAGGCCATCCTCGACACCCCGGTGAACATCGTCGTCACCGCCGACCCGACCCGCGGCGGCCGCCACACCCTCGGCCGCCACACCCAGCCGCAGATGGCCCCGTACTCCTCCGCGCTCGCGGTCGAGAACCTCTGGCTCGCCGCCCGCGCCGAGGGCCTCGGCGTCGGCTGGGTCAGCTTCTTCGACGAGCGCGAGATGGTCCGCGCCCTCGGCCTGCCCGAGCACCTGGAGGTCGTGGCGTACCTGTGCGTCGGGTACGTCGACGAGTTCCCGGAGGAGCCCGAGCTGATGCAGGCGGGCTGGTCCAAGCGCCGCCCGCTGTCCTGGGTCGTCCACGAGGAGACGTACGGCCGTCGGGCCCTGCCCGGCGAGGAGCCGCACGACCTGCTCGGCGAGACCGTCGCGCAGATCCGGCCGCTGGACGCCAAGGCGCTCGGCGAGGCGTGGGAGCGGCAGAAGCGGATGACCAAGCCGGCCGGCGCGCTCGGCATGCTGGAGATCATCTCCGCCCAGCTGTCCGGTCTGTCCCGCCAGTGCCCGCCGCCGATCCCGGAGCCCGCCGCCGTCGCGATCTTCGCGGGCGACCACGGTGTGCACGCCCAGGGCGTCACCCCCTGGCCGCAGGAGGTCACCGCCCAGATGGTGGCCAACTTCCTCGGCGGGGGAGCGGTCTGCAACGCCTTCGCCAACCAGGTGGGCGCCGAGGTGTGCATCGTCGACGTGGGCGTCGCCGCCGAGCTGCCGTCCACCCCGGGCCTGCTGCCGCGCAAGGTCCGCCCGGGTACCGCCGACATGACCACCGGCCCCGCGATGACCCGCGAGGAGGCCAAGCAGGCCATCGAGGTGGGCATCGAGACGGCCCGCGACCTGGTGGCGGCCGGCAACAAGGCCCTGCTCACGGGTGAGATGGGCATCGCCAACACCACCGCGTCCGCCGCTCTCATCTCGGTTTACACGGGCGCGGACCCGGCGGAGGTCACGGGCCGGGGCACCGGCATCAACGACGAGACCCTCGCCCGCAAGACCGAGGTCGTCCGCCGCGCCATCGAGCTGCACCAGCCGGACCCGGCCGACCCCATCGGCGTCCTCGCCGCGATTGGCGGCCTCGAACACGCCGCCGTCGTCGGCCTCCTCCTCGGCGGCGCGTCCCTGCGGACGCCGGTGATCCTGGACGGCGTCAGCGCCGGCGCCGCGGCCCTGGTGGCCCGCGCGATCGCCCCCGAGGTGCTCGCGGCCTGCATCGCGGGCCACCGCAGCGCGGAGCCCGGCCACGTGGCCGCCCTGAACAAGCTGGGCCTGCGCCCCCTGGTCGACCTGGACCTCCGCCTCGGCGAGGGCACGGGCGCGCTGCTGGCGCTGCCGCTGGTCCAGAGCACGGCCCGGGCGATGCACGAGGTGGCGACGTTCGACTCGGCGGGGGTCACCGAGAAGTAGGTCCCTGGGCCGGGTGGGCGTTCCGTCGCGCCCACCCGACCCGGGCCGTACGCTGAACGCACTCTAAAATCCGCACGTCAGGGCTGCTCCAGAGCCGTAGCACCCACCGCACGCCCGCACGAGGAGCCGCACCCTCATGGCCGAACACCCCGCCTACCCCGTAGGCCTCCGCCTCACCGGCCGCCGCGTGGTCGTCCTCGGCGGCGGCCAGGTCGCCCAGCGCCGCCTGCCCGCACTGATCGCGGCCGGCGCGGACATCCTCCTCGTGTCCCCGGCGGCCACCCCCTCGGTGGAGGCCATGGCGGACGCGGGCGAGATCACCTGGGAGCGGCGGCCCTACGCCGAAGGCGACCTCGCCGACGCCTGGTACGCCCTGATCGCCACCAGCGACCACGAGGCGAACACCCGCGCCTCGACGGAGGCGGAGCGGCACCGCGTCTGGTGCGTCCGCTCCGACGACGCCAACGCGGCGACCGCCTGGACCCCGGCCACCGGCCACAGCGAGGGCGTCACCGTCGCGATCCTCACGACCGACACCAAGTCCCGCGACCCCCGCCACACCGCCGCCATCCGTGACGCGGTCGTCGAGGGCCTGCGCGACGGCACCCTCGTCGCCCCCCACCACCGCACCCGCACCCCCGGCGTCGCCCTGGTCGGCGGCGGCCCCGGCGACCCGGACCTGATCACGGTGCGCGGCCGCCGCCTGCTCGCCGAGGCCGACGTCGTCATCGCCGACCGACTCGGTCCCCGCGACCTGCTCGCCGAACTGCCCCCGCACGTCGAAGTGATCGACGCGGCGAAGATCCCCTACGGCCGTTACATGGCCCAGGAGGCCATCAACAACGCCCTGATCGAACACGCCAAGCAGGGCAAGTCCGTCGTCCGCCTCAAGGGCGGCGACCCCTTCGTCTTCGGCCGTGGCATGGAGGAGGCCCAGGCCCTCGCCGAGGCCGGCATCCCGTGCACGGTCGTGCCCGGCATCTCCAGCTCCATCTCGGTCCCGGGCGCAGCCGGCATCCCCGTCACCCACCGGGGGGTCGCGCACGAGTTCACCGTGGTCAGCGGCCATGTCGCCCCCGACGACGAGCGCTCCCTCGTCGACTGGCCGTCCCTCGCCAAGCTCACCGGCACGCTGGTGATCCTCATGGGCGTCGACAAGATCGGCAAGATCGCCGAGACCCTCGTCGCGCACGGCAAACCCGCCGACACGCCCGTCGCCCTGGTCCAGGAGGGCACGACCGCGGCGCAGCGCCGCGTCGACGCGACGCTCGCGACGGTCGCCGAGACGGTGCGCGAGCAGGAGGTCAAGCCGCCGGCGGTCATCGTCATCGGCGAGGTCGTCAACGTAGGGCCGCAGACCTCCGCGTAACCCGGGGTAACACAACCCGTCCCGAGCCGTTGGCACCGTACGCACGACAAGGCAGTATCACCCTGTGGCCGATCTCATCACCGTCGAGGATCCCGACGACCCGCGCCTGCGCGACTACACGGGCCTGACCGACGTCGAACTGCGCCGCAAGCGCGAACCCGCCGAGGGCCTGTTCATCGCCGAGGGCGAGAAGGTCATCCGGCGGGCGAAGGACGCGGGCTACGAGATGCGGTCGATGCTGCTGTCCGCCAAGTGGGTCGACGTCATGCGCGACGTCATCGATGAACTCCCGGCCCCCGTCTACGCGGTCAGCCCCGAACTCGCCGAACAGGTCACCGGCTACCACGTGCACCGCGGCGCCCTCGCCTCCATGCAGCGCAAGCCCCTGCCCACGGCCGCCGAGCTGCTCCGGTCCGCCCGCCGCGTGGTGATCATGGAGTCGGTCAACGACCACACCAACATCGGTGCGATCTTCCGCTCGGCCGCCGCGCTCGGTATGGACGCGGTCCTGCTGTCACCGGACTGCGCCGACCCGCTGTACCGCCGTAGCGTCAAGGTCTCGATGGGCGCGGTCTTCTCCGTGCCGTACGCCCGCCTGGACACCTGGCCCAAGGGCCTGGAGTCGGTCCGCGAGGCCGGTTTCACGCTGCTCGCCCTCACCCCCGACGAGAAGGCCAGGCCGCTCGACGAGGCCGCCCCGCACCGTATGGACCGCGTGGCCCTCATGCTCGGCGCCGAGGGCGACGGCCTGTCCACGCAGGCCCTGGTCGCCGCCGACGAATGGGTCCGCATCCCGATGTCCCACGGCGTCGACTCCCTCAACGTGGGCGCGGCCGCCGCTGTCGCTTTCTACGCGGTCGCGACGGGCCGCCCGGAGCAGTAGGCCCTACGGGGACGCCTCCATCGTCGACTCGTACCGCTCGGACATCATCGCGCCCTTGTCCAGCGGCCGGTAGTCAGGCTGCACGTGCTCCTGCCACTCGCCCACACGGCCCCGCTCGTCGCCGAGTCCGCGCGCCGACCCCTGGCAGCCCTGCACCACGCCGATTCCCAGCGCCACGAGCAGCGTCACGACCACGAACACGAACAGCCGCTGCCGCAGCAGTCGCGGATTGGCCGGCCGCCGCCCGGTCCCGGAGGCCCGCGGCGCCGGACGACCGGCGGCGCCGCGCGGTGTCGTACGGCTGCCGCTGCCGGAGCGGGGCGTGTTGCGCGCCGGCGTGTTCCGCGAGTCGGGCGTGGGCCGCGCCCCCGAACGCGACGGGGTACCGCCATTGCGGGAGGGGGCACCGCCACCCCGGGCCTGAGCGCCGCCCCGTACCGGCGCGGGACCCCGCGAGGTGCCCGCACTGCGGGGCGCCGGAGTCACCGGCCCGCCCTGCTGCCGGCGCGGGGCGCGGTCCGGATAGGTGTCGGCGAGCCGCCCGGTGGGCCGGTCTGCCTCGCCGCTGCGCGGCGCGGGCGGCCGCCCCTCGATCAGGCCGTGCGCCTCACGGGCGGCGATCTCCTTCAGCCGCAGCGACAGCTCCAGAGTGCTGGGCCGCTCCTCGGGGTCCTTCGCCAGACACGCCCGTACGAGCGGAGCGAGCGCGTCCGGTACGCCGTGCAGCTGGGGCTCCTCGTGGACGACCCGGTACAGCATCACCTCCGAACTGCCGTGCCCGAAGGGCGAGTCGCCGGTCGATGCGTACGCCAGGGTGGCGCCCAGCGAGAACACGTCCGTGGCCGGTGTGACCGCGGCGCCGCGCACCTGCTCGGGCGCGAGGAAGCCGGGGGAGCCGACGGCCGTGCCGACGTGGGTGAGCGTGGAGGCCCCGGTCGCCCAGGCGATGCCGAAGTCGATGATCCGGGGGCCCTTGGGGGAGAGGAGGATGTTGGACGGCTTCAGGTCCCGGTGGACGACCCCGGCCTCGTGCACCGCGACCAGCCCCTCCGACAGCGCGGCCCCGACCGCGGCGACGTCGGCGGCGCCGAGCGGCCCCCCGTCGGCGACCTTGTCGTGCAGGGAGGGCCCGGGCACGTACTGGGTGGCGAACCACGGCCGCTCCGCCTCCAGGTCCGCCGCGACGAGCCGCGCGGTGCACCCGCCGCGGATCCGCCGCGCCGCGGAGACCTCGCGGGCGAATCGCGACCGGAACTCCTGATCCTCCGCCAGGTCGGGCCGGATCACCTTCAGGGCGACCCGCTGCCCCTTCCTGTCGGAGCCCAGGTAGACCACGCCCATCCCGCCCGCGCCGAGCCGTCTGTGCAGCCTGAACGAGCCGACGACGCGCGGGTCCTCGCGCCTCAGGCGCATCATCGCCATGTTCATCCCCGCTGCCCGGTCCGTGTGACGTGGCACAGCTTACGTTTCCGTGGCCGCCTGCGCGCAGAGGCCGCGCCCTCTCGGCCGGATGGATTGTCAGTGCCGGGTGCGAGACTTGAGGGGTGGTCAGGAAGCACGCCCACAGGGCGCCTTTGCGCCGTCCGCGCTTCCAACCACCCGTCGCAGAAGGGGGATTGGGCCCATGAAGGGTGACCGTGTGGAGATAGTCGTGGACGCCGGGGACACGACACGTACATACGAGGTGGTGGCGAGCAGGGCGGGGCGCCGAGTGGAGACGGCGGTACGCCGAGGTGTCGTGGAAGTGAGCGAAGTCACGCGAACCGGCGTTGTGGTCCGTACGGCGCGGTTCATGGCGAACCGGGTGCTGGCCCTGGTCGAGCAGCCGGTACCCCGCGAGGACAGCTCGGAAAAGCCCGGACACACCGGGCGCCCCCTCCGGGAAGACCCTTAGACCTAGGTCCGCTTCTCCACCCAGGGGAGTAGTCCCCGCCCCGGGGCTCATCCTCCGGGAGGCCCGCCAATCGGTACGAGGGCATGACGCCCGGCACCCCCTCGCGCCCCTAGATTTGAGGTCAAGCGGCGGGTGCAGCACTCGTCCCCCGAGGTCAGACACCCGCCGCTGCCGACGACAACTGAGAACGGTCAGGAGAGGGACCATGGCCTACACGGCACCGCGGACACTGATCCGCGAGCAGGGACGCAAGGCGCACGCCGCGTTCCGCCCGCGCCGCACGGGCCGCCGCCACCCCCTGGTGGCAACGGCCATGGCCCTTCCCCTGGCGGTCCTGCTCCTCGTCGTCTTCGACGGCTGGGAGACAGTGGCCACACAGGCGTCGTCCGTGGGCGTGATGCTGGGGCGCTGAGCGGCGACCCCAGGCCCGGAAGAGCGGTCCGGGCGGGGACATCCACCCATAACCCCGTGGGGACGGGGGTGCGGCGGACGGCAAAATGCCGGCGCAGCTGGGGAGCTGCGCCGGCATTGCTTTGTTCGGATACGGGCCGAGGGCTTACGACCGAGCCCGCCCCGCCGACGTACCCTCCCAGCACCCACCCCGCTCCAAGGAACCCCGTGACCGCACCCCTCCTCTCCGACCTGGCCGCCCGAGCCAGGGCCGCAGCCCACCCGCACGCCGACACCTGCGCGTGCGGAGCGGTGGTCACCCTCGCCGATCGCGTCGACGCCACGGTCGTCCGGCACGCCGGCACCGTCGCCAAGGCCCACGCCCCGGACACCGACCGCGCCGCACTCACCGCCCGCCTCACCACGGCCGCCCGCATCCCCGGCGTACTGCTCCCTCCCCTCGCCCCGGCGCCCGTCCCCCTGCACGGCCGGCTCGTGACCTTCTGGCCGTACGGCAGCCCGGTCGACCCCGGCACCCCGGACGCCGCCCCCTGGGAAGCCGCCGCCACCCTCCTCGCCCGCCTGCACCGCACCCCACCTCCCGTCCCCCTCCCGCCCATGCGCGGCCCCGCGAAGGCCGCCCACGCGATCGCCCGGCTCCGCGCGGCCGCCCCGCACCCCGCCACCACCGCCGTACTCCACGCCTGGGCCACCCTCCCCGCCTGGACCCGCCATGAAGACGCTCTCCCGGACACCGGCACCCTCTGCCACGGCGACCTCCACCTCGGCCAGCTCGTCCGCCAACCCGCGCGCACCGGCCCCTGGCTGCTGATCGACGTCGACGACCTCGGCGTGGGCCCCGCGGCCTGGGACCTCGCCCGCCCGGCCGCCTGGTACGCCTGCGGACTGCTCCCGGCCGACGCGTGGACCCGCTTCCTGACCGCCTACCGAGCGTCCGGCGGCCCCGCCGTCCCGCCGGACGGCGACCCCTGGCCCGCCCTGGACGTCCCGGCCCGCGCGCTCACCGTCCAGACGGCCGCCCGGGCCGTGACCAAGGCCCTCACGGCGGACCGTCCCCTGGACGAGGTGGAGCAGTGCCTCGTGGACGCCTGTGCCCGAATGGCTTCCGTCCCCGCCCAGTTGCCCCGGAACGCCGCGAAGTAGGGTGCAACCGACCGCAGCCGGACAGAGTCTGTCCTGGCGATACGCGAAGCAGGACCGACCGGCGAGGAGTTGAGCCGACCATGCAGTGTCCGAAGTGTCACGCGCCCATGCACACGTACAACCGCAACGGCGTCCAGATCGAGCAGTGCGCGAACTGCCGTGGAATCTTCCTGGACTACGGCGAACTGGAGGCCCTGACCCGGCTGGAGTCCCAGTGGTCCCAGCCCGCCCCGCCGCCCCCGCCCGCGGCGCAGGCGTACCCGGCCCCGCCCGCGCCCGCCTGGGGCGCCCCGCACGGCGGGCACCACGGCGGCCACTACGGCCACCGCCGCCAAAAGAGCTTCGGCCACATGCTCTTCTCCAGCTGAGCGCCGATGCTGTTCGCCGGCTGACCGGCACGCACCCATGACGAAGCCCCCGGCCGAGACGGCCGGGGGCTTCGGGGTGTGGACGATACTGGGATTGAACCAGTGACCTCTTCCGTGTCAGGGAAGCGCTCTCCCGCTGAGCTAATCGTCCTCGGGACCACGATCGTCACTACGTGGAGCCGATCATGGGCACTGCGTGCGCGATACTGGGATTGAACCAGTGACCTCTTCCGTGTCAGGGAAGCGCTCTCCCGCTGAGCTAATCGCGCGGGTAGGGATCTTCGAGAAGATCCAGTGGACGATACTGGGATTGAACCAGTGACCTCTTCCGTGTCAGGGAAGCGCTCTCCCGCTGAGCTAATCGTCCTTGGAGGTGGAGACGGGATTTGAACCCGTGTAGACGGCTTTGCAGGCCGTTGCCTCGCCTCTCGGCCACTCCACCAGGAGTGTAGGGGACCGCGAGGATCCCCTCTTCCTTCGAGCGGACGACGAGGCTCGAACTCGCGACCTCAACCTTGGCAAGGTTGCGCTCTACCAACTGAGCTACGTCCGCCTGTCGTTTCGGTCCGCTTGCGCGTCCCGGCGACGTGTTGAACTCTAGCGGATTCCGGGGCCAGTACAAAAACGCGTTTGTGCAGCGTGCTGCGCTGCACCTGGTCACGGACGTGGTCGGACCACCTGGAAGGACACGGCAAGGCCACCTGCGGGACACCCACCATAGACTCGACAACGTGCTCGATCTCCCTCCCCTCGCCCGCTTCGGCGACCGCGTCGCCACCGGCCTCCTCGACGTCACCAGCGACCCCGCGGCCCTCGACTCCACCGGTTTCTGGGCCGTCGCCGCCGACTTCGAGGGCCGACTGACCTGCGCACGCTTCGCCGACGTACGAGAGGAACCAATACCCGCCCCCGTACCCGGCGCCTGGCGCGGCCCGGCCGTCGGCGACTGGACGTCGTCCCTCGACCGCGCCTCGTACACGGCGGGAGTACGCCGGATACGGCAGCACATCGCGACCGGCGAGGTCTACCAGGTGAACCTCTGCCGCGTCCTGTCCGCGCCCGTCGCACCGGACGCCGACCCCGACGCCCTCACCGCGCTGCTGGCCCGCGGCAACCCGGCGCCGTACGCCGGAACGATCCGCCTGCCCGGGCACGGTGTGGAGATCGCGAGCGCGTCCCCCGAGCTCTTCCTGCGCCGCGCGGGCCGGATCGTCGAGTCGGGCCCGATCAAGGGCACCGGCCGCACCGAGACGGACCTGCTGGAGAAGGACTACGCCGAGAACGTCATGATCGTGGACCTGGTCCGCAACGACCTCGGCCGCGTCTGTGCCTCCGGCACCGTGACCGTCCCCGATCTGTGCGTCGTGGAGAAGCACCCCGGCCTGGTCCACCTCGTGTCCACCGTGCGCGGCGTGCTGCGCGCCGACGCGGGCTGGCCGGAGCTGCTCGCCGCCGCCTTCCCGCCCGGCTCGGTGAGCGGCGCGCCCAAGTCGAGCGCCCTGCGGATCATCGACGCCCTGGAGACGGCACCCCGGGGGCCGTACTGCGGCGGCATCGGCTGGGTCGACGCCGACCGGGGGACCGGCGAGCTGGCCGTCGGGATCCGAACGTTCTGGATCGACCGGGCCGAGGGGGTGCTGCGCTTCGGTACGGGCGCGGGTATCACCTGGGGGTCGGACCCCGAGGGGGAGTGGCGGGAGACCGAATTGAAGGCCGCCCGGCTGCTCGCGGTAGCGTCGGGAGCGTACGAGGTGAGTGGAGAGGGACTGCAATCGAGCTGTGTCCATCCGGGGGAAACCCCCCGGAGCCCCGGACGCGGCCAGGTCCCCGGCACGGATATGCGAGGTGGGGACCAGTGAAGATCTGGCTCGACGGCGGGCTCCAGGACATCGAGTCCGCCCGTGTCTCCGTCTTCGACCACGGACTGACCGTGGGCGACGGCATCTTCGAGACGGTGAAGGCGGTCGACGGCACGCCGTTCGCGCTCACCCGCCACCTCGACCGGCTGACCCGCTCGGCACGCGGGCTGGGCCTGCCCGATCCCGACCACGACGAGGTCCGGCGCGCCTGCGCCGCCGTCCTGGACGCCAACCCCATGCCGCTGGGCCGGCTGCGCATCACGTACACCGGCGGCCACGGCCCGCTCGGCTCCGACCGCGGCGAGCACGGCCCGACCCTGGTCGTCGCGCTCGGCGAGACCCGGCGCCGCCCCGACTCCACGGCCGTGATCACGGTCCCCTGGACCCGCAACGAGCGCGGCGCCCTGACCGGCCTGAAGACCACCTCGTACGCCGAGAACGTCGTCGCCCTGGCCCGCGCCCACGAACAGGGCGCCTCCGAGGCGCTGTTCGCCAACACCGTCGGTCAGCTCTGCGAGGGCACCGGCTCGAATGTCTTCGTCGTCCTCGACGGCGAGATCCACACCCCGCCGGTCGCCTCCGGCTGCCTCGCGGGCATCACGCGCGCGCTGACGGTCGAGTGGACCGGCGCCAAGGAGTCCGACCTGCCGCTGGACGTGCTGGAACGCGCCGACGAGGTGTTCCTGACGTCGACCCTGCGCGATGTGCAGGCCGTGCATCGTGTCGACGGGCGTGAACTGCCGGGCGCCCCGGGGCCGGTGACCGCGAAGGCGATGCGGATCTTCGAGGAGCGGTCGGGCGACGACCTCGACCCGTAGAACGCCGGACATATTCAGCAGACGTGGGGGTCCGGACCGGGTAGAACACCCCTGATGACCACCACCCTGCGGCCGACCGAGCCGCTTCAGCGCGCGGCCGACGGGACGCGCTCCCGCCACTACCAGGTGTGCGTGAACAGCCGTCCCGTCGGCGCGATACACCTCGGCACATCACCCGCCTTCGGCGACTCGGTGGCGCGGATCGTCGACCTGCGCATCGACGAGCCGGACCGGCGACGCGGCCGCGGCACGGTCGCCGCGCTCGCCGCGGAGGAAGTGGCGCGCGGCTGGGGCTGCCGGCAGATCGAGGCGGCCGTCCCCGGCGACGCCGAGGCGGGCCTCCGGCTCGCCACGGCACTGGGATATGTCCTGCGCAACCGCGGCATGGAGAAGCACCTCGGCGACACCCCACCCGAACTGCCCGCGGGCAGTCACGCGCGGCCCATGACCGAGGCCGGGTTCGCGGCATGGCAGGCGTATGAGTCGGAGCGGTACGCGCGCACCTGGATCGAGCGGGGCGTACCCGAGGCCAAGGCGTACGCCAAGGCGCGAAGCGACCACGAGCGGCTTCTGCCGGACGGGTTGGCCACCGCAGACATGCTGTTCAGCGTCCTGGAACAGGACGGGACGCGGGTGGGCACCCTGTGGGTGGCGTTGCAGGAGGACAAGGCCTACGTCTTCGACGTCGAGACCGAGGCGGCACACCGGGGACGAGGACACGGCCGGACGCTCATGCTGCTGGCCGAGCGTCAGACGATCGAGTCCGGCCGACGCGTCCTCGGCCTCAACGTCTTCGCGGGGAACACCCCGGCCGAGCGGCTCTACGAGTCACTCGGCTACACGACGATGCGGTACATCCTGTACAAGGACCTGCTCTGAAGGGTACGGGGAGCTGCTCGGAGGTCCCGGTCCGAAGGGTCCCAGTCCGAAGGGACCCGGACGTCACTCCCGCTCGGCCAGCAGCCGGTCGGCGATCTCCTCGATCCGCTCGCGCAGCCCCTCCTGGCTCTTGCCACCGTCGAGGCGCTCGCCGCCGATCACATACGTCGGAGTACCGGTCACGCCGATCGCCTTCCCCTCGGCCTGGTCGGCGTCCACGATCAGGATGTGCCGGCCGTCGATCAGCGCGGTGTCGAACTCCTCGGCGTCGAGGCCGAGTTCCCGGGCCACCTCGACCAGGAAGGGTTCTCCCTTACGGTCCAGCTCCTCGACCCGGGCCAGCACCGCCTCGACATACGGCCACCCCTGCCCCTGCTCCGCGGCCTCCTCGGCGGCCTGCGCGGCGGCGAAGGCGTGCTTGTGCTTCTCCAGCGGGAAGTGCCGCAGCCGCAGTTCCAGCCGGTCGCCGTAACGGGCGCGCAGGGCACGGAGATCGTCCAGGGCACTACGGCAGTCCGGGCACTGGAGTTCGCACCAGACGTCGAGGACGGGCGCGGGTCGGGCGGGGGAGGAGTCGTTCATGGGCTCAGTCTCCCAGCACCGGCGCCCCGGACCCAATCGGCTCCGGTGGCCATGGGCACGACCCCGACACGCCCCCGAGTCCTACGCCACCACCGGCACCTGCGGAGGAGCCGACCCGGAGATGTCCCTGATGTCCGGGCGGGGCATGGCCTGTCGGGGTTCGGGGGGTGCAGGATGGAAGGGGCGACGCGCCCCGCCCGCTCGAGCCTGCCCTGGAGGACCGGATGATTGCCGAGACCGTGTGTTCCGCCGTTGCCGCGGCCGGCCTGGGCATCGCGGCGGTGACGGCGTTCCGCAAGCGTTTCCTCACGGCTGCCCGCATCGCGGCCTACGCGCTGGTCCCCCTCGGCCTGGTGATGACCGGTGTCGTGCAGTGGGCCGCGGACACCGCCTTCAGCCCGGTGGCCTGGGCGGGCTTCGGTGTGCTCGGCGGTGCCTGGCTGCTGTTCACCGGCACGCGGGCGGTGGAGCGGCGACGCGGTCGCAAGGGGCGCGCGGTGAGCGCCGCGGCCCAGCACGACCCGGTGGCCCCGCAGGCCTCGGCGCCCTCCCTCGGCCCGGCGTCCCGCACGACGGCCAAGCCCCGGACCAAGCCGCAGGCCACGTCCCGTACGGATGCCGCGGACGACTTCAGCGACATCGAGGCCATCCTCAAGAAGCACGGCATATGACGTCCGCATGCCGGACTGAAACGACCCATTCCTTGGGATGATCGGAAGCTGTCCGGCTCGCGCCACAGACGTGCAGGTGATCACGGATTTCGGCGAACTCCCGCATCTTCGTGCGTCTTGATCGCGCCGAGGGTGCCCCCTGCGTCATCATTCGCCGCGAGATGCTGGACACGACACAGAGCGAGGCCGCGCCGCCGAAGGACGAGCCGCGCGGGTGCCTCTTCGCCCTTTCCCAGCCACCGCTGATGATCTTCCTTGCGGTGATCGGGAGTCTGCTGCTCATGGCTGCGTTGCACGATCTGTTCCTGCTGTGAGCCGTACGCGCGGTCCCCGGCGCCACCCGCCGGGAACCGCGTCGGCATCGACGTCCCCCTGATCAGCTCACGTGCCGTGGAGTCGGGCGTCAGCCCGTCGCCTCCTTGCGGCGCGCCCGGTAGGCCGCCACGTGCAGCCGGTTTCCGCAGGTGCGGCTGTCGCAGTAGCGCCGAGAGCGGTTGCGGGAGAGGTCGACGAAGGCGCGTCGGCAGTCGGGGGCCTCGCAGCGCCGCAGCCGTTCACGCTCGCCGCCGACCACGAAGAAGGCCAGCGCCATCCCGCAGTCGGCGGCCAGGTGGTCGGCGATGGAGGCGCCGGGTGCGAAGTAGTGCACATGCCAGTCGTAGCCGTCGTGGTCCGTGAGGCGGGGCGTGGTGCCGGCGGCGGCTACCAGCTCGTTGATCATCCCGGCCGCTGTGCGGACGTCCGGAGCCGCGAAGATCCCCGCGAACCGGCCGCGGATCTTGCGCACCGCCGAGAGATCGAACTCCGAGAGCACCCCGACATCGCTGATCTCGTGCCTTCGTACGAAATCCGCGAGAGCCGCGACGTCCGGCAGCCCGTCCGGCGTCGTCTCGTCCTCCGGTGCGGTATTCACCAGATCGACCACGGCTTCGAGCGCGCACCGGGTGTCGTGGGTGATCAGCACGTTTCGCTCCCTGGCCTGGGGGGTCGGGCGGGCGCCCGCCGATGCTGGCCGATGGTAGTGGCTCCCGCCGCCGTCCCATCGGCTGCGGCCGCACCCGGCCCCCGCTTGCCCGTAGAACGCGGCGCGGGGGTGCTGCGGTTCCCGGCGGTCGCAGCCCGTGAGTCGGCGATCACACGCATACCGGCGCCGCCCCCGCATGGATGCGCGGTGGCGGCGCCGGTGTGTGCCGTATGCGGTTGTCCTGGGCGCCTTGGGGCCTGTCCGGAGGATCCTGCCGGAGACGGGCCCTGGCACGTTCACATGGGCCGATCAGTGCCGTCGCCCTGCTCCGACCTGATCCGCCGGACAGGCCCGAGCCGTCTCCCCGAGTGGACGGCCGGGCAGCTTGGTGTGGGTCTCGCCCTAGCTTTCCGCCAGGATGTGCGAGAGCTCCTGGTCAAGGTCGAAATGCCGGTGCTCCGTGCCCGGCGGCACGGCGGCGTCGGTTCGCTTCAGGAACGATTCCAAGGCCCGCGCCGGGGCCTCCAGCAGCGCCTCCCCCTCGGGGGAGCTCAGGGCGATGCAGACGACGCCCTGACCATGGCTGCGCGACGGCCAGACGCGGACGTCGCCGGTTCCTGTGGGCCGGTGAAGCCCCTCGGCGAGAAGGTCGCGGGCGAACACCCACTCGACGGTCTCCTCGGCTCCGGTGTGGAAGGTGGCGTGCACGGCGTAGGGGTCGGCCGTGTCGTACCGCAGGCCTGCGGGGACAGGCAGGGAGGACTCGCTCGACACAACGAGGCGCAGGTGCAGCTCGCAGCTGACCGTGGTGTTCATAAGCGCCAGGGCCTTTCGCTCAGTGTGCGCTCGGGGATTCGCACGTCGGCGAAATCGACATGCCACCTACGGTGCCGTTGTAAACCCCTCTGAGGGTTTTGCGTGTGTTTACGTAACTCTTCCGGCCGAGAACCTGTTCGCCGGGTGCGCCCATTCCGGTGACTGGAATCGTTCAGGTAGGGTTTGGCCGTATGAATACGGGGAGTAGCAAGCCTGGCGAGGTCGCCATGGCTGCCGACGAGACGGGGACGGACGGGGTGCAGAGCGAGCGGGAGCTCGGTTCGAGAGCGCCGGAATTCATCAAGGCGCGGCGCCTGCTCCACGTCAGCTGGCAGGTGGGGGTCTTTCTCGTCGGGCTCGGGGTGGTGATCACCGGCATCATCCTGCTGCCGTTGCCGGGCCCCGGCTGGGTGATCATCTTCGGCGGCATGGCGATCTGGGCGACCGAGTTCGTCTGGGCCCAGCTGGTGCTGCGCTGGACCAAGCGCAAGGTCACCGAGGCGGCGCAGCGTGCCCTCGACCCCAAGGTGCGCCGGCGCAACATCATCCTGACGACGGTCGGCTGCGTGATCGTGGCCGCGATCGGCGCCTTCTACGTCTGGAAATTCGGCTTCGCGATGCCTTGGAAGATCGAGGACCAGTGATCCGCGGCGGGGTGCGGGGGCGGCCCACTGTGGTCACCCGCACCCCCTGACTTGGGGTAATCTTCTTCCTGCGCCCGGGCGATTAGCTCAGTGGGAGAGCGCTTCGTTCACACCGAAGAGGTCACTGGTTCGAACCCAGTATCGCCCACCCGGAGACGCGGCCCACCTGCGAGACAGCAGGTGGGCCGTTGTCGTGTCCGCTGCCGACGAGCGCGTCGTGATGGTGGGGCGCTGCGCGTCATACGGGGCGGTTGTCACCGTCCGTGGTCTCGCGTCGTGCCGGGTCGAGGTGTCACCGTCGGTGGTGCCACGTCGTACCCGGGGCACCCCTCGGTGGTCTCCGCGTCGTACGGCTCGGACGGTCACCATCGCGTCGGCCGACCCCGCCCCGGCGAATCCCGGCCCCCGGGGCCCAGTGGGCCCCGGTTCCGCCCCCGCCACAACCGGCCCCCGCCCCGACGATTTTCAGCCGGACACCACCCCCGTCCGCCCCTCCGCCCCACGTCCGGCCCACCGACCACGCCCCTCCCACCTGCGGCGTCGCCGCGCCTGCCCCGACCTCCCGTCGCCGGGGCCGCCCGCATCGCCGGCCCGGCCCGCAAGAAATTCCTGTCCGAATCATTGACGCACCCTCAACCCCTTCGTACCTTGTGCCAGCAAGCGCTTACTTGAAACGATTCACGAAGCGGCGACGACGCTGCGGGGAGGGGTCCGGCTGTGGGAACCAACGGGAATCTTGAGAGGCGAACGATCCTGAAGGCGGCCGGGGCCTCCCTGGCCACGGTGGGCCTGGCGGCCACGACCGGATGCGGTGGTAACAGCGGCGCCGGGGACGGAACGGTGACGATCCGTTACGCGTGGTGGGGTGCGGAGGAGCGGACCAAGAGAATCAACCAGACCATCGCGCTCTTCGAGAAGAAGTACCCGAAGATCAAGGTGGAGACGGACTTTCAGGATTACGTCGCCTTTTGGGAGAAGTTCCAGACCCAGGCAGCCGGTGGAAATCCGCCCGACGTTTTCCAGAACTCCGTCGCGTTTCTTCGGAAGTACGACAAGAGGGGCGTGCTCCTCGACCTCAAGTCACAGGTGGACGCCGGAAATCTGAGCATGGACAACTTCCGGGCCGGTGTCGAGAAGGTCGGCGAGGTGGACGGAAAGCTGCTCGGTGTTCCGGTCGGATCCAACACGATGTCACTTGTCATTGACGAGAAGGTCTTTGAAAAGGCCGGCATCAAGGCCGAGCAGGGCTGGACCTGGGACGAGTACTTCGCCGCCTTGGAGAAGATCCGCAACACCCAGAAGGTCGCGGGCGACACCGGCTACTTCGGGATCATGTACCTCTACGACCTCTACCTGCGGCAGAACGGCAAGGCGTTCTTCACCGAGGACGGACTCGGTTTCACCGAGGCCGATCTGACGGAGTGGTGGACGGACGGGTACAACCGCGTCAAGGCCGGGATCATCACCGACCCGAAGAAGGTCGAGCAGCTCAAGCCCAAGTCGTCGCTGGCCGCCGGTGAAGGGGCGTCCGAGTTCACCTGGGACAACTTCACCGTGCGCTACACCACCGAGGGCGACAGCACCTACGGGCTCGCGCCGATACCGACCACCGACGGCAAGCAGACCGGCCAGTACCTCTCCTCGCTGATGCTGAGCGCCTCCTCGCGGACCAAGCACCCCAAGGAGGTCGCGCAGTTCATCGACTTCATGGTGCACGACCCCGAGGTCGGCAAGATCATGGGCTACGACCGCGGCATCCTGGCCACCACCGAGCAGTTCGAGGCCTACCAGCCGACCGACGCCCCGCAGAAGGCCATCGCCCAGTACGAGAAGGACGTCGCCGAGGCGGGTGTACTCGGGCCCATCACCCCGCACCCGTCCGGCGCCGACACCGTCGAGGCCGCCTTCCTGCGCATCGCGGGTGATGTGGGTCTGGGCAAGTCCAAGGTCTCCGACGCGGTGAAGCAGTTCTTCTCCGAGGCCGAGACCGCCCTCGCCGCCTGATGGGAACCGCAGTGACGACGCTCGTCAAGGACTCCCCGCCGCAGGCACCGCAGAAGCGCCCCGCCGCTCCTGGCGACGCCAAGCGGCGGGGCCGCCGGGAGAATCTCGCCGGCTACCTCTTCATGTCCCCGTGGATCGCTGGATTTCTGCTGCTGACCGCGGGGCCGATGGTGGCCTCGCTGTATTTCGCGTTCACGGACTACAACCTCTTCACCGCGCCGAAGTGGATCGGCTTCGACAACTTCACCAAGATGTTCGAGGACCCACGCTGGCAGAAATCGGTGGAGGTGACGGCCAAGTACGTCGTCATCGGCACGCCGCTGAAACTGCTGCTGGCGCTGGGGGTCGCCCTGCTGCTCGCGCAGAGCCGGCGCGGGCAGGGCTTCTACCGGGCCGCGTTCTACGCCCCCTCGCTGATCGGCGCGAGTGTCTCGGTCGGCTTCGTGTGGCGCGCGCTGTTCTCCGACGACGCCATCGTGGACCGTACGCAGTCGCTGTTCGGCATGGACGTGGGCGGCTGGGTCGGCAACGCGGACTGGATCCTCTACTGCCTGGTCGCGCTCACCGTCTGGCAGTTCGGCGCGCCCATGGTCATCTTCCTCGCCGGACTCAAGCAGGTGCCGCGCGAGCTCTACGAGGCCGCCGAGGTGGACGGGGCCGGACCGCTCAGGCGGTTCTGGAGCATCACGCTGCCGATGATTTCCCCGGTGCTGTTCTTCAACGTGCTGCTGGAGACCATCCACTCCTTCCAGATATTCGGCTCGGCGTACGTCGTCTCCAACACCAGCTGCGGTCCGGCGGACGCCACGCTCGTCTACACCTGTTACCTGTACCAGAAGGGCTTCAAGGAGGCCCAGATGGGCTTCGCCTCCGCGATGGCCTGGATGCTGCTGCTCGCCGTGGCCCTGGTGACGGCGGTCCTCTTCTGGTCCCAGAAGCGGTGGGTGCACTACGAGGAGGCCGCCCGATGAGCACGACCACGCCCACGACCCGATCCTTCTCCCTGGGCCGCAAGCGCACCGGCTCCCTCGTCTGGCACCTCAGCGCCCTGCTCGTCCTCGCGGTCGTGCTCTATCCGGTCGTCTGGGTCATCGGCGCCTCGTTCAAGCCCAGCCGGGAGATCATCGCCAGCCTGGATCTGTTTCCGACGAGTCCCATCCTCGACAACTTCAAGGGTCTCGCCGACGGCATCGCCGACATCTCCATCGCGACCTTCTTCCAGAACTCCCTCTTCTACGCCCTCGGGTCGGTCGCGGGCATCCTGATCTCCTGCTCGCTGACCGCGTACGCCTTCGCCCGGATCAGGTTCGCCGGGCGGAACCTGATGTTCTCCCTCATGATCGGCACCCTGCTGCTGCCGTATCACGTGCTGCTGATCCCGCAGTACGTGATGTTCCAGAAGATGGAGCTGATCAACACCTATGTGCCGCTGCTGATCGGCAAGTTCCTCGCCACCGAGGCGTTCTTCGTCTTCCTCATGGTGCAGTTCATGCGGAACCTGCCGAAGGAGCTGGACGAGGCCGCCCGGATCGACGGGTGCGGGCACCTGCGGATCTACTGGTCGATCGTGCTGCCGCTGTGCCGGCCCGCACTCATCACCAGCGCCATCTTCACCTTCATCAACGCCTGGAACGACTTCATGGGCCCGCTGATCTACCTCAACGAGCCCGGCAAGTACACCGTCTCCCTCGGCATGATGATGTTCCGCGACCAGGAAGGCGTCGCCAACTACGGCGGCATGATCGCCATGTCGCTGGTCGCCCTGCTCCCCGTCCTGCTCTTCTTCCTCGCCTTCCAGCGCTATCTGATCGACGGCATGGCGACGTCGGGTCTGAAGGGTTGATGCGGCCATGGCCGAAGCGCGTGTGAAGGCCCGTCGGGAGTCCGTGTTCGCCGAGCGGTTCGCCGTCTTCGCCGAGTGTCTGCTGACCGGGGTGTGGATCGCGGTCGCCTCGCTGGGCGTGGTCACCTACCCCGCCGCGTTCGCCGCGGGTGCCCGGCATCTGCGCCGACGTACGGCCCACGAGGGCGGCGGCTGGCGGGAGTTCCTCGCCGACTTCCGGGCGGCCGTGCGGCGCGGCTGGCTCGTGGGGGTCGCCGGGTGGGCTGCGGCGGTCGCGGTCTGGGTCGACGTACAGGCCGCGCGGGCCGGGATTCCCGGCGGGCCGCTCGTCGGAGCCGTCGGGCTGTGCGCGCTGTTCGGGGTCGTCGTCGCCGGGTTGCGTGCGGCGGCGACCTGGACGCCGGGGGCTTCCTGGCGTGCGCTGCTCGCCGATGCCGGGCGGCGGACCGTCCGCGACCCCGCCGGGTCCTTCCTGCTCGTCGGTGGACTGGTGGTCGTCGCCTGCTCCGGCTGGTTCATTCCGCCGCTGGCGGTTCCCGTCCTCGGGGCCGTCGCGGCGGCCGCCGTCGCCGTGGAGGAGCGGTACCGGCATCGCTGACCGGCGGTGCACCAGGTCCGGCGCCCTCGGCGCCGCGGCCATCCCTGTCATGCCCCTGACCATCCGAAATGCTTCCCGCACGGAAAGGAAAGGCCATGTCCCCCATCCCCCGCAGGTCCGTCCTCAAGGCGGCCGCCGTCGCCGGAGCCGCCGCGCAGTTCAGCTGGGCGCTCGGATCGACCGCCCAGGCCGCACCGGCCGCGCCGAGAGCCGACGACCCCGTGACCCTGGACTGGCTGGAGAACGGCGGCCTCGGCGCCGCGCCCGGCTCCACCGTCGGTGTCCCCTGGCCCAAGGGCGTCCACCACGAGGACCAGACCTTCGCGCTCACGGACGCGAGCGGCACGGCCGTGCCCATGCAGTCCTGGACGCTCGCCTACTGGCCGGACGGCTCCCTCAAGTGGACCGCACACGCCGTGAGTTCCGGCGGCTCCGGCAAGCTCACCCTCACCCCCGGCGCGGATCCCGCCGCGCCCGCCCACAAGGTCACCGTCGACAGAAGAGGCGGCACTATCGACATATCGACCGGCGTCATCACCGCGAAGATCGGCAAGTCGGGCTCCACCCTCGTCAAGTCGGTCACCCGCGGCGCCACGGAGATCGCCAAGAACGGCCGGCTCGTCCTGCTCCGCCAGCCCGAGGTCGAGGACGACGACCAGGGCACCGTGAAGTACGAGCGCTTCGAGAGCGCCATCTCCGAGGTCGCCGTCGAACAGGACGGGCCCGTCCGCGCGGTCGTCCGCATCGACGGCAGGCACCGCAAGGGAAACCGCAGTTGGCTGCCGTTCTCCATCCGGCTCTACTTCTACGCCGGTGCCGAATCCTTCCGCATGGTGCACACCATCACGTACGACGGTCGGCAGGAGCCCGGCAAGGCCAGCGGCGACTTCATCCGCGGCATCGGCGTCCGCTTCTCCGTGCCGATGCGGGACGCCGCCTACGACCGCCACATCCGCATCGGCGGCGAGGGCACCGGCCTGCTGCGTGAGGCGGTCAAGGGCATCACCGGGCTGCGCCGCGACCCGGGGGCGGCGGTGCGGACGGCCCAGTTCGAGGGCAAGAAGCTGCCGGACCCGTCGACCTGGGACCAGCGGGTCACCACCCGCCTGCAGTACATCCCCGAGTGGGGCGACTACACCCTCTCGCAGCTCTCGGCCGACGGCTTCACCGTGCGCAAGCGCACCAAGAAGGGCCACGGCTGGATCGGAGCGGGCGGCGGCCGGCGGGCCAGCGGCTTCGGATACGTCGGCGGCGCGAGCGGCGGATTCGCCTTCGGCCTGCGGGACTTCTGGGAGAAGTTCCCCGCCCAGCTCGACATCCGCGACGCCCACACCGACGAGGCCGAGGTCACCCTCTGGCTCTGGTCGCCCGAGGCGCAGCCCATGGACCTGCGCTTCTACCACGACGGCATGGGCCAGGACACGTACCCCGAGCAGCTCGAAGGCCTCAACATCACCTACGAGGACTACGAACCGGGCTTCGGCACCCCCTACGGCATCGCCCGCACCAGCGAACTCCTCTTCTGGGCCCACGAGTCCACGCCCGGGGCCGAGGACATGGCCCGGCAGGTCGAGGCCGTCCGCACCCCGCCGCAGCTCGCCGCCCCGCCCCGGCAGCTCATCAAGGCGGGCGTCTTCGGCAAGCTGTTCTCCGAGCCCGACCGCTCCACGCCCGCCAAGGCGAAGATCGAGGACCACCTCGACTTCCTCTTCACCTACTACAAGGACCAGGTGGAGATGCGCCGTTGGTACGGCTTCTGGGACTACGGCGACATCATGCATTCGTACGACCCGGCCCGCCACCAGTGGTGCTACGACGTCGGCGGCTACGCCTGGGACAATTCCGAGCTTTCGCCCGACCTGTGGCTGTGGTTCGCGTACATGCGCTCGGGCCGCGCCGACATCTTCCGCTTCGCCGAGGCCATGACCCGGCACACCGGCGAGGTCGACGTCTACCACATCGGCGAGTGGGCCGGGCTCGGTACCCGCCACGGCGTCCAGCACTACGCCGACAGCGCCAAGCAGCAGCGCATCGCCAACACCACCTACCGGCGCTACTACTACTTCCTCACCGCCGACGAACGCGTCGGCGACCTGATGCACGCCAACGTCGACTCCGACGAGACCTTCCTCGTCCTCGACCCGATCCGCAAGATCCGCACCGAGCCCTACACCCCCGACCGCAACGCCCTGTCCATCGGCTTCGGCACCGACTGGAGCGGCCTGGTCTCCGCCTGGCTCACCGAGTGGGAGCGGCGCGGACCCAAGTGGGAGAAGGCCAAGGCGCGGGTGTTGTCCACCATGGAGACCATCGCCGCCCAGCCCAACGGCTTCGTCCAGGGCAACGCGCTGTACGACCTGGATACCGGCAAGTTCGCCATCGCGGCGGAGCCCAAGGTCGGGGTGTCGCACCTGTCGGCGATGTTCGGCCTGGTCGAGCTGTGCGCCGAGCTGATCGACCAGGTGGACATGCCGAAGTTCAAGGAGGCGTGGCTCGACTACTGCCGCTACTACAACGCCAGCCGGGCCGAACAGTCCGCCCGCTACGGCACCCACTTCGGCACCCTGCTCCTCTTCCAGGGCCACTCACGCCAGGACGCCTACGCCGCCGTACAGACCGGCGACGACACGCTGGCGGCCCGCGCGTGGCAGCAGTTCTACAGCAGCCGGGACGCCTGGGACTACAAGGAGTCCACGGACTGGTCCACGAAGAAGATCGAGGGCCCGACAGCCCTGGTCCCGGGCAGCGAGGCGGCCTGGGTTTCCACCAACGCCACAGCGCTGTACGGGCTGGCGGCGATCCAGAACCTGGCACTGGTGGGCGACAGGATGCCCTCATAGGCAAGTGCGGGAAGAGCGCCGCCGCACGGGCGGCGGCGCTCGTTCAGGAGTGTGGTCCAGGTCACGTCGTACGCCATGAGTACGCGTACTCAGAACGTACTCAGACACGGCATACGGGAAGGTCCCCGTACGGGCAGACTCCGCCCATGGACTGGACCCACTACCGCTTCCGCAGCTTGTGGCCCCTGCCCGCCCCGCCCGCCACCGTGTACGGCGTGCTGGAGCGGCCCGAGGAGTATCCGCGCTGGTGGCGGCAGGTGCGCGAGGTCGAGCGCAGGGGCGACGGCACGGGTCTGATCCGGATCCGGTCGCTCCTGCCGTACGACATGACCTTCACCGCGCGCGAGGTGCGCCGGGATCCAGGGGCCGGGGTGCTGGAGATCGCGATGTCCGGGGACATCGAGGGCTGGGCGCGCTGGACGGTCGCGCCGGTCGGGGCCGGGTGCCTGGCCCGCTACGACCAGGTGGTCGACGTGAACAAGCCGCTGCTGCGGCGGTTCGCCGTGCCGGGACGGCCCGTCTTCCGGGCCAACCACTGGTTGATGATGCGAGCCGGACGGCGTGGCCTGCTCGCGTACCTGGACGGCCGTCCTCAAGCGGTTTGAAGGAAACGCCGGGGCACCTGTATTGTTCAGTGCGTTCCCGGGCGATTAGCTCAGTGGGAGAGCGCTTCGTTCACACCGAAGAGGTCACTGGTTCGAACCCAGTATCGCCCACCGGGAAGAGCCGGTCCGCCGCAGCGGACCGGCTCTTTGCATGTTCACGCCGCCGCCGACAGCCCCGGACGCAGGGGCCACGCCGGGTCCACCGCCTCCTCGCTGCCGCTGCGCGCGAACCACGCCTGCAGGCCGCGCGCCTGTGCCGCGTGCCACACCGCCTGCAACGTGTGCAGCTCGGCGGGGGAGAGGCGCTCCAGCCGGGACGCGAAACGACGCCCTATGGCCCGTACGACCTCCAGGGAGGCCATCGCGTCCGCGGCCGCGTCATGCGCGCCGTCGAGCGGGACGCCGTAGTGCGCGCACAGGTCGGTGAGCGTACGGCGGCCCTTGCGGTAGCGGTCCAGGTGCTTGTCCAGGACCCGCGGGTCCAGGACAAGCAGCGGCACCGACTCGAACCAGTGACCCAGCGACGAGGCGCGATGCCGGCGCAGCTCGCGGTCCAGCAGGGTCAGGTCGAACGGCGCGTTCATCACCACCAACGGACGCCCGGCCGCCGCCTGTTCGGCCAGCTCGGTGGCTATCTCGTGCATCACCGGCGCAGGCCAGCGGCCGTTGAGCGCCAGGTGATCCTCCGTCAGCCCGTGCACCGCCGTCGCCTCGGCGGGCACGGGCACGCCCGGGTTCACCAGCCAGTGGTGCACCCGGGTGCGCGTGCCAGGGGCGTCCTGGACGACGAGGGCGGCCGACACGATCCGGTCGGTCTCGACGTCCACGCCCGTTGTCTCCGTGTCGAATGCCGCCAGAGGGCCCTCGTACCAGCACGTCATACGTACACAACTCCTCGTTCACCCACGGCAGCTGACGCACCGTCTTCTGCCCGTTTGGTGATACCCGGGCCGTTTGCGCCGTACGCCGGGGGGAGACAACAGAAGTACGGGTCCGCGCAGTTCAGCGGCATGTTCGGCGTGCGCGTGCCCGGCGCGGGGACAATCACTTTGCTTGGAAGGCTGTTGGTCATGGCGATAGCGCAGCCCGAGCGGGGCGGGCTGCTGCCCGAACGCACGGGCCCCCATCGCGGTTCACTCGCCACCACCGCCTGCATGGAGACACTGCAGGTGGGATATCTGCACGCCGTAGCGGCGGCCGCCGGCTGCTCGCTCTCCCAGCCCTTTCCGGACAACGGCATCGACTGGCACGTCAGCCACAGCGCGCCCGGGCACACGGTCGACGACGAGGTCACCATCAAGGTGCAGCTCAAGGCGACGTACCAGATAGCGCCCAAACCACCCGGGCGCTTCTTCTCCTTCACGCTCGACAACGACCACCTGGCGAAACTCGCCCGCACCCCGGTCTCGGTGCACAAGATCCTCGTCGTGATGCTCGTCCCGCGCTCGCAGGACGATTGGCTGCGCGCCAGCCACGACCGGCTCGACCTCAGGCACTGCTGCTACTGGGTCAACCTCGCCGGTCACCCCATCAGCGGGCGGCACCGGACCAACGTCCGCATACCGACCTCACGCATCTTCGACGACCGGGCGCTGTGCGAGATCATGACGCGGGTCGGGACGGGAGGCAGACCATGACGCACCGCCCGCTCGACGAGCCCCTGAGGCCCGTGCGGCCGCATCCGGAGGTCCCCTGGAACCAGCCGCCCGAGCCCGGACAGGTCGACCCGGCCGTGCTCGGCGCGCTGCTGCACCGGCACGGCTGGCAGCGGCGCGGCGGCGCCGCCGGGCGGTACGGCCGCTGGACCCCGCCCGGGCCGGGGGCGAACGGCACCAGCCTGCTCGTGCCGGAGAGCCGGGCCTTCCCCGACAGTGACGACCTGCTCGGCGAGGCGCTCGTCGCCCTCTCCCGCAGCGCCACGCCGTCCGCGCGCGAGGTGCTGGTCGGGCTGAGCGTGCCCAGCGACGAGATCCGCTGGTGGCGGGATGTGCCGAGCGGACCGGCCGGGGTGGCGTCCTGGACCGTCGAGGAACAGCTGCGCGCCGCCGCCCGGCAGATGCTGCTCGCCGGGGCGCTCGCCACACGCGCGCGTGCGGGCTACTACGGCGCCCGGCACAAGCGCGCCGCCGCCGTGATGCTGCAGAGCGTCCTGGTCGGTGCCGCGACCGGCGGCCGCGGCCTGACCGCCTTCGTGCCCGTCGACCCGGCCCGCCCCCTCGCCGTCCGCCTCCACCAGGCGCTGTACGCCGTCCGCGAGGCCATCGACTACCAGCGCGCCACCGGCGGCATGGACGCCTTCGACGGAGCCGTGGAAGCGGGCGTGAGCCGCGAGCTGACCGAGGCCCTCATCGTCCTGGTGCGGGGTACGGAGGGGGCGCGCATCGCCGTCGAGTGGGCACCCGGCGCCGGTCCGCCCGAGGGCGGCGCCGCCCCGGACGAGGCGGTCGAGTTCTCGCCGGGTGATCTGCCCGTGCTGCGCGAGGCCGGGGCCCGCTATCTGCGCGAGGAGCCGTCCGTGCCGGTGCGGATCACCGGCGAGGTGGTCCGGATGCGCAGGTCGGAGCGGCGCGGCGAGGGGACCGTACGGCTGCGGGTGCTGGCCGGCGCCGAGATCCCGCACGTGCGGCTCACCCTGGACGAGGAGGACTACCGGATCGCCGGGCAGGCCCACCTCGTCGGGCTGCCGGTGCGGGTGCACGGGCGGCTGGAGAGCCGGGGCGGCTTCCGGCGGCTGACGGGCGCCTCCGGGGTCGTACCGGTGCAGGTGGACGAGGCGGAGCGGGATCAGCTGTTGAAGTCGTTGCAGGAAAACCTCGACTTCTTCGAGGAGGCGTGCAGCGGGGAGGACTGAGGGGTCCGATTTCGCCTGGGGTGGGGCGGGGTCGGTACGATCCCTTATTGCGCGCGCTCTCGGTATGGCGCCGCATCCACCTTCAGTCAGGAGAGACCGGTGTCAGACGTCCGTGTGATCATCCAACGCGATTCCGAGCGGGAAGAGCGCACGGTGACGACGGGCACTACGGCCGCCGACCTCTTCGCCGGCGAGCGCTCGATCATCGCCGCACGCGTGGCTGGTGAGCTGAAGGACCTCGCGTACTCGGTGGCCGACGGCGATGAGGTCGAGCCGGTCGAGATCACCTCCGAGGACGGCCTGAACATCCTGCGCCACTCCACCGCGCACGTCATGGCGCAGGCCGTGCAGGAGCTGTTCCCCGAGGCCAAGCTGGGCATCGGCCCGCCGGTCAAGGACGGCTTCTACTACGACTTCGACGTCGAGAAGCCGTTCACGCCCGAGGATCTCAAGGCCATCGAGAAGAAGATGCAGGAGATCCAGAAGCGCGGCCAGCGCTTCTCGCGCCGCGTGGTCACCGACGAGGCGGCCCGCGAGGAGCTGGCGAACGAGCCGTACAAGCTGGAGCTGATCGGCCTCAAGGGCTCCGCGTCCTCCGAGGACGGCGCGGACGTCGAGGTCGGCGCCGGTGAGCTGACGATCTACGACAACCTGGACGCCAAGACCGGCGAGCTGTGCTGGAAGGACCTCTGCCGGGGTCCGCACCTGCCGTCCACCCGCCTCATCCCGGCGTTCAAGCTGATGCGCAACGCGGCTGCCTACTGGCGCGGCAGCGAGAAGAACCCGATGCTCCAGCGCATCTACGGCACCGCCTGGCCGTCCAAGGACGAGCTGAAGGCGTACCTGGACTTCCTCGCCGAGGCCGAGAAGCGCGACCACCGCAAGCTCGGCTCCGAGCTGGACCTGTTCTCCATCCCGGAGCAGATCGGCTCCGGCCTCGCCGTCTTCCACCCCAAGGGCGGCATCATCCGCCGGGTGATGGAGGACTACTCGCGGCGCCGCCACGAGGAGGAGGGCTACGAGTTCGTCTACACCCCGCACGCGACGAAGGGAAAGCTCTTCGAGACGTCGGGCCACCTGGACTGGTACGCCGAGGGCATGTACCCGCCCATGCAGCTCGACGAGGGCGTGGACTACTACCTCAAGCCCATGAACTGCCCGATGCACAACCTGATCTTCGACGCGCGCGGCCGGTCCTACCGTGAACTGCCGCTGCGGCTGTTCGAGTTCGGCACCGTGTACCGGTACGAGAAGTCGGGCGTCGTGCACGGCCTGACCCGCGCGCGGGGCTTCACGCAGGACGACGCGCACATCTACTGCACGCGTGAGCAGATGTCCGAGGAACTGGACAAGACGCTCACCTTCGTCCTCGGTCTGCTGCGCGACTACGGTCTGACCGACTTCTACCTGGAGCTGTCCACCAAGGACCCGGAGAAGTTCGTCGGCTCGGACGAGGCCTGGGAGGAGGCCACCGAGACGCTGCGCCAGGTCGCCGAGAAGCAGGGCCTGCCGCTGGTCCCGGACCCGGGCGGCGCCGCCTTCTACGGCCCGAAGATCTCCGTCCAGACCAAGGACGCCATCGGCCGCACCTGGCAGATGTCGACCATCCAGCTCGACTTCAACCTGCCGGAGCGGTTCGACCTGGAGTACACCGCCGCCGACGGCTCCAAGCAGCGGCCGGTCATGATCCACCGCGCGCTGTTCGGCTCCATCGAGCGGTTCTTCGCGGTGCTCCTGGAGCACTACGCGGGCGCCTTCCCGGCGTGGCTCGCGCCCGTCCAGGCGATCGGCATCCCGATCGGGGACGCGCACGTCGAGTACCTGGAGAAGTTCGCCGCGGCGGCGAGGAAGAAGGGCCTGCGGGTCGAGGTGGACTCGTCGTCCGACCGGATGCAGAAGAAGATCCGCAACGCCCAGAAGCAGAAGGTCCCCTTCATGGTCATCGCGGGCGACGAGGACATGTCCAACGGCTCGGTGTCCTTCCGCTACCGGGACGGCTCGCAGGAGAACGGCATTCCGTTCGACGAGGCCATCGCCAAGATCGCGAAGGTCGTCGAGGAGCGGGTGCAGGTCTGACGTGTGAGTGAAAGGCCCCCGGGAGGTTCCATTCAGCCTCCCGGGGGCCTTTCCTCGTCCTCCCGGGCGAACACCTGGATCAGCCACGACGAGAACGACCCGGTGACCGTGCCCAGCAGTGCCAGCCCGCACGCCATGATCCCGACGGCGATGAGGCGGCCCATCGGCGTCACCGGGGCGATGTCGCCGTAGCCGACGGTCGCGAGGGTCGAGCACGTCCACCACACGGCGTCCCCGAAGGTCCGCATGGTCGCGCCGGGCGCCCCGCGTTCGAAGTGATAGACGGAGAGGGCACCGGTGAAGCCCAGCAGACCGACGCTCAGCCCCGCATAGGCGATCACACGCGTGTACAGCGTGAGCCGTCCCTCGCCGCGCCGCCGCCGTACGGCCTCGTACAGCTTGACGACCCGCACCGGCCGCATCAGCGGCAACACGACCACCAGCGTGTCCAGCCAGTGCGTCGCTACGAAGCTCAGGCCCCGCCCGCTGAGCCGCCAGCGCACCGCGTAGTCGACGGCGAAGAGTGCCCAGGCGGCGAGCAGTACGACGAGGCTGAGGTCGCGCCAGAAGGCGGGGAGCGTGCGGGCGAGGACGAGGATTCCGTAGGCGGCGAGGTAGAGCAGTGACGCGAGGGCGAGGGGGACCTCGGTGCGGCGCTCCCAGCGGGCCTGGAGGCTGTCGTCGTCCATCGGGCCAGCTTGGCCCCGGGCGGTTTTCGACGAGCCCCGGCGACACGCCGCGAACGGGCGAAGCCATATGCTGCCTAGCATGACGAGTGAGCCGGAGCAGCAGATCGGAGTGGGGACGCAGGACGCGTTCCAGCGCCTGTGGACCCCCCACCGGATGGCGTACATCCAGGGCGAGAACAAGCCGACCGGTCCTGGGGCCGACGACGGCTGCCCCTTCTGCTCGATCCCGGCGAAGTCCGACGAGGACGGACTGATCGTCCAGCGCGGTGCGCAGGTGTACGCGGTGCTGAACCTGTACCCGTACAACGGCGGCCACCTCATGGTCGTGCCCTACCGCCATGTCGCCGACTACACCGACCTCACCGAGCCCGAGACCGCGGAGCTGGCCGCGCTGACCAAGCAGGCGATGACGGCCCTGCGCACCGCGTCGGGGGCCCAGGGGTTCAACATCGGCATGAATCAGGGCTCGGTCGCAGGGGCGGGCATCGCCGCGCATCTGCACCAGCACATCGTCCCGCGCTGGGGCGGTGACACGAACTTCATGCCGGTCGTGGGGCACACGCGCGTGCTGCCGCAGCTGCTGGCCGACACACGGAAGATGCTGGCGGAGGCCTGGCCGACGGCGTGACGGTGCGGCGTTCCGGCCGCCTCCGCCTCGCCGCCGTCGGCCTACGCGTCGTACAGGTCCGCCTTGCGCGGCGTGGGGTCCTGCACCGCCGTGCTGAGGAACGCCGAGCGATTGCCGAACTTTTCGGTGTCCACGCCGTTCTCCTGAAGCACCCGGATCGCCGCCGAGTGGACGACCCGGAGCACCGGGGTGGCGGCGCGCAGGGCGTCGTCGGCCATGAACCGGTGCCGCCACGGCTTGGCGGCCCAGGCGTGCCGCAGGCCGAACGGCTCGGGCAGGGTCAGTGAGCCGCCGAGCCAGTTCAGCAGCGGCGGGTACCAGGTCAGCGGGGCCCGGGCGGCCAGTCGTACCACCTCGTCGGTGTCGACCAGGGGCAGCTTCACCGTCCGCGTCTCCCAGCGCTTCAGGGACTTCTGCACCGACTTCTCCTTCGCCGCCGGCTTGGTGGTGAAGAGCGGGTGCACCGGTCCCAGGGCGTGGCCGGTGACCTCGATGCGCAGCGTCTCGTAGAGCACGGTCACGGTGATCAGCATGGTGATCACGAGCTGCCCGTCCCAGAGCGTCCACTGCACGCCCAGGTAGTGCCGGTCGCCGCTGCCGAACTGCTGCTTGTTGCAGATGTCCTGTATGGCGTGCGACTTGACCTGGTAGGCCTCGACGTCCGTGCCTGACGGCCGGGACACCTCCTTCGCGTTCTCGCCGATGGGCGTCACGATCCAGTGCCGTATCGACGGCTTGGTGAAGCCGCCTGTGTTCAGCGGGCCGCGTTCCAGCATGCGCAGCTGGTCGTGGATGGACCGTATGACGTCCCAGCTGCGGAACGGGTGGATCTCCCGGTCGGGGTCGGCCGGGGCGAGGTCCTCCGCGAGCTGCCAGCTGCCCCAGCGGGTGCCCATGCCGAGTATGCCCTTGGGGCCGGCGTAGAAGACGGAGTTGGACTGCTGCTCGGCGCTGAGCCGGGCGAGGGACTGGCGCAGCTGCTCGGCGGCGGTCTCGCCGGGGCTGCTCGGCACCGCCTCGGGCACCTTGGCGCCGACGCTGCTGCCCGCGAGCAGGTTGTCCCAGCGCTCCCGCAGGTCCTTCGCGGTGCGCTCGCAGATCAGCTTGGCCCAGAACCAGCCGATCACCGGCATGACGACCGCCGCGCGCGCGTACCAGGCCCAGAAGCCGGTGAACGGCATCCGGATCAGGAAGATCACGGCCAGTGCGCCGACCGCGACGAGCAGCGTGGTCGCGAGCGTCGAGGCCCGTTTGTCCTCGCGCCGGGCGATGGTGGTGCGCAGGGTGAAGACCAGCAGCCAGACCAGCAGCCCGGGCAGGAAGAGCAGACCGCACAGGACCATGACGATCGTGAGCAGGTTGTCGCGCTCCCGGCGGATGCGGTTGGCCGCGAGGCAGTGCTCGACGACGACCTGGGGTTCCGCGCCGAAGGACTGGATCAGCGGCGCCCGGCCGGAGCCGAGCATGCGGTCGACCACCGCCCGGGAGAACGCCTCACCGAGGTTGGGCCGGAAGATCTTCGCCCACTTCTGGCCGGGCTTCACCTTCGACTCGTGCCACTCGTTGTTGGCCTTGAGTATCTCCTCGACCTCGTTGTCCCGATAGGCCGCCGAGGCCAGCGCGAACGTCGCCGTCTGTCCTTCGTCGCCCGTGCGCGGCACCTGCGGCCCGAAGATGTCCGCGTAACCGCTGTCAACGGTCATTCCCGCCCCCGATCGCCGCCAGTGTCGCTCCTGCGGCCTTCCCGACTTCTGTGCTCCGCACACCTGTTGATCAAGTCATCAGCGTATCGGCAGCCACTGACATGCGTCGGCGGACGCCCGAAGCCGCCCGCCGACCCGGAGATATCCGCTGCGCACAAGCCGCGTGCGTGCGCCCGATCGCAACTGCGCGGCGCCGCACGCCTCTTGCGCGCCCCTACGAAGCCTCCTGCTCCTGTTTGCGCACCCGCTCGGCGACTTGAGGGGGCATCGGCTCGTGCCGGGCGTAGCGCCGGCTGAACCGCGCGGTCCCGTGCGACAGGGAGCGCAGATCGACGGCGTACCGCCCGATCTCGATCTCGGGCACCTCGGCGCGTACGAGGGTGCGCCCGCCGGCGGTCTGCTCGGTGCCCAGCACCCGGCCGCGCCGCCCGGACAGGTCGCTCATCACGGCGCCCACGTAGTCGTCGCCGACCAGCACGCTCACCTCGGCCACCGGCTCCAGCAGATGGATCTTCACGTCGGCAGCGGCCTCCCGCAGCGCGAGCGCGCCCGCCGTCTGGAACGCGGCGTCCGAGGAGTCCACGGAGTGCGCCTTGCCGTCCAGCAGTGTGACCCGGACGTCGACCAGCGGATAGCCCGCCGCGACCCCCTTGGCGGCCTGCGCGCGAACGCCCTTCTCCACCGACGGGATGAACTGCCGTGGCACCGCGCCGCCGACGACCTTGTCGACGAACTCGATGCCCGAGCCGCCGGGCAGCGGTTCCACCTCGATCTCGCAGATGGCGTACTGCCCGTGCCCGCCGGACTGCTTCACATGCCGGCCGCGCCCGCCGGCCTTGGTCGCGAACGTCTCGCGCAGGGAGACCTTGTGCGGTACGACATCGACCTGGACGCCGTAGCGGCTGCGCAGCCGTTCCAGGGCGACGTCCGCGTGGGCCTCGCCCAGGCACCACAGCACCACCTGGTGGGTGTCCTGGTTCTGTTCCAGCCGCATGGTCGGGTCCTCGGCGACCAGCCGGGCCAGGCCCTGGGAGAGCTTGTCCTCGTCCGGTTTGCTGTGCGCCTGGATGGCGAGCGGCAGCAGCGGGTCGGGCATGTCCCAGGGCTCCATCAGGAGCGGGTCGTCCTTGGCGGAGAGGGTGTCGCCGGTCTCGGCGCGGTTCAGCTTCGCCACGCAGGCGAGGTCACCGGCGACGCAGTGCGACACCGGGCGCTGCTGCTTGCCGAACGGCGTGGACAGGGCGCCGATGCGTTCGTCGACGTCGTGGTCCTCATGGCCCCGGTCGGCCAGTCCGTGCCCGGAGACGTGGACGGTCTCGTCCGGGCGCAGCGTCCCGGAGAAGACGCGCACGAGCGAGACACGGCCGACGTACGGGTCGGACGAGGTCCGCACGACCTCCGCGACCAACGGCCCGTCGGGGTCGCAGGGTTTCAGCTCGCGCGGCCTGCCGTCGATGGTGGTGACCTGGGGCTGGTCGTGCTCCAGCGGGGTCGGGAACCCCCCGGTGACCAGCTCCAGCAGCTCGACCGTGCCGAGGCCCTGCCGGGCGCCGTCGGTGGCGGGGGCGGCGGCCAGCACGGGGAAGAACGTCCCGCGCGCGACGGCCCGCTCCAGGTCCTCCACGAGCGTCTTGACGTCGACCTGCTCCCCGCCGAGGTAGCGGTCCATGAGGGTCTCGTCCTCGCTCTCCGAGATGATCCCCTCGATCAGCCGGTTGCGGGCCTCCTCGATCAGCGGCAGCTGGTCCTCGCCCGGCTCGGAGTCCTTGCGCTCGCCGGTCGAGTAGTCGAACAGCTTCTGCGACAGCAGCCCGATCAGTCCGGTCACGGGCGCGTGCCCGTCCGGCGCCTGCGGGCCGTGCAGCGGCAGGTAGAGCGGCAGTACGGCGTCGGGGTCGTCGGCGCCGAAGGCCTCCGCGCAGACCCGCGTCATCTCCTCGAAGTCCGCGCGTGCGGCCTCCAGGTGCGTGACGACGATGGCGCGCGGCATGCCGACGGCCGCGCACTCCTCCCACACCATGCGGGTCGAGCCGTCCACGCCGTCCGAGGCCGAGACGACGAAAAGGGCCGCGTCCGCCGCTCGCAGACCGGCCCGCAGTTCCCCGACGAAGTCGGCGTATCCGGGGGTGTCGAGAAGGTTGACCTTGATGCCGTTCCACTCGACCGGCACCAGGGAGAGCTGCACCGAGCGCTGCTGCCGGTGCTCGATCTCGTCGTAGTCGGAGACGGTGCCGCCGTCCTCCACGCGGCCCGCCCGGTTCACCGCCCCAGCGGTCAGTGCGAGGGCTTCCACCAATGTCGTCTTGCCCGCTCCGGAGTGGCCGACCAGCACCACATTCCGTACGGACGCGGGTTGGTCGGCCGCCACTGCCCTGCCGGCGGCTCCGGGGTGTGCGTTGGCCTTGTCGCCCATGATCCTGCCTCCCGTGCACGGTGAGGTCACTGTGGGCGCGGACACGCGGGACCCGCGTGCTGGGCGGCTCCGGCGACGCCCGCGATTCTTCGAGCTTTCCACTCTCGTCACGGTGCGTCCATACGGAGGACGCGAAGGCGCCAACCGGCGTCGGTTGCGGACCGCCCGAGGAGCCGTGGGTGCCGGGCGGTCACCCGCACGCGCGCGTGGCTACGATGGGCCAGCCGACGGCCAGCGGGGCCGCGCGGCGCCAGCGACCCTCGGGAAGGCCATGCTGAACAAGTACGCGCGTGCATTCTTCACGCGTGTCCTCACACCGTTCGCCGCGTTTCTCATCCGGCGGGGCGTTAGCCCCGACACGGTCACGCTGATCGGCACCGCCGGCGTGATGGCGGGCGCGCTGGGCTTCTACCCCCGGGGCGAGTTCTTCTGGGGCACGGTCGTCATCACCCTGTTCGTCTTCTCCGACCTCGTCGACGGCAACATGGCCCGCCAGCTGGGCCGCTCCAGCCGCTGGGGCGCCTTCCTGGACTCCACCCTGGACCGGGTCGCCGACGGCGCCATCTTCGGCGGCTTCGCCCTCTGGTACGCCGGTGGCGGCGACGACCTCGTCCTGTGCGCCGTCTCGATCTTCTGCCTGGCCAGCGGCCAGGTGGTGTCGTACACCAAGGCGCGTGGGGAGTCGATCGGACTGCCGGTCGCCGTGAACGGGCTCGTCGAGCGCGCCGAGCGCCTGGTGATCTCCCTGGTCGCGGCCGGGCTCGCGGGCCTGCACGCGTTCGGCGTGCCGGGCATCGACGTGCTGCTGCCGATCGCCCTGTGGCTGGTCGCCGTGGGCAGCCTGATCACGCTGATCCAGCGAGTCGTCACGGTCCGCCGGGAGTCCGCCGAGGCGGAGGCGGCGGAGCGCAAAAACGCCGACAATGCCTCTCAGGGGAGGGAGACGGCGAAATGAGCGCTCGGGACACGCTGACGGACGCCCTGTACGGCCTCGGCTGGAGCACGGTGAAGAAGCTCCCCGAGCCGGTGGCCACACGGCTCGGGAACACCGTGGCCGACCTGGCCTGGAAACGGCGCGGCAAGGGCGTACGGCGGCTGGAGAGCAACTACGCGCGCGTGGTGCCCGACGCCACCCCGGAGCGCCTCGCCGAGCTCACGCGCGCGGGCATGCGCTCGTACCTGCGCTACTGGATGGAGTCCTTCCGGCTCCCGGCCTGGAGCGCCGAACGCGTCAAGAGCGGCTTCGACCCCAAGGACGTGCACTTCCTGACCGACGGCCTGGCAAGCGACAAGGGCGTGATACTGGCGCTTCCGCACCTGGCCAACTGGGATCTGGCCGGCGCCTGGGTCACCACCGAGCTGGGCGTTCCCTTCACCACGGTCGCCGAGCGCCTGAAGCCGGAGACGCTGTACGACCGTTTCGTCGCCTACCGCGCGGGCCTCGGCATGGAGGTCCTGCCGCACAACGGCGGCTCCGCGTTCGGCGCCCTGGCCCGGCGGCTGCGCGACGGCGGCCTGGTCTGCCTGGTCGCCGACCGTGACCTGTCCGCCTCCGGCGTCGAGGTGCAGTTCTTCGGCGACACCGCCCGGATGCCGGCCGGACCGGCCCTGCTGGCCCAGCAGACCGGCGCCCTGCTGCTGCCGGTGACGCTCTGGTACGACGAATCGCCCGTCATGCGAGGCCGCGTGCATCCCCCGATCGGGGTACCCCAGTCAGGTAGCCGGGCCGAGAAGACGTCTGTCATGACGCAGGCGCTGGCAGACGCCTTCGCCTCGGGGATCGCCGACCATCCGGAGGACTGGCACATGCTGCAGCGGTTGTGGCTCAAGGACCTCGACCCCGCGAAGGGGACTCCGTGAGGATCGGCATCGTCTGCCCGTACTCCTGGGACGTGCCAGGGGGCGTCCAATTCCACATCCGGGACCTCGCCGAGTACTTCATCCGCCTCGGGCACGAGGTGTCCGTCCTAGCCCCCGCCGACGACGACACCCCGCTCCCGTCGTACGTCGTCTCGGCCGGCCGCGCGGTCCCCGTGCCGTACAACGGCTCGGTGGCCCGGCTGAACTTCGGCTTCCTTTCGGCGGCGCGGGTCCGCCGCTGGCTGCACGACGGCGCCTTCGACGTGATCCACATCCACGAACCGGCGTCCCCGTCCCTGGGCCTGCTGACCTGCTGGGCCGCGCAGGGCCCGATCGTCGCCACCTTCCACACCTCCAACCCCCGCTCGCGCGCGATGATCGCCGCGTACGCGATCCTTCAGGCGGCGCTGGAGAAGATCAGCGCCCGGATCGCGGTCAGTGAGTACGCCCGCCGCACGCTGGTCGAGCACCTCGGCGGGGACGCCGTGGTGATCCCCAACGGCGTCGACGTCGACTTCTTCGCCAAGGCCGAGGCCAACCCCGACTGGCAGGGCGACACCATCGGCTTCGTCGGCCGGATCGACGAGCCCCGCAAGGGCCTGCCGGTGCTGATGCGGGCGCTGCCCAGGATCCTCGCCGAGCGGCCGCAGACACGGCTGCTGGTCGCGGGCCGCGGGGACGAGCGGCAGGCGGTGGAGTCACTGCCCGCAGAGCTGCGCTCCCGGGTGGAGTTCCTCGGCATGGTCAGCGACGAGGACAAGGCCCGCTTCCTGCGCAGCGTCGACCTGTACGTGGCACCCAACACCGGCGGCGAGAGCTTCGGGATCATCCTGGTCGAGGCGATGTCGGCGGGCGCGCCCGTGCTGGCCTCGGACCTGGACGCCTTCGCCCAGGTCCTCGACCAGGGCGCGGCGGGGGAGCTGTTCGCCAACGAGGATGCGGACGCGCTGGCAGAGGCGGCGCTGCGGCTGCTGGGCGACCCCAAGCGCCGCGAGGAGCTGCGCGAGCGGGGCAGCGCGCACGTCCGCCGGTTCGACTGGTCGACCGTCGGCGCGGACATCCTGTCGGTGTACGAGACGGTGACGGACGGCACCACGGCGGTCGCCGCCGACGACCGTTCCGTCGGACTGTTGGGCCGGTTCGGACTGGCCCGCGACTGACTGATCCGAGCCGAGTGCCACCCCGGTAGCCTTGCCGCCCGTGACCGCAACCCTCATCTGGATCCTCGTCGCCCTCATCGCCATCGGCGTGTACCTGAGCTGGACGGCGGGACGACTGGACCGGCTGCACGCCCGGATCGACGCCACCCGTGCCGCCCTGGACGCCCAGCTGCTGCGCCGCGCCTCCGTCGCCCAGGAACTGGCCACCTCCGGGGTGCTCGACCCGGCGGCCTCCATCGTCCTGTACGAGGCGGCGCACGCGGCCCGGCAGGCCGAGGAGGAGCAGCGGGAGGTCGCCGAGAGCGAGCTGAGCCAGGCCCTGCGCGCGGTGTTCGCCGACCCGCAGCAGGTCGAGGCGGTCCGGGAGGCGCCCGGGGGAGAGGCGGCGGCCCGGGAACTGACCGAGGCGGTCCGCCGGGTGCCGATGGCCCGGCGCTTCCACAACGACGCGGTGGGGGCGGCCCGCAGGCTGCGCGAACACCGCAAGGTGCGCTGGTTCCGGCTGGCCGGACACGCCCCCTTCCCACTGGCCTTCGAGATGGACGACGAACCGCCGACGGCCCTGGTGGACCGGGCCGCGTAGCCCGTCGTACGGACAGCGGGGCCGGAAAACGATCCACCGGCTTCGCATTGGCCCTTGCTGTGGCCTGCACACCTCCCGTTTCCTCGGTGTTTGCAGAAACCCTCTTTCCCATCAGTGAGGTCACCCGTGTCCAGCACGCTCTCCGACAACCAGGCCCCCGAGACCGGCACCGCCCGCGTGAAGCGCGGCATGGCCGAGCAGCTCAAGGGTGGCGTGATCATGGACGTCGTCACGCCGGAGCAGGCGAAGATCGCCGAGGACGCGGGCGCCGTCGCCGTCATGGCCCTTGAGCGCGTCCCCGCCGACATCCGCAAGGACGGCGGCGTGGCCCGGATGTCCGACCCGGACATGATCGAGGGCATCATCAACGCCGTCTCGATCCCGGTCATGGCCAAGTCCCGCATCGGCCACTTCGTCGAGGCCCAGGTCCTGCAGTCGCTCGGCGTCGACTACATCGACGAGTCCGAGGTCCTCACCCCCGCCGACGAGGTCAACCACTCCGACAAGTGGGCGTTCACCACCCCGTTCGTCTGCGGCGCCACCAACCTCGGTGAGGCCCTGCGCCGGATCGCCGAGGGCGCGGCCATGATCCGCTCCAAGGGCGAGGCCGGCACCGGCAACGTCGTCGAGGCCGTCCGCCACCTTCGCCAGATCAAGAACGAGATCGCCCGCCTGCGCGGCTACGACAACCACGAGCTGTACGCCGCCGCCAAGGAGCTGCGCGCCCCGTACGAGCTGGTCAAGGAGGTCGCCGAGCTGGGCAAGCTGCCGGTCGTGCTGTTCTCCGCCGGTGGCGTGGCCACCCCCGCCGACGCCGCGCTGATGCGCCAGCTCGGCGCCGAGGGCGTCTTCGTCGGCTCCGGCATCTTCAAGTCCGGCGACCCCGCCAAGCGCGCCGCCGCCATCGTGAAGGCCACCACCTTCTACGACGACCCGAAGATCATCGCGGACGCGTCCCGCAACCTCGGCGAGGCCATGGTCGGCATCAACTGCGACACCCTCCCCGAGGCCGAGCGCTACGCCAACCGCGGCTGGTAATCACCCCATGAGCAACGAAGCCCCTGTCATCGGCGTCCTGGCCCTCCAGGGCGACGTACGGGAGCACCTCATCGCCCTGGCCGCGGCCGACGCCGTGGCCAGGCCGGTGCGGCGCCCCGAAGAGCTCGCCGAGGTCGACGGCCTCGTCATCCCCGGCGGCGAGTCCACCACCATCTCCAAGCTGGCCATCCTGTTCGGCGTGATGGAGCCCCTCCGCGCGCGTGTGCAGGACGGTATGCCCGTCTACGGCACCTGCGCGGGCATGATCATGCTGGCCGACAAGATCCTCGACCCGCGCTCGGGCCAGGAGACCATCGGCGGCATCGACATGATCGTGCGCCGCAACGCCTTCGGGCGCCAGAACGAGTCCTTCGAGGCGGCGGTCGACGTCAAGGGCATCACGGGCGATCCTGTGGAGGGCGTCTTCATCCGCGCCCCCTGGGTCGAGTCCGTCGGCGCCCGGGCCGAGGTGCTCGCCGAGCACGACGGCCACATCGTCGCGGTCCGCGAGGGCAACGCCCTCGCCACGTCGTTCCACCCGGAACTGACCGGCGACCACCGCGTGCACAGCCTGTTCGTGGACATGGTGCGCGCGAACCGGACAGCGGAGTCCTTGTAGGATCTCTGGCGTTCGTTGCAGAGATGGGTTACGCGAAGGAGACAGGCAGATGTCCGGCCACTCTAAATGGGCCACGACGAAGCACAAGAAGGCCGTGATCGATGCCAAGCGCGGCAAGCTCTTCGCGAAGCTGATCAAGAACATCGAGGTCGCCGCCCGAATGGGCGGCGCGGACCCCGAGGGCAACCCGACGCTGTACGACGCCATCCAGAAGGCGAAGAAGTCGTCGGTCCCCAACAAGAACATCGACTCGGCGGTCAAGCGCGGCGCGGGCCTGGAGGCCGGCGGTGCCGACTACGAGACGATCATGTACGAGGGTTACGGCCCGAACGGCGTCGCGGTGCTCATCGAGTGCCTCACCGACAACCGCAACCGCGCCGCTTCCGAGGTCCGCGTCGCCATGACCCGCAACGGCGGCTCCATGGCCGACCCGGGCTCCGTGTCGTACCTGTTCAACCGCAAGGGCGTCGTCATCGTCCCCAAGGGCGAGCTGACCGAGGACGACGTCCTGGGTGCCGTCCTGGACGCGGGCGCCGAGGAGGTCAACGACCTCGGTGAGAACTTCGAGGTGATCAGCGAGGCCACCGACCTGGTCGCGGTCCGCACGGCCCTGCAGGACGCCGGCATCGACTACGACTCCGCCGAGGCCAACTTCGTGCCGTCCGTCCAGGTCGAGCTGGACGAGGAGGGCGCCAAGAAGATCTTCAAGCTGATCGACGCGCTGGAGGACAGCGACGACGTGCAGAACGTCTTCGCCAACTTCGACGTGAGCGACGAGATCATGGAGAAGGTCGAGGCGTAACGCCGTCGCACGAGCGCCACGGGCCGACGGGACACCCCGTCGGCCCGTCGCTTTGCCGGGCGTTGGAGCGGGGCGTTGTCGGTGGCACCCGATAGCCTGCACAAACAGGCGAGCGAAGGAGGGGCGGGTGCGCGTACTGGGGGTGGACCCGGGGCTGACCCGGTGCGGCGTCGGCGTCGTCGAGGGGGTTCCCGGGCGGCCGCTCACGATGCTCGGCGTCGGAGTCGTCCGCACGCCGGTGGACGCGGAGTTGGGGCTCCGGCTGGTCGCCATCGAGCGGGGCATCGAGCAGTGGCTCGACGAGCACCGGCCCGAATTCGTGGCCGTGGAGCGGGTGTTCAGCCAGCACAACGTGCGCACGGTGATGGGCACCGCCCAGGCCAGCGCCGTCGCCATGCTCTGCGCGGCCCGCCGCGGCATCCCCGTCGCCCTGCACACCCCCAGCGAGGTCAAGGCCGCCGTCACCGGCACCGGACGCGCCGACAAGGCGCAGGTCGGCACCATGGTCACCCGGCTGCTAAGGCTCGACGCACCGCCGAAACCGGCCGACGCCGCCGACGCCCTCGCACTCGCCATCTGCCACATCTGGCGCGCCCCCGCCCAGAACCGCCTCCAGCAGGCCGTCGCCCTGCACACCGCAAAAGCAACCGCATCGAAAGGCCGTACGGCATGATCGCCTTCGTCAGCGGCACGGTCGCCGCACTCGCTCCCGACGCCGCGGTGGTCGAGGTCGGCGGTGTCGGCATGGCCGTCCAATGCACGCCCAACACGTTGTCGACGCTCCGGGTCGGCAAGCCCGCCAAGCTCGCCACCTCCCTCGTCGTACGGGAGGACTCCCTCACGCTGTACGGCTTCGCGGACGACGACGAGCGGCAGGTCTTCGAGCTGCTCCAGACCGCGAGCGGGGTCGGCCCCCGGCTCGCCCAGGCCATGCTCGCCGTGCACACCCCGGACGCCCTGCGGCGCGCCGTCGCGACCGGCGACGAGAAGGCGCTCACGGCCGTCCCCGGCATCGGCAAGAAGGGTGCGCAGAAGCTGCTGCTGGAGCTGAAGGACCGCCTGGGCGAGCCGATCGGCGCCCCCGCGGTCGGCGCGCCGGTCAGCACCGGCTGGCGCGACCAGCTGCACGCCGCCCTGATCGGCCTCGGGTACGCGACCCGGGAGGCCGACGAGGCGGTCGCCGCGGTCGCCCCCCAGGCCGAGGCCACCGACGGCACGCCCCAGGTGGGGCAGTTGCTGAAGGCGGCGTTGCAGACTCTGAACAGAGCGCGCTGAAACAGGCGGGGCCCGCGTCCGAAGCGGCCTGAAACAGCCCCCGTACGACCCGTCCGACCGCAACCCCAACCGCAACCCCCGAGGCACACTCCATGAACTGGGACGACTCGACCGACACCCCCGCCCCCGAGCGGCTCGTCGGTGCGTCCGCCGACCGTGAGGACCAGGCCGTCGAGGCCGCGCTGCGGCCCAAGGACCTGGGCGAGTTCATCGGCCAGGAGAAGGTCCGCGAGCAGCTCGACCTCGTCCTGCGCGCCGCACGCGCGCGGGGCGCCACCGCCGACCATGTGCTGCTCTCCGGCGCCCCGGGCCTCGGCAAGACCACCCTCTCCATGATCATCGCGGCCGAGATGGGCGCCCCGATCCGCATCACGTCCGGCCCCGCCATCCAGCACGCCGGCGACCTCGCCGCCATCCTCTCCTCCCTCCAGGAGGGCGAGGTCCTCTTCCTCGACGAGATCCACCGCATGTCCCGGCCCGCCGAGGAGATGCTGTACATGGCGATGGAGGACTTCCGCGTCGACGTCATCGTCGGCAAGGGCCCCGGCGCCACCGCCATCCCCCTGGAGCTGCCCCCGTTCACCCTGGTCGGGGCCACCACGCGCGCGGGCCTGCTGCCGCCCCCGCTGCGCGACCGCTTCGGCTTCACCGCGCACATGGAGTTCTACGAGCCCGCCGAGCTGGAGCGCGTCATCCACCGCTCGGCGAACCTGCTCGACGTCGAGATCGACACCGACGGAGCCGCCGAGATCGCCGGCCGCTCCCGCGGCACGCCCCGGATCGCCAACCGGCTGCTGCGCCGCGTCCGGGACTACGCGCAGGTCAAGGCCGACGGGATCATCACGCGCGAGATCGCCGCGGCGGCGCTGCAGGTCTACGAGGTCGACGCCCGCGGCCTGGACCGCCTCGACCGCGGCGTGCTCGAAGCGCTGCTGAAGCTGTTCGGCGGCGGACCGGTCGGCCTGTCCACGCTCGCCGTGGCGGTGGGGGAGGAGCGCGAGACCGTAGAAGAGGTCGCCGAGCCGTTCCTCGTAAGGGAGGGCCTGCTCGCCCGCACCCCGCGCGGCCGGGTCGCCACACCCGCCGCCTGGGCGCATCTCGGCCTGACCCCGCCCCGCTCGGGCGCCGCGGGAAACGGACAACAGGACCTGTTCGGGGCGTGACGGCAGGCATGACGGCGAGGGATTGGCCGGACCAGGAACCCGGGTGCCATGCTGAGCGTTGTTCCATGCGCGCGGACTCGCTTAGACTCCGCCGATGCCGCCATCCTCGGCGGCTGACATACCCCCAGCCAACAGGCCGCCCACCTGCGCGGTCGTGCGAAGGAAAATCGTCCCGTGAATAGCCTCGTGACCCTCCTCCCGTTCATTGTGCTCATCGGGGCCATGATCCTGATGACCCGCTCGGCCAAGAAGAAGCAGCAGGCCGCCGCCGACATGCGGAACCAGATGCAGCCCGGTTCCGGAGTCCGCACCATCGGGGGCATGTACGCAACGGTCAAGGAGGTCAACGAGGACACGGTCCTCCTCGACGCCGGCCCGGGCGTCGACCTCCTGTTCGCCAAGAACTCCATCGGTGCGGTGCTCTCCGACGACGAGTACAACCGCATCGTGCACGGCATCGAGCACGACCTGAAGGCCGACGCGGACACCGTCCCGGACGACGCCTCCTCCCTCACCGAGACCGACGAGCCGGTCGACGCCGCCCCCTCCGACGAGAAGTCCGTCGACCTCGGCAAGAAGGACGCGGACGAGGAGCCCGCCGCCGAGGCGAAGCAGGGCGAGGAGCCGAAGAAGACCGACGGCGACGCCGACGCGAAGTAGTCATGTCCCGGTGTGCGCGGGCCGGGCTCGCGTGCCCGGGACATGCGCATCCCGCACGGGATCCCGACACCATGTCATGGCCGCCCGCCCGCTGACCCGGAGTGAGGCGGCCCGAGAGGGAGTACGAGAAGGTGGCAGCACCTAAAAAGGGCCGGAGCGCGAGCGCTCAGAGCAAGCCATGGCGCTCGCTGGTCCTGATCCTGATCGCCATCGTGGCGCTCACCGGGGGAATGTTCGCCTCCGGGCACACCACTCCGCGTCTCGGCATCGACCTGGCCGGTGGTACGAGCATCACGCTCGGGGCTGTTCCCGAGGACGGCAACGAGGCCGCGATCAACCCGACCAACATGAAGACCGCGGTCGACATCATGGAGCGCCGCGTCAACGGTCTGGGTGTCTCGGAGGCCGAGGTCCAGACGCAGGGCGATCGCAACATCATCGTCAACATTCCCAAGGGCACCAACTCACAGCAGGCCCGGGAACAGGTCGGCACCACCGCCAAGCTCTACTTCCGCCCGGTCCTGGCCACCGAGCCCTCCGGCGGCAACGGCGCGCCGACCCCCTCGCCCAGCGCCTCCTCCAGCGCCTCCTCCGGCGACAAGGACAAGGCCACCGGCTCGGCGAGCCCCTCCGCGTCGGACTCCGCGAGCCAGAGCGCGACCCCCTCGGCCACCGCGACCACCCAGGGCCGTGCCGTCACGGACGCGCTGAAGGCCGACCCCACCCCCTCGGCGACCGGCTCCGCCTCTCCCAGCGGCTCCCCGTCGGCGAGCAGCGGCGCCACCGGCGACGACGACAGCAAGCTCCAGGCGGAGTACGCGGCGCTGGACTGCAGCAAGAAGGCCGTCCGCGCCACCACCGGCGAAGGCGCCAAGCCCACCGAGTCCACCGTGGGCTGCGGTGAGATCGACGGCGTCTGGTACAAGTACCTGCTCGGCCCGGCCGCCGTCGACGGCACCGAGGTCGACGACGCGCAGGCCGTCTACGACACCCAGAGCGGCGCCGGCTGGAAGGTCCAGATGGACTTCACCGACGCCGGTGCCAAGAAGTTCGCCGACATCACCGGCAAGCTCGCCCAGAACCAGTCCCCGCAGAACCAGTTCGGCATCGTCCTCGACGGCGAGGTCGTCTCCAGCCCCTACGTCAGCCAGTCGATCACCGGCGGCAACGCCGAGATCTCCGGCAGCTTCACGCAGGAGGAAGCCCAGGGCCTCGCCAACATGCTGTCGTACGGCGCCCTGCCGCTGACCTTCCGCGAGGAGAGCGTCACCACGGTGACCGCGGCGCTCGGCGGCGACCAGCTTCAGGCCGGTCTGATCGCGGGCGCCATCGGTCTCGCCCTGGTCGTGATCTACCTGCTGGTCTACTACCGCGGCCTGTCGTTCATCGCGATCCTCTCGCTGCTGGTCTCCGCCGCCCTCACCTACACGATCATGTCGGTGCTCGGCCCGACCATCGGCTTCGCGCTGAACCTGCCGGCCGTCTGCGGTGCCATCGTCGCCATCGGCATCACGGCGGACTCGTTCATCGTGTACTTCGAACGGGTCCGGGACGAGATCCGCGAGGGCCGCTCGCTGCGCCCCGCCGTCGAGCGGGCCTGGCCGCGCGCCCGGCGCACCATCCTGGTCTCCGACTTCGTGTCGTTCCTCGCCGCCGCGGTGCTGTTCATCGTCACGGTCGGCAAGGTGCAGGGCTTCGCGTTCACGCTCGGCCTGACCACCCTGCTCGACGTGGTCGTGGTGTTCCTCTTCACCAAGCCGCTGCTGACCCTGATGGCCCGCCGCAACTTCTTCGCGAGCGGCCACAAGTGGTCCGGCCTCGACCCGAAGAGCCTGGGTGCCAAGCCGCCGCTGCGCCGCACCCGACGTCCCGTCGCCCCCGTCGAAACGAAGGAGGCGTGAGATGTCGAAGCTCGGCAACCTCGGCGCCCGACTGCATCGTGGCGAGATCGGCTACGACTTCGTCAAGAACCGCAAGATCTGGTACGGCATCTCCATCCTGATCACCATCACGGCGATCGTCGGCCTGGCGGTGCGCGGCCTGAACATGGGCATCGAGTTCCAGGGCGGTGCCGTCTTCACCACGCCGAAGACGTCCGTCTCGGTCTCCCAGGCCGAGGAGTACGCGGAGGAGGCCTCCGGGCACGACGCGATCGTCCAGCAGCTCGGCAACGGCAGCCTCCGCATCCAGATCGCGGGCATCGACACGGGCCAGGCGGACCGGATCAACCAGGCGCTGGCCGAGGACATGAAGGTCGACGCCGAGAAGATCAACGCCGAACTGGTCGGCCCCAGCTGGGGCGAGCAGATCGCCAACAAGGCCTGGCAGGGCCTCGCGATCTTCCTGGTGCTCGTCGTGATCTATCTGGCGATCGCCTTCGAATGGCGTATGGCGATCGCCGCGTTCGTCGCCCTGATCCACGACATCACCATCACGGTCGGCATCTACGCCCTCGTGGGCTTCGAGGTCACACCGGGCACGGTGATCGGTCTGCTGACGATCCTCGGTTACTCGCTCTACGACACGGTCGTGGTCTTCGACAGCCTCAAGGAACAGACGAAGGACATCGGCAAGCAGACCCGCTGGACCTACAGCGACATCGCCAACCGCTCCATCAACAGCACCCTGGTCCGCTCGATCAACACCACGGTCGTCGCACTGCTGCCGGTGGCGGGCCTGCTGTTCATCGGTGGCGGTGTGCTCGGCGCGGGCATGCTCAACGACATCTCGCTGTCGCTGTTCGTCGGCCTCGCGGCCGGTGCGTACTCCTCGATCTTCATCGCCACGCCGCTCGTCGCCGACCTCAAGGAGCGCGAGCCGCAGATGAAGGCGCTGAGGAAGCGGGTCCTCGCCAAGCGGGCCCAGGGTGCCGACCAGGGCGAGACGGTGGCCGTCGACGGCGCCGGTGAACCGCTCGCCGACGAGCCGGAGGACGCCGCTCCCGCGGTCGTCGGCCCGCGCAACCAGCCCGCGTCCCGCACGCGCGGGCGTGGGCGACCGTCGGGGAAGCGCCGATGACCGAGCTCACCGACATCAGGGCGCTGCTGCTCAGCCGCATCCGTGACGTGGCCGACTATCCGGAGCCGGGCGTGATGTTCAAGGACATCACCCCGCTGCTGGCGGACCCGTCGGCGTTCACCGCGCTGACGGACGCGCTGGCCGAGATCGTGGAGCGCACCGGCGCCACGAAGGTTGTCGGCCTGGAGGCCCGCGGCTTCATCCTCGGCGCCCCGGTCGCCGTGCGGGCCGGCGTCGGCTTCATCCCCGTACGCAAGGCGGGCAAGCTCCCCGGCGCGACCCTGAGCCAGGCATACGACCTGGAGTACGGCTCGGCGGAGATCGAGGTGCACGCCGAGGACCTCACCGAGGTCGACCGCGTCCTGGTCGTCGACGACGTCCTCGCCACCGGCGGCACGGCGGAGGCCTCCCTGGAGCTCATCCGCCGGGCCGGCGCCGAGGTCGCGGGCCTGGCCGTCCTGATGGAACTCGCCTTCCTGAACGGCCGTACCCGCCTGGAACCGGCTCTCGCCGGTGCCCCGCTGGAGGCCCTGCTCACGGTCTGACGGACAGCACCCTGCCTGTGAAGGCGCCCCTCACCATCCGAGGGGCGCCTTCGCTGCTTCGGGGAGCGCTCGCCGGGTGCCCGCAAGCCGCGCGTAAGGCGCAGGCAAGGCGTGCGCAAGGCGTGTGACACCGTTGAGGTGGGGGCGGAGGAATCCGAAACCCGTCTCAGGCGTTGCTCGGGTAGACGGCCCTCACATCGGCCTGAAGGCGATCCTGGAGCTCAGGATCGCTACCATGGGGTCTCCGGAGCCTGACCGGGGGACCCGGATCGCGCACGAGGAGCCCTCTTGCCAGACGAGGCCCAGCACCTGACCGCCGCCAAGCCCGAGCGCGCCTCGGACCCCGCGGCTCAGCCCGCGCAGCACGCGAAGAACGACACGCGCGGGTCGGTCGAGCACGCCCAGTCCGCGCCCGTCGCGAAGGCCGCCGAGCAGCCGCGCCCCAAGCCTTCCCCGGCTTCCGACTCCGCACGAGCGGGTGGGCCCCCCTCTCCCGAGCGCCCCGCGCCTACGCCCCCGATCCGCCCCGCCGCGACGCCCCAGACGCCCCGCTCCGGCTCCTCCAACCGCGTCCGCGCCCGCCTGGCCCGCCTCGGCGTCCAGCGCGCCAACCCGTACAACCCGGTCCTGGAACCCCTGCTGCGGATAGTCCGCAGCAACGACCCCAAGATCGAGACATCGACGCTGCGCCAGATCGAGAGGGCCTACCAGGTCGCCGAGCGCTGGCACCGCGGCCAGAAGCGCAAGAGCGGCGACCCGTACATCACGCACCCCCTCGCGGTGACGACGATCCTCGCCGAGCTGGGCATGGATCCGGCCACTCTCATGGCGGGCCTGCTGCACGACACCGTCGAGGACACCGAGTACGGCCTGGAGGACCTGCGCCGCGACTTCGGCGACGTGGTCGCCCTGCTCGTCGACGGCGTCACCAAGCTGGACAAGGTCAAGTTCGGCGAGGCCGCGCAGGCCGAGACCGTGCGCAAGATGGTCGTCGCCATGGCCAAGGACCCGCGCGTCCTGGTCATCAAGCTCGCCGACCGCCTGCACAACATGCGCACCATGCGCTACCTCAAGCGCGAGAAGCAGGAGAAGAAGGCGCGCGAGACCCTGGAGATCTACGCGCCGCTCGCCCACCGCCTCGGCATGAACACCATCAAGTGGGAACTGGAGGACCTCGCCTTCGCGATCCTCTACCCCAAGATGTACGACGAGATCGTACGGCTGGTGGCCGAGCGGGCTCCGAAGCGTGACGAGTATCTGGCCATAGTGACCGACGAGGTCCAGCAGGACCTGCGCGCCGCCCGCATCAAGGCGACCGTCACCGGCCGCCCGAAGCACTACTACAGCGTCTACCAGAAGATGATCGTCCGCGGCCGTGACTTCGCGGAGATCTACGACCTGGTGGGCATCCGTGTCCTTGTCGACACCGTCCGCGACTGCTACGCCGCCCTCGGCACCGTGCACGCGCGATGGAATCCGGTCCCCGGCCGGTTCAAGGACTACATCGCGATGCCCAAGTTCAACATGTACCAGTCGCTGCACACGACGGTCATCGGGCCCAACGGCAAGCCGGTCGAACTCCAGATCCGTACGTTCGACATGCACCGCCGCGCCGAGTACGGCATCGCCGCGCACTGGAAGTACAAGCAGGAGGCCGTCGCCGGCGCCTCCAAGGTGCGCACCGACGTGCCCAGGGCGTCGGGCAAGGACAAGGACGCCATCAACGACATGGCGTGGCTGCGGCAGCTCCTCGACTGGCAGAAGGAGACCGAGGACCCCAGCGAGTTCCTGGAGTCGCTGCGCTTCGACCTGTCCCGCAACGAGGTCTTCGTCTTCACCCCCAAGGGCGACGTCATAGCGCTCCCCGCGGGTGCCACCCCCGTGGACTTCGCGTACGCCGTGCACACCGAGGTCGGTCACCGCACCATAGGGGCGCGGGTCAACGGCCGTCTCGTACCGCTCGAATCCACCCTGGACAACGGCGACCTGGTGGAGGTCTTCACCTCCAAGGCGGCCGGCGCGGGCCCCTCCCGCGACTGGCTGGGCTTTGTGAAGTCGCCGCGCGCCCGCAACAAGATCCGGGCGTGGTTCTCCAAGGAGCGCCGCGACGAGGCGATCGAGCAGGGCAAGGACGCCATTGTCCGCGCGATGCGCAAGCAGAACCTGCCGATCCAGCGCATCCTCACCGGCGACTCCCTCGTCACCCTCGCGCACGAGATGCGCTACCCGGACATCTCCGCGCTGTACGCGGCGATCGGCGAGGGCCATGTCTCCGCGCAGAACGTCGTGCAGAAGCTCGTCCAGGCCTTCGGCGGCGAGGAGGCGGCCACCGAGGAGATCGACGAGAGCGTGCCGCCCACGCGCGGGCGCGGCCGCAAACGCCGTACCAGCGCCGACCCCGGCGTGGTCGTCAAGGGTGTCGATGACGTGTGGGTCAAGCTGGCCCGCTGCTGTACGCCCGTCCCCGGTGACCCGATCATCGGTTTCGTCACGCGCGGTAGCGGTGTATCGGTTCACCGCAGCGACTGTGTGAACGTGGAGTCGCTGTCCCGTGAGCCCGAGCGCATCCTCGACGTCGAGTGGGCGCCCACCCAGTCGTCGGTCTTCCTGGTCGCCATCCAGGTCGAGGCCCTGGACCGCTCCCGGCTGCTGTCGGACGTCACGCGCGTGCTGTCCGACCAGCACGTCAACATCCTGTCCGCGGCCGTCCAGACCTCACGCGACCGCGTCGCCACCTCACGCTTCACCTTCGAGATGGGCGACCCGAAGCACCTCGGGCACGTCCTGAAGGCGGTCCGGGGCGTGGAGGGCGTGTACGACGTGTACCGGGTGACGTCGGCGCGCAGCAGGTCGTAACCGCCGTACGGACACGAAGAAGGGGCTCCCCGCAGGGAGCCCCTTCTCATCTCGGCCGGATCGTCAGCCGCCGAACTCCTGCAGACCCTTCAGCGCCTGGTCCAGCAGCGCCTGGCGGCCCTCCAGCTCCTTTTCGAGCTTGTCGGCCTTGGCGTTGTTGCCCTGGGCGCGCGCCTGCTCGATCTGCTTCGTGAGCTTGTCCACGGCGGCCTGGAGCTGGCCGGTCAGACCCTCGGCACGCGCGCGTGCCTCCGGGTTCGTCCGGCGCCACTCGGCCTCCTCGGCCTCCTGGATGGCCCGCTCCACGGCGTGCATCCGGCCCTCGACCTTCGGCCGGGCGTCGCGCGGCACATGGCCGATGGCCTCCCAGCGCTCGTTGACCGAGCGGAAGGCGGCCCGTGCGGCCTTCAGGTCGGTGACCGGGAGGATCTTCTCGGCCTCCTCGGCCAGCTCCTCCTTGAGCTTGAGGTTCTCCGCCTGCTCCGCGTCCCGCTCGGCGAAGACCGAGCTGCGGGCGGCGAAGAACACGTCCTGGGCGCCGCGGAAGCGGTTCCACAGGTCGTCCTCGTGCTCGCGCTGAGCGCGGCCCGCCGCCTTCCACTCCGTCATCAGCTCGCGGTAACGCGCGGCCGTCGGACCCCAGTCCGTCGAGCTCGACAGCGCCTCCGCCTCGGCGACCAGCCGCTCCTTGGTCTTGCGGGCCTCCTCGCGCTGCGCGTCCAGCTGCGCGAAGTGCGCCTTGCGGCGCTTGGAGAACGCCGACCGGGCGTGCGAGAAGCGGTGCCACAGCTCGTCGTCCGACTTGCGGTCCAGCCGCGGCAGCCCCTTCCAGGTGTCCACCAGGGCCCGCAGCCGCTCACCGGCAGCCCGCCACTGGTCGGACTGGGCCAGCTCCTCCGCCTCGGCGACCAGCGCCTCCTTGGCATGCCGGGCCTCGTCGGTCTGCCGCGCCCGCTGCGCCTTGCGCTCCTCCCGGCGCGCCTCCACGGTCTGGACGAGCTTGTCCAGCCGGGCCCGCAGCGCGTCCAGATCACCGACCGCGTGGTGCGCGTCGACCTGCTCGCGCAGATGGTCGATGGCCGCCATCGCGTCCTTCGCCGACAGGTCGGTGGTCTGCACTCGCTTCTCGAGGAGGCCGATCTCGACAACCAGGCCTTCGTACTTGCGCTCGAAGTAGGCCAACGCTTCCTCGGGGGAGCCGGCCTGCCAGGAACCGACGACCTGCTCGCCGTCGGCCGTACGCACGTACACGGTCCCCGTCTCGTCGACGCGGCCCCACGGGTCGCTGCTCACAGCGCCTCCTCCACATGATGCCTGCATGGGGCTTCAGCACCCCCGGGCATCGTCCACAGTTTCGTCACGGCCAACATAGGCGACCGGCGGGTTACCTGTCCGCATCCCGCGCGACCGAAATTGTGCAGTTGGGCGGTCAGGACGCGCTGACCGTGGCCTTGTTGATCACCACCGTCGCGTTCGGCGCGGTGTTGCCCGTCGTGGGGTCGGGGGCCTGCGCACCGGCGTCGGCGATCTTCTTGAGGACGGTCATGCCCGCCTCGGACACCGTGCCGAACGGCGTGTAGTCGGGCGGCAGCGGACTGTCCTGGTAGACGAGGAAGAACTGGCTGCCGCCGGAGTTGCGGCCCTCGCCGGTCTGCGCGTTGTACTGGTTGGCCATCGCGACCGTGCCCGCCGGGTAGACGTCGCCCTTGAGGCTCTTGTCCTTGAGGTTCTCGTCCGGAATCGTGTACCCGGGACCGCCGCTGCCGGTGCCCGTCGGGTCGCCGCACTGCAGCACGAAGATGCCGCTGTCGGTCATCCGGTGGCACTTGGTGTGGTCGAGGTAGCCCTTGTTCGCGAGGAAGTTGAACGAGTTCACCGTACGCGGAGCGGCCGACGCCTTGAGCGCGATGTCTATGTCACCGCAGGTCGTCGAGAGCTTCATCGTGTAGTCGGCCGACTTGTCGATGGTCATCGCCGGCTCCTTCTTCCAGGTCTCCGTCTTGACCTTGCCGGCGGCCGGCTTGTCGCACGGGTCCGGTGCCTTGGACGGCGAGGCGCTCTCCGTGACCTCCGCGCCCGCGTTGGTCTTGTCGACGTCCTTGAGCACGCCGGTCGTGTACAGCGCGAGGCTGCCGATCAGGACCACGCCGAGCGCCGAAGCGATCACGGCATTGCGCGTGCGCGCCTTGCGCCGGGCGTCGGTGCGCCGCTGCTGCTGCCGCAAGAACTTCTCCCGGGCGAGCTGACGCCGCCGCTGTTCCTGGCTGACCACCGGATTTACTCCTCATGCGTCTCGTACGTCGACCGGTACGCGTGCGTTGTGCGGGCCGACCGCCTGCGTGTGCCCCGTACCGTATATGGGTTCGCTGAGGAATCGGCAGCGCCGGTAGGCTCTTGACCACTGCCGTAGCCGCCCGTATCGACACAACGAAGGACGATCGTGCTCATTGCCGGGTTCCCCGCCGGGGCCTGGGGGACGAACTGCTATCTCGTCGCCCCCGCCGCCGGTGAGGAGTGCGTGATCATCGACCCGGGCCACGAAGCGGCCCCCGGAGTCGAGGAAACGCTGAAGAAGCATCGGCTCAAGCCCGTCGCCGTCGTCCTCACCCACGGCCACATCGACCACGTGGCCTCGGTCGTCCCGGTCTGCGGAGCACACGACGTACCCGCCTGGATCCACCCCGACGACCGGTACATGCTGAGCGACCCCGAGAAGGCGCTCGGCCGTTCCATCGGGATGCCGCTGATGGGCGAGCTGACCGTGGGGGAGCCGGACGACGTCAAGGAGCTGACCGACGGGGCGAAGCTGGAGCTGGCCGGTCTGGAGTTCTCCGTCGCGCATGCACCGGGCCATACCAAGGGGTCGGTGACCTTCCGGATGCCCGAGGCCGCGGACATCCCGTCCGTGTTCTTCTCCGGGGATCTGCTCTTCGCCGGCTCCATCGGACGCACCGACCTGCCCGGCGGTGACATGGCCGAGATGCTCGACTCGCTGGCCCGTGTGTGCCTGCCGCTCGACGACTCGACCGTGGTGCTGTCCGGCCACGGCCCCCAGACCACCATCGGCCAGGAGCGCGCCACCAACCCTTATCTGCGGCAGGTGGCCGCCGGCCAGGGAGTCCCCGGGACTCCCCGACGAGGAATGTGACGAGAGACCTTCCGTGAGCACCTTCAAGGCCCCCAAGGGCACGTACGACCTGATCCCGCCGGACAGCGCCAAGTACCTGGCCGTCCGCGAGGCGATCGCGGCCCCGCTGCGTAACTCCGGCTACGGCTACATCGAGACGCCCGGCTTCGAGAACGTCGAGCTGTTCGCGCGCGGTGTCGGCGAGTCCACCGACATCGTCACCAAGGAGATGTACGCCTTCGAGACCAAGGGCGGCGACAGGCTCGCCCTGCGCCCCGAGGGCACGGCGTCCGTGCTGCGCGCCGCCCTCGAGGCCAACCTGCACAAGGCGGGCAACCTGCCGGTCAAGCTCTGGTACTCGGGCTCGTACTACCGCTACGAGCGCCCCCAGAAGGGCCGTTACCGCCACTTCTCCCAGGTCGGTGCCGAGGCCATCGGCGCGGAGGACCCCGCCCTCGACGCCGAGTTGATCATCCTGGCCGACCAGGCGTACCGCTCGCTGGGCCTGAGCAACTTCCGGATCCTGCTCAACAGCCTGGGCGACAAGGAGTGCCGTCCCGTCTACCGGGCCGCCCTTCAGGACTTCCTGCGCGGCCTGGACCTCGACGAGGACACCCTGCGCCGGTCCGAGATCAACCCCCTGCGCGTCCTCGACGACAAGCGCGAGTCGGTCCAGAAGCAGCTGACCGGCGCCCCGCTGCTGCGCGACTACCTCTGCGACGCCTGCAAGGCCTACCACGAGGAGGTCCGCGAGCTGATCAGCGCGGCGGGCGTCGCCTTCGAGGACGACCCGAAGCTGGTGCGCGGCCTGGACTACTACACGCGGACCACCTTCGAGTTCGTCCACGACGGACTCGGCTCGCAGTCCGCGGTGGGCGGCGGCGGCCGCTACGACGGCCTGTCCGAGATGATCGGCGGCCCCGCGCTGCCGTCCGTCGGCTGGGCCCTCGGCGTCGACCGCACGGTGCTCGCCCTGGAGGCGGAGGGCATCGAGCTGGAACTCCCCGCCGCCACCAGCGTGTTCGCGGTACCGCTCGGCGAGGAGGCCCGCCGGGTGCTGTTCGCCAAGGTCACCGAGCTGCGCAAGGTCGGCATCGCCGCCGACTTCTCCTACGGCGGCAAGGGCCTCAAGGGCGCCATGAAGAACGCCAACCGCAGCGGCGCCCGCTACACGATCGTGGCCGGCGAACGCGACCTCGCCGAGGGCGTGGTCCAGCTCAAGGACATGGAGTCCGGCGAGCAGACGGCCGTCGGCGTCAACGAGATCGTGGCCGAACTGGAAGCCCGGCTGGGCTGATCACGTCGGTGAGGGCGCCAGAGGTCCTACGGGACATCCGGTGCCCTCACATATGTCCGGAACCGATCGGCGGGCCGCATGCGTCCCTTGTGTGCAACGGTGGACTTACAGGCGCGTGCGGCACAATGTCGCCTGCCGGAAGCAGATCTCTCCTCAAGTGACGGAATCGGCGTGATGAGCAAGACCACAATCAACGACGTCTCCACCGAGCCCCAGCCGCGTGGCACGGCCGTCGAGCCGCGTACGGTCGGCGGCAGCCGGGCCTTCGCCCTGCTGTTGGTGATCACGGGCGCGGCAGGACTGCTCGCCGCGTGGGTCATCACGCTCGACAAGTTCAAGATCCTCGAAGCCAAGGCCCGTGGCGAGACGTTCACGCCGAGCTGCAGCCTCAACCCGATCGTCTCCTGCGGCAGCGTCATGGAGAGCCCCCAGGCCTCCGCCTTCGGATTCCCCAATCCGATGCTGGGCCTGGTCACCTACGGCATCGTGATTTGCGTCGGCATGAGCCTGCTCGCCCGGGCCCGCTTCCCGCGCTGGTACTGGCTCACCTTCAACGCCGGCACACTCTTCGGGGTGATCTTCTGCGCCTGGCTGATGTTCCAGTCGCTGTACCGGATCAACGCGCTGTGCCTGTGGTGCTCGCTGGCCTGGGTCGCCACGATCGTCATGTTCTGGTACGTGACCTCGTTCAACATCCGCAACGGCTTCCTGCCCGCGCCGGACGGCCTCAAGCGGTTCTTCGCCGAGTTCACCTGGGTGCTGCCGGTCACGCACGTCGGCATCATCGTCATGCTGATCCTGACCCGCTGGGGCAGCCAGCTCTGGGCCTGAGGCCACGCCCGGCGGCGTTGTCAGTGCCGTGATTTAGGGTTTCTGGCGTGGAGCCCGACCTGTTCACCGCCGCCGCAGAAGAACGCCAGGAGAAGGACCCGACCGCGAGTCCCCTGGCGGTGCGGATGCGCCCACGCACCCTCGACGAGGTCGTGGGCCAGCAGCACCTGCTGAAACCCGGCTCACCTCTGCGCCGACTGGTCGGCGAGGGCGCCGGGGGACCGGCGGGCCCGTCCTCGGTGATCCTGTGGGGCCCGCCCGGCACCGGCAAGACGACCCTGGCGTACGTCGTCTCCAAGGCGACCAACAAGCGGTTCGTGGAGCTGTCCGCGATCACCGCCGGCGTCAAGGAGGTCCGCGCGGTCATCGACGGCGCCCGCCGCGCCACCGGCGGCTTCGGCAAGGAGACCGTCCTCTTCCTCGACGAGATCCACCGCTTCAGCAAGGCCCAGCAGGACTCTCTCCTGCCCGCCGTCGAGAACCGCTGGGTGACGCTGATCGCGGCCACGACCGAGAACCCGTACTTCTCGGTGATCTCCCCCCTGCTCTCCCGCTCCCTGCTGCTGACCCTCGAACCCCTCACGGACGACGACATACGCGGCCTGATCCAGCGCGCCCTCACCGACGAACGTGGCCTGAACAGCGCGGTCTCCCTCCCCGAGGACACCGAGGCCCACCTTCTGCGGATCGCGGGCGGTGACGCCCGCCGCGCCCTGACCGCCCTGGAGGCCGCCGCCGGCGCCGCCCTCGACAAGGGCGAGACCGAGGTCGGGCTCACGACGCTGGAGGAGACGGTCGACCGCGCCGCCGTGAAGTACGACCGCGACGGCGACCAGCACTACGACGTGGCCAGCGCCCTCATCAAGTCGATCCGCGGCTCCGACGTCGACGCCGCGCTGCACTATCTGGCCCGGATGATCGAGGCCGGCGAGGACCCCCGCTTCATCGCCCGCCGTCTGATGATCTCCGCCAGCGAGGACATCGGCCTCGCCGACCCGAACGCCCTGCCCATCGCGGTGGCCGCCGCCCAGGCCGTCGCCATGATCGGCTTCCCCGAGGCCGCCCTCACCCTCAGCCACGCCACCATCGCCCTGGCCCTCGCGCCCAAGTCCAACGCCGCGACCACCGCGATCGGCGCCGCCCTGGACGACGTACGCAAGGGGTTGGCGGGGCCGGTGCCCGCGCATCTGCGCGACTCGCACTACAAGGGCGCGAGCAAGCTCGGTCACGGGCAGGGGTACGTCTACCCGCACGACCTGCCCGAGGGCATCGCCGAGCAGCAGTACGCGCCGGACGCCCTCAAGGACCGCGAGTACTACACCCCGACCCGGCACGGCGCGGAGGCGCGGTACGCGGACGCGGTCGAGTGGACCAGGAGGCACCTCGGGCGAAAGCAGTCCTGAGCCCCCTGTAGACTTTTCTGCAGTGCTGAGTCCCGTGTCCGACTCCGGTCGGCGCCTCAGGCGGGACATCCAGCCGGATCTTTTGATCCAGGAGCGTCGCGCACCGTCGTAGGTGTCGCGGGCAGCCCACCACCGCCCGGAATCCCGGGACCGGTCGGTGGGCCGTTCGTGTGCTGCACGTATGTGCCCAGACCAGGGAGCGGCTGCCCGACGGGTCCCTCATGGACCTGGCGGGAATCCCCGGCTGCGGATGCGACCTCCCCTAACCCTGAGGCAGCCGACAAGGAAAAGGAAAAGAAGTGGCGAACCAGTCCCGCCCCAAGGTCAAGAAGTCGCGTGCCCTCGGCATCGCGCTGACCCCGAAGGCCGTCAAGTACTTCGAGGCCCGTCCGTACCCGCCGGGTGAGCACGGCCGTGGCCGCAAGCAGAACTCGGACTACAAGGTCCGTCTGCTGGAGAAGCAGCGTCTGCGCGCCCAGTACGACGTGTCCGAGCGCCAGCTCGTCCGCGCCTACGAGCGTGCCTCCAAGGTTCAGGGCAAGACCGGTGAGGCCCTGATCATCGAGCTCGAGCGCCGTCTCGACGCCCTGGTCCTGCGTTCGGGCATCGCCCGCACGATCTACCAGGCCCGTCAGATGGTCGTTCACGGCCACATCGAGGTCAACGGCCAGAAGGTCGACAAGCCGTCCTTCCGCGTCCGCCCGGACGACGTCGTGATGGTCCGCGAGCGCAGCCGTGACAAGACGCTCTTCCAGGTCGCCCGCGAGGGTGGCTTCGCCCCCGACGGCGAGACCCCGCGCTACCTCCAGGTGAACCTCAAGGCCCTGGCGTTCCGCCTGGACCGCGAGCCGAACCGCAAGGAGATCCCGGTGATCTGCGACGAGCAGCTCGTCGTCGAGTACTACGCCCGCTGACCCGGACGTAGCACCACCCGCGCAACAGCCCGCCGTCTCCCTGCCCCTTTCGGGTGGGCGAGGCGGCGGGCTTGCGCATATTCGACCGGGCCGTAATCCGGTACGGAGCGCAAGCCCCGGCGCGATAGGCTCGGTGCACGACTTTTTCGATGTTCAGGCACGTTCAGGTGCAGGCACGTTTAGGGAGCGGGTGCGCAGTGTCCGGTGGAGAGGTGGCCGGGATCCTGGTGGCCGTCTTCTGGGCGATCCTGGTCTCCTTCCTCGCCGTGGCCCTGGCGAGGCTGGCCCAGACGCTCAGGGCGACCACCAAGCTGGTGGCGGACGTGACCGACCAGGCCGTCCCACTGCTGGCGGACGCCTCCTCCGCGGTGCGCTCCGCGCAGACCCAGATCGACCGGGTCGACGCGATCGCCTCGGACGTCCAGGAGGTCACCTCGAACGCCTCCGCGCTGTCCACGACCGTCGCCTCCACCTTCGGCGGCCCGCTGGTCAAGGTCGCCGCCTTCGGGTACGGCGTGCGCCGGGCCCTCGGCGGCCGCCGGGAGGACGTGCCCGCGAAGCCGTCGAGGCGTACCGTGATCGTGGGCCGGACAGTCCCGGCCGCGCGGCGGGTCAAGCGGAAGAAGGACTGAGACCAGCGATGTTCCGCCGTACGTTCTGGTTCACCACGGGCGTCGCCGCCGGGGTGTGGGCCACCACCAAGGTCAACCGCAAGCTGAAGCAGCTGACCCCCGAGAGCCTCGCCGCCACGGCCGCGAACAAGGCGATCGAGGCGGGCCACCGGCTCAAGGACCGGGCGGTGGGCTTCGCCCTCGACGTCCGCGCCAACATGGCGCAGCGGGAGGCCGAACTCGAGGACGCGCTGGGCCTGCACGCGGACCCGGAACTGCCCCCCACGCGGCGTTACGCCGTCATCGAGAACCGCAACAAGCCGAAGACGTACGTCATCGACAACACGACGTACTCGTACAACCGGAATGAGGACCACTGATGGAGTCGGCTGAGATCCGCCGTCGCTGGCTGAGCTTCTTCGAGGAGCGCGGGCACACCGTCGTCCCTTCGGCGTCGCTCATCGCGGACGACCCGACTCTGCTCCTCGTCCCGGCCGGCATGGTGCCCTTCAAGCCCTACTTCCTGGGCGAGGTCAAGCCGCCGTTCCCGCGCGCCACCAGCGTGCAGAAGTGCGTGCGCACGCCGGACATCGAGGAGGTCGGCAAGACCACCCGGCACGGCACGTTCTTCCAGATGTGCGGCAACTTCTCCTTCGGCGACTACTTCAAGGAAGGCGCCATCAAGCTCGCCTGGGAGCTGCTCACCACGCCCCAGGACAAGGGCGGTTACGGCCTCGACCCCGAGCGCCTGTGGATCACCGTCTACAAGGACGACGACGAGGCCGAACGCATCTGGCACGAGGTCGTCGGTGTGCCCATGGAGCGCATCCAGCGCCTGGGCATGAAGGACAACTTCTGGTCCATGGGCGTCCCCGGCCCCTGCGGACCCTGCTCCGAGATCAACTACGACCGCGGCCCCGAGTTCGGCGTCGAGGGCGGCCCCGCCGTCAACGACGAGCGGTACGTGGAGATCTGGAACCTCGTCTTCATGCAGTACGAGCGCGGCGAGGGCATCGGCAAGGACAACTTCGAGATCCTCGGGGACCTGCCGAGCAAGAACATCGACACGGGCCTCGGTATGGAGCGGCTCGCCATGATTCTGCAGGGCGTGCAGAACATGTACGAGATCGACACCTCCATGGCCGTGATCAAGAAGGCCACCGAGCTGACCGGCGTGGCCTACGGCGACGCCCACGACTCGGACGTCTCCCTGCGCGTGGTCACCGACCACATGCGCACCTCCGTGATGCTCATCGGTGACGGCGTCACCCCCGGCAACGAGGGCCGCGGCTACGTGCTGCGCCGCATCATGCGCCGCGCCATCCGCAACATGCGCCTCCTCGGCGCCACCGGCCCGGTCGTCAAGGACCTGATCGACACGGTCATCGAGATGATGGGCCAGCAGTACCCCGAGCTCATCACCGACCGCGAGCGCATCGAGAAGGTCGCCGTCGCCGAGGAGAACGCCTTCCTCAAGACGCTGAAGGCCGGCACCAACATCCTCGACACCGCGGTCAGCGACACCAAGGCCGCCGGTGGCACCGTCCTTCCCGGCGACAAGGCCTTCCTGCTCCACGACACCTGGGGCTTCCCGATCGACCTCACCCTGGAGATGGCCGCCGAGCAGGGCCTGACCGTGGACGAGGACGGCTTCCGCCGCCTGATGAAGGAGCAGCGGGAGCGCGCCAAGGCCGACGCCCAGGCCAAGAAGACCGGCCACGCCGGCGTCGGCGCCTACCGCGAGATCGCCGACAGCGCCGGCGAGACCGAATTCATCGGCTACACCGACACCGAGGGCGAGTCGACGATCGTCGGCATCCTGGTCGACGGCGCCTCCTCGCCCGCCGCCACCGAGGGCGACGAGGTCGAGATCGTCCTCGACCGCACCCCGTTCTACGCCGAAGGCGGCGGCCAGATCGGCGACACCGGCCGGATCAAGGTCGACACCGGCGCCGTCATCGAGATCCGCGACTGCCAGAAGCCGGTCCCGGGTGTGTACGTCCACAAGGGCGTCGTCCAGGTCGGCGAGGTCACCGTGGGTGCCAAGGCCCACGCCACGATCGACGCCCGCCGCCGCACGGCCATCGCCCGCGCCCACTCGGCCACCCACCTCACCCACCAGGCCCTGCGTGACGCCCTCGGCCCGACGGCCGCCCAGGCCGGTTCCGAGAATCAGCCCGGCCGCTTCCGCTTCGACTTCGGCTCCCCGTCCGCCGTCCCGACGGCCGTGATGACCGACGTCGAGCAGAAGATCAACGAGGTGCTCGCCCGCGACCTCGCCGTGCACGCCGAGGTCATGGGCATCGACGAGGCCAAGAAGCAGGGCGCCATCGCGGAGTTCGGCGAGAAGTACGGCGACCGGGTGCGCGTCGTGACCATCGGCGACTTCTCCAAGGAGCTGTGCGGCGGCACGCACGTGCACAACACCGCCCAGCTGGGCCTGGTGAAGCTGCTCGGCGAGTCGTCCATCGGCTCCGGTGTACGCCGTATCGAGGCCCTGGTCGGCGTGGATGCCTACAACTTCCTCGCCCGCGAGCACACGGTCGTCAACCAGCTCACCGAGCTGCTCAAGGGCCGCCCGGAGGAGCTGCCGGAGAAGGTCTCCGCCATGCTCGGCAAGCTGAAGGACGCCGAGAAGGAGATCGAGAAGTTCCGCGCCGAGAAGGTGCTCCAGGCCGCCGCCGGTCTCGCCGAGTCCGCCAAGGACGTACGCGGCGTGGCTCTGGTCACCGGCCAGGTCCCGGACGGCACCACCGCCGACGACCTGCGCAAGCTGGTGCTCGACGTGCGCGGCCGCATCCAGGGCGGCCGGGCCGCCGTGGTGGCGCTGTTCACGACGGTCAACGGCAAGCCGCTGACGGTCATCGCCACCAACGAGGCCGCCCGCGAGCGCGGCCTGAAGGCCGGTGACCTGGTCCGTACGGCCGCGAAGACGCTCGGTGGCGGCGGTGGCGGCAAGCCGGACGTCGCCCAGGGCGGTGGCCAGAACCCGGCCGCGATCGGCGAGGCCGTCGACGCCGTCGAGCGCCTGGTCGCCGATACCGCCAAGTAAGACAAGTAAGAAACGGCCGAAAACATGCGCAGAGGACGTCGACTCGCGATCGACGTCGGGGACGCCCGCATCGGGGTCGCCTCGTGCGACCCCGACGGGATCCTCGCCACGCCCGTCGAGACGGTCCCCGGGCGGGACATCCCGGCAGCGCACCGTCGGCTGAAGCAGCTCGTCGAGGAGTACGAGCCGATCGAGGTCGTCGTCGGCCTGCCTCGCTCTCTCAAGGGGGGCGAGGGCCCGGCCGCGGTCAAGGTCCGCGGCTTCGCCCAGGAGCTGGCCAAGGGCATCGCCCCGGTCCCGGTCCGGCTCGTGGACGAGCGGATGACGACCGTCACCGCCGGACAAAGCCTTCGGGCTTCCGGGATGAAATCCAAGAAGGGCCGCTCGGTCATCGATCAGGCCGCCGCTGTCATCATCCTGCAGCAGGCGCTGGAATCCGAACGGGTGTCAGGCAAAGCACCCGGCGAGGGCGTCGAAGTGGTCATCTGATCGCGATACGGTAACGTTCCGCGCGATGCGGCAGCATTCGAACGGCCGCCGCACAGCAAGAGGCGGGACGGGAGCCGAGCCGGGAAGCCACGCGACCGCCGCCTCGCGGCTCTAGGGGATCGATGACTGAGTATGGCCGGGGCCAAGGCTCCGAACCGTGGCATCCGGAGGACCCGTTGTACGGGGACGGCGGATGGGGAGGACAGCAGGCCCAGCCTGGCCAGCAGTCCCCCTACGGCGGCCAGCCGCAGCACCATCCAGAGCAGCCGCAGCAGCCGCAGTACGGCGACTGGGGCACCGGCGAGCACCCCGGATACGGTCAGGCGCAGCAGCAGTACCAGCAGCAGTACGACCAGCAGCAGTACGACCAGCAGCAATACGCCGGACAGGCGCAGCAGACGTACGACACCCAGCAGCAGTACGACACCGGCACCTGGGCCACCGGCCCGCAGCCGCACCTGCCGTACACCGGCGACCCGACGGACCCGTACCCCCAGCAGACGGCTGCCTTCGGCGGGGAACAGCCCGACCTCTACGGCACGCCCGACGCCTATCCGCCGCCCGAGCCGCCCAGCCGCCGGCGTGCCGAGCCGGAACCCAAGACCGACTGGGATCCGGGCCCCGACCAGGGCGAGCACGCCTTCTTCTCGGGCGAGGGCGATGACGACGACGAGCCGGGGGACCGGCGCGGACGCGGTGAGCGGCGGGGCCGCGGCGGCAAGAGCAAGAAGAGCCGCAACGGATGCGCCTGCCTGGTGGTGGCCCTGGTCTTCGGCGGCGGCCTGGCCGGGGTCGGCTACTTCGGCTACCAGTTCTACCAGGATCGTTTCGGCGCGGCCCCGGACTACGCGGGCGACGGCACGAGCGAGCAGGTGACCGTCGAGGTCCCCAAGGGGGCGAGCGGAGCCGAGATCGGCCGCCGGCTGAAGGCGGCCGGTGTCGTCAAGAGCGTCGACGCGTTCGTGGCCGCGCAGTCGCAGAACCCCGACGGGGACTCGATCCAGGCCGGCGCCTATCTGCTGAAGAAGCAGATGTCCGCCGCGAGCGCCGTCGAGATGATGCTCGACCCGAAGAGCCAGAACAACGTGATGGTCACTCCGGGCCAGCGCAACGTGGCCGTCTACAACAAGATCGACGAGAAGCTCGGCCTGGAGTCCGGCACCACCAGGGACGTCGCCGAGAAGCAGTACAAGAGCCTCGGTCTGCCCAGCTGGGCGAACAACAACGGCGACATCAAGGACCCGCTGGAAGGATTCCTCTACCCGGGCACCTATCCCGCGGCCAAGGGCATGAAGCCCGAGGCGGTCCTCAAGGAAATGGTCACCCAGGCCAACCGGCAGTACGCCCAGTACGACCTCGCCGCCAAGGCCGAAGCGCTGGACCTGGAGAACCCGCTGCAGGTCATCACGGTCGCCAGCCTCGTCCAGGCCGAGGGCAAGACGGAGGACGACTTCCGCAAGATGGCCGAGGTGGTCTACAACCGCCTCTCGTCCGACAACACGGAGACCAACCAGCTGCTCCAGTTCGACTCGACCTTCAACTACCTGAAGGGCGAGAGCAACATCGACATCGGTGCGGACGAGATCAACAGCAACCAGGACCCGTACAACACCTACACCAACAAGGGCCTGCCTCCCGGCCCGATCGGCAATCCCGGTGACGAGGCACTGAAGGCCACGCTGAACCCGACGGACGACGGCTGGATGTACTTCGTCGCCACGGACGGCAAGCACAGGACCGAGTTCGCCAAGACGATCGAGGAACACCAGAGGCTGGTCGACGAGTTCAACGCGTCGAGGGACAACTGATGCCCGTATCTCGAAGGGCCGCAGTACTCGGCTCTCCGATCGCCCACTCCCTCTCCCCGGTGCTGCACCGCGCCGCGTACGCCCAACTGGGCCTGCAGGGGTGGACGTACGACCGCTTCGAGATCGACGAGGCGGCGTTGCCGGGCTTCTTCAGCACGCTCGGCCCCGAGTGGGCGGGGCTGTCGCTGACCATGCCGCTGAAGCGGGCCGTGATCCCGCTGCTCGACGAGATCAGTGACACCGCCGCCTCGGTCGAGGCGGTCAACACGGTCGTGTTCACCGACGACGGCCGCCGCGTCGGCGACAACACCGACATCCCCGGCATGGTCGCGGCCCTGCGCGAGCACGGCATCGAGCAGGCCGACTCGGCCGCGATCCTCGGCGCCGGCGCCACCGCGTCCTCGGCCCTCGCCGCGCTGGCCCGGATCTGCACCGGCGAGATCGTCGTGTACGTCCGCAGCGCGGCCCGGGCCGCCGAGATGCGTCAGTGGGGCGAGCGGCTCGAGGCCGAGGTACGGATCGCGGACTGGGCGGACGCGGCCGAGGCCCTGCGCCGCCCACTGGTCGTCGCCACCACCCCGGCCGGTACGACCGACGCGCTCGCCTCCGCCGTGCCGGAGCGGCCCGCGACGCTCTTCGACGTGCTGTACGACCCGTGGCCGACCATGCTGGCGGCGCGCTGGTCGGCGTACGGAGGGGCCGTCGTCAGCGGGCTCGACCTGCTGGTGCACCAGGCCGCACTCCAGGTGGAGCAGATGACGGGCCGCGCGCCCGCGCCGCTGGACGCGATGCGCAAGGCCGGTGAGCACGCCCTCGCCGGTCGTTAGCGGTCCCAGCCGGACGGCGTGCCTTCGGTCTCTTCCTGACATATTCGCGTCCGCCTGCTGGACCGGCGGCCTGGTCGACGGCCGCGACGTGGGAGGATCGAACGTGGCGGGCCAGGGCCGCGCACCCCGGTCGCGCCATCGCGATACGCGAGCAGACGCGTACGCGAGGCAGTACCGGGCGCGAGCACAGAGGAGCACCGTTGAGCAGGTTGCGCTGGCTGACCGCGGGGGAGTCCCACGGTCCCGCACTCGTCGCGACGCTGGAGGGCCTTCCCGCCGGCGTGCCGATCACCACGGAGATGGTGGCGGACCACCTGGCGAGGCGGCGGCTCGGCTATGGACGCGGTGCGCGCATGAAGTTCGAGCAGGACCAGGTCACCTTCCTCGGCGGCGTCCGGCACGGCCTGACCCTGGGCTCGCCGGTCGCCATCATGGTCGGCAACACCGAGTGGCCGAAGTGGGAGAAGGTCATGGCGGCCGATCCCGTGGACCCGGCCGAGCTGGCCGAGCTGGCCCGCAACGCGCCGCTGACCCGCCCGCGCCCTGGTCACGCCGACCTCGCGGGTATGCAGAAGTACGGCTTCGACGAGGCCCGTCCGGTGCTGGAGCGGGCGTCGGCGCGGGAGACCGCGGCCCGCGTGGCACTGGGCGCGGTGGCGCGGTCGTACCTGAAGGAGACCGCCGGCATCGAGATCGTCAGCCATGTCGTGGAGCTCGCGGCGGCGAAGGCCCCGTACGGCGTCTACCCGACCCCGGCCGACGTCGAGAAGCTCGACGCCGACCCCGTGCGCTGCCTGGACGCCGACGCGTCGAAGGCGATGGTCGCGGAGATCGACCAGGCCCACAAGGACGGCGACACACTCGGCGGTGTCGTCGAGGTGCTCGCGTACGGCGTGCCGGTCGGCCTCGGCTCGCACGTGCACTGGGACCGCCGGCTGGACGCACGGCTGGCCGCCGCGCTGATGGGCATCCAGGCGATCAAGGGCGTCGAGGTCGGCGACGGCTTCGAGCTGGCCCGGGTGCCGGGCTCGAAGGCGCACGACGAGATCGTCAGCACCGACGAGGGCATCCGGCGCGCCACCGGCCGCTCCGGCGGCACCGAGGGCGGACTGACCACCGGTGAGCTGCTGCGGGTGCGGGCCGCGATGAAGCCGATCGCGACCGTGCCGCGCGCGCTGAAGACGGTCGACGTGGTCACCGGCGAGGCCACTCAGGCCCACCACCAGCGCTCGGACGTGTGCGCGGTCCCGGCGGCCGGGATCGTGGCCGAGGCGATGGTCGCGCTGGTGCTCGCGGACGCGGTGGCGGAGAAGTTCGGCGGCGACAGCGTGGCCGAGACCGCCCGCAACGTGCGGTCCTACCTCGACAACCTGGCGATCCGATGAGCGGGCCGCTGGTCGTGCTGGTCGGCCCGATGGGGGTCGGCAAGTCCACCGTGGGCCAGCTGCTCGCCGAGCGGCTCGGCGTCGGCTTCCGGGACACCGACGAGGACATCGTGGCCCAGCAGGGCCGCACCGTCGCCGACATCTTCGTCGAGGACGGCGAGCCCGCGTTCCGTGCGCTGGAGAAGCAGGCGGTGCACACGGCTCTGGCCGAGCACACCGGGGTGCTGGCGCTGGGCGGCGGCGCGATCCTCGACGCCGGCACGCGCGAGCTGCTCGCCGGGCGCCACGTCGTGTACCTGTCCATGGACGTGGAGGAGGCGGCCCGGCGCACCGGCCTGAACACCGCCCGGCCGCTGTTGGCCATCAACCCGCGCAAGCAGTGGCGGGAGCTGATGGAGGTCCGACGGCATCTGTACGAGGAGGTGGCACGCTCGGTCGTGACCACCGACGGCCGTACGCCCGAAGAGGTCACCCAAGAAGTGGTGAACGCCCTGGAGTTGAAGGAAGCATGAGCGAGTCAGTGACGCGGATCCAGGTCGGCGGCACCGCGGGCAGTGAGCCGTACGAGGTCCTGGTCGGCCGTCAACTGCTCGGCGAACTCGGCGGTCTGGTGGGCGAGAAGGCCAAGCGGGTCGCCGTCATCCACCCCGAGGCGCTGGCCGAGACCGGCGAGGCGCTGCGCGCCGACCTGGCCGAGCAGGGCTACGAGGCGGTCGCCATCCAGGTGCCCAACGCGGAGGAGGCCAAGACGGCCGAGGTCGCCGCGTACTGCTGGAAGGCGCTGGGCCAGTCCGGCTTCACCCGCACCGACGTGGTCGTAGGCGTCGGCGGCGGCGCGACCACCGACCTCGCGGGCTTCGTGGCCGCGACCTGGCTGCGCGGGGTGCGCTGGATCGCTATCCCCACCACCGTCCTGGCCATGGTCGACGCGGCCGTGGGCGGCAAGACCGGCATCAACACGGCCGAGGGCAAGAACCTGGTGGGCGCCTTCCACCCGCCCGCGGGCGTCCTGTGCGATCTCGCGGCGCTGGACTCCCTCCCGGTCAACGACTACGTCTCCGGACTGGCCGAGGTCATCAAGGCGGGCTTCATCGCCGACCCGGTGATCCTGGAGCTCATCGAGTCCGACCCGCAGGCCGCGCGCACCCCGGCGGGCCCGCACACGGCCGAGCTCATCGAGCGCTCCATCCGCGTGAAGGCCGAGGTGGTCTCCTCCGACCTGAAGGAGTCGGGTCTGCGGGAGATCCTCAACTACGGCCACACGCTCGGCCACGCCATCGAGAAGAACGAGCGCTACAAGTGGCGGCACGGCGCCGCGGTCGCCGTGGGCATGCACTTCGCCGCCGAACTCGGCCGCCTGGCGGGCCGGTTGGACGACGCCACGGCCGACCGGCACCGCACGATCCTCGAGTCGGTCGGGCTGCCGCTGCACTACCGCTACGACCAGTGGCCCAAGCTGCTGCAGACGATGAAGGTCGACAAGAAGTCCCGCGGCGACATGCTGCGCTTCATCGTCCTGGACGGCCTGGCCAAGCCGACGGTCCTGGAGGGCCCCGACCCGGCGATGCTGCTGGCGGCATACGGCGAGGTCGGGCAGTAAGCCCGGTACGTCCCCCGAGGCCCTTTCCGCCCGATTCTCCTTGCCCCGTCGGGCACTTCGGGCCGTCCCCCGCCGTTCACCAAACAGCGGTGGGGGACGGTACCGTTCGGTAGCGCGTGGGGTTCGCCCCCGCCGCCAGCGCCAATTGCCTGTACGAGACGGAGTGGCACCGGATGCAGCACGCAGTGGGGTCTCCGCTGCCGCCGCCCCGCCAGCCGGGGCACGAGCCGGCCGCCGGCTGGTCGCCGGCCGCACACCACCCGGGTCCGGGTCCCCACCACCAGGGGCCCCCGCCCGTGCCGCAGGGCTCCGCCCCCGTGCCCCCGCCCCCGGGCTTCACCGGAGCCCCGCCATCGGCGCCGCACCAGCCCCCGATGGCACCCCCGCCGCCCCCGGACACCACAGGCCACGTCCGACTGCCACCCGGCGGCCCGGTGACGATGCCGCCCGCACCGGCCACGACCACTGTCCCCGACCCGGCGACCACCACCCTCGCGGTGCTGCTCATCGGCCCGGCGGGCGCGGGCAAGACCAGCGTGGCGAAGTACTGGGCGGACCATCGCAGGGTCCCCACGGCCCACATCAGCCTCGACGACGTACGCGAGTGGGTCCGCTCGGGCTTCGCCGACCCCCAGTCCGGCTGGAACGACCACTCCGAGGCTCAGTACCGCCTGGCCCGCCGCACCTGCGGCTTCGCCGCGCGCAACTTCCTGGCCAACGGCATCTCGTGCATCCTCGACGACGCGGTCTTCCCCGACCGCCCCGTCGTGGGCCTCGGCGGCTGGAAACGCCACGTGGGCCCCGGCCTGCTGCCCGTCGTCCTCCTGCCCGGCCTGGACATCGTCCTGGAGCGCAACGCCGAACGCACGGGCAACCGCCGCCTCACCGACGAGGAGGTGGCCCGCATCCACGGCCGCATGGCCGGCTGGTACGGCTCGGGCCTCCCCATCATCGACAACTCCCAACTCGACGTCCCCGGCACAGCCCGCGTCCTGGACGAGGTCCTGACGAGGTCGATAGCAAGCCCGCCGACCTGGTGACGCAGGGGACTGAGCCCACCTGAAGGGGCGCGGGGAACTGCGCGCCAAGCCCCCACCGGCCTGAAGGGGCGCGGGGAACTGCGCGCCAAGCCCCCACCGGCCGGAACCCGCCGAGACAGTTCCCCGCACCACCGTCGGCGCCGGACCCACGCCTGGTGACGGAGGGGACCGCACCGACCTGAAGGGGCGCGGGGAACTGCGCGACAAGCCCCCAGGCACCCGCAGACGGCACACAACATCAAGTGGCACCCTCACGGCGCCCTCCCAACCCGCACAATCCAGACACCGCCCACTCAGACCCCCTCAACCGGCGCGAACCCAGCGAAGCTCGTACGCTCGGCACATGTCAGAGGTGTACGCGACCCGCCGAACCCGGCTACGGGAGCGCTGCAACGCGGCCGGCAGCGCGGCGGCGCTGGTTTCCCGGCCCGCCAACGTGCGCTACCTCGCGGGCGCGGCGCCCCACGGTGCCGTACTGCTGCTGGGCAAGCGCGAGGACCTGCTGGTCTGCGCCGGCCCACCGGACGACCGCCCCACCGAGGGCCGCCCCGACGAGACCCTGCGCCTGCACACCCTCCCCAGCCCCGGCGGCGACCCCGCCGTCGCCGCCGCCGACCTCGCCACGGCCCAGGACGCCGACTCCCTCGCCGTCGAGGAACACCACCTCACCGTCTCCCGCCACCGAGCCATCGGCTCGGTCGCCCCCGCCCTCCGCCTCGCCGACCTCGGCAACGCGGTCGAACAGCTCAGAGTCGTCAAGGACGAGGAAGAGATCTCCTGCCTGCGCATCGGCGCCGAAATCGCCGACCAGGCCCTCGGTGAACTCCTGGAGTCCATCCTCGTGGGCCGCACCGAACGCCACCTCGCCCTCGAACTCGAACGCCGCCTCGTCGACCACGGCGCCGACGGCCCCGCCTTCCCCACCTCCGTCGCCACCGGCGCCAACGCCGGCAGACGAGGCCACCGCCCCACCGACCGCCGCGTCGAGGAGGGCGACTTCCTCTCCGTCTGCCTGGGCGCCACCTATCGCGGCTACCGCTGCGAGATCGGCCGCACCTTCGTGATCGGCACCTCCCCCGCGGACTGGCAGATCGAGCTGTACGACCTGGTCTTCGCCGCCCAGCGCGCCGGCCGTGAGATGCTCGCCCCGGGCGCCGCCTACCGCGATGTGGACCGCGCCGCACGCCAGGTGCTGGACTCCGCCGGGTACGGAGAGGGCCTCCCGGCGCTCATCGGCCACGGTGTGGGACTCGAAATCGACGAGGACCCTCAGCTGGCCCCCACGGCCATGGGTAAACTGGACGCTTGCGTGCCGGTCACCGTCGAACCGGGGGTCCACCTCCCGGGCCGGGGCGGTGTCCGGATCGATGACACGCTCGTCGTACGCCCAGAGGCGGACGGCGGACCCGAGCTACTCACCATCACGACCAAGGAGCTGCTCGCGCTCTAGCCTCAGAGCTGTCGCGCCTGCCCCGGGGTCGTCCACGTAAGTCCAGGAGATTGAAGCAACCGTGGCTTCCACGAACGACCTCAAGAACGGCATGGTGCTCAAGCTCGAAGGCGGCCAGCTCTGGTCCGTCGTCGAGTTCCAGCACGTCAAGCCCGGCAAGGGCCCGGCCTTCGTGCGCACCAAGCTCAAGAACGTGCTCTCGGGCAAGGTCGTCGACAAGACCTTCAACGCCGGCGTGAAGGTCGAGACGGCCACCGTCGACAAGCGCGACATGCAGTTCTCCTACATGGACGGCGAGTACTTCGTCTTCATGGACATGGAGACTTACGACCAGCTCATGGTCGACCGCAAGGCCGTCGGTGACGCCGCGAACTTCCTCATCGAGGGCTTCATGGCCACCGTCGCCCAGCACGAGGGCGAGGTGCTCTTCGTCGAGCTGCCGGCCGCCGTCGAGCTGACCATCCAGGAGACCGAGCCGGGCGTCCAGGGCGATCGCTCCACCGGCGGCACCAAGCCCGCCATCCTGGAGACCGGTCACCAGATCCAGGTGCCGCTCTTCATCACCACCGGTGAGAAGATCAAGGTCGACACGCGCACCAGCGACTACCTCGGCCGGGTGACCAGCTAACCGTGGCTGCCCGTAACACGGCCCGCAAGCGCGCCTTCCAGATCCTCTTCGAGGGTGACCAGCGCGGCGCCGACGTCCTGACCGTCCTCGCGGACTGGGTCCGGCTCTCGCGGACCGACCCCCGGCAGCCGCCGGTGAGCGAGTACACGATGCAGCTGGTCGAGGGCTACGCGGAGCACGCGACGCGGATCGACGAGCTGATCGCCCAGTACTCGGTCGGCTGGACGCTCGACCGGATGCCGGTCGTCGACCGCAACATCCTGCGTCTCGGCGCATACGAGCTGATCTGGGTCGACGAGACCCCGGACGCCGTGGTGCTGGACGAGATGGTGCAGCTGGCGAAGGAGTTCTCCACGGAGGAGTCGCCCTCGTTCGTCAACGGTCTGCTCGGCCGACTGAAGGAGCTCAAGCCCTCGCTGCGACGCACCGCCGAGGACTGAGACACCCGAGAACGCCGGAGGGCCGCAGCGCACGCTGCGGCCCTCCGGCGTTTTCATATCACCGGTGCCCCCTGGATACGTCCGTGGCCCCCGAGGCGCTCAGAAAGCCGCCGGGGTGGCCGGAACCGTGAAGTTCCGGCCACCCCGGCGGCACGTTTCTGCTGAAGCGGTGGAGTGCTCAGCTCTCCTCGTGCGAGGCCACCGCGCGGCGCGCGTCCGCGTCCAGCACGCCCCAGCTGATCAGCTGCTCGGTGAGGACCGAGGGCGACTGGTCGTAGATGACGGCGAGTGTGCGCAGGTCGTCCTGGCGGATCGAGAGCACCTTGCCGTTGTAGTCACCGCGCTGCGACTGGATCGTCGCCGCGTACCGCTGCAGGGGGCCCGCCTTCTCGGCCGGCACCGTGGCCAGCCGCTCCAGGTCCAGGACCAGCTTCGGCGGCGGCTCGGCGGCGCCGCCGGGGGTGGTGCCCGGAAGGAGCTCCTGCACGGGAACGCCGTAGAAATCCGCCAGCTCGGCAAGGCGCTGCACGGTCACGGCGCGGTCGCCGCGCTCGTAGGACCCGACCACGACCGCCTTCCAGCGTCCCTGGGACTTCTCCTCGACACCGTGGAGGGAAAGGCCCTGCTGGGTGCGGATGGCCCGGAGCTTGGCCCCGAGCTGTTTGGCGTATTCGCTGGACATATGGCTCCCCGGACACTGTGTCGACGCGACTGGAGTGATTCCATGCCGCGCGGCTGGTAACTCACTGTGAGGTTACGCAGCGTTACTCTCCTGCGTCAAGCCGAATGGTCCGCACCGACTCTTCCGTGGTATCGGCGGCCGGTTGCGCCGAGCGGGTGATCCCGTGGCCCCGAGGGGGGTGATCCGGGGTGTCGCCGCGGCCTGCTACGGTGGATGGCGCAATCCCGACGTCCTTTAAGGTCCGTCCCGTGAGGCGGAGAAGGAGGTCCGTTTCGTATGGACACGCAAGCGTCCGATGCGAGGCCCGTTCTCGAGGGTCCCGACATCGCGCGGGTGCTGACCCGCATCGCCCACGAGATCGTCGAGCGCGCCAAGGGCGCCGACGACGTGGTGCTCCTCGGCATTCCGACCCGAGGCGTCTTCCTCGCCCAGCGGCTCGCCGCCAAGCTCGAAGAGATCACCGAGCGCAAAGTCCCGTGCGGTTCGCTGGACATCACGATGTACCGCGACGACCTGCGCATGCACCCGCCGCGTGCGCTGGCCCGCACCGACATCCCCGGTGACGGCATCGACGGCAGGCTCGTCGTCCTCGTCGACGACGTCCTCTTCTCCGGCCGCACCATCCGCGCCGCCCTCGACGCCCTGAACGACATCGGGCGCCCGCGCGCGGTCCAGCTCGCGGTCCTCGTCGACCGCGGCCACCGCGAACTGCCCATCCGCGCCGACTACGTCGGCAAGAACCTCCCCACGTCGCTGCGGGAGACGGTCAAGGTCCAGCTCGCCGAGGAGGACGGTCGCGACACCGTGCTGCTCGGCGTGAAGCAGACCGCCCAGTAGCAACCGAAGGCGTACGGCCGCTGCCGTGCGCCGGCTCGGCGCGCCCCAGCATGCGCCCGGTTGCCCGAATTCTCCCGAATGAACTGCCTTACGGAGCCTGACAGATGCAGCGCCATCTCATCTCGGCCGCCGACCTCACCCGCGACGACGCCGTCCTGATCCTCGACACCGCCGAGGAGATGTCCCGGGTCGCCGACCGGCCGATCAAGAAGCTGCCGACCCTGCGCGGCCGCACCGTGGTGAACCTCTTCTTCGAGGACTCGACCCGCACCCGGATCTCCTTCGAGGCCGCCGAGAAGCGGCTGTCCGCGGACGTCATCAACTTCTCCGCCAAGGGATCGTCGGTGTCCAAGGGCGAGTCCCTGAAGGACACCGCGCAGACCCTGGAGGCCATGGGCGTCGACGCGGTCGTCATCCGGCACGGCGCGTCCGGTGCCCCGTACCGGCTGGCCAACTCCGGCTGGATCGACGCGGCCGTCATCAACGCCGGCGACGGCACCCACCAACACCCCACCCAGGCACTGCTCGACGCGTTCACCATGCGCCGCCGCCTCGTCGGCCGGGATGCCGGGCTCGGCCACGACCTGGCCGGCAAGCGCGTCACCATCGTCGGCGACGTCCTGCACAGCCGGGTCGCCCGCTCCAACGTCGACCTGCTGCACACCCTCGGCGCCGAGGTCACCCTCGTCGCCCCGCCCACCCTGCTGCCGGTCGGCATCGGGACCTGGCCGTGCGAGGTGTCGTACGACCTCGACAGCACCCTGCCCAAGTCCGACGCGGTGATGATGCTGCGCGTGCAGCGCGAGCGCATGAACGCCGCGTTCTTCCCGACCGAGCGCGAGTACTCGCGGCGCTACGGCCTGGACGGCGACCGGATGGCGAAGATGCCCGAGCACGCCATCGTGATGCACCCCGGCCCGATGGTCCGCGGCATGGAGATCACCGCCCAGGTCGCCGACTCCGAGCGCTGCACCGCGATCGAGCAGGTCGCAAACGGAGTCTCCATCCGGATGGCCGTTCTGTATCTGCTGCTCGGTGGAAACGAACCCGCCCTCACGAACACCCGTACCGAGGAGAAGTAAGACAGATGAGCAAGATCCTGATCCGTGGTGCGAAGGTGCTCGGCGGCGAACCGCAGGACGTGCTGATCGAGGGCTCGACGATCGCCGCCGTGGGCCACGGCCTGCCGGACGAGGGCGCCGAGGTCGTCGAGGCCGGCGGCAAGGTGCTGCTCCCGGGCCTGGTCGACCTGCACACCCATCTGCGCGAGCCCGGCCGTGAGGACTCCGAGACCGTGCTGACCGGCACGCGCGCGGCCGCCGCCGGCGGCTACACCGCCGTGTTCGCCATGGCCAACACCTTCCCGGTCGCGGACACCGCCGGTGTCGTCGAGCAGGTCTGGCGACTGGGCCGGGAGCACGGCTACTGCGATGTGCAGCCGATCGGCGCCGTCACCGTGGGCCTGGAGGGCAGGAAGCTCGCCGAGCTGGGCGCCATGCACGAGTCGGCCGCCGGGGTCACCGTCTTCTCCGACGACGGCAAGTGCGTCGACGACGCCGTGATCATGCGCCGGGCCCTGGAGTACGTGAAGGCCTTCGACGGGGTCGTCGCCCAGCACGCGCAGGAGCCGCGGCTGACCGAGGGCGCCCAGATGAACGAGGGTGTCGTCTCCGCCGAGCTGGGGCTGGGCGGCTGGCCCGCGGTGGCCGAGGAGTCGATCATCGCCCGGGACGTCCTGCTCGCCGAGCACGTCGGCTCCCGTGTGCACATCTGCCACCTGTCGACCGCCGGGTCCGTGGAGATCGTGCGCTGGGCCAAGTCCCGGGGCATCCGGGTGACCGCCGAGGTCACCCCGCACCACCTCCTCCTCACCGACGAGCTGGTGCGGACGTACAACCCGGTCTACAAGGTGAACCCGCCGCTGCGCACCGAGCGGGACGTGCTGGCGCTGCGCGAGGCCCTCGCCGACGGCACGATCGACATCGTCGCCACCGACCACGCCCCGCACCCGCACGAGGACAAGGACTGCGAGTGGGCCGCCGCCGCGATGGGGATGGTCGGCCTGGAGACCGCGTTGTCAGTGGTCCAGGAGACGATGGTCGACACAGGGCTGCTCGACTGGGCCGACGTGGCGGACCGCATGTCCTTCGCGCCGGCCCGGATCGGGCAGGCCACGGGGCACGGACGTCCCGTCTCGGCAGGTGAGCCCGCCAACCTCACCCTCGTCGACACGGCATACCGTGGGCCCGTGGACCCCGCGGGCTTCGCCTCGCGCAGCCGCAACACCCCGTACGAGGGTCGTGAGCTGCCGGGCCGTGTCACGCACACGTGGCTCCGGGGCAAGGCCACGCTCGTCGACGGGAAGCTCACGTGACACCTGTAATCCTGCTGGCCGCCGAGAAGGAATCGGCGGAAGTGACCGACTGGGCCGCCCGCATCGGCTGGGTCGTCGGCCTCGCCCTGTTCGTCGCGCTCGTCTACTGGCTGATGCGCGAGGGCTGGAAGTGGCGCGGCACCCTCCAGGGCGACCTGCCGGAGCTGCCCACCGCGCCGGACGAGCCGGGTAAGGCGAAACTGACGATGACCGGCCGCTACCACGGCTCCACCACCGCCGGTCATTGGCTGGACCGCATCGTGGCGCACGGCCTGGGCACCCGCAGCCGGGTCGAGCTCACGCTGACGGACGCGGGACTGGACGTCGTACGCCCCGGCGCGACCGACTTCTTCGTCCCCGTGGCGGCCCTGCGCGAGGCCCGGCTCGACAAGGGCATCGCCGGCAAGGTCCTCACCGAGGGCGGACTGCTCGTCGTGACCTGGGCGCACGGCGAGAAGCTGATCGACTCCGGGTTCCGCTCCGACCGCGCGGCCGAGCACACCGAGTGGGTCGACGCAATCAACTCCATGATCACCACCAGCACCACGGAAGGCGCCGAACGATGACGACCTCCACAGGGGGAACCACGAAGGTCCCCGCCGTACTCGTCCTGGAGGACGGCCGGATCTTCCGCGGCCGTGCCTACGGGGCCGTGGGGGAGACCTTCGGCGAGGCCGTGTTCTCCACCGGCATGACCGGCTACCAGGAGACCCTCACCGACCCGTCGTACCACCGCCAGGTCGTCGTGATGACCGCCCCGCACGTCGGCAACACCGGCGTCAACGACGAGGACCCCGAGTCCAAGCGCATCTGGGTCGCGGGCTACGTCGTACGCGACCCCGCGCGCGTGCCCTCCAACTGGCGGGCCAAGCGCTCGCTGGACGAGGAGCTCCGCCACCAGGGCGTCGTCGGCATCTCGGGCATCGACACGCGCGCGCTGACCCGGCACCTGCGCGAGCGCGGCGCCATGCGCGTCGGCATCTTCTCCGGCAACGCGCTGCCCGACGAGGGCACCATGCTCGCCGAGGTGCGCCAGGCCCCCGAGATGAAGGGCGCGAACCTCTCCGCCGAGGTCGCCACCAAGGAGCCGTACGTCGTCCCGGCGATCGGCGAGAAGAAGTTCACCGTCGCCGCCGTCGACCTCGGCATCAAGGGCATGACCCCGCACCGGATGGCCGAGCGCGGCATCGAGGTGCACGTACTGCCCGCCACGGCGACCGTCGAGGACGTGTACGCGGTCAACCCGGACGGCGTGTTCTTCTCCAACGGCCCCGGCGACCCGGCCACCGCCGACCACGCCGTCTCCGTGATGCAGGGCGTCCTGGAGCGCGGCACGCCGCTGTTCGGCATCTGCTTCGGCAACCAGATCCTGGGCCGCGCCCTCGGCTTCGGCACCTACAAGCTGAAGTACGGCCACCGAGGCATCAACCAGCCGGTGCAGGACCGTACGACCGGCAAGGTCGAGGTCACCGCGCACAACCACGGCTTCGCCGTCGACGCCCCGCTCGACCAGGTGTCCGACACTCCGTACGGCCGCGCCGAGGTCTCCCACGTCTGCCTCAACGACAACGTGGTGGAGGGCCTCCACCTGCTCGACAAACCGGCCTTCAGCGTCCAGTACCACCCCGAAGCGGCAGCGGGCCCGCACGACGCCGCCTACCTGTTCGACCGCTTCGTTTCCCTGATGGAGGGCCAGCGTGCCTAAGCGCACCGATATCCAGTCCGTCCTGGTCATCGGCTCCGGCCCGATCGTCATCGGCCAGGCCGCCGAGTTCGACTACTCCGGCACCCAGGCGTGCCGCGTCCTGAAGGCCGAAGGCCTGCGGGTCATCCTCGTGAACTCCAACCCGGCGACGATCATGACCGACCCGGAGATCGCCGACGCCACCTACGTCGAGCCGATCACCCCGGAGTTCGTCGAGAAGATCATCGCCAAGGAGCAGCCCGACGCGCTGCTGCCCACCCTGGGCGGTCAGACGGCGCTCAACACGGCGATCTCGCTGGACGAGAACGGCGTCCTGGAGAAGTACGGCGTCGAGCTGATCGGCGCCAACGTGGCGGCGATCCACAAGGGCGAGGACCGCGACCAGTTCAAGGATGTCGTGGAGGAGGTCCGGCGGAAGATCGGGCACGGCGAGTCCGCCCGCTCGGTGATCTGCCACTCCATGGACGAGGTGCTCGCAGGCGTCGAGCAGCTCGGCGGCTACCCGGTCGTGGTCCGCCCCTCCTTCACCATGGGCGGCGCCGGTTCCGGCTTCGCGCACGACGAGGAGGAGCTGCGCCGCATCGCAGGCCAGGGCCTCACGCTCTCCCCGACCACCGAGGTGCTCCTGGAGGAGTCCATCCTCGGCTGGAAGGAGTACGAGCTGGAGCTGATGCGCGACAAGCACGACAACGTCGTGGTCGTCTGCTCCATCGAGAACTTCGACCCGATGGGCGTGCACACCGGCGACTCGATCACGGTCGCGCCCGCGATGACGCTCACCGACCGCGAGTACCAGATCCTGCGGGACATCGGCATCGCCGTGATCCGCGAGGTCGGCGTCGACACCGGCGGCTGCAACATCCAGTTCGCGGTGAACCCGGACGACGGCCGCGTGATCGTCATCGAGATGAACCCGCGCGTGTCGCGCTCCTCGGCCCTCGCCTCCAAGGCGACCGGCTTCCCGATCGCGAAGATCGCCGCCAAGCTCGCCGTCGGCTACACCCTCGACGAGATCCCCAACGACATCACCCAGGAGACCCCGGCGTCCTTCGAGCCGACCCTGGACTATGTCGTCGTCAAGGCACCCCGCTTCGCCTTCGAGAAGTTCCCGCAGGCCGACTCCACGCTGACCACCACCATGAAGTCGGTCGGCGAGGCCATGGCCATCGGCCGCAACTTCACCGAGGCGTTCCAGAAGGCGCTGCGCTCGCTGGAGAAGAAGGGCAGCCAGTTCACGTTCGTGGGCGAGCCCGGGGACAAGGCCGAGCTGCTGGCCGAGGCCGTCCGCCCGACCGACGGGCGGATCAACTCGGTCATGCAGGCCATCCGCGCGGGCGCCACGCCCGAGGAGGTCTTCGAGGCGACGAAGATCGACCCGTGGTTCGTCGACCAGCTGTTCCTCATCAAGGAGATCGCCGACGAGCTGGCCCAGGCGCCGGAGCTGACCACCGACCTGCTCGCCGAGGCCAAGCGGCACGGCTTCTCCGACCAGCAGATCGGCGAGATCCGCGGCCTGCGCGAGGACGTCGTCCGCGAGGTCCGGCACGCGCTCGGCATCCGCCCGGTCTACAAGACGGTCGACACCTGCGCCGCCGAGTTCGCCGCCAAGACGCCGTACTTCTACTCGTCCTACGACGAGGAGACCGAGGTCGCGCCGCGCGAGAAGCCCGCGGTGATCATCCTCGGCTCCGGGCCCAACCGCATCGGCCAGGGCATCGAGTTCGACTACTCCTGCGTGCACGCCTCCTTCGCGCTGTCGGACGCCGGGTACGAGACCGTGATGGTCAACTGCAACCCGGAGACGGTCTCCACGGACTACGACACCTCCGACCGGCTGTACTTCGAGCCGCTCACGCTGGAGGACGTGCTGGAGATCGTGCACGCCGAGCAGCAGGCCGGCCCGATCGCGGGCGTGGTCGTGCAGCTGGGCGGCCAGACCCCGCTGGGCCTGGCGCAGGCCCTGAAGGACAACGGCGTGCCGATCGTCGGTACGCCCCCGGAGGCGATCCACGCCGCCGAGGACCGCGGCGCCTTCGGCCAGGTCCTGAAGGAGGCCGGTCTGCCGGCCCCCAAGCACGGCACGGCCACCACCTTCCCCGAGGCCAAGGCCATCGCCGACGAGATCGGCTACCCGGTCCTCGTCCGGCCGTCGTACGTTCTCGGCGGCCGCGGCATGGAGATCGTCTACGACGAGGCCCGGCTGTCGTCCTACATCGCCGAGTCCACCGAGATCAGCCCCTCCCGGCCGGTGCTGGTCGACCGGTTCCTCGACGACGCGATCGAGATCGACGTCGACGCGCTGTACGACGGTGAGGAGCTGTACCTCGGCGGCGTCATGGAGCACATCGAGGAGGCCGGCATCCACTCCGGCGACTCGGCGTGCGCCCTGCCCCCGATCACGCTCGGCGGCTTCGACATCAAGCGACTGCGCGCCTCGACGGAGGCGATCGCCAAGGGCGTCGGCGTCCGCGGCCTGATCAACATCCAGTTCGCGATGGCGGGCGACATCCTGTACGTCCTCGAAGCCAACCCGCGCGCGTCGCGCACGGTCCCCTTCACCTCGAAGGCGACCGCGGTGCCGCTGGCCAAGGCCGCCGCCCGGATCTCGCTGGGCGCCACCATCGCCGAACTGCGCGCCGAGGGCCTGCTGCCCGCGCGCGGCGACGGCGGCGAGCTGCCGCTGGACGCGCCGATCTCCGTCAAGGAGGCCGTGATGCCCTGGACCCGCTTCCGGGACACCTCCGGACGCGGCGTCGACACCGTCCTCGGCCCCGAGATGCGCTCCACCGGCGAGGTCATGGGCATCGACTCCGTCTTCGGCACGGCGTATGCCAAGTCGCAGGCCGGCGCGTACGGTCCGCTGCCCACCAAGGGCCGCGCCTTCATCTCGGTCGCCAACCGCGACAAGCGCTCGATGATCTTCCCGGCGCGTGAACTGGTCGCCCACGGCTTCGAACTGCTCGCCACGTCCGGCACGGCCGAGGTGCTCAAGCGCAACGGCATCCACGCCACCGTCGTGCGCAAGCAGTCCGAGGGCACCGGCCCGAACGGCGAGCGGACCATCGTCCAGCTCATCCATGACGGCGAGGTCGACCTGATCGTCAACACCCCGTACGGCACGGGCGGCCGCCTCGACGGCTACGACATCCGTACGGCGGCCGTGGCGCGGTCCGTGCCCTGCCTGACGACGGTCCAGGCGCTCGCCGCCGCCGTCCAGGGCATCGACGCGCTCAACCACGGAGACGTGGGCGTCCGATCGCTCCAGGAACACGCGGAACTCCTGACCGCGGCCCGCGACTAGCCCCGAGGGGGACACCGGAAACGGTGTCCCCCTCTTCGTGAGGACACCTGTTTCGTGAGGACACCTGTCTTCGCACCTGTCTTCGTGAGGACACATGTACAAGATCTTCTTCAGTCTCGTCTTCCGGCACATGGACCCGGAGCGGGCGCACCACCTCGCCTTCCGCTGGATCCGCCTCGCCGTCCGCATTCCCGTCCTGCGCACCTTCGTCGCGGCCGTGCTGGCGCCCCGCTACAAGGAGCTGCGCACGGAGGCCCTCGGGCTGCGCATGCACGGCCCCTTCGGGCTCGCCGCCGGCTTCGACAAGAACGCCGTCGCGATCGACGGCATGTCGATGCTCGGCTTCGACCACGTCGAGATCGGCACGGTGACGGGTGAGCCGCAGCCCGGCAACCCCAGGAAGCGGCTGTTCCGGCTGGTCCCGGACCGGGCGGTGATCAACCGCATGGGCTTCAACAACGACGGCTCGCTGGCCGTCGCCGCCCGCCTGGCGTCACGCGAGCCGGTCTTCAGGACCGTCGTGGGCGTCAACATCGGCAAGACCAAGGTGGTTCCCGAGGCCGAGGCGGTCGCGGACTACGTGAAGTCGGCGGAGCGGCTGGCGCCGTACGCCGACTACCTGGTCGTGAACGTCTCCTCGCCCAACACGCCCGGACTGCGCAACCTCCAGGCGGTCGAGCATCTGCGCCCGCTGCTGACCGCCGTCCGTGAGGCCGCCGACCGTACCGTCACCTCCCGGCGCGTTCCGCTCCTGGTGAAGATCGCGCCCGACCTGGCCGACGAGGACATCGACGCGGTCGCCGATCTCGCCGTCGAGCTGGGCCTGGACGGGATCATCGCCACGAACACCACCATCGCGCGCGCGGGACTCGGTCTGAAATCCCAACCCGCCATGGTCAAGGAGGTCGGCGGCCTATCCGGCGCCCCGCTGAAGGCCCGCTCCCTGGAGGTCCTGCGCCGCCTGTACGCGCGCGTGGGCGACCGCATCACCCTCGTGGGGGTCGGCGGCATCGAGAACGCCGAGGACGCCTGGCAGCGCATCCTGGCCGGCGCCACGCTGGTGCAGGGCTACAGCGCCTTCATCTACGAGGGCCCCTTCTGGGCCCGCGCGATTCACAAGGGCCTCGCCGCACGCCTGCGCACAAGCCCGTACGCCACGCTCGCCGACGCCGTCGGCGCCGATGTGAGGAGAGCCGCATGAGCCAGGAACCCTTTGGCGCACGTCTGCGCCGTGCCATGGACGAGCGCGGCCCGCTGTGCGTCGGCATCGACCCGCACGCGTCCCTGCTCGCCGACTGGGGGCTGAACGACGACGTGGCCGGGCTGGAGCGGTTCAGCCGCACGGTCGTCGAGGCGATGGCCGACCGGGTCGCCGTCCTGAAGCCGCAGAGCGCGTTCTTCGAGCGCTTCGGCTCACGCGGCCTGGCCGTCCTGGAGAAGGCGGTCGCCGAGGCCCGGGCGGCGGGCGCACTGGTCGTCATGGATGCCAAGCGCGGCGACATCGGCTCCACCATGGCCGCGTACGCCGAGTCCTTCCTGCACAAGGACGCCCCGCTGTTCTCCGACGCGCTGACCGTCTCGCCGTACCTCGGCTACGGGGCGCTCAGGCCCGCCGTGGAGCTGGCGCGGGAGAACGGCGCGGGCCTGTTCGTGCTGGCGCTGACCTCCAACCCCGAGGGCGCGGAGGTCCAGCACGCGGTCGGCGCCGACGGCCGCAGCGTCGGCGCGACCATGCTGGCCCACCTGGCAGCCGAGAACGCGGGGGAGGAGCCGATGGGCTCCTTCGGCGCGGTCGTCGGCGCCACGCTCGGTGACCTCTCGTCGTACGACCTCGACATCAACGGTCCCCTCCTCGCCCCCGGGATCGGCGCCCAGGGAGCCACCCCGGCCGATCTCCCCGGGGTTTTCGGGGCCGCCGTGCGCAACGTCGTGCCGAACGTCAGCCGGGGTGTGCTGCGTCACGGTCCCGACGTGGTCGCTCTGCGTACCGCCGCGGCCCGCTTCGCGGAGGAGATCCGGGCCGCGGTCGCGGGGGTCTGAGGGTCCCGACCAGGGGTTCGGAGCGCCTTGAGGCTGGATACATCCTCAAATCCAGGGCAGTATGTCTGAAATATCCGGTCCTGACAGAGGCTGACCAGGACTTTTCCGCTGTTCTCGCTGACTCTGGCGGACTTGACCGCTAGTCTCCGACGAGAGAACGGGCAAGCGTGTTGCTCGTGGCTCCCCAGGTGTGGGGCGACTAGGTTCCTCACCGGTCCGTATCCGACAGTTCGACATCCGAGGTGACGTAGGCGTGGCTCTTCCGCCCCTTACCCCCGAACAGCGCGCAGCCGCGCTCGAAAAGGCCGCCGCGGCTCGCCGGGAGCGGGCCGAGGTCAAGAATCGACTCAAGCACTCCGGCGCCTCCCTTCACGAGGTCATCAAGCAGGGCCAGGAGAACGACGTCATCGGCAAGATGAAGGTCTCCGCCCTTCTTGAGTCCCTGCCGGGCGTGGGCAAGGTCCGCGCCAAGCAGATCATGGAGCGACTCGGTATCTCCGAGAGCCGCCGCGTGCGTGGTCTCGGTTCCAACCAGATCGCCTCGCTCGAGCGTGAGTTCGGCAGCACCGGTTCCTGACCTTCGGAGGACTCCGGGACTGGTCCCGGGCACTCCGGTACAGCTGGAATAATCGCTGCATGAGTGAACGTCCGCGGCTGACCGTGCTCTCCGGACCCTCCGGGGTCGGCAAGAGCACGGTCGTCGCCCATATGCGCAAGGAACACCCCGAGGTCTGGCTCTCGGTGTCGGCGACGACCCGCAAGCCGCGCCCCGGCGAGCGGCACGGAGTCCACTACTTCTTCGTCACCGACGAGGAGATGGACAAGCTGATCGCCAACGGCGAACTGCTGGAGTGGGCCGAGTTCGCCGGCAACCGCTACGGCACGCCGCGTGCGGCCGTGCTGGAGCGGCTGGAGAAGGGTGAGCCCGTCCTGCTGGAGATCGATCTCCAGGGTGCCCGGCAGGTGCGGGAGTCCATGCCCGAGGCTCAGCTGGTGTTCCTCGCTCCGCCCTCCTGGGAGGAGCTGGTGCGCAGACTCACCGGCCGGGGCACCGAGCCGCCCGAGGTGATCGAGCGCCGGCTTGCCGCGGCGAAGGTCGAACTGGCGGCGGAGCCGGAGTTCGACGAGACCCTGGTCAACACCTCCGTCAAGGACGTGGCGCGTGAGCTGCTAGCCTTGATGGACGTTGTGTGATCGTCACCGATCATGCACACTGAATCTTTCCCATCCATCGGAAGGTAGAGCGTGTCCTCTTCCATCTCCGCGCCCGAGGGCATCATCAACCCGCCGATCGACGAGCTCCTCGAGGCCACCGACTCGAAGTACAGCCTCGTGATCTACGCGGCCAAGCGGGCCCGCCAGATCAACGCGTACTACTCGCAGCTCGGCGAGGGTCTGCTCGAGTACGTCGGTCCGCTCGTGGACACCCACGTCCACGAGAAGCCGCTCTCGATCGCCCTTCGTGAGATCAATGCGGGGCTGCTGACGTCCGAGGCCGTTGAGGGCCCGGCGCAGTAATATTTCCTGCTTGCAGCAGACTTATCCACAGGCCCGGCAGTACGACTGTCGGGCCTGTGGTGTGTCATAGACGCGTACGCCGTACGTGTCGAGTCCGGGGAGAGACGGTGGACAAGCCCAAGGTCGTTCTGGGGGTGAGCGGTGGCATCGCCGCGTACAAGGCCTGTGAGCTGCTGCGGCGGCTGACGGAGTCGGGCCACGACGTGCGCGTCGTCCCCACCGCCTCCGCGCTGCACTTCGTCGGCGCCGCGACCTGGTCCGCGCTGTCCGGCCACCCCGTCTCCACGGAGGTCTGGGACGACGTCCACGAGGTCCCGCACGTCCGCATCGGACAGCAGGCCGACCTGGTGGTCGTCGCCCCGGCCACCGCCGACATGCTCGCCAAGGCCGCCCACGGCCTCGCCGACGACCTGCTGACCAACACCCTGCTCACCGCCCGCTGCCCGGTCGTCTTCGCCCCCGCCATGCACACCGAGATGTGGGAGCACCCGGCGACCCAGGAGAACGTGGCGACGCTGCGCCGCGGGGGCGCGGTCGTCATCGAGCCCGCCGTCGGCCGCCTCACCGGCGTCGACACCGGCAAGGGCCGGCTGCCCGAGCCCGCCGAGATCTTCGAGGTCTGCCGCCGCGTGCTGGCCCGCGGTGTCACCGAGCCGGACCTCAAGGGCCGCCACGTCGTCGTCAGCGCCGGCGGCACCCGCGAGCCGCTCGACCCCGTCCGCTTCCTCGGTAACCGCTCCTCCGGCAAGCAGGGCTACGCCCTCGCGCGTACGGCCGCCGCGAGGGGCGCCCGCGTCACGTTGGTCGCCGCGAACACCACCGGGCTGCCCGACCCGGCGGGCGTGGACGTCGTCCAGGTCGGCACGGCCGTCCAACTGCGCGAGGCGGTGCTGAAGGCGGCCGCCGAGGCCGACGCGGTCGTGATGGCGGCGGCGGTCGCCGACTTCCGCCCGGCGACGTACGCGGCCGGGAAGATCAAGAAGCAGGACGGCCAGGACCCGGAACCGGTCGTGCTCATACGGAATCCGGACATCCTCGCGGAGATCTCGGCCGACCGCGCCCGCCCGGGACAGGTGATCGTCGGCTTCGCCGCCGAGACCGACGACGTCCTCGCCAACGGCCGCAAAAAACTTCAGCGCAAGGGCTGCGATCTGCTCGTGGTGAACGAGGTCGGCGAGCGCAAGACCTTCGGTTCGGAGCAGAACGAAGCGGTGGTGCTGGGTGCCGACGGCACCGAGACCCCCGTGCCGTACGGCCCCAAGGAGGCGCTGGCCGACATGGTCTGGGATCTCGTCGCGGAACGTCTGGGGTGATGGCCGCACGTTCTGTACGCCCCCTGGAACCGCCCATTCGCGGTGTGGCGCCCCTGGCCAACGTCACCGCACATTGGGCAGAATGCCCGTGCCGCAGGTCACAGGCCTCCCGAGAGGCGAGACGGGTGACCTCGTGGCGGAGAGCGACCGATAAACTGTTGTCGGACGTCGTCGGGCGCAGCCCCCGTCCCGTCCACCAATGATCAGCCAGCAGCCGCTGCAACCCCAGGGAGCGTTGTGTCCCGTCGCCTGTTCACCTCGGAGTCCGTGACCGAGGGTCACCCCGACAAGATCGCTGACCAGATCAGCGACACCATTCTCGACGCGCTCCTGCGCGAGGACCCGACGTCCCGGGTCGCCGTCGAGACCCTGATCACGACCGGTCTGGTGCACGTGGCCGGCGAAGTCACGACCAAGGCCTACGCACCGATCCCGCAGCTGGTCCGGGACAAGATCCTGGACATCGGCTACGACTCCTCGAAGAAGGGCTTCGACGGCGCCTCCTGCGGCGTCTCGGTGTCGATCGGCGCGCAGTCCCCGGACATCGCGCAGGGTGTGGACACGGCGTACGAGACCCGGGTCGAGGGCGACGACGACGAGCTGGACCGGCAGGGCGCCGGTGACCAGGGCCTGATGTTCGGCTACGCCTCGGACGAGACGCCGACGCTGATGCCGCTGCCGATCTTCCTGGCGCACCGCCTGTCGAAGCGCCTGTCCGACGTGCGCAAGAACGGCACGATCCCCTACCTGCGCCCGGACGGCAAGACGCAGGTCACCATCGAGTACGACGGCGACAAGGCCGTCCGCCTCGACACGGTCGTCGTCTCCTCGCAGCACGCCAGCGACATCGACCTGGACTCGCTGCTCGCTCCCGACATCCGCGAGTTCGTCGTGGAGCCGGAGCTGAAGGCGCTCCTCGACGACGGCATCAAGCTCGACACCGAGGGCTACCGCCTCCTGGTCAACCCCACCGGCCGCTTCGAGATCGGTGGCCCGATGGGTGACGCCGGCCTGACCGGCCGCAAGATCATCATCGACACGTACGGCGGCATGGCCCGCCACGGCGGCGGCGCCTTCTCCGGCAAGGACCCGTCCAAGGTGGACCGCTCGGCGGCGTACGCGATGCGCTGGGTCGCCAAGAACGTCGTCGCCGCGGGCCTGGCGTCCCGCTGCGAGGTCCAGGTGGCCTACGCGATCGGCAAGGCCGAGCCGGTCGGTCTGTTCGTCGAGACCTTCGGCACCGCCAAGATCGACCATGAGAAGATCGAGAAGGCCATCGACGAGGTCTTCGACCTCCGCCCGGCCGCCATCATCCGCGACCTCGACCTGCTCCGCCCGATCTACGCCCAGACCGCGGCGTACGGCCACTTCGGCCGTGAGCTTCCCGACTTCACCTGGGAGCGCACGGACCGCGTGGACGCGCTGCGCGCGGCCGCGGGGCTGTAAGCCCGCCCTTCGCCCGACGCGAGGCCCGGTTTCCCTTCGGGGGCCGGGCCTCGGTGCGTTCCCGGGCGGCGTCGTTTGTCAGTGGCGTTTGGTAAGAATGCAAGCGTGAGCAGCGACAACAGCCGGGGGGACAGCGGCGCCGAGGGTGCGCCGCCGGAGCAGCTCGCGCTCATCCGGGAGAGCGTCCGCAAGGCCAAGGAGCCCCGGGCCAAGCCCCGTACTTGGCGAGGGGCCGCGCTGGCCAAGGAGCTGCCCGTCGCGCGGGTGCTCGTGGACAAGGGCGTGCTCCATCTCGACCGGTACTTCGACTACGCCGTGCCGGAGGAACTCGACGCCGAGGCACAGCCCGGGGTGCGGGTGCGGGTGCGGTTCGGGGCCGGACGGCATCGGGTGCGCGAAGGGCGCCGTGAGGGCGGGGGACTGATCGACGGGTTCCTCGTCGAGCGGCGGGCCGAGTCGGACTACTCGGGGCCGTTGGCGGCGCTGGCCCAGGTGGTGTCGCCGGAGCCGGTGCTGAGCGAGGAACTGCTGGGACTGGCCCGGGCCGTGGCCGACCGGTACGCCGGGAGCCTTGCCGATGTGCTGCAGCTCGCCGTGCCGCCGCGCAGCGCCCGGGCCGAGCAGCGACCGTCACCCGCGCCGCTGCCTCCGCCCCCCGCGCCCGAGGCGGGGTCCTGGGCACGCTACGAGCGGGGAGCCGCCTTCCTGGAGGCGCTGGCCTCCGGGGGCGCTCCACGGGCCGTGTGGAACGCCCTGGCCGGGCCCGAGTGGAGTGCGGAGCTGGCCCGCGCTGTCGCCGCGACCCTGGCCTCGGGGCGCGGCGCGCTGGTTGTCGTACCGGATGGCCGGACCGCCTCCCGGGTCGATGCCGAGTTGACGGCTCTCCTGGGTGAGGGGCGGCATGCGCTGTTGACGGCCGAGGCGGGGCCCGAGAAGCGGTACGGGGAGTGGCTTGCCGTGCGGCGCGGGTCGGTACGGGCCGTGGTGGGGACGCGGGCCGCGATGTTCGCGCCCGTTCAGGACCTCGGGCTGGTCGCCATCTGGGACGACGGGGACGACAGCCACAGCGAGCAGCACGCGCCGCAGCCGCATGCCAGGGACGTGCTGTTGCTGCGCGCCGCCCAGGACAAGTGCGCCTTCTTGCTCGGAAGTTGGAGCTGCACCGTGGAGGCGGCGCAGCTGGTGGAGAGCGGGTGGGCGCGCCCGTTGGTCGCCGTGCGGGACCAGGTGCGGGCCGCGGCCCCGCTGATACGGACCGTGGGTGATCAGGATCTGGCGCGGGACGAGGCCGCGCGCGCCGCCCGGCTGCCGAGCCTTGCCTGGCAGGTGGTCCGGGACGGGCTGCGGCACGGGCCGGTGCTGGTGCAGGTGCCGCGGCGCGGCTATGTACCGAGAATGGCCTGTGCGCAGTGCCGGGCGCCCGCGCGTTGCCGGCATTGCGCGGGGCCGCTTCAGGCGCGGGACGCCGGGGCGCTGCGCTGCGGGTGGTGCGGGCGCGAGGAGGGCTCGTGGCACTGCCCGGAGTGCGGGGCGTTCCGGCTGCGGGCGCAGGTCGTGGGGGCGCGGCGGACCGCCGAGGAGCTGGGGCGGGCGTTTCCGGCCGTGCCGGTGCGGACGTCCGGGCGGGAGCAGGTGCTGGACACGGTGCCGGGAGCGCCCGCGCTGGTGGTGAGCACGCCGGGGGCCGAGCCCGTCGCCGAGGGCGGGTACGCGGCGGCGCTGCTGCTCGACGGGTGGGCCATGCTCGGGCGGCCCGATCTGCGCGCCGGTGAGGACGCGTTGCGGCGCTGGATCGCGGCCTCGGCGCTCGTACGGCCGCAGGGTGACGGGGGCACCGTGGTCGTCGTCGCCGAGCCGACGTTGCGGCCCGTGCAGGCGCTGGTGCGGTGGGATCCCGTGGGGCATGCGGTACGGGAGCTGGCCGAGCGGGCCGAGCTGGGGTTTCCGCCGGTGTCGCGGATGGCGGCCGTGTCGGGGACGGCGGAGGCGGTCGCCGAGTTCCTGGCGATGGTCGAACTGCCGTCTCAGGCCGAGGTGTTGGGGCCCGTGCCGCTGCCGGTCACGCCGGTCGCGGCGGGGCGGTCGCGGCGGGCGGGGGCGCCGCCTGCCGGGGAGCAGTGGGTGCGGGCGCTGGTCCGTGTGCCGCCGGGGCGGGGGTCGGCGCTGGCGGCGGCGCTGAAGGCCGCGCAGGCGGCGCGGATGGCTCGGGGGAGTGGGGCGGCGCTGTGGGTGCGGATCGATCCGCCCGACATCGGCTGAGCTGCCCCGTTGGGCCGGGGTGGATCCCGGCGGGGTATACGGCTGCCCTCCCGGATGTGGCCGGGAGGGCGGGGTCTGGCAGCCGGGGGTGGGTCAGCCCTTGGGGTCAGCCGCAGGGGGCAGCCATCGGGGTCAGCCGTTGCGAGGGCCGGGGAAGGCGGTCGGCCTGGCCTCGTCGCGCAGTGCCGGGCTGCCCGCCGTCGGCTGGGTCGGCATCGAGCGGGCCGCGGGGACCGTCGGCACCGTGGAGATGCCGGTGCCGACGTTCACCGTGCGGGTGCCCGACGGCTCCGTGCTGCGCTCGGCCTCGGCGGTCGCCTGGGTGGTGGCGCGGCGCGAGCCGTAGCGGCGGTGCACCGCCTGTTTGGTGACTCCGAGGGCGGAGCCCACCGCGTCCCACGAGAAGCCGAGTGAACGGTCGAAGTCCACCGCGGCCGTGACCAGGGTCTCGACACTGTCCCGCAGTTCCTGGGCGAGACGGACCGTCGGGGCGGGGGCGCGTCCGTAGACGACGAAGCCCGTGGAGGGGCCGGAGCGGCGCGGGCGGTAGACGTTGCCCAACTGGGCCGTGAGCGTGCGGAGTGCGTCCACCTGCCGGCGGACCCGCTCGATGTCCCGCACCAGCAAGTGCAGGCTGGCCCGAGCCTGGGCGTCGTGGGTTGCGTGGTCGGCCATGAACAAGCCTCTCGAACCGGCGTTGAAGAGAAAGGATCGGGCCGCTGGGGCGGCCCGTTGGTCAACTCTTTCTTGACCAACGCGGATTCGCTCCGCGGGTCACGCTGTGGGGGCGTATGGGCATATGCGTGCGCCGTGCTGCGGGTGGAGCGCTGGGGGACCCATCCCGTGGGGGTTGATCGCCGTCGGCGGCTTGCTGGGCTTCTAGACTTGTGCGTTGCCCCTGACCAACCCCAGCCGAGAGGCCCGTGTCCGCACATGAAGCTTGTCTTCGCCGGTACCCCCGAGGTCGCTGTTCCCGCTCTGGACGCCCTGCTCGACTCCGGGCGGCACGAGGTGGTCGCCGTTGTCACGCGGCCGGACGCCCCGGCCGGGCGTGGGCGCAGGCTGGTCGCGTCCCCCGTGGCGGAGCGGGCGGAGGAGGCCGGTATCGAGGTGCTGAAGCCGGTCAGGCCGCGGGAGCCGGAGTTCCTGGAGCGGCTGCGGGAGATCGGGCCCGACTGCTGCCCCGTCGTGGCGTACGGGGCGCTGCTGCCCCGGGTCGCCCTCGACATCCCCACCCACGGCTGGGTCAACCTGCACTTCTCGCTGCTGCCCGCCTGGCGCGGCGCCGCGCCCGTGCAGCACGCCATCATGGCGGGCGACGAGATCACGGGCGCGTCCACGTTCCTCATCGAGGAGGGGCTCGACTCGGGGCCCGTCTACGGAACCGTCACCGAGACCGTCCGCCCCACCGACACCAGCGGTGACCTGCTGACCCGGCTCGCCTTCGCCGGCGCCGGGCTGCTCGCCGCGACCATGGACGGCATCGCGGACGGCACCCTGAAGGCCGTACCGCAGCCCGCCGACGGCGTGACCGTCGCACCGAAGATCACCGTCGAGGACGCCCGGGTGGACTGGTCGGCCCCCGCCCTGCGCGTGGACCGGGTGGTGCGCGGCTGCACGCCCGCGCCCGGCGCCTGGACCACCTTCCGGGGTGAGCGGCTCAAGCTCGTGCAGGTCGCGCTCGTACCCGACCGGACCGACCTCGCCCCGCGGCAGCTGTCCGTCGGCAAGAACAATGTGTACGTCGGCACCGGCTCGCACGCCGTCGAGCTGCTGTGGGTGCAGGCCCAGGGCAAGAAGCCGATGCGGGCCGCGGACTGGGCCCGTGGCGTGCGGATCGCGGACGGTGAGGTGCTCGGGGGCTGAGCCGCTGCGGCAGGCCGTTCGACGTACGCTGGGGTGCACACCGTATACAGAAATCCGGAGCACCTTTACGTGAGCGACACCTCCCGTCGGCCCCGCAAACCGGGCAAGCCCTATCGTCGGCCCAAGAAGGACCCCGTCCGCATCCTTGCCTTCGAGGCGCTGCGGGCCGTCGACGAGAGGGACGCGTACGCCAATCTCGTACTGCCGCCGCTGCTGCGGAAGGCGCGGGAGGGCGGGGACTTCGACGGGCGGGACGCGGCGCTGGCGACGGAGCTGGTGTACGGGACGCTGCGGCGGCAGGGGACGTACGACGCCGTGCTCGCGGAGTGCGTCGACCGGCCGCTCAGGGAGGTCGATCCGCCGGTCCTGGATGTGCTGAGCCTCGGTGTGCACCAGTTGCTCGGCACGCGGATCCCCTCGCACGCCGCCGTGTCCGCCACGGTGGAGCTGGCCCGGGTCGTGCTCGGGGACGGGCGGGCCAAGTTCGTGAACGCCGTGCTGCGCAAGGTCGCGCAGCACGACCTCGACGGGTGGCTGGAGCGGGTCGCGCCGCCCTACGACGAGGACCCCGAGGAGCACCTCGCCGTCGTGCACTCGCATCCGCGCTGGGTCGTCTCCGCGCTGTGGGACTCGCTCGGCGGTGGCCGGGCCGGTATCGAGGAACTGCTCGCCGCCGACAACGAGCGGCCCGAGGTGACGCTGGTCGCGAGACCGGGCCGGGCCACGACCGACGAGCTGCTACGCGAGGACGCCGCCGTGCCGGGGCGCTGGTCACCGTACGCGGTACGGCTCACCGAGGGCGGGGAGCCCGGGGCCATCGAGGCCGTACGGGAGGGCCGGGCCGGCGTGCAGGACGAGGGGAGCCAGCTGGTCGCGCTGGCCCTGGCGAACGCGCCGCTCGACGGGCCCGACGAGAAGTGGCTGGACGGGTGTGCCGGGCCGGGCGGCAAGGCGGCGCTGCTCGGCGCGCTCGCCGCCGAGCGGGGCGCCGCCCTGCTCGCCGCGGAGAAGCAGCCGCATCGGGCGGGGCTGGTGGCGAAGGCGCTGCACGGCAACCCCGGGCCGTACCAGGTCATCACCGCCGACGGGACCCGGCCGCCGTGGCGGCACGGCTCGTTCGACCGGGTGCTGATGGACGTGCCCTGCACCGGGCTCGGCGCCCTGCGCCGGCGGCCCGAGGCCCGGTGGCGGCGCCGCCCGGAGGACCTCGACGGGTTCGCTCCGCTCCAGCGCGGGCTGCTGCGCACGGCCCTGGAGTCCGTGCGGGTCGGCGGGATCGTCGGGTACGCCACCTGCTCGCCGCATCTCGCGGAGACGCGGGCCGTGGTCGCCGACGTGCTCAAGCAGTACCCGGAGGCCGAACTGGTCGACGCCCGGCCGCTGCTGCCGGGCGTACCGGACCTGGGGGACGGTCCGGACGTACAGCTGTGGCCGCATCTGCACGGGACGGACGCGATGTATCTGGCGATCATCCGCCGGACCGCCTGAGCTTCCACTCCTGCGAGCCGTCCCCGGCCGCGGAGTGGGCATGATGAGCGGTGCTCGCGGCGACCAACACCCGCACGTCCCAGGCGCCGAGGTCGAGCGCGGTGCCTGCGGGGAGGGAGCTGCCGTCCAGGAGGTCGGACAGCTCCACCGGGGTCGCGACGGTTGTCGGTTCCCAGCTCCAGTTGTGGATCACATGGACGCGGTGTCCCTCGGGGGACGTCCCGGTCGTCGCGGTGACGGTCTCCGGCAGGTGGTGCCAGCCGCTGATCGCGGACGGCACGAGCCACTCGGCCAGTGCCCGGGCGAAGCCGCGTCCCGGGACCGTGCCGACGTAGGTGATGCGGCCCGCGCCGTGGCGGCGGGTGGTGACCGTGGGCCAGCGGCCGAAGTGCGGGTGGTCGTACTCGGCGAGCACCTCGGCGTCGACGACGTTCAGGCACTCGATCCAGTGCGTCGCCGTCCCACCCGCCAGCGCTTTGAGCGGACCGTCCGCCGACGCACGCACCGGAACGTCTCCGGTCAGATTGCTGAATTCGTCGTACGTCACCCCCGCGACCTCGGCCAGACGTCCCGGCGCCGGTTCGAGTCGCGCTCGCGCCTCGTGGTCGGCGTACCCGGTGCGGGGACCGAGGACCAGGTGGCCGCCCGCGTGGGCGTAGGCGGCGAGCCAGTCGAGGGTCGCGTCGTCGGTGATGTACAGCGCCGGGGCCACCAGCACCGGGTGACGCCGTACGGCCGCTGCGGGAGTCGTCCGAGGCAGCTGCCGCGCGTGCACGATCCGCACCTGGCGGCCCGTGTCGAAGGCGCCCCGGTAGAACGGGTCGAAGATCCGGTGGTAGGCGGCCGGGTCCGGTTCGCCGTCGGGGGTCGCGAGCGGTGGGTACTTCTGCATCAGCCACTTGCTCGGCGTCGAGTAGACCATCGCGATGTCGGCGTCCGGTTCGAGCCCGGCGACGAGTTCTCCCGCCTTGTGGAACTCGGCGCCCAGGCGTGCCAGTTCGGCGTACGTTCGGCCCGGTTGTCCACTGTGCGGCAGGACTCCGCCCCAGTACGTCTCCGCGCCGAAGCGCAGGGTCTGCCACTGCCAGTACTCGATCATGCGCGCGCCGCGGGCCACGTGCGCCCAGGCGGCCTGGCGCCACTGGCCGTCGTAGGCGGGCCGGTTGTCCCATGGGAAGCCGATGGAGTTCGCGTTGGTCTCGGTGACCAGGAACGGCTCCTGACGTGAGGAGAACATCCAGTCCGCGGTCTGGTACATCGACCAGACGCCGGTCGTCTTCCACTTCTGTTCGTGCTGGTCGGGTGTGGGGTCGGGCAGCAGGAGGCCGTCCTGCATGTCGTAGTACGGGTTGCCGGAGGCGATGTCGAGCCGGGCGGACAGCTCGTCGTCCGCCACGCCTTGGCGGGTGTAGGAGATGCAGGTGGTGACGAACTGGCCGGGGCGGGCGTACTCCCGGACGATGTCGGCCTGCCAGCCGATGAACTCGATGACCTGGCGGGCCTGGAACGCCCGCCAGGCGACGTCGTACTGGGGCTGGGTGTTGCCGTCCGGCGTCCACAGGTCGGCCCACGTGGACAGGCGGTGCGACCAGTAGACCAGGCCCCACTCGCGGTTGAGGGTCTCGACGTCGCCGTAGGTGGCCCGCAGGTGGTCGACGAAGCGCTGGAAGACGCCGTGGTTGTGGAAGAGGTGCACACCCGGCTCGTTGTCCACCTGCCAGCCGATGACCGCCGGGTGCTCGGCGTACCGTGCGGCGATCTTCCGGATCACGCGCTCGGCGTGGAACCGGAAGGCCGGGTGGGTGAAGTCGGCCTCCTGGCGGCCGCCCCAGCCGAAGCGCTGGCCGGTGGCGTACTCCCCAGCGATCTCCGGGTACTGCCGGGCCAGCCACGGCGGTACGGCGTACGTCGGCGTGCCTAGGATGACGGAGATGCCGCGCTCGTGGGCGCCGTCGAGGACGGGCTGGAGCCAGTCGAGGTCGAAGCGGCCGTTCTCCGGTTCCCACGTCGACCACACCGACTCGCCGACCCGGATGACGGTGAAGTGCGCGTCGGCCATCAGATCGAGGTCGGTCTTGAGCCGTTCACCGGGCCGCAGTCCGGCGTCGTAGGCGGGCGTGTACTCGTGGTAGTAGGCGGCACCGAACAGGACGCGGGCGGGCAGATCCGCCATGGACAAACCTCCGGAAGAAGTTGGGGGTTTACTGCTTGGCGCCACCGGTGGTGAGCCCGCTCTGCACCCGGTTCGGCGGGGGCGCGGTCGAGGCGCGGACGATGAGGTCGACCGCTGGGACGCTCGCCGGAAGCGGATCGGCCTGCGGGTTCTCGATGGCGTGTACGAGACGCTTGAGCCCCTCCTGCGCCACGGCGTCGAACGGCTGGCGCACCGTGGTCAGGGGCGGTGTCACATAGGCGGCGACCGGGACGTCGTCGAAGCCGACGACGCTCACGTCCTGCGGCACGCGCCGGCCGGCTTCCGTCAGCGCGCGGATCAGGCCGATGGCCATGTCGTCGTTGGCGGCGAACACCGCGGTCACCTCCGGATCGGCGGCCAGGACGCGGCCCGCCGCGAAGCCGGACGCGGCCGACCAGTCGCCCTCGATGACCGGCGGCTCGTGCCTGCCGTGCGCGGCCAGCGCCGCCCGCCATCCGTCGAGACGGTCCCGGGCGGCATACCAGCGCTGCGGACCGGCGAGGTGATGGACCGTCGCGTGCCCGAGGCCCAGCAGGTGTTCGGTGGCCGCCCGCGCCATCAGGTCGGCGCCGCCGCCCGCGGCGAGTACCGTCGCGGCGTCGAACGGCGGCGGCGCGCCGAGGACCAGGACCGGCACGGCGACGGAGAGGTCGCGCTGATTCCCGCCGTCGCCCGGCTCGTCGATCGGCTCGGAGATGACGATGCCGTCCACGCCCTGGTCGAGGAGCGAGTCCACGGCACCCCAGATGCCGTCCGGGTCCCCTTCCACCGTGTTGACCACGCGCAGCGCGTACCCCGTGTCCCGGACAGCCCGCTCGATGCCCATGAGCAGTGAGGCGGGCCCGAACAGGGCGGTCCCCAGCGTCACCACGCCGATGGAGCGGGTTCGTCCCGAGGCCAGCGCCCGGGCGGCGTTGTTGCGCCGGTAGCCGAGTTCCTCGGCGGCCTCCAGGACGCGGCGGCGGACGGCGTCGGAGACGTAGGGCTCGTCGTTGAAGACCCGGGACACGGTCTTCTGGGAGACCCCCGCCAGCCGGGCCACGTCCACACTGCGCGGCGCGGCGGAACTCCCGTCCCGCCCTGTCCGTCGCGTCATGGTGTCTCCCGGCCGATGCGGTCGCTGTGACTGCGCTGTCATGACTGCGCCGTCATGTCTACGTATCCGAACAGGACCCGTCAAGACGTCGCGCACCGTTTTCGCGGGTGCGGTTCGCGGCGGACCCGATCTCGGCCATCTCAAGTCCCTTGGCGCCCCGCCCGGAAATCCGAAGAGCGTCCGATATGCCGAACGGCGCGAACATCCGTGCAGGGACATGGCACGCTTAGGGCATGGCCGTGCAGATCAACCCCAGCATCCTGTCCGCCGACTTCGCCCGTCTCGCCGACGAGGCGCGGGCGGTCGAAGGGGCCGACTGGCTCCACGTCGACGTCATGGACAACCATTTCGTCCCGAACCTCACGCTCGGCGTGCCGGTCGTGGAGTCCCTGGCCCGTGCGACGGACACCCCGCTGGACTGCCATCTGATGATCGAGGCCCCCGATCGGTGGGCCCCTCAGTACGTGGAGGCCGGTGCCTCCTCGGTCACCTTCCACGTCGAAGCGGCCGCCGCGCCGGTACGGCTGGCCCGGGAGATCCGGGCCAAGGGCGCCCGGGCGTCCATGGCGCTGAAGCCGGCGACGCCCATCGAACCGTACGAGGATCTGCTGCCCGAGCTCGACATGCTGCTGATCATGACGGTCGAGCCGGGCTTCGGCGGGCAGGCGTTCCTGGACATCATGCTGCCCAAGATCCGCCGTACCCGGGAACTGATCAGCAAGCACGGCCTGGAGCTGTGGCTCCAGGTCGACGGCGGAGTCTCGGACGCGACGATCGAGCGCTGCGCGGAAGCGGGCGCCGATGTCTTCGTGGCCGGTTCCGCCGTGTACGGGGCCGCCGACCCGGCCGCCGCGGTGCGTGCCCTGCGCGCCAAGGCGGAGACCGCGACAAAGCACGCGGCATGGGCGTGCGACCACTGAGCCACGGTTACGTGAACGGCGCCCGTCGGGCGCCCAGCAGGGCTGATCAAGCGCGCCGTATCTGCAAGGATGAACGGCGAATCCAGAGTGTGAACAGCAGTGAGGAGATCGCCGTGTCGGGTATGTCGGCGGGCCGGTCAGCCATGCGGATGGGACCCGCTGAGCTGGTGCAGGCGGCGGCCATGGCCCGCCGCTTCTACCTCGAGGGCAAATCCAAGATCCAGATCGCGGAGGAGTTCGGCGTCAGCCGCTTCAAGGTGGCCCGGGTCCTGGAGACCGCCCTCGAACGGGATCTCGTACGCATCGAGATCCGTGTGCCGGCCGAGCTGGACGCGGAGCGCTCGGACGCGCTGCGCGCCCGCTACGGCCTCAGGCACGCCGTCGTGGTCGAGTCCCCGGCCGAGGCCGAGGAGACCCCCGACCCCGAGAACCTGGGCGAGGTGGCCGCCGACCTGCTCGGCGAGCTGGTCAACGAGGGCGATGTGCTCGGGCTGGCCTGGGGCCGGTCCACCATCCACATGGCCGCCGCCCTCGACAAGCTGCCGCCCTGCACGGTGGTGCAGCTGACGGGCGTGTACGACGCCGGGACCGCCGAGCGCGGCTCGGTGGAGGCCGTCCGCCGGGCCGCGCAGGTCTCCGGCGGCGACGCCCACCCCATCTACGCGCCGATGCTGCTGCCGGACGCCGCCACCGCGGCCGCGCTGCGCCACCAGACGGGGATCGCCCGGGCCTTCGAGTACTTCGACAAGGTCACGGTCGCCTGTGTCTCCATCGGCTCCTGGGAGCCGGGCATCTCCACGGTGCACGACATGCTCAGCGACGAGGAGCGCTCCCACTACGCGTCCCTCGGTGTCGCCGCCGAGATGTCCGCGCACCTCTTCGACGCCGACGGCCGCCGGGTCGGCCGGGACCTGGGGGAGCGGTGCATCACGGTCAAGGCCGACCAGCTGCGCCGTATCCCCGAGGTGGTCGCGATCGCCGGCGGGCAGCGCAAGGCGGCCGCCATCGACGCGGTGCTGCGGTCCGGGCTCGTCACCAGCCTGGTCACGGACACCTCCGCGGCCGACTACCTGATGACGGTCGGACCGACGCCGCGCCCGGCGCTGAACCGGGCCGATCCTGACGGTCCCTGAGAGAACATCAGGAAGGGGGGCGGCCGCGGCCGCCCCCTCGTTCATCGACGATCACTACGACCTGGGCGGTGCCGAGATGACGGAACTCGTGGTCACTCTGGACCTCGACGGGGTCATGGACAAGCCGGACCTGATGGAACGCTGCGCCGAGACCCTGGAGTTGCCCGACTGGTTCGGCCGCAACTGGGACGCGCTCGCCGACAGCCTCTCCGATCCCTCCGTGTGGCCCGCGGAGGCCGCGGACGGGCTCCTGGTCGTCGTACGGAACTGGCAGCCGTACGCGAAGGCGCGGCCGGAGGAGTGGGAGATCGCCCAGGAGGTGTTCTCCGCGGCTGTGAACCGGGCGCCGTCACTCACGGTGATGCTTGCTCTCGGAGGATCCTCCTAAGGGCCCTCTGACCTGCTCGTATGAAGCGACCGTGCAGTGCATTCCGGTCAGCATGGGACAATGAAGTACGTGCTCTTCCCCCTGGCTGACCTGTCCGGGGGCCACCTCTGAACGACTGGGATGTGCAGCACGTGCGTTTCCTCAATGACATCCAGCCCTCGTACGACCTGACGTACGACGACGTGTTCATGGTGCCGAGCCGCAGCGCGGTCGGCTCCCGTCAGGGCGTGGACCTCAGCTCCCCGGACGGCACGGGCACCACGATTCCGCTCGTCGTCGCCAACATGACCGCCATCGCCGGCCGCCGCATGGCCGAGACCGTGGCGCGCCGTGGCGGCCTCGTGGTCATCCCGCAGGACATCCCCATCGACGTCGTCACCGAGGTCGTCTCCTGGGTGAAGAGCCGCCATCTGGTCCTCGACACCCCGATCGTGCTGGCCCCGCACCAGACCGTCGCCGACGCGCTCTCCCTGCTGCCCAAGCGGGCGCACAACGCCGGTGTCGTCGTCGACGAGGAGCAGCGCCCGATCGGTGTCGTCACCGACCGGGACCTCACCGGCGTCGACCGCTTCACCCAGCTCGAAGTGGTCATGTCCAAGGACGAGCTGCTCCTGCTCGACGCCGACATGGACCCCCGCGAGGCCTTCAACACCCTCGACCACCACAACCGGCGCTACGCCCCCGCCGTCGACGCCGACGGCAAGCTCGTCGGCATCCTCACCCGCAAGGGCGCGCTGCGCGCCACGCTGTACACGCCGGCCGTCGACGCTCAGGGCAGGCTGCGCATAGCCGCCGCCGTCGGCATCAACGGCGATGTCGCGGGCAAGGCCAAGCAGCTGCTCGACGCGGGCGTCGACACGCTCGTCATCGACACCGCGCACGGCCACCAGGAGTCGATGATCAACGCCATCAAGGTGGTGCGCGCCCTCGGCCCGCAGGTGCCGATCGTGGCCGGCAACATCGTCTCGGCGGAGGGTGTGCGCGACCTGATCGAGGCGGGCGCCGACATCGTCAAGGTCGGTGTGGGCCCGGGTGCCATGTGCACCACCCGGATGATGACCGGCGTGGGCCGGCCGCAGTTCTCGGCCGTGCTGGAGTGCGCCCCCGAGGCGAAGAAGTACGGCAAGCACGTGTGGGCGGACGGCGGTGTCCGGCACCCGCGGGACGTGGCGATGGCGCTGGCCGCCGGTGCCTCCAACGTGATGGTCGGCTCGTGGTTCGCGGGCACATACGAGTCGCCGGGCGACCTTCAGCACGACGCCAGCGGGCGTGCGTACAAGGAGTCGTTCGGCATGGCGTCCGCGCGCGCGGTGGCCAATCGCACGGCGGAGGAGTCGGCGTACGACCGCGCCCGCAAGGGCCTGTTCGAGGAGGGCATCTCCACCTCCCGGATGTTCCTCGACCCGGCCCGGCCCGGCGTCGAGGACCTGATCGACTCGATCATCGCGGGCGTCCGCTCCTCCTGCACCTACGCCGGCGCCGCCTCCCTGGAGGAGTTCGCCGAGAAGGCCGTCATCGGCATACAGAGCGCCGCCGGTTACGCCGAGGGCAAGCCGCTGCACGCCAGCTGGAACTGACCCAACTGCTTACGGACGGCCCCCGGTGAAAATCGGGGGCCGTTTCGTGTTCCCGCGCCTACCGTCGGAGCATGGAGATCACCGTCTGCCGGGCCGCCGATGTCGCACTGCTCGACCGCTGCATGGGCTCGCCCGGCCGCACCTCTTTCCACGCCCGGCGGTTCGCGCGCCAGCAGACGGGGCAGTGCACGTACCTCGTCGCCTGGCTGGACGGGCGGCCCGTCGGGCACGCGGAGATGCGCTGGATCGGCTGCGCGGCGCCCGAAGTCCCGGCGGACTGCCCGGAGATCGGCGGGCTGGCGGTCTGGCCGGAACAGCTCCGCTCGCGCGGCATCGGGACCGCGCTGATCCACGCCGCCGAGAACCTGGCCCGGGACCGGGGCCTGCGGACCGTCGGCATCGGCGTCGCCAAGGACAACCCGCGCGCGGCCGCCCTGTACGCGGGGCTCGGCTACCGCCCGCTGATCGACTACCTCGACCGCTACGCGTACGAGGACCACGACGGCAGCACCCGTGAATGCGTCGACCTGTGCACCTTCCTGGTCAAGGAGCTGGAAGCGCGCTGAGAAGGCCTTCGCGCAACGGTCCACAGCCGCCGTGCAACGAACGCACGCCCAGCCCCCAGGAACGCAATGATCTTGCGGGCATACGCAAGGTTGCTGCATTACAACGGCAACGCCCCAGCTCATAGGCTGTCGCCTCGTACGTGGCGTGGCGGGGACCCCGCTCGGTGGGTCCCCCGTCTTCTGGGGATGCCGCCGGTCCCCGTCCCCCTGATCGGCAGCAACAAAGGAGCCAGCGCGTGCTCGACCAAGGCGCACCCCCGCAGCACAGCAGCCAGACCGACCCCACGTCCCCTGGGTTCGGCGCGCGCCTGCTGCGCCGCAAGCCCGTGGAACGCCTGGTCGCGGAGGGCGGCCAGGGTGAGGGAGGGGCGCTGCGCCGCTCCCTCGGCCTGTGGCAGCTCACCATGATCAGCATCGGTGCCACGCTCGGCACCGGCATCTTCGTCGTCCTCGGCGACGCCGTCCCCGAGGCCGGCCCGGCGGTCACCCTGGCATTCGTCATCGCGGGTCTCACGGCGCTGTTCTCGGCCCTGTCGTACGCCGAGCTGGCGGGCAGCATCCCCGTCGCCGGGTCCTCGTACTCGTATGCGTACGCAACGATGGGCGAACTCGTCGCCTGGGTCTGCGGCTGGTGCCTGGTCCTGGAGTACGGCGTGTCGGTGGCCGCCGTCGCGGTCGGCTGGGGCGAGTACCTCAACGAGCTGCTCGACGGAACGATCGGCGTGACCATCCCGGCCGCGCTGTCCTCGGCGCCCGGTGAGGGCGGCATCATCAACCTGCCCGCGCTGCTCGTCGTCCTGCTGGCGATGGTCTTCCTGCTCGGCGGCGTCCGCGAGTCCGCCCGCGCCAACACCATCATGGTCGCGGTGAAGATCGCCGCGCTGGTGCTGTTCTGCGCGGTCGGCTTCATGGGCTTCAAGTCCGGCAACTACGCCGACTTCATGCCGCTCGGCATGGCCGGCGTCAGCGCCGCCGGTGCCACGCTGTTCTTCTCCTACATCGGTTTCGACGCCGCCTCCACCGCCGGTGAGGAGGCCAAGAACCCCAAGAAGGACCTGCCCCGCGCGATCATGCTCTCGCTGATCATCGTCACCGCGCTGTACGTGCTCGTCGCGGCCGTCGCCGTCGGCGCCTGGAACTGGACCAAGTTCGAGGGCTCCGACGCCTCCCTCGCCGCGATCATGAACGACGTCAGCGGCCAGACGTTCTGGGGCACCCTGCTCGCCCTCGGCGCGGTCATCTCCATCGCGAGCGTCGTCCTCACCGTGCTCTACGGCCAGACCCGCATCCTCTTCGCGATGTCCCGCGACGGCCTGGTGCCCAAGGCGCTCGGCAAGGTCGACCGGAAGACCGGCGCACCCCGCCTCAACACCGTGATCGTGTCCCTGTTCTGCGGTGTACTCGCCGCCATGATCCCGCTGGGCAAGCTCGTCGACGCCACCAGCATCGGCACGCTGTTCGCCTTCGCGCTGGTCAACATCGCGGTGATCGTGCTGCGCTACAAGCGGCCGGAGCTGGAGCGCACGTTCAAGGTGCCGTTCGGGCCGGTACTGCCGGTGCTGGGCTTCGCCTTCTGCGCGTACAACATGTTCAGCCTCGACACCGTGACCTGGGTGGTCTTCGGGTTCTGGATGGCCGCCGGTCTCGTGTTCTACTTCCTGTACGGCTACCGCCGTTCCCGTCTCGCCGCAACAGACGCAGCAGACGCTTCAGTCGCATCAGAAGTGAAGTGAACCACCAGCAGTGCTGAACGATCTCGACGAACGCATCGTGCACGCCCTCGCCGAGGACGCCCGCCGCTCCTACGCGGACATCGGGCAGCTCGTCGGCCTGTCCGCGCCCGCCGTGAAACGGCGCGTGGACCGGCTGCGCGCCACCGGAGCCATCACCGGATTCACCGTACGGGTGGACCCTGCGGCGCTCGGCTGGGAGACCGAGGGGTTCGTCGAGATCTACTGCCGCCGCAACACCTCGCCGGAGATCATCCAGCGGGGCCTGGAGCGGTACCAGGAGGTCGTGGCCGCGTCCACCGTCACCGGGGACGCGGACGCGGTCGCCCAGGTCTTCGCCTCCGACATGCGGCACTTCGAGCGGGTCCTTGAGCGGATCGCGGGGGAGCCGTTCGTGGAGCGGACCAGGTCCGTGCTCGTCCTGTCGCCGCTGCTGCGGCGCTTCTCCTCGGGATCGCCAACCTGATCCCGCCGCGCGGTCTACCATCGGTCGCATGATCTGGCGACATTGACCTTCACGCGCCCCTGAGCCCGGCGTCCGGCGTCTGACCCGGACGCTGTACGGCTATGCCTTCCTGGACGACTTCGTCCTGCTGTACCCGGTCTACGCCCTGCTCTTCGGCGACACCGGCCTGTCCCTCGGGCAGATCTCCTCCCTCTTCGCCCTGTGGTCGATCACCGGCGTGCTGCTGGAGGTCCCCTCCGGCGCCTGGGCCGACGCCGTCTCCCGGCGCCTGCTGCTGTGGCTCGGCCCGCTGCTGACCGCCGTCGGCTTCACCCTGTGGGTGCTCATCCCCTCGTACGGGGCGTTCGCGCTCGGCTTCGTGCTCTGGGGCGCCGGCGGAGCGCTCGGCTCCGGCGCGCTGGAGGCGCTGGTGTACGAGGAGCTGGACCGGCTCGGTGCGGCCGACGACTACGCCCGCGTGATGGGCCGGGCGCGGGCCGCGGGCCTGGTGGCCGTGATGGCCGCGATGGGGCTTGCGGGGCCGGTGCTCGCGCTGGGCGGTTATCCGCTGGTCGGCGCGGCAAGCGTGCTGACCTGTCTGCTGACGGCGGCTGTGGCGACCCGTTTCCCGGAGCATCGCTCCACGGTGGCCGGGAGTGGGAGCCGGTACGGCACCCTGCGCGCCGTACGCCGTCCCGACCGGCCGGTCACCGCCGCCCTGCTGCTCGTCGCGGCCGTCGGCTCGGTGTGGGGCGCGCTCGACGAGTACACGCCGCTCCTGGTCCGGGACACCGGCGTGCCGGACTGGGCCGGCCCCTATCTGCTCCTGCTGATCTGGGCGGGCGCCACCGCCGGGAGCCTGCTCGCCGGTCCCGGTGAACGCCTCGGCGCGGCCGGGTTCGCGGGGCTGCTCGCCGGTTCCGCGCTGGCCCTCGCCGTAGGCGCCCTGGCCCGGGCACCGGCCGGTCTCGTGCTGGTGGCCGTCGCCTTCGGCGGCTTCCAACTGGCGAGTGTGCTGGCCGACGCCCGGCTCCAGCGGCGGATCGACGACAGCGCGCGAGCCACGGTCACCTCGATCGCCGGGCTGGGCACCGAACTGGCCACCGTGGCCGTGTTCGGCGCCTACGCGGCCGTCGGTTCGAGGACCGGGCACGGCACGGCCTTCGCCGTGTTCGCGGTGCCGTACCTGCTGACCGCGGCCCTGGTCGCGGGCACGGGGGTGGTGGCCCGCCGCCGACGGGAGCGGTCCTGACGGGGTGGCGCGCGTGACGGCCTCGCGCATGGGCGAGACGGGCAGCGGGGCGTACGCGGACTCGCCGGAATGCGGGGGCTGTGGACCGCGGCCTCGTCTCACCCGGCCGCGCGCTCGCGGCTCCACCGAGCCGACGGACACCGCGTTTCCGGCCGCCTGCCGGCACCCCATCTCGTCGTGCGCCCCGAGGCCGAGGGGACGTACGACGAGGCGCGCAACGAATCGCCGGGCAACGCCGGACGGACGCAATATTCCGGCCATCTGCGCGCAACGGCTCCTCCTTGTCCCGCCGTGCCCGCCGCCCGTACCGTCTACGTGGCCCCCACATCCATCCGTCCTGGTGAGGAACACGCATGCGCACCGCCCTGCTCCAGAGCTCCGGCCGGCCCGGCTCCACCGTCGAGAACCTCAAGGTCCTCGACGAGGCCGCGGGCCGCGCCGCTGCCGCAGGTGCCGGGCTGCTGGTCGCGCCGGAGATGTTCCTGACCGGCTACGCGATCGGCGACGACATCGCCCGCCTCGCCGAGCCCGCCGACGGTGACGCCGCCGACGCGATCGCCGACATCACCACGCGGCACGGCCTGGCGATCGCCTACGGCTACCCGGAGCGCGCCGCGGACGCGGTCTTCAACTCCGCCCAGCTGATCTCCGCCGACGGCACACGGCTCGCCAACTACCGCAAGACCCACCTCTTCGGCTGCTTCGAGCGCGACCACTTCACGCCGGGCGAGCAGCCGGTCGTCCAGGCCGAGCTGGACGGGCTGCGGGTCGGGATCATGATCTGCTACGACGTGGAGTTCCCGGAGAACGTCCGCGCGCACGCCCTCGCCGGCACCGACCTGCTGCTGGTGCCGACCGCGCAGATGCACCCGTTCCAGTTCGTCGCCGAGTCACTGGTGCCGGTGCGGGCCTTCGAGAACCAGATGTACGTGGCGTACGTCAACCGGGTCGGCCACGAGGGCGAGTTCGAGTTCGTGGGGCTGTCCACCCTCGCCGGGCCGGACGGGTTCGCCCGCACCCGCGCCGGGCGCGGTGAGGAACTCGTCCTCGCCGATGTGGACCCCGCCTTCCTCGCCGCCTCCCGGGAGGCGAACCCGTATCTGAAGGACCGCCGCCCCGGCCTCTACGGGTCCCTCGTCTGAACCCCCTCACCCCCCGTTTCGCGCAAGGAGTCCGTACCCCATGACGTCCACGGTGCCCAACGCCGTCGAGCACGCCGACGAGCAGCAGCCGCCGATCACCATGTTCGGCCCGGACTTCCCGTACGCCTACGACGACTTCCTCGCCCACCCCGCGGGCCTCGGCCAGATTCCGGCGACCGAGCACGGCACCGAGGTCGCGGTCATCGGCGGCGGCCTGTCCGGCATCGTGGCCGCGTACGAGCTGATGAAGATGGGCCTCAAGCCCGTCGTCTACGAGGCCGACAAGATCGGCGGTCGGCTGCGGACCGTCGGCTTCGACGGCTGCGACCCCTCGCTGACCGCCGAGATGGGCGCGATGCGCTTCCCGCCGTCCTCCACGGCGCTGCAGCACTACATCGACCTGGTGGGCCTTGAGACCCGTCCCTTCCCCAACCCGCTGGCCGAGGCGACCCCCTCGACCGTCGTCGACCTCAAGGGCGAGTCGCACTACGCCGAGACCATCGACGACCTGCCGCAGGTCTACCGGGACGTGGCCGACGCGTGGAACAAGTGCCTGGAAGAGGGCGCCGACTTCTCCGACATGAACCGGGCGATGCGCGAGCGGGACGTGCCGCGCATCCGCGAGATCTGGGCGAAGCTCGTCGAGAAGCTCGACAACCAGACCTTCTACGGCTTCCTCTGCGACTCCGACGCCTTCAAGTCCTTCCGTCACCGGGAGATCTTCGGCCAGGTCGGCTTCGGCACCGGCGGCTGGGACACCGACTTCCCCAACTCCATCCTGGAGATCCTGCGGGTCGTCTACACCGAGGCCGACGACCACCACCGCGGCATCGTCGGCGGCTCCCAGCAGCTGCCGCTGCGGCTGTGGGAGCGCGAGCCGGAGAAGATCGTGCACTGGCCGTACGGCACCTCGCTGGCCACCCTGCACGAGGGCGGTGAGCCCCGCCCGGCCGTGACCCGGCTGCACCGCACCGCGGGCAACCAGATCACGGTGACGGACGCGAACGGTGACATCCGCACCTTCAAGGCGGCCATCTTCACCGCCCAGTCCTGGATGCTGCTGTCGAAGATCGCCTGCGACGACTCGCTGTTCCCGATCGACCACTGGACCGCGATCGAGCGCACTCACTACATGGAGTCGAGCAAGCTCTTCGTGCCCGTGGACCGGCCGTTCTGGCTGGACAAGGACGAGGAGACGGGGCGTGACGTCATGTCGATGACGCTCACCGACCGTATGACGCGCGGGACTTACCTCCTGGACGACGGTCCGGACAAGCCCGCCGTGATCTGTCTGTCGTACACCTGGTGCGACGACAGCCTGAAGTGGCTGCCGCTGTCCGCGAACGAGCGGATGGAGGTGATGCTGAAGTCGCTCGGCGAGATCTATCCCAAGGTCGACATCCGCAAGCACATCATCGGCAACCCGGTGACGGTCTCCTGGGAGAACGAGCCCTACTTCATGGGCGCGTTCAAGGCCAACCTGCCCGGGCACTACCGTTACCAGCGGCGCCTGTTCACGCACTTCATGCAGGACCGGCTGCCCGAGGACAAGCGGGGCATCTTCCTCGCCGGTGACGACATCTCCTGGACGGCGGGCTGGGCCGAGGGCGCCGTCCAGACCGCGCTGAACGCGGTCTGGGGCGTCATGCACCACTTCGGCGGGGCGACCGACCGGGCCAACCCCGGCCCCGGCGACGTCTACGACGAGATCGCGCCGGTCGAACTGCCCGAGGACTAGGGCCTGTCCGGCCCTAGATTCCGGCCGCTCGCGCCCTCTCGTACACCTGGGCGGCGACGTCCTTGAGTTCCTGGGCGTCCCGCACGGTGGACTGGAGGTCGAGGAAGATCTCCTCCAGGCCGATCTCGGCGTGCGCGACCAGATCCTCGATGATCTGGTCGACGCTGCCCTGGAAGGGGCTGCGGTCGGGGCCGTCGTAGGCCGCTGCCGTGTACTGCGGGTTCACCCGCAGCACCGTGCGGATCGGCTCCTTACGGCCGCGCTCGGCCGCCAGGTCCTGCAGCTCCTGCCACTGCGCGGCCACGGCCTCGGCGCCCATGCCCACCGGCATCCAGCCGTCGGCGTGGTCGACGAGGCGACGCCGCGCCTTCGGGGTGTTCGCGGCCAGCAGGATCGGGATCGGCCGGGCCGGCTTGGGGCCGACCACGGCGGAGGCGATCTTCGTGACGCGCCCGTCGTACGACACCGGGTCCGGACCCCACACCGCGCGGCACACCTCGATCAGCTCGTCCAGCATCTGGCCGCGCTCCTCGAACGGCCGCACCGACGCCGCCGCGTACTCGTCGTGCGACCAGCCCGTGCCGAACCCGGCGACCACCCGGCCGCCGCTCGCCGCGTCCAGCGAGGCCAGCCCCTTGGCGAGCTGGAACGGCACGTGCAGCGGTGCCACCAGCACGCTGGTGCCCAACTCGGCGCGCTCAGTGGCCGCGGCCGCCAGGGTGAGGGTGACCAGCGGGTCGGCCACGCCCCGGTAGGAGTCGGGCCAGGGGAGGCCCTCGATGTCGTACAGGCCCTGGGTGGCGGGCTCGGGGAACAGCGCCCGCTCGTACACCCACAGGCTGTCGTAGCCGGTCGCCTCGGCGGCGCGCGCCACGTCGGGCACGTCCCGTCCGAGGTCGTACTGCTTGTTCTGCGGAAGGCTGAGTCCGAGGCGTGTCGCCATACCTTGTGCTCCTTTGCAAGCGGTCCGTTTCTGTCGAACGTACAGCTCCCACACAGGAGTTCCGGGGCACGGCGGGGCCGAGGCCGGATCAGTCCGGCAGCGGGGTGAGCATCATCCGGCCCGCGAAGCCCACCGCCGCGTCCAGGCGCTCGGTGAACTCCGCGGCCAGGTCGGGGAGGCGGCGCAGCGCCCACAGCGCCCGCGCCGCCGACCACGTGGCGTCCCGGGCGCGTTCCAGGCTCCACGCGCTCAGCAGGTGGGTGAGCGGGTCGGCGATCTGGAACAGGTCGGGACCCGGCATCAGATCTTCGCGGACCCGCTCCTCCAGCGTCACGAGGAGGTCGCCCACGCGGTCGAACTCGTCCTCCAGCTCCGCCGGTTCGCAGTCCAACGTACGGCAGGCGTCCACGACGGCGAGCGCCAGGTCGTGCCCGATGTGCGCGTTGATGCCCGCGAGCGCGAACTGCAGCGGCCGTACGCCGGGATGGCGGCGGAACTGGAACAGCGGCCGCCAGCAGGCCGGTGGACGCCGGTCCGCCGCGGCCGCGTCGACGGCTGCGAGATAGCGTTCCGCGAACCGTACGTCCAGCGTGATCGCGGCCCGCGCGTCGGGGAAGCGCCCGGTGTCGATGCGGTGGTCGACGGTCTCGGTGACGGCGAGGTAGACGCGGTTGAAGACCGCGACCCCGTCCTGTGCGGGCAGGGCCGCGGCCAGCGCGCGCATCCGGGAGACGACCGCGTCGACGGGGGTGGTGAACTCTTCCAACTGCGTCATGGGGGCAGGGTCCCAGCCCTGGGCCGACCCGGGCGCCGACGAGCCCGACGCTTCCCCAGAACGGGGGAACGGGGCCGCTGCGCGTGGGGGAGTGCCGTACGCCTATGACCTGGCGTCGTCGTAGCGGGACGTGCCCTCGTCGAGGAGCGGCTGTTGTGTCTTGAGGTGGGCGGGGGCGAACGCCCGCAGTGCGTGGTAGCCGGTGATGACGACGAGCGTGCCGAGGGCGATGCCGCTCAGCGAGAACGTGTCGGTGAACGTCATCGAGACGTTGCCGACGCCGATGATGATGCCCGCCGCGGCCGGTACCAGGTTGAGCGGGTTGCGCAGGTCCACCTTGGCGTTGATCCAGATCTGGGCGCCGAGCAGGCCGATCATGCCGTACAGGATGACGGTGATACCGCCGAGGACCCCGCCCGGGATCGCGGCCACCACCGCGCCGAACTTCGGGCACAGGCCGAACAGCAGGGCGAAACCGGCGGCGGCCCAGTAGGCGGCCGTCGAGTAGACGCGGGTCGCGGCCATCACGCCGATGTTCTCGGAGTACGTCGTGTTGGGCGGGCCGCCGACCGCGGTGGACAGCACGGAGCCGACGCCGTCGGCGGCGATCGCCGTGCCGAGTTTGTCGTCGAGCGGGTCGCCGGTCATCTCGCCGACCGCCTTGACGTGCCCCGCGTTCTCCGCGACCAGCGCGATCACGACCGGCAGCGCGACCAGGATCGCCGACCACTCGAAGGACGGTCCGTGGAAGGTGGGCAGGCCGATCCAGTCGGCCTGCGCGACGCCGGAGAGGTCCAGGCGCCAGTGGTCGGTGAGCTTGCCGCTCGCGTCGACCGAGTGGATCCGGCCGAAGATCCGGTCGAAGGCCCAGGAGATGCCGTAGCCGAAGACCAGGCCCAGGAAGATCGCGATCCGGGACCAGAAGCCCCGCAGACATACGACGGCCAGACCGGTGAACAGCATCACCAGCAGGGCCGTCCACTGGTCCTGCGGCCAGTACGTGGAGGCCGTGACTGGGGCGAGGTTGAAGCCGATCAGCATGACCACCGCGCCGGTCACGATCGGCGGCATCGTCGCGTGGATGATCCGCGCGCCGAAGCGCTGCACGGCGAGCCCGACGAGGAACAGCGCGACGCCGACCACGAGGACCGCGCCGGTCACCGTGGCGCTGGTGCCGCCCTGGGCCCGGATCACGGCCGCGACGCCCACGAAGGACAGGGAGCAGCCGAGGTAGCTGGGGACCCGGCCGCGGGTGGCGAGCAGGAAGACGATCGTGGCGACGCCCGACATCATGATCGCGAGGTTGGGGTCCAGGCCCATCAGGACCGGCGCCACGAAGGAGGCCCCGAACATCGCCACCACGTGCTGGGCGCCCAGCCCGGCCGTGCGCGGCCAGGACAGTCGCTCGTCGGGCCGGACCACCGCTCCGGGTGCCGGGGTGCGTCCGTCGCCGTGCAGTTTCCAGCGGACGCCGAGATCCATGGCAGGTGTCGCTTTCGTCGTAACAGCAGTGCCGGACCATTGTCAGGGCTGGTCGGGGGTGCTTCGTACACGCGGTCGGTCGGCCACCACCTTGGGGCGGTCCCGGTCCCCGGAGCGCAGCACGCCCGCGAACACCGCGAGCCCGCAGGACAGGAAGGTCACCAGACCGAACGACACCACCAGGCTCGTCGCCTGGGCCAGCGTGCCGATCGCGCTCGGCGCGATCAGGCCGGAGGTGTACGTGATGGTCGCGACGCCCGCGATGGCCTGGCTCGGGTTCGGGCCGCTGCGGCCCGCCGCCGCGAAGCACAGCGGGACGACCACGGCGATGCCCAGACCCATCAGCGCGAAGCCCGCCATGGCCGCAGCCGGGTGGTCCGCGAGGACGATCAGCAGACCGCCCGCCGTGGCGAGGACACCGCCCGTACGGACCGTGCGGACCGAGCCATAGCGGTCGACCACCTTGTCGCCCGCGATCCGGGCGAGTGCCATGGTGAGGGTGAAGCCGGTCGTGCAGGCGGCCGCGAGACCGGCCGACGTGCCCAGTTCGTCCTTCAGATAGACCGCCGACCAGTCCAGGCTCGCGCCCTCCGCGAACACCGCGCAGAACCCGACCGCGCCGATCAGCAGCGCCGACCTCGGCGGCAGCGCGAAGCGGGGCGGGGGTTCCTCGTCCTCGGCGGGCTGGAGGTCCAGCACCCAGGTGCAGGCGAGCAGGCCCAGCAGGGTGAGGCACGCGGCCGCCAGTGCGTGGTGCAGCCGGGCGTCCGTGCCCAGGTGCGCGGCGAGCGTGCCGCCGGCCGAGCCGATCAGGGCGCCCGCGCTCCACATGCCGTGCAGGCCGGACATGATCGAGCGGCCGAGGCGGTTCTCGACCTCCACACCAAGGGCGTTCATCGCGACGTCCGACATGCCGGCTGTGGCGCCGAAGGCGAACAGGGCCAGGCAGAGCGCGAGCAGGTTGGGCGCCAGGGATGGCAGCACCAGCGCCAGCGTCCACAGGGCGAGCAGTCCGCGCAGGGCCGTACGGGCGCCGAAGCGGTGGCTGATCCGGCCCGCGAGCGGCATCGCGACGGACGCGCCGAGGGCGGGGAAGGCGAGCGCGAGGCCGAGCTGGCCGGGGCTCACCGAGGCGTGGTCCTGGATCCAGGGGACGCGGGTGGCGAACGAGCCGGTGACCGCGCCGTGCACGGCGAACACGGCGGCCACGGCGTACCGGGCGCGTTTCACCTCTCGGTGCTCGTAGGCCACGTCCTTCATGTTCCCGCCCCTTGGTTCATCTTCCCGCCCCTTGTCCCATCCCGGTGCCGACCACGTTCGGCGGTAAATTATCAGGGACCCTGCCTGATAGATAGAGGGCGTGGGACCGGTCCATCTGGAAGGATCACGGCATGCCCGCATCACCGAGCACCGCCCGGGCCATCAACGACCGGCTCGCCCTGCGGCTGTTGCAGCAGGAGGGGCCGTTGACGGCCGGGCAGCTGAAGCAGTTGACCGGCCTGTCCCGGCCCACGGTCGCCGACCTCGTCGAACGCCTGTCCGTCGCCGGTCTGATCGCGGTGGTGGGCGAGGCGGGCGAGCAGCGGCGCGGGCCCAACGCCAAGCTGTACGGCATCGTCGCCGACCGCGCGTACCTGGCCGCGCTCGACGTCCGCACCGAGGGCGTCTCCGTGATCGTGTCCGACCTGCTCGGCCGGGTGCTCGCCGAGGCGTCCGTGCCGATCGGCGACGACACGGGCACCGGGCCCGCGGTGGAGCAGGCGGTGGCGCTGGTGGAGCGGGCCGCGAAGGAGGCGGGGGCGGTGGGGGCGCCCCCGCGTGAGGGCGTTCGAGCGTGGGGCAGGCTGCACACCGTCGGCATCGGGGCGCCCGGTCTGATCGACCCCGCGACCGGGGAACTGCGCGACTCCTCAGGCCTTCCCGCCTGGCACCGGCGGCTGGTGGCGGCCCTTCAGGAACGTCTTCCCGACGCGCGCGTCATCGTCGAGAACGAGACCAACCTCGCGGCGCTGGCGGAACAGCGGGACGGGGCTGCGCGGGACCGGGACACGTTCGTACTGCTGTGGCTGGGGCAGGGGGCGGGCGCGGCCGTCGTACTGGACGGGGCGCTGCGGCGGGGGGCGTCCGGGGGGACGGGGGAGATCGGGTTTCTGCCGGTGCCGGGGACGGGTGGGCTGCCGTCGGCGACGGACTGCGCGGGGGGATTTCATTCGCTGGCCGCGGCGGGGGCGATCGTGCGGTTGGCGGGCGAGTGCGGGGTGGGGGTGGACGGGGGAGGACTGGGCGCCGCGGAGTTGGTGCGCGGGGCCGTCGGCGGCTCGGCGGCATCCGGTGGGGCCGCCGCCCGCTTCCTCGACGCGCTCGCCGACCGCCTCGCCATCGGCGTCGCCTCCGTCGTCGCCGTCCTGGACCCCGGCTGCGTGGTGCTCGGCGGCGAGGTCGGGCAGGCCGGCGGTGAGGTGCTCGCCGGGCTGGTCGAGGAGCGGGTGCGGCGACTGTCACCGCTGGTCACGGAGGTGCGGGCGAGTGTCCTGGGCGGCGGTGCCGTACTGCGCGGGGCGTTGCTGACCGCGCGGGACCGGGCCCAGGACGAGCTGTTCACACCCCCTGGCCGGTAGGGTCACGTCCTCCGGCCACCGATGTGCACCGTCAGGTACTCCTCGAACGTGCCCTTCCCCACGGCCCGCAGCGGCGTGAGGTGACCGCCGGTCCGGAAGGCGCGGTACGTCTGCCCCCACATCGGTACGTTCACGATCGGCCGTCGGCGGCCCGTGGCCCTCAGGTACGAGCGGGCCAGCGACTCGAACGTCCGCACCTCGGGTCCGCCCATGTCCTCGACCCGCCCCGCCGGTCCGCCCGCCGCCAGCTCCGCGAGCCGTGCCGCGACCTCGGCGACCTCGATCGGCTGGTCCTTCAGCCCGGCCGGCAGCAGCATGACCGGCGGCCTGGCCAGGGTGTCGAACAGCCGGACGAGCAGATCGTGGAACTGGGTCGTGCGCAGCACGGTCCAGCCCAGCCCCGACTCCTCTACGAGCCGCTCCACCGCGAGCTTCGTCTTGTAGTAACCGAGGGGCACCCGGTCGACCCCGACGATCGAGATGTAGATCAGGTGGCCCACTCCGGCCCGCCGCGCCGCCGCGATGAGATGGGCCGCCGCCTCCTCGTCACCGCCGCGCGGCGTGGTCGCGCAGTGCACGATCGCGTCCGCGCCCGCGACGGCCGCGTCGAGTGCGGTGCCGCCCTCGCGCAGGTCGACGGCGTACGGCTGGGCGTGCCGGCTGAGCACCCGCACGTCGTGCCCGTCCGCGCGCAGCCGCTCGGTGACGAACCGGCCGAGGGTTCCGGTACCGCCGGTCACCAGGATCGTGGTCATACTGCTCAGCCCCTTCGCACGCCGTGCACTCCCGGGGAGCGCCCTTCGCCAACACGGACCGAGTAGCCCCGGTGGAATGTGACAACCACCGGAGCGATCGTCATGCGTTCACCACATCGGGGGCCCGGTGGGTGTGCGGGCGGCTGCTGTGGCTCGGCGGGTGCGGGCGGCTCTGGTGCGGCCCGGCGGATGTGCCAGGCGGCTCTGGTGAGGCGCGGCGTGCGTGCCGGGCGGCTCTGGTGGGGCCCGGCGTGCATGTGGGCCGCCCTGGCAGGCCCGGCGGGTGTGCGGGCGGCTGGTGTGGCTCGGCGGGTGCGGGCGGCTCTGGTGCGGCCCGGCGGATGTGCCGAGCGGCCCTGGTGAGGTCCGGCGTGCGTGCCGGGCAGCCCTGGCCGGCCCGGCGTGCGTGCGGGGCTGCCCTGGGAAGGCCCGGCGGCGGGCAAGGGCCGTCGTCACCGCCGCCGGGCCCGTCCTGGGCGGGGTCAGCAGGCGCCGAGGTCCTGCCAGACCCCCCACTCACCGGTGGTGCCGGGCTCCTCGCCCTTCGTCCACCACTGCGCCTTCCACGAGTGCCCACGATGGGCCACCGTGCTGCCTCCGCCGTACTCCGTCACGGCGTTCCAGGCCGGAGCCGTGCACTGCCCCGTGCCGCCCGTCGGGGTCGGCGTCGGCGTGGGCGTCGGTGTCGCCGTCCCCGGCTCCACCACCGTCGTCCCCCGCGCCAGATCCCCGGCCAGCGCGTACGTCTTCCCACCGAACGTCACCGTCCAGTTCGACGGCGTCGACACCGGCAGGTAGTACACAAAGTCCAGCTCCACCGACGCACCCGGCGCCAGCGTCTGCCAGCTCGGCAGCTTCAGCGAGACCCGGTGGTAGTCGCCCCTGAGGCCGCCGACGTTCGCCCCGGTGTGGTCGCTGCGGATCACCGAAGTCCCCCACCCGGACTGGTCCTTGGCGTTGCCGGGCGCCGAGGTGGCGTAGTCGAACCGGAACTCCGTACCGCCCGGCAGTGTCGTCTGCGTCCGGTTCGTGATCTTCAGCTTGGGGCTGATCGGGTAGTTGGAGTCGCCGAGCGGGAACTGCCCGAACTCCACGTCGATGTCCAGCGCCTCGGCCGGCAGCTCGACCGTGGAGCGCTGCGCGCCGTACGGCGAGGCCGACTTGAACTTCTCGTACGTCAGGGTCGTCAGCGTCGACCCCGGCTCATACTGCCCCTCGGCCGCGTTCCATGCGTAGTCACCGGCCAGCTCCCACACCATCGTGCCGCCGATGCCCCGGTCCACGACGTAGTCGGCCTTGGCGGCCACCGACTGCTCGTCCTCCGTGGACAGGAACACCTTCTTCTCGGCGTTCCACAGCCAGGGCGCGACCAGCGTGGCGTCGTACTTCCGGGCGTACGTCCCGGTCAGCCGGGTGTCGGCCGGGAAGCCGTACCGCGTGACATAGTCGCCGACGATCCCCTTCTCCAGGTTCTTGGCGTGCCACATCGGGTTGGAACCGGCCGGCGACTCCTTGCCGTTGGTGTCCAGGTCGTGCCACAGGTTGTCGATGCCGGTGGCGCCGTCGCCGCACTTGGTCAGGCCGGACCCGGCCGGGCAGTCGGTGGACGGGGCCCTGCCCCACAGGCCGTCGGTGCCGCCGGTGACGTTCTTGAATCCCCGGGTGTAATAGGGCAGGCCGATATTGATCCGCCCGGCCGGCATCGAGCCACGGAAGTAGTGGTACGCCCAGTCGGTGTTCAGATAGCCGATACCGCCGTACTGGGACGTGGAGTACACGCCCGCCGCCGCGAGTTCCGCGTCCTTGCCGTCGTCGAAGAGCGAGGCGTTCGGGCCGACGTACTCGTTCCAGGCGCCATGCAGGTCGTACGACATGATGTTCACGTAGTCCAGGTACTTCTGCACCTGGAAGGTCTCCATGCCGCGCAGCAGGTATCCGGAGGAGGGCGCCGCCACCGTCAGCAGATAGTGCCGGCCGTCCGCCGCGCCCGCGCGGTCGAGTTTCTCCCGCAGGGTCTTCATCAGGGCCGCGTAGCCCTTGACCAGCCCGGCCCGGCGGGCGTTGGAGATCGACCAGTCGAGCGGGTTGCCCGCGTCCTTCATGGTCGTCGGGTACTCGTAGTCGATGTCGACGCCGTTGAAGCCGTACTTCCTGATGAACTCGACCGCCGAATTCGCGAAGGTCTCGATACCGGTCTGGTTGACCGAGCCGTCGGCGTTCGTGGCCATCGAGTAGAAGCCGCCGGAGTTCACCCGCGTGCCGTTGTCGTCGAAATAGCCGCCGGTCTCGGCCCAACCGCCCACGGAAATCAGCGTCTTGACGTCAGGGTGCTGTTTCTTGAATTTGTTCAGCAGGTTGAAGTGGCCCTTGTAGGGGAGTGCCGGGTCCATTTCGGCGCCGGTGACACCGGGCCAGGTCATTCCGGTCGCCGGATTCGTGGCGCCGTCCGTGCCCACGGAGATCTTGTTGCCGCCGTCGATGTGCGCGAAGGCGTAGTTGATGTGGGTGACCTTGTCCCACGGGATGTCCGAGGCCAGATAGGCGGGCGTGCCGTCCTTGCCGGTGCGCCAGCCGGTGAAGTAGCCGATCACCCGGCGCTGGTGGTCGGCGCCCATCTTCTCCCGGCCGGCCGAGTCGTAGACCGAGCAGTACGGGACGTCCACGCCGGGCGTCCGGTAGAGCCCGTCGGGGCGGCAGGACTCCTGGTCGGCGGCGTGCGAGACGGTGGCCGGGAGACCGGCGAGGACCAGGCCCGCGACGGCCCCGGCGGCCGTGAGCAGGGCGGATCTGGATCTGTGACGTGAGGGGGACAGCACGGTCGGTTCCTCTCCACGGAGTTGCGCAGACCCTAGAGAGGACTAGACCAGTGCGTCAATAGGTATGGACCAATTCAAGCGGGCGTGGGTGTGCGGTAGTTGGGGCCGGTTCGGCCCACCCGAGAAGGCCGGTGACGCGGCCTGTGAGCCACTCCACATGGCCCGCACGTATGGATGTCGATCGGTCGTGGCACACTGGCCGTGTACCAGAAGCAGCGCACTCCGGGGTCGGTGAAAGTCCGAACCGGCGGTTACAGTCCGCGACCCGGTCGCCTCCAGCGGCCGGTTGACCAGGTGAAATTCCTGGACCGACGGTTAAAGTCCGGATGGGAGGCAGTGCGCGGCGAGCGGGCATTCGTGCGCGCCGCCGACTGTGATCGTCCCGTCTGGGGACGAGTCCGTCCGGCGTCGCTCCCGGTGTCCTCGCTCGTACATCTGTCGTCGTGACAGCCCCGGAGTCCGTGCCCGAAGAGGCAGGAGGACCCGGGAAGTGTTCACCGGAATCGTCGAAGAGCTGGGCGAGGTCACCGCCGTCGAGAACCTCGGCGACGCCTCCCGCTTCCGACTGCGCGGCCCCGTCGTCACCCAGGGGGCGCAGCACGGCGACTCCATCGCCGTCAACGGTGTCTGTCTCACCGTCGTCGACCACGAGGGCGACGAGTTCACCGCCGACGTCATGGCCGAGACCCTCAAGCGCTCCAGCCTGGGCGTCCTCACCGTCGGCTCCCGCGTCAACCTCGAACGCCCCACGGCCGTCGGCGCCCGCCTCGGTGGCCACATCGTGCAGGGCCATGTCGACGGCACCGGCACCGTCCTGGAGCGCACCCCGTCCGAGCACTGGGAGATCGTGAAGATCTCGCTCCCGGCGGACCTCGCCCGCTATGTCGTGCAGAAGGGCTCCATCACCGTCGACGGCATCAGCCTCACGGTCGTCGAGGCCGGCCCCGACTACTTCACCGTCAGCCTGATCCCCACCACGCTCGCCCTGACCACCCTCGGTCGCAAGCAGCCCGGCGACCCGGTCAACCTCGAAGTCGACGTCATCGCCAAGTACGTGGAGCGGCTGCTGGCCGGTCAGGGGGCCACCCAGTGAACTGGCTGAACTCCGAGGCCTTCACCGTCTTCGGGCAGCACATCCTCTGGTCGGACATGGTCGGCAACCTCTTCGGACTGGCCGCCCTCGCCCTCGGCTGGCGGCGCTCCATCTGGACCTGGCCCGTGCAGTTCCTGGCCGGCCTTATCCTCTTCGGCGCCTTCTTCGGCCATCTGACCGGCAGCGCCGGCAAGCAGGCGGTCGTCATGCTCGTCGCCCTGTACGGCTGGTGGCAGTGGCAGCGCGGCAAGGGCCGGGCGGAGGACGGCCACATCGCCGTACGGTTCGCCACCTGGCGCGAGCGTGGGGCGATGGTCGCGGCGGCCGCCGCCGGCACCGTCGCGGTGGCGCTGCTCTTCAAGGCGTACCCCAACCTGTCCTGGGACCCCTGGCCGGACGCCTACATCTTCGTCGGCACGGTCGTCGCCATGTACGCCCAGGCGCGCGGCATGGTCGAGTTCTGGTTCGCCTGGCTGCTCGTCGACCTGGTCGGCGTGCCGCTGAACTTCGCCAACGGCTTCGCCTTCTCCGGCTTCGTCTACGTCATCTACGGCGCGCTCGTCCTGTGGGGCCTGCGCGACTGGTGGCTGCGCTCCCGCAGGGACACGCGGCCCGTCCTGGAAGGAGCACCGGCATGACCGCGGCCCCCGTCCTGTACAGCACCCAAGACTTCGACGACCTCACCCTCGATCCCGTGGAGCAGGCCATCGCCGACATCGCGGCCGGCCGGCCCGTCGTGGTCGTCGACGACGAGGACCGCGAGAACGAGGGCGACCTCGTCGTCGCCGCCGAGAAGGCGACCCCCGAGATCGTCGCGTTCATGATGAGCGAGTGCCGCGGCCTGATCTGCGCCCCCATGGAGGGCGAGGAACTGGACCGGCTGCGGCTCCCGCAGATGGTCGAGGACAACACCGAGTCGATGCGGACCGCGTTCACCGTCTCCGTGGACGCCTCCGCCGCGCACGGTGTGACCACCGGCATCTCGGCCTCCGACCGGGCGACGACGCTGCGACTGCTCGCGAGCGGCACCGCCGAGCCCGTGGACTTCGTCCGTCCCGGCCACATCTTCCCGCTGCGCGCCAAGCCCGGCGGCGTCCTCACCCGCAACGGCCACACCGAGGCCGCCGTCGACCTCGCCCGCCTCGCGGGCCTGCGCCCGGCCGGCGCCATCGTCGAGATCGCCGGCGAGGACGGCCAGATGCTGCGCCTGCCCGAGCTGATCCCGTTCGCCCGCAAGCACGGCCTGACGATCATCTCCATCGAGGACCTGATCGCCTACCGCCGCAGCTCGGAGCCCACCGTCCGCCGCGAGGCCGAGACCCGGCTCCCCACCGCCCACGGCACCTTCACGGCGTACGGCTACCGCTCCACCGTCGACGGCGTCGAGCACGTCGCCCTCGTGCACGGCGAGATCGGCGACGGCAAGGACGTCCTGGTCCGCGTCCACTCCGAATGCCTCACCGGCGACGTCTTCCACTCCCTGCGCTGCGACTGCGGCCCCCAGCTGGAGTCGTCCCTGGAGCGCATCCACGCCGAGGGCCGGGGCGTGGTGGTCTACCTGCGCGGACACGAGGGCCGCGGCATCGGCCTGCTGTCCAAGCTCCGGGCGTACGAGCTCCAGGAGCGCGGCCGGGACACCCTCGACGCCAACCTGGAGCTGGGTCTGCCCGCCGACGCCCGCGACTACGCGGCCGGCGCGCAGATCCTCGCCGACCTCGGCGTGCACAGCGTCCGCCTGATGACCAACAACCCCGAGAAGACCGAAGCGCTCGTCCGGCACGGCATCGAGGTCACCGAGCGCGAGCCGATGCCCGTGACCGCGGGCGAGCACAACCTCCGCTACCTGCGCACCAAGCGGGACCGGATGGGTCACGATCTGCCCTGGCTGGACACGGCCCCCGTGTCCACCTGCAGCACCCAGTAAGAGCACACCGAGGAGACACGAGAACGTGAGCGGCAAGGGCGCACCGGAGTTGTCCGTACGCAACGTGGGTGACCTGCGGGTCGCCGTCATCGCGGCGCAGTGGCACGAGAAGGTGATGGACGGTCTGGTCAACGGCGCCCTGCGCGCCCTGCACGACCTGGGCATCGACGAGCCGACCCTCCTGCGGGTCCCCGGCAGCTGGGAGCTGCCGGTCGTCGCCAAGGTCCTCGCCGGACGGGGCTACGACGCGATCGTCGCCCTCGGCGTCGTCATCCGGGGCGGCACCCCCCACTTCGACTACGTGTGCCAGGGCGTAACCCAGGGCCTCACCCAGGTCTCCGTCGAGAGCGGCGTCCCCGTCGGCTTCGGCGTGCTCACCTGCGACACCGAGGAGCAGGCCCTGGACCGGGCCGGCCTGGACGGCTCCAGCGAGGACAAGGGGCACGAGGCGGTGACGGCGGCGGTGGCGACCGCGGCCACCCTCCGCTCAGTATCCGAACCATGGCGTTAGGTGGGCCGGCACACCGCGTAAAGTGGGCGCCACCATGTCCAAGAAGACGTTCGAGGAGCTCTTCACCGAGCTCCAGCACAAGGCCGCCCACGGCGACCCCGCCACTTCCCGCACCGCCGAACTGGTCGAGAAGGGCGTCCATGCCATCGGCAAGAAGGTCGTCGAGGAGGCCGCCGAGGTCTGGATGGCCGCCGAGTACGAGGGCAAGGAGGCGGCCGCCGAGGAGATCTCGCAGCTGCTGTACCACGTCCAGGTGATGATGGTCGCGCGCGGGATCTCCCTCGACGACGTCTACGCCCACCTGTGAACCACACGCCGCACAAGAACACCCCTTCACACAAAGGAAGCCGACCTCATGCTGCGCATCGCCGTCCCCAACAAGGGTTCCCTCTCCGGCCCTGCGGCGGACATGCTGCATGAGGCCGGCTACCAGCAGCGCCGCGAGTCCAAGGAACTGCGGATCGTCGACCCGGCGAACGACGTCGAGTTCTTCTACCTCCGCCCCCGCGACATCGCGATCTACGTCGCCTCCGGGCAGCTCGACATCGGCATCACCGGCCGAGACCTGCTGATCGACTCCGGCGCCAACGCCGAGGAGATCCTGCCGCTCGGCTTCGCCCGCTCCACCTTCCGCTTCGCCACCAAGCCGGGCACCGTCGGCGACGACCTGGCCGACCTGAACGGCAAGACGGTCGCCACCTCCTACGAGGGCATCGTCGCCAAGCACCTCGCCGACAACGGCATCGACGCCTCCGTCGTCCACCTCGACGGCGCCGTCGAGACCGCCATCCAGCTCGGCGTCGCCCAGGTCATCGCCGACGTCGTCGAGACCGGCACCTCCCTGCGCAACGCGGGCCTGGAGGTCGTCGGCGAGCCGATCATGAAGTCGGAGGCCGTCGTCATCCGCCGTACCGGCGCGGACGGCGAGGAGACCAAGGTGCAGCAGTTCCTGCGCCGGCTCCAGGGCGTCCTGGTGGCACGGACGTACGTGATGATGGACTACGACATCCGCGCCGAGCACCTGGAAGCGGCCGTCGCCATCACCCCGGGCCTGGAGGGTCCCACGGTCTCCCCGCTGCACAACGAGGGCTGGGTCGCCGTCCGCGCGATGGTGCCCGCCGAGGACGCCCAGCGGATCATGGACGACCTGTACGACATCGGCGCCCGGGCCATCCTGACCACCGCCATCCACGCCTGCCGCCTCTGAGGGACACCCGCACCGATGTCGGACCTGCCCACGCTGCCCGTCACCTTCCGGCCGGGCCGCACTCGCGCCGTCCTGCTCTCCGCGGCCGGCGCGGTCTTCGTCGTCGTCTCGACGATCGCACTGCTGCTGGACCGGCTCGGCCCCGGTGAGCGGCTCAGCTTCGTTTTCACGGCGGCCATGCTGTCGGCCGTGGCGCTGCTGCTGGCGCGCCCGAAGGTCGTCGCCGACGAGACCGGCGTCACCGTGGTGAACTTCGCCAGCACCCGCCGGCTGGAGTGGGCGCAGATCGTGCAGGTGCATCTGCGGGTCGGCGACCCGTGGGTGTTCCTGGACCTCAGCGACGGCACCAGCCTGGCCGCGATCGGCATCCAGCCCGGTATCGCCAAGGCGCAGGCCATCGCCGACGCGCGCACCCTGCGGGCGCTGGTCGAGGCCCGTTCCGGTGGACCTCGGGACTGACTCGGGCCCGTTCACCCTGCCGTACCGGCCGGTGTCTTGATTAATCTGTTGGCGGAGGCGTTGTCCGTGACGCCTCCGCCCCTGTTGTGCCGGCCGGCGCACAGGGGTTCCTGCTACCCGAGGAGTGACCCTCTCCGGCGATGGACGGATCGTCCTGTAGTACCTGCGCCGCCCCCTGCCGACATAGCGCGGAGGCGGCGGCATCATGACCATCCCCCTGCTGCTGCTCGCAGCCGCATTCCTGCTCATCCTCGCCAACGGCTTCTTCGTCGCGGCCGAGTTCGGCCTAGTGACGGTCGATCGCCCGGACGCCGAGAAGGCCGCCGCCGACGGCGACCGACGGGCCCGCCGGGTCGTCGAGTCGCTGAAGGAGCTGTCGTTCCAGCTCTCCGGCACCCAGCTCGGCATCACCATCACCTCCCTGGTCGTCGGCATGCTCGCCGAACCGGCCCTCGCCCAGCTGCTGGACGGCCCCCTCACGGCCGTCGGCATCCCCGACGGCGCGGTGTCCGGGGTGGCCGTGGCCCTCGGCATGCTGCTGGCTTCCGCCGTGCAGATGGTGGTCGGTGAACTCGTCCCCAAGAACTGGGCGGTGTCCCGCCCCTTGCAGGTCGCGCGCTTCGTCGCCGGTCCGCAGCATCTGTTCGCACGCCTGTTCAGGCCGGTGATCGCCGGTCTGAACGCCGTAGCCAACCGTCTGGTCCGCACGCTGGGCGTCGAGCCCACCGAGGAGCTGGCCTCCGCCCGCACCCCCGACGAACTCGTCTCCCTGGCCCGGCACTCCGCACGCGCCGGTGCGCTGGAGCAGGACACGGCGGACCTGTTCGTGCGCACGCTGTCGCTCGGCGAGCTGACCGCGCAGCACGTCATGACCCCGCGCGTGAAGGTGAGCGCCCTGCAGTCCACGGCGACCGCCGAGGACGTGGTCAACCTGACCCGCGCCACCGGCCTGTCCCGCTTCCCGGTCTACCGCGAGCGGATCGACGAGATAGTCGGCATGGTCCACCTCAAGGACGCGCTGGCCGTCGCCGCACCGGAGCGGCTGCGCACCCCCGTCGGCCGGATCGCCAAGCCGCCGCTGCTGGTCCCCGAGACGCTGCCGGTACGGCCGCTGCTCGCCCGGTTGCGCAGCGAGCAGCCGATCGCCGTCGTCGTCGACGAGTACGGCGGCACGGCCGGTGTCGTCACGCTGGAGGACATCGTCGAGGAGATCGTCGGCGAGGTCCGTGACGAGCACGACGGTCACGACCTGCCCGAACTGACCTCCGCCCCGCCGGAGGACGGCCGCCCCGCCTGGGACGCCGACGGCAGCTGCCGGGTCGACACCCTGCGGCGCATAGGCCTCGACGTGCCCGAGGGCCCGTACGAGACGGTCGCCGGCCTGGTCGCCGACCTGCTCGGCCGGATCCCGGCCGTCGGCGACCGCGCCGAGCTGCCCGGCTGGCGGCTGGCCGTGCGCCAGGTCGGGCACTACCGCGCCGAGCGGGTACGCCTCGTGCGCACCGCCCCCGTCCGGGAGGCCGTGCGATGAGCGTGCTCCAACTCATGTTCGCGGCGCTGCTCGTGCTCGCCAACGGCTTCTTCGTCGGCGCCGAGTTCGCGCTGGTCTCGGTCCGCCGCAGCCAGATCGAACCGCTCGGCACTGCCCGGGCCCGCCAGGTCCTCTACGGCCTGGAACGGCTGCCGCAGATGATGGCCGCCGCCCAGTTCGGCATCACGATCTGCTCACTGACCCTGGGCGCGGTCGCCGAGCCGACGGTGGCGCATCTGCTGGAGCCGTTCTTCTCATGGATCCACCTGCCGCACGGGCTGGTCCACCCGCTCGGCTATGTCATCGCCCTCGCCACGGTCGTCTTCTTCCACCTCGTCATCGGCGAGATGGTGCCGAAGAACCTGGCGATGGCGGCACCGGAGAAGGCCGCGCTGTGGCTGAGCCCCGGACTGGTCGCCTTCGCCCGCCTCTGCCGGCCGATCACGGTCGCCCTGGGCGCCTGCGCCCAAGGTGTGCTGCGGGTGTTCCGGGTCGAGCCCAAGGACGAGGTCGAGGCCGTGTTCACCAGCGAGCAGCTCAACCGGCTCGTGGAGGACGCGGGACAGGCCGGCCTGCTCGACCCCGAGGAGGCCGAACGCCTGGAGGACGCGCTGGAGCTGGGCTCCCGCCCGGTCACCGACGTGCTCCTCAAGCGCGAGTCGCTGATCACGGTCAGCCCCTCGGTGACGCCCGGCCGGATCATCGAGCTGACCGCCCGCACCGGGTACTCCCGCTTTCCGGTGGCCGCGGAGAACGGGGCCTTCATGGGCTATCTGCACGTGAAGGACGTACTCGATCTCCAGGAGTCCGAGCGGGCCGTTCCGCAGCATCTGTGGCGGCCCATGACGACGCTCAGGTCCGAGCTGCCCCTGGACGACGCGCTCACCGTCATGCGCCGCGCCGCGACCCACCTGGCGCAGGTGGCGGACGGCTCCGGGCGGGTGCTGGGACTGGTCGCGCTGGAGGACGTACTGGAGCTGCTGGTCGGTGAGGTACGGGACCCGGCGCACCGGGACACGCCTCCCGCAGCCGCGGTGTCCGAGCCCCGCTCGGGCGAGGAAGTACTGGCGGGCTGAAGGCCGGGGCCGCGGGATCCGTCACATGGCCGACGGATCCTGCGGCCCCCGCCCCGACAGCACCTCGCCGTACGCCTGCATCAGATCCGGCAACCGCAGCGTCGACAGGTCCTCCCGCGACAGCACCCCCGGACAGGTCGACAACCGCAGGTCCCGGTACGCACAGCTCTTCTCGTACAGCGTGCGCAGGAACCGCCCGTTGCCCAGCTCGTCGATCCACCCCTGATCGACCACATGCCCCGCGATCGAGCGCAGCTCGTCCAGCGACTCCGCGTCCCACACGTCGCCGTTCTCGGCGGCCAGCACCTCACCGATCGCGGTGAGTTCGAGCGGCCGGTACGAGGGGAAGTCCACGCGGGTGGTGAAGCGGGAGGACAGGCCGGGATTCGCGGCGAGGAGGCGGTCCATGCCCTCCGGGTAGCCGGCCAGGATCACCACCAGGTGGTCCCGGTTGTCCTCGGCCCGCTTCAGCAACACCTGCAGCGCCTCGTCGCCGTATGCGTCGCCCTTGCCGTAGCCCGAGTTGGACAGCGAGTACGCCTCGTCGACGAACAGCACGCCGCCGAGCGCGGAGTCGATCAGCTCGTTGGCCTTCACGGCGGTCTGCCCGAGATACTCGCCGACCAGGTCCGCCCGCTGGGCCTCCACGAGATGGTCGCCGCCGAGCAGCCCGAGGGCGTAGAAGACCCGGCCCAGGATGCGGGCGACCGTGGTTTTCCCGGTGCCGGACGGGCCGGAGAAGACGAAGTGCCGCTTGGGCGGCTGCACCGGCAGGCCCTGACCGGCTCGCAGCCGGGCCATGTTCAACTGGGCGGACAGGGCCTTGACCTGGCGTTTCACCGGCTCCAGGCCCACCATGCGCTCAAGCTCGGCGAGCGCCTCCTCAAGTAACGCGGGGTCGGTGGGACCGGCGGGCAGCGGCGGAGAGGGCACCACCGTCTTCTCCCGCACCGCCGGATCGGTGACCGACGGGGGCGGACCGGTGGGCGGGGCCAGGTCGGACAGTCTGAGGTCCCGGCCCTCGGTGCCGAACAGCGGATCGAGCACATCGGGGCCGTCGACACTGTCCTGCCCGGCGCCGGTGAGCGCGATCGAGGCGAGGTCGGCGGAGTCGTCGTATCCGTCGCCCTCGGCGATCGCCGCGAGCCGGGCGGAGGTGTCCATGAAGGCGGGGTCGACGCGGTGCACCGCCCGGTACAGGGGGAGAGCGGCGGCGGAGCGGCCGGTGCCCTCGTGGGCGCGGGCGAGCCAGTAGCGCAGCTCCTTGCGCTGCGGCTGTTCGCTGCGGCAGCGCATCAGGGCCGCCGACAGCAGCGGCTCGGCCTGCCCGTACATCTCCAGCCGGACCCGGGCCATACCGCCGAAGAGACCGGCCTCGATACCGAGCAGGGGGTCGTCGAGCAGCGGGTCGGTGTGCCGTACCAACTGCTCCCAGTCCTTGACCAGATAGGCGCGGCAGGCGTGCAGGAAGCGCACCTGCGGGTCGGTGTCGATGGGCGGCAGGCCCGCGAGGGCCCGATCCAGCTCGGGGACGTGGCGGCCGTCCAGCCAGTGCGAGGCGTGCGCGAGCAGCAGGTCGCGCGGGCTCTCCAGCACGGGCTGCACCCACCAGCCCAGCCAGTACCAGGAGTTGAGCGCGCGCCGGTGCCGGGTGCGCTGTTCACCGAAGCGGTCCCGGTGCCGGAACATCCTCAGCAGCGCGGTCGTCGTGTCCACCCGCAGCGCGTGCAGCCCGAGCCAGCCGTCGGCCATCCCCGGGTCCAGCCGGACCGCGCTCCGGAACTCCTCCTCCGCCTGCGGATACGCGCCCATGGTGTAGGCGTCCACGCCGCGCAGCCAGGCCAGGTCGGCCGGGGCCTCGGGGCCCTGCGTGCCGAAGTCCATCACGTCCCCCCACAAACCGTGCCCCCGCTGGTTCGCCGCCGGGCCGTCACCCGTCGGCCGACTTTGGTCGAACCGCTGTGCAGCGGACCGGCGTTGCGACGGTGCGCGGAGCAGCCGTCCACAGGTCGCACCGAGGGCATCGTACCCGCGGGTCGGTGCCCGCCGTAGGGTGCCGCGGGGGGCGTTTGGCGAGGTGGGGAGCGGAGGGGACGCGGCGCGCGTGGTGACCGAGGGTGAGCGGAACGCGCCTCGGAGCGCCCGGCGGAAGTGAAGAGGACAGAACGAAGCCCCCGATCACGGGGGAACAACCGGGGGCTTCGCGTCTGTCGGCGACCTCATTCGGTCGCACATTGAGAACGTAAGTCCTGTACGGCCCCCCGGTCAAGCCGAGTTGAAGCACTCGGCCAAGTTCAGCCGCAAGGGTCTTCACACGTTCAGCACATTGCGGATGGCCCGTCACCCTCCGTCACATCCTGGTCCGGACCAGACGATCCCGCGGGTCCCGGCAGCACCTCGTACCCCATGCGCAACGGATGCACCAGCAGGTCGGCGAAGGGGCGCGAGGGGTCCTCGGCGAAATGCCGCCGCTCCGCCTGAACCCATCCGGCCCAGAACTCGCGCTGCTCCTCCCCGTCCCGCAACTGCCCCCGCGCCCAGGCGTCCTCGTGCGGCAGCTCCAGCCACAGCAGTCGCGCCAGATGGGGGCGCAGGGCGCGCCGGCCGGCGCCGACGCCCTCGACAAGGATCACCGGCGCGGGCGCCAGCGGGCGGGGCGGACCGAAGTGGCGGGCCCGCCAGTCGTAGGGGGCGTAGTGCGCGGTCTCGCCCCGGCCGAGGGGCTCGATCACCTGACGTAGCAGGCGGTCGGTCCATGCGAACAGCTCGTCGTGGCTGGCGATGTCGTCGAGGTGCAGCACCGGCGCGCCGCCCAGCGCGTTCGCCAACTGCCCGGCGAACGTGGTCTTTCCGGAGCCCGCGTGCCCGTCGACGCCGATCAGCCGGACGGGGCCGCAGGACGGGGGGAGGCCGCGCAGCAGGCGGGCGAGTCCGGACAGCGCGGTGGCCGGGGCGAGGCGGTACGAGTGCGACACGCCCCCCATCATCTCCCAGCTCATGCCAGTGGTCCCGACCAATATTGCCGGGCGTGGCATGCCCCGAAGTGCTGGCCGTGGCGGCCTTGTGCGGCCATAGTTGGCGCACACATCCGTGCACTGGACCTGCCCCGACTCGGACCCTGGGAGTCATCCGCCCATGAGCAGAGCCGAACAGCCGTCCCGCAGAGCCCTGCTGGCCGCCGCGGTCGCCGCCGCCGTCGCGGGTGGCGCGGGCCCGGCGGTGGCCGCCCCGTCCGCCCGTACCGAGGACCCGGTGGCGGCCGACCCCGCCAAGGCGCCGGCCCGCCCGGTCGACAACCGCTTCTGGACGACGTACGCCGACTGGCGCGGTGGCACCGCCCAGGGCACCCGTGCCGTCCCCGGCATCCGCCCCGGCGTGGTGATCGCCGGCCCGGCCGGCACCACCACCTACCCCGACCCGCACACCGGTACGTCCTCCCCCTGGGAGTACGCGACCTGGACCTCCCCGGTCCACAAGCTCGCCGTCCCCGCCACAGAGGTGATCGCCTCCTGGAACGCGCACACCCCGGCCGGCACCTGGATCCAGGTCGATCTGCGCGGCACCTACTCCGACGGCACCGACACGCCCTGGTACGTCATGGGCCGCTGGGCGGCCGGCGACCAGGACATCAGGCGCACCTCGGTGGACGACCAGACCGACGGCAAGAGCACGATCTGGACGGACACCTTCGCCGTCGACGACCCGGCGTCGGGCCTGCGCCTCACCTCCTACCGGCTGCGGCTGACCCTCTACCGCAAGCCCGGCACCCGGCTCACCCCCACGGTCTGGCGGCTCGGCGCGATGGGCTCCGACGTCCCGGACCGCTTCACGGTCCCGGCCTCCACGCCCCGCCTCGGCAAAGAACTGCTGGTGCCGAGGTACTCACAGGAAATTCACAAGGGGCAGTACCCCGAGTACGACAACGGCGGCGAGGCCTGGTGCAGCCCCACCTCCTCGCAGATGATCATCGAGTACTGGGGCGGCCGGCTCACCGAGGAGCAGCTGGCCTGGGTCGACCCGAGCTACGCCGACCCGCAGGTGTGCCACGCGGCCCGGTACACGTACGACTACCAGTACGCGGGATGCGGCAACTGGCCCTTCAACGCCGCCTACGCGGCCACGTTCCAGGGCCTGCAGGGCGTGGTCACCCGGCTCGGCTCGCTCACCGACCTGGAGACGCTGATCGCGGCCGGTATCCCGGCCATCACGTCCCAGTCGTTCCTGGAGAAGGAGCTGACGGGCGCGGGGTACGGCACCGCGGGCCACCTGATGACCGTGATCGGCTTCACCGCCGACGGCGACGTGATCGCCAACGACCCGGCGTCGCCGAGCAACGAGGCGGTGCGGCGGGTCTACGACCGGCGCGAGTGGGAGAACATCTGGCTGAGGACCAAGCGGTACAACGCCTCCGGCAAGGTCGTCTCCGGCACCGGCGGCGTCTGCTACCTGTACTTCCCGGCGCGTCCGACCGCCCGCCAGCGGCTGGCGCTCGCGGCGGTGGGCGTGCGCTGAAACCAGCGGTGAGCGTGCCCCCGACGGCCCCCGGCTCCGTGCCGGGGGCCGTCCGCTGTGACCAACGTCTCCGCCACAAAAGCCGCTGCCGGTGGCAAGGTGGACAGATCGGTGGGGGGAGTCCACTGCACGCACGACACACCAGTGAGAGACCATGACCGCACAGTCAGCCACCGCCGCCCGTGTCCGAACCGGCGGCCCCAAGGACGACGGCCCGAAGATCGTCGAACACATCATGGGCTGGACCCTCGTCGTGGTGCTGGCGATGCTGGTGACACAGCTGGGACTGCTGTGACCTGACGGACGGGCCGACCTGCCATACTGCGGATGTCCCGCCGCCCGTTGGAACCAGGGTCGAAATTGAATATCAGTCACCAGCGCGGCGCCGCCCGGCCACGGGCGCGCGGCACCGAGCGTTCGGCGGCACGCCGCGCCGAACTCATCGCCATCGGGCGGAGGTTGTTCGCCGACACGTCCTACGACGCGCTCTCGATGGACGACATCGCCCGGCAGGCCCATGTCGCCAAGGGGCTGATCTACTACTACTTCCAGTCCAAGCGCGGCTACTACCTGGCCATTGTCCAGGACTCCGTCGCCGACCTGGTCACCTTCGCGGCCGGCGGTCTGGAACTCGCGCCCGTGGACCGGGTGCACCGCACGATCGACGGCTATCTGCGCTACGCCGAGCACCACCACGCCGCGTACCGCACGATCGTCAGCGGCGGCGTCGGCTTCGACACCGAGGTGCAGGCCATCCGGGACGAGGTGCGCGAGGCGATCGTCACGACCATCGCCGAAGGGGCGTACGGCCGACGGCACATCGCCCCGCTCGCCCGCATGGGCCTGCTCGGCTGGGTGTGCGGCGTCGAGGGCGCCACGCTCGACTGGATCGACCGCCCCGAACTCAGCCGCGACACCATGTGCGAGCTACTGGTGAAGACCCTCGGCGGCGCCCTGCGGGCGATCGAGGAGCTGGACCCCTCGTACCCGGCCCCGGAGCCCGCCCGCCGGGAGGCATGACAAAGGGGCGGAGGTCCGGATGAACCTCCGCCCCTGTCGCGGCTACCGGATCGCCTTGATCAGCTCACCGTTCGCGGTGTCCCCGCTCAGCTCCCAGAAGAACGTGCCGCCCAGGCCCTGCTGGTTCTTGTACGTCATCTTGGTCGCGATCGTCGCGGGGGTGTCGTAACTCCACCAGTTGTTCCCGCACTTGGCGTACGCGGTGCCGCCCACCGTGCCGTTCGCCGGGCACTTGGTCTTCAGCACCTTGTAGTCCTCGATGCCGTCCTCCCAGGTCCCGTCCGCCGGTCCGGTCGCCGTGCCGCCGGGCGCCGACTGGGTGACGCCGGTCCAGCCGCGGCCGTAGAAGCCGATGCCGAGCAGCAGCTTCGAGGCCGGGATGCCGAGGCTCTTGAGCTTGGCGATGGTCGCCGAGGTGTGGAGGTTCGCGTTCGGGATGCCGGAGTAGGAGGTCAGTGGCGAGTGCGGCGCGGTCGGGCCGGTGGCGTCCCAGGCGCCGAAGAAGTCGTACGTCATCGGGTTGTACCAGTCGACGTACTGCGCGGCGCCCGCGTAGTCCGCGGCGTCGATCCTGCCGCCGGGGGTGGCGTCGGCGGTGATCGCGGCGGTGACCAGGTTGCCGGAGCCGAACTTGGCCCGGACGGCCGCCATCAGGTTCTTGAACGCCGCCCGGCCGCTGGTGTCGCAGGTGGCGCCGCAGGCGTTCGGGTACTCCCAGTCGATGTCGATGCCGTCGAAGACGTCCGCCCACCTGGAGTTCTCGACCAGGTCGTAGCAGGACTGGGCGAACGCGGCCGGGTTGCGCGCGGCCTCGCCGAAGCCGGCCGACCAGGTCCAGCCGCCGAACGACCACAGGATCTTGAGGTTCGGGTGCTTCTTCTTCAGCTCGCGCAGCTGGTTGAAGGTGCCGCGCAGTGGCTGGTCCCAGGTGTCCGCGACGCCGTCCACCGACTCGGCGGCGGTGTAGGTGCGGTCGGTGGCGGCGTAGGCGTCGCCCATCGCGCACTTGCCGCCGGTGACGTTGCCGAAGGCGTAGTTGATGTGGGTGAGCTTGGCGCCGGAGCCGGAGGTCTCGATGTTCTTGACCAGGTACTTGCGGTCGTAGGTGCCCCATTCGGTGAAGTAGCCGACGACCTTGGAACCGGTGGCCGCCTGCGCGGCGGGCTTCTTTGGCGCAGGGGCGGCCGTGGCGGTGCCGATGCCGGTGAGGAGGCCGGCGCCGAGGGCGGCGGAGCAGGCCGCGGCGACGAGCGCCCGGAACCGGACGCGGGGACGGAGGCGAAGGTGCATCGGGTGTCTCCTCGTGGGGGAGAGGGGGACTGCCGATTGGCATGAACGCGATGAATCGCTGGTGATCCGTCACAGTAGGAGGACTAGACCAGTTGGGTCAATGGTGCGGACCAATTTCCGCGGACGGGGAATTCTTGAAGTGAGCGGTCGTTAACCGGTGACTCGCTGCCTCCGATCGGGCATACTCACAGCGCGCAGCCGCTGGTCAGCAGCTTTCGTGACCCGGAAGCAGGAGCATCGGCAGCAGCAGTGAGACACCCGGCGGAGCCGCCCACCCATGGCGTAGGTCCGCCGCCGCGCCCGAAAGGGAGGAGAGCGTCGCCATGCCCGACCGCGCCCCGCAGCCGGTGGACCGACTACTGCCCACGGACGAGGCCCGGGATCTGATCTCGCTCGTCCGCGACATCGCGCAGCGCGAGATCGCCCCGCACGCGGCCGATGAGGAGGACGCCGGACGTTTCCCGCGCGACGTCTTCACCCTGCTCTCCCGGTCGGGGCTGCTCGGCCTGCCCTACGACGTCGAGTACGGCGGCGGCGACCAGCCGTACGAGGTCTACCTCCAGGCCCTCGAAGAGCTCGCCGCGGCCCGGCTGACGGTCGGCCTCGGCGTCAGCGTGCACACCCTCGCCTCCTACGCCCTCGCCACCTACGGCACCAAGGAGCAGCAGGTCGAGCACCTGCCCGCGATGCTCGGCGGCGGCCTGCTCGGCGCGTACTGCCTGTCCGAGCCGGCGTCCGGCTCCGACGCGGCCTCGCTGCGCACCAAGGCCGTCCGGGACGGTGACGACTGGGTGATCACCGGTACCAAGGCGTGGATCACGCATGGCGGCGTCGCCGACTTCTACACCGTCATGGCCCGCACCGGCGAGGAGGGCCCGCGCGGAATCACCGCCTTCCTGGTGCCCGGCGACGCCGAGGGGCTGAGCGCGGCGGCGCCGGAGAAGAAGATGGGCATGAAGGGCTCGCCCACCGCCCAGGTCCACTTCGACGGCGTGCGGGTCCCCGACGCCCGGCGTATCGGCGAGGAGGGGCAGGGTTTCGCGATCGCCCTGTCCGCGCTCGACTCGGGGCGGCTCGGCATCGCGGCCTGCGCGATCGGCCTGGCCCAGGCGGCGCTCGACGAGGCGGTGGGGTACGCCACCGAGCGCCGGCAGTTCGGGCGGCCGATCGCCGACTTCCAGGGGCTGCGCTTCATGCTGGCCGACATGGCGACGCAGATCGAGGCGGGCCGCGCGCTGTACCTCGCGGCGGCCCGGCTGCGCGACGCCGGGCGGCCCTTCGCCCGGCAGGCGGCCATGGCCAAGCTGCACTGCACCGACGCCGCCATGAAGGTCACCACGGACGCCGTCCAGATCCTCGGCGGCTACGGCTACACGGCCGACTTCCCGGTCGAGCGCTACATGCGCGAGGCCAAGGTCCTCCAGATCGTCGAGGGCACCAACCAGATCCAGCGGATGGTCATCGCCCGTCACCTCGCGGGTCCGGAGTCCCACTGAACTGACCCCGCCTGACCAGGGGCGCCGCCAGCCGGATCCACTCCGGGTCGTGGCGCCCCGGCAGCGTGCGGCCGCGGTGGGCCCAGGTGCGCATCAGGTCGCGGTAGATGGGCGGGTCGGGGAGCGGTTGCGGGGGCGGGGCCGGGGCCCGCGGGGGGCGCTCGACGCGCGGAAGCGATGCTGCGTACCGGGGAACGAATACGCGGAACTGACGCCCGGTCGTGGAAGAGGTGGGGGTCATACCTGGGCAACGCTGCGGTATGCGGACAGGTCACCCGGCCGGGGAATCGAGCGTGGGTTCGTAGACCGTCCTGGGTCCGTGCCTCGGTGGCCGACCCGCCCCTGTCTCGGACCGGTCCTGTTCCGTGTCTGTCCGTCGGCGTGTCCCTGACGTACGGTCAACTGCACTGTGTTCAGGGAGGTTTGCCGTGCTCGAAGACCGTCCGGTGCCGCTCGACGACTACCCGGTCCACCAGGTGCCCCTGTCGATGAAGCACGTCGCGACCGGGGACCGGAACGCCTATGACCGCAGCATCTTCCACGTCCTCGACCACCAGGGCCGGGCGCTACTGATCACCGGGCTCGGGGTGTACCCCAACACGGGGGTGATCGACGCGTACGCCACCCTGCGCATCGGCGACACCCTGCACGCCGTCCGCGCGTCCGACGCCCTCGGCGACGACCGGATGCGCCTCGCGGTCGGACCGCTGCGCACCCATGTCGAGCACCCGCTGCGGGAGTACGTGCTGAGCTGCGCCGCCGACCCGGGCGACCCGGACGCACTGTCGTACGAGATCCACTGGTCGGCGGACTTCCCGGCGCTGTGGGAACCGCACCACCAGCAGCGGCGCGGCAGCCGGCTCACTCTGGAGGGCAAACGGTTCGTGCAGGCGGGCCGATGCGTCGGCTGGATCCGGGCCGGCGGCCGGGAGATCCGCCTCAGGGCCGGTGAGTGGACCGGCACCCGGGACCGCAGCTGGGGAGTGCGGCCGATCCCCGGTGAGGACGGCGGGCGGTTCGCCGAGGAGTACCCGACCGAGGGCTTCCACTGGGTGTGGTGCCCGGTCCGCTTCGACGACCGGTTCCTGATGGTGATCGTGCAGGAGGACGCCGACGGCTACCGCACGCTGAACGATGCGACCGTGGTACGGCCCGGCCACCGCGACCGCCAACTCGGCTGGCCCCAGCCGGAGATCACCTACCGCTCCGGCACCCGGCACCCCGAACGCGCCCTGATCCACCTCGGCGACCCGCGCAAGCCGCTGGAACTGGACGTGGAGGTCCTGACGTCGTCCCCGCTCGCCGTCGGCGCCGGCTATCCGCCCGCCGGTGACTGGCAGCACGGCATCTGGCGCGGCCGCGACTGGACTGACCGCCGCACCTACGACCTCGCCGATCCGGCCGCGCACCCCGTCGCCGCGTACGGCGTCACTGACCACGCGGCCCGCTTCCGGCTGGACGGCGAGGTCGGGTACGGCATCTTCGAGCACGGCTCGTTCGGGCGGCACGACCCGAGCGGGTTCACGGGGTTCGACTCGGTCGCGCCGTGATGGAGGGTGAAGGCATGGCATCGGTCGGCGTCACCGGCCCCGCGTCGAACGGCATGTCCAGCAATGTCGGAGCGCAACGCGCCTACTACGCATGGGTGGTTGACGGTCTCGCCCGCTCACCCCTCATCGAGGACGCGTTCGACCGGCTGGCGCAAGCTGACGGACCCGGACACACTGA
>NZ_BJND01000017.1 GCF_006539505.1 Streptomyces spinoverrucosus
CCCGCCGTGGGCGAGTGCGGCTTCACGCTCGGCCGACGCCGTGTTGGTAAATGGGCGGTGGGGGCGGGCGTAGCTTAGGAGTATGTCGAAGTACGGTTCCTTTCCCGGTTCGCGTCCTCGTCGGCTGCGTACCACGCCTGTGATGCGGCGTATGGTTGCCGAGACCCGGTTGCATCCCGCCGACTTCATCCTTCCCGCGTTTGTGCGGGAGGGGGTGCGTGAACCGGTGCCGATTGCTGCCATGCCGGGCGTTGTGCAGCACACGCGGGACAGTTTGAAGAAGGCCGCTGCTGAGGCTGTGGCCGCCGGGGTTTCCGGGATCATGTTGTTCGGGGTGCCGGAGGAGTCCAAGAAGGATGCGGTGGGGACTCCTGGGACCGATCCGGACGGGATTCTTCAGGTCGCGATTCGGGATGTGCGGGCCGAGGTCGGGGACGACCTGCTCGTCATGTCTGATGTGTGTCTCGACGAGACCACCGATCACGGGCACTGTGGGGTGCTTGACGCTGACGGGCGCGTGGACAATGACGCGACCCTGGAGCGGTACGCCGAGATGGCTCAGGTGCAGGCCGATGCCGGGGCCCATGTGGTCGGGCCCAGCGGGATGATGGACGGGCAGGTCGGGGTCATCCGCGACGCCCTTGATCAGATCGGGCGGGAGGATGTGGCCATCCTCGCCTATACCGTGAAGTACGCGTCTGCTTTCTACGGGCCTTTTCGGGAGGCCGTTGCCTCGTCGTTGCGGGGGGACCGGAAGACGTATCAGCAGGATCCCGCCAACGTGCGGGATTCGATGCGCGAGTTGGCCCTGGATTTGGAGGAAGGGGCCGACATGGTGATGGTGAAGCCTGCCGGGCCCTATTTGGATGTCCTCGCTCGGGTTGCGGATGTGGCGGATGTACCGGTGGCTGCCTATCAGATCTCTGGTGAGTACTCGATGATCGAGGCCGCTGCCGAGAAGGGCTGGATCGATCGGGATCGGGCGATTCTCGAGGCGCTTACCGGGATCAAGCGGGCCGGGGCGCAGAACATTCTTACTTACTGGGCCACCGAGGTGGCCCAGAAGCTGCGCTGAGTCGTCCACCGGGCACCCGCAGCTCCAGCACCGGCTCGCCCGTGGCATCCCCCTCGGGTGAGCCGATCAGCGCGGAGAACGCCTCGGTCGTGACGAGCAGGCCGGTGTCGGTGCGCTCGAAGACCGGCGCGAACGGCTCGTCGGCGTGGGCGGGCCCGTAGCGGACCGCGAAGACGGTCAGCCCGCCCGGGGCGCCCGGCAAAGGGTCCGCCTCGAGCGCCGTGGTCGCGACCGTGTGGCGCCAGCCGGCATCCGGGTTGCCGTAGCCGCGCGGGTCGGCGGCCAGCCGGAAGGCCGCCTGCTCCTGGGTGAGACCGATGGTGTCGGGGGAGTTGAAGTAGGCGGAGGAGTCCGTGCCCGGCCAGTCGGGCGTGGTGACCGCGATCCCGGCGGCGCCGGTGACGGCCAGACCGCCCGCGTGGAGCGCGCCGTCGGTGGCGAGCCGCCCCGCCCGCTCGGACAGGTCCAGACCCGCCACCTCCAGCAGCTTCGCCAGCCGCCCATCGGTCTCCGTCGCGTACGGCAGACCGGCCAGCAGGAACGGCTCGCCCTCCGCCGGGTCCAGGTCCAGGGCCACCGTCAGCCACAGCGACGTCCCGTCGGTCACGTACAGCGACTGGGTGTGGACGAGGACCTGCGCGGCGCTGACCACCGGCTTGGTGACCAGCTTCGCCATGAGCCCGGGGGCGGCTGCGTCGCGTACCCGCACCTCGCCCATCGGCCTGGTCAGCAGGAAGCTGCCCCCGTCGGCCAGCCGTACGGCCGGTCCGATGCCGTGCTGGCGGTCGGCGGCCGCGGGCAGCAGTAGCGTACCGGCGGCCTCGATCAGCGACGGCGTCAGCACGTTGTCGAAGGAGACGGAGACACGGGCGCTGCGCAGCTGATGGCGGACGGGAGAGGTACGCGGCGCCCGGTACCAGCGTGTCGTGTCCTGCGCCTGCCACACCAGCATGAAGGCGAAGTGGCCGTCCATGGCGCCGTCCGGACCGGCGGCGTGGTAGCCCCACCGGGTGTCACCGCGGTAGCGGCCGAGGTCGGCGCGGATACGGCGGCTGAAGAGCCGCAGTCCCAGGACCGCCTCGAAACCGGAGTGCTGCTCGCTGTAGCGCGGCCCGCCGATGTCGTAGCCGCAGGACGACAGCCGCGCGTCGATATAGCGGGCGATGTCGTCGCCGTCCTCGACGAACACCTGCTCGCCGCTGACCCGGTGGGCCTGGGCGAGGAACGACAGCGAGATGGGCCCGTAGTTGTTGTCGTACGCGCCCCCGTGCTCGGCGGGCAGCAGCGCGCCCCGGTCGGGCAGCCGGCGGGAGCGGATCTCCTCCGTGTACAGGCGCATGGCCGTCTCGCGGACGCACTCCGCCTCCGTGCCTGGCAGGTGGCGGGCGAGCATGAGACCGCCGACCACACAGCCGATGGCCTGGTTGGTGGCGTCCTGCGGATTGAAGAAGGTGACCTCGGTGAGCCAGCGCCAGTAGCCGCAGGCCAGTTCCGTGAGCGCGCCGGACTGCTCGTCGGACAGCAGGCCCCGGCCGATGTCCAGCAGATTCACCGCCTGGAGCAGCGCCCAGACCGTGCTGGGCCAGTCGCCGATCGGGTGCGCGCCGTCGCCGAGTACGTAACGGGCGTACGGCTCACCGGAGTCGCGCAGGCGCAGGTTCGGGTAGCCGGGGTTGTCCGTACGGAAGACACGTTCGCGCAGGTGGAAGTCCACGCTGCGGGACACGGCTTCGGGGAGCCGGTCGTCGCCCGTGCGCCGCCACGCCAGCGCCAGCAGCGAGGAGATGCCGAGCGAGGTGTCGCCGATGTCGTCCGTGCAGCCGGGGCGTTCGAGGTTGCCGTCGGGGGTGATCCGGTCCAGGGCCTCGGCGGCGACGCGTGCCAGCACGGCGTCGTACGCCTCGGGGCTGTCCGGCTGGTCGTGCAGGGAGGTGCGCTGGTGCGGGAGCAACACGGGTTCCACGGGTGTGGTCACGTGGGGCTCAGCCCTTCATTCCGGTGGTGGCGAGGCCCTCGACGAGGCGCTTTTGGAAGACGAGGAAGCAGATCAGGGTCGGTGCCAGGGCCAGCGTGGACATCGCGAACATCGCGCCGTACGACGAGCCGCTGGTCTGGTCCAGGAACAGAGTCAGGCCGAGGGGCACGGTGAACTTGTCGTTCTGCTGGAGGTAGACGAGCTGGTGGAGGAAGTCGTCGTACGTCCAGATGAAGGTGAAGATCGTGGTGGTGACCAGGGCCGGCTTCATCAGCGGCAGGATGACCTTCCAGTAGATCTGGAAAGGGTTGGCGCCGTCCACCATGGCCGCCTGGTCCAGCTCGCGCGGGATGGAGCGGATGAACTGGACCATCAGGAAGATGAAGAAGGCGTCCACCGCGAGGAACTTCGGCACGATCAGCGGCAGGAACGTGTTGATCCAGGTCAGGTTGTAGAAGATCGTGTACTGCGGGATCAGGACGGCCTGCGTGGGCAGCATCAGCGTGCCGAGCATCAGGCCGAACCAGATCTTCTTGCCGCGGAACTCGAAACGCGCGAAGGCGTAGGCGGCCAGCGAGCAGGAGATGACGTTACCGATCACCGCGCCGATCGTGACGATCAGCGAGTTGGTGATGTAGAGCGAGAAGGAGTTGCCCGAGCCGCTCCAGCCCTCGGAGTAGTTCTCCGGGCGCACTGCGTTCGGGATGAGCCCGGGGTGGGTGAAGATCTCGGTGTCGGGCTTGAGGGAGCTGCTCAGCATCCACAGCAGCGGATACAGCATGACGACGGCCACGCCGATGAGCAGGGTGTGGACGAAGATGCGGCGGGAGCCGGTGAGCGAGCGGAGCTTCTGCAGCGGCGACGCGTTCGGCGTGATGGCAGACATGGGGTGAAGGACTCCGGCTTCAGTCGTCGTAGTGGACCCAGTAGCGGCTGGCGATGAAGTTGACCGCCGTGAAGCCCGCGATGACCAGGAACAGCACCCAGGCCAGCGCCGAGGCGTACCCCATCTGAAGGTCCGTGAAGCCCTTCTTGTACAGGTAGAGGGAGTACAGCATGGTCGAGTTCAGCGGTCCGCCGGTGCCGTTGCTGACCACGAAGGCGGGGGTGAACGTCTTGAACGCGTCGATGATCTGCAGGACCACGTTGAAGAAGACGATCGGGGTCAGCAGCGGCAGGGTGATCCGGAAGAAACGCGTGACGTTGCTAGCGCCGTCGATGGCGGCCGCCTCGTACACGTCCTTCGGCAACTGCTTCAGGCCCGCGAGGAAGATGACCATCGGGGTGCCGAACTGCCAGACGGCCAGCAGGACGAGCGTGTAGAGCGCGGTGTCCGGGCTGGAGATCCAGTCCTGGCCCTTGATACCGAACCAGCCGAGGAAGTCGTTGAACAGGCCCTCGCCGCCGAAGACCTGCCGCCACACGATGGCGATGGCCACCGCCCCGCCGAGCAGCGACGGCAGGTAGAAGGCGGCCCGGTACAGGCCGATGCCCCTCAGGTCGCGGTTGAGCAGCATCGCCACGGCGAGGGCGAGCGCCAGCTTCAGCGGTACGGAGACGACGACGTACAGGAGGGTGGCGTGCACCGAGTCCCAGAAGACCGGGTCGTCGGTGAACATCTTGCCGTAGTTGTCCAGTCCGACCCACTGCGCGGGCGTCAGCAGGTCGAACTTGGTGAAGGACAGGTACAGCGAGTCCAGCATCGGGTAGATCGTCAGGCCGAACAGGCCGACGAACCAGGGGGCCAGGAAGACGTACGGCCACCACCCGCCGCCCCGCCGTCTGGCGAGGCGGCGGCGCATACGGTCGCGTTCCCGCTGGTCGGACGGGGTCGCCGCAGCCGGCGGCTCCTTCACGACCTCGTCGGTCTGCGCGGTGGTCATACTCATCTCCCTGGCCCTCAGCCCATCTTTTTGCGGTTCGCCTGCGGGGCGCCTGAAGCCGGTCGGCTCTCTCGGTGTCCGGTTGCGCGGCGCGGGTTCATCACTGTGCTTCCAGCGGAGCGCTCAGGCGCTCAGGATCCCTGGCGCCTGGTCGAAGAACTCGCCGAGCTGCGCCTTGATCGACTTCTTGCCGAAGGCGACGGCGAGGTTCGACTGGAACAGCAGGTCCCAGATCTGGTCGGCGCCCTGCGGCGGGGGCACCGGCGCGGGCAAGGCGTTCGTCGCCTTCGAGACGCGCTGGGAGATGTAGTCGGCGTTCGCCATGTTCAGCTTGTCCGTCTCGGTCAGGCCCGAGGCGATCAGGTTGCGGGCCTTCTCCGTCGGCGGGATGCCCCGGTACAGCTGCATGTCCTTGATCGCCGTCTCGTCCTGGGCGAAGAAGTCCATGATCTTCACCGAGTCGGCCACCTTCTTGCTGGCCTTGGTGGCGCTCAGCAGCACACCGCCGTTGACGAAGTTGCCCTCGCGGGCGCCGGACCAGTCGCCCTGCGGGGTCGGCAGGAAGTCCAGCTGCGCGTCGGTGATGGAGCCGCCCGCGCCGTAGACACCGGAGTCGAAGGTGAACAGGGCCTTGCCGATGACGACCGCGTTCTTGGTGAGGTCGTTGTGCGCGGCGGAGGTGATCGCCGGCGGCGGCGATGCGTGCGTCTTGCGCATCTCGGCCCAGTACTCCCACCACTCCTGGAGCGTGTCGGGGGTGAAGCCGAGCTTCTTGCCGTCGTCGGAGAAGAAGGTCTCGCCCTTCTCACGGGCGAAGATCTCGAAGCACTGGAGGGTGGAGCCGCCGCCGTCGTCGACGCCGTAGATCTTGCCGCTGCTCTTCTTGTAGACCTGCTGGGCGATCTTCTTCAGATCGGCCCAGGTCCACTCGCGGTCCGGCAGCTTCAGGCCCAGCTTCTCCAGGCCGCTGCGGTTGACGGTGAGCTGGTTGACGCCGATGCCGGACGGGACGCCGTACAGCTTGCCGTCGACGGTGCCGGCGGCGAGGAGCGTCTTGGAAAAGCCGGTGAGGTCGAGGCTCTTGCCGACGTACGTGTCGAGCGGGGCGAGGACGCCCTTGCGGGCGTACTGGGCGACGAGCGCGGTGTCCATCTGGAGCAGGTCGGGGGCGCTGCCGCCGGCGACGTTGGTGTTGAACTTGTCGAAGTACCCCTCGTAGCCGGAGTAGGTCTCCCGGATCTTGATCTTCGGGTTCTTCTCCTGGAAGTACTTCAGCGCCTTCTTATAGGCGTTGTGGCGGTCGTCGCTGCCCCACCAGGTCATGGTCAGGTCGCTGCTGGTGCTGCCGGCGCCGGTTCCGCCGCTGCAGGCGCTGAGCGAGCTGCCGAGCGCACCGGCGACGGCGAGGCCGCTCGCGGTGCGGAAGAGGGTTCTGCGCGAGATCTGGTGACCCACCGGGTCCTCCCTGGATGTGCGTGACGGATCCCCCGGCCGGTCGCGCGGCTCGGGTCGTTCTGTGGAGGGCTCTTTCCGGCATGCGACCTCGCCCGGTCGCGCCGCCCTGGCGGGTGAGGATTCCTCGGCCGTCATCCCGACCGTGACCGTACGAGCACGCCCTCGTACGCCGCTCCGCCGTAGGGCGGAGCCCCTCGCCCTGAGTCGGGTCCCGCCGACTTAGAAAGCGCTTGTCCGGACATTGGCAGACCTTCGGTTACCCGTCAATGCTTCGCCCGCGTGCCTTCCGGTCACGATTTGAATTCCATGGGCGACCGCGAGCCGGCTCGCGCCCGCCACGGTGCCGCTGTCGCCGAGGGTGCTGCTCACCACCTCGGTGGGCCAGCTCAGCCGTGCCAGTTCGGCCCGTACACCGGGCAGGAGCTGCGGGTCCGCGCCGGTGGCGCCGCCCAGCACGATCAGTCCCGGGTCCAGCACGGCGGCCACGGCGGTGGCGAGCCGGCCCACGTCGGCCGCATGGCGGCCGACCACCGTGCGGGCCGTGGCATGGCCCTCCTCGGCGAGGGCGAAGAGCCGCTCGACGGTTCGGGGGCGCGGGCCGTCGGCGTCCTGCCAGGCCTCACGGGCCCGACGCAACAGGGAGCGCGCGCCGATGTACTCCTCCAGGGCCTCGTGGCGCGGTTCGCGGCCCTCGTCCCATGGATAGGGCAGCCGGGCCACCTCTCCCGCGGCGCCGTTCGCTCCGCGCAGCACCTTGCCGCCGATGACGACGCCGAGGCCGATGCCCACGCCGATCCGCAGATAGCCGAAGGTGTGGCGGCCGCGGGCGGCGCCCTCGTGCAGCTCGGCGAGCGCGGCGCAGTTGACGTTGTTCTCGAGGTGGACGGGAACACCCGGCGGCAGCGCGACGGACATGGCGTCGAAAGCGGGGCCGGCCTTGGCAGTTGCGGGGCGCATACCGGTGCCCTCCGGGTCCTGCGTGGTGACGTCGCCCACGGCGACGACGATCGCGCGCAGTGGGCCCCCGGCGGGCAGCGAGTCGAGGGCCTCGCGTACGGCGTCGGCGGCATCCGCCCGGGAGCCGGTGGCCTGGGCGAGGAGGGTGCCGTCCAGGGCGCAGCCCCGAACCCGGGTGTGCGTGGGGCCGAGATCGATGGCGAGCACGGCGCCGGCAGCCGGCCCGAGACCGTAGACGGCGGCGGACCGGCCGGTGCCACCGGAGGCGGTTCCGGAGCAGGCGGCGAGCTGGGCGGCCTCTAGCTCGGCCATGGCGGAGGAGACGGTCGGCTTGGACAGGCCCGCACCGGCCGCCAGCTGGGGACGGGTTGCGGTGCCCGCCCCGGCCAGCACGGCGAATACCGCGCGGGCACTCTCACTCAGGTGCATGTTCTCCCTCAGGTCGTGCCGCAGCGTCTGGTCGCAAGGCGTCTGGTCGCGAGGCGTCTGGTCGCAAGGTCGCAGGGCATCGGGATTCCGTGCCTCTTGACGCGCACCCTACTTGGTTAGTTAACTTCCTAACGAACTCGCGCGGTACTCGCCTGCCGCGCTCATTCAGAAGCCCGTCCCGGGGCTTCCCGACCGCTCGACCGCTGCTCGCCCGGCGACGCCCACGCTCCTGATCCGCGGGGCCCGTCGCGAGGCAACGGCTCTCGCGCGCCCCGGCACGGTTCGCCCGCCGTTCGCTACGCATGGGATCACCGCGCAACGACGAAAGAGGATCCGTGCAGGAATCCGCGTCCATGGCCGTCGGTATCGACGTGGACGGCACCAAGACCCATCTCCGCGCCTGCTCGGGTACGGACGTCGTCGTCGACACCGTCCGTCCGAGCAGTGGCTGGCGGCCGCACGATCCCGGTGAGGCCGCGCAGTGGCTCGCTGGGCTCGTCCGGGAGGCCCTGCCCGCGAGGGCCAGGCCCGCATCCGTCGCCGTCGGGGCGCACGGCTGCGAATCCCCGCGCCAGGGCGCCCTCCTCGACGAGGCGCTCGGTGCCCATCTCGATGTGCCCCGGCGCATCGTCAACGACGCCGAACTCCTCGTCCCCGCCCTAGGGCCTGTCCGGCGGATCATGCCGGCGTCGCGTGGCCTGGTACGCCCTCCCCCAGAGGGGGTACCCCCAGCGGCGTTGTCGTCGGTTGCCGACTCCCCCACGCTCGAATCCGCTCGCGCGGGGGCACCCCCATCGCGTCGCCGCCCTCCTCCGCCTTGCAGCCGGACGCACCAGGCCCCGCTCACCCGCGCTGATGAGGTGCCGTTCCTTGCAGCCGGCCTGATCCGCCGGACAGGCCCTAGGCCTCAGGCAGGGCGTCGGTCTGGTGGCCGGCACCGGCTCCGTCGCGATCGGGCACCTCGCCGACGGGACGCAGATCCGTGTCGGGGGCTGGGGCGCCGTCCTCGGTGACGAGGGCAGCGCCGCCGGAGTCGTACGCGAGGCGGCACGTGCCGTCTGCACCGCGCACGACCGGGCGATCCTCCCGATCCGCTCACCCGCGGGCTGCTCGCCGCCCTCGGGATCGTCGAAGTCCCGGCGCTCGGCGGGGTGCTGGATGCCGCGGCCGACGTGTCAGCGGAGTGGGGTCGGCACGCCGATGCCGTCTTCGGCGCCGCCGCAGCCGGGTCCGACCTCGCCCGCGACGTGATCGCCGCGGGAGGACGGGCCCTGTCCGCGCTCGTGACGCGACTCGCCGACCGCGGCGCCGTCGTGGACGACGTCGTCGTGGCCGGCGGGGTCGTCCTCAACCAGGCCGCCCTCTACAGCGCGCTCGACGACGCGCTCGACAGGGACCTCCCCGGCACCCGACTGCACCCGCAGCGGGCCCGTCGAGGGTGCCGTCGAACTGGCCCGCGCTCTGCTGTAGACCGCTGCCCGGACGTACCGCCACTGGAGGTGGCCCTGATGGACGTACCAGCCGCAGGGCGTACCGCCCGGGACGCCCGACCGGTGCCCAACCGCTTGTGACCAGCCCATACAGCCACCGCCTCTACAGTCGCCGCCCACCCGCCGCCGCCCAACCAGCCACCTCCCGTACAGCCACCGAAAGGCCCACGCCAGCATGCGGATCCGCGACGTCCGGTCCACCGACCTCTTCGTCGGTACGCAGCAGTCCCCCCGCCAGGTCGTACGTGTGACCCTGCAGGGCGGGACCGGCCGCGTACGGGTCCGGGTCGAAGGGCCGACGGTCAGCACGCCGGAACCGGCGCTGATCGCCGCACCCGGGCCGGGACGGGAGGCCGTCGCCGAGGTCGGGGTCGTCTTCTCGGATCCGGCCCCCGCCGGATCGCTGCACCGGGTCACCGCGATCGCCGAGACCGCCGAGGACTCCGAAGCCGCCCGCCTCACCGCCGTCGGCTCCAGCGCCTCGTGGCCCACCGCCGTCGACTCCGGAGCCGCCCGCACCACCACGGAGGACGCCGGCGCCCACCGCTGCACCGCCGAGGCGACCGTCACGGCCGAGGACACCGGCTGGACCATGTGGATGGTCTCCCACTTCCACTACGACCCGGTCTGGTGGAACACCCAGGCAGGCTTCACCGAAGTCCGCCACGAACTCCCCGATCTGCCCTGGGTGGACCGGCTCCGCCCGCCCCATGTGCGCAGCGCCTTCGACCTCGTACGTGCCCACCTCGACTCGGCCCGGCACGACGACGACTACCGCTTCGTGCTCGCGGAGATCGACTATCTCAAGCCGCACTGGGACGCCTTCCCACGCGACCGGGCCGACCTGCGCCGCTTCCTGCGCGACGACCGGATCGAACTGGTCGGCGGCAGCTACAACGAGCCCAACACCAACCTCACCCACCCCGAGTCGACGATCCGCAACACCGTCTACGGCATCGGCTACCAGCGGGACGTACTCGGCGGTGATCCGCGTTCCGGGTGGCTGCTCGACGTGTTCGGTCACGACCCGGCGCACCCCGGGATCATGGCCGACGCCGGACTCGACTCCAGCGCCTGGGCGCGCGGCCCCTTCCACAACTCCGGGCCCATCGGGCATACCGGGGACATCGCGCGGATGCAGTTCCCCAGCGAGTTCGAGTGGATCGCGCCCAGCGGTCGCGGCGTCCTCACCCACTACATGGGCGCGCACTACACCGCCGGCTGGGCCATCCACCGGACCGACTCGCTCGAGGCCGCGATGGTGGCCGCGTATGACCAGTACGCGCAGCTGAAGAAGGTAGCCGCCACGCGCAATGTGATGCTGCCGGTGGGCCACGACCACAACGTGCCGTCGCGCTGGTGCACCGAGATCCACCGGGAGTGGGCCAAGCGCTATGTCTGGCCACGCTTCACGATGGGCCTGCCGCGGGACTTCTTCGCGGCCGTGCGGCGTGAGGCGGAGTCCCCGTCCCGCTCGCGTACGACGAGCGTGATCACGCCGCAGACCCGTGACATGAACCCGGTCTTCACCGGCAAGGACGTCTCGTACATCGACACGAAGCAGGCGCAGCGGGCCGCCGAGACGGCCGTACTCGACGGGGAACGGCTCGCCGCCCTCGCAAGCCTCTTCGGCGAGCGCTTCCCCAGCGAGGCACTCGACAAGGCGTGGCGCCTCCTCGCCTATGGTGCGCACCACGACGCCGTCACGGGCACCGAGTCCGACCAGGTCTATCTCGATCTCGCCGACAACTGGCGTGAGGCGTACGAACTCGGCGACAGGGTGCGGACGGACGCGCTGGGGCAGCTCGCCGCCCGCACCGACACCCGCGGCAGCGCGCATACGCCGGGGCGGCCCCTGCTGGTCGCGAACACCCTCTCCTGGGAACGGGACGGCCTCGTCACCGTGGACGGTGCGGCAGGCGCAGAGGTCCGGGACGAGGCCGGGCGGCCTCTGCCCTCGGTCACCGAAGGCTCCGCTCTTTCCTTCCTCGCCCGGGGCGTACCCTCGCTCGGCCACCGCGTCTACCAGCTCGTCGAACCCGGGGCGTCCACCGAACCCGAGGCGTCCACCGAGCCCGGACAGGACACCGAGTCCGGACCGGGCACCGCACCCCGACCGGACACCGAACCTCAACCGGCTACCACCGGCTGGGCCCTCGTCCCGGACGCCACCACCATCGAGAACGAGATCTTCCGGATCGAGGCCGACCCCGACCGCGGCGGTGCGCTGAGCCGCATCTCCGATCTGCGCACCGGCCGCGAACTCCTCCGCCCGGGCGGCCTCGGCGGCGAACTGACCCTGCAGGACGAGTACACGACCCACCCCGTCTGGGGCGAGGGCCCCTGGCATCTGCTCCCCAAGGGGCCCGGCACGGGCACCGGCGCCCGACCCGCCACCTCCGCACGCGTCGAGCGCTCCGCCGTCGGCGCGCGGATCACCACCGAAGTGCGCCTGGACACCCTGCGGTTCACACAGACGGCCACCCTCCTCCACGGCAGCTCCCGCATCGACTTCCGCACCCGCGTGGACGGCTCCATCGGTGAGGACAGGCTGCTGCGGGTCCGCTTCGACCTCGACCTGCCCGGCACCCTGCCGGTCTCCGAGGTCGGATTCGCCGCGATCGGGCGGCCTTTCGGCTTCCCGGAGACCGACACCGCCGAGCACCTGTGGACGCTGGACAACCCCGCACACACCTGGGCCGGGCTCTCCACGACCGCCCGCATCGCCCTGCATCCGGCCGACTCGGCCGACTCCGCCACCGGTGACGGCAGCGGGCGCAGCACGCTGTCGCACGCCATCGGCGTCGCCGAAGTGATCGCCCCCGAAGACCATGATGTACGCCCCCTCCTCGCCGCTCTCGTCGCCCAGGGCGTGACCGCAACCTGCACACGCCCGGACGGCCCGCGCCACGGCTCTCTCGACGCGGACTCCAATCTCCCCGACATCAGAGTGGCACCCGGCACTGACAACGCCTTCGCCGAACGCGTCCTGGCCGCCACCGGAGCGGACGAAGCCGCCTACCGGGCGGCCCTCGCCACTCACGGCCGCGTCTTCGTGCCCGCAGCCCGTACCCGCCGCGAAGCCTGGGTCCCCGGCGCCGACCTGCGCGGCCCGCGCGATCTCCCGGTACTGATCGTCAGCGACACCGACGCCCTCACCGCCGACCTCTCCGACGCGGTGATCGACGTCCACGTACCCGACGGCCTGCCCACCACGGCCGAACCCGCCGACGACTATTCCGCCGCCCTGGTCAATCACGGCACCCCCGGTTCCGTCGCCACCACCGACGGCACCCTCTACCTCTCCCTCATGCGTTCCTGCACCGACTGGCCCAGCGGCGTCTGGCTCGACGGCCCGCGCCGCACCGCCCCCGACGGCAGCAGCTTCGCCCTCCAGCACTGGACGCACGACTTCCACTACAGCCTCGTCGCCGGACCGGGCGGCTGGCGCCAGGCAGGCTTCGTACGCGCCGGACGCGAGGCGAACCATCCCCTGCTCGCCCTGCCCACCACTCCCTCCGACGGCGAACTCCCGCCCCGCGCCTCCCTCCTGACCGTCGAACCGGCGAACGTCGTGCTCTCGGCGCTCAAGCCGCGCGGCAACCCCATGGCCTCCGGCCTCCCCGGCGACACCGACCCCGCCACCGACGGCCTGGTCATGCGCCTGTACGAGTCGGAGGGCCGGCCGGTGACCGCGCGGGTCCGCCTGCACGGCGGACACGGCGGACACGGCGGGTTCACGGCCGGTGAGGCCACGGACCTGCTGGAACAGCGCACGGTACGACCACTGACCGCCGACGAGGACGGTTCGCTGAGCATCGGCCTGGCGGCGGCGGACGTCGCGACGATCGCGGCCCGCCCCGACCTGTCCGGCCGCTCGGGCCTGTCCGCCTCCGACCCGGCCCCGTCCCGGTCGGACCGGCCCACATCGGAACCCGATGGCGGCGGCCCGGCCCGCGAACCCGTCCAGCCCGTCTTCACCCGCTACTGGCTGCACAACACAGGCCCGGCCCCCCTCGGTCATCTCCCGGTCAGCCTCCGCCTGGAGCGCACCGAACGGCTCGGCGAGGGCGCTGAGGCGGGGAAGGCCGGCGAGCCCGCGGGATGCAGCACGAAGAGCGAGGCGTCTTCAGCGGGAGTCACGGAAACCATACGCATCACCGTCGCGACCTCCGTCCTCCCGGCCAGGGGCACCATCTCCCTGTGCGTCCCGGCGGGCCTCACCGTGGCAGCGCACGCGCCACTCCGGTACGACCTGGCTCCGGGCGAGTTCGCGGAGTTCGACATCACCGTGCGGCCGGAGAAGGGTGCGGCACCGGGCACGTACTTCGTGGCGGCCCGCATCCTCGACGGCATCGGCCAGATCCTGGAGGACGCGCTGCCCGTCGCCGTCGGGGGAGGCCCAGAGGTCGCTCCCTTCGGCATCGACCTCTCCCACCCCGCGCCCGATCGCCTCGTCCTGCGCCTGACCGGCCACGCGCTGAGCGAAGTCCGCGGTGAGGCCCGCATCATCAGCCCGTACGGCACGTGGGGCGCCCCCGGCGACGCCGTCGCGATCACGCCCCGGATCCAGGGATTCACCGTGTCCCCGAGAGCCGTGACGGAACTCCACTACGCCGTGACGCACCGACCCGGCGACACGAGCGACAGCGGCGAGAGCGGCGGCGACTGGTGGGCGCTGGCCAAGGTCTCCGCCTTCGGCACCGTCCAGTACTCGGCCACCGTGCCCGTGACGGCATCTCCCTGACGGCCGCGGCGCTGCGCTTGCTGTACGTCTCGGCCTGGCTGTCAGTCGATCGGCCAGGTGTGGGCCGGGGCGTTGAGGTGCATGTAGTCGATGTACTGCTGCGTCATGCGGCGTAGGGCCTCGTGGCGGCCCGCGGAGGATGCGGTTGCGTGGTGGAACATCTCCTTTTGCCAGACCGCTCCGTTGCGGGCCGTGACGCAGCGCTGTTCGATGATGCCGAGCAGGGGTTCGCGCCAGGCCTCGTCCATGCCGGAGTGTTCCAGGCCCCGGTGGGCGAGGGGGAGTAGGCGCCGCAGGACGAGTTCGGGGGCCGGGACCTCGCCCATGCCGGGCCAGTACAGGAGCGCGTCCATGCCTTGGCGGGCCGCCGTGTGCAGGTTGTCCTCGGCGGCCGCGAAGGACATCCGGGACCACACCGGGCGTTCCTCCTCCACCAGGGCGCGGGTGAGGCCGTAGTAGAAGGCGCCGTTGGCGAGGGTGTCGGCGACGGTCGGGCCGGCGGGCAGTACGCGGTTCTCCACCCGGACGTGCGGTTTGTCGTGGGCGATGGCGTAGACCGGGCGGTTCCAGCGGTAGATCGTGCCGTTGTGCAGGGTCAGCTCGCCGAGTTCCGGGATGTCGCCCTGCTCCAGCGTCTCCAGGGGGTCCTGCTCGTCGCACAGGGGGAGGAGAGCCGGGAAGTAGCGGAGGTTCTCCTCGAAAAGGTCGAAGACGCTGTTGATCCAGCGTTCCCCGAACCAGACCCGGGGCCGCACGCCCTGCACCTTGATCTCCTGCGGGCGGGTGTCGGTTGCCTGTTCGAAGAGGGGAATGCGCGTCTCGTGCCACAGTTCCTTGCCGAAGAGGAAGGGTGAGTTCGCGGCCAGTGCGACCTGGATGCCGGCGATCGCCTGCGCCGCGTTCCAGTAGCCGGGGAACTCCTCCGGGGAGACCTGGAGGTGGAACTGCGTGCTGGTGCACGCGGCTTCCGGGGTGATCGTGTCGGCGTAGGTGCGCAGCCGGTCGACGCCGTCCACCTCGATGTGGAGGTCCTCGCCCCGGGCCGCGAAGACCTGGTCGTTGAGCAGCCGGTAGCGCGGGTTCTCGGACAGTGCGCACTCGCCGACGTCCTGCTGTCGGAGAGTGGGGAGGATGCCGATCATGATCAGGTGCGCGCCGACCGACCTGGCGCGTTCGTCGGCGTGGTTGAGAGCGGCGCGGACCTCGGACTCCCAGGAGTCGGGGCCGCCCTCGGTCAGCCGGCGGGGCGGGACGTTGATCTCCAGGTTGAACCGGCCCAGCTCCGTCGACCACGCCGGGTCCGCGATCGCCTCCAGTACGTCGCTGTTGCGCATCGCCGGCTCGGCGTGATCGTCGACCAGGTTCAGCTCGATCTCCAGCCCCACCTGCGGCCGCCCGGATTCGAAGCGCGCCTCGCGCAGCATCAGCGCGAACGCGTCGAGGCACCTCTGCACCTTGATCCGGTACCGGCGGCGGTCCTCCCGGGTGAAGACCACCTCCGGGACATCGCGTCCCATCGGGCCTCCCGAGCTGGCTCGGACTGCTCCTGACTCCAGCCTCGCACCAGGTGGGCGAGATGTCAGCGCCAGCCGAAACGGCGGTCCACCACCGCCGAGAACTCCTCCAGGGTCAGTACGGCGTCCCCGTTCTGGTCGGCCGCGTCGAACAGCGCGGAGGAGGCGTCGGCGTCTCCCACGCCCCAGAACGGCAGCAGCCCCGAGGCGGCGAGCGTCGGGCCCTTCGTCCGCAGGGCGATGATCACCTCTTCGCGGGTCAGGATCCCGTTCTTGTCGAGGTCGAGCGCCTCGAACAGCTTCCGCGCCTTGTCGCTCATAGTGTCGTCCTCATTCCTGGCAGGCCGTGCGGGCCGGTGGCTCAGTCCCACCAGAAGGACCAGATTTCCAGGTCCATCAGTTGCTCGGCGTAGGCGTTGAGGGATGGGGTGCTGCTCTGGTTGATGTTGTCCGGGCAGAACGCGTAGTGCTCGACCGCCACCGCCTGCGCTTCGGCGGGGGTGGTGGGCGGTGCGGCGACCGAGAGGATCAGCTGGTCGAAGGTGAGGGCGACGACGCGTACGCCGAAGCGGTCCTCCCAGGAGCGTAGTACCGCGCACAGGCGCGCCACGTCGTCCTCGTGGTTCACGGGGCCCGACCAGCCGATCGCCGCCGGGATGTCCGCGCTGCGGCGGGCGGGGACGAGGGCGAGGCGCGGTTCCTTGAGCCAGGTTCCGTCCGTGAGGAGGTGGTCGGCTATGTCCGTGGCCAGGGCGTCGGGGTCGGGGGAGTCGGACTCTGGCTGGGGTTCGGGTGCCAGGCCCGGCCAGTCGTCGTCCTCTGTGTCCTCCCAGTACTCGGCCAGTACCTCTTCGGCGTCGTGATCTCCGGGGTACGAGGTCTCGTCGGGCATCAGTTCCCAGGCCTCGGGGCCGCCCTGGCTGCCGCCGACGTCGATGAGCAGGGGGAGCAGGCCCGCGGTGCGGCGGGCCGGTTGCAGGGTGGCCCAGTCGCCGGGGGTTGCGGGTACGTCGGCGTGCCAGAGGAGGGTGTCGATCAGTTTCCCGGGAGGGAGGTCGAGACCGAGGGTGGCGAGCTTCGGGAGGGGGTTGGGGAGGGTGGCCATCGTTCAGCGGGCGGCGAACTTTGTGAACGCGGTCCAGGTGGCGGGGGCGACGTGGAGGGTGGGGCTGTCGTCTGCCGGGTTCTTGGAGTCGCGGATGTGGATGGTGTGGGGGCAGAACGCGACTTCCAGGCATTCGCCGCCTTCGCTGCCGCTGTAGGTCGACTTGAACCACTGAAGTGCGTCGGCGCTCATTGCTCTCCTAGCAGGCGATCCAGCAGGCCCAAGGAGTCTTGTGTGGTCAGGGCCTGGGTTCGCAGCATCGCATACTTGCGCGACAGGATGGACACCTCATCCGGGTCAGATACCCATTGGCTTCCGCGTTGGGATTCTGTGTACGCGAGGTGCTGGTGGTCCGGGGTCTCCAGGAGTACGAAGGGTCCGTCGAGGCTGGCATGGCACGGGCTGGGCAGTGGCAGGAACTGCACGGAGATTCCTGGGAGTTCGGCGCAAGCGCGCAGGTGGCGAAGCTGGTCGGCGCGGATCTTGGGTCCACCGACGGCCAGGCGGAGCACCGGCTCCCAGATGACGAAACTGACGGTCGGCGGGACCTTGCGGCGCAGGATGTCCTGGCGGCCGATTCGAGCCGCCGTCTTGGTCTCGATCTCGTCCTCGGCGTACGCGGGGACGCGTTCGCGGAGTACGGCACGGGCGTACGCCTCCGTCTGAAGCAGGCCGGGCAGGACCTGATTGGCGTACAGGGACAGCGCAATGGCCTCCTGCTCATGCTGGATATACAGCTCCGCCCACATCGGGAACTGGTCGATCTCCGGGAGGTTGGCGACGCCAGCCTCCAACAGGCCCTTCAGATCCAGCACTTGGTCCAGGTGGACGGCGAGGTCCGGGGTGAGTCGGCGTCTGCCCTGTTCGATCGAGGCGATGGTCTCCTCGTCGACGTTGGCGATCTCGGCCAGTGAGCGCTGGGTGAAACCAGCCGCGCGGCGGCCGGCGCTGAGCTGCGCGCCGAGCATCTTCATGGCCGTCAGGTTCTTCTTCCGCGGCGGCTTCTTGGCGTTCATGACGGTTCAACTCCCCACGCGTGTCCGTGCGCGACCCCGTGTGAAGCCGTACAAAGAATCCGTACGGTCTCACCCACTGATCAACGCTAGTGACTCTGCGCGACATTCGTCTCGTGAATGTCGAAGTTGAACTCCCCTACCAGCGCGACCAGTTCTACGCCCGCCACCGCCGGTCCGTGCCCGCCGCCCGGCACTTCACGTGGTGGTCCCTCAAATACTGGGGGCTCGGAGAGTGGGAGCGGGCCGAGGACGTGTCCGTGTGTGTCAGCGAGCTGGCCACCAACGCCCTGCTGCACGGCGTACCGCCGGGGCGGGGCTTCCTGCTGCGCGTGCGGTACGACGGGGACGTACTGCGGGTGGAGGTGCACGACAGCGGGTCCGGCGTGCCACGCGTCGCGGACGAGGCCGACGAGGGTGGGCGGGGGCTGCTGCTCGTCGCCGCGCTCAGTGACAAGTGGGGCGTGGGGGAGCGCGAACTCGGCAAGGTGGTGTGGTGCGAGTTCGCGCTCCCCGCCGGAGGTGCCTGATATTCAGAGACGTTCGGGGGTCCTGATGCCCAACAGGGCCATGCCCTGGTGGAGCGTTCGGGCCGTCACGTCGCAGAGGAACAGGCGGTTCTCGATGTGTGCCGGGGTTTCGGCCTTCAGGACCGGGCACTTGTCGTAGAACGACGTGTACAGGGACGCCAGCTGGTACAGGTACGCCGCCAGCTTGTGCGGGGCGTACTCCGTTGCCGCCTCCGCGACCGTCTCCGCGAACGCGTCCACGTGCAGGCCCAATGCGCGTTCCGCCTCGTGCAGGTCCAGCTCCGGGTGGGCCTGCGGGCGGGACTCGCCGGCCTTGCGGAGGATGGACTGGATACGGGCGTACGCGTACTGGAGGTAGACCGAGGTGTCGCCGTTCAGCGAGACCATCTGGTCCAGGTCGAACTTGTAGTCGCGGTTCGCCGAGGTGGACAGGTCGGCGTACTTCACCGCGCCGATGCCCACCTGGGCGCCGCGCTCGGCGATCTCCTCCTCGGAGAGGTCCTGGGCCTTCTCCCGTACGACGGCGGAGGCGCGGTCGATCGCCTCGTCGAGGAGGTCGACCAGCCGGACCGTCTCGCCCTCACGCGTCTTGAACGGCTTGCCGTCCTTGCCGAGGACCGTGCCGAAGGCCAGCTGGTACGCCTTCACGTCGTCGTTCAGCCAGCCCGCCCTGCGGGCCGTCTCGAAGACCATCTTGAAGTGGAGGGACTGGCGGGCGTCCACGACGTAGATCAGGCTGTTCGCCTTCAGGTTGAAGACGCGGTCGCGGATCGCGGACAGGTCCGTCGCCGCGTAGCCGTAGCCGCCGTCCGACTTCTGCACGATCAGCGGGACCGGCTTGCCGTCCGGGCCCTTGATGTCGTCGAAGAAGACGCACAGCGCGCCCTCCGAGCGGACGGCCACTCCTGATTCCTCCAGGAGGCGGCAGGTCTCGGCGAGCATGTCGTTGTAGCCGGACTCGCCGACGATGTCGGGGTCGCGGACCTCCATGTCCAGCTTCTCGAAGACCGAGAAGAAGTAGATCTTCGACTCGTCGACGAACTTCTGCCACATGGCGAGCGTGTGCGGGTCGCCGGCCTGGAGGTCGACGACCCGGCGGCGCGCCCTGGTCTTGAACTCCTCGTCGGAGTCGAACAGCTTGCGGGCGGCCTTGTAGAGGCGGTCGAGGTTCGACATCGCCTCCTCGCCGGTGACCTGGGCGGCCTTGTGGTCCAGCTCGTGCGGGTGCTCGTCGAGGTACTGGATGAGCATGCCGAACTGGGTGCCCCAGTCGCCGATGTGGTGCCGGCGGACGACGTTCTCGCCGGTGAACTCCAGGAGCTGGACGACCGAGTCGCCGATCACCGCGGAGCGGAGGTGGCCGACGTGCATCTCCTTGGCCACGTTCGGCTGGGCGTAGTCGATGACCGTCGTGCCCGGGTGCTCCGCGTACGGGACGCCGAGGCGGGCGTCGGGGTCAGTGGCGCGGGCGGCGAGGTTCTCGTTGATCGCCTGGTCGGTGACCGTGATGTTGAGGAAGCCGGGGCCGGAGACCTCGATGTCCTTGATCACGTCGCCGGTGACGACCTGGGAGACGACCTGGGCCGCCAGTTCCCTCGGGTTCGCCTTCGCCTTCTTCGCGAGGGCCAGGATCCCGTTGGCCTGGAAGTCGGCCCTGTCGCTACGTCGCAGCAGCGGGTCCGAGTCGGCGGCCTCCGGCAGGGCAGCCGAGAGGGCGGACGCGAGGCGCTGATGGACGGAAGCGGTGAGGGACGTGACCGAGGCCATAGGAATGGGTGCCGTTCTCCTCGTGGGGATGGATAGACACGGCCAGTATCCCATGGGGGGTAAAGCGGTTTTCCCGGGCGCGATGCGGTCTGGGAGAATGGAGAACCTTCACCACAGCTCTCAGGAAAAAGAGGACGTGCCGATCGTGGCTCTGAGCACCGAGACCACCGACTGGGTCTCCCGTTTCGCGGACGAGGTCATCGAGGAGTCGGAGCGTCGGGCCCCGGGCAAACCCGTCGTCGTCGCGTCCGGGCTCTCGCCGTCCGGTCCCATTCACCTGGGCAACCTCCGGGAGGTCATGACCCCGCACCTCGTCGCCGACGAGATCCGGCGGCGGGGTTATGAGGTGCGGCATCTGATCTCGTGGGACGACTACGACCGGTACCGGAAGGTGCCCGCCGGTGTCGCCGGGGTCGACGCGTCCTGGAGCGAGCACATCGGCAAGCCGCTGACCTCCGTGCCGGCGCCCGCCGGGTCGTCGTACCCGAACTGGGCCGAGCACTTCAAGGCGGCCATGATCGAGTCGCTGGGTGAGCTGGGCGTCGAGTTCGACGGGATCAGCCAGACCGCGCAGTACACCTCCGGGGTGTACCGCGAGCAGATCCTGCACGCGATGCGGCACCGGGGGGAGATCGACGCCGTGCTCGCGCAGTATCGGACCAAGCCGAAGGCGCAGGGCAAGAAGCCGCAGCAGAAGGCCGTCGACGAGGCGGAGATCGAGGCCGTGGAGGGGTCGGGGGCGGCGAGTGAGGACGACGGCAGTTCCGGTGCCGCCGGGTACTTCCCGTACAAGCCGTACTGCGGCAACTGCGAGAAGGACCTCACCACCGTCACCTCCTACGACGACAACACCACCGAGCTGACGTACGCCTGCACGGCCTGCGGTTTCTCCGAGACCGTCCGGCTGAACGAGTTCAACCGCGGCAAGCTGGTCTGGAAGGTCGACTGGCCGATGCGGTGGGCGTACGAGGGTGTGATCTTCGAGCCGAGCGGTGTCGATCACTCGTCGCCGGGGTCGAGCTTCCAGGTGGGCGGGCAGATCGTCGGGATCTTCGGCGGCAAGCAGCCGATCGGGCCGATGTACGCGTTCGTGGGGATCTCCGGGATGGCGAAGATGTCGTCGTCGCGGGGCGGGGTGCCCACCCCGGCCGACGCGCTGAAGATCATGGAGCCGCAGCTGCTGCGCTGGCTGTACGCCCGGCGCAGGCCCAACCAGTCGTTCAAGATCGCCTTCGATCAGGAGATCCAGCGGCTGTACGACGAGTGGGACAAGCTCGACGCCAAGGTGGCCGACGGTTCCGCGCTGCCGGCGGACGTGGCCGCGCACTCGCGTGCGGTGCGCACGGCCGCCGGTGAGCTGCCGAGGACGCCGCGGCCGATGCCGTACCGGACGCTCGCGTCCGTCGCCGACATCACCGCCGGGCACGAGGACCAGGCGCTGCGGATCCTCAGCGAGCTGGACCCCGACAAGCCGCTCGGCTCGCTGGACGAGGTGCGGCCCCGGTACGGCAGGGCCGAGGCGTGGATCAACACGCACGTGCCCGCCGACCAGCGGACCATCGTGCGTGAGGAGCCCGACGTCGAGCTGCTGAAGTCGCTCGACGAGGCGTCCCAGCGGTCGATCCGGCTGCTGCTCGACGGGCTGGCGGACCACTGGTCGCTGGACGGCCTGACCCACCTCGTGTACGGCGTGCCCAAGGTCCAGGCGGGCTTCCCCGCCGACGCCACGCCGAAGGAACTCCCGCCGGAGATCAAGACGGCCCAGCGGTCGTTCTTCGCCCTGCTGTACCACCTGCTGGTGGGCCGGGACACCGGGCCGCGACTGCCTACGCTGCTGCTGGCGGTGGGGCAGGAGCGGGTGCGGGCGCTGCTCGGGGAGTAAGCCGCTTCTCCACGGTGATGGGGGCGCCTGGTGTTCGCCGGGCGCCCCCCTCTGCTCACTCGTTCACTCGGTCGGGTCGTGGGGATCGCGGCTCGGCGGGGCGGCCCTTAGCGTCGGCCACGGAAATGACCGTTCCGTCGCGAAGGAGCCCCCCATGGCGGACAACAGGACCAAGAACGAGTTCACGTTCGTCGTCACCGGCGTTGAGCTGACCGAGGAACAGCAGGAGCGGGTGAGTCGGGCCATCGCACAGGCGGGTGCGCTGGCGCTGGGTGACCTTGCGCCGGCCGACGCGACGCCGGTGCGGCTGTCCGGGAAGATCTGGTGGACCGGGCAGCCCAAGCCCAACCTGATGCGGGAGCTCCAGGAATACGCCGCCGCAGAGGCCGGGTACCAGCGGTGACCTCGGGGACCGCCGGCCGGGAGGAGGGAGCATCCGGGCAGCCACGGGCCTGCCCCAGCGCCCCCTGCGCCACAGGAGCCTCGCTGCTCGGGGTCATGACCGGCGCCGGTCGACTGGCGTATCTGCCCGTCCCGGTGGTGGTCGACCAGTCCTTCGCCGACCGGCTGGAGGCGGCGGGGCGTCCGGAGAGCCGGTACCGGTTCACGGGTGCCTGTGTCGAAGGCGGGTGCCCGCAGTGGACGGGCACCGACTGTGCAGTCATCGACCACGTCCTGGACGAGTCGGATGTCACCGACCCCGCCGACGGGACACTTCCGAGCTGTGGCATCCGACGCGACTGCCGGTGGTTCGTGCAGCGCGGGGCGGCCGCGTGTGCCGTCTGTCCGACCCTCGTGGCGGACACGGGCGGAACGGTTACCTACCGGTCGGCACACGGTCTGGACTGAACCGGGCGCCTTCCAGGGGCCGTTACGCGATGTGGTCTTCTTCCAGTTCCGTGTAGTGGCGGTTTGTGAAGTCGTTGACCAGGCGCTTGGCTTCCGTGCCGTCGAGGCGGATGCCGAACTCCGCCTCGATGTTGTCGATGAGCTGGTTCGGGGTCGGGTAGCTGCCGTTGATCGACTGCTTGAAGACCTGGTAGAACGACTCGTCGTCCGGCTCCGGGGGCGGTGTGCCGCCGCCTTCGCCCAGTTCACGGGTGCGGCCGGGGCCCACCGGGATGGGGAACGTGCCGGTGTCCTCCGGGGAGGGGTCGGGGATCGGCGGGGGTTCCTCGTAGTGCTGCTGGTACTGCTCCGCCTGGCGCTGCTCCTCGTACCACTCGGCGTACGCGGCCTCGGGGTCGTAGTTGGGGTCGTAGCCGCCGTGGTACTCGATGGTCTGGGGGTCGCGGGCGTGGAGCCAGGGGTTCTGGTGCTCCGTCTGGTCGAGTTGTACGGAGTCCTGGTTGCTGTGGCGTTGGGGGCGCTGCTCGCTGGGAGGTGCCGTTGCTGACTCCAAGGCGTGCTGCGGCGGCGCCGGGGGTATCAGCGTCGGTTCTATGCCCGCCGCTGCCAGGCCCGATGGGGCCGTGTCCGCGAGGGGGACGCCGTACTTGGCCAGGCGGAGTGGCATCAGGGCCTCCACCGGGGCCTTGCGGCGCCAGGCGCGGCCGTAGCGGGAGCGGAGGCGGGCCTGGTAGACGAGGCGTTCCTGTTCCAGCTTGATGACCTGGTCGTAGGAGCGCAGCTCCCAGAGCTTCATGCGGCGCCAGAGGAGGAAGGTGGGGATGGGGGAGAGCAGCCAGCGGGTGAGGCGGACGCCCTCCATGTGTTTGTCGGCCGTGATGTCCGCGATGCGGCCGATCGCGTGCCGGGCCGCCTCCACCGAGACCACGAACAGAATCGGGATCACACCGTGCATGCCCACGCCCAGCGGGTCCGGCCACGCCGCCGCGCCGTTGAAGGCGATCGTCGCCGCCGTCAGCAGCCAGGCCGTCTGACGCAGCAGCGGGAAGGGAATCCGGATCCAGGTGAGGAGCAGGTCCAGGGCGAGCAGGACGCAGATGCCCGCGTCGATGCCGATCGGGAAGACGTAACTGAAGTCCCCGAAGCCCTTCTTGAGGGCGAGTTCGCGTACGGCTGCGTACGAGCCCGCGAAGCCGATGCCCGCGATGATCACGGCACCGAAGACGACCACGCCGATGAGAACGCGGTGCATCCGTGTCAGCTGAAGTGGCGCGGCCACCCGTATTCCCCTCCCACTGCGTGTTGTTGCGCGCCCAACAGGGTGGCACATGCGTACGGGGGGCGGGTGGCCGGATCGTGTACGTCAGCTCTTCCGTGACACTTCCGGTGGCTGCCGGTGATCCGCCGGGGGGATCGGGGTCAGCTGTTCTTCGCGGGTGTTTCGGATGAAGTGGCGGACTTGGAGGGTGAGTTGGTGCCACCAGGGGTTGCCGAGGCGTCCGTCTCGTTCGCCTTCGTGACCGCGGTCACCGCCTCCTTGGCCGCCTTCTTCGCCGCCTTCATCAGGTCGTCGGCGTCCGGCGTCTCGTCGCCTGCCAGGCCCGCGCCGTTGTAGTCGAGGGTGACGACGACGTTCTCGACGCGCGCCACGATCGTCTGCTGCTTGAAGGCGCCTTCCTTCTTCTTCAGGTCGTAACGCACCGCCGTCGCCTGGTCGCCGGTGCCGGTGACCTGCTCGGCCTTGGTGTTCTTGGCACCCTCGGCCGACTGGACGTCGGTGACCTGCTTCTCGTAGTACTCCTGCGCCCGCTGCTCGCCCGCGCCGCGCGTGACGTCGGACTCGAAGCGCAGCAGGGAGACATTCAGCCAGCGGAACTGGGAGCCGTCGACGCCGTTGTTGTCGAGGCTGTCCCAGGAACAGCCGGCCCGGGTCGACACATCGTCCGAGTTCGCTTCCTTGCCCGACTTGCCCGCCTCCGGGACCAGTTCCTCCAGCGTCTTCGTCGACAGCACCTTGCACGGCTCGGGCAGTTTCGCGTACGCCGCCGCCTGCACGGTGGGCGAGGGGCTCGCGGAGGCGCCCGCCGGGCTCTCGGACGCCTGCTTGGCATCGGCGTCGGAGCCGGAGTCCGAGGAGCAGCCTGCGGCGATCAGCATCACGGGGACGGCCGCCGCGCCGACAAGGACGCGGGTGAGGCGGCTGGCTCGCTGATGGCGCTGTTCGGCTCGCTGTGCTCGTCGCTGCATGGTTCCTTCACTCGTGACACTCGGGTAACGGGTCCGAGAGGTCACGGTACGCGGTGAGGGAAGTGTGCGGACTCGGTTCGGCCGCTTTGCGCGGGGGCGCGAAGAGGCGCTACTCCGCGAGCGAATCGGCCAGCTGCGCGGCCAGTTTCCGGGCCCTGTCCTGCATTTCCTTGCTGTCCGGTACGACTCCGACGGTCGCCGGTTGCTCCTCGTACTCGATGGTCACGATGACGTTGGACGTGCGGAACGCCACAGTCACCGTGCGCTGCTTGGCCGTCGAACCGGAGCTGCTCAGCTCGTCGTCGAGGAAGGCCTCGTCGGCGAGGTCGTCCAGGACGCGGGGTTGGAGGGCGGTGGGGGTGGCGCTGGAGGTGGGGCCAGTGGGGCTCGATGTGCCGCTCGGGGTGCCCGAGGGGGCGCCCTGGGGGGTGGTGGTGGCGGAGGGGGTGGCCGTCCCGCTCGGGGACTCGGTCCCGTCGTCGGTCGCGGTTTCGGTGATCGTCTCCGTCGGTGTCGGCTCCGGGAGGTCCGCCGCCTCCTGCTTGCCCGCGAACAGCTCCTGCGCCTGGTCGTCGTCGCTGACCGTGTTGTCGTACGACACCACGCGCTCGAAGTCTACGAACAGGTGGTCCGTGGCGGAGCTGGACTCGACCTTCCAGCGGCAGCCGACCTTGCGGTCGTTGTCGTAGGTGAGCGTGGGCTTGCCCTGGTAGGCCTGCTCGCGCTGTTCCTCGTCGGCGATCTGCTGGAGGCCGGGCAGGAGGGAGTCGAGGGTGTCCTCGCCGACCGCGCCGCAGGGTTCGGGGAGGTTGCGGTAGCGGCCGGGTTCGGCCGCCGCCGTCGCCGTACCTGCGTTGTCGGAGTTGGCGCTGTCCGTGGTGTCGCCGCCGTCGGAGCCGCTGGTGCAGCCGGCCAGCAGGGCCGCGAGGAGCGCGGCGACGCCGGTTACGTACGCCTTCCGCTGCACGGTCAGGCTCCTCTCGCTGGTTAATCGCTTGATGTTCCGGGGCTCGCCCTGGAGACAATGTGTATCGCACGCACTGCCGTGAACGCCGGTCCGTTGTCCGTAACGTCGACCTTGCGCCGGTTTTGCGTTTCGAGGCTTTTGATTTTCTTCCGGGGGAACGAGGACGTTATGTCGTATGTCGAAATACCGGGCGCGAAGGTGCCGATCCGTATGTGGACGGACCCGGCGACGGTCGAGGAGGTCGCGCTCCAGCAGCTGCGGAACGTGGCGACGCTGCCGTGGATCAAGGGGCTCGCGGTCATGCCGGATGTTCACTACGGCAAGGGCGCGACGGTCGGGTCCGTGATCGCTATGCGGGGCGCTGTCTGTCCGGCGGCGGTCGGTGTCGACATCGGGTGCGGGATGTCGGCGGTGAAGACGTCGCTGACGGAGAACGACCTTCCCGGGGATCTGTCGCGGCTGCGGTCGAAGATCGAGCAGGTGATTCCGGTGGGGCGGGGGATGCATGACAGTCCCGTCGATCCGGGGCGGCTGTATGGGTTCGCGACCGGAGGGTGGGACGACTTCTGGGAGCGGTTCGGCGGGGTCGCCGAGGCGGTGAAGTTCCGTGAGGAGCGGGCCGTCAAGCAGATGGGGACGCTGGGTAGCGGCAACCACTTTGTCGAGGTGTGCGTGGATACGTCCGGTTCGGTGTGGCTGATGCTGCACTCCGGTTCCCGCAACATCGGCAAGGAGCTGGCCGAGCACCACATCGGCGTCGCCCAGAAGCTGCCGCACAACCAGGGCCTGGTCGACCGCGACCTCGCCGTCTTCATCGCGGACACCCCGCAGATGGCGGCGTACCGCAACGATCTGTTCTGGGCGCAGGAGTACGCCAAGTACAACCGCGCGATCATGATGGCGCTCCTGAAGGATGTGATCCGCAAGGAGTTCAAGAAGGCCAAGCCGGTCTTCGAGCAGGAGATCTCCTGCCACCACAACTACGTGGCGGAGGAGCGGTACGAGGGGATGGACCTGCTCGTCACCCGCAAGGGCGCGATCCATGCCGGCTCCGGGGAGTACGGGATCATCCCGGGCTCGATGGGCACCGGTTCGTACATCGTGAAGGGCCTCGGCAACGAGAAGTCCTTCAACTCCGCCTCGCACGGCGCCGGCCGGCGGATGAGCCGCAACGCCGCCAAGCGGCGCTTCTCCACGAAGGACCTGGAGGAGCAGACGCGGGGTGTGGAGTGCCGTAAGGACTCCGGCGTGGTGGACGAGATCCCGGGCGCCTACAAGCCGATCGAGCAGGTCATCGATCAGCAGCGGGACCTGGTGGAGGTCGTGGCGAAGCTGCGGCAGGTGGTCTGCGTGAAGGGTTGACGCATTGAGGTGAGGCCCCCGGTGAGCCGGGGGCCTCCCTGGCCTGCCTGACAAGAAAAGGGGGCCCGGGAGTTACTACGTCACGCGGTGGACCTTGGTGTTCGACGCCTGGGCTCGGGGGCGGACGACGAGGAGGTCGATGTTGACGTGGCTCGGGCGGGTGATCGCCCAGGTGATGGTGTCGGCGACGTCGTCGGCGGTGAGGGGGTCGGGGACGCCCTCGTAGACCTTTGCCGCCTTCTCCTCGTCGCCGGCGAAGCGGGTCAGGGCGAACTCGTCCGTCTTGACCATGCCGGGGGCGACCTCGATGACGCGGACCGGCCGGCCGACGATCTCCAGGCGGAGCGTTTCGGCCAGGACGTGGGCGCCGTGCTTGGCGGCGACGTAGCCCGCGCCGCCCTCGTACGTCGCGTGGCCCGCCGTGGAGGAGACGACCACCACCGTGCCGTCACCGCTCGCCTCCAGCTTGGGGAGCAGGGCCTGGGTGAGGTTGAGGGTGCCGATGACGTTCGTCTCGTACATCTGGCGCCAGTCCGCCGGGTCGCCGGTCGCCACGGGGTCGGCGCCCAGTGCGCCGCCGGCGTTGTTCACGAGCACGCCGACCGTCTTGAAGGCGGTCGCGAACTCGTCCACCGCCGCGCGGTCGGTGACGTCCAGGGGGTACGCCGTCGCCTGGCCGCCGGCCTTGTTGATCTCCTCGGCCAGCGCCTCGATGCGGTCCTTGCGGCGGGCGGTGAGAACGACGCGGTAGCCCGCGGCCGCCAGCTGCCGTGCCGTGGCGGCGCCGATTCCGCTGCTCGCGCCGGTGACGACGGCGATGCGGGAGGCTGCGGAGGGGGTCATACGGCTGCTCCTCGGTGGAGATCGGGTGCCTGGTCGCAAGGATAGGCAAGGCGTGGGTGATCCCCTCGGTTCGCGTCCTGGCTTCGGTGCCGGTCGGTCGTCGTGCAGGTCAGTCGCCGCGCGGGGCGTACATGATCACCGCCATGCCCGCGAGGCAGATCAGGGCGCCCGTGATGTCCCAGCGGTCCGGGCGGTAGCCGTCCGCGATCATGCCCCAGCCGATGGAACCGGCGACGAAGATCCCGCCGTACGCGGCGAGGACGCGGCCGAAGTTTGCGTCCGGCTGGAAGGTGGCGACGAAGCCGTAGGCGCCGAGGGCGAGGACGCCGCCGGCGATCCAGAGCAGGCCGCGCTGCTCCCGGTACCCCTGCCAGACCAGCCAGGCGCCGCCGATCTCGAAGATCGCGGCGACGACGAAGAGGGCGGCGGAGCGGAGGATGAGCATGCGGGCAGCTTCGCACGGTGGTCCTCCGGAGTTCTCTTGGCCCGGGGCCGGTTGTCAGTGCCGGGTGGCACAGTGCCGTATGTGATGAACGACATGGAGAAGGGCCCGCTGGCCGGGCTGGACGCCGTCGACTGGGCGGGCCTGGAGCACGCCTACGGCGACGCGGACGACGTCCCCGGGCAGCTGAGCGCCTTGTGCGGGCCGGACGCGGAGGAACGCAAGAAGGCCCTCCACGAGTTGTACGGCAACATCTTCCACCAGGGCAGCCGCTACGAGGCGTCCGCCGCGGCGGTGCCGTTCCTGGCCCGTATGGCGGCCGACCCGTCGGTGCCGGACCGGGACGAGGTTCTGGAGCTGCTGGCGGCCCTGGCCATCGGATACGACGAGTCGCACCTGCCGGGCGGCGTCGACATCGCCGGCTGGCGGCGGGAGATCGCCGAGTTCCGGGCGCGGGACCCGGAGCGGATACGCGCCGAGTACGACGAGTGGGTCGAGCAGGCACCCGACGAGGGCGAGCGGCGGGTCCGCGAGATGCGGCGGGCGATGTTCGACTATGACCTGCAATTGCGCTATGCAGAGGCCGAGTTGGGAGCTTACGACGCGGTGCGGCGGGAGGTGCCGGGGCTGCGTGCGCTGCTGGACGACGGCGATGCGGCCGTGCGCGCGGCGACCGCATACCTGCTGGCCTGGTTCCCGGAGGAGCGGGACGCCTCGCTGCCGCCCCTGCTCCGGCTGCTCGACGGGGAGACGAACCCCGCGGTCACGGCCACGGCGGTGGTGGCGGCGGGGCTGCTGGGCGACGGCACGCTGGTCGACCGGCTGCGGGCGCTCCTCACGGCGGAGGAACCGGTGGTGCGGTGGTCAGCGGCGACCGCGCTGGCCCGGCTGGGCAGCGTGGGGGCAGACGGCGCCGTGGACGCGCGGGTGCTCGCCGAACTGGCAGCCGCCGAGGCCGAGCCGCCCGAGGCGGGCGCGCCCGGCGTTCTGTTCCACGAGGGCGACCTGCGGGGGTTCGCCGCGGTGGGCCTGACCCTGCTCGCCGACCGGTATCCCGGCGAGGCGCTGGACGCCGTGACGGACGGTCTGGCCGCCGCCTCGGGGCCGGCGACCTTCGCGATCACCTCGGCCGCCGTACGCCTGGCCTTCGGAGCGGAACGCCCGGCCGGGCCGGCGGCCTACGCCGATCTGGACGAGCGGCAGCAGCGGCTGATACGGGTCCTGGCCTCGCGCGACGAGGGCACCTGGCGGTGGGCGAACTTCCTGGAGATCCTCCGGGCGTGGGGGCTGCCGCACGAACGCGCGGCGATGCGGGCGTACGCGGGGCTGCCCACGGAGTAGGGCGGCTGAGGAGGGCGGAATAAGGGGGGCGGGGTGCTCGTTTCCGGGTATGGTTGAACGGTCAACAACTTGGAGGTTGAGCGACCATGCAGTTCGGGATCTTCAGCGTCGGCGATGTCACGGCGGACCCGACCACGGGCCGTACGCCGACCGAGCGCGAGCGGATCAAGGCCATGGTCGCCATCGCGCTGAAGGCCGAGGAAGTGGGGCTCGACGTGTTCGCCACCGGTGAGCACCACAACCCGCCCTTCGTGCCGTCCTCGCCGACGACCATGCTCGGCTACATCGCGGCCCGCACCGAGAGGCTGGTCCTGTCCACCTCCACCACGCTGATCACCACCAACGACCCGGTGAAGATCGCCGAGGACTTCGCGATGCTCCAGCACCTGGCCGACGGCCGGATGGACCTGATGATGGGGCGCGGGAACACCGGGCCGGTCTATCCGTGGTTCGGGCAGGACATCCGGCAGGGGATCAACCTCGCCATCGAGAACTACGCGCTGCTGCGGCGGCTGTGGCGCGAGGACGTGGTGGATTGGGAGGGGAAGTTCCGTACGCCGCTCCAGGGGTTCACGTCCACGCCGCGGCCGCTGGACGGCGTACCGCCGTTCGTCTGGCACGGGTCGATCCGCTCGCCGGAGATAGCCGAGCAGGCCGCGTACTACGGCGACGGGTTCTTCCACAACAACATCTTCTGGCCCGCCGATCACACCAAGCGGATGGTCGAGCTGTACCGGGCCCGGTACGCCCACTACGGGCACGGCACGCCCGAGCAGGCGATCGTCGGGCTGGGTGGTCAGGTCTTCATGCGCCGCAACTCCCAGGATGCGGTCCGCGAGTTCCGGCCCTACTTCGACAACGCGCCGGTGTACGGGCACGGGCCGTCGCTGGAGGACTTCACGGACCAGACGCCGCTGACCGTGGGATCGCCGCAGCAGGTGATCGAGAAGACGCTGAGCTTCCGCGAGTACGCCGGTGACTACCAGCGCCAGCTGTTCCTGATGGACCACGCCGGGCTGCCGCTGAAGACCGTGCTGGAGCAGATCGACATGCTCGGCGAGGAGGTCGTGCCGGTGCTGAGGAAGGAGTTCGCCGTCGGGCGGCCGGCCAACGTGCCCGATGCGCCGACCCACCAGTCCCTGCTGGCCGCCGCTGCGCAAGGGGTGAGCGTCGAATGAAGCTCGTCGTGGTGTCCGCGGGGCTGAGTGTGCCGTCGTCCACGCGGCTGCTGGGCGACCGGCTGGCCAAGGCCACCGCTGGTCGTGTCGCGGCGGACGTGGAGGTCGTCGAGCTGCGTGAGCTCGCCGTCGAGATCGCGCACAACTTCACCAACGGGTTTCCCGGGCGGAAACTGTCCGCCGCGATCGACGCGGTGACCGGGGCGGACGGGCTCATCGTCGTCACGCCGGTGTTCTCGGCGTCGTACAGCGGGCTGTTCAAGTCCTTCTTCGACGTGATCGATCCCGAGGCGCTGGTCGGCAAGCCGGTGCTGATCGCCGCGACCGGCGGCAGCGCCCGGCACTCGCTCGTCCTGGAGCACGCGCTGCGTCCGCTCTTCGCCTATCTGCGGGCCGTGGTCGTCCCGACGGCCGTGTACGCCGCCTCGGAGGACTGGGGCGCGGAAGGGCTGGACGGGCGGATCGAGCGGGCGGCGGGGGAGCTGGCGGGGCTGATGGCGGGGTTGTCCGGAGCGAAGCCCGCCGTTGAGGAGGACCTCCATGTGGTCCCGTTCGAGGAGCAGCTCGCCGCGCTGCGTTCCGCCGGGTGAGAGGCCAGTAACAGGTGAGAGGCCAGTAAGAGGATCGGCGGCGGCTCGTACCTATGGTCGTACGACCGCCGCGCTTTGCCACACTGGACAGGTGCCCCAGACTGTTCTGCTCGCCGAGGACGACCGCGCGATCCGTCACGCCCTGGAACGGGCCCTGACCCTGGAGGGCTACCGGGTCACCGCGGTCGCCGACGGCGTGGAGGCGCTGGCGCAGGCCCATCGCACACCGCCGGACGTGCTGGTGCTGGATGTGATGATGCCGGGGATCGACGGACTCCAGGTGTGCCGGGTGCTGCGGGCCGAGGGGGACCGGACGCCGATCCTGATGCTGACGGCGCTCGTGGAGACGGCCGACCGGATCGCGGGGCTGGACGCGGGCGCCGACGACTATGTCGTGAAGCCGTTCGACGTGGAGGAGGTCTTCGCGCGGCTGCGGGCCCTGCTGCGGCGTACGGCTCCGGCGGAGGCGACCGGGGGTGCCGCCGTCGGCGTACCGGAGAAGGCGGCGCCGCCCGAGCGGCGGGTCGAGGCGGCCGGGCTGCGGATGGATCCGCAGGCGCGGCGGGCCTGGCGCGGGGAGCGGGAGCTGGAGCTGACGCGCACCGAGTTCGAGCTGCTGGAGCTGCTGGTGCGCAACGAGGGGATCGTGCTCGACCACTCCACGATCTACGACCGGATCTGGGGGTACGACTTCGGGCCGGGGTCGAAGAATCTGGCCGTGTACGTCGGTTATCTGCGCCGGAAGCTGGACGAGCCGGGGGCGCCGCAGCTGATTCACACCGTGCGTGGGGTGGGTTACGTGCTGCGGGAGGACTGAGTGGGGCTCCTGCGGTGGATGCGGGTGGCCGGGCGCGGTGGGTGGTGGCGGCCGCGGCTGGTGTCCTTGCGGACGACGTTCGCCGTGTCCTTCGCGACGGTGACCGCCGTCGTCACCGTGCTCGTCGGGATCCTGTCCTACGGGGCCGCCGCCCGGCTGGTGCGGGTCGACCAGCAGTCGGTGTTCGACGAGGTCGTGCAGGATCTGCGGGTCGAGGTGAGCGAGCGCCGGATGGTTCCGGAGGACTTCTCCTCCGCGCCGGGGCACGACTTCGTCCGGCCCGCCCGTACGGATGTGCAGGTGCTCGGCCCGGACGGCGGTGTCGTCGACCCGGGCAGTCCCGGGCTGCCGGTCACCGACGCCGACCGGGAGATCGCGGGGGCGGCCGGGGCCGGGGCGCTGGCCCAGCACGAGGACGTCGATGTCGGGGACGACGTCTACCGGGTCGCGACCGTCGCGCTGGGCGGGGGCCGGGGTGCGGTGCAGGTGGCGCAGGAGTTCAGCGACACCGAGGATCTGCTGCGGGCGCTGCAGCAGCGGACGTTGCTGCTGATGGCGGCGGTGGTGGTCGGGGCGGGGCTGTTCGGCTGGTGGCTGGCGCGGCGGATCACCCGGCGGCTGGTGATCCTTACGTCGGCGGCGGAGGCGGTGGCCCGTACCCGGCGGCTGGGCATCGACGTACCCGTGACCGGCAGCGACGAGGTGGGGCGGCTCGGGCGTGCGTTCGACCGGATGCTGGGGCGGCTCGCGCAGTCGGAGGAGGACCAGCGGCGGCTGGTGCAGGACGCGGGGCACGAGCTGCGTACGCCGCTGACCTCCCTGCGTACGAACATCTCGCTGCTGCGCCGGATCGACGAGCTGCCGCCTGGGACGCGGGACGAGCTGGTCGCCGATCTGGGGCAGGAGGCGCGCGAACTGACCGACCTGGTCAACGAGTTGGTGGACCTGGCGGCCGGGCAGTCGGACTCCGAGCCACCGCAGCGGGTCGATGTGGCCGACCTCGCGGAGGATGTCGCGGGCCTGGCGCGACGGCGTACCGGGCGGCAGATCGAGGTGCGGGCGAGCGGCGACACGACGACGGAGGGGCGGCCGGGGATGCTGACCCGGGCGCTGTCGAACCTGGTCGAGAACGCGGCGAAGTTCGACGCCGACGGCACCGCCCCGATCGAGATCGTGGTGTCCGGTCCGGCACGGCCCGGGGCGATCCGGGTGGAGGTCCACGACCGGGGGCCGGGCATCGCGGACGCCGACCTGGTGCGCGTCTTCGACCGCTTCTACCGGGCGGCGGACGCTCGGTCACTGCCGGGGTCGGGGCTGGGGTTGTCGATCGTGCGGGAGGTGGCGTTGGCGCACGGGGGTGCGCCGTTCGCCTATGGGCGGGAGGGGGGCGGGGCGGTGATCGGGTTCACGGTGGGTGGAGGGTTGGCCTAGGGCGGCTGCCGCCGCGTTGGTGCCCGCGCCGGCCGGGGCGCCGGCGGCCTTCGCGGCGTTGTCGGCGGCGATGCCGGCCTCGGCCGCCTTCCGGGCCCCCGAGGCCGCGTCGCGTGCCTTCTGCGCGGCCTTCCGAGCCTGCTGAGCCCGGGTGGCGTCACCCGCTGCGGCAGCGGCGGCGGACCTGGCCGTCGATGCCGCGTTTCCGGCCTGGCTCGCGGCGTAGGCCGCCTGTGCCGCGGCGGTGGCGGCCACCCGTGCCGTCGCGTTCGCGGCCGCGGCCGCGGGCACCGCCGTACGGGCCGACTGGGCCGCCCGGACAGCGGCTGCTGCCGCCTTGCCGACCGAGTCCTTGGCCGCCAGGGCCTCCTGCGCCGCGAGCTGCGCCGCCTCCTTGGCCGCCTCCGCCTTGGCGGTCTCGGTCAGCTCGTTCGTCTGCTTCTGCGCCTTGTCGGCGAGTTGGGCCAGCTGGGCGACGGTGAGCGTCTCCTGGTCGCGGGCGGCGGCGACCTCCCAGCCGTGGTCCGATGTCGGCGTCCGAACCCAGCAGGGCCGCCTCGGTCGCCCGCCGTACGCCCGGGCCGCCGTATTCCCATTCCAGGAGAACGTCGGCTGATTGGTATTCCGGTGGAGTTTCGTCCGCTGCGGCAGGACGCAGATCGATGCCCAGCACATCACCACAATCGCCGCGCGGCCAACTTCAACCCGCGTTCAGGTGGCCGAATGGGGCGTTCCGTTTAATCCGGCGTTCATCTTGTGCGTCTAACGGCACGTCGGGTCCAAAACGTGTGGTCCGAGTCACTGTTGTGTGTGGGGTGTGAGGGTGTAAGGATGCGGATTCGGCCCGGCTCACTGATCATCAACTCGACCCGTTCCGTGACGAGTTGGTGGTTCTGTCTGTTGGGTCGTCTGTTTGCCGGTGTGCGTTGCTCATTTCACGAAACCAAGTCAGAGGACAACCAAGTCAAGGGACGCTTATGCGATTGCTTTCACGGGTGATGGCCGCCGGTGCCGCGGTCGGACTGACAGTCATGGCTTACACGGCTGGTGCTCCCGGTGATACGGACGCCGCCCTGCGCACGGTGGCTGACGAAGCCCCGGGATATGCGGTGGAGGATTTCGCCTATCCGCAGGCCGACAAAATCCAGCAGGAGCGCGGAATCATCCTCAAGCGCGGTGACGGGCACATTGTCCTCGCCGAGTGCGGTCCGGCCGGATTGCTGGAGGTGTGGGCGCGCAGCCAGGACAAGATCTGCTTCCGGGTCACCGGTAACCAGGGCTACCTGAGTCTGGAGATCCCCTCGGTCTACGCGATCAAGGGCAACGACTACCAGACCGAGGTCAACATGACCGTCGACAGCGAGGAGAAGACCTTCGAGGTCGACGAGAACGCCTGGACGCCGGTCGGCGAGAGCGCCGATCCGGAAGGGCGTGAGCACATGCTCGTGGAGATCGTCACCTCCAAGTAGCCCCTCCATTCGGCCCCTTCACGAACCGGCCGGCGGTTCCGCAAGCCGCCAGGTCCATCCGAACCCGCCTCAAGGAAACGGACATGCCCAGACCCAGACCCCGTAGTACCCGCCTCTCCGCGCTGGCCGCGTTCAGCGCGGCTCTCACGGCCGCCCCGATGCTGGTGTCCGCCGCCCCGGCCCAGGCCGTGACCGGCGCACCCGCGTCCGACAACGCCTACGCCTTCACCGCCCGCCTGGACATCGGCGACGGCCAACGCGCCTGCTCCGGCACGCTGGTGTACGCGCAGTGGCTGCTCACCGCCGCCAGCTGCTTCGTCGACAACCCCGCCGCCGGCCTGAACGTGCCCGCGGGCGCGCCCGCGCTGCCGACGACCGCCACCATCGGCCGAACCGACCTCACCACCACGACCGGGCAGGTGCGCAACGTCGTCCAGCTCGTTCCCCACCCGGACCAGGACCTCGTACTGGCGAAGCTCGCCACCCCCGTCACCGGCATCACCCCCGTCGCCCTCAGCGCCACCGCACCCGCAGCCGGGGAGGAGCTGCGGGTCGCCGGATACGGTCGTACCAAGGACGAATGGGCCCCGCTGCGCCTGCACACCGGCGCCTTCACCGTGGACTCGGTGAGCGCCACCGAGGTCGGCATCACCGGCAAGGACGGCGCCGCCGTCTGCAAGGGCGACACCGGAGGCCCGGCCTTCCGTGAGGCCGACGGAACCGTGCAGCTCGTCGGCATCAACAGCCGCTCCTGGCAGGGCGGTTGCTTCGGCACCGACGAGACCGAGACCCGTACCGGCGCGATCGGTACCCGCATCGACAAGGTGCGCACCTGGATCAACGCCAACGTCGGCCCGGCCTGCGCCTCCACCGGCGCCCTCTACTCCGTCACCACGGCCGGCAGCCTTCTGCGCCGTAACGTGGGCGACCCCGCCAACGGCACGGTCACCGTCCCCGAGTCCATCACCATCGACTCCGGTTGGGACCAGTACCCCCGCGTCCTGGCCGGCCCCTTCGCCAGCTTCTACGGCATCAAGGCCGACGGCCTCTACTTCAGCCACCGCGTCGCCTCCACCGGTGCGTGGGACATCCACCACCGCAAGATCAGCACCGGGTTCACGACGTACCGCCTGCCCGAGAACCGCAACGAGATCAGCATCGACCGCGGCGGCCACATCTGGCACGTCGACGGCGGCGGTGACCTGCGGTGGGTGCAGTACACCAGCGCCACGAACAGCTGGAACCCGGCCGGCAACAAGAAGATCGACTCGGGCTGGGGCCGCTACAGCCACATCGTCGCCACCGACGACGGCGTGCTGTACGGGATCGACTCGGCGACCGGTCATCTGCTGCGCTCGCGCTACGACTTCGAGAGCGAGCGCTGGCTCCAGCGCCACGTCACGGTCAGCTGGGCCGACTGGCGGGACTCGAAGAACATCACGTCCTTCGGCGGCGATGTGATCGTGCGGGTCAAGGCCAACGGCGATGTCCGCCACTACCGCTACCACGAGCCGACCGGCGACTTCGACGGCGTCTACAACCTCCTCATCGGTTCCGGCAGCCACTGGGCCGGCTACACCAGCGTGAGCGGTGCCCCGGACTCCTGCGCCCTCAGGGCCGACTACACGCCCGAGTCCCCCGCGATCGACGCCGACCGCACCGGCCCCGCGAGCGTGCTGCAGACGTCCACCGGTGAGATCGAGTACGCCTACACCGACAGCGAGGGCCGCATCGTCCACGGCCGGCAGACCGACCCGGCCGACTTCTCCTCCGTCCAGTGGACGACCGGCCCGGACACCGAGACGTTCTCCGGCCGGACGCAGCTCGCCGAGCAGCCCGACGGGGCGGTGGCGCTGACCGCGCAGAACGTCAACAGCCAGACCTGGTGGCGGCGTCACAGCGCGGGCAGCTCGGCCTGGGGCAACTGGATCAACCTGGCCGGTGCGATGAAGGAGCCGCCGGTCACCGGGAAGCGGCCGGACGGCGTGCTGGTGCAGTTCGCCGTCGACGCCGACGGCAAGCCCTGGTACCGCGCCCAGCAGCGGCCCAACGTGGACTTCATGGGCTGGATCAGGCTCGACGGCGAGGGCTTCGCCGGACCGCTGACGGCCGTGACCGTCCGCGACGGCATCCAGCTCTTCGGCACCGACACCGCCGGGCAGCTGCGTACCGCGACCTTCAAGGACGGCGTGGTCGGTTCCTGGACCAACCTCGGGGACCAGAAGATCACCCACGCTCCCTCGGTCGTGGTCTACCCCGGCTTCCGGCTCGGTGTCTTCGCCCGCACCACCGGCGGCCAGATCGTCAACCTGGTCCAGGCGAGCGAGGGGGCGGCGTTCCCCGCCACCTGGACCCAGGTCGGCGACCTGACCGCGGCCGGCGCACCGTCCGCCGTCATCAACCCCGTCTCCGGCTTCACCGAGGTCGTCGCGCGGGCAGCGGACGGGACGATCCACAACACGCGTGAAACCCAGCAGGGTGCCTTCGGCACGTGGCAGGCCTGGCAGCAGGCCGGCACCGAGCGGTCGGCCACCGATCCGGCGGCGTTCACGTACACGACGGACGCGGGCTCGGCGTGGGCGTACGTCTTCCGCACGGACGCGAACCAGGCCCGTATTCAGCAGGGCCCGTCCGGCAGCTGAGCGACTCAGGGTCAAGGCCCGTAGCGGGCGCTGGGCGTCGGGAGTCGCCCAGCGCCCGCTATCGTCGCTCCGATCAGCCGATGCGCGGAGCGTGTATGCAGAAGACGGAACATCTCGCCACGCGAGTGGACGTGGAAGCGGGGGCGGAAAGGGGCGATGCGGTCGCCCGGCCCGCGCACAGCTGGCCGCGTTCCTGGCCGCTCCTCCTGCTGGCGGCCGCCGTGCTCCCCGGTGCGCTGCTCTTCGCCGCCGGTCGGTGGGCGGACGAACCGGCCGTGCAGGCTTGGCGGACGGTGTGTCTGGCCGTCACCGTGCAGGCGCTGCCGTTCCTGCTGCTTGGCACGGCCCTGTCGGGAGCGATCAACGCGTTCGTGCCCGCGCGGGTGTTCAACCGGCTGCTGCCGAAGCGACCGGCGCTGGCCGTGCCGGTCGCCGGGGCCGCCGGGGTCGTCCTGCCCGGCTGCGAGTGCGCCTCGGTGCCGGTCGCGAACAGCCTGATCGGCCGGGGCGTCACCCCGGCCGCCGCCTTCGCGTTCCTGCTGTCGGCGCCCGCCGTCAACCCGATCGTCCTGACCGCCACGGCGGTTGCGTTCCCCGGCAGCCCGGAGATGGTGCTGGCCCGCCTGCTCGCCTCGCTCGTCACGGCGGTGGCGATGGGCTGGCTGTGGCTGGCACTGGGCCGGACGGAATGGCTGCGCCCCGCTGTCCGGCACACCGGTCACCACCCGGGCCACAGCCGCTGGAGCGAGTTCCGGCGCGGCTTCCAGCACGACTTCCTGCACGCGGGCGGCTTCCTCGTCGTCGGCGCCATGGCGGCGGCCACCTTCAACGTGGCGGTCCCGCGCTCCGTACTGGAGACGTTCTCCGGCTCACCGTGGCTGTCCGTGCTGTTCCTGGCCGCGCTCGCCATCCTGCTCGCGGTGTGCTCGGAGGCCGACGCGTTCGTCGCGGCCTCGCTCACCGGTTTCTCACCGGTCGCGCGGCTGACGTTCATGGTCGTCGGGCCGATGGTCGACGTGAAGCTGATCGCGCTGCAGGCGGGCACGTTCGGCCGGGCGTTCGCGATCCGTTTCTCGGCCGCCACGACGGTCGTAGCGATCCTGTCCAGCGCACTGATCGGAGCGGTACTCCTGTGAAGCGGCCCCTCCAGATCACCCTGCTCGCCCTCAGCGGCCTGGGCGTCCTGCACGCCTCCCTCTTCAGCGACCTCTACCTCCGCTACGTAAAGGAGGGCATGCGTCCGCTGCTGATCGCCTCCGGGGCGCTGCTGCTGGCCCTGGCGGCCGCGGAGGCCTGGTGGGGAAGAAAGGAGGAGGCGGGCGCCCGTAGCGAGGACGCCCACGACCACTCCGGCACCCCCAAGGTCGCCTGGCTGCTGCTCCTCCCCGCCCTGAGCCTGCTCTTCTACGCCCCGCCGGCCCTCGGCGCCTTCACCGCCTCCCGCGAGGCCCCCAAGACCGTCGCGGAGGAGGACCACTTCGACCCGCTGCCCGCGACCTCGCCGCTGCCGATGACCCTCACCGACTTCACACAGCGCGTGCAGCAGGACCGCGAGCAGGCGATCAAGGGCCGCACGGTCCAGCTGACGGGTTTCGTCACCCCGGCCGGGGACGGCGGTGACGGCTGGTACCTGACCCGGCTCATCCTCAGCTGCTGCGCTGCGGACGCCCAGTCGGTGAAGGTCCGCGTCCACGGCGTCCAGGCCCCGCCGACCGACACCTGGGTGACCGTCACCGGACGCTGGCACCCGTCCGGCGCCTTGGGTACGAAGTCGGCCTCGGCGGCGCTGGACGCCCACACCATCACGAAGATCCCCAAGCCGACGAACGGCTACACGGACGCCGTACCCCTCACACCGCTCACACCGCGCTGACTTCTGCGTCTACGACATTTCCCATGTGATGCGCGGTCAGGTCGCCGGGAGAATGCCGGCCCCGAGCAGGAACATGATGAAGAGGCCGAGGACCACCCGGTAGCCGATGAACACGTTGTAGCTGTGCTTGGCCACGAACTTCAGCAGCCAGGACACCGCCACATAAGCGGTCGCGAAACTCACCGCGGTGGCGGTCAACGTCGCGGTCCATCCCACGCCCCGCGATATGGCCCCGAACTCGTCGACGGTCTGCAGTGCGCCGGCTGCGGTCAATGCCGGGATGGACAAAAGGAAGGAAAGCCTGGTGACGGTTACCCGGTCCAGGCCGCGGAGAAGTCCGGCCGACATCGTGGCGCCCGAGCGGGACACACCCGGAATCAGCGCCATGCACTGGACCGTGCCGATGATCAGGGTGTCCTTCCAGGTCACGTCGTTCTCGCCGCGGACCTGGCGGCCCTTGCGGTCCGCGTACCACATCACTGCGCTCCAGAGCACCAGTGCGGCCGAGACGAACCACAGGGTGCGGAGCGTGGTCTCGATCTGGTCCTTGAACGCGAGCCCGACGACACCGATGGGCATCGAGCCCAGAATGACCGCCCAGGCCAGTTTGTAGTCGGCGGTTTTCCTCTCCTCCTTCCGCGTCACCCCGCGGAACAAGGCCGTGAGCAGCCGTCGGATATCCGACCGGAGATACAGCAGCGTGGCAAGGACCGCACCGACCTGAATAATGGCCGTGAATGCGGTGATGTCGGGATCGTCGGTCGAATAACCGAGCATTCTCTCCAGGATGGTGAGATGCCCTGTGCTGGATACCGGTAGGAATTCGGTGAATCCCTCAACCGCACCCAGGAACGCCGCCTCGACGATGTGCACGAGTCTGTTTCCTTCGCTACTTGGTCACGCCAACTCGGTTCCGGGCTGCACATGATGCCACATCCGAAGGCCGCGGGATTCTCGGAAAGTGGGCTTGTGAAATGATTCGTCGGTTGTGAGACTTTGGTTGGGTGTTATTCCTTACCGAGGTAAGGGCGGACGGTTTCCCAAAGCACCGCCGCCGGGGCCTTCGAGGTGCCTAACCTTGCCGTTGTGAGAGGAGTCGAACGGGGAATCGAGCCGCGGCGCCGCATGGTGACGTCCGTGCTGGGCTGGCTGGCGCTCAACGCGCCGGCGCTCCTGCTGACCTCGGGCTTCCCCAGCGGCGTGAGCCGATGGTGGTGGACGCTCGCGGGGGCCGTGGTGACCGGTGTCGCCGTGCTGCTGCGGCGATCGCGGCCGATGGCGTCGTTGCTCCTCTGCCTCGGCCTGTGGTTGACCGTCGGCACCCTGGAGAACGACATCGGCTCCATGGCCGTCTCCCCGTATGTTCCGGCCGTGTTCGTCATGAGCTTCGCGCTGGGACGGACGCCGACGAAGACGCCCTCCGGCCGGCTGACGCCGGGCCGCACTGTGCTCGTCGGCTCGGCTCTCGCAGCGTTGGCGTTCATGCCCCTGCCCATGTGGTTCGTGCTGGTCACCGTACTCGTCTTCGCGTGCTTGCTGCCGTGGCTGACCGGCCGGTACTGGCAACAACGGCAGGAACTCCAACTCGCGGGCTGGGAGCAGGCCCGGCAGACAGAGCGTCAGCAGCACATCCTGATCGAGCAGGCCCGGCTGCTCGAACGCGCCCGGATCGCACAGGACATGCACGACTCGCTGGGGCACGAACTCAGCCTCATCGCGCTGCGCGCCGGCGCCCTCCAGCTCGCGCCCGGCGTGGACGAGCGCTTCCGCGACGCCGCTGGAGAACTGCGAGCCGACACCGCGAACGCCTTGGAGCATCTGCGCGACATCATCGGCGTCCTGCGTGAGGACGACGCGGAGACACCTCTGGCGCCCGCACATGCCGACATCGGCGAACTGGTCGAGCGGGCGAGGACCTCCGGCGTTCAGGTGCGGCTCGAACGCCCGGACGAGAGGCCGCACCTGCCCGCCATGACGGACAAGGCGCTCTACCGGGTGGTGCAGGAGTCGCTCACCAACGCGATCAAGCACGCTCCGGGAGCCGGCATCACCGTCCGGGTCGCCTACACGGCCGCCGAGGTCAGGGTGACGATCCACAACGAGCCGCCCACCGAACCGCCCGCCGCCGCCCGTCCCAGCGGCCGGCGTGGGCTGATCGGGCTGCGGGAACGGGTACGGCTGGCCGGCGGCCGACTGCGCACGACCGCGCTGCCGGACGGCGGTTACGAGGTGATGGCCCGGCTGCCCCGGGCGCCCGAGTCGGTGGCGGCCGACGAGGAACCGGAGTGGCTTCCCGCCGCCCCGGCCCCGTCGACGGACGTCGGCCTCGCCGACGCGACCGCGCACGTCCGCCGCCGGTTCATCACGGCGGCTTCGCTGCCCCTCGGCCTCTTCGTCTGTCTCGTGGCCGGCATGATCGGCTACTACGCCTACCTGTCGGCGACGACCGCACTCGCACCCCGCCACTTCGACGACCTGCGCGTCGGACAGAGCCAGGACGAGGTCGACGTGTACCTCCCGCACCGGGAGATGATGGACCCGCCGTCCGAGGAGCTGCCCGTTCCCTCCGGCGCGACGTGTCACTACTACCGTTCGAGCCAGGCGCTCTTCGTCCCCGTGGACGTCTACCGCATCTGTTTCGCGGGTGGCCGGCTCGTGGCGAAGGACATCATCACCGTCGAGTCCCGGGCTCCCGTGGACCACGGCTGACGACCGGCGATCGAGAAGCGAGAGTCGGGAAGCGAGAGTCCAGGAGGCGAACACCATCACTCCCATCACTGTGGTCCTGGCCGACGACGAAGCGATGATCCGCGCGGGGATCAAGGCCATCCTGGCGACCGATCCCGAGATCAGCGTCGTCGCCGAGGCGTCCGACGGGCGCGAGGCGATCGCGTTGGCCCAGGACCACCAGCCCGACGTGGTCCTCATGGACATCCGTATGCCGGTCATGGACGGACTCACCGCCACCGCTGAGATCAAACAGCAGGTTCCGAAGACCTCGGTGCTCGTGCTGACCACCTTCTCCGAGGACGCGTACGTGGCCCGTGCACTGGGCGACGGCGCCAGCGGCTTCATCCTCAAGTCCGGTGACCCCCGCGAGCTGCTGACCGGTGTGCACGCCGCGTCGGCCGGCGCGTCGTATCTGTCGGCGAAGGTCGCCCAGCGAATCGTCGCCGAGCTGAACCGACGCTCCGGCACGCGGACGCGCAGCGCCGCGGCCCGGAAGCGGGTGAGCGCGCTCACCGAGCGGGAGCAGCAGGTGCTCGCGCTCGTCGGGGAGGGCCTGTCCAACGCGGAGATCGGCCGGCGCCTCTACGTCGTGGAAGGCACCGTCAAGAGCTATGTGAGCGCCATCTTCACGGCTTTGGGCGTCCGCAACCGGGTGCAGGCCGCGATCGTCGCGTACGAGGCCGGGCTGGTCACGGACGGGGACGAGTGACCGAAGCGACGATCAGAAACACCGACCATTCCCACATCGGCGAGGCAGTCCCCGCCCAGGGCGACCGCGAGGGCGACGTCCAGGAGGACCTTCCCCGGGTCGTGGACGGTCCGGTGCTTGCGCCACGGGGCGAGCGCGGCGGACATCGCCTGGTCAAGGCCGGTCTTGCGGATCGTCTCCACCAGCAGCACGGCCCCTGCCTGGGAGACCACCCTGCGGCCGCCGACCTCGACACGGACATGCGGGTACGACCCGATACGCTTCTTCACCTGGGAAGTGCTTCTTTCCTCGCAGCCAAAAGGACCCTCAGCAAGTCCTATCGTTGCAGGTCAGAGGCACTTCCCGTGTTTTTGATCAAGCCTCGGACAAGCCGCTTCGTGAAAGCGCGAGGCTAGGGGGCCTAGCCCTCCCCTGAGCAGGCACGAAGCCCCAGGCCCCCTCCCGGGGGGAAGGGCCCTGGGGCAGGTGCCGACGCGGTGGCTCTCCCGCCCGGCGTGCTGTTCAGCCGGTCGTGACCGGTCGGAGCCGCCGCGCCTTCACACGGCGTCCGGGCGCCGCCGGGTCGGCCACGGTGCCAGCTGTCTGAGCCCGGAACTCCCGGTGCCTGCTGGTGTCCAGCTTCTCGGCGACCCTGGCCAGGGCCCTATCTTCGGGGCGGACCGCGATGTGGAAGTGCGACGCCTTCGCCGGTTTCAGGTCGCCACCCCAAGCGACCGTGCCCTCGCAGTCGACGAGGATGTCCCTCACGATCGCCTCATGATGCGGCCACAGCCGCTCGCTGCCCGCCAAAGGATAGGCGCTGGGGTGAAGGGCGATGGCGGTGCCGGAGAGGTAGTTCGACTCGAAGGCGGCGCTGACACTACGGCGGGTGGTGTGGGCGGTGATGCCACCGCCCTCTCCCGTGTCGATGTCGGCGATCTCCTAGTGCCAGCGGCGCGCGATGTGCAGGAGGATCACGGCGGCGTCACCCTTGTGCAGGGACACGGACCGGGTGGTCCCTTCAATGTGGTGGACCGCGACGGCGACGGGGTCGATCCGCCAGCCGTTGGAGGAGGACTTGCGGGTCCACTCGGCCGGGCCCGTGGGGTCGTCGGCGGCGTTCGCGGCGGCGGCTGGGAGCACGGTGCCCTGCGCGACGACCAGAACCCCGGCGCCCGCGGCGGCGTTCAGAAGACTGCGTCTGGAGATCATGGGGGATTCCTCACTCACCGGTCACGAGGGCGGACACGCCGGGGTCGCTGCCCAGGCGCCATATGTTGTGGTCAAGTCCCCAGCCCGGCTGGAAGTCGTACTCCTTGATCTGGTTGAACGACCAGTTCTGCGGCAGCGGGAAGCCGAGGTTCCCCGAGAATCCCCAGGACATGCCCGAGACGAACGACCAGGTCGCCCCGCCCTCCCTGGAGATACGGATGCACACGTTCCGGGAGCCGTAGACGCCGAAGGTGTACCGGCTTCCGAAGTCGGCGAGGCCGTCCCGGACGCCCTTGAAGTACGGCAGCACGTGGCTGTCGATCTCCTCGTCCGTGGCGTCGTAGTCGATCGCGAAGTAGATGCAGGTGCGGGGGCCGATGCGATGCTCGACGGCCTTCTGGTGGGCCTTCCCTCCCTGGTCCCGTCCCTTGTCGTAGGTGAAGTTTTCAAGCTGCGTGCCGTTGTACTGGAAGATCGGGAAGAACCGCAGGCCGGCGTTGAGGATCGTCTGCGGCTCACCCGGCTTGAGCGCCTTGCCCAGGTAGTACGGGTCGCCCGGGCTGAGATGCTCGTCGAGGAACCGGCCGACGATCTCGTAGCCGTTCGCCTTGAGCAGCCGGCCGCGCTCCGCGGTGATCTCGGTGATGCCGTCGCAGCCGGCCGCGTCCCGCGAGGTGTCGCCGGACGACACGAGGAGCTGGGCCCACGTCGTGTAGTCATTGTGGCCCGTGACGGGGATCTGAGAGAAACGCTGGAAGTTCTGTACCCACCCCAGATGGGTGCCGGTCTGAGTGTCGATACCGATATCCGCCGCCAGATACTTTGTCGCACCTTGCGGTGTATAGGTGGGTGAGTTGAAGTAGCACGCGGCGCGGAAGAGATAGCGCAGGTCGCCGGTGAGAGTGGTGGAGCCCTTGCCCTTCAGAGCGGCTTGGGTGCCGGGCCCGAAGTACCCGTTGATGGAGCTGAGGGCGATGCCGGTCTCGTACTGGATGGCCATCATCAGACCCTGCTGGACATCGCGCGAGTAGACGCCGTCACAGGGCACGAGGCCCATCGCGGGAATGCCGACGCTTGCGACATAACGGGAGTTGAGCCGCTGCTGGATGCTGCGGATGACATCGTCCCCGCCCTGCACCTTGCGGAACTGGTCCATGCGCATCAGGGCTCTGACGACGTGCGGCCACAAGGCCCGGCGCTGTCCCAGATCGGCGTACGGCAGGCCCACGTCACCGTAGAGCTGGGCGAGGGCGTCCTCAGAGTCTCCTGTCCAGTCACCGAGGTCGGTCGACGCCCAGTAGCCCTTTGCCCACAGCGCGCCGTTGTAGATCCTGATCAGGTTCGCATTGCCGTCCTCGCCCGGGAGCAGCCCGCGGTTCTTGACGGCGTTGAAGGTCCCGGGACCGAAGTTCTGAACGGTGGGCGATATGCCGAGTTCATGCTGGAGTCCCTGCGTGAGCGACAGCACCGTGGGCCATCCGGTGTACCCGGTCTCCGAGCAGACGATGTATCCCGACGCCGTGTCATAGGTCTCATTGACCCATTTCTGCGTCCGGTACACATAGATATCGGCTGGGCCCCGCCACGGTACCGAAGGGTCGATCGTCGATCCCGGCCGCGCGTACATGTGAAGGTTTCCGGGGCAGTCCGTGTCCCACCCGAAGGAATGCGGAAGGATTTTTCCGCCGGCCGGCCGGGTGCTCAGGCTTCGCAGATGCTGGATGAGGTCCCTGATCGAGCGCAGCATGGCCTCGCTGGCCAGATTGCCGGAGCGGATCAATCCCAGGATCGAGTAGAACCCTTCGTTGCGGCCCACTTTCTCGTTGTCGTACTCGATTTGTCCGCCGCCGTTGGCCTCACCGCGCTCGTACCCCCGCCCCATGTAGATGTGGCCGTGCTGGCAGACGAGGAAATTGTAGGCGATGTCGTCGAATTCGCCCGTGGCGTGGTCCCAGTAGACGTCGGCGATTGCATTGCGGCAATCCTCTTCCGTCACCAGGTCGCTGGTGTCCCCTGAACCGAGGTAGTGAATGAACACCCCCATTTTGCCCGACCAGGGATCAGTGTTGTTCGGGATGGGGTCTGCCGAGGCATGTGCTCTCAGGATGAGGGGTACGTACTGCCCCCAGGTGATGCGGTTGTTGATGGTGACGGACATCGTTCCTCATCTCGCGGCGGTTGGTCTGTCCTGCGTTCGCCCGTGCGGAGCCGCAGCCGTCAGCCCCGGCAATTCGGCACGCCGTCAATCCAGTTGGTCTGGTTCTTGATGTAGTAGCTGGCCATCCAGCCGCGCGTGCCGTTCTCGGTCATGACCCACACCCAGTACGGGTTGCCGCCGACGGTCAGGCCGCCCTCCTGCTGGCAGTACACCCACACCACCTTGGGCGCGCTCACCGTCGCCACGATCCGGTCGCAGTAGAACGGCCCCGGGTACAGCTGGCAAAACTCGCCGCCGTCACGGACATTGACGCCCGTGGCCCAAACGCCGTAGTGGTCGATGCCGTGCCCGTCCGCCTGTGCGGTGCCCGGCGCGGCAAGCAGGGCCGCGGCCGTCAGGACCGCGGTACCGGCGACGGTGGCAAGTCTCCTGAGGAGAGCGGTTGTCCGGCCGCGGGCGGACGTGGGCAGGACGGAGCCCGGCTTCAACATGGTGATTCCCTTCAGTGACGAGCAATGCGGGAGGCCCGCCTGCTGGACGCCGCACACGCTTCGGCGCCGCTGCGGGGCCTTGGAACGCACATGCGGCGGCTCGCCCCTGACGGATGTCAGGGTTGAGCGGGCGACTCCCGGGGCCACGATGGTGAGCCCCGGGGGTACCCCCGGTGCGCGCGTCGAAGAGGACGCGGCACACACGTGCACCTCATGTGGTCGCCCTCAGGGTGTCCCGAGTCCCGGCCGCCCGGCAACCACTTTCGGTCTCGTCCGAAATAGATGGCGCGGCAGGACCTCGTTGCGTCTGTCACCGCCGTGAGCCGCACGAGCGAGTGTGGGCGATGACAGCCGGTCACAACAGGGGGTTCCGCCTGTGCTGCACATCCACTTCTCCGCGGAGGATCTGAGTCGTGTCCGGCTCGCCGCGGAGCCCGATCCTGCCTGGGAGCTGCTGCTGAGCCTTCACGCCCTCAGCGGCTCACCGGACCACATCGTCTTCGGTCGCTGGCGGGCCGAGGCGCTGGCGGCGCTCGATCTCTCGACCCGCCCGCTGCTCCAACTCGCCCCGCCGCATGGATATTCGCCCGACTTCCTCACCCCATCCACAGCGGCCGGAGCAACGGACGTGGAGTCCGTCGTGGAGGCCGTGATGAGCACCGGTCGCACCCGACTGCGCCGCGAACTCAAGTTGCTGGCTGCCCAGGGCGCCACGTCGCCGTGGATGCGCGGGCTGGCCGAGGGCGACGCGGAGACCATGCGCCAGCTCGGCGCCGCGCTGAACCGCTACCACCAGCGGGTTCTGTCCCGGACCTGGCACCGCATCCGTGCGGTGATCGATGCCGAACAGGCCTTACGCGTACGCGACCTCATCGGCGGCGGCGCCGAGCGGCTGCTGAGCAACATCCATCCCATGGTCCGCTGGGAGCCCCCGGTACTGAAGGTGGAGTACCCGGTACGCCAGGACGTGCATCTGAACGGGCGCGGCCTGCTGCTGATCCCTTCGTATTTCTGCTGGCGTATGCCGATCAGACTGCGGGACGGGGGGCTGCACCCCGTGCTGGTCTACCCCGCGAACCGCGGCCTCTAGAGCCTCGCCGAGGATCCCGCCGAGCCGAAGCGGGCTGCCGTGGCCCGCCTGCTGGGCCGTACGCGCGCCGCCGTCCTGGAGGAGATCGCGGCGTCCGACGGCACGACGGGCGGAGACATCGTACGGCGGCTGGGCATGTCCGCCGCGTCGGCGAGCGAGCACACCACCGTCCTGCGCAAGGCCGGGCTAGTCGTGAGCCGGCGCGAGGCCAACATGGTGTGGCACACGCTAACCCCGATCGGCCGGGCCCTCGTTGTGGGGCACGGCCACTAACCTCGATCGTTCATGAGTCGTCGGCAGCTTGCTGACGGGGACTCTGTGTTTGTGTGGTGTGGTCTTTTCGGGGTCGGCGCAGGCTGAGAGCCCGGCTTTCGCGTCGGGTGGGCGCCGGCTTCCACTTCACCGGTGCTGTAGTGCAGGTTGTCGGGACGGTGAAGTGTCTGGTCAGCCGGGGTTTGGCAGGGCGTGGAGCCTGACGATCGAGTGGCTGATGACGGCGGTCCACGGCCATCGTGAGGGCAGGCGGAGCCAGCGGCGGCGGCCGGTGGTGACCAGCTGGGCGGCGGCGGAGAACAGCCGCAGGCGGAGCTTCTGGGGTTCCCAGCGTCGGGCCTCGCCGGTCAGAGCGAGCATCGGCATCCAGGCGAGGAGGTCGAGCGCGAGCGAGACGATCTCCAGCCAGATCCGGTTCTGTGCCATGTCATGCAGGGGCAGGTTGCGCAGGCCGGTGGCGCGGGCGCCGCGGATGCGGTCTTCGCAGCGGGCCCGTCTGCGGTGACGCAGTTCCAGGCTGGCGAGCTGGCCGCCCTTGGTGTTGGTCGCGAAGCAGGTGAGCCGGTTGCCGTTGATGTCGGTGAAGCGCAACTGGGCGCCGGGGTACGGGCGTTCCCTGCGCACGATCAGCCGCATGCCCTTGGGCCAGGTACTCAGGTCGGGCATGTCGGTGATCTCCGCGACCCAGGCGCCGGGCCGCTCGGTGCCGCCAGCGTCATAGGCCGGCGTCCACGCCTTCTTGGGGATCTTCAGCACGGCCTGGTGGATGGCGTCGGTGATGGTCATTCCGACGGAATACGACAGCCATCGCCCGCGCCGGGAGAGCCAGTCGAGGAAGGCATGTGTGCCGCCGGCGGAGTCGGTGCGGATCAGTGTCTGCCGTCCCCGCCGCAGGTGTTTGGGCAGTTGAGCCAGGGCAAGTTGGGTAGTTTCGATGTGGTCGGCAGCGGTGTTGGAGCCCGCGTTGCCGGGCCGCAGGAGGGCGGCCACTGGTTCCCCGGACCCGTTCTGGCTGTGGTCGACGAACGCGACGAGCAGATGATGGCCGAAGGTCTTCTTCCAGGTCGGAGTGGCGTCCTGCTTCTCGGAGTGCGCGAGCACCAGCACCCCGTCGATGTCCACGATCACCTGGCCGTCGGCGGCCGGACTGCTTGCCCCGGCCAGCTCCCAGACCCGCTCGCGCACTTGGGAACGTGCGCCCTGGATTGCCGCAAGAGCTAGTAGCGGGTCCTACCCGCGTGTCCGTGTCGAGAGTGGCGGGCGCGGGGTGGTCGCCCAGGCTGGGGCAGTGCTGCTGGTTGAGACGGTCCGCAAGTCCGGCCTGGACAGCGCGATATCGGCGGCACTGGCGCCGTGGCGCAAGCGGCGTGCCGTGCACGATCCGGGCAAGATCCTTCTGGATGTGGCCCTGGCCGTCGCACTCGGCGGCGACTGTCTGGCCGACGTCGCCATGCTGCGGGCCGAGCCGACTGTGTTCGGCCCGGTGGCCTCCGATCCGACGGTCTCCCGTCTCGTCGACGCGCTCGCCGCCTCCGGTCCGAAGTCTTCACCTGGGAAGTGCCTCTTCCGCTACCACGTACAGGACCCTCAGCAAGTCCTATCGTTGCAGCTCGGAGGCACTTTCTGTTTTCTCGATCACCTGCCGGACGGCACCCCTCGTGAAAGCCCGAGGTTATTTTCTCGCGCTACGGCCAGCTGGTTGCCGACCCGGGATCGAGAAGGCCCTACAGCCCCTTGCCGAGGATGTGCCCGAACATCGCAGCCTGTTTCGCCATCCCCCGCTTCCACGGTGTTCCGTCTCCCGCGGCGATCTCCCGCCACAGTGCCGCTGTGGCCGCGCCGAACGCTGCGAGTACTTCCGGCTCGGCGTCCCGCCACGACGGGAAACGGCCTGCGAAGGCGACCGCTGACTCCCCCGGGTGGCCGGCATCCATGAGACGCAACGCCAAGGCGCCCGGGTCGATCCAGGCCGCGCCCCGTGTCGGCCACGCCCAGTCGACGAGCCGGGCCCGCTCGTCGACGATCAGGACGTTGTCCGAGGCGAAGTCTGTGTGCAGCAGCGAGTTGCCGCTGAAGTGCTGCAACGCGCCCGGCGGGGCGTAGCCCGCCCACCGGTCCACAGCGTCCTTGAGCTCGATGTCGGCCGGGGCCGTGATTCCTTGCAACTCGGTGAGCGCGGCTTCCACGAGTGGCAGGTCCGGCGAGCCGGGCGTGTAGTCGGCATGGCGGCCGTCAACCACCTCGTAGCCGAGAAGACTCCAGCCGTCGAGCTCCAAGTGCCAGTAAAGGCGCGGGCAGGACGCCGGCAGGTACGGGGCGACGGCCGCCTCACGGCGCTGGGCAGCGACCTGGGGATGGTCGGCCGGAATGCCCTTCACGAAGACGCTGCCGCTCTCCGTCTCCAGGACGGAGGCGATGCCGGAGTTCATGCCGCCCTGTGCGGTCAGCGACCGGTGCACGGCACCGAGCTTGTCGGCGACGGCTCGGCGGACGTCGGCGGGGAGCCTCTCGAAGGGGATGCGGGACATGGACACGCGCGGTTCCTCCGGGGTGCTCGGGTACGGGGAGTGCCGCCCCGGCCAGGGTACGGCCGGGGCGGCACTGAGGGGGTGGAACGAGCGGGCGGCACGGGCTCCACCCGTGGTGGATCTAGTACGGCTGGTCGTCACCGGCCGAGCAGCTGCACTCGGCGCCCTCGGCAGCCTCGTCCAGGTCGGCGATGATCTGGAACTCGCTGTCCTTGATCGACGCGGCGGTCAGCGGCACCGGCAGGGCGCTGATCGGGTTGTCCGCCGGACGTCGGCCGATGGTGAGCATGACCGGCTCGAGCGGCGGGGTAAGGATTGCGGTGGGCGGAGTCATGATCCGTAACCTCCATGTTGGCAGTAGAGCTCTCGTCGGTCCCCTGCCTCCTGGTAGAGCCTGGCCAGTGGTCGGCACGTGCGGCACGTGCCGACCTTCGTGCAGCCGGAGCATCCACCGGTGCGGAGTTGTAGGGACTCGGCGATCGCGCCGAGTCGGGGGAGGGCTTCGACGCCCTCGGTGATGAGGTTCACGCTCGGGTCGCGTCCGACCTTGCAGATCGACGCGATGCCGTGCGGGTCTACGTGAAAGAACGTGTGGCCCGCGTTGCAGCCAGTGAAGACGCTGCGGGCCTTGAGCGGCTCTCCGCCTGCGTCGCCAGTGGGTTCGCCTCGCCGTCGATCGTCGGCGACATGTTCGTGAAGACCTGGTGCGGGAAGCCGTACGACTCAGCGAGGCGCACCATCGCGTCGACCTCGTGCGCGTTGTCATCCGAGACGATCACGTTCAGTCGGACCGGCAGCCTGTCCTTGCGGGCGGCGTCCAGGCCCTTCACGAACCGGCCGAATGCCCCGTGGTTCCGCGTGACCTTGTCGTACGTGGCGGCGGTCGCGCCGTAGACGCTCAGGGTCAGTCGGTACGGCCGGCGGCGTGCGAACAGATCCCGGATCGGCTGCTTCCGCAGCGAGGAGCCGTTCGACGAGACCTGAACCATCATCCCGAGGTGGTGGGCGTACTCGTAGGTCGCGCCGAACTCGCGGTCGATCAGCGCCTCGCCGCCGGTGATCTGCAACCACAGGACCCCGGCGTCCCGGAGCGTCCGGAGCAGCGTCTGCTTGCCCGCCCAGTCCAGGCCCTCGAACCGCTTCTCGCCGAGGTAGCAGAACTCGCAGTCGTAGTCACAGCCGAGGTTGATCTCCCAGGACGCCTTGCCGTACCCGTACCGGGACCGCTCGCGGACGAGGACGACGTCGCTGACTGGCGACGAGGGCAGTTCGGTCCCCCACGCCTCCCTCGCCGCGTCGGCCAGCCAGTCTGGGACAGATCGTCCTTCCGCCTCCGCATCCCGCAGTTCCTCGTAGCGGACCTCCGGGATGCGCACGCCGGCCGCCAGGCCGGGCTGGACAAGGAGGTACTGGGCGAGAAACGGGCTGGCCACGAGCCGCGGAGCTGTTTTGGTCCCCAGCCTCTCGGCGCTGGTGTTTGTCTCGGTCATGGAACCTCCACGGGTTGCATACGAGCGGTCGGTCGGGCCTGGTAGTGGGCGGCGATCAGGTTGGTCGCCTGCTCAGCCGGTGGATCCCCTCGCCAAGTGCGGGTCAGAGGTGTGATCCGTGCGTGTCGAGGCGGTCACGCCGATCGCGGAGCCGTACGAGGCGGAACGAGCACGATTAGCAGTGGTCCGGCGTAGCGGGCAGCCTGCGTGACCTGGGCGGCGAGACGGCCGTTTACGGCTTCCACCAGGCCCTCCACGGGCGGGTGATGATCTCCCGGTACGTATGGTGCGAGGGATTGCGGCCACCGTGCGTAAACACCCAGCTCTGCGGGTCGGCGAAGTCGGTGCCGGGAGGCGAGATCTCGCCACAGACCGCGCACTGCATCGCGTACGTGGCGGGCTCTGCGTCGGGTTCCCGGTCGGGCTGGAGGGTCCACTCCTGGTGGCGCATGATCGTGCGGCTGGTCATCGAACCGCCTCCAGAGTTGTGGCGACGTAGGGGTGCTGGAGAGCAGCGCGGAGAGCCTCCGTGTCGGTGAGGGTGTCGTCGTCAGGCAGCTCGCACCACCCGCCGAACCAGTCGTCGAGCAGCTCCAGGCCGGGTGCGACGAGCCAGGAGTTGGTGGAGAGGTGCCGTACCGGCAGATCGTCCCAGCTGGTTGCGGTGCCGGTCGGGACGGCGTAGTAGAGACGCCCGTTGGGCCTGTCGTAGAGCACGGGGCCGACGGAAGTACCGATGCAGCGCAGGTAGGCCAGGGCTAGGAGGCCGATCTCGGCGGAGGTGCGCACGACGTCCCAGCCGTCGCCGACCTTCAGCAGCCGCAGCCCCGGCACGTCGTTCACCATGGGAGCTCTTCGCAACGCATCGCGCACGGACATCACGCATCCCCCTGCTGCCAGAAGCTGTGGCTCGCGCCGAGCGAAGAAGTGGATTCCGCGGTCGGCGTGAAGTGGCGGACCACGATCAGACGAGCGCCTGCTTTTGTTATCTGCCGCTTGCGCTCGGTGCCGAGGCCCTTCGGGCCGAGGTGGCTGAGAGCCGGAACCACGGCACCGTAGGCATCGGGGAGTTCGAGCGCGTCGAGCAGACCGACGAAGGCCGGGGACCGGATGATCACCGTGGAGTCGCGTTCGGTGAAGACACCGCACAGGGCCAGTTCGTGCCGTTCGCAGTACTCGGTGAGGCAGTCGACGAGCGCCGCGTGGCGGGGCAGCCGCCCGGTGACGTGGCGTAGGTAGCCGAAGACCTGGGGGAAGGCGACGGGGCGGCGTTCTGTGATGAGGTCGTCGTCCATGCCCATAGCGTCGGCCGTCGTGAACGGCCTTGAAATGACCTGCTGTTGTACTTCCGTTGCACTTCCCACCCCACGTCGTCACCGACAGTGCCTCCATACGTGACGGAGGGAGGTCATCCGTGGTCAGCGTGCAGCAATGGACAGGTCGGGAGGCGAGCGCCCTGCGCGCCGCGTTGCGTATGAGCACGCGCGCTTTCGCCGAGCACCTCGGTGTCGCGCTGCGCACGGTTGCGAAGTGGGAGAGCCTCGGCGCGGAGACACGGCCCCGACCGGACACCCAGGCCATCCTCGGCACCGCACTCGCACGGGCGGATTCCGCCGCCCAAGCCCGCTTCGAGGCAATGCTGTTCCCTGAGCGGAAGAGCGCGCGGCCGGCGGACTACGAGACCTGGACCGAGGACATCGAGCGCGCTGTTGTCTGCATCAGCCGTCAGGACTTCCCGTTCGCCTCAACCCTGTTGAACCGCTGGTTGGGCAGCCGTGCACCCCAGCAGCTGGACGACAAGGGGCTCTATTTGTACGGCCGTTCTCTCGTGCTCCTGGGCGACCTCCAGCGCGATCAGGGCGCGATCCTCGGCCCACTCTCCGCCCGCCACTCCTACCTGACTGCCCGCGGCATGTTCACCGAGCTCGACATCCCACGCCGGGTGGCTCAGATCGAGCTGTCCCTGGCCGTCGTTCAGGAAATGTCGGGCGAGTTGGAATCCTCCGCTCGCCACTACGAACTCCTCGCGGGGGACCAGCGCCTGAGCCCGCGTGACCGTGCCAGGGCGGGGCTGTGGGTGGGTACGGCGCTGAGCAAGGAGGGCGACAACGAGTACGCCACCAACGCGATGACGGCCGCCACTCGTGCCTTCGAGGACCTGGGCGAGCCGGAGGACTGGTCGGTCGCCCACCAGAAGCTGGCCCTGGCCCGTCGCGGTGCCGGCGACCTGAAGCAGGCACTGCACTACATCGACATCGCGCGCACCACCGGCACGGTCGACTCCCCGATGCAGCGGGTGAGGCTGGACACCGCGTACGGGCACATCCTTCTGTCGGATGCGGCGACCCGGAATGATGGGCTGTCCGTCCTCGATCAGGCGGCACAGGTGGCCCGGCAGTACGGGCTGAGCCACCAGCTGCGCAGTATTGAGGGCATCCGAAAGGGCCAGCAAGGATGAGCCAGGGAGTGCCAGTGCCGGAGCACCAGCAGCGCCAGATCACCGACGAGCAGTTCCACGACGCGACGCTGATCTGGAATTACCACCAGATGGGCCACGAGCTGCGGCCCTGCTCGGCGGCGATCGGCCTGGGCAGCCACGACCTCGGGGTCGCGACTACTGCGGTCGACCTTTATCGCGCTGGCCTTTTCCCGGTCGTGGTCTTCAGCGGCGGCAACAGCCCCACCACCCGCGCTCGCTTCCCGCGCGGCGAGGCCGTCCACTACCGCGAGCACGCGCTGAGCCTGGGGGTGCCGGACGAGGCGATCATCGTGGAGTCGAAGGCCGCAAACACCGGCCAGAACATCACCTTCTCCCGCGAACTGCTGGCCGAGGCCGGGGTGGAAATGCAGTCGCTGCTGCTGATCTCCAAGCCGTACATGGAGCGCCGCTCGTATGCGACTTGCCGCAAGCTGTGGCCCGAGGCTGAGGTCGTGTGCGCCTCCGAGCCGCTGGAGTTGGACGACTACATCAAGTCCATCGGCGACGAGAAGCTCGTCGTCGACATGCTCGTCGGTGACCTGCAACGGGTGATCGAGTACCCGAAGCTCGGCTTCGCCGTCGAGCAGGACGTACCGGGGGATGTGTATGACGCTTACGAGCGCCTCCTGGGCGCCGGCTTCGACAGCCGCCTCATCAGCACCTGAGCCGCCCAGCGCCGATGCGTCGGACGGGCTGTGCGCGATCCACCAACCGAACCTGTTTCCCCGGCTGTCCACTCTGGCGAAGCTGTTCTCCGCCGACCTGTGGATCGTCCTGGACGACGTGCAGTTCGCCCGGCGCGACTACCAGCACCGCGCCCGTCTCGCCGCCCTGGACGATCCATCCCGACAGCAGTGGCTCACGCTCCCGACGCACCTTCCCCACGGGCGCCCGACGCTGATTAGCCAGGCACGGCTCGTTGATCCGCGTCGCTCGCGCCGGACGGTCCAGCTTCTCGTCCGCCAGTACTACGGCCGCAGCCCCTACTGGGGTGCTGTGTCCGAGGTACTGGACGCGCTCGACGAGTCGGGCCGTGTGGCCGACCTGGCGAGGACATCGACGATCGCCCTGCTCAGCGCTCTCGGCTGGTCGGGGAAGGTGCGGGACAGCAGTGAGATCCCGACCCGGCAAGGCCGCTCCGAGCGCCTCGCCGACCTTGCGGCAGCCACCGGCAGTACTCACTATCTGTGCGGCACCGGTGGTCTGCGTTACCTCGACGCTGGTCCTTTCGACGCCCACGGCATTCCCGTGCTGCCCTTCCACACCCCCGTGGGTAACCCGCTCTGGCGGTGGGCACGTCGATCCAGCAGCCTGTGGGCCCTGAGCAGGTTCGGGCCCGATGCGCTGGCCGATCAGCTGGCCGCCCAACGAGAAGCTCACCATCCTGGAGCCCACGCGTGACCGAGCCCACCACCAAGGAACCGCCCAAGAAGCCCTTCCTGTACGTCGTCGTCTGCGCGTGTGGCATCGCTGGTGACGTCGGTAAGCTGATCACCGCCACGCAGGAACGGAACTGGGACGTCGGAGTCGTCGCCACCCCGCAGGGCCTCGGCTTCCTTGACACCGAGGCGATCGAAGCCCAGACCGGCTACCCGATCCGCTCCGCTTGGCGTGCGCCCGGCGAGGCCCGGCCGCTGCCACCCGCGGACGCGATCGCGGTTGCGCCGGCCACCTTCAACACGGTCAACAAGTGGGCCGCGGGCATCTCCGACACCCTCGCTCTGGGCATCCTGTGCGAGGCATATGGGATGGGCATCCCGACCGCTGTTCTGCCGTACCTGAACTCGGCCCAGGCCGCCCATCCCGCATACCGCCGGAGCTTTGAACACCTGCGTCAGATGGACGTACTGATCGGCTCGTACGAACCTCACCGGCCCAAGGTCGGCGGTGGCGCGGATCGATACCGATGGGAGGAGGCGTTGGAACTTCTCGCCCCTGTGGTGTGCGTGGCGACGTGATCAGCGCTGTTGTCCCCTGGCCTCCGGAGCGGGTGGAGGCGGGGTTGGGCGTTGCGCGGCGTGTCGGGCGTTGGCTGCCTGGGCCTGGGGGCCAGGTGCGTGACGCTCGCCAAGTCGACGGATCCGCCAGGTCAAGGCGCGAGCGGGACTGCGGGCGTCGTCCAGCGTGCGTTGGCTGAGCGCCTGGTCGAGGAGCGTGGACACGTTGTGGCCTGCGGACTCTGCCTCGGCGAGCACGGTGGCCAGACCATCCCAGGCTCGGTCGTTGAGGATGCGTTCGGCGTGCTCGGGGACCGCCTGCTGCAGGTGGTAGGCGTAGCGGCGCTTGATCTGAGTCCCCGGCGCTCGGGCGGCAAAGCGGGCCAGGACCGGTTCGGTGATCTGCACGTGAGCCGCCTGCAGGTGGACCAGCGCCTCTTCGGCCGCGGCCTCCTGCTGGGCGTGCTGCCGGGTGCGATGCCAGTGCACGGCGTAGGCAACCGCGGTGAGCGCTACGTCGATCAGCATCGCCAGGCCGGCACCGTCGCCGTGTCGCGCGGCGTCGTTCCAGATCATCTGGACACTGCGCCGCAGGACTCGGGCGCTGGAGTGGTCGGCGGCGATGCGGGAGTGAGTATCCCGCTCGAACGCCACGGCGGCCCGTTCCAGCTCGACCCGTGCTGCTACCTGGGCCGTGACGGGCAGCAGGTCGAGTACTCCGCCGAGCGCGGCCAGCTGGCCCTGAGCCACACCGTCGTCGCTGCGGGTGAGGTGGTGGGGGATGCGTTCGGTGGAGGCGGTGGCCTGGTGCCAGGGGTTGCCCGGCTGGACGGTGACCGGCTCGGGAGCGGCCGTCGGCAGGCGCTTGCGGACCTGGGGCAGGGACAAGTCGCCGGAGAGGGTGGAGCCCGCGTACCAGATGGGTTCGCCTTGCTTGTTGACGTCACCGGGCAGGCTGACGCTGTAGCCGGTCACGTCCCCGGACGGTTCGGTCTTGGGCCGCACCGCCACACCCGATGCCTCCAGCAGAGCAAAGAACTCGGTCTCCGTGGAGGCGGCGGCCATCGCGCGACGGACACGTCGGCGCAGGATCTCGCGTGAGGGGGCGTCCTGGCCCAGGCGTTTGGCCTTGAAGTGCTCCTTGCTGGTGGGGCGTTTGGCGGCGGTGCCGTCACCGGGCTTCAACCGCCTCAGCCCGTAGTCGACTTCGATCTGGCGAGCCTCACGTTGGACGGCTCGGATGTCGAAGTCCCGTCTGGGGCGGCGGCCGTCCTGGCGTACGAGGGTGGCGGCGATGTGGATGTGGTCGTCAGCGTGCCGTACGGCCACCCAGCGGCAGGCTTCCGTGTCCCCGGCGGGGGCAACGCCGGCGGCGGCCACGATCCGGCGGGCGATCTCCGCCAACTGGGCGTCGGACAGGATGGGATCCTCGGGAGCGGCGCGGACCGGGCAGTGCCAGACCGTCGTCTTCGGGGCCTGGCGGCCGAGCATGGCCACCGGCTGGTCGAGCTGCGTGTAGAGCTGCTTCTGCACCTCCTTCGGGTCGCGGTGCGGGCTGCGGCCGGGATCGGGGGCGAAGTCGTTCCAGGACGCGACCAGGTGGGGGTCGACGTGCTCGTTGGCGTCGCCCTCGCCGAAGAGGTAGGCGATCAGACGGCGGGTACTGCCCCTGCCGGTGATGATCTTCGGTATCACCGGCCCTGCCTTCCCTCGGTGACCTGGGCGACGGCGGTGTCCACGTCGGCGAGCGACGCTTCGACGCGGGCCAGGAGCCGGTGGACGACGTCCGGCTCGGGCCAGGCGCCGTCCTTGTGGAGGTGCCAGGTGAGCTGGTTGAGGTTGTTGCCGAGGCCGCCGAGCTGCCGGTTGGCGGCCATCAGCGCCTTCACCATGGCGCGGTAGTCGGCGATCGCAGCTGTGGGGTCCTGGGCGCGGGCCGCGGCGAGCGACGCTTCGGCAACGTAGCCGCCGATCTGCATACGGCTGAGCGCGGCGGCGTGGGCGAGGTCGGTGAACTCGCTGTCGCTGTAACGGGGGTGGACGCGACGCTCACGCAGGCGCGGCTGACGCAGACGGCGCTGCGGCGTCGGCGTCTGCGCGGCGGTTGGCGAAGGTCTGGTGGCTCCCGTTTCGGTCGGCTTCCCCAGGCCAGCCGATCCCGCTGCCCCCTCGGCGCCGGGTGCCTCCGCCACCCCAGGGGCGGAGGTCGGGGAAGGACTCCTTACCCGACAACTTGCTGCGCTGTCTGGGGCTGAGGTGGTGTGCATCTGCTGTTGAGCTGTGGGGAGTTCGTGGTGCTGTTCGTGCATGGTGGTGCTCGGGTGGTGAGGGGGCGGGAGGCGTGTCACGTGCGTCGCATCCGTCCCATGCCTGGTCAGGACAGGTACGGACGCTCGGGCAGGTACGGAGAAGTCGGTCCCGGTGATGACATCCGTCCCCGCGCTGACCTGCGCGGGGACGGATGCGACGCAGTGATACGGACCCAGGGGGAGGTGGGTCAGCGGGCGTGTTTCGGGCCGGCGGGGCCGCCGGGTGGGCCGATGGGCGGCTGACCCGCCGGGGCGACGGGCGGTTTGCTCTGGGCCAGGCGCGCGGGCGTGGCGTTGTGCGCGGGGGCGGGCGCCGTCTCGGTGAGGTCGGGGCAGTGCCGGGCCCAGCTGTCGAGGAACCGGTTACGGGCGTACCCCTTGGCCTGCCTGCCCTTGTCGAACCGGTAGTTGGCCGGGCGGATGTCGAAGTCCCGCAGCATTCTGCCCAGGTGGTAGGCGTTGAGCCTGTTGGCGCCGTGCTCTGCCCAGGGTGCGTCGGGGTCCTGGAGCAGGGCGGTGACCAGATCCAGGGCGGACAGGGCTTCGGGGTTGCCGTGTGCCTCGAAGACGCGATGGATGTCGCGCAGCAGCCGTGTCTTCAGGTTGGTCTGCTCGTCCTGGGCGGCCTCGAACCGGGTCATGGCCGCAAAGGCCGCACAGGCACGGGCGGGCCAGTGGCCGCCGGCCAAGTCGGCGATGATGACCAGCGGTTCCCAGGTGTCCGCCGCCCGGTCCTCCACCGGCATGGTCGGCGCCATGCGGCCGGCCGTGCCGTGCCGCGGGCCCAGCCAGACGGCCAGCTTGTCCCGCACCGCGTTCAGCTCCGGTGTGGCGTAGCGCGAGCGGAACGGGGTCACCTTCTCGCCCGGCTTGCGTTTTTGCATACGGAGCACGACCGCTCGGTCCGTGATCGTGTCGGGCAGGTCGCCGATCGAGGCCAGTGCGGCCATGGCGAAGGTCGGATACGGGGTCGGCTTGTGCTCCGGACCGGAGATGCGCCAGGCGGGCCGGTTGCGCTGATGTCCGGCGTTCAACAGGCCGCGCAATTCCTCGTTGTCGCCGGCCTTGCTGAAGATGGCGTCGGCCTCGTCCACCAGGATCGTGCGCGGATTCTTGCCGATGACGCGGCAGAGCACGGCCGTGGACATGTTCACCGTCATGATCGGCTGGTGGACGGTTTCGTGAAGTACGTCCAGAACACGGGACTTGCCGCAGCCCTTCGTCGGGCCTACGACCGCCAGACGCGGCGCGTGCTGCAGAACGGTCTGGATGTGCGTGGCCGCCACCCACAGGGTGACCGCTGTCAGCGCCTCGTCACTGGGCAGCACGACGTACTTGCCGATCGCCGCCCGCAACTCATCCAGCAGTTCCGCACCCTCACCGGAACCCCGTTCCGCAGGGTCTGCCGGTCCCCCATGAGGCCGGGAGCCGGTCCCGTGATCCGGTCCCCGTGCGTCGACGGGACCGGTCCCCTCCTGCTGGGCGGTTCCCGCCACGGGTTGTCAGTCCCCAGTGACTGGCGGGGACCGTGATCACGGTCCCCGTTGCGGTCCCCTGGTGCAACTGCAGCCTCTTGGGGACCGGTCCCCATTTTGGCGCTGCTGACCTGCGGGTTTGCGCCGGATGTCGATACGGGGACCGGGACGTGCGGGGACCGAGCAGCGGGCACTTCGCGGGGACGGTCCCCAACAGCGGCATCAGCAGACGGCTGGGGACGGTCCTCGTGTGCCTCCACATCCGCCGAATGCTCGACGGTCCCCGGCGCCGGGGACCGTGTGTCCGCCTGGTCCCTGCGGCGCCAGGGGATGCCTTCGCCGGGGACCGCGGGAGTGGGCCAGTCGGTCGGGGAGGTGTTCGTGGAGTTGGGGGACGTAGAGTCCTCCATAGGCGTTCCTCTCCGGTGAGAGGCAGGACGGGCAAGGTCCCGCCCCTCACCAGCTCATTCGTTCAGGGATGGGCGATCAGTTGGGAAGTCTTCGGCCCTCGGCGTTGGCGCGCCGGGGGCCGCTTCGTTGTCCGCGCCAGACGCGGGGTCAGGCCGTGAGGTCGTACGAGGTCTGGGCATCCAGCCACGCGTCCACCTCCCGCCAGCGGTAGCGCAGGTGACGGCCGACCTTGTGGACGCTGGGGCCGATGCCCCGGTACTTCCACTGGTAGAGGGTCTTCACCGGTACCCCGAGGTACGCGGCCACGTCGGCGGGAGTGGCGAGCTGGTCACGCTCGGCGCCGGCAAGGCGCGGGGAGTGGTTCGGCAATGAGGTCTCCATATCGGAATCAGGGTTTTGGATGGCAGGCGTGGACAACACAGCAACCACACCACCTGGGAAGCGTCCAGAGTGGATTCTGAAACCCCCGGCTACTTCCCTCTGCGTCGCCAGGGAAGACCAAAACAGTAAGGGCGGATCCCCGGTTGCCGAAATCGCTCTCACGGAAGCCGAAATTTTCTGCGGAGAAGCAACCGGCGGAGGTGCCGGAATCCGGTACCTCGGCAGCTCAGAGGCGGCGTCCAGCAGTCAGGAGTGGCGCGGCCAGCCCGCCGGACACCCCATCCGATAGGTGCTCAAATCGCCCACTCCTTTGACGCGGAGGGAAGGTAGCACAACCTCCCCGCCGAAATGGCTCGTGATGTGCCGGAATTCGACGAGACGAACACCACTTCACCCCCGAACGACTTTTGGAGAGTTTAAGAACTAACTCTTGCCATAACGGCCGACTGCAAGTTACAGCTATCTGTCATGCCCAACCGACCTGTCGAAATAGGCCCCGCCGGCCTCCACACCGCCCGCGCAATCGAGCACCTACGCCTCGTGCGCAGCCTGCCCCAGCACCAGCTCGCGACCCCTCCCGCAGCCCTGCTGCTCCCGTGGCTGACGCACATCGCCGCGCCCTACGCCACCGCCCAGTCCCCTAACCCCATCCAGGAGGCCCTTCTTGGCTGACGTGTACGACCGCTGGCACAAGTCCCACCCCAAGCCCACCGAGACCGAGTGCGGCGAACACAAGAGCCGTACGAAGCGAATGGTCCCCACCGCCGACCACGGCATCGGCAAGCGCTGGCAGGTCCGTTACCGCGACCTGGACGGCCACCAGCGCAAGGAGAACTTCCACACGAAGGCCGAGGCGGACAACCGCGCCGCCGAGGTCGACGTCGAGATCCGGCGCGGCTCCTACGTCGTCCCGGCCGAGACGAAGCAGACGCTCGGCGCCTACGCGCAGAAGTGGCTCGACGCGAACTCCGTCGGCCCGACGACCGCGCTCCGCTACGAGGCGACGGTCCGCAACCACATCGTCGAGCACCTCGGCCGACGCGAGCTGCGGTCCCTCAACCAGCCCTCGATCATTCAGGGTTGGATTCGCACGCTCCAGGACGCCGAACTGGAGGTGTCGACGATCGAGGGCATCTTCGCTCCAGCATCCTCGGCATGGCCGTGGAGGATGGGCTGCTGCCGAAGAACCCCTGCAAGGCGAAGTCGGTCAAGTTGCCGACCGCGACCAAGAAGAAGGTCATCCCCTGGTCGCTGGAGCGTGTGCATGCCGTCATCGACGGGCTGCCGAAGCGTTTCCAGGCCGGCGGCAAGCTCGCTTTCGGCTGTGGCCTGCGCCAGGGCGAGGTGTTCGGCTTCGCAGTCGAGGACATCGACTTCAAGGGCGGCTGGATCCACGTCAACCGCCAGGTGCGGCTCGTCGGCACGAAGCCCGTCTTCGCCCTCCCCAAGGGCAACAAGATCCGGTCGGTACCCCTACCGGCCCAGCTTGCCGTCGCCGTCAAGGCTCACATGAAGGAGTTCCCGGCGGTCGAGGTCACCCTGCCCTGGGCCAAGCCGGACGGTGAGCCGAAGACCTTCCGCCTCCTCTTCGTTGACAAGAAGAGTGGGGCGTACAACCGCAGCGTCTTCAATATGGGCGACTGGAAGCGCGCCCTGGCCGCCGCCGGCGTGATCCCTCCCCGAGAGCGGGGCGCGCGCTACCTCCAGGCGGCCCCCGAGGACGGCATGCACGCCCTCCGGCACGCGTACGCCTCCGTGCTCCTGGACGCGGGGGAGAGCATCAAGGCGCTCTCGGAGTACCTCGGACACTCGGATCCCGGCTTCACGCTACGGACGTACACGCACCTGCTGCCGTCCAGCGAGACTCGCACGCGCAAGGCGATCGACGACGCCTTCACGGAAGAAGCCGAGGCGGAAGACGAGGGCGATCGGCCTGGAACCCAGGGCACATCAGTGCCCCCAACGAAATCAATGTGCCCTCAATGTGCCCTGGCCGCCTGACGGCCCCTGTCCGGCACCAAAAAGGGCGAGGCCCGAAGACCCCGCCCGATCCGCAAGAAACCCCAGGTCAGGGCCAAACCAAGCAATACGGCTGATGCCCCGCCTCATGCAACCGATGCGAGAAGTCCTGCCACTCATGCAGCAGCTGGTACACATTGAACGCATCCCGCGGCCCACCCCGGTCCGGGACCGTCGACCAGATGAAGGCCGCCGCGCCCACCGCCTCCTCGCCGATGCCGCGCAGGGGGTCGACGACGGTCATCGGGAGTTTGACCACGGCGTAGTCGGGGTGCAGGACGACCAGTTCGAGGGGCGGGACCTTGTGGAGGGGGACCCCTTGGATGCCCGTCAGCACCATCGCGGCCATCGTCTCCGGCTTGATCTTGGTGAACATGCCGTTCATGCCGAGCTCGTCGCCGCCGAGTTCCTCGGGACGCATCGAGATCGGGACGCGGGCCGCCGTAGCACCGTCCGGCGCGCCGAAGTACTTGTACGTCACCCCCACCCGACCACCATTCCTGCTCCCCGCCCGGAGTCGGTCGACCCGCTCGGGCTCACTCGGCACACCCTGTGTCTGACGTGCGTCGGCAGATTCCTCCGCGTCGCGCCGGTGCCTTCCCCGCCGGGCGCGTCGAGGACCCAGGTCATCAGTCCCCTCGCCCAGTCCGCCACCGCGATGCATATCTCCACCCGACTGCTTTTCTAGGACGCGTGGCCCCCGCCGCGCAACCCGATCATCGTGTCAGTGACCTCCCCCACGGCCGCGCGCCGAAACGTGCGTTGAAACACCTGTCCGCAGGATCTTCGCAGCCCCTGAACACCATGCCCCGCAAGAGCTGTGTGTATCAGGTCTCAGTTTCGCAGACGGAGGCGGGTGGAGGAGGATCGATCACGGGGTGCCGCGGCCTACCCTGAGGAGGTCACTGGCAACCGGAAGTCCGAGAAGTCGGAGAAGTCGCACGTCATGAGCGAACTGCCCTATTCATACGAAGCGCCTGTCTCGCAGGCTCTATTCGACCGTGCGGCCGCCGTCACGCCCGGCGGCGTCAACTCCCCGGTGCGTGCCTTCCGCGCCGTGGGCGGTACGCCCCGGTTCATGGTGTCCGGCAGCGGGCCGTATCTGACGGACGCGGACGGGCGGGAGTACGTCGACCTCGTGTGTTCCTGGGGGCCCATGATTCTCGGGCACTCCCACCCGGAGGTGATCGCCGCCGTGCAGGAGGCGGTCGCGCACGGTACGTCCTTCGGGACGCCCGGTGAGGGTGAGGTCGCGCTCGCCGAGGAGATCGTCGAGCGGGTCGGGCCGGTCGAGCAGGTGCGGCTGGTGTCCAGTGGCACCGAGGCGACCATGTCCGCCATCCGGCTCGCCCGCGGGTTCACCGGGCGGTCCAAGGTGATCAAGTTCGCCGGGTGCTACCACGGGCACGTGGACGCCCTGCTCGCCGCCGCGGGCAGCGGTGTGGCGACCTTCGCGCTGCCGGACACACCGGGCGTCACCGGCGCCCAGGCCGGCGACACCATCGTCCTGCCGTACAACGACCTCGAAGCCGTGCACGCCGCCTTCCACGCCCACCCCGGTGAGATCGCCTGCGTGATCACCGAGGCGTCGCCGGGCAACATGGGCGTCGTACCGCCGCTGCCGGGCTTCAACCAGGGGCTCAAGGACGCGTGCGCGCAGAACGGCGCCCTGTTCATCTCCGACGAGGTCATGACCGGCTTCCGGACCAGCCGCTCCGGGTGGTACGGCGTCGACGGCGTCGTTCCCGACCTGATGACCTTCGGCAAGGTGATGGGCGGTGGCTTCCCCGCCGCCGCCTTCGGTGGGCGCGCGGACGTCATGGCGCACCTCGCCCCTGCCGGTCCCGTCTACCAGGCCGGCACCCTCTCCGGGAACCCGATCGCCACCGCCGCCGGCCTCGCCCAGCTGCGGCTCCTCGACGACGCGGCGTACACCAAGGTCGACGAGGTGTCGCGGCAGATCCAGGCGCTGGTCGGCGAGGCGCTGACCAAGGAGGGCGTCGCGCACACCGTGCAGAACGCCTCCAACATGTTCTCGGTGTTCTTCACCGACCGCGCCGTGCGCGACTACGAGGGCGCCAAGGCCCAGGCGTCGTACCGCTTCACCGCCTTCTTCCACGCCATGCTGGCGAACGGCGTCTATCTGCCGCCGTCGGCCTTCGAGTCCTGGTTCGTGTCCACCGCGCACGACGAGCGCGCGGTGCAGCGGATCGCCGACGCCCTCCCGGCGGCGGCCCGCGCGGCGGCGGAGGCCACGGCATGAGCGCGCGGGACATCACCGTCGTCCACCTGATGCGGCACGGCGAGGTCGCCAATCCGGACGGGATTCTGTACGGGCGGCTGCCCGGGTACCACCTGTCCGAGCTCGGGCGGCAGATGGCCGACCGGGTCGCCGAGCACCTCGCCTCCCGGGACATCACCTACGTCGTCGCGTCCCCGCTGGAGCGGGCGCAGGAGACGGCGACGCCGATCGCCAAGGCGCACGGGCTGGACCTGGCGACCGACGCCCGGCTGATCGAGGCCGAGAACGTCTTCCAGGGCAAGGCCTTCGGCGTGGGGGACGGGGCGCTGCGCCGACCCGGCAACTGGAAGCATCTGGTCAACCCGTTCCGGCCGTCGTGGGGTGAGCCGTACGTCGAGCAGGTCATCCGCATGATGGGTGCGCTGGACGCGGCGAAGGACGCGGCGCGTGGGCACGAGGCGGTGCTGGTGAGCCATCAGCTGCCGATCTGGATCGTGCGGTCGTACGTCGAGAAGCGGCGGCTGTGGCACGACCCGCGCCGCCGGCAGTGCACGCTCGCGTCGCTGACGTCCTTCACCTACGAGGGCGACCGGATCGTCTCCGTCGGCTACACCGAGCCGGCCCGGGACCTCGTACCGCCCCATCTCCTCGCGGGCGCCAAGCCGGTGAAGGGGCAGGGCAAGGCCTTCGGGGCGTAGCGCTCCGCGGGCTGTACCGATATGCGGCTCCGCCGCGGGGCCGCGATATGCCGTCGTTCGTCTGCGGGCCCGTCGTGGCTGGTCGCGGAGTTCCCCGCGCCCCTTACCGGCGTTGTTGCGCCCTTGTTGCATTTGTTCCGGAATGGTTGCCCATCACCGGAACCTCCCCGTTCGTCGTGCCCTCTGACTGGGTGACCAGCACAGAGCACAACGGACGGGGATGGCATGCCTCACATCAGTCGACGGGGAGCGATGGGGCTCGGCGTGGGGGCGGCGGCCGCCCTGGGGCTCGCCGGATGCGGAACCCTCACTTCCTCGGACGGGCCGACCCACGCCGGAGGTTCCGGACGCAGCCCGGAAAGCAGCCCGAAGCCCACCGCCCGTCCGATAGGCGACGGTTCGACCGCCTTCACCGGCAAGCAGCCCAAGCAGCCCGCCAAGCCCGAGCCGCTGGAGCCCGGGCAGACCCCGCCGCAGTTCGTGGTCTTCTCCTGGGACGGGGCCGGCGAGGTCGGCAACGGGCTCTTCCCGCGCTTTCTCGACCTCGCCAAGGAGTACGAGGCGCACATGACCTTCTTCCTCTCGGGGCTGTATCTGCTGCCCGAGTCGAAGAAGCGGCTCTACGACCCGCCGAACAACCCGCGCGGCGCCTCCGACATCGGCTACCTCACCGACGCGCACATCAAGGACACGTTGGCCAATGTCCGCCGCGCCTGGCTGGAGGGCCACGAGATAGGCACCCACTTCAACGGCCACTTCTGCGCCGGGAGCGGCTCGGTCGGCAACTGGACGCCGCAGCAGTGGCGCAGCGAGATCGAGCAGGCCACGTCGTTCGTGAAGCAGTGGCGGACCAACACCGGCTGGACCGATCTGCCGTCGCTGCCCTTCGACTACGACAAGGAACTCGTCGGCGGCCGTACACCCTGTCTGCTCGGCCAGGACAACCTGCTGCCCACCGCCCGCGCGCTCGGCTGGCGCTACGACGCCTCCTCGCCCGGTGGACGTCAGGTCTGGCCGCAGAAGAAGCAGGGCATATGGGACCTTCCGCTCCAGCAGATACCTTTCCCCGGCCGCTCGTTCGAGGTCCTCTCGATGGACTACAACATGCTCGCCAACCAGTCGGTGAACTCCACCAAGGCCCCCGCGTACAACTACCCGGGCTGGCGTGAGCAGTCCGCGCAGGCCTACATCCAGGGCTTCAAGCGGGCATACGAGACAAATCGCGCCCCCTTCTTCGTCGGCAACCACTTCGAGCAGTGGAACGGCGGCATCTACATGGACGCCGTGGAGGAAGCCCTCAAGCACATCGCGCGGGAGAAGGAGAAGGGCGAGGACGTCCGGCTGGTCTCCTTCCGGCAGTTCGTGGACTGGCTGGACGTACAGAAGCCCGAGGTCCTCGACCAGCTGCGCACACTGGACGTGGGGCAGGCGCCCGCCGGCGGCTGGCAGGGCTTCATCAAGGCGCCCTCGACCAACACCGCGGGCTCGCAGAACGCCGCCTGAAATGCGGGTTTCGGCCCGTGAGGGGGGTGCGCAAGATCCCCAGAACGGGCATGCGAAACTTTTCACATGAGTGCCGCCCGCCGCGCCCGTAGCCGTACCGCCCTGCTCGCCACCTCCGGCGCCGCCATCGCCGCGCTGCTGCTGTCCGCGTGCGGCTCCGGCGGTACGTCCGGGGGAGGCGGCGACACCAACTTCGTCGCCGGCGCCGACGGCATCGACACCGTCGAGAAGGGCGAGCGGACCGCCGCGCCCGATCTGTCCGGCAAGACCATCGACGGCAAGCAGCTCGACGTCGCCGACTACAAGGGCAAGGTCGTCGTCCTCAACGTGTGGGGCTCGTGGTGCGGGCCGTGCCGGGCCGAGGCCAAGAACCTCGAAACGGTCTACCAGGACACCAAGGACCAGGGCGTCCAGTTCGTCGGCATCAACACCCGGGACACCAGCACCGGTCCGGCGATCGCCTTCGAGAAGGAGTTCGGCGTCACCTACCCGAGCCTGTACGACCCGACGGGCAGGCTGATGCTCCGCTTCGAGAAGGGCACTCTCAACCCGCAGGCCATCCCGTCCACGCTCGTCATCGACCGGGACGGAAAGATCGCCGCGCGCACCCTCCAGCCGCTGAGCGAGGAGAAGGTGCGCGAGATCCTCGACCCGGTCCTCGCGGAGAAGTGACGTGACGGCAGTGACCGAGCTCGCCGCCACCGGGCTCAACGACACCGTGCGCAACGGCGCCCTGCTGCTCGCCCTGCCCATCGCGCTGCTCGGCGGCCTGGTCTCCTTCTTCTCGCCGTGCGTCCTGCCGCTCGTACCCGGATATCTCTCCTACGTCACCGGCGTCACCGGCACGGACCTGGCCGAGGCCCGGCGCGGGCGGATGGTCACCGGCGCCTCGCTCTTCGTCCTCGGCTTCACCGCCGTGTTCGTCTCCGGCGGGGCGCTGTTCGGCTACTTCGGCTCGACGCTGCTGGAACACCAGAGCACGCTGACGAAGGTGCTCGGTGTCCTCATGGTGCTCATGGGCGTCTTCTTCATGGGGCTGATGCCCTGGCTCACCCAGCGCGAGTTCCGCTTCCACACCCGGCCGACGACCGGGCTCGTCGGCGCACCCTTGCTGGGCGCGCTGTTCGGCATCGGCTGGACGCCGTGCATCGGCCCGACCCTCGCCTCCGTGCTGGCGCTGTCCTCCAACCAGGCCAGTGCGGGCCGCGGCGCCCTCCTCACCATCGCCTACTGCCTCGGCCTCGGCGTCCCCTTCGTGCTCGCCGCGGTCGCCTTCCGTAAGGCCCTCGGTGCCTTCGGCTGGGTCAAGCGCCACTATGTCTGGGTGATGCGCATCGGCGGGATCATGATGATCGCCACCGGTGTGCTGCTGCTGACCGGCGCGTGGGACCGCCTGGTGCAGGAGATGCAGACCTGGTCCAACGGCTTCACTGTGGGGATCTGATCGATGAGCAAGACGACGACGAACGCTCCCGAGGGCCAGGCCCCTGCCCCGGACCAGGACCTCGGCGCGGCCGGCTCGCAGCTGTCCACCGCGCCCGCCGAGGAGGCACCGGGCCTGCCCGCCCTCGGCGTCATCGGCTGGGCCCGCTGGTTCTGGCGGCAGCTCACCTCGATGCGGGTCGCGCTGCTTCTGCTCCTGCTGCTGTCGCTGGCCGCGATCCCCGGCTCGCTGATCCCGCAGACCGGCACCGACGCCACCCAGGTCGCCGACTTCCGCGCCCGACACGAGACCCTCGCGCCGATCTACGACAAGCTCGGCCTCTTCCACGTCTACAGCTCGGTGTGGTTCTCCGCGATCTACATCCTGCTGTTCATCTCCCTCATCGGCTGTATCGTCCCGCGCACCTGGCAGTTCGTCGGCCAGCTGCGCAGCCGCCCCCCGGCGGCACCCAAGCGCCTCACCCGGCTTCCCGCGTACACGACCTGGCGCACCGAGGCCGAGCCCGAGCAGGTCCGCGAGGCCGCGCTCGCGCTGCTGAAGAAGCGCCGCTTCCGCGCCCATGTCTCCCGTGACGCGGTCGCCGCCGAGAAGGGCTATCTGCGCGAGGTCGGCAACCTCGCCTTCCACCTCGCGCTGATCGTGATGCTGATCGCCTTCGCCTGGGGCCAGTTGTTCAAGTCCGAGGGCAACAAGCTGATCCTCGAGGGCGACGGCTTCGCCAACACCCTCACCCAGTACGACGACTTCAAGTCCGGCAACCTCTTCACCCAGGACGACCTGGACCCGTTCAGCTTCACCCTGAACGACTTCCACGGCACCTACGAGGCCACCGGCCCCAACCGGGGCACCGCGCGCACCTTCCAGGCGAACGTCACCTACAGCGTCGGCGCCTACGGCAAGGACCGGAACGCCACCATCAAGGTCAACGAGCCGCTGGAGATCGGCGGCTCGAAGGTCTACCTGGTCAGCCACGGCTACGCCCCGATCGTCACCGTCCGGGACGCCGAGGGCAACGTCGTGATGAACAAGCAGGCCGTGCCCCTGCTGCCGCTCGACGCCAATGTCACCTCCTCCGGTGCGATCAAGGTGATGGACGGCTACCGCAACGCCCAGGGCGAGCGGGAACAGCTCGGTTTCAACGCCTTCTTCGTGCCGTCCTTCGCCGGCGAGGGCCACGGCACGATGCTCTCCCAGTTCCCGGCGCTGCTGAACCCGCGGCTCGCGCTGTCGGCGTACCACGGCGACCTGGGGGTCGACTCGGGCATCCCGCAGAGCGTGTACCAGCTGAACACGAAGAACCTGAAGGAGTTCAAGGACTCCAAGGGCAAGCTGTTCAAGGAGCGGCTGGCGGTCGGCGAGACCATGACGCTGCCCAACGGGGCCGGCTCGGTCACCTTCGAGGGCGTCAAGGAGTGGGCCGGCTTCCAGATCACCCAGCAGCCCGGCAGCGGCTGGGCGCTGACCGGAGCCGTCGCCGCGATCCTGGGCCTGGCCGCCTCCCTGTTCGTCCAGCGCCGCCGCGTGTGGGTGCGGGCGGTGCGGGGCGCCGACGGTGTCACCGTCGTCGAGATGGCCGGCCTCGGCCGCAGCGAGTCCGCGAAGGTGCCGGAGGAGCTGGGCGACCTCGCCGGGACGCTGTACGAGAAGGCGCCGGGCGCACCCGACCCCGACCACGAACCCGACACAACCGACCCCGCTGTACCTGCCGAAGGGGCTGAGCAGTGACTCTCGCCGCCGCCACCAACGAACACCTCGCGGACCTCAGCAACACGCTGATCTACTCCGCGATGGCCGTCTACACCCTGGCCTTCTTCGCCTACATCGCCGAATGGATCTTCGGCAGCCGCAGCAAGGTCGGCCGCACCGCCGCCGCGCTCACCGCGACGAAGAAGGCCGAGGCACCCGCCGTCACGGTGAAGAACGCCGGCGGGACCGCCGTACTGGAGCGGCCGAAGGTCGTCGTCCGGGCCGCGGCCGGCAGCCGGGACGTACCCGACGGGCCCGGGGCGCACGGTGGCGACGAGAAGGGCGACCTCTACGGGCGTATCGCCGTGTCCCTCACCGTGCTCGCGTTCCTCATCGAGTTCGGCGGTGTGCTCGCTCGGGCCCTGTCGGTGCAGCGGGCGCCGTGGGGCAACATGTACGAGTTCAACATCACCTTCTCCACGGTCGCCGTCGGTGTGTACGTCACGCTGCTCGCGCTGAAGAAGAACATCCGCTGGCTCGGCCTCCCCCTGGTCACCACGGTCCTCCTCGATCTCGGCCTGGCTGTCACTGTCTTGTACACCGCCAGCGACCAGTTGGTTCCCGCCCTGCACTCGTACTGGCTGTACATCCACGTCTCCACCGCGATCCTGTGCGGTGCCGTCTTCTACGTCGGCGCGGTCTCGACGCTGCTCTACCTCTTCCGCGACTCCTACGAGAACAAGCTCGCGGGCGGCGGCAAGCCCGGGCGCTTCGCGACCTCCGTGCTGGAGCGGATGCCCGCGGCGGCCTCCCTCGACAAGTTCTCCTACCGGGTCAACGCCGCCGTCTTCCCGCTGTGGACGTTCACGATCATCGCGGGCGCGATCTGGGCGGGCGACGCGTGGGGCCGCTACTGGGGCTGGGACCCCAAGGAGACCTGGTCGTTCATCACCTGGGTCGCCTACGCCTGCTACCTGCACGCCCGGGCCACGGCCGGCTGGAAGGGCCGCAAGGCCGCCTACCTCGCCCTGATCGCCTTCGGCTGCTGGCTGTTCAACTACTACGGCGTCAACATCTTCGTCTCCGGCAAGCACTCCTACGCCGACGTGGGGCTGAGCGCCCTCCAGTCCGTCGGGTTCTGAGCCGCGCTGCACGTGAGACAGCTCAGCTGGTCGGAGACACTGGTCTCATGACCGGTTCCATCGAGCAGGGCATCAGCCAGACCCACGGGAACACGCACATCCTGCACTTCCTGGTGCGGCTCCCGCGTCCCATGGAGCAGGTCTGGCCCTCGGTGGCCACCGCCGACGGGCTCGCGGCCTGGTTCACCCCGGCGGACGTGCTCGAACCCCACCTCGGCGGTGCGGTCACTCTGCGTGACATCGGGTCCGGGCGGATCACCGCCTGGGACGTCGACCGGGTCGCCGAGTACACGGTGGAGGGCGGCGGCCGCATCCGGTTCCATCTGGAGCGGGACGGGGAGCAGGGCAGCGCGCTGCGGTTCACACACGAGTTCGAGGGGGAGTGGGAGTCGGAGCGGGGGTGGCGGCTTCGCTTCGAGCGGCTGATCGAGGTGCTGGAGGGGGATTCCTAGAGAGCCTGGACCTCGTAGTCAGTCCACGGTGATCGAGTCGAGCTTCTCCCTCAAGTACACATGCGAGTCCACCGGCCCATACGCCACGCGCCCCACCGGTGCCGGTACCGACTCGACGATCGTCCCCGGGGTGCACTCGCCGAAGTAGACGAGGGACATCAGCTCCTCCGTCGGGGCGTCCGCGGGCGGGGGCAGGACGCGGTGGCGGCCGGAGCGCCAGCGGTCGCCGGTCCAACGGGCCATCAGGTCGCCGATGTTGATGGTGAACGCCTCCGGGTCGTACGGGGCGTCCTCCCAGCCGCCCTCGTCCGTGTACACCTGGAGTCCGCCCTTGCCGGCCTGCCGGTCCAGGATGGTGACCGTGCCGAAGTCGGTGTGCGGGCCGATCCGGAACTGGCCCGGCTCGGGGGCGCCGATGACGTCCGTGCCCGGATACCAGTTGATGTTGAAGCCGTACGTCGGGTGGGCCATGTGCCGGGTGAAGAAGTCGGGTTCGAGGCCCAGGGCCTGGCCGAGGAGGGAGAGGAGCTCGTTCTCCAGCTCGGCCATCCGCGCCAGGTACTCCTCGCAGAGCGGCCTCAGCTCGGGCACCTCCGCCGGGAAGACATTCGGCGCGTACCACTCCGCGTTGACCACCGGGTCGTCGAACGGTTCGTGCGTCGCGAAGGTCAGCGACTCCTTCAGGTCCGGCGGGGTCTCGGTGCCCTCCGCGTACCCGTTGGCCTCCGCGCCGGGCCCGAGCCAGCCGCGTCCGCCGACCTTCGCGGCGTACCGCTGCTTCACGGACTCGGGGAGCACGAAGAAGGAGCGGGCGCTCGCACGGATGCGGGCACGCAGGGCCGGGTCCACGCCGTGCCCGGTGACCAGCAGGAAACCGGCCGTCCGGAGGGCCTCGTCGACGGTACGGGCGATACCGGCGCGGGCCTGGGGGTCGCCGGACAGCCAGGGCCGTAGATCGATGGTCGGGATACGGGGGCTGCGGGGATCACTCACCGATGTCCTCATTCCACAGAGCCGGGTCCACGAGCACGATCTCACGGCCCTTCCCAGACCGTCACCGCCAGCCGGATGTGATCGGGATCCGGGATGTCCGTCACCTGGAAGGAGCCGATGCGTCGGTTCTCCGTCGCGAAGCACGCCCGGTCGCCGACCTGGACGTCCAGCGCCGGGTCGCCCAGCTGGGTGTTGAGCAGCGTGACGCACTCGGCTCGTTCCGGCGGGTCCGAACCCGGCCAGGCGGCGATCGCCCAGGGGCCGTACACCTCGTTGACACCGCGGATCGCGACGTCGCCCATCGGCGCCCGGCCGGGCGGGACCGAGTCGAAGAACCAGCCCCTGACTCCCGCGCTGCCGTCCAGCACCACCGTGCCCTGCCAGCGGACGCGCGGCTCGGCGGGTGGGGGGACGGGGAGGGTCGGTGGAGCTTCCGTTTCCGGGTCCGGTTCCGGAGTTGGAGACGGGGGCTGGGGCGTCGGCGACGGGGAGTCCGTCGTGGGCGGCGGCGGCTCGGGGGCGGTGGTCGGGTCCGCCGGGCGGGTCTCGGCGGGGGCGGAGGTGACCGATGACGGGGGAGGGGGGTCGGCCGCCGCCTGGCCGCCCGCGTCGTTCGCCGGTCCGATCACCACGACGAGCACGGTCGCGCCCGCCCCGATCAGCGCGGCGAGCACGGCACCGGCGAACCCGATGACCGCCGCCCTGACCCCGGAATCCTGCTGCCCGTACCAGGCGGCGAACCGTGCCCGACGGCCGGGCGCCGCGGGGGACGGCGGCCGGGGAGTCCCGGTGCGTGGGTTCGTCATCGGTCGCGTGCCCCCTGTCTCCTCCCGTCGGGGCGTCAACTGTACGGCCGGCGGGGTGGATTGGTCGCCCGGTCTCCGATGATGGTGTCGAGGTAGCCGTGCAGGGCCCCGGCCCCCGCGAGCATCGCGCGCGTACGGGCGTTCAGGGCCGCGCCCCGCTCGGTGATCGCCGTCCGCAGTGCCTCCGTACCGCCCTCGCGGCGCAGGTCGTCCAGCACCGGCCGGATCTGGTCGAGGAGGTAGTGGTTGCCGCGCAGGGTGTGGATCAGGCGGGCGTCCCGGACGTCCTCGGGTCCGTAGACGCGGTACGCCGTCCCGCGCTCCCGGCGTGGCGACAGCAGGCCCGCCGCCTCCCACACCCGCAGCGCGGAGGGCCGTACGCCGAGCAGCGCGGCCACCTCGCCGACGCGCAGCCCGGAGTGCGGCAGCGGCTCCGCGGGGCGGCCGGCGAGGGTCTCCAGGGCCTCGCTCGTCGCCCGCAACCGCTCCCGTTCCTCGTGCAGCGCGGCATGCGCGGCGTCCACCAGCGCCAGCGCCCCCGGTACGTCACCGTCGTGCACGGTCCGCATGATCCGGGCCGCCGCTGTCGGGCCGTAGCCGGGCACCAGGGCGCGGAAGGCGAGCAGGGCGCGGCGGTGGGCGTCGGTGAAGGTGCGGTAGCCGGACGCCGTGCGGTCGGCGGGGGGAAGGACGCCCGCGTCCTCGTAGTTGCGGATCTGCTGCGTGGAGACACCGACCAGGCGGGCGAGGTCCACCGGGCGCAACCGATCGTCGTTCGTCACGGATTTGAAGCTTACGGGACTCAAAATGCCTGCGCATCGGGTGATTGCGCGCAGAAAGTCCCAACCAGGACTTCAATGAAAGACTTGAAGCCATGGCCGACCGCATTCACATCAAGGGCGCCCGACTCCACAACCTCAAGAACGTCTCCCTCTCCCTCCCCAAGAACAAGCTGGTCGTACTGACCGGACTGTCCGGCTCCGGCAAGTCCACGCTCGCGCTCGACACCCTCCACCGGGAGGGGCAGCGGCAGTACATGGAATCGCTGGGCATGGTCACCGGTCTGGTGAGCCGGCCGTCGGTGGACTCCATCACCGGGCTGTCCCCGTCGATCAGCGTCGACCAGCACCTCACCAACCGCAGCCCCCGCTCCACCGTCGGCACGGTCACCGAGGTCTTCACCTATCTGCGGCTGCTGTGGTCGCGGATCGGGGTGCGGCCGTGTCCCTTCTGCGGGGAGCGGATCCCGCCCTCGCACTCGTACGCGTACGACGAGGACGCCGAGCCTGAGTCGGTCCCCTGCCCGCACTGCGGCGCCGCCGTCCCCGAGTTGGTCATGGGCACGTTCTCCTTCAACAAGCCGGCCGGTGCCTGCCCCGACTGCACCGGGCTGGGGGAGGTGATCCGGGCGGACGTCCGGCACCTGGTCGACGAGGAGCGGTCGGTCGCGGCCGGGGCGGTCGTGGGCTGGCATCCCAAGGTGACCGAGCGGAGCACGCAGCTGCTGCGGGCGGCGGCCCGGCACTATGGCCTCACCTTCGACCCGGACACGCCGGTACGCGAACTTGAGCCGCCCGTACGCCAGTTGCTGCTGCACGGTGTCGAATCGGCCGAGTTCAGGCAGTACTTCCCCGACACCCCTCCGCCCGCCACCGTCACCGCCGGCCGCTTCGAAGGCGTGGTCACCGCGCTGATGCGGCGCTACGCCGAGCGGATCGACGACGTCGACTACCGGGAGAAGACCGAACGCCTGATGGTGAAGGAGCCGTGCGGGGCGTGCGCGGGGGCGCGGCTGCGGGCGGAGAGCCGGGCGGTGATCGTGCAGGGCCTCGGCATCGTTGAGGCGGCCCGCCTGTCACTGACCGAACTCGCCGCCTGGCTGGGCGGATTGCGCGGCCGGGTCACACCGGACGAGTGGCTGTTCGTGGAACCCGTCGTCGCGGACCTCACCGAGCGGGTGCGCCGCCTGGTCGACGTCGGCGTCGGCTACCTCACCCTCGAACAGCCCACCCCCAGCCTGTCCGCGGGCGAGACCCAGCGGCTGCGGCTGGCCGCGCTGCTGGGCTCGGGACTGACGGGCGTGCTGTACGTCCTGGACGAGCCGACGATCGGCCTGCACCCGGCGGACACGGCCCGCCTGATCGGCGTCCTGCGCCGGCTGCGCGACCTCGGCAACACGGTGCTGGTGATCGAGCACGACCTGGAGGTGCTGCGCGCCGCCGACCACGTCGTGGACATCGGGCCGGGCGCGGGACGGGACGGCGGCCAGGTGGTCGCCGAGGGCACACCGGGGGAGGTCGGCCGGACCGAGGGCTCCCTGACCGGCGCGTATCTGTCCGGGCGGCTGCGTGCGCCGGTGTCCAAGGGGCGCGGGGACGCGGACCGGGCGCTGCTCGTGCTGGGGGCCCGCGAGCACAATCTCAAGGACGTCACCGTACGGATCCCGCTGGGCCGTCTGGTCACGTTCACCGGACCCTCCGGCTCGGGGAAGTCGACGCTGCTGCTGGACATCGTGGGCCGCGCCGCCCACCGCCACTTCCAGGGGGGCGGCGACCGGCCCGGCGAGCACGACGGCATCGACGGCTGGGAGCATCTCGGCAAGGTCGTCACCATCGACCAGGAGCCGATCAGCCGGGTGCCGCGTTCGAACGCGGCGACGTACTCGGAGGCGTTCACCCCCATCCGGGAGACGTTCGCGGCGGCCTCGGGCGGGCGGCTGACCCCCGGCCACTTCTCCTTCAACGTCCCGGGAGGCCGCTGCGAGCGCTGCGAGGGGGCGGGCGTACTGACCGTCCACATGCACTTCCTGCCCGCCGTGGAGGTGCGCTGCCCCGCCTGCCAGGGCCGCCGCTTCCGGAGCGAGGTGCTGTCCGTCCGCCACGACGGCCATGACATCTCAGAGGTGCTGGAGTCGACGGTCGACGAGGCACTGGACCTCTTCGCCGACGTCCCGGCGGTCGCCACCCGGCTGCGCCGCATGTCGGACGTGGGCCTCGGCTACCTGCCCCTAGGCCAGCCCGCGACGACGCTCTCGGGCGGCGAGGCCCAGCGCATCAAGCTCGCGAAGGAACTGGGACGCCGGGCCGCCGCCCACACCCTCTACCTGCTCGACGAACCGACGACCGGCCTGCACGCCGCGGACACCTCCCGCCTCGTGGACGTCCTCCAACGCCTCGTCGACGCGGGCCACTCCGTCGTCACCATCGAACACAACGAGGACGTGATCGCGGCATCCGACTGGCTGATCGAACTGGGCCCGACGGGCGGCGGGGCGGGCGGCACGCTGATCGCGCAGGGACCTCCGACACGGGTGGCCGCGCCGGGAGCCTGATCGATGCTCTTGGAACGGCACCTACGGATGCCGTGTCAGTTGTCCTCGCCGTCCTTCTTCTTGTCCTGGTCCTGGTCCTCGTCCGACAGCGACTTCAGGAACTCGGGGTTGTCGTCCGGCGCCACCCACTCGCGTCGGCCTCCGGTGCGGCCCGCCGCCGGGCGGCGCTGCTTGCCTGCGATCAGCCAGGAGATCGAGCCGACCAGCGGGAACAGGAGCACCAGGATCGCCCACAGGGGCTTCGGCATGTGCCGGATGTCCTTCTCGTCGGTGCTGATGCAGTCGATGAAGGCGTACACGCTCAACGCCAGCGGTACGACGAACATCAGGATCCGGAGCATCGGCGGTCACCTCGTGGAACGGCGGTCGGGGGCCGCGCGCACGGCCCCCGTGACGGGGCCAGGGTAGCCCCTCGGGGATACTGGGCCCCATGGCTTACGACGATCTTCGCTCCCTGCTCAGGGCACTGGAGCGCGAGGGGGACCTGAAGCGCATCAAGGTGGAGGTCGACCCGTATCTGGAGGTCGGGGAGATCGTCGACCGGGTGCAGAAGGCGGGCGGGCCCGCGCTGCTCTTCGAGAAGGTGAAGGGGTCGTCGATGCCCCTCGCCATGAACGTGTTCGGGACCGACCGGCGGCTGCTGAAGGCGCTGGGCCTGAAGTCGTACGGCGATATCTCCGACAAGATCGGCGGGCTGCTGAAGCCCGAGCTGCCGCACGGGTTCGTCGGCGTGCGCGAGGCCTTCGGGAAGCTCGGCGCGATGACGCACGTACCGCCGAAGAAGGTGAAGGACGCTCCGGTGCAGGAGGTCGTCCTGACCGGGGACGACGTGGACCTGGAGCAGCTGCCCGCCCTGTTCACCTGGCCGAAGGACGGCGGCTCCTTCTTCAATCTGGGGCTCACGCACACCAAGGACCCGGAGAGCGGCGTACGGAATCTCGGTCTGTACCGCCTCCAGCGGCACGACAAGCGCACCATCGGCATGCACTGGCAGATCCACAAGGACAGCCGCAACCACTACCAGGTGGCGGCGCGGCGCGGGGAGCGGCTGCCGGTCGCGATCGCCTTCGGCTGCCCGCCCGCCGTGACGTACGCCTCCACCGCCCCGCTCCCCGGCGACATCGACGAGTACCTGTTCGCCGGGTTCATCGCGGGCAAGCGGATCGAGATGGTCGACTGCAAGACCGTGCCGCTACAGGTGCCGGCGCAGGCGGAGGTCGTCATCGAGGGCTGGCTGGAGCCCGGCGAGATGCTGCCCGAGGGGCCGTTCGGCGACCACACCGGTTTCTACACGCCGCAGGAGCCCTTCCCCGCGCTGAAGATCGACTGCGTGACGATGCGGAAGCGGCCGCTGCTGCAGTCGATCGTCGTAGGCCGACCCCCGACGGAGGACGGACCCCTGGGGCGGGCGACCGAGCGGTTCTTCCTCCCCCTGCTGAAGATCATCGTGCCGGACATCGTGGACTACCACCTGCCCGAGGCAGGCGGTTTCCACAACTGCGCGATCGTCTCCATCGACAAGAAGTACCCCAAGCACGCGCAGAAGGTGATGCACGCGATCTGGGGCGCGCACATGATGTCCCTGACCAAGCTGATCGTGGTGGTCGACGCCGACTGCGATGTGCACGACCTGCACGAGGTCGCCTGGCGGGCCCTCGGCAACACGGACTACGCCCGCGACCTGACGGTCGTAGAAGGCCCGGTCGATCATCTCGACCACGCGTCCTACCAGCAGTTCTGGGGCGGCAAGGCGGGCATCGACGCGACGAAGAAGTGGCCCGAGGAGGGGTACACGCGCGACGGGGGCTGGCCCGACATGGTGGAGTCCGATCCGGAGACGTCGGCGAAGGTGGACCGCCGCTGGAGGGAGTACGGCCTGTGAGTTCCGCTTCTGCCGCGATTCCGCAGCCGGGCCGCACCAAGGCGTTCCTCCGCCTGGTGATGATCGAGCACTCGGTCTTCGCGCTGCCCTTCGCCTACATCGCCGCGCTCACGGCCATGTTCCAGTGGGACCGGAACATCCACTGGGGCCGTCTGCTGCTGGTCACCATCTGCATGGTCGGTCTGCGCACCTTCGCCATGGCCGTCAACCGGATCATCGACCGCGAGATCGACGCGCGGAACCCCCGCACGGCCCACCGCGAGCTGGTCACGGGCGCGATGTCGGTACGACACGCCTGGACCGGCGCGCTGGTCGCCCTGGTGGTCTTCCTGGGCGCGGCGGCGCTCCTCAACCCCCTGTGTCTGGCCCTCGCCCCCGTCGCCGTCATCCCGATGGTGGTCTACCCCTACGGCAAACGGTTCACGAACTTCCCCCAGGCCATCCTCGGCCTCGCCCAGGCCATGGGCCCGGTCGGCGGCTGGCTCGCGATCTCCGGCGCCTGGTCCTGGGACGCGGTGATCCTCGGCCTCGCCGTGGGCATCTGGATCGGCGGCTTCGACCTGATCTACGCCTGCCAGGACGTCGAGACCGACCGCGAGATCGGCGTCATGTCGGTACCGGCCCGCTTCGGCGTCCCGGCGGCGATCTGGGGGGCGCGGGTCTGCCACGCGGTGACGACGGGGTTGTTCGTCTGGTACGCCCTGGCCACCGACGCGGGCGCGTTCTTCTGGCTGGGCCTGCTGATCGTCGCGGGCGCGTTCGTGTACGAGCACACGATCGTCCGCCCGCACGACCTGTCCCGGGTGAACAGAGCGTTCTTCAGCGTCAACGGCTTCATCGGCATTGCCCTGTTCGTGTGCGCGCTGCTGGATCTTCTGGTTCGGGGGCTGACGGTGTGAGACGGGCGAGCCCGGTCACGCCGGACCGCGGCAGCACGGTTCACCAGGTCTGGGTAAGCCTGGAAGCGCAGGTAGGGACGGAGTGAGGGATTGTCAGCGACGTGGCCTTTCCGTTCGACGACGACAACGAGTTCTGCCCCGATCTCGCCGTCATCCCGGCTGATGCGGTGGCTGAGAACCGAAGCGCATATACGCCCGACCTGATCGAATGCGTCGCCGAGGTGGTTTCCCGCAGCAGTATCCGCCGCGACTACGAGTACAACCCCCGCTGGTACGCCTCCCGCGGCATTGCCAACTACCTGATCTACCGAGGCCGCGACACCCTCGCATACGGCCCCGACGTGACCGTCGACTCGCCGCTCGGCAAGCTGACGATCCCCACCACGCACCTCCCCGTCGATCCGAAGGCGCCCCACCGGTCCTGAAGACCTTTCCGCCCACCGGTACGCTCAAGATGTGAACGCAGGGGAATCGCAGCGCGCGCCTTGGATCGTGGGGGTGTCCGGAGCATCCGGTACGCCGTATGCGGCTGCCGTGCTGCGTGCGCTGCTGGACGCCGGGGAGAGCGTCGACCTCGTCGTCAGCCGGGCCTCGCGGCTCACCCTGCTGGATGAGACCGGGCTCTCCTTCCGGGACGCGCACTGGCAGGAAGACCTGCGGGAATGGCTGTCCAGGGGGGCCGACGGGAAACCGGACACCTTCGCCGTGCGGCTCGACGGCGTACGGCACTGGAGCGCGGGCGACCTGGCCGCCGGGCCGTCCTCGGGGTCGTACCCCGCGAAGGGGATGCTGATCGTGCCCGCGTCGACCGCCTGCGTCGCCGGAGTCGCCCTCGGCCTGTCCAAGGACCTGCTGCAACGGGCCGCGAGCGTCACCTTGAAGGAGGGGCGTCCGCTGGTCGTCGCCGTGCGGGAGGCGCCGCTCGGCGGGCAGACGCTGCGGCACCTGGTCTCCCTGGACGACGCCGGCGCGACCGTCGTACCCGCCTCACCCGCCTTCTACGCGGGCGCCACCCACATCCAGGACCTCGTCGACTTCGTCGCCGGACGGGTCCTCGACGCGGCCGGCGTCCCCCACACGCTCTACCGCCGCTGGGCGGGCGAACTGGGCGGCGGGTCACGCACCACCTGAGCCGCAGCCTCACGTACCAGGAACTCGTCAGACCTCTTCAGTGGAAGGCTTCGATCGCATGGACGCCGTGGACAGGCAGCTCATCCAGGCCCTGAGGGAGAACGGCCGGGCCTCCTACGCGGAGCTGGGGCGCCTCGTCGGCCTGTCGGGGCCCAGCGTCACCGACCGCATCAACCGGCTGGAGGCGGCCGGCGTCATCACCGGCTACCGCGCCACCGTGAACGCCGCCTCGCTCGGCCTCGGCGTCACCGCCCTGATCGGCATCTCGCTCTCCGACGCCGCCGACCACGAGGACGTGGCGCAGCGGCTGAGGGACCTGCCGGAGATCGAGGACTGCTGGTTCATCGCCGGTGACGACTCGTTCATGCTCAAGGTGCGGGCCACCGACGTGGACGGGCTGGAGAAGATCATCCGGCGGCTGAGCGGGACCAAGGGTGTGTCCCGGACCCGTACCACGATCGTGCTGTCCACCAAGTGGGAGAACCGGGTGGGTGAGCTGCCCGAAGAGGTCTAGGCGTACGGTTGGCGGAGTCTGTCTGAGAGAGGTGTGCGCATGGACGTCGGGCTCAAGCGCGAGCTGGAGGAGAAGGTCAGGGCGGGCGTCCGCCTGACTCGCGAGGACGGCATCGCGCTGTACGAGTCGGACGACCTGGCCTGGCTCGGCGGCCTCGCCCACGAGGTGCGCACGCGCAAGAGCGGCGACGTGGTCCACTTCAACGTCAACCGTCACCTCAACATGACCAATGTGTGCACGGCTTCGTGCGCGTACTGCTCCTTCCAGCGCAAGCCGGGCGAGAAGGACGCGTACACCATGCGCATCGAGGAGGCCGTCAAGCTCGCCAAGGCGATGGAGGCCGACAACCTCACCGAGCTGCACATCGTCAACGGGCTGCACCCCAACCTGCCGTGGCGGTACTACCCGCGGTCGCTGCGCGAGCTGAAGGCAGCTCTGCCGAACGTCTCGCTGAAGGCCTTCACCGCGACCGAGATCCACCACTTCGAGACCATCTCCGGGCTGAGCGCGAGCGAGATCCTCGACGAGCTGATCGACGCGGGCCTCGAATCCCTCACCGGCGGTGGCGCCGAGATCTTCGACTGGGAGGTCCGGCAGCACATCGTGGACCACCGGACCCACTGGGAGGACTGGTCCCGCATCCACCGGCTGGCGCACGAGAAGGGGCTCAAGACCCCCTGCACCATGCTGTACGGCCACATCGAGGAGCCGCGTCACAGGGTCGACCACGTGCTGCGGCTGCGCGAACTCCAGGACGAGACCGGCGGGTTCCAGGTCTTCATCCCGCTGCGCTACCAGCACGACTTCGTGGACATGAAGGACGGCAAGGTACGCAACCGGCTGCAGGCCCGGACGACCATGGCGACTCCGCTGGAGGCGCTGAAGACCTTCGCGGTGTCGAGGTTGTTGTTCGACAACGTCCAGCACGTCAAGGTCTTCTGGGTGATGCACGGCGTCCAGACCGCCCAGCTCGCGCTCCAGCACGGCGCGGACGACATGGACGGCTCGGTCGTCGAGTACAAGATCACCCACGACGCCGACAACTACGGCACGCCGAACAAGCTCACCCGCGACGATCTGCTGGACCTGATCCGGGACGCGGGCTTCCGCCCCGTGGAGCGGAACACGCGGTACGAGATCATCCGGGAGTACGAGGGCCCGGACCCGGCGCGTCGGGAGGCGCCGCAGCCGATGCGGGTGTGAGACCTCAGGTGGGTACTCGGGACGCCGTGAGCAAGGCACCCGAGGACCAGTACACCGCCGAACCCTTCGTGCCGGCGAAGGCCAGGAGTCTCAACACCCTGCGTGAGGCCGCCGCCGGCTGCCGAGGTTGCCCGCTGCACCGCGACGCCACGCAGACCGTCTTCGGCGCCGGGAACGCGCACGCGCGCGTGATGCTCGTCGGTGAACAGCCCGGCGACATGGAGGACCGCGAGGGCCGACCCTTCGTCGGCCCGGCCGGGCGGCTGCTGGACCGCGCGCTGGACGAGGCCGGGATCGACCCCGGCGACGCGTACGTCACCAACGCCGTCAAGCACTTCAAGTTCACCCAGGCGGAACCCCGTAAGCGGCGGATCCACAAGGCGCCCAGCCTGCGGGAGATGACCGCGTGCGGGCCGTGGCTCGCCGCCGAACTGGCCCTCGTCGAACCCGAGCTGATCGTCATCCTGGGCGCCACCGCGGGCAAGGCGCTGCTGGGCTCGTCGTTCCGGGTGACGCAGGTGCGCGGGACCGTACTGGAGGAGGAGATCCACGGGCGGCGCGAGCGGCTGGTGCCGACCGTGCATCCGTCGTCGGTGCTGCGCGCGGACGACCGGGAGGCGGCGTACCGAGGGCTGGTCTCGGATCTGAAAGTGGCGGCGCGCGTGCTTGCTTAATAGGCACTTTGTGTAATAGGTACTATGCGCGCATGTCCCTTACCTCTACGCTCGACCCTGCCGTGGATCCCGACCTGCGCGACGGCCTGCTCGACCTGTGGACGGACGTGTCCAACGCCGACGGGGCCGTCGGTTTCGTTCCGCCCGTGACGCGGGACGCCGTCCGCCCCGAGTTGCTGAAGCACCTCGTCGCCATGGCCGAGGGCCGCACCCGGCTGCTCGCCGGATACGACGAGGACGGCCGGGTCGCCGCCACCGCGTTCCTCACTTTCAACACGCACCGGCTGATGACGCACTGGGTGTGGCTCTACACGGTGATGGTGCATCCACGGCACCAGGGCAAGGGTTACGGCCGGGACCTGATGGCCGCCGCGGCGGACGCGGCCCGGACGTTGGACGGGATCGAGGCGATACGGCTCACCTGCCGGGGCGGGCTGGGACTGGAGCACTTCTACGGTTCCTGCGGTTACAAGGAGGTCGGCCGCATCCCCGCCGCGATCCGGGTCGGCCCCGGCGACGACCGCGACGACGTGATCATGCTGCTGCCGCTGAACTGAGCGCCGTACCCCCCTCCAAGATCGACGCACGGGCGTGCTTCACTGGAGGTCCCTTTTGGAACCGGAAGAGTGGGATTGAGATGCTCCGCTACACGCTGATGCGCCTCGGGATCTTCGTGGGCTGCCTCGTGGTCGTCTGGGGTCTCGTCTACTCCGGTGTCGCCCCGCGCGGTCTCGGTGCCTCCAACGGCATCTGGGTCGTGCTGCTCTCGCTCGTCATCTCCGCGCCGATCAGCTTCGTCGTGCTGCGCAAGGAGCGGGACCGGGCGTCCGCGCAGATCGTGCGGAAGGTGGACAGCGTCAAGGCAAACCTTGAGGCCAACCGCAGCCAGGAGGACGTGGCGGACGACGCGGCGCGTGCTCAGGGGCAGGCTTCCTAAGGACATCCCGGCTGTGGGCCTCTCAAAGTAAGGCTTTGGGGTTCTCAAACTTCAAGTGTTACGGTTTCTGGCATGAAGCCAGCAGTCGTGTCCGTTGACGCGCCGCGCAGCGTTCCGCTCGTGGCGCGTCTGCACGTGGACCTCTGCCGGTGCGCGTCCGCGAACTGTCGCCTTTGACGTCTCTGTCGCCTGCGCACCCCTTCCTTCTCTTACGGAGCATGTCCGTGTCCGCGAACACGAAGTCTTTCAAGCTGCCCTTCAAGCTGCCCCTCAAGGCGCCCTTCTGGGCCCAGATACTCCTCGGTCTCGTCCTCGGCGTCCTGCTCGGCTGGATAGCCAGGAGCCAGGACGTGTCCTGGCTCGTCACCACACTCGAAAAGGTCGGCGACACCTTCATAGGCCTGCTGAAGCTCGCCGTCGCCCCGCTCGTCTTCTTCGCGATCCTGGTCTCGATCACCAACCTGCGGAAGGTCAACAACGCGGCCCGCTTGGCGTCCCGCACCCTCCTCTGGTTCATGATCACCTCGTTGATCGCGGTGGCCATCGGCCTCGTCATCGGCCTGGTCACCAACCCCGGCGCCGGTACCGGCCTCACCCCGAGGGACGGTGAGCTGCCCGAGAAGACCGGCTCCTGGATCGACTTCCTGACCGGCATCGTGCCGACCGACGTGATCACGCCGTTCACCGAGCTGAACGTGCTGCAGATCGTCTTCATGGCCGCCGTCGCCGGGATCGCCGCCCTCCAGCTCGGCGAGAAGGCCCAGCCGATCCTCACCCTGAGCGAGTCCGTCCTCGAACTCCTGCAGAAGGCCCTGTGGTGGGTCATCCGGCTCGCCCCGCTCGGCACCGTCGGCCTCATCGGCACCGCCATCGCCACCTACGGATGGGACCTGATCGGCCAGTACGCCACCTTCACCGTCGACATCTACGTCGGCTGCGCGATCGTGCTGTTCGGGGTCTACCCGGCGCTGCTCGCCACCGTCGCCAAGGCCAACCCGCTGCAGTTCTTCAAGGGCGCCTGGCCCGCGATCCAGCTGGCCTTCGTGTCCCGCTCCTCCGTCGGCACCATGCCGCTGACCCAGAAGGTCACCGAGCGGCTCGGGGTGCCGCGCGAATACGCGTCCTTCGCGGTGCCGTTCGGCGCGACCACCAAGATGGACGGCTGCGCCGCGATCTACCCCGCCATCGCCGCGATCTTCGTCGCGCAGATCTTCGACATCCAGCTCGGGATCGGCGACTACCTGCTGATCGCGTTCGTGTCGGTGGTCGGCTCCGCCGCCACGGCCGGTCTCACCGGTGCGACGGTCATGCTGACCCTCACCCTCTCGACGCTCGGCCTGCCGATGGAGGGCGTCGGTCTGCTGCTCGCCATCGACCCGATCCTGGACATGATGCGCACCGCCACGAACGTGGCCGGGCAGGCGCTGGTGCCGGTCATCGTCTCGGCCCGCGAGGGTCTGCTCGACCGCGAGGCGTACGACAACGCGGGCAGTTCGCCGGTGGAGGAGCGCGAGCGGGTGGCCGTCGCCGCCTGACCGGTACTGTCCTGACGCGCGCCGCGCGGACCGTACGCTAAGCCGCATGGGTGCCGTGAAGACCAAGCGGATGCCGCGTGCGGTCCGTGAGCAGCAGATGCTGGACGCCGCCGTACAGATCTTCGGGCAACGGGGGTACATCGCGGCGTCGATGGACGACATCGCCGAACTCGCGGGCGTGTCCAAGCCGTTGGTGTACCTCTACCTCAACTCCAAGGACGACCTCTTCACGGCCTGCATCCGCCGGGAGGCCCAGGCGCTGTTCGCCGCCGTCCGGGCCGGTGTCCGGCGGGAGCTGCCCGCCGACCGTCAACTCTGGGACGGGCTGCTGGCGTTCTTCACACACACCGCCGAGCACCCCGACGGCTGGTCCGTGCTGCACCTTCAGGCCCGCACCCACGGCGAGGCGTTCGCCGCCGAGGTGACCGCGATGCGCGCGGACATCGTCGCTTTCGTCACCCAGCTCATCGCCGAGGCCGCCCGCTCTGCGCACCGCGATCCCGACCTCCCCGAGCGCGAGGTCGCCGGTTTCGCCGAGGCCCTGGTCGGCGCCGCCGAGTCGCTCGCCGACTGGGCCAACGCCACCCCGGGAGTGACGGCCCGGCAGGCGGCGGCCACCCTGATGAACTTCGCCTGGGCCGGGCTCGGCGAGCTCATGGCCGGGCGGCGCTGGTCACCGCCGGGCGCGTAAAGCGAGCGGCTGCACCGCTCCGCTGACGTGCAGCCGGTCTCCCCGGCGCACTTGCGGTCTCCGGAGACGGCGGCATAACGCCGCCCGATGTCGGCACCGAGCCGCCATCGGTGCGTGCGGGCAGCGGCTTGCGCTCCTGAGCCCCGCGCGGCGCTGGTCACCGCCGGGCGCGTAAGGCGAGCGGCTGCACAGTCCCGCTGACGTGCAGCCGGTCTCCCCGGCGCAGTTCGAAACGCCCGCCCTCCGTGGCGTACTCCACCGTCCCCGGCAGCGGCACCGGCGCCCGGAACTCCGCCCGGACCAGCACCGCTTCGGGCGTGCCGTGCGCGGCGAGACAGCGGGCCACGGTCCACATGCCGTGCGCGATCGGGCGCGGGAAGCCGAACAGGCGGGCGGTGAGCGGGTGCAGGTGGATGGGGTTGCGGTCACCGGAGACGGCGGCGTAGCGCCGCCCGATGTCGGCACCGAGCCGCCATTCGGTGCGCGGGGGCAGCGGCTTGCGCTCCTGGGGCCAGGGCGGCGGTGCGTCGCTGGGGCGCGGTGGGGTGTGCTCTTCGGGCCCGGGCGGCGGTGCGTCGCCGGTGTGCGGTGGGGTGTGCTCTTCGGGCCCGGGCGGCGGTGCGTCGCCGGTGCGTCGCGGTGGCGTGTGCTCCTCGGGCCGGGCCTGCGGTGCGTCGCCGGTGCGCAGTGACCTGTGTTCCTCGGACCCGGCCTGCGGTACGCCGTCGGTTTGGTGCCGGGCCAGATACGTGCTCCGCGACTCCCAGACGACCTCCCCGCCGGCCAGCGCCTCGGTCACCACCGTCGCCTCCGTCCCGCGCCGATGCGGGGCCAGTCCGGTGATGTGGACGGCGAGTTCGTACTCCCCGGTGGCCGAGAGGGCGGTGTGGCGGGTGAGTTCGATCGAGGTGTGGACCAGGCCGAGCAGCGGCAGCGGGAAGTCCCGGCCGCCCATCAGCCGCATGGCCAACGGGAAGGCCAGGACGTGCGGGTAGGTGAGGGGGAGGTCGTCGTCGCCGGTGGGGAAGCCGCAGACCCGCTCGTAGGCGGTGAGCCGGTCCAGGTCGACCCGGACGCCGGAGCGGACCAGCCGGGTGCGGGGGAAGTCGGCGTCCTGGCGCGGGCGTTTGAAGGGGGAGCGGAGGGCGCCGGTGACGAGGGGGAGGTGGTCAGCCATGGTCATACCGGTTTCCTCACCCTGTCCTCCCTGTTTTACTCCTGAGTAAGGTTACCGGAGGTAAGGCCAAGCGCCGCAAGCCCTCGGGACTCCACAGGCCCATCCCCGGAACCTCTTGGAACCCGCACAATCTCCCCACGTGGGAGCCGTACCATCTGCCACCTGACCGCCGGCGGCGCCCCCAGCGCGCACCGCCGGTGAACGCCGCCGTACGCGCCCCGCGTACTTCATGCAGCGGAGCCGTACCGCGCTGCAGGCCCCAGGAGCTGCCCATGCCCATCTCGTATTCGTCATCGCCTTTACCGCATCAGACGTCCGCGTCGTCGCTCGAATACGACCCGGACGGCGGGCCGGTCCTCGTCGAGCCCGAGATACGGCGGCTGGACGGGGAGGTGCGGGAGGCGGCCGTACCGCCGCTGGTGCCACCGGTGTCGCACGGCTCGCTGGCCGATCTGCCGTTCGAGAACGCGGCCGTGGCGCCCGAGCACCCGGTGCTCAGCCGGCGTGACGGCGACGGGCGGTGGGCGGATGTGACGGCGGCGGAGTTCGCCGCGCAGGTGCTGGCCGTCGCGAAGGGGATGATCGCCGAGGGGCTGGCGCCGGGCGACCGAATCGCGATCATGGCGCGGACGTCGTACGAGTGGACCCTCCTCGACTTCGCGGCCTGGGCGGCCGGGCTGGTGACCGTCCCGGTGTACCCGACCTCATCCGTCTTCCAGATCCGCTGGATCCTCCAGGACTCCGGCGCGGTCGCCCTGGCGACGGAGACGGCCGGCCAGGCGGCGGCGCTCGGGCCCGAACTCCCGCACCTGCCCGGCCTGCGGCACCTGTGGGTCATCGACAAGGGCCACGTGGACCGGCTCGCGGAGCTGGGGGAGCCGGTGCCGGACCAGGAGGTCGACGTACGCCGGGGCATGCTGGGCCCGGACACCCTCGCCACCGTCGTCTACACCTCGGGCACCACCGGCCGCCCCAAGGGCTGCGCGCTGACCCACGGCAATTTCCTGGCGGAGGTCGACAACGCGATCGAGCTCCTCTACCCGGTCTTCAAGGCGCGGACCAGCGAGGAGGCCTCCACCCTCCTCTTCCTGCCGCTGTCCCATGTCTTCGGCCGGATGGTGGCCGTGGCCTGCGTGCGGGCCCGGGTCAGGCTGGGGCACGCGCCCAGCCTGAAGTCGGAGGACCTGCTGGCGGATCTGGCCGCGTTCCGGCCGACCTTCCTGCTGGCCATCCCGTACATGTTGGAGAAGGTCTACAACGGCGCCCGCGCCACCGCCGAACGCGGCGGCAGGGCACCGGCGTTCGACCGCGCGGCGAAGATCGCCCGCCGTTACGGCGAGGCGGTGGAGGCCCGGGCGAGCGGCACCGGCCCCGGTCCCAGCACCTCCCTGAAGGCGTCCCGCGCCTTCTACGACCCGCTGGTCTACCGCCGGATCCGCAACGCCCTCGGCGGCAGGGTCCGTTACGTCATCTGCGGCGGCTCCCCGCTCGGTCGTGACCTGGCGGCGTTCTACGCGGGTGCCGGCATCGACGTGTACGAGGGATACGGGCTGTCCGAGACGACCGGCGCGGCGACCGTGACACCGCCACTGAAACCCCGGCTCGGCACGGTCGGCTGGCCGCTGCCCGGCACGCGGGTGCGGATCGCGGCGGACGGCGAGATCCTGCTTGCCGGGGGCCAGGTCTTCCGCGGCTACTGGGACCCGTACCGGGGCGGGGTGGTCCCGGCGTCGCCGGACGGCTGGTTCCCGACGGGCGACATCGGCCGGCTGGACGACGAGGGCTACCTCGTCATCACCGGCCGCAAGAAGGAGATCCTGATCACGGCGGGCGGCAAGAACATGGCCCCGGCGCCGCTGGAGAACTGGCTCCGCTCGCACCCCCTGATCTCCCACTGCCTCGTCCTCGGCGACCGCCGCCCCTACATCACCGCCCTGATCACCCTCGATGCCGACGGCATCGCCCACTGGCGGCAGATGAACGGCAAGCACCCGGTGCCGCCCGAACTCCTCGTCGACGACGAGGACCTGCGCGCAGTCCTCCAGCGGGCGGTGGACGAGGCCAACAAGCTCGTCTCCCGCCCGGAGTCCATTCGCCGCTTCACCGTCCTGCCCACGGACTTCACGGAGACGGCGGGCCATCTGACGCCGTCGATGAAGGTGCGCCGGGAGGCGATCCTGCGGGACTTCGCCCGGGAGGTCGACGCCATGTACGGGGGGTGAGTCAGGTCATATCAGTGCTCCGTGTCGGTGCTCCTTGTCGGTGTTTCTGCGGGGTTCCTGCGGGCGATCAGGAACGCCTGTGGGGTCGTCTCGGTGAGGGCTTCCGGGTCGGGTTCCCGGATCGTCCGGGAGTGGAGTGTGAAGCCCGCCTCCGTCAGGCGGTCGCTCATGTACTCCGGGCGGCGGCGCAGGAAGTCCAGGGACACCGGATGGCCGAAGGGCTGGTCGAGGCGGCGCGGGGCGTCGCCCGCCTGGAAGGCGATCAGGAGGTGGCCGCCGGGGGCGAGGACACGGGCGTACTCCTCGAACAGGGCGGGGAGCCGGTCGGTGGGGGTGTGGATGGAGGAGTAGAAGGACACCACGCCCGCCAGGTGGCCGTCCGGGATGTCCATGTCCAGCATCGAGCCCTGCTCGAAGCGCAGGGCGGGGTTCTCGCGGCGGGCGACGGCGAGCATCGCCGCCGAGAGGTCCAGGCCGAAGACTTTCAGGCCCAGCGAGGCGAGGTACGCCGTGACCCGCCCGGGCCCGCAGCCCAGGTCGGCCACCTCGCCGTCGCGGCCGACCAGCTCGGCGTACGCCGTGAGGATCGCCCGCTCCAGCGGCTGCGCGGCGAGTGGGTCACGGAAGTGGTGGGCGTAGTCCTCGGCTATCGCGTCGTAGAAGTGCTGGACGGTTTCCGTGCGGGTGAGCGCCTCTTCGGTCATGGGGCGTGACCGTACTGCCCGGCACTGACAACGGGACGGTTTTCCGTCACGCCCCGGCCGCCGGGGACAGCGATTACTTCCTGGGAATTCCCGGAGAATTCATCTTCCCGATGTGCCGGAAAGGCAGGAGCCCCGTCGCCGGACGGCGCGGGGCTCCTTGGGTACTGCACTCGATCCTGGATCAGAGGATCAGACCGGGGTGACGTTCTCCGCCTGCGGGCCCTTCGGGCCCTGGGTGACGTCGAAAGACACCTGCTGGTTCTCCTCGAGGGAGCGGAAGCCGCTCGCGTTGATCGCGGAGTAGTGGACGAAGACGTCGGGGCCGCCGCCCTCCTGGGCGATGAAACCAAAGCCCTTTTCGGCGTTGAACCACTTCACGGTTCCGGTAGCCATAAGCCCTCCTTGGGCTCAAAAGGGTTGCCCTGCTCCAGAACCAGCAAGTGTGAAGATTTGAGTTCTGCACAACTGCATATGTCTGAGAACGACGAGAGCCCGCGGTCACATGCTCCGCAGGCTCTGTACTGCAAGGGAAACCAAACTGCAACTTGCGATGAGCCTAGCACGCAGGCAGCCGAAAGCAATAGGGGCCAAGATCACGTCACCCGAATGTTTGAACGCCGCGTCGACGCTGACGTCGGGGAGGCCACCCCGGAAGGCTGCACCCTACCCCACGGGGTCTAGCCTCTCGACGTGGACATTTCTCGCACGCGGCCGCGCGTCGGCCACATCCAGTTCCTGAACTGCCTGCCCCTCTACTGGGGGCTCGCCAGGACGGGGACGCTGCTGGACTTCGAGCTGACGAAGGACACCCCGGAGAAGCTCAGCGAGCAGCTGGTGCGGGGGGATCTCGACATCGGGCCGATCACCCTCGTGGAGTTCCTGAAGAACGCCGACGATCTCGTCGCCTTCCCTGACATCGCCGTCGGCTGCGACGGACCGGTGATGTCCTGCGTGATCGTCTCCCAGGTCCCGCTGGACCGGCTGGACGGCGCCCGGGTGGCCCTCGGCTCCACCTCGCGCACCTCCGTACGCCTCGCCCAGCTGCTGCTGGCGGACCGCTTCGGCGTACGGCCCGACTACTACACGTGCCCGCCCGACCTCAGCCTGATGATGCAGGAGGCCGAGGCCGCCGTACTCATCGGCGACGCGGCCCTGCGGGCGAACCTGCACGACGGGCCGCGGTACGGCCTCGCCGTGCACGACCTCGGCGCGCTGTGGAAGGAGTGGACCGGGCTGCCGTTCGTCTTCGCCGTATGGGCGGCCCGCCGGGACTACCTGGAGCGCGAGCCCGACATCACCCGCAAGGTGCATGAGGCGTTCCTCGCCTCCCGCAACCTCTCCCTGGAGGAGGTCGCCAAGGTCGCCGAGCAGGCGGCCCGCTGGGAGGCCTTCGACGAGCAAGTCCTGGAGCAGTACTTCACCACCCTCGACTTCCGCTTCGGCGGCCCGCAGCTGGAGGCCGTGGCGGAGTTCGCCCGCCGGGTCGGGCCGACGACCGGGTTTCCGGCGGATGTGAAGGTGGATCTGCTGCGGCCGTAGTACGGCGGCGGCCATCAGTACGCCGATACGCTGCGGGCAGTGGAGGCGTACGGGGGAGAGGGGGCGGACGCCATGCAGCCGCTCGGCGTCGACGAGCCCACCACCATCGGGCCCTACCGGCTGCTCGGCCGGCTCGGTTCCGGCGGTATGGGCCGGGTGTATCTGGGCCGCAGCGCGGGCGGCCGTACCGTCGCGGTGAAGATCGTCCACCCGCATCTCGCGCTCGACGAGGAGTTCCGCGCCCGCTTCCGCCGTGAGGTGGCGGCCGCGCGGCGGGTGGGCGGCGCGTGGACCGCGCCGGTGCTGGACGCGGACCCCGAGGCGCCGGTGCCGTGGGTGGCCACCGCGTACGCCGCCGGGCCGTCACTCGCGGCGGCGGTCGCGGACGGCGGTCCGCTGCCCGCGCATTCGGTACGGGCACTGGGGGCGGGCCTGGGCGAGGCGCTGGCGGCGGTGCACGAGCTGGGCCTGGTGCACCGGGACGTCAAGCCGTCCAACGTGCTGCTCACCCTGGACGGGCCGCTGCTCATCGACTTCGGTGTCGCACGCGCCCTGGACGGCACGGCGTCGCTCACGTCGACCGGGGTCTCGGTCGGCTCGCCCGGTTACATGTCGCCGGAGCAGATCCTGGGCAAGGGCGTCACGGGGGCGGCGGACGTCTTCTCGCTGGGTGCGGTGCTGGCGTACGCGGCGACCGGAGTGCCGCCGTTCCCTGGGGACTCCTCGGCCGCGCTGCTCTACAAGGTCGTGCACGAGGAGCCGCAACTCGACGCCCTGGAGGGAGAGTTGCGGGAGGTCGTCGCGGGATGCCTGGCGAAGGAGCCGGGTGCGCGGCCGGCTCCGGCGGACGTGTCCCGGCGGCTCGCGCCGGAGGGGGCGGCGCGGCTGGTGGCGGGTGGGTGGTTGCCGGGGGCGTTGGTGGAGCGGGTGAGTCGGGGGGCTGTGGGGCTGCTGAATCTGGAGGCGGCGGGGGCGGAGACTCCTTCTGCGGAGGCTTCTTCTTCGGGGCCGGTGGAGTTCAGCAGTCCGGCGGTGGGTGCGGGGGCCTTCGGCCCGCCGCCCGTGATGCCGGAGCCCCGCCGGGCGGAACCGGAGGACAACGTTCCCCCCTCGGGCAAGCGGCCCGGCAAGGTCTCCGTGAGTGTCGCGGCGACGGCTGCGCCGGAGGCCGACGGGCGGGGCAGGCGAGTGAGCTGCACGGTGGCGCTCGCCGTCGCCGGGGCGTTCGCGGCGGCGACGGTCGGCTCGGTCTTCGTCTTCGACCTGCTGCCCGGCGAACGCCGGGACAGCGCGGGCGATTCCGGCCCCCACGACGCCTACTCCCCGGCCCCGAGCGCCAGCCTGAGCACCGGCCCGTCCGGCATCCCGACCCGCTACCTCGGTACTTGGGAGGGCCAGGGCACTGCCCTCGACGGCACGCTGCCCGCGGGCACGTTCCGGGTCACCGTCCAGCAGGCCGAGGTGGGCGAGGAGTTGGGGCAACTCCGGCAGACCGACCAGCTGGGCGGCGTCTGTATCGACGTACTGACCCTGAAGCAGGTGACGGAGAAACAGCTCGTCGCCAGGTCGGTCGGTGCGAAGGGCAACCACGGCGGCTGCAACCAGGAGCCCACGACGGTCCGCCTCGTCCCGACCGGTGACGACCTCACGTATGAGTCGGACAGCGCGCGGTCCGGGTATCCGAAGGCCCGGATGTCGAAGGTGAAGTAGTCCCTCCGGCGCGGCAGCGGGGGACGGACAGGGGGTGAGCGGGCTTGGGTGAGGGGCTGCTGGTCGCCGTCGCGCTGGGCTGGGGCGCGGTGGCGGGGGCGCTGCTGCCGCGGGCCGCGTACCGCTTCTCCGTGCCGCCCGACGAGGCGTGGCGGGACCGGTGTCCGCGCGGGCATCCGATCCGGGGGTGGATCGGGCGGGCGTGGTGCGGCGAGTGTGAGGACCTCGGCCCCGGTGTCCCGCTCCTCGTCACCGTCACCGCCCTGCTCTGCGCTGCCCTCGCCGCCGTCACCGGCCCCCGTCCCGAGCTGGCCGTATGGCTGCTGATCACGCCCGTCGGCGTGCTGCTGGCCGTCGTGGATCTGCGTGTGCGGCGGCTGCCCGATCCGCTGACCCTGCCCCTCGCAGCCGCCACCCCTGCCTTGCTCGGCGTGGCCGCGCTCGCGCCCGGGCACGCCGGGTACTGGGCGAGCGCTCTGCTGGGCGCCCTCGGCCTGGGCGGGTTCTACTTCCTCCTCTTCCTGATCAACCCCGGCGGCCTGGGCTTCGGCGATGTGAAGGTGGCAGTCGGTGCGGGGGCCGTGCTCGGGTGGTACGGGTGGTGGCCCGTGTTGCTGGGGACCTTCGCCGCGTTCGCTTGCGGGGCGGTCTACGGCGGTGTCCGTGCCGTCGTACGGAAGACGGGGCGCAAGACCGTGATCCCGTTCGGGCCGTTCCTGCTCGCGGGCGCCTATGCCGGGCTGCTGCTGGGGGCGGCGGGCTGAGCGTGGGGTGGGCCGAGGGCCGGGCGGGCTGAGGGTGGGCCGAGGTCGGGCGGGCTGCGAGCAGGGCGGGAAAGTGGCTGGCGTAGGCTGGTTCAGTCCGTCCACGACCCTTGACGAAAGGGACACCCGGTGACCGAGAAGGCCGACCTCCAGTCCGTTCTCGAACGTGCCGCCGCGGGCGGACGGATCACCCCGGAGGAGGCGCTCGACCTCTACCGCGACGCCCCGCTGCACGCGCTTGGCGCCGCCGCCGACGCCGCCCGTCGCCGTCGGTACGCGGGCACCGAGCACATCGCGACGTACATCATCGAGCGGAACATCAACTACACGAACGTGTGCGTCACGGCGTGCAAGTTCTGCGCCTTCTACGCCCCGCCGAAGGACAAGGCGAAGGGCTGGACCCGCGATCTGGACGACATCCTGCGCCGGTGCGCGGAGACCGTCGAGCTGGGCGGGACGCAGATCATGTTCCAGGGCGGTCACCACCCGGACTACGGCGTCGAGTACTACGAGAAGCACTTCGCGGCCATCAAGAAGGAGTTCCCGCAGCTCGTCATCCACAGCCTGGGGGCGAGCGAGGTCGAGCACATGGCCCGCATTTCCAATGTGACGGTCGAGGAGGCCATCCAGCGGATCAACGCCGCCGGCCTTGACTCCTTCGCCGGGGCCGGCGCCGAGCTGCTGCCCGAGCGGCCGCGCAAGGCCATCGCCCCGCTGAAGGAGAGCGGTGAGCGGTGGCTGGAGATCATGGAGACCGCCCACCGGCTGGGGGTCGAGTCCACGTCCACCATGCTGATGGGGACCGGCGAGACCAACGCCGAGCGGATCGAGCACATCCGGATGATCCGTGACGTACAGGACCGCACGGGCGGCTTCCGGGCCTTCATCCCGTACCTCTACCAGCCGCAGAACAACCACCTGAAGGGCCGCACCCAGGCCACCATCTTCGAGTATCTGCGGATGATCGCGATCGCCCGGCTCTTCCTCGACAACGTCGCCCACATTCAGGGCTCCTGGCTCACCACCGGCAAGGACGCCGGGCAGCTGACCCTGCACTACGGGGCCGACGACCTCGGCTCGGTGATGCTGGAGGAGAACGTCGTCTCCGCGGCCGGTGCCAAGCACCGCTCCAACCTGATGGAGATGATCGAGATGATCCGGGGGGCGGACCGGGTCCCGGCCCAGCGCAACACGACGTACGAGCACCTCGTCGTGCACGACGACCCGGCGAACGACCCCGTCGACGAGCGCGTCATGTCCCACATCTCGTCCACCGCGATCGAGGGCGGCACGGCTCATCCGGAGCTGAAGCTGCTCGCCTCCAACTGAGTTGCTCACGGTTCACGCGGACTCCAGGGGGCGTGCCCTGGCCGTGCGCGGCGAGTGGGTCATCGACGCCGGTTCCCTGGACGAGCTGGCCGCCGCCCATCCGCTCGCGCGCGTGCGGCAGTGGCCCGGCATCCTCACCTCCGGGCTGGTCAACCTGCACGGGCCCGAACTGCTGGAGCAGGCCTACCACCCCGACCCGCGCGAGGCCGACGAACTCGGCATCGAACCGTTGACCGGGGACGCCCTCGCCGCGCTCGCCATGGACGAGGCGCGGTGGGGTGCCAGCGCGCGGCGCGGACTGCAGCGGATGCTGGCGCGCGGGACCGTCGCGGTGGCGGGGACGTTCAGCAACCGGGCCGTGGTGACCGCCGTACGGCGGTCCGGGATCGGCGTGGTGGGGCGGCTCGGCGTGCCCGGTGGGGTGCCCTCGCTGGACCCGTTCGAGGCCGGGCTGCAGGTGGAGTTCCCGCCGCCGCGCGAGAGCGGGTCCGCCGCGCGGTTCGCCGTGTTCGACGTACGGGACGAGGCGGAGCTGGCCGAGCGCGGGGGCGGGAGCTGTGTGGTGACTGTGGTGGCGGGACGGCTGGTGTACCGGCGCCGATGAGCGTCACCCCGAGAACGCCTCCCCGAACGCCCCCGAACTCTGCCGTGAACGCGAACTGCAAGAATGGGCCCGTGACCCGCGCTTCCCTGAACAAGCAGCCGCACGAAGTCGCCTCGATGTTCGACGACGTGGCGGAACGGTACGACCTGACGAACGATGTGCTGTCGCTCGGCCAGGACCGGGTGTGGCGCCGGGAGGTCGCGAAGGCGGTCGACGCGCGCCCCGCGCAGAAAGTGCTGGACCTCGCCGCCGGTACGGCCACCTCCTCGCTGCCGTTCACGCGTGCGGGCGCGTACGTCGTGCCCTGCGACTTCTCCCTCGGCATGCTCCAGGTCGGCAAGCAGCGTCACCCCTGGCTGCCGCTGACGGCGGGCGACGCGACACGGCTGCCCTTCAAGGACGACGTGTTCGACGCCGTCACCATCTCCTTCGGGCTGCGCAACGTGCAGGACACGGACGCGGCGCTGCGCGAGATGTACCGGGTGACCCGGCCGGGCGGGCGGGTGGTGATCTGCGAGTTCTCGCATCCGACATGGGAGCCGTTCCGCAAGGTCTACACCGAGTACCTGATGCGGGCGCTGCCGCCGGTGGCCCGTGCGGTGTCGTCGAACCCGGACGCGTACGTCTATCTCGCCGAGTCCATCCGCGCCTGGCCCGACCAGCCCGCGCTGGCCGAGCGGCTGCGCAAGGCCGGGTGGTCGAAGGTGGCGTGGCGGAATCTGACGGGTGGGGTGGTGGCTCTGCACCGGGGGTTCAAGGCCTGACGCCCAGGCCTACCTGATGGGCTGGAATGCGTCTCCGGGCTGGTCGAGCTCGCGTTCCATGCCGCCCCTCGGGGGCCTCGGCAGCCGCGGTTCCCGTACGCCCCCGCCGCCCTCGCCGTCCCCGAAGTCGAACCACACGGTGACCACCGCGCCGCGCGGCACCTCGACGCCGGGCAGCGGGTACTGCCGTACGACATAGTCCACGACGATGAGATGGAAGTCGGGCCGGTCGGGTGCGGCGAGCAGCACTCCCTGTGCCTCGGCTGCCTCACGGGCGTCCACGGCCATCAGTCCGACGAGCTTCGGCACGCGCACTTCGGGCGTCTTGCGTGTTATGCGCACAGATGTCACCCCCAGAGGTACTGGCAGGGTAACCGCCCGGGGGTGCCGTCCGGAAGCATCAAGTGTCTTTCCGTAGCCGACTGTTACTCTCTGTTATAGATCCAGTCGGTAGCAGTGCCCCAACTTGTCGGTTTCGGGGCTGGTGAAGGTCTCGGCGAGGCGCATACCGAGTCGCTCGATGACCGCGATCGACCGGGTGTTGCGCGCGTTGACCATGGCCACCACGCTGCCGACGCCCGCCGCGCGCACCCGCTCCAGGGTCATCCGCGCGGCCGCCGTGACGTACCCCTTGCCCCAGTGTTCCCGGCCGAGCCGCCAGCCGATCTCGATCTCGCCCGCCGGTCCCCACGGGCGCGGCCACGGCTGGGCGCCGGTGAAGCCGATGACCCGGTCGTCGGCGTCGAGCATCGTCCACAGGCAGAAGCCGAGTTCGGCGTCGTGCCTGCGCTGGCGGGCGGTGAGCTCCTCGTAGACGGACAGCTCCGCGGACTTGCCGCCGTGGAACTCCATGACATCCGGGTGGTCGAACACCCGGTGCCAGGCGACGGCGTCCTCGTCGGTGGGGACACGCAGCCGTACCACGGGGAGAGCTCGGTTCACTGGGTATCCCTTCGGCCGGGTGATCAATTCTGCTGAATAGACTGCCCATGTCCAGTGCCGGTCGGCACACAGATTTCGAACTTGGGGAGATCCCGCCGTGGCCGAGTCTCTGACGGACAACACCGCCGATGTGATCGTCGTGGGCGCCGGCCCGGCCGGCTCCACGACGGCGTACCACCTCGCCAAGGCCGGACTGGACGTACTGCTCCTGGAGAAGACCGAGTTCCCGCGCGAGAAGGTGTGCGGCGACGGGCTCACCCCCCGCGCCGTCAAGCAGCTCGTGGCGATGGGCATCGACATCTCCGAGGAGGCCGGCTGGCTGCGCAACAAGGGCCTCAGGATCATCGGCGGGGGTGTGCGGCTGCAGCTGGACTGGCCGGATCTCGCCTCCTTCCCCGACTACGGACTGGTCCGCAAGCGCGACGACTTCGACGAGCAGCTGGCCCGGCAGGCGCAGAAGGCGGGCGCGCGGCTGTACGAGCGCTGCAATGTGAGCGCGCCGATCGTGGACGAGCGCACGGGCCGCATCACCGGCGTGCACGCCAAGCTCGGCGACTCCGGGGACAAGCGCGAGGTCACCTTCCACGCGCCGCTGGTCGTGGCGGCCGACGGCAACTCCACCCGCCTGTCCCTCGCGATGGGCCTGCACCGCCGCGAGGACCGTCCGATGGGCGTCGCGGTGCGGACGTATTTCGAGAGCCCCCGCCACGACGACGACTACCTGGAGTCCTGGCTGGAGCTGTGGGACCGCCGCGGTCCCGGCGAGGACCGGCTGCTGCCGGGCTACGGCTGGATCTTCGGCATGGGCGACGGCACCTCGAACGTCGGTCTCGGCGTCCTCAACACCTCCGAATCCTTCAAGGAACTGGACTGGCGCGAGGTCCTGAAGGCTTGGTGCGCATCCATGCCCGAGGACTGGGGCTACACCCCGGAGAACATGACCGGCCCGATCCGCGGCGCCGCCCTGCCGATGGCCTTCAACCGCCAGCCGCACTACACGCGAGGCCTGTTGCTCGTCGGCGACGCCGGCGGCCTGGTGAACCCCTTCAACGGCGAGGGCATCGCCTACGCGATGGAATCCGGCCAGATCGCCGCCGACGTCATCGTCCAGGCGCACGCGCGCTCGACTCCCGCGGGGCGGGAGATGGCGCTCCAGCGCTACCCGCGCGTCCTCAAGGACACCTACGGCGGCTACTACACGCTGGGCCGCGCCTTCGTGAAGCTCATCGGCAACCCGAAGGTCATGAAGATCGCGGCGCAGCGGGGCCTGTCGCACCCGATGCTGATGAAGTTCACCCTGAAGCTCCTCGCCAACCTCACCGACCCGACGGGCGGCGACGCGATGGACCGCATCATCAACGGGCTGTCGAAGGTGGCCCCGAAGGCGTGATCCGCGAGTCCCATGCGGGGCGTTGAGGACCGTCGGGGTCCACGGGCGTTCGATGTTGGTGGGGTATGCGGGAATGTGATCCCGCTGTGATGTACCTGTGGACAACGGACCGGCTCCGGCTCAGGTCGATAGGGGTGTGCCCGCCCGGGCACACCCCTATCGACGAGAGAGCACCCGATGACACTCAAGTCAGCGCGGCCGACGCGGCTGTTCAGATCCGTGGGCCTGCTGGCCGCCACGGGTCTGGCCGCCGCCGGCCTCGTGGGAACCGCCCAGGCCGCGCCCGCGCCGCTGCCTGTGAAGATCACCGGCGAGGACCGGGTCGACCTGTCGCTGAACTCCGGCAACGGAGACGACTCGGAGCCGCAGGTCGACCTGCGGCTGAACGTCCCGGGTGAGGAGTTCGACGGCGACGGCGTCATCCCGCCCGTGTTCACCGGCGACTACACCATCCGTATCGACGCCTCCGAACTCGCGGGCGTCGCCTCGGTGAAGCTGCCCTGCGACGCCGACGGCCTCGTCGCGGTCTGCAGCGGCTACGAGCTGTACGCCGGCGAGACCTACAACCGCCTTGGTGGCATCCGGCTCGACATCAACGGCGACAGCCAGGCCGGCGACTTCGGCACCATCAAGGTGACCGGCGAGGGCGAGGGGCTGGAGTTCACGCCGCTCGACATCGACGTACTGGTGGGTGGCCCCGAGTTCGTGAACCGCCGGCTGTCGCTGCCCGCCGACCTCAAGGCGGGCGACACCTACGCGGCGCCCGTGGGCCTGTACAACAAGGGCGCCATGGACTCCGAAGGCGCGGTACTGCGCTTCCACGGCTCCCGGGGCCTGTCCTTCCCCGACTCGTACGGCAACTGCGCCTACGCCGAGGTGACCACCGGACCGCTGCTGCACCAGGGCACGGACGCGATCTGCACCTTCCCCGACACCATCAAGGCCGGGACCGCGTACGCGCTGACCGAGCCGCTGAACGTGAAGACCGCCGACTTCGCCCTGTACGACGTCTTCACCTACTCCTTCAGCGCGATCAGCCCGACCGAGGCGAAGAGCCTGCGCGAGGCCAAGGACTACCAGCCGGGCAACGGCCCGGACCTGAAGCTGAAGGAGGTCCCCGGCGCCGACCCGGCGGACTACTCCCGCTACGCCGAGCTCGACCTGCCCGCGACGAACACCTACGACCTGGAGCTGACCGGCGCGTCGCTCAAGGGCGCGGCCGGTGACACCGTCAAGGCGAACCTCGGCTTCCGCAACAACGGCCCGGCCTGGTTCAGCGCCCTGCGCTCGGGCGGTGAGCCGATCGGCTTCACGGTGGAGGTCCCCGAGGGGGCGACGGTCACCAAGGCTCCGCAGTCCTGCCGTGAGACTGAGATCGCCGAGGGCACCAGGGGTTACCTCTGCTGGGTGGACACCCCGCTGCTGGAGGACGCGGAGCTGAGCTTCCCGTTCGAGCTGCGCATCGACCGGGTCGTGGAGAACGCCAAGGCGAAGGTGGCGCTGCCCGATGGGGACAACCCGTCCGAATCCGACAAGTCCAACGACATCGCCTGGATCGTCCTCAACGCCTCCGGCGGCGAGGGGTCCACGGACGGCGGCACCGGCTCGTCCGACGGCGGCACGTCGAACGGCGGCACGTCGGGCGGCGGTTCCTCGTCCTCCGGCACGGACGGCGGCTCCGGCTCCGGCGGCACCACGGGAGGTGACTCTTCCGGCGGCGACTCCGGAGCCGACACCGACGGCGGTCTGGCCCTCACGGGTGCCGGTGGCGTGACGCTGATCGCCGGTGGCGCGATCCTCGCGCTCGGCCTGGGAACGGGCCTGGTGCTGTTCCTGCGCCGCCGCGCGGGGCAGAACGGCGGCACCACCGCCTGACAGCCCCTCATTCCTGCGCCGACGGGTGCCGTTCGCGAAGAACGGCACCCGTCACGTATGTCTGGTATATGTGATCGATACGGCTCAGAGCACGCGCACCGCACCCGACGCCGGGTAGCCGGAGAGGTCCTGGATGACGACACCCTTGGAGGGGTTGGCCGCGTCCAGGTACTGGCCGTTTCCGATGTACACACCTGTGTGGTACGCGGAGCCCTTGCCGCCCCAGTACAGGATGTCGCCCACCTGGAGGTTGGACAGGGAGACCTCCGTGCCGACCATCGACTGGTCCTGCGACACGCGCGGAAGGTCCACGCCGACCTGCCGGAACGCGGCCTGGACGAGGCTGGAGCAGTCCCAGGCGTTGGGGCCGGTGGCGCCCATGACGTAGGCGTCGCCCAACTGTGCCTTGAGGAAGGAGATGACCGTCCCCACGCTGCCACTGGCCGGTGTCGTCACGCTCGTGTCGGTGCCCACGGACGCGGAGAGGGTCTCCCGCTCGGCGTCGCGCGCGGCACGCTCTGCGGCGGCCTTGCGTGCCTCCTCGGCGGCCTTCTTCCGGGCCTCCGCCTTCTTCTTGGCCTCGGCCAGGTCGGCCTTGGCCTGCTTGGCGGCCTGGGCGGCGGCCGCGTCACGCTCTGCCTGCAGCTCGTAGTTCGCGGCGGCCAACTGCGTGGCGTCCGCCGACCGGGCGACCTGAACGGACAGGTCGGCCGTGAGGGTGGGCAGTTCGAGCGTCTGCGTCACCGGCTCGGCAGCGTTCGCCGAGGCCGACGCGCCGGCCACTGCCACGGTGCTGAGGATGCCACCGGCAACTCCGGCCCGCATCGCCATCTTCGACGTGCTGGGCTGGCGGGGTTTCCGGTGGCTACGTATGTGAGCGGTGTGGGACATGGGAACAACCGGTATCAGGGGCTCCTCCATACCTTCAAGAAACGTGTGGTCCGCCACAGTTGTTCAATCCATGGCCCAAATCCCCGGCGTGCCGCCCTTTATTGACGCCGTAACGGACATTGCGGACGTCGGCCATCAAGCCTGTGATCATGGGCTTTCTTCGTTACGTCCGAATTGCCCCGCGCCTACCACTGGTTGGGACCGTTGGCCAACCCCGCTTCTCAGAGGCCTCTCATGAATGTGGCGGAGGTCACGGAACGGTTACCGGAGTCGGTGCGTCCGGCGGTCGCGCGTGGCGCGCGGAATCGACGCGCCGGGCTCGTGAACGCGTGCACGCGTCCACATCTCGCCGCCGCCTCCCTCTGATGTGTGAACGGGGTCCTCTATCAGGCCCCGGCGTCCAGCTCCAATTTGCATGCAAGGGAACTCTCTTGATATTGAGACGCCCCTCGCGAGCTGCGCCGACGAGCGAAAATGTCACCTCTGGTGATCACTTGGACGCTTCACGTACGAAGATCGCCGATCATCCGACTTCATGATCGTTCATCAGGTGGTGGAGATCACAAAGCTTGTGCAATACCCCGTGTCGCAGATCACAGAGCGGCGGGCATAAGATGCGAGGCAGTTGGGCTTGTGACCTGCTTCACATGTTCTCGATCTTCGCCGGGGCCAGCGGGGCTCGTGGGGCTGATGAGCAGGAAGTGAGCTCAGTGCAACCCGCCAGCAGTCAGTGCCGACTGAGAGGAGCGAGGAGCGGTGAACGCGTATGCGCCCATCCTCGTACTGGGAGCCCTCGGGGCAGGCTTTGCGATCTTCTCCGTGGTCATGGCCACGCTGATCGGTCCGAAGCGGTACAACCGCGCCAAGCTCGAGGCCTACGAGTGCGGTATCGAGCCGACCCCCACGCCGGCCGGCGGCGGGCGCTTCCCCATCAAGTACTACCTGACGGCGATGCTCTTCATCGTCTTCGACATCGAGATCGTCTTCCTCTACCCGTGGGCCGTCACCTTCGACGCCCTGGGTGTGTTCGGGCTCGTGGAGATGCTGCTCTTCGTGCTCACCGTCTTCGTCGCCTACGCATATGTATGGCGGCGCGGCGGCCTGGAATGGGACTGAGGGGCCTTTAGTCATGGGACTCGAAGAAAAGCTGCCGAGCGGATTCCTGCTGACCACCGTCGAGCAGGCCGCGGGCTGGGTGCGCAAGGCGTCCGTCTTCCCCGCCACGTTCGGCCTCGCCTGCTGTGCCATCGAGATGATGACCACCGGCGCCGGCCGCTACGACCTGGCCCGGTTCGGCATGGAGGTCTTCCGCGGGTCACCCCGCCAGGCGGACCTGATGATCGTGGCCGGCCGGGTCAGCCAGAAGATGGCGCCGGTGCTGCGGCAGGTCTACGACCAGATGCCGAACCCCAAGTGGGTGATCTCCATGGGGGTGTGCGCGTCCTCCGGCGGCATGTTCAACAACTACGCCATCGTCCAGGGCGTCGACCACGTCGTCCCGGTCGACATCTATCTCCCCGGCTGTCCGCCCCGGCCGGAGATGCTGATGGACGCCATCCTCAAGCTCCACCACAAGATCCAGACCTCCAAGCTCGGCGTGAACGCCGAGGAGGCGGCCCGGGAGGCGGAGGAAGCGGCGCTCAAGGCCCTGCCGACGATCGAGATGAAGGGGCTGCTGCGATGAGTGAGGCAGGCGGTAACGGGGTCAACCCGGAAAAGGACCTCAGCGCCTCGAACCTCCCGGGGCAGCGCGGCGAGGGCGGTGAGGAGATCCGCGTCCAGCGCGGCATGTTCGGCGCCAACAACGGTGGCGACACCTCCGGCTACGGCGGCCTGGTCCGCTCCGTCCGGCTCCCGGGACCGGCCACCCGCCCCTACGGCGGCTGGTTCGACGAGGTCGCCGACGAGCTGGAGGGCGCCCTGGAGGAACAGGGCCTGCTCCCCGAGAACGCCATCGAGAAGACGGTCGTCGACCGCGGCGAGATCACCTTCCACATCGAGCGCGAGCACCTGGTCCGCGTCGCCCGCACCCTGCGCGACGACCCGGCCCTGCGCTTCGAGCTGTGCACCGGCGTCAGCGGCGTCCACTACCTGAACGACAAGGGCCGCGAGCTGCACGCCGTGTACCACCTGCGCTCGATCACCCACAACCGGCTGATCCGCCTCGAAGTCAGCGCCCCGGACAGCGATCCGCACATCCCGTCGCTGGTCGCCGTCTATCCGACCAACGACTGGCACGAGCGCGAGACCTACGACTTCTTCGGCATCGTCTTCGACGGTCACCCGGCCCTGACGCGGATCATGATGCCGGACGACTGGCAGGGCCACCCGCAGCGCAAGGACTACCCCCTCGGCGGCATCCCCGTCGAGTACAAGGGCGCCCAGATCCCGGCTCCGGACCAGCGGAGGTCGTACTCATGAGCACGCAGCACGCAACTCCGCGCGAGACCACCGAGGGCACCGTCTACACGGTCACCGGTGGCGACTGGGACGAGGTCGTCCAGTCCGCGGCCCGCGCCGACGACGAGCGCATCGTCGTCAACATGGGCCCCCAGCACCCCTCCACCCACGGCGTGCTCCGGCTGATCCTGGAGATCGAGGGCGAGACGGTCACCGAGGCCCGGTGCGGCATCGGCTATCTGCACACCGGCATCGAGAAGAACCTGGAATTCCGCACGTGGACGCAGGGCACCACCTTCGTCACACGCATGGATTACCTGACGTCCTTCTTCAACGAGACCGGCTACTGCCTCGCCGTCGAAAAGCTCCTCGGCATCGAGGACGAGATCCCCGACCGGGCCACGATCATCCGGGTGCTCCTGATGGAGCTGAACCGGCTGTCCTCGCACCTGGTGTGCATCGCCACCGGCGGTATGGAACTCGGCGCCACCACGATCATGATCTACGGATTCCGTGATCGTGAAATGATTCTCGACATCTACGAGCTCATTACGGGCCTGCGGATGAACCACGCGTACATCCGCCCCGGCGGACTCGCCCAGGACCTGCCACCCGGCGCGGTGGACCAGATCCGCGAGTTCGTCAAGAAGATGAAGAAGAACCTCCCCGAGTACGACAAGCTCGCCACCGGGAACCCCATCTTCAAGGCCCGCATGCAGGACATCGGCTATCTCGACCTGGCCGGCTGCATGGCCCTCGGCGCCACCGGCCCGATCCTGCGCGCCGCCGGGCTGCCGCACGACCTGCGCAAGACCCAGCCGTACTGCGGCTACGAGACCTACGACTTCGACATCCCGACCGCCGACACCTGCGATGCCTACGGCCGCTTCCTGATCCGCCTGGAGGAGATGCGCCAGTCGCTCAGGATCGTCGAGCAGTGCCTGGACCGGCTGCAGCCCGGGCCGGTCATGGTCGCCGACAAGAAGATCGCCTGGCCCGCCCAGCTCGCCCTGGGACCGGACGGACTGGGCAACTCCCTGGACCACATCAAGAAGATCATGGGCACCTCCATGGAGGCCCTGATCCACCACTTCAAGCTGGTGACCGAGGGCTTCCGCGTCCCGCCGGGACAGGCGTACGCGGCGGTCGAGTCACCCAAGGGCGAACTCGGAGTGCACGCCGTCTCCGACGGCGGCACCCGCCCCTACCGGGTCCACTTCCGCGACCCGTCCTTCACCAACCTGCAAGCCATGGCGGCGATGTGCGAGGGCGGCCAGGTCGCCGACGTCATCGTCGCCGTCGCGTCCATCGACCCCGTGATGGGAGGCGTCGACCGGTGACCACCTCTTCTTCGGAGCGGGGCGTCAGCCTGGGCATGCCGGAGCTGCCCGCACCCGACTACCCGGACGACGTTCGAGCCCGGCTGGAGCGGGACGCGCGCGAGATCATCGCCCGCTACCCGGACTCCCGGTCCGCCCTGCTGCCGCTGCTGCATCTCGTGCAGGCGGAGGAGGGCCATGTCACGCGCACCGGGATGCGGTTCTGCGCGGACATGCTGGACCTGACCACGGCCGAGGTCACCGCGGTCGCCACCTTCTACACCATGTACCGGCGTAAGCCGAGCGGCGACTACCAGGTGGGCGTGTGCACCAACACCCTGTGCGCGGTGATGGGCGGTGACGCGATCTTCGAGGCGCTCCAGGAGCACCTCGGCGTCGGCAACGGCGAGACCACCGACGACGGCAAGATCACCCTGGAGCACATCGAGTGCAACGCGGCCTGCGACTTCGCACCGGTCGTGATGGTCAACTGGGAGTTCTTCGACAACCAGACCGTTCAGACCGCCACGCGCCTGGTCGACGACCTGCGCGCGGGAGCACGGGTCGAGCCGACCCGCGGGGCGCCGCTGTGCACGTTCAAGGAGACCGCCCGGATTCTGGCGGGCTTCCCCGACGAGCGGGCCGGGGCCGTCGAGGCCACGGGCAGCGCGGGACCGGCGTCGCTGGTGGGCCTCCGCCTGGCCAGGGGAGAGACCGCACCCGCGCGCGTGGTCCACCCGCGGGAGGGCGGCCCGCACGACGAGCCGCAGGACGCCGCCGTCCACGAGCCGTCACCGGCGGAGCACCTCAGCTCGCACGACGCGCCGCAGAAAACATCGGCATCCGACCCCGCCCACCCGGCAGGGCCTACCGCCGAGGAGGGGGAGTGATGACGTTGGCACCCGAGCTGAAGGACCCCAGCCCCGAGAAGCTGCTCGCACCGGTGCTGTCGGCCTTCTGGGACGAGGACGGGTCCTGGACGCTGGACGTCTACCGAAGGCACGAGGGATACGAGGGCCTGCGCAAGGCGCTCGCCATGTCGCCCGACGACGTGATCGCGTACGTCAAGGACTCCGGGCTGCGCGGCCGGGGCGGTGCCGGCTTCCCGACGGGAATGAAATGGCAGTTCATTCCCCAGGGTGATGGAAAACCGCACTATCTAGTTGTCAACGCCGACGAATCGGAGCCCGGAACCTGCAAGGACATCCCGCTCCTCTTCGCGAACCCGCATAGCCTCATCGAGGGCATGATCATCGCGTGTTACGCCATCAGGTCGTCGCATGCCTTCATCTATCTGCGTGGTGAAGTCGTCCCCGTACTGCGGCGGTTGCACTCAGCCGTCGCTGAGGCCTACGCGGCGGGCTACCTCGGCAAGAACATCCTGGGCAGTGAGCTCGACCTCGACATTACGGTGCACGCCGGCGCGGGCGCGTACATCTGCGGTGAGGAAACTGCACTGCTCGACTCGCTCGAAGGCCGCCGGGGTCAACCGCGGCTCCGTCCCCCCTTCCCTGCTGTCGCGGGCCTCTACGCGTGCCCGACTGTTGTGAACAACGTCGAGTCGATCGCCTCGGTTCCCGCCATTCTGAAAAACGGCAAGGAATGGTTCAGGTCGATGGGCAGCGAGAAGTCGCCCGGCTTCACGCTCTACTCGCTCAGCGGTCACGTCGCGAGCCCCGGCCAGTACGAGGCGCCGCTCGGCATCACCCTGCGCCAGCTCCTCGACATGAGCGGCGGGATGCGGCCCGGCCACCGGCTGAAGTTCTGGACGCCGGGCGGCTCCTCGACGCCGTTGCTCACCGACGAGCACCTCGACGTCCCTCTTGATTACGAAGGAGTGGGCGCCGCGGGTTCCATGCTCGGCACAAAAGCCCTGCAGTGCTTCGACGAGACGACCTGCGTCGTCCGCGCCGTCACCCGCTGGACCGAGTTCTACGCCCACGAGTCCTGCGGCAAGTGCACGCCCTGCCGTGAAGGGACTTACTGGCTGGTGCAGTTGCTGCGGGACATCGAGGCCGGCAAGGGCGTCATGTCCGACCTCGACAAGCTGAACGACATCGCCGACAACATCAACGGCAAGTCCTTCTGCGCCCTCGGCGACGGTGCCGCCTCGCCGATCTTCTCCTCGCTGAAGTACTTCCGCGAGGAGTACGAGGAGCACATCACGGGCCGTGGCTGCCCCTTCGACCCGGCCAAGTCGACGGCCTGGGCCGACCGTACGGAGGTGAACGCATGACGGTGACCACGAGCGCTCCCTCCGGTGGGGGAGAGGCGGCAGTTCCGCCGGAAGACCTCGTCACGCTGACGATCGACGGCGTCGAGATCAGCGTGCCCAAGGGCACCCTGGTCATCCGGGCCGCCGAGCAACTCGGCATCGAGATCCCGCGGTTCTGCGACCATCCCCTCCTCGAACCGGCCGGTGCCTGCCGCCAGTGCATCGTCGAGGTCGAGGGCCAGCGCAAGCCGATGGCGTCCTGCACCATCACCTGCACCGACGGGATGGTGGTGAAGACCCAGCTGACCTCGCCGGTCGCCGAGAAGGCGCAGCACGGTGTGATGGAGCTGCTGCTCATCAACCACCCGCTGGACTGCCCGGTCTGCGACAAGGGCGGCGAGTGCCCGCTGCAGAACCAGGCGATGTCCCACGGCAACGCCGACTCCCGGTTCGAGGGCAGGAAGCGGACCTTCGAGAAGCCGGTCCCGATCTCCACGCAGGTGCTGCTGGACCGTGAGCGGTGCGTGCTGTGCGCGCGCTGCACCCGGTTCTCCAACCAGATCGCGGGCGACCCGATGATCGAGCTGCTGGAGCGGGGCGCGCTCCAGCAGGTGGGCACCGGTGAGGGCGACCCCTTCGAGTCGTACTTCTCCGGGAACACGATTCAGATCTGCCCGGTCGGCGCGCTCACCTCGGCGGCGTACCGCTTCCGCTCCCGCCCGTTCGACCTGGTCTCCTCGCCGAGCGTGTGCGAGCACTGCTCCGGCGGCTGCGCCACGCGCACCGACCACCGGCGCGGCAAGGTCATGCGGCGGCTCGCGGCGAACGACCCCGAGGTCAACGAGGAGTGGATCTGCGACAAGGGGCGCTTCGCGTTCCGGTACGCGCAGCTGAAGGACCGCCTTCAGACACCGCTGCTGCGGAACGCCGAGGGAGAGCTGGAGCCCGCCTCCTGGCCCGAGGCGTTGCAGATCGCCGCCCAGGGGCTGCTCGCCTCGCGCGGCCGCACCGGCGTTCTGACCGGCGGCCGGCTCACCATCGAGGACGCCTACGCGTACAGCAAGTTCGCGCGCGTGGCGCTCGACACCAACGACATCGACTTCCGCGCGCGCGTGCACAGCGGCGAGGAGGCCGACTTCCTCGCCGCGCGGGTCGCCGGCCGCGGCCGTGACCTCGACGGTACGGGTGTCACGTACACGTCCCTGGAGAAGGCGCCCGCCGTCCTGCTGGTCGGGTTCGAGTCGGAGGAGGAGGCTCCCGGCGTCTTCCTGCGGCTGCGCAAGGCCTGGCGCAGGCATGGGCAGCGGGTGTTCGCGCTGGCCACGCACAGCACGCGCGGCCTGGAGAAGGCCGGCGGCACGCTGCTGCCCGCCGCTCCCGGCACCGAGACCGAATGGCTGGACGCGCTCGCGAGCGGCGTCGGCCTGGAGGACGACGGTGCGCTGGCCGCCGAGGCGCTGCGCCGCGAGGGCGCGGTGATCGTCGTGGGCGAGCGGCTGGCCGCGGTGTCCGGTGGCCTCACCGCCGCCGTACGGGCCGCGTCCGCGACCGGCGCGCGGCTGGTGTGGATCCCGCGGCGGGCCGGGGAGCGCGGCGCGATCGAGGCGGGCGCGCTGCCGTCGCTGCTGCCGGGCGGGCGTCCGGCGACCGACCCGCGCGCGCGGGACGAGGTCGCGGCTGCCTGGGGCGTCGCCGAACTCCCGCTCCGCTACGGCCGTGACACCGGCCAGATCGTCGAGGCCGCCGCGACCGGTGAGCTGCAGGCGCTGCTGGTGGCCGGTGTGGAGGTCGCCGACCTGCCCGACCCGGCACGCGCGCGTGAGGCGCTCGGCGAGGTGGGTTTCCTGGTGTCGCTCGAACAGCGGCCCAGCGAGGTCACGGAACTCGCGGACGTGGTCCTGCCGGTCGCCGCGGTCGCCGAGAAGGCGGGCGCCTTCCTCAACTGGGAGGGCCGGGTCCGCTTCTTCGAGGCCGCGCTCAAGCCCGACCAGATCACCCGCACACTGGCGCCCACCGACGCGCGCGTACTGCAGATGCTGGCCGACGCCATGGACGTACACCTGGGCCTGCCGGATCTGCGGACCACGCGCGCGGAGCTGGACCGGCTCGGCGCCTGGGACGGGCCGCGGGCCACCGAGCCGCTGGAGAGCGCGGCCGCGCTGCCGCGGCCGGCCGCCGGGGAGGCCGTACTCGCCGGGCACCGGCTGCTGCTCGACCAGGGCCTGCTCCAGGAGGGCGACGAGGCGCTCGCCGGGACACGGCACGCCGCACGCGCGCGTGTGTCGCCCGCCACGGCCGCCGAGGCGGGGGTCAAGGAGGGCGATGTGCTCGCCGTGACCGGACCCGCCGGAAGCGTCCAACTGCCGCTTCGGATCACCGAGATGCCCGACCGTGTGGTCTGGCTGCCGCTGAACTCCGTCGGCGGGGGCGTCGCCTCCGACACCGGGGCGCTACCCGGCTCCCTCGTCCGCATCGGCCCGGCGACGCTCGCCGGTGAGGCCCCCAAGGAGGTGGAGGCATGAGCCCGTACCTCGCCGCTGAAGACCTCTCCATGTTCGGCCGCGACCCGTGGTGGCTGATCGCCATCAAGGCGGTCTTCTGCTTCGCCTTCCTGATGGTGACCGTGCTGTTCTCCATCGTCTGGGAGCGCAAGGTCGTCGCCTGGATGCAGCTGCGCATCGGCCCCAACCGGCACGGCCCGTGGGGCATGCTCCAGTCGCTCGCCGACGGCATCAAGCTGATGCTCAAGGAAGACCTCGTCGTCAAGCGCGCGGACAAGGTGGTCTACGTCCTCGCGCCGATCGTCGCGGCCATCCCGGCCTTCATGGCGATCGCCGTGATCCCCTTCGGACCGGCCGGCAACGAGATCTCGATCTTCGGCCAGCGCACCACGATGCAGCTCACCGACCTGCCGATCGCGATGCTGTACATCCTCGCGGTCGCCTCGGTCGGCATCTACGGCATCGTGCTGGCGGGTTGGAGCTCTGGATCCACCTATCCGCTGCTGGGCGGTCTGCGCGCCTGCGCGCAGATGATCTCGTACGAGATCGCCATGGGCGCCGCGTTCGCCTCGGTGTTCCTCTACTCGGGCTCGATGTCGACGTCGGCGATCGTGGATGCGCAGGCGGACCGCTGGTTCGTGATCCTGCTGCCGGTCTCGTTCCTGGTCTACATCGTGACGATGGTCGGCGAGGTCAACCGTGCCCCGTTGGACATGCCGGAGTCCGAGGGCGACCTGGTCGGTGGGTTCAACACCGAGTACTCGTCGATCAAGTTCGCGATGTTCATGCTCGCCGAGTACATCAACATGGTGACCGTCTCGGCCGTGTCCGTGACGCTCTTCCTGGGCGGCTGGCGGGCGCCCTGGCCGGTCAGCACCTTCTGGGAGGGCGCGAACCACGGCTGGTGGCCGATGCTCTGGTTCGTCGTCAAGGTGCAGCTGCTGCTGTTCTTCTTCATCTGGCTGCGCGGCACGCTCCCGCGGGTCCGCTACGACCAGCTGATGAAGCTCGGCTGGAAGATCCTCATCCCGGTCGCCGTGGTCTGGCTGATGCTCGTCGCGACCGTGCGGGTCTTGCGGAACGAGAACTACGCCTTCGCCGACATCGCCCTCTACGTCGGCGGCGGTGTCCTCGCCTTGCTGCTGCTCTCGTTCGTCGTGGACTTCTTCCGCGACCGCGCCAAGCCCGCGCCCGAACCGCCCGCCCAGCAGCCCGCCTTCGACCCGATGGCCGGTGGGTTCCCCGTGCCGCCGCTGCCAGGGCAGGAGCTGCCACCGGTGCCGCGGCGCCGCTCGCGCCGGGAGCGGGAGCTGATTGTCAGTGGTGGGCCCGATACTCAGAGTGATGGATCTCTGGGTGGATCTACGGATGGAAAGGAGGCGTCCGATGGCTGAGGAGCCCAAGGAGACCAAGCCCGGTTTCCAGAACCCCGTGGCCGGCTTCGGCGTGACCTTCAAGGCCATGTTCAAGAAGCGGCTGACCGAGCAGTACCCGGAGCAGCAGAAGACCACAGCCCCCCGGTTCCACGGACGGCACCAGCTCAACCGCCATCCGGACGGCCTGGAGAAGTGCGTCGGCTGCGAGCTGTGCGCCTGGGCCTGCCCCGCCGACGCCATCTACGTGGAGGGCGCGGACAACACCGACGAGGAGCGCTACTCGCCGGGCGAGCGGTACGGGCGCGTGTACCAGATCAACTACGCCCGCTGCATCCTGTGCGGCCTGTGCATCGAAGCGTGCCCCACGCGCGCGTTGACCATGACGAACGACTTCGAGCTCGCCGACTCCAGCCGCGCCAACCTCATCTACACCAAGGAGCAGCTGCTGGCCGGCCTCGAAGAGGGGATGGTCGACTCGCCGCACGCCATCTACCCGGGGATGGACGAGCAGGACTACTACCGGGGCCTGGTGACGGAGGCCGCGCCCGGCACGGTGCGTCAGGTCGCCGTCTCCAAGGGGGAGACGCCCCAGGAGGCGGCCTCGACCTTCGGTGAGGGCGAGCCCGCCTCGGAGAAGGTGATCGGCCGATGACCACGGAACTCGCCGCCTACACCACCTCCACCGGAGAGGCCGTCCAGTTCTGGATCCTCGGCACGGTCGCGGTGATCGGCGCCCTGTGCACCGTCTTCATGAAGAAGGCCGTGCACAGCGCGCTCTGCCTGGCCGGCACCATGATCGTCCTGGCGGTGTTCTACCTCGCCAACGGCGCCTACTTCCTGGGCGTCGTGCAGATCATCGTCTACACCGGCGCGATCATGATGCTGTTCCTGTTCGTGGTGATGCTGGTCGGTGTCACCGCGGCGGACTCCCTGAAAGAGACCATCAAGGGCCAGCGCTGGCTGGCCCTGCTCTGTGGCCTCGGCTTCGGCATCCTGCTCGTCGGGGGCATCGGCAACGCGTCCCTGACGGAGTTCAACGGCATCGGCCAGGCCAACGCGAGCGGCAACGTGGAGGGTCTCGCGGCCCTCATCTTCACCAAGTACGTCTTCGCGTTCGAACTCACCGGCGCCCTGCTGATCACGGCCGCCGTCGGCGCCATGGTGCTCACCCACCGCGAGCGCACCGAGCGCGCCAAGACCCAACGCGAGCTGTCCGAGCAGCGCGTACGCCAGGGCAAGCACGTACCGCCGCTGCCGGCGCCCGGCGTGTACGCGCGGCACAACGCCGTGGACATCGCGGGCCTGCTGCCCGACGGCACCTCGTCCGACCTGACGGTCAGCAAGACGCTGCGCGAGCGCGGCCAGATCCGGGACGTGTCCACCGAGGCGCTCAACGATCTGCGGGCCCTCGAACAGCGCGCGGAGGAGCGGCTGGAGCGGAACGCGATCGAGCCGCCGACGTTCAAGCGGGCCGAGGAGGCGTCGAAGTGAACCCGGTCTACTACCTCTATCTCGCCGCCCTGTTGTTCACGATCGGCGCGACCGGCGTGCTGATCCGGCGGAACGCGATCGTGCTGTTCATGTGCATCGAGCTGATGCTCAACGCCTGCAACCTCGCGTTCGTCGCCTTCTCCCGGATGCACGGCAATCTCGACGGCCAGATCATCGCGTTCTTCACGATGGTCGTCGCCGCGGCGGAGGTCGTGGTCGGCCTCGCGATCATCGTGTCGCTGTTCCGTTCCCGCCACTCGGCCTCGGTCGACGACGCCAGCCTGATGAAGCTCTAAGGGGTCGCTGAAGTGGAGAACCTGATTGCGCTGCTGATCGCGGCGCCCCTGCTCGGAGCGGCCGTCCTGCTGTGCGGCGGCCGACGGCTAGACGCCGTCGGCCACTGGGTCGGCACGGTCCTCGCGTTCGTCTCCTTCGCCCTCGGCGCGGTCCTCTTCACCGACCTGCTGGGCAAGGACGCGGAGCACCGGACGCTGACGCAGCACCTGTTCAGCTGGATCCCCGTCGAGGGCTTCCAGGCCGACGTCGCCTTCCAGCTCGACCAGCTGTCGATGACGTTCGTGCTGCTGATCACCGGCGTCGGCTCGCTGATCCACCTGTACTCGGTCGGGTACATGGAGCACGACGAGCGGCGCCGCCGCTTCTTCGGCTACCTGAACCTGTTCCTCGCGGCGATGCTGCTGCTCGTCCTCGCCGACAACTACCTGCTGCTGTACGTCGGCTGGGAGGGCGTCGGTCTCGCCTCCTACCTGCTGATCGGCTTCTGGCAGCACAAGCCCAGCGCCGCCACCGCCGCGAAGAAGGCCTTCCTGGTCAACCGCGTCGGCGACATGGGCCTGTCGATCGCGATCATGCTGATGTTCACGACGTTCGGCACGTTCGCCTTCGGGCCGGTGCTCGGCAGCCACGAAGAGCCGGGCCTCGTGGGCGACACCTCCGAGGGCATGCTCACCGCGATCGGCCTGATGCTGCTGCTCGCCGCCTGCGGCAAGTCCGCCCAGGTGCCGCTGCAGTCCTGGCTCGGGGACGCGATGGAGGGCCCGACCCCGGTCTCGGCCCTGATCCACGCCGCGACGATGGTGACGGCGGGCGTGTACCTGATCGTCCGCTCCGGCGCCGTCTTCAACGCCGCGCCCGACGCACAACTGGTCGTCACCATCGTCGGAGCGGTCACGCTCCTGTTCGGTGCGATCGTCGGTTGCGCCAAGGACGACATCAAGAAGGCGCTGGCCGGCTCGACCATGTCGCAGATCGGCTATATGACCCTCGCCGCCGGCCTCGGCCCCATCGGCTACGTCTTCGCGATCATGCACCTGGTGACGCACGGCTTCTTCAAGGCCGGGCTGTTCCTCGGCGCCGGTTCGGTGATGCACGGCATGAACGACGAGGTCGACATGCGCCGGTACGGCGGCCTGCGCAAGTACATGCCGATCACCTTCGTCACCTTCGGCCTCGGCTATCTCGCGATCATCGGCTTCCCGGGCCTGTCCGGCTTCTTCTCCAAGGACAAGATCATCGAGGCGGCGTTCGCCAAGGGCGGCACCGAGGGCTGGATCCTCGGCGGCGCGGCCCTGCTGGGCGCGGCCATCACGGCGTACTACATGACGCGCGTGATGCTTCTGACGTTCTTCGGAGAAGAACGCTGGCGGCACGCCCCGACCCCGTCCCCGGCCGAGCCGAGCGTGGAGCCCGCCGCCGAGACGCGTGGCGAGCACGCTGAGCCACACCCGCACGAGTCGCCCAAGGTCATGACGATCCCGATGATCCTGCTGGCCGTCGGATCGGTCTTCGGCGGCGCGTTCTTCAGCATCGGCGACCGGTTCGTGCACTGGCTGGAGCCGGTCACCGGCCATGACCACGGGAACCCGCCGGTCAGCGCGCTGACGGTCACGCTGTCCACGGTGGCCGTGATGGTGATCGGCGTCGCGGTCGCCTACGCGCAGTACGGCCGCCGCCCGGTCCCGGTCGTCGCCCCACGCGGGTCGCTGCTCACCCGGGCCGCCCGCCGCGACCTCCTCCAGGACGACTTCAACCACGTCGTCCTGGTCCGCGGCGGCGAGCACCTCACACGGTCCCTGGTGTACGTCGACCACACCCTGGTCGACGGAGTCGTCAACGGCACGGCGGCTTCGGTCGGCGGCCTGTCCGGACGGATGCGCAGGCTGCAGAGCGGCTTCGCGCGGTCGTACGCGGTCTCGATGTTCGGCGGCGCGGCGATCCTCGTCGCCGCGACCCTGCTGATGAGGGCGGTCTGATACCGATGTCCTTTCCTCTGCTGACAGCGACGGCGGCGCTCCCGGCGCTCGGGGCGATCGCCACGGCCGCCGTCCCGGCCGCGCAGCGCACCGCCGCCAAGTGGCTGGCGCTGCTCGTGTCGCTCGCCACGCTCGCCCTCGCCATCACGGTGCTGATCCGCTTCGATCCGGCCGGCGCCCGCTACCAGCTCACCGAATCGCACGCCTGGATCGCCGACTTCGGCGTCCGCTACGAGCTGGGCGTGGACGGCATCGCGGTGGCACTCATCGCACTCACCGCCCTGCTGATCCCGTTCATCATCCTCGCGGGCTGGCACGACGCCGACCCGCTGGAGACGGGCAGCAAGCGGTGGCGCCCCACGCAGGGCTTCTTCGCCCTGATCCTGGCCGTCGAGGCGATGGTGATCCTCTCCTTCGAGGCCACCGACGTCTTCCTCTTCTACATCTTCTTCGAGGCCATGCTCATCCCGATGTACTTCCTCATCGGAGGCTTCGGGGACCGTGCCCACGAGCACGGCGAGCAGGTGGCGTCGACTCAACGGTCGTACGCGGCCGTGAAGTTCCTGCTCTACAACCTGGTCGGCGGTCTGATCATGCTGGCCGCGGTGATCGGCCTCTATGTGGTCGCCGGGAACTTCTCCCTCACCGAGATCGCCGAGGCCCGGGCCAACGGTTCGCTGGAGATGGCGACCAGCACCGAACGCTGGCTGTTCCTCGGCTTCTTCTTCGCCTTCGCGGTGAAGGCGCCACTGTGGCCGCTGCACACCTGGCTGCCCAACGCCATGCAGGAGTCCACCGCCCCGGTCGCCGTGCTCATCACGGCGGTCGTGGACAAGGTGGGCACCTTCGCGATGCTCCGCTTCTGCCTCCAGCTGTTCCCGGAGGCGAGCAAGTGGGCGACGCCCGCCATCCTCGTACTCGCCCTGATCAGCATCGTGTACGGCGCCCTGCTCGCCGTCGGCCAGCGCGACATGAAGCGCCTGATCGCCTACGCGTCGATCTCGCACTTCGGCTTCATCATCATGGGCATCTTCGCGATGACCAGCCAGGGCCAGTCCGGCGCGACGCTGTACATGGTCAACCACGGGATCTCGACGGCCGCGCTGATGCTGGTGGCCGGCTTCCTGATCTCGCGGCGCGGCTCGCGGCTCATCGCGGACTACGGCGGTGTCCAGAAGGTCGCCCCGGTGCTCGCCGGCACCTTCCTGGTCGGCGGCCTGGCCACCCTGTCGCTGCCCGGGCTCGCGCCCTTCGTCAGTGAATTCCTGGTCCTGGTCGGCACGTTCGCGCGCTATCCGGTGATCGGCATCATCGCCACGTTCGGCATCGTGCTCGCCGCGCTCTACACCCTCGTCCTCTACCAGCGGACGATGACGGGCCCGGTGAAGCCGGAGATTTCCGCGATGCCCGACCTCAGAGTGCGTGAACTGGTGGTCGTCGCCCCGCTGGTCGCGTTGCTGATCTTCCTGGGCGTCTACCCGAAGCCCGTCACGGACATCGTCAACCCGGCGGTGAAGCAGACCATGTCCGACGTACAGAAGCAGGATCCCCGGCCCGAGGTGGAGGCGGCCAAGTGAGCGCAACAGCCGTCCACAGCCTGTGGACAACAGCGGCCGAGCCCATCGGCAAGATCGACGCGCCGAAGATCGAGTACGCCCAGCTGTCGCCCATGCTGATCGTGCTCGGCGCGGCGATCCTCGGGGTGCTGGTCGAGGCGTTCGTACCGCGCAAGTCGCGTTACTACGCGCAGATGTTCGTGTCCGCGGTGGGGCTGACCGCCGGTTTCGCCGCGGTCGTCGCCCTCGCGGCGGACGGATACGGCACCACGAAGGCGCAGATCGCGGCGATGGGCGCGATCGCGGTCGACGGACCGGCCCTGTTCCTGCAGGGCACGATCCTGCTGTCCGGGCTTGTCGCCCTGTTCACCTTCGCCGAGCGGCGGCTCGATCCGGCCGCGCACGGCAACCGGGTGGACTCCTTCGCCGCGCAGGCGGCGTCGGTGCCCGGCAGCGACAGCGAGAAGGCCGCGGTCAAGGCCGGTTTCACCACCACCGAGGTCTTCCCGCTGCTGCTCTTCGCGGTCTCCGGCATGCTGCTCTTCCCCGCGGCCAACGATCTGCTGACGCTGTTCGTGGCCCTGGAGGTCTTCTCGCTGCCGCTGTACCTGATGTGCGCGCTGGCCCGCCGCAAGCGACTGATGTCGCAGGAGGCCGCGGTGAAGTACTTCCTGCTCGGCGCGTTCGCCTCGGCGTTCACGCTGTTCGGGATCGCGATGCTGTACGGCTACTCCGGCTCGATGGCGTACGGCACGATCGCGCAGGTCGTCGACGGCACCATCACCGACATCACCCCGGCCCTGGCGAACACCATGGGCAACGACGTGCTGCTCCTGCTCGGCACGGCGCTGATCGTGATGGGGCTGCTGTTCAAGGTGGGCGCTGTCCCGTTCCACATGTGGACGCCGGATGTGTACCAGGGCGCGCCGACGCCGGTGACCGGCTTCATGGCGGCGGCGACGAAGGTGGCGGCGTTCGGCGCGCTGCTGCGCATTCTGTACGTCGTGCTGCCCGGCCTGCGCTGGGACTGGCGGCCGGTGATGTGGGGTGTCGCGATCGTCACCATGCTGGGCGGCGCGATCGTCGCGATCACGCAGACCGACATCAAGCGGCTGCTGGCGTACTCGTCGATCGCGCACGCGGGATTCATCCTCGCGGGTGTCATCGCGACGACGCCGGACGGTGTGTCCTCGGTGCTCTTCTACCTGCTGGCGTACTCGTTCGTGACGATCGGGGCGTTCGCGGTGGTGACGCTGGTGCGGGACGCGGGCGGCGAGGCGACGCACCTGTCCAAGTGGGCCGGGCTGGGTCGTAGGTCGCCGCTGGTGGCGGCAGTGTTCGCGGTCTTCCTCCTCGCCTTCGCCGGCATTCCGCTGACCTCCGGGTTCGCCGGGAAGTTCGCCGTGTTCAAGGCGGCGGCGGAGGGCGGGGCGGTGCCGCTGGTGGTGATCGGCGTGATCTCGTCGGCGATCGCCGCGTTCTTCTACATCCGGGTGATCGTGCTGATGTTCTTCAGCGAGCCGAAGCCGGAGGGGCCGACGGTGGCGGTGCCGTCACCACTGACGGTGACGGCGATCGGGGTGGGCGTGGCGGTCACGCTGGTGTTGGGTGTGGCGCCGCAGTACTTCCTGGATCTGGCTGGGAGCGCGGGGGTGTTCGTGCGCTGACACAGCGCTCTTTCGACTACGGCCCGGCACCCTGCACGACGGGGGCCGGGCCGTGGCGGTACTCAGGGTGAGCTGCTCTCGTGGGGCAAGTGCTGGATCAGCGCCTCCTTGGGCAGGGAGCCGCCAATGACGTCCAGCGTCCACCTGGCTTTCCTCAGGCTGAGAGACTGCAGGCCGTACAGTCCGGTGCCGTCGGGGTGGGCAGCAGGGCGTGCATGCCGCAGGCACTGAAGGGATCTTCGCCCAGCTCAGAGAAGCGTGGCCGACCGAATCCTCCAGCTTTGGCTCCGGCCGTGAGGTCTTCCCGCGTCGCCATGCGGCTCGTCGCCGTCCCGTCGGCGCTCGGATGGCTCCCGGCTGCGGTTGTCGTAGCGCTGGGCGTTGTGGTCGTGGTGGGCCGCGCCTTGGCGCCCTCGCTCTCGCCGCCGCACCCCACCAGCAGCGCGGCTGCCCCTACCGCTGCCACGACGGCACTTGTTGTCGCCCGAACTCTTTCTCCTCCCCAGAGCCATGGTGCTCCGCAGAGCCATGGCGCTCCGCAGTTTCGCACGCTCGCTCGAACGGAGGGGCTGGTTTCGGCTCGGGCTGATCGGTTGCGATGAGCGGCCTGTGGATAACTCCGTGGCTGTCAGTGTGGGCGCCTATCGTGGACGCAGTGGTCGAGATACGACGTACGGGGGCACGGCGATGGGTGGGACAGGCGGGGTAGGTGCCATGACGGCGGTGGCCGAGAGTGAGGCGTTGGCAGCGCTCCACAAGGTGTTCGGGTACGAGGCCTTCCGTGGGGAGCAGGAAGCGGTCATCGAGCATGTGGTGGCCGGTGGAGACGCCGTCGTCCTCATGCCGACCGGTGGCGGCAAGTCGCTCTGCTATCAGATTCCGGCCCTGGTCAGACCCGGTACGGGCATCGTCGTCTCGCCGCTCATCGCGCTGATGCAGGACCAGGTGGACGCGCTGCGGGCGCTGGGTGTGCGGGCCGGGTTCATGAACTCCACGCAGGACTTCGACGAGCGGCGGATGGTGGAGGCCGAGTTCCTCGCCGGTGAGCTGGATCTGCTGTATCTGGCGCCGGAGCGGCTGCGGCTCGACGCCACGCTGGATCTGCTGTCGCGCGGGAAGATCTCCGTCTTCGCGATCGACGAGGCGCACTGTGTGTCCCAGTGGGGGCACGACTTCCGCCCCGACTATCTGACGCTGTCGCTGCTCGGCGAGCGCTGGCCCGACGTGCCGCGGATCGCGCTCACGGCGACGGCCACGCGGGCCACGCACCAGGAGATCACCCAGCGGCTGAACATGCCGACGGCCCGGCACTTCGTGGCGAGCTTCGACCGGCCCAACATCCAGTACCGGATCGTGCCGAAGGCGGACCCCAAGAAGCAGCTGCTGAGCTTCCTGCGCGAGGAGCACGCGGGTGACGCGGGGATCGTGTACTGCCTGTCGCGCAAGTCGGTGGAGTCGACGGCCGAGTTCCTGACCCGGAACGGGATCGAGGCGGTGCCGTACCACGCGGGCCTGGACGCGGGCACGCGCGCGGCGCATCAGTCCCGGTTCCTGCGGGAGGACGGGCTGGTCGTCGTGGCGACCATCGCCTTCGGGATGGGCATCGACAAGCCGGACGTGCGGTTCGTGGCCCACCTGGATCTGCCGAAGTCGGTGGAGGGGTACTACCAGGAGACCGGGCGCGCCGGGCGGGACGGGCTGCCGTCCACGGCCTGGATGGCATACGGCCTCAACGACGTCATACAGCAGCGCAAGCTGATCCAGTCCGGCGAGGGCGACGAGGCGTTCCGGCGGCGGGCGCAGGCGCACCTGGACGCGATGCTGGCGCTGTGTGAGACGGCCCAGTGCCGCCGGGGTCAGCTCCTCGCCTACTTCGGCCAGGACCCGGATCCGGCCGGCTGCGGCAACTGCGACACCTGTCTCACGCCGCCCGAGACCTGGGACGGCACGATCGCGGCGCAGAAGGTGCTGTCGACGGTGGTGCGGTTGCAGCGGGAGCGGGGACAGAAGTTCGGTGCGGTGCAGATCGTCGACATTCTGCTGGGCAAGCGCACCGGCAAGGTGATCCAGTTCGATCACGACCAGCTGTCCGTGTTCGGCATCGGTCAGGAACTCGCCGAGGGCGAATGGCGGGGCGTGGTCCGGCAGTTGCTGGCGCAGGGGCTGCTCGCAGTCGAGGGGGAGTACGGGACGCTGGTGCTGACCGAGGCCAGCGGTGCGGTGCTGCGGCGGGACCGGGAGGTGCCGCTGCGCAAGGAGCCGAAGAAGCCGGTGGGCTCGCGGTCGGGCTCGTCCTCCTCCGGCCGAGGTGAGCGCAAGCCGAAGGCTGCCGCCGCCGAGCTGTCCGAGGAACTGCTGCCCGCCTTCGAGGCGTTGCGCGCGTGGCGCGCCGAGCAGGCCCGCGAGCAGGGCGTCCCGGCCTACGTCATCTTCCACGACGCCACGCTGCGGGAGATCGCCACGGTGTGGCCCACGTCGGTGCGGGAGCTGGGCGGCATCAGCGGGGTGGGGGAGAAGAAGCTGGCGACGTATGGGGAGGGGGTGCTGGCTGTCCTCACGTCCCTCGACGCCCCGACAGGCGCGGAAGCGCGCACGGAGGCGGCCGGATCAGACGACGGCTGGCCCGAGATGGAGGGCGAGCCGGAGCCGGACGACTGGATGTAGGGAGCCGACCGGCCTCGGCACAGGGACAGCCAGCCCCACACACTCACCCGAGGGCTGTCAGCCCCGGCGCGAAGGTGATCAGCAGGGGGAGCAACGGCACCAGAGCCGCCGCCGTCGTCGTCAAGGCCCGGTGTCTGCGGTCCAGTCGAGCGGGGGGCTCCAAAAGCCGGTCCACGCGTTCGCCCAGGAGGCGGTGACTGGAGGCGCAGGACAGGACGCCACGGTGCTGGTTGAGCTCGATCAGGGCCAGCGCCGTGGTCAGGTGGCCGCAGCGCCGGGAGGCCGTGTCGTCGGCGGCGAGTTCGACCAGGCGGTGGGTCTGGTCGCAGAAGTGGGTGAAGAGGGGAACGCGCGGGAAGCCGGTGGCCAGCGCGGTGGACAGGTGCAGCAGCCAGTCGTGCCGGGCGCGGGCGTGGCCGCGCTCGTGGGTGAGGACGGCGTCGAGCTGATGGTCGGTGAGGCGGTGCAGCGCGCCGGTGGTGACGATCAGCTGGGGCGGGCTGCCCGGCATCCACCAGGCGTCGGGGTACTCGTCCTCCAGGACGAGCAGCGGGCCGCGCGCCGCGCCCAGGCCTGCGGGCAGGTCGGGGGCGCGTTCGCGCAGGTGGGCGCGGGCCTGGCCACGGCGGCGGCGGGCCTCGAACAGCTCGCGGGCGAGCATCGCGGTGGTCCAGGCGGCGCCGCAGGCCAGCAGCAGGGTGAGCGCCACGGCCCACGGCGGCGCGGCGGACAGGTTGTACGCGGCGGTGACGTGGGGCGGTGCGGGGGCGAAGACCTGGTCACGCACGGTCTGGAAGACGGCCGCCGCGCCGAGGGTGAGCGCGGTCAGACAGCACAGCAGGACGGTGGCGACCAGGCACTGCCACACCCACAGGCCGACCACGGGCTCCCGTTCGGGCCACGCCGCCCGGACCAGCGCGCGAGGCATCGGTACGGCGGCCGTCAGGGCGACGGCGCTGAGCAGGAGCAGGCAGACGGTCATGCCACGGGCTCCGGATCCTGATCGGGAGTGGGCGGCTTCGGGTTGGTGCGGTGCGGTGCGGGCGGCGGTCGCGCGCCGTACGCGTCACACGTCCCGCGTCACGCATGGCGCACACCGCCGCCGCCAGTATGACGGTGATGGGCGCCCGGAGTCAGTGCCCGGACCGTCGCTGTCGCGGAAACCTCACCCCGCGACGACCCGCCCACTCACCTCCCCCAGCCCGACCCGGGCCCCGCCCGCCCCCGGAGCCCAGGCCGTCATCGTCACCACGTCGCCGTCCTCAAGGAACGTCCGCTTGCCGTCGGGGAGTTCGAGGACGTCGCGGCCGTTCCAGGTCAGCTCCAGGAGAGAGCCGCGTTCGCGCTCGCCGGGGCCGCTGACCGTGCCCGAGCCGTACAGGTCGCCGGTGCGCAGGGAGGCGCCGTTGACGGTCATGTGGGCGAGTTGCTGGGCGGCCGTCCAGTACATGGTGGAGAAGGGCGGCTCCGAGATGACGTGGCCGTTGAGGGCGACGGAGATCCGGAGGTCGTAGCCGCCGGGTTCCTCGTCGGTGTCGTCCAGGTACGGCAGCAAGGGGTGCGTCCGCTCCGGCGGGGCCACCCGTGCCTCGTCCAGCGCGTCCAGCGGGGTGATCCACGCCGAGACCGAGGTGGCGAAGGACTTGCCGAGGAACGGGCCGAGAGGGACGTACTCCCAGGCCTGGATGTCGCGGGCGGACCAGTCGTTGAGGAGGCACAGGCCGAAGACGTGGTCGCGGAAGCCGGACAGCGGTACGGGCATGCCCATCGCCGACGGGACGCCGACCACGAAGCCGACCTCGGCCTCGATATCCAGGCGGACGGACGGGCCGAAGACCGGCGCGGCGTCGGCCGGGGCCTTGCGCTGGCCGCAGGGGCGGACGACGTCCGTGCCGGAGACGACGACCGTGCCCGAGCGGCCGTGGTAACCGATCGGCAGATGCTTCCAGTTGGGGGTGAGGGAGTCGGCGGCGTCGGGGCGGAAGATCCGGCCGACGTTCCGGGCGTGGTTCTCGGACGCGTAGAAGTCGACGTAGTCCGCGACCTCGAAGGGCAGGTGCAGGGTCACCGAGGAGAGGGGGTGCATCAGGGACGCGAGGGTCTCGCGGTGGGAGGGCACCGTGACCCAGGCGGTCAGTGCGCGCCGGACGTCCGACCAGGCGGTGCGGCCCGCGGCGAGCAGCGGGTTCAGGGTCGGGCGGGCCAGCAGTTCGGCGTAAGGGGAGCCGAGCGCCAGGGCGGCCGCGCCGGCGTCGAGGACGTGGTCGCCGAGGCGGACTCCCACCGTCCGGTCGGCAGAGCCGGCGGGCGAGAACACGCCGTACGGAAGGTTGTGCGGGCCGAAGGGGTCGCCCTCGGGGACATCGAAGGGGGGCATGGGGTGCTGCCTCACTTTCGTACGCGGTCCATGCGGTCGCGGATCACGTTACGGCTGTGGGCTCCGTCTTGGCAGTGTCTGCAGCGCGCGCAAATGGATCTTGATGTGCTGAATTTTGTCCCGCCGATCCGTCACAACGACCGCCCCCGATCCGTCAGTGCAGTGAAAGCAAGCATCGCACCGGCCACTGACAACAGGAGGCAGCACCATGCAGGCACGGATGACGAACCCGGCGTACGTCCTCCCGAACGCGATGAAGGGCATCGGCGCTCTCACCCAGGCCATCGGGGAGGGCGGGCTGTCCCAGGAGTTCGCGGAGCTCGTGGCGCTGCGGGTCAGCCAGATCAACGGATGCGGCGCGTGCGTGTACGGGCACGTGCACAATCTGCGCAAGGCGGGCGTGAGCGAGGAGCGCATCACGTCGGTCGTCGCCTGGCGGCACGCGCCCTACTACAGCGACGCCGAGCGCGCCGCGCTGACGCTCGCGGAGAAGATGACGCGGCTCGCCGACCTGTCCGAGGAGCCGGTTCCGGACGCGTTGTGGGACGAGGTCGCCGACCACTTCGACGAGAAGCAACTGTCGGCGCTGATCCTGACCGTCTCGCTGACGAACCTGTTCAACCGCATCAACACCACGACCAGGGAGCCTGCCGGCACCACGTGGGGGTGAAAAGCAGACAGGCAGACAGTAGTTGGGGATGAACAGTGTGGGTGCGGTGTCCGTATTCTCTGATCATGGCCGCACCCACCGCATATGCCGCGCGCACCGAGTCCGCGCGTACCGACTACGCCCTCATTGCCACTGACCTGGACGGAACGCTGCTGCGCGGCGACGACACGGTCTCCGACCGTTCGCTCGCCGCGCTCGCGCGGGTCTCGGCGGCCGGTGCCCGGCATCTGGTGGTGACCGGACGGCCGGCGCCGAGGGTGCGACCGCTGCTGGAGTTCCTGGGCGGCGGGGGGCTCGCGGTGTGCGGGCAGGGCGCGCAGTTGTACGACGCCGGCGCGGACCGTCTGCTGTGGTCCGTCACGTTGGACCAGGAACTCGCCGAGACCGCCCTCGGCAAGATCGAGGCCGAGGTCGGCCAGGTGTACGCGGCCGTCGACCAGGACGGCGTGGACGGGCTCACGCTCATCGAGCCCGGCTATCTGATGCCGCACCCCACGCTGCCCGCGGTGCGGGTCGACCGTCGCGACGACCTGTGGTGCGCGCCGATCAGCAAGGTGCTGTTGCGCCATCCGACCCTGTCCGACGACGAGTTGGCGGCGGTGGCCCGCACGGTGGTCGGCTCGCTGGCGACCGTCACCATGTCGGGGCCGGGGACGGTCGAGCTCCAGCCGTGCGGCATCACCAAGGCGACGGGGTTGGCGCTGGCGGCCCGCTATCTGGGCCTGAGTCCGCAGCAGACCATCGCCTTCGGGGACATGCCCAACGACATTCCCATGTTCGACTGGGCGGCCTACGGCGTCGCCATGGCCAACGCCCACCCCGAACTCAAGGCGGTGGCCGACGAGATCACCCTGTCGAACGAGGACGACGGCATCGCCGTCGTCCTCGAACGGCTCCTCGCCGGGGCTCAGTAAGCGCCGAAGACGTTGTCGATGGAGCCGTAGCGGGCGGCCGCGTAGTTGCAGGCGGCGGTGATGTTGGCGACCGGGTCGTACGGGTCGAAGGCCGTGCCGGGCACGTGGTAGGCGGCGAAGGTCGGGTCGATGACCTGGAGCAGGCCCTTCGACGGGGTGCCCTTGGCGGCGTTGGAGTCCCAGTTGTTGATGGCGTACGGGTTGCCGGACGACTCACGCATGATGTTGCGGTAGATGCCGTTGTACGAGCCCGGAATCCCGTGCTGCGCCATGATGTCGAGCGACTGGCGGATCCAGCCGTCAAGGTTGTTCGTGTACGTCGTGGCCGTGGTGGCGGCCGCGGGCGTGGCGGCGGAGGCGCTGGTGGCCCCGATCAGCGGGAGGGCGAGCACGGCCACGCCGGTACCGGCGACGGCGAGCTTGCGGGCGATGCGGGCAGAGCGGGAGCGGCGGTACTGACCGTTTGCAGTCATGGGGGATGTCCTCTCCGACGCCTACGAGGTGAGCTGTCGGGTTCGGGCGGGGAGGTGCCCGGCCGCGCCCTTGCGAGTGCGACTTCACCCCAAGCCGTTCCGGTGTGTCGTGGCGTACGACGTCCGGCTCGGCAACTTACCTGGGTCCCCCGCTCCTGCCGTGCGGTGAGTGAGTGAGTCATGGGTGGCGCGGGCGGCGGCAGGATTCGGCGTTCCGCCCGACTGGCCGGGAACGTATGCGAGAGCACATGTCCGAAACAAGTGGCGGATTCACTTATTGCGCGATTTGATCTTCGAACTGCGCGTTTGCTGTGCTTGATCCTTTGCGGTCGGCAAGGGTCAACTCGGTGGCACGCAAAGGCGGATCGCAGGATCTCTGTGAGGGAGCTGTGAAGGCGTGCACGTGAGCCAACTCACGCGCCGGTAGAAGAATGGCAAATCGGGCAATGCGCCCAAGTCCCTCTCAACCGGCGGCCCGTGGGATGCGCCGCTCCCAGGTCCGGTGGAAGATCACCTCGTCACCGGCGGTGCAAATTACCTCATTTGCGGACAAAAAGTCCTCTGCGGTGCATGCGATCTCGGACCTCGTCCGGATCGTCGTGTCCCAGGCCGGCTCCGGGCGGTGCAGTCGGATCGACCAGTCCGAGCGGGTGCGGGCGGACAGCGGATCGTCCTCGCGGATGGTGTACGTCTCCAGCGCGTCCTCGGTGAACTCCAGCCCGTCGGGATACATGCGCGTGCCGCCGTACCGCGGGTCGACCTCCAGCCGCCACTCGCCCTTGGCCACGTCCCGCACGAGCAGCCGCTCGGGGCGCGGTTCGTCGAGGGTGGCCGGATAGGCGACGCCGAGCGGCTCGGACTGCTCCGGTTCCTCGAAGGCGAGGGGCGAGACCACCGCACGCGCGCGTACCGGCAGTTCGAGCTCGCTGCCGGACGGGTCCAGGGTGAAGCCGGCCGCCGCGTCCGGCTGGGGCCAGATCCAGGGCCAGTAGGCGGAGGAGACGGCGAGGCGGATGCGGTGGCCGGGCGGGAAGGCGTACCCGATGCCGATGAGCTCAAAGGTGACGTCCTCGGTGGCCCCCGGGACCCACGGCACCACCCGGTCGCGCCCCTCGCGCGCGGAGAGGTTCATCACACCCCGCGTCACCAGGGTCGAGGATCCGTCCGGCGCAACATCGCACACCCGCGCGATGACCTGCCCGCGCGGCACCTGTGACGTCAGCCGCAGCCGCACCCGCGGCCGCCCCAGCACCCACGTCTCCTCCGGCACGGCGAACTCGAAGCACGCCCCGCGCGCGTCCTCCTCCCGCTGGTCCGGCGGCAGGTCGGCCTCGTTGCCGAACGGGAAGAAGCGCCCCGCGTCAACCCCGGTGTGCTGGGGGGACCGTACGAGGACGGGCTCGCCCTGGAGGGCGTACGTGACCGTCGTCACGTTGGGCGAGGGCCATGCGGGCTCACCGACCCAGCGGCCGGGCAGCGTGTCGTACACGGTCGCCGGGGGATGCGCGTCCATGACGTACGAACGCAGGAGCGGTTCGGACATCGCCCCGGTGTCCTTGCCCTTGAGCCAGTGGTCCCACCAGCGCAGGGTCTCCTGGAGGAAGCCGATCGCCGGGCCGGGCGGCAGGCCGCGGTCGGGGTACTGGTGGCACCAGGGGCCGATCAGGCCGCGGACGCGGTCGGGCGGGAGGTGTTCGACCAGGCGGAGCACCGTGTCGCGGTACGGGTCGTGCCAGCCGCCCACCGCGAGGACGGCCGCCCGGATCGCGCCGTAGTCCTCGCAGACGCTGCCGTGCCGCCAGTAGTCGTCGCGTTTCTGGTGGTCGAGCCAGGTGTGCAGAAAGGGTTCGACCTCGTCGAGGCGCCGCAGCCACATGTCCCGCCAGGCGTCGCCGACATACCGCGGATCGGGCGGGCGGCAGGACCACGCCAGCATGGTCGCCGCCCACGCGTGCATGTCTACGGCGAGGACGGAACCTCCCATGTAGTGCACGTCGTTGTCGTAGCGATCGTCCGTGGAGCAGACCGTGACGATCGCCTTGAGCGGCTCGGGCGCGAGGGCCGCGATCTGGAGGGAGTTGAAGCCGCCCCAGGAGATGCCGAACATACCGACCTTGCCGTCGCACCAGGGCTGCGCGGCCAGCCAGTTCACCACTTCGACCCCGTCGGCCAGCTCCGTCGCCGAGTACTCGTCCGTCGGCATGCCCTCGCTGTTGCCGTGCCCGCGCACGTCGACGCGGACGGAGGCGTAGCCGTGGCCGGCGTACCAGGGGTGGCGCTGGTGGTCGCGGGGCGCGGTCCAGTCGGTCAGGCGGTACGGGAGGTACTCCAGGAGCGCCGGTACGGGCTCGTCGGTGATGGGACGCCACGCGCGCGCGTACAACCGTGTTCCGTCGGGCAGCGGGATACGGAGGTCCTCGTGAGTCGTCTCGTAGGGGAAGGACGTACGGATGTGCATGAGCGTGACCCCAGGGATGGCTTCAGTGGACCGGGTGCATGGTGCGGCGCAGCCAGGGCGCGCCGGCCGGCACCGCCAGGCCGGCGAAGGCAGCCGGGGCGAGCTTGGTGGTGGGGGCGAGGAAGAGCACGACGTACGGGCGCAGCCGGCCGCGTTCCTCGGGGGTCACCCGCGGGCTCATGAACATGATCATGAAGTAGCCGGCGGGGGCGATCACCGAGACGAGCGTGAGCAGGTCGACGAAGAGGTCCATGGCCAGCCGGTCGGCTGCGGCGAGCAGCCACGCGAGCGCGGTGGCGATCACGAGCCCGGTGGCGGTCAGGCGGACGGCACGGCCTATCGCCTCCGGCGCGAGCGCGAACTGCGCGGCGTGCTTGCGTCCGGCCAGGTGACGGCGGCCGGTGACGTACCGGACGAGGCCGAACGTCATGCCGGTCGCGGCCGCCGAGAAGCCCCAGTGCCAGCCCTGGTGGTCGCCGAGCCGGCCGGTGACCAGGGGGCCCGCGAAGGCGCCGATGTTGATCGCGGTGGGTACGGCCATGGCGTAGTGGCCGCAGGCGATCAGGACGCCGCCCCAGAGCACGGCGCGGTACGAGCCGAGGACGCGGTCGGCGAGTCGGCCGCCGGCGACGGAGACCAGGTAGACGAGGGTGCCGTAGGCGGCGGAGACGGAGGCGGCCGTTCCGGCGGACATGCCCAAGCCGCCGTTTGCGAGCGTGTCGGCGAAGTACAGGACGAGGATGGCCAGCATGCCGAGGAACGAGAAGCGCTCCCAGACCTCCAGACCGGGCGCGGTATCGACGGCGGTGCGGGGCAAAGGTCACCTCTTCCGGCTGAGTCGATAAATACCTGCTCATATCAACTGATCAAAAACATACCCGGCGTGATCCGATACCGCCCGAGGTGTAACGGTGGGCGGCCTCGGTGATCGAAACGTGACCGGATACGCTGACTTGAGTGAAGGCAGCGACCTATCGACATTCCGCGTAATCGCCAGTAGACACCAGCAGACAGGAGACCCCTCGTGACCGTCGTCGGGCCGTTCGGGCTGAGCGTGCGGGACCAGGCTCTGGAAGCCGATGTCCAGGCCGGATTGGCGGCTGTCGAGGAAGGGTTGCTCGAAGCCACCAAGAGCGAGGTCCCCTTCATCACGGAGGCCGCGCAGCATTTGGTGCGGGCCGGCGGGAAGCGGTTCCGGCCGCTGCTCGTGATGCTCACGGCCCAGTTCGGTGACCCGTACGCGCCCGGAGTCGTGCCCTCCGCCGTGGTCGTGGAGCTGACCCACCTCGCGACGCTGTACCACGACGACGTGATGGACGAGGCGGCGGTACGGCGCGGGGTGCCGAGCGCGAACGTTCGCTGGGGCAACTCCGTCGCCGTCCTCACCGGCGACTTCCTGTTCGCCCGGGCCTCGCACATCCTGGCCGACCTCGGGCCCGAGGCGGTACGGGTGCAGGCCGAGGCGTTCGAACGGCTGGTGACCGGGCAGATCCTGGAGACCGCGGGCCCCTCCGACGGGCGCGACCCGGTCGAGCACTACCTCGATGTGCTCGCCGGCAAGACCGGATCGCTGGTGGCGGTGTCGTGCCGGTTCGGCGCGATGATGTCCGGGGCCGACGAGTCGGTGGTGGACGTGCTCACCCAGTACGGGGAGCGGCTGGGCGTCGCCTTCCAGCTCGCGGACGACGTGCTGGACATCGCCTCCGACTCCCACGAGTCCGGCAAGACGCCGGGGACCGACCTTCGGGAGGGCATCCCGACGATGCCCGTGCTGCGGTTGCGGGAGCGAGTGGCCCGGCTGGGGCTGGCGGAGGACATCGCGCTGTGCGAGCTGCTCGACTCCGATCTGACCGATGACACGCGGCACGCGCAGGCGCTGGCCGCGCTGCGGGTGCACCCGGCGCTGGAGCAGGCCCGGCGGGACACCGTACGGTTCGCGGAGGAGGCGCGGGCGGCGCTCGCGCCGCTGCCCGAGTGCGACGCGAAGGCGGCGCTGACGGAGCTGTGCGACGCGGTGGTGCACCGGGCCGGATAGCCCTGGTCCGGTCGGCAGGGTCGACGGCCGGTTCGCCGGGCGTCGGCCGTCCGGCTTGTTGTCGTGGCTCCGGCTTGTTGTGGCTCCGGCTCGTTGTCGTGGCTCCGGTTTGTTGTCGTGGCCCCGTCGAACCCCTACGGGTCGGGAGTAGATCCCGTCCTGTCGTGTCATACCGCAGCAGTACGCGGAGTTGGCTCCCGGGTCTGACGCTTCTCGCCGCCCGATTTGGTCAGATGGAGACCACGGAACACACCACTCCTCACCGATCCGGGTGAGAATGGCGGCTCAGGGTGGGACCCATGCGGGGACGTGACGAGACAGCCGCCGCCGACGACGGAGGTAAGGCACACATGGCACCGTACGAATCCGACGACACCACGGCCGTGGCGGACGCGGACGAACTGCGCGCGGCGCGGCGGCGCAAGGCCGCGCGGTACGTCGTCCCGGCGGCGGTCCTGGGGGTGGCGGCGGGGACCATCGGGCTCGTCCCCGCGATCGCCGACTCCGGCAGCCCCGACCTTCCGGAGATCACCGCGCAGCAACTCATAGAGAAGATCGCCGCATCGGACGTACAGCAGCTGTCCGGCACGGTGAAGATCAGCACCGATCTGGGACTGCCCGACCTGGGCGGCCTGGAGAGCGAGCTGATGTCCGGCGCGACCCCGTCCGGCGGCGAGGGCTCCTCCGCCGACCCGTCGGCCAAGCTCACCGAGCTGGCCTCCGGTACGCACACCCTGCGCGTCGCCGCCGACGGCCCCGACAAGCAGAAGCTGTCGTTGCTGGAGGACGCCGCCGAGTACAGCCTGATCCACAACGGCAAGGACGTCTGGGGCTACGACAGCGCGTCCAACGAGGTCTACCACGGCACCGCGACCGAGGGCGCCGAGCAGCGCGAGGGAGAGGTCCCGGCCACACCCCAGGAGCTCGCCGAGGAGGCGCTGAAGGCGGTCGACGACACCACGTCCGTGACCGTCGACGGCACCGCGCAGGTCGCCGGGCGTGACGCCTACAAGCTGGTCATCGAGCCGAAGCAGTCCGGTTCCACGGTGGGTGCGATCAGCGTGGCGGTGGACGCCAAGACCGGGCTGCCGCTGAAGTTCACGCTGACCCCGGCGAGCGGCGGCGCCGCCGTGGTGGACGCGGGCTTCACGCAGATCAGCTTCGCCAAGCCGGCCGCCTCGACCTTCGACTTCACCCCGCCCAAGGGCGCGAAGGTGACCGAGGAGGGCAGCGTGGACGCGCCGGAGCACTCGCAGCAGCCCAAGGAGGAGGACTTCGCCAAGGGCCTCGACGGGCTGAACGTCATAGGCGAGGGCTGGACGTCCGTCGCCGTCATCGACTCCGGCGCCGAGGGCATGCCCTCCGACGCCAAGCGCGGTGACATGGGCGACGCGGGCGCCATGGGCAGCTTCCTGGGCTCCCTGGGCGACGAGGTGACCGGCAAGTTCGGCTCGGGCACGGTCTTCAAGACCCGCCTGGTCAACGCGCTGATCACGGACGACGGCAAGGTCTACGTCGGCGCTGTCACGAAGGACGCGCTGGTGAAGGCGGCCGACTCGGGGAAGTGAGCCGGGAGTGAGCGCCGACTCCGGGAAGTGAGCCCGGGGTTCGGTGCCGGGTGTGAGTTCGGTACGAGTACGACGACACATCGGGGGGACGCATGGACGAGCCGTCCGTCACGGGGCCGCTGAGGGACGCCGCGGGTGAGGGCATCATCCACACCCGCGCGCTCACCAAGCGCTACCGCGGCGGACAGCTCGCCGTCGACGGCCTCGATCTGACCGTCCCGGCGGGCAGCGTCTTCGGCTTCCTCGGCCCGAACGGCTCCGGCAAGACCACCACCATCCGCATGCTGATGGGCCTGATCGAGCCCACGTCGGGCACGGCGCACGTGCTGGGGCACCCCATGCCCCGGGCCACGCGCGCCGTGCTCCCGCACGTGGGCGCCCTCATCGAGGGTCCGGCCCTGTACGGCTTCCTCTCCGGCCGCGACAACCTCCTGCGGTACGACTCCGCAGACCCGTCCGCCGACCCACGCACCCGGCGTGCCCGCGTCGCGGCGGCGCTGGACCGGGTGGGGCTCGCGGCGGCCGCGGGCAAGAAGGCGAAGGCCTACTCGCTCGGTATGAAGCAGCGGCTGGGCCTCGCGGCCGCCCTGCTCCAGCCGCGCCGTCTGCTCGTCCTGGACGAGCCGACCAACGGTCTCGACCCGCAGGGCATGCGCGAAATCCGCGCCTTGATCCGCGAGTTGGCCTCCGACGGCACGACCGTGTTCCTCTCCTCGCACCTCCTCGACGAGATCGAGCAGGTCTGCACGCACGCGGCGGTGATGGCGCAGGGCCGGTTGATCACCCAGGGCACGGTGGCGGACCTGGCGGCGGGGATGCGGGGCCGGCTGGTGGTGACCACGCCGGACACCGCGGACGCGGCCCGGGTGCTGAAGGAACGCGGGGTCGGTGATGTGGCCGTCACCGAGGACGGCGTGACCGGGGAGCCACCGGAGGGGGAACTCGCCGAGCTGAACGCCGCGTTGGTGGCGGCGGGCGTGCGGGTCCGCGGCTTCGGCGTGGAACGGGCGTCTCTGGAGGACGCGTTCGTGGCACTGACGGGGGAGGGCTTCGATGTCGCAGGCTGAGGTCATCGGTTCCCGCCGCAGCCCGCTGTGGACCTTCGGTCTGCTGCGCAGTGAACTGACCACCACCTTCCGGCGCTGGCGCACCCTCGCGCTGCTCGGCGTGCTGGCCGCCGTACCCGTCCTGGTCGGCATCGCCGTGAAGATCGAGACCAGCGACAGCTCGTCCCTGGGTGGCGGCGGTGGCGGCGAGGGACCGGCGTTCATCACGCAGATCACCAACAACGGCCTGTTCCTCGTCTTCACCGCCCTCGCCGCGACCCTGCCGTTCTTCCTGCCGATGGCCATCGGAGTCGTCGCGGGCGACGCGATAGCCGGTGAGGCGAACGCCGGGACCCTGCGCTATCTCCTGGTCGCCCCGGCCGGCCGTACGCGCCTACTGCTCACCAAGTACGCGACGACGCTGGCCTTCTGTCTGGCGGCCACCCTGGTCGTCGCCGTCTCGGCGCTGACCGTCGGGGCGCTGCTGTTCCCGCTGGGAGATCTGACGACCATCTCCGGCACGCGGATCAGCTTCGCCGAAGGCCTGGCCAGAGCCCTGCTGATCGCCCTGGTCGTCGCCGCCTCACTGATCGGCGTGGCGGCGCTCGGCCTGTTCGTCTCGACGCTGACCAACAGCGGTATCGCGGCGATGGCGACGACCGTGGGGCTGCTGATCACCGTGCAGATCCTCGACCAGATTCCCCAACTGCACGCGATACAGCCGTACTTCTTCTCCCACTACTGGCTGTCCTTCGCCGACCTGATGCGCGAGCCGGTCTACTGGGACGACCTGATACGCAACCTCGGCCTGCAGGCCCTCTACGCGATCGTGTTCGGATCGGCGGCGTGGGCTCGGTTCACGACGAAGGACATCACCGCGTAGCCGTCCGGGCTACTGGGCCTCGTACGGGAAATGGGCGAGCGGCGCCTCCTGTGCGAAGAACGTCTTCGCGCGGGTGAGGGCCTCGGTGTCCTTCAGTACGTCGCCGGGCTTGCTGCCGTTGCCCAGCAGGACTCCGCCGAAGCGCATCCCCATGTACGCGGCCGAGTGGTTGAGGGTGCCGATCAGCGGGTCGGCGACCTCGGTCTCCTCGTGCGCGAGCGCGGTGACGCCCCAGAGCGTGCGGCCGGCCAGCGTCGCCTTGAAGTCGAGGCCGGGGGTGCGCAGCCAGCCCGACCAGTAGTCCAGGTAGCGCTTGACGTGGGCCGACACCGAGTACCAGTAGAGCGGGGAGGCGATCACGATGTCCGTCGCGGCGAGCGTGGCGTCGAGCAGCAGCGCGACATTGCCCTCCGTGGGGCGGACGTGATCGCTGTCGTGCCGGAGGTCCTCGAAGTCGGGCAGGGGGTGCGTGGCGAGGTCGATCCAGTGCTGATCGACATGGGCGGGGAGCTGCTCGGCGGCCCTACGGGCCAGCAGTTCGGTGTTGCCGTCGCTGCGGCTGCTGCCCAGCACGAACAGGAAGCGTCGGGTCATAGTGTCCCCCAGGAGTCTCCGGATGTGCGGCGTACGGCGATTACCTGCTCATGCAGTATATGCACAAGCATCTAGATGGCGTCCAGTGTCATGGGGATTCGACGGGGGACGAGCCAGAGCCCCAGGTCGGCTCAGTGGTGGCTCAGCGAACCGTCGCCGTCAGCCGGACCAGCGCCTCGGTCTCGCGAGGCGGGCGCCCGCTGAGATCACCCAGCCGCCAGGCGGGCACCCACGGCACCCGGTACACGTCGACGACCGACTCGATGAGCCTGATCTGCTGGACGAGAGGGCGGGGCAACCGGCCCGGCGCGTCCGCGACCAGGACTACGGCGTCCAGGTCGAGCCCGGCCGGGGCCTCGCCGCGCCGGAAGATCTCCAGGGCGTGGACGGCGGAGGCCAGCCCGGTCGCGTGCGTGCGGGCGACGAGCAGCACCGACGGTGGATCGGCGGGGCGGGGCCAGTCACGTCCGCAGTCCTGACCGCCGTACACCGCTGCGAGCGTGGAGACCCCCGACCCGCCGTGGGTGCCGACCCAGGAGAAACGCCGGACCGTGCCGGGGGAGGTGGGAGCGGGCTCCGGTGCCGGTGGCACGGCCACTGGGCCGCGGAGCCAGATCCCCGGTCCCTGTCGCGCGCTCGTCCGCATGCCCGCTCCTCTCCGCCGTCGGCCGGCGATCGTCCTCCATCGATCTTCGCGTGACCGCGGAGAAGTCGGTGACGGGGGTGCCGGGTCTTGGGACGAGGCTGTGACGCCCCGGTGACGCGTGCATGGTGCGGAAGCGGTGAGACTCGACGGTAGGGTCCGCCGAGGTGTGGACGCCGGCGAGTGAGGGAACCGATGTCTCGACCAGGCCGCGAGAAGAAGCGGGAACAGCAGTACCGGACCGCGGGTGCGGTGATCGACGTGCACGTTCCGGGCGCCGGACAGGGCTCCGGCGGCACCGGCAGCGCCTCGATCGGCGGTGTCCCGGTCGTCCCCGCGCCCGGCGAGGAACTCCAGCAGACGGTTCTGAACCACCTCCACCGCATCGCCCTCGTCACCGGTCGGCCCGTCCTCGCCACGGTTCACGACGAACGGATCGGGTACGTCGTACCGCTTCGGGTTCACCCGGACGGGTCCAGTTCTTTCACGGCGGAGCCCGTGCGGACGAGCCCGGCGCAGGAAGCCGTACCCGCGCCGCCGCGCCCACGGCAGGAGCCCGCACCGGCTCCGCCTCGGCCGCCTCAGGAACCCGGCCGGCCCGCACAGGCAACGCAGGACAACGCGACGCAGTTGCTGCGCACGCCGCCGAACTCCGCGGCCACCGCCACGCCGACCTTCAGGCTGCGGGCGGTTCAGGAGCCGCAGCCGCTGGGCGAGTTCGGGCCGCCGCCGGTCATGGACGCGAGGCCGCACCCGGAGCCACTCATCACGCCGGAGCCGGAGCCCGACCTGGGCCCAGCCCCGGAGTTGGACCTGGACCCGAAGCCCACCCCACCCCGCGGCTTCGACGCGGTCGCCGAAGCCATCCTTGAGCCCGCGGATCTCCCGAGCCCCACCTCCACCCTCCTCGCCGAACCCACAGCCCGTATCGGCGAAGCCGTGAAGTCGGGGCAGATAGACACCGCGTCGGCCCTCGCGGAGCAAGCCCTGGCCGAGGCGTCGGCCAACCTTGCCCCGGATCACCCCGAACTGCTCCGGCTGCTCGAACTCACCGCATATATCGCCTACTTGGCGGCCGACCCGGTCCGAGCCTTCCGTCTCTCCCTGGACGTGGCCCGCATTCACCGCCGTACGCACGACACGGAGGGCGCCTACGGAAACGTGCAGAGCGCGGCGACGGCTTGGCGGGCCGTGCGTGATCCCGCGCTCGGCCTGGACCTGGGGCGTGAACTGATCGGTCTGTGGAGCGAGTTGGCCGCCGAGGCCGGTCCGGCCGCCGACGACGTCGACGAGCTCGAATCAGCCCGCGCCCGCATGGGCCGCCTCGCCGCGCGGGCGGGTAGGGCGTCCGGCGCCTGAGTGGCCCCGCCCCTTTCCGTCGGAACTCGTTCAGTGCACGCAGAACTCGTTCCCCTCCGGATCAGCCATCACCACCCACTCCCCGCCAGCCTCCTTGACCTCCCGCAGCACGCTCGCTCCCAGCCCCCGCAACCGCTCCACCTCGCTCGCCCGCCGCCCCTCGGCGGGGTGCAGGTCCAGGTGGAGCCGGTTCTTGCCGGCCTTGGACTCCGGCACGCGCTGGAACAGCACCCGCCGCCCCAGCCCGGTGCCGCTCTGCTCCTCGTACGGATCGTCCGGATGCCGTACGGCGACCAGGTCCCGGAAGGCCGGACGGCCGTGGAAGTCCACAGTGCCGGCGACCGGGAGCGCGCCGAGCTGGAGCAGCCGTTCGATCAGAGCGCTGTTGTCCTCGACCTCGTAGCCCAGCGCGGCAGCCCAGAAGTCGGCCTGCGCGTGCGGGTCGTTGGCGTCGATGACGAGCTTCCAGTGCACAGGTGAGGATGCCTTCTCAGTCATGCAACCAATATTGCTTACGTGACTGACAGGCCGGGTGACGCCGCCTGCGGAACCGGCGCTTCCGCACCGGCGCGTTGCGCTCGCGCGAAGGTACGCGCCCACCGCGTCCGCAGGGCGACCCCCTAGCCGACGCGGGCCTCCTGAGTCTCCTGCGTCTCGCGGGCGTCGTACGCCGCCCGGGCCGCCGCGATCTCGCGTTGGTGTTCCTCCGTCCACTTCACCAGCGACTGGATCGTGGCGTGCAGGGTGCCGCCCAGGGGGGTGAGCTCGTAGTCGACGCGGGGCGGTACGACGGGGTGGACCGTGCGCCTGACCAGGCCGTCCCGCTCCAGTTGGCGCAGGGTGACCGTCAGCATGCGCTGGCTGACGCCGTCGATCTCCCGGCGCAGTTCGGTGAAGCGGAGCTTGCGGTTCTCCAGGAGGGCGATGACGAGCAGGGACCACTTGTCGGCGACCCGGTCCAGGATCTGCCGTACCTCGCAGCCCTCGCGGGTGTCCCACTGGAAGGGGTCGGTGTCGCCGTAGTCCACGGTGCTCCCGCAGTTTCTCGGTGACTTCAAAGTGCCTTCTTCCATGTCTGTCGATGCTGCCGCAGGCTGGCCATGGTTACAAGAGGGAACCGACCCTCAATCCGGTAACCGACCTCTGTCTATCTCCGGGAGTGTGGTCATGGGCGCCCGTGCCTGGGCTCTGCTGCTCGTGCTGTGCGGAACGATCTTTCTGGAGGGCATCGACGTCGCGATGATGGCTGTCGCGATCCCGTCGATCAGGGCCGATCTGGCGCTGTCGACCGGTACCGCGGCCTGGGTGATGAGCGCGTACGTCCTCGGTTACGCCGGTTTCACCCTGCTCGGCGGACGCGCCGCCGACCTGCTCGGCCGCCGTCGGATGTTCCTGACCTGGCTGACGGTCTTCCTGCTCTTCTCCGGGCTCGGCGGTTTCGCCACCGACGGCTGGATGCTCGTCGTGGCCCGGTTCGTCACCGGCGTCGCGGCGGCCTTCATGACTCCGGCCGCGCTGTCGCTGATCACCACCTCCTACGAGGAGGGCCCGCAGCGCAACAAGGCCCTGCTGGTCTTCGCGGGCACCGCGGCCGGCGGTTTCTCGCTGGGACTGGTCATCGGCGGGCTGCTCACCGCGATCGGCTGGCGGTGGGTGTTCTTCGCGCCGGTGCTGCTGGCGGGGGCGCTGCTGGTCGCTGCGGTGCGCCTGGTGCCCGCGGCGGGTCCGGTGGAGCGTGACGGGCGTGGCCGTGACGGGGGTGGCTTCGACCTGCTCGGCGCGGTCACCGCCGCCGGCGCCATGCTGCTGGCCGCCTACACCGTCGTACGGCTGGAACACGGTCTGCACGACTGGCCGCTCACCGCTGTCGCCGGGCTCGCCGCGCTGGCGCTCGGGGCCGCCTTCGTCGCCGTCGAACGGCGGGCCGCCGCGCCGCTGGTGCGCCTCGGCATCCTGCGCAAGGGCTCCGTGGTGCGCGCCGATCTGGGAGCACTCCTCTTCGTGGGGGCCTTCTTCGGCTTCCAGTTCGTGGTGACGCTGTACTTGCAGGAGCTGCGCGGCTGGTCGTCGTTGCAGACCGCGATCGCGCTGGTCGTCATGGGCTGCGACGCCGTCCTTGCCCCGACGCTCACCCCGAAGCTGGTCGCCCGCTTCGGCAACGCCCGCGTGATCCTCGGCGGCTTCGTGCTGGCGGTCGTCGCCTACGGGCTGTTCCTGCCGGTCGGGATGGACTGGTCGTACGCCGCCATGTTCCCGACGCTGATCATCGCGGGCACGGCGTTCGCGCTGGCGTACGGGCCGCTGACCATCGCGGCGACCGACGGGGTCGCGGAGGAGGAGCAGGGCCTGGCGAGCGGGCTGCTGAACACCGCGACCCAGTTCGGCTCGGCGATCGGGATCTCCGCGGTGACCGCCGTCTACGGCTTGGCGTCGACGACCGGATCGGGCCCGGAGGCCACGCTGTCCGCGTTCCGTACGGCGCTGACCGTGCCGGTCGTGATGGTGGTGGCGGGCACGATCCTGTCGGCCTTCAGCGTGCGGGCCGCCCGGCGCGCGGTGCGCAGCGCGTCCCAGGTCAGCAGCGTCAGCGCCAGCCAGACCAGCGCGAACCCGGCCCAGCGCTCGGGCGGCATGGCCTCGCGGAAGTAGAGGACGCCCAGCAGGAACTGGAACACCGGGGCCAGGTACTGCAGCAGCCCCAGCGTCGACAGGGGCACGCGGATCGCGGCCGCGCCGAAGCAGACCAGCGGAAGCGCGGTCACGACGCCGGTCGCGGCGAGCAGCGCCGCGTGCCCCAGGCCCTCGGTGTGGAAGGTCGACTCGTCCTGGGCGGTCAGCCACAGCAGATAGCCGAGCGCGGGCAGGAACTGGATCGCGGTCTCGGCGGTCAGCGACTCCAGGCCGCTGAGGTTGACCTTCTTCTTCACCAGGCCGTAGGTGGCGAAGGAGAAGGCGAGGACGAGCGAGACCCACGGCGGGCGGCCGTAGCCGATGGTGAGCACGAGCACGGCCGCGAAGCCGATCCCGACCGCCGCCCACTGCACGGGCCGCAGCCGCTCCTTCAGCAGCAGCACGCCGATCGCGATGGTGACCAGCGGGTTGATGAAGTAGCCGAGCGAGGCCTCGACGACCTGTCCGTTGTTGACGGCCCAGATGTAGACGCCCCAGTTGACGGTGATCACGGCCGCGGCGACGGTGATGAGCCCGAGGCGGCGCGGCTGCCGCAGCAGCTCGCGGGCCCAGCTCCAGCGTCGTACGAAGAGCAGCGCGACGGCGACGAAAGCGAGCGACCACACCATGCGGTGGGCGAGGATCTCGACCGAGCCGGCGGGCTTCAGCAGCGGCCAGAAAAGGGGGACGAGTCCCCACATTCCGTAGGCCGCGAAGCCGTTCAGCAGTCCTATGTGGCTCTCGCCCATCGACTTCCTGGCCACCGGCCCCTCCTTCGTACGTCAGCCCGCCCGCACGAAGGTAACGCCGACCACCCGTGCCTGTCATGGACGTATCGCCATACGGTCATGACAGGCACGGGTGGGCGGGTTCAGGTCAGCCCTTGAGCGCGGCGGTGATGGCCTCGGAGAGCGGGGTGGTCGGACGACCGGTCAGGCGCGAGAGGTCGCCGGTGCGTACGGCCAGCTCGCCCTTCTCGATGGACGCGTCCACGCCGGCCAGGATCGCGGCGAGCGGCTCGGGCAGGCCGGCGCCGGTCAGGATGCCCTGGTAGGCCTCGACGGAGACCGCGTTGTACGCGATCTCCTTGCCGGTCTGCCGGCTGAGCTCGGCCGCGTACTCCGCGTAGCTCCACGCCTCGTCGCCACTCAGCTCGTACGTCTGGTTCTCGTGCCCCTCGCCGGTCAGCACCGCGACGGCGGCGGCCGCGAAGTCGGCGCGCGAGGCGGAGGCCACCCGGCCCTCACCGGCGGCGGCGACGACCGCGTTGTGCTCCAGCACCGGGGCGAGCTGCTCGGTGTAGTTCTCGTGGTACCAGCCATTGCGCAGCAGCGCATACGGCACGCCCGACGCCAGGACCGCCTCCTCGGTGGCGCGGTGGTCGTCGGCGAGGGCGGCCGTGAGGCTGCCGGGGGCGCTGGTGTAGGCGAGGAGCGCGACGCCGGCCGCCTTCGCGGCGTCGATCACGACCTTGTGCTGGGCCACTCGGCCCTTGTCGAACTCGTTGCCGGAGATGAGCAGCACCTTGTCGCCGGCGGAGAACAGGGCGTCGAACGTCGCGGGCACGTTGTAGTCGGCGAGCGCGATCTTCACACCGCGGTTGGCGAAGTCGGCGGCCTTCTCGGCGTTGCGGACGACGGCCGTGATCTGGTCGGCCGGGACCTTCTCCAGCAGCTGCTCGATGACGTGGCGGCCAAGGTGTCCGGTGGCTCCGGTGACGACGATGCTCATGGGGGCTCCTCTGTACGGGTGCGTATGTCCAGGTGTGGCACTCACCCTAAGAGGGGCACTAACTCTGCGAAAGTACCCACTTTGAAGTAAGGTACTCGCATGGCAGAGAGTGCAGGGAAGCCCGAGGGCGAGGCGATGTGCCCCTACCGGCTGGTCCTGGAGCACGTCACCAGCCGCTGGGGCGTACTGGTGCTGATCCGGCTCATGGAACGGCCGTACCGGTTCAGCGAGCTGCGCCGGGCGATCGGCGAGGTCCGGCAGGTCAGCGAGAAGATGCTCACCCAGACGTTGCAGACCCTGGAGCGGGACGGGTTCGTCCACCGCGACGCCCAGCCCGTCATCCCGCCCCGCGTCGACTACTCCCTCACCGACCTCGGCCGCGAGGCCGCGGACCAGGTGCGGTCGCTGGCGCTGTGGACGGAGCGGCGGATGGGGGACGTGGAACGGGCGCGGAAGGCATACGACGAGGCCCGGGCCTGAGCCCGGGCCTGTGGCGTACTGCCGGTGTTGCTGGGGTGTGGCTGTGGCTCAGCCGACGACGGTCCAGGTGTCGCCGCCCGCGAGCAGTGTGGCGAGGTCGCCCTTGCCGTTCTGTTCGATGGCGGTGTCGAGCTGGTCGGCCATCTGGGTGTCGTAGACCGGGCGGTCCACGGAGCGGAAGACGCCGATCGGGGTGTGGTGCAGCGTGTCCGGGTCGGCGAGCCTGCTGAGCGCGAAAGCGGTGGTCGGGGAGTCGGCGGCGGCGTCGTGAACTAGCACCTGCTGCTCGTTGTCCGGCGTGACCGTGACGACCGTGAGGTCGCCGGTCTGCGGATCCCGGACCACCCCGCGGGTGTTGTCCGGCCCGAAGCGGATCGGCTGCCCGTGCTCCAGGCGGATCACCGCCTCCTGGCTCTGCTGCTTGTCCTTCAGGGCGTCGAAGGCGCCGTCGTTGAAGATGTTGCAGTTCTGGTAGATCTCGATCAGCGCGGTGCCGGGGTGGGCGGCCGCCGCCCGCAGGACCTCGGTGAGGTGCTTGCGGTCGGAGTCGATGGTCCGCGCGACGAACGAGGCCTCCGCGCCCAGGGCCAGGGACACCGGGTTGAACGGGGCGTCCAGGGAGCCCATCGGGGTCGACTTGGTGATCTTGCCGACCTCGGAGGTGGGGGAGTACTGGCCCTTGGTCAGGCCGTAGATCCGGTTGTTGAACAGCAGGATCTTGAGGTTGACGTTGCGGCGCAGGACGTGGATGAGGTGGTTGCCGCCGATGGACAGCGCGTCGCCGTCGCCGGTGACGACCCACACGCTCAGGTCGCGGCGGGAGGTGGCCAGGCCCGTGGCGATGGCGGGGGCCCGGCCGTGGATGGAGTGCATCCCATAGGTGTTCATGTAGTACGGGAAGCGGGAGGAGCAGCCGATGCCGGAGACGAAGACGATGTTCTCCTTCGCCAGACCCAGTTCGGGCATGAAGCCCTGGACCGCGGCGAGGATCGCGTAGTCACCGCAGCCGGGGCACCAGCGCACTTCCTGATCGGACTTGAAGTCCCTCATGGACTGCTTGCCCTCGGCCCTGGGCACCAGGGAGAGCGCTTCGATCGTGCCGGTGCCTTCCATGGACGTCTCAGCCATCGATGGCCTCCTTCAACGCCGCGGCCAGCTGCTCGGCCTTGAACGGCATGCCGTTGACCTGGTTGTACGAGTGGGCGTCCACCAGGTACTTCGCCCGGATCAGCGTGGCGAGCTGCCCGAGGTTCATCTCGGGGATCACCACCTTGTCGTAACGTGCCAGCACCTCGCCGAGATTCCGCGGGAACGGATTGACATGGCGCAGATGTGCCTGAGCGATGGGATGTCCGGCCGCGCGCAGGCGTCGTACCGCCGCGGTGATCGGCCCGTACGTCGAGCCCCAGCCCAGCACCAGCAGCTTCGCGCCGGCCGGGTCGTCGACCTCGATGTCCGGGACATCGATGCCGTCGACCTTGGCCTGCCGGGTGCGGACCATCAGGTCGTGGTTGGCGGGGTCGTAGGAGATGTTGCCCGTGCCGTCCTGCTTCTCGATGCCGCCGATACGGTGCTCCAGGCCCGGCGTGCCCGGGATCGCCCAGGGGCGGGCGAGGGTCTGCGGGTCACGCTTGTACGGCCAGAAGCTTTCGGTGCCGTCCTCCAGGGTGTGGTTCGGACCCTGCGCGAACTGCACGGTCAGCTCCGGCAGCTCGTCCAGCTCCGGGATCCGCCACGGCTCGGAGCCGTTGGCGAGATAGCCGTCGGAGAGCAGGAAGACGGGCGTCCGGTAGGTCAGCGCGATCCGGGCGGCTTCGAGGGCGGCGTCGAAGCAGTCGGCGGGCGTGCGGGGCGCGACGACCGGGACGGGCGCCTCGCCGTTGCGGCCGAACATCGCCTGGAGCAGGTCGGCTTGCTCGGTCTTGGTGGGCAGACCCGTCGAGGGGCCGCCGCGCTGGATGTCGACCACCAGCAGGGGCAGCTCCAGCGACACGGCCAGCCCGATGGTCTCGCTCTTGAGCGCAACGCCCGGGCCGGAGGTGGTGGTCACGGCGAGCGAACCGCCGAACGCCGCGCCCAGCGCCGCGCCGATGCCCGCGATCTCGTCCTCGGCCTGGAAGGTGCGCACACCGAAGTTCTTGTGTTTGCTCAGCTCGTGCAGGATGTCCGAGGCCGGGGTGATCGGGTACGAGCCCAGGAACAGCGGCAGGTCCGCCTGCCTACTTGCGGCGATCAGGCCGTAGGCCAGGGCGAGGTTGCCGGAGATGTTCCGGTAGGTGCCGACCGGGAAGGCCTTCGCGGCCGGGGCGACCTCGTAGGAGACGGCGAAGTCCTCCGTCGTCTCGCCGAAGTTCCAGCCCGCCCGGAAGGCGGCGATGTTGGCGGCCGCGATGTCGGGCTTCTTGGCGAACTTCGACTTCAGGAACTTCTCGGTGCCCTCGGTCGGACGGTGGTACATCCAGCTCAGCAGGCCCAGCGCGAACATGTTCTTGCTGCGCTCGGCCTCCTTGCGGGTGAGGTCGAAGTCCTTCAGCGCCTCCACCGTGAGCGTGGTGAGCGGCACCGGGTGCAGCTGGTAGCCGTCGAGCGAACCGTCCTCCAGCGGGTTCGCCTCGTAGCCGACCTTCTGCATCGCCCGTTTGGTGAACTCGTCCGTGTTGACGATGATCTCCGCACCGCGCGGCAGGTCCCCCACGTTCGCCTTCAGCGCCGCCGGGTTCATGGCGACGAGGACGTTGGGCGCGTCGCCCGGGGTGAGGATGTCGTGATCGGCGAAGTGCAGCTGGAACGACGAGACACCGGGCAGCGTCCCGGCAGGGGCACGGATCTCGGCCGGGAAGTTCGGCAACGTCGACAGGTCGTTACCGAACGACGCGGTCTCCGAGGTGAAGCGGTCACCGGTGAGCTGCATACCGTCACCCGAGTCCCCCGCGAACCTGATGATCACTCGGTCGAGACGGCGGACGTCCTTGACGCCGGCCGCTTTGCGCTGCTCTCCCACGACGGCTCCGTCGGTCTGCTCCGCTGGGCTACTGACCTGGCTCGTCACTGAACTGCTCCTCCTTCGAGGCGGCTGTCGGGAACCGACCCCACAGGGTCCTCCCAGGATCAACCCTACGTCTGTGCGGCTCGCCTTCCTTCGACCATTTGCATGATGACTACCTGTCCAGGACGCTCACCGCCTGAGGTGGGCCTCAGGAATTCAGGTACGTCAGCACGGCGAGGACCCGGCGGTGATCCCCCTCGCTCGGGGACAGGCCCAGCTTGAGGAAGATGTTGCTGACGTGCTTCTCGACCGCGCCGTCGCTCACCACCAGCTGCTTGGCGATGGCCGAATTGGTCCGCCCCTCGGCCATCAGCCCCAGAACCTCCCGCTCTCTCGGCGTGAGCCCCGCGAGCACGTCCTGCTTACGGCTGCGCCCGAGCAGCTGCGCCACGACCTCCGGGTCGAGCGCCGTGCCCCCCTCGGCCACCCGCACCACCGCGTCCACGAACTCCCGCACCTCTGCCACGCGGTCCTTCAGCAGATAGCCGACCCCCCGGCTGGAACCGGCCAGCAGTTCCGTGGCGTAGCGCTCCTCCACGTACTGTGACAGCACCAGCACGCCGAGCCCCGGATGCGTCTTCCGCAGCTGCACCGCAGCCCTGACGCCTTCGTCCGTGTGCGTCGGCGGCATGCGCACGTCGGCGACCACGACGTCCGGCAGGCTGCCCTCGGCGTCCAGCTCCGTGATGGTCTTGATCAACGCCTCCGCGTCGGCCACTCCGGCGACGACGTCGTGCCCTCGGTCGGTGAGGAGCCGGGTCAGGCCCTCCCTGAGCAGCACCGAGTCCTCGGCGATGACCACTCGCACCCTGTCCTCCACGATCCTCGGCCCCCGTTGCTCGACTCCGCCCCTATGACCCGTCAAGCATTTCAGGTTTTGGGTGGAGGCGGGGTGGGTTGGGGCTTGGGTGGGGGAGAGGTGGGTGCGGGTGGGTGCTGGGTGGGTGAGTGAGGGCTTGGGGCTGGGTGTTGGGTGGGTGAGTGAGGGCATGTGGTGGGGTGCTGGGTGGGTGGGTGGGTGCGGTGGGGGGCGGGTGCCGGGCGGGTGAGACGGAGCGGGTGCTGGATGCCAGCTGCCGAGGTCCAGTGCCGGGGGCCGGGTGCCGGGTGGTGCGGTGGGGCGCTGGGTTGCTGGGGCAGGTGAGAGGGCGGCGTGCGAAGGTGGGCGGTGTGTGCCGAGGTGCTGGGTGGTTCACCCGCGCCAGGGCAGTTCCGCTGTGATGCGGGTGGGGCCGCCCACCGGTGAGTCGATCACCAATATGCCGTCCACCGCGTCCAACCGCTCCGCGAGCCCGGCCAGACCGGAACTCCCGTTCGCGCCGGCCTCGGCCCCGCCCATGCCGTTGTCCATGACCTGCAACATCAGCCGGTCCTCCGACCGCCAGACGTCCACCGCCGCCGAGGTCGCCTGCGCGTGCTTGCTGATGTTCTGCAGGAGCTCGGAGACCGTGAAGTACGCGATGCCCTCGATCGCCGGCGCCGGCCGCGACGCCAGGTCCACGTCCACCTGCACCGGCACCGTGCACCGCGAGGCGACCGCCGAGAGCGCCGCGTCCAGGCCGCGGTCGGTGAGGACCGCCGGATGGATGCCGCGCGCCAGGTCCCGCAGTTCCTGCAACGCCGTCTTCACCTCGCCGTGCGCCTCGTCCACCATCTGCGCCGCCGCGCGCGGATCCTCGGCCAGCTTCTCCTTCGCCAGCCCCAGATCCATCGCCAGCGCCACCAGGCGGGCCTGCGCCCCGTCATGCAGATCGCGCTCGATGCGGCGCAGATCCGCGGCGGCCGTGTCGACCACGACTCCTCTGTCCGACTCCAGCTCCACCACCCGCGTCGCCAGCCGCGACGGCCCGAGCAGCCCGTGCACCAGCAGCCGGTCCACCAGGGTCAGTGCCCGCACGATCCACGGCGTGGCCAGCGTGAACAGCAGCCCCACCAGCGCTGTCACCGTGATCTCGAACGGGTTGTCGAGGTAGATCTGGTGCGTCTCGTCGCCGTACAGCTGCAGCCCGTCCTGCCCGCCGTACATCGGGAAGAGCCAGAACCACACCGGGTACGTCAGCAGCGCCCAGCCGTACGCCCAGAAACTCGCCCCGATGGCGAAGGAGAACACGGCCCACGGGAAGTGCAGCACCGCGTACAGCAGGTGGCGCCAGGACGTGCCGCTCTTGAGGACCGCGCCCATCCACGCCATCGGGCCGCTCTTCCGCACCCGCAGCGGCTCCGGGTCGGCCACCTCGAGCCCGAGCAGTCCGCGCGCCCGCGCCCGCTCCAGCGCGCCGAGGCCCCGGCAGCCGGCCAGTCCCGCCGCCAGCACCGGTATGCCGAGGAACGTCACCAGCAGGCCCGCGCCGAGCGCGAGCATCGTCACGGCGTACGTGAACATCAGCACGCTGATCGGCAGGCTGAGCAGCACGTACGCGAGTTCCCGCCATGTGCGGCCCTCGAACGGCGCGCGCAGCCCGGCGGGCAGCCGGAACCGCCGCCCGACGTTCCCTTCCGCACCCCAGTCGGACGCCCCATTCCGGCGTCCGTAGCCGTGCCCGTACTCCGTGGCCATTGGTTTGGTCCCCGTTCTCCTCGGTCTGCTGTGTTTGCGCGGCTCTGTTTGCTCGGCGCTTGCTGCTTGCTTGTCGCACCTCCAACCCTGCTGTGCCCTGCGCCTGCGGACCATGGAGGCCGTCGGCATCTTGAACGGGGGGTTTTCCCTACCCCCTCAGCGCTGCCGGTCCCGCCACGGCAGTTCCGCGGTGATGACCGTCGGGCCGCCCGATGGGGAGTCGATGACGAACAGGCCGTCGACGGCGTCGAGGCGTTCCGCCAGGCCGCGCATTCCCGTGCCGCCGTCGAGGTGGGCGCCGCCCCGGCCGTCGTCGGCGACCTGTATGAGGAGGCGTTCCTCGGTGCGCCACACGTCGACGGACGCGGCCTTCGCGCCGCTGTGCTTGCTGACGTTCTGCAGCAGCTCCGAGACGGTGAAGTAGGCGATGCCCTCGATGGCCTCGGCCGGTCTGTACTCCAGGTCGACAGTCACTTTCACCGGCACCGTGCAGCGTGAGGCGACCGCGGAGAGGGCGGCGTCCAGGCCGCGGTCGGTGAGGACCGCCGGGTGGATGCCGCGTGCCAGGTCCCGCAGTTCCTGGAGCGCCAGCTTCACCTCGCCGTGCGCCTCCTCGACCATCGCCGCCGCGTAGTCGGGGTCCTCCAGCAGCTTCTCCTTGGCCAGGCCGAGGCCCATGGCCAGGTTGACCAGGCGGGCCTGCGCCCCGTCGTGCAGGTCGCGCTCGATCCGTCGTAGATCCGCGGCGGCCGTGTCGACCACGACCCCCCGATCGGACTCCAGCTCGGCGATGCGCCGCTCCAGCTCGTCGGAGGGCGACAGCAGGCCGCGCACCATCGCCCGGTCCACGTTGGCCAGCCCGCGCGCGATGAACGGCAGCACCGGCCACAGCACGAACAGCGAGGTCAGCGTGAGGGTGAAGGTGAGGATGCCCCACGGCAGCCGTATGAAGTCGTACAGGACGGTCCGCCAGGCCACCGGGTCCTTGAGCGCCATCCACAGCCGCGGGAAGAGGCCGCCGGCGCTCCGCACGGGCAGCCGGCTCGGCTCGTCCACGCGCACGCCGAGCAGCTTCCTGGCCCGCGCCCGCTCCAGTCTGCCGAGCTGCCGGGCGCCCAGCAGACCTGCGGCGAGCAGCGGGAAGCCGATCACCGTGACGGTGAGGAAGGCGCTGGTGGGCAGCACCGTGACGACGTAGACGAAGCCCAGCAGGGCCATCGGCAGGTTCGCCAGGAGATGCGCGATCTCCTTCCAGGTGTGCGCGTCATAGGCGAGGCGTGCCGGCGGCGGGCGGTCCGGGTTTCGGTCGGCCGTCGCCGCGCTCGCGGACAGGAGTTTCTCGGTCACATGGGCTAGCGTGCCCGGCGGCAAGCGCCCACGCCATGAGGTGCACCGCCACCTTTCACTGAGGAAAACCCCACCCTTGCCTCTACCCCTGTCTCTCGATGCGTGATGGGCTGCTTACTGTCCCTTTAACAGGCCCTAGACTCACGTTGCGTACAGGTCGTCGAACAGCGGCGTTCACGAAAAGTCATAGGGTCGAGGTCAGGGGAGCGAGGGACGGACGTGCGGGAATCGACCGTCGAACCGACCGCCGTCGTCGCGGCGGACTACTTCCAGTCCTATTCGGTCGTCGGACTGCTCGCCGCCATCGGCGTGCTGTTCGTCGCCATCGCCTTCGGCGCGGGCCGACTGCTGCGCCCCGTCGCGCCCACCCCCGAGAAGCTCCTGACCTACGAGTGCGGTGTCGACCCCGTCGGCGAGGGCTGGGCCCACACCCAGGTCCGCTACTACGTCTACGCCTTCCTCTACGTGATCTTCGCGATCGACTCGATCTTCCTCTTCCCGTGGGCCACCGTCTTCGCCGCCCCCGGTTACGGAGCGACGACCCTGGTGGAGATGTTCATCTTCCTCGGCTTCCTGGCCGTGGGCCTGCTCTACGCATACAAGAAGGGTGTCCTGGCATGGACGTGACGCCAGAAACGACTCCCTCGGTACCGGCCCCGGAACCCGTGCTGCTGCCGGAGCCGAAGCGCCTCGGCGCCCTCGCGCGCCTCGCCCCCGAGCCGATGAAGGTCGTCCTGAACTGGGGCCGCCGCTACTCGCTGTGGGTCTTCAACTTCGGCCTCGCCTGCTGCGCCATCGAGTTCATCGCCGCGTCGATGGCCCGCCACGACTTCATCCGCCTCGGCGTCATCCCGTTCGCGCCGGGCCCCCGCCAGGCCGACCTGATGATCGTGTCCGGCACCGTCACGGACAAGATGGCGCCCGCCATCAAGCGTCTGTACGAACAGATGCCCGAGCCGAAGTACGTCATCTCCTTCGGCGCCTGCTCCAACTGCGGCGGCCCGTACTGGGACTCGTACTCCGTCACCAAGGGCGTCGACCAGATCATCCCCGTCGACGTCTACGTCCCCGGCTGCCCGCCCCGCCCCGAGGCGCTGCTCCAGGGCATCCTCAAGCTCCAGGAGAAGATCGCCCGCGAGTCGCTGGGGGAGCGGTACGGTTCCGCACGCCCGTCGGCGGCGGCCCTGCAGAGCGGCCTGGTCCAACCGCCGGCCCCAGGCGGCACCGGCGCGGGGGAGGCCCGATGAACGGCACGGTCGGCTGGCTTCCCGCCCCCGCCGAGGACCTCTTCGGTACGGAGGCCACGGCCGAGGAGTCGTACGCGCTCCTGACCGTGGACGTACCGCCCACGTCCTGGACCGCCGCCCTGCGCACCGCCCGCGACGAGCTCGGCTGCACCTACTTCGACTGGCTGAGCGCGGTCGACGAACCGGGCATGGGCTTCCGCGTCTCGGCGCACCTGGTCGCCCTCGCCCCCGTACGCCGCTTGCTGCTGCGCACCACGGTCTCGCACGAGGCTCCCGTCCTCGCCTCCGCTGTCGAGGTCTACGCGGGCGCGGCCTGGCACGAACGCGAGACCCACGAGATGTTCGGCGTCATGTTCGAGGGCCACCCCGCGCTGGAGCACCTCCTCCTACCGGAGACCTTCGAAGGCCACCCCCTCCGCAAGGATTTCGTCCTCGCCGCCCGCGTCGCCAAGGCCTGGCCCGGCGCGAAGGAGCCCGGCGAGTCCGAACACGGCGGCCCCAAGCGCCGCCAGATGCTCCCGCCGGGCGTCCCCGACCCGAACGAGTGGGGCCCCCTCAAGGGCCAACTCCCCCCGGCTCCGACCCGCCCGGCCCGGGGCACGGCCCGCCCTGCGGGCGAACGCCCCGTACGCCGCACCCGCACCGCCGCGGAGGGCTCCGCAAGCCAGCCGCCGACGGCCGCCGCCGACACCCCCACGGAAACCCCCTCGCCGACCGCCCCGCGCCGCGCCCGGAGCGCGAGTGGGGGGTCGGCGTCGCAGCGTGGGGAGGGCGCTGCGGCGGCTCCAGCTGCGCCGACGGCTCCTCGTCGTGCGCGGAGCGCGAGTGAGGGGTCCGCGTCCCAGCGCGCGGAGGGTACGGACGCTGCCGAGCAGGCAGGGCCTTCCGCTACGGCGGCCCCTGCCGGCCCCCGCCGGGCCCGCAGCGCGTCCGAGGGCTCCGCCTCGCAGCGCGCCCAGGCACCGGCGGCGGAGAAGCCGACCCGCCCGGCCACCCCGCGCAGCCCTGACGCTCCGTGGCATCACGCCCGCCCGGCCTTCGACGAGCCCGAGACGAAGGACGTGGAGGGGCCGGGGAGCAAGGACGCGGAGGGGCCGGGGAGCAAGGACGCGGAGGGGCCGGGGAGCAAGGACCCGGCGGAGCCGGAGACCAAGGACGCGCCGGAACCGGAGGACAGGGGAGCGGCGGAGACGGCGGCCCCGACGGAAGCGCAGGCGAACGAGGCTGAGCCGCCGCAGCGGCCTGCGCCCGAGCGCGCGGAGCCGGAGCCGGAGCCGGGCCCGGAAGCGGAGCCGCCCGCCCCTCAGGACTCGGCACCCGACGAACCACCACCCCCCACCCCCGAAGCCCCCCAAGGAGGCCGGCAGTGAACGACGTGCTCGACGTCGCCCTGCGACTCCTGATCGTCTTCGGCGTCTTCCTCACCTTCCCCTTGATCATCGGTCAGACCGAGCACAAGGTGATGGCCCACATGCAGGGCCGCCTCGGCCCCATGTACGCCGGTGGCTTCCACGGCTGGGCCCAGCTCGTCGCGGACGGCGTGAAGTTCGCGCAGAAGGAGGACGTGGTCCCGGCGGGCGCGGACCGCCGTATCTTCCAGCTCGCCCCTGCCGTGGCCCTCCTCCCGTATCTGCTGGTCCTGCTCGCCATCCCCATCGGCCCCGGCGAGGGAGCGGTGGGTGTACTGATCGACGCGGGCATCTTCTTCGTACTCGCCGTCATGGGCGTCGGCGTCCTCGGCTCGCTCATGGCCGGCTGGGCCAGCGCCAACAAGTTCTCCCTCCTCGGCGGCCTGCGCACCGCCGCCCAGCTGCTCGCCTACGAGCTCCCGATGCTCCTCGCCGCCGCCTCCGTCGCCATGGCGGCCGGCACGGTTTCCCTGCCCGGCATCCTCAACGCCTTCGAGTGGTGGTGGCTGCCGTGGCAGATCGTCGGCGCGATCGTCTTCTTCGTGGCGGGGCTGGCCGAGCTGCAACGCCCGCCGTTCGACATGCCCGTCGCCGACTCGGAGATCATCTTCGGCGCGTACACCGAGTACACCGGCCTGCGTTTCGCTCTGTTCCTCCTCGCCGAGTACGCCGGGATCGTCGTCCTGTGCGGTCTGACCACCGTCCTCTTCCTGGGCGGCTGGCACGGCCCCTGGGGGGCCGACGGCCTCGGCTGGGTCTGGACCCTGCTGAAGACGGCCGTGCTCGCCTTCATCGTGATCTGGTTGCGCGTCACCTACCCCCGGCTGCGCGAGGACCAGCTCCAGAAGCTCTCCTGGACCCTTCTCGTCCCCCTCTCCCTCGCCCAGATCGCCCTCACCGGCATCGTCAAGGTGGTGATCCAGTAGCCATGGCCGAGTCTCTCCCGCCCACCCGGCCCCGCATTCCCGGCAGCGGTCTCGCCAAGGGCTTGGCCGTCACCCTCCGCACGATGACGAAGAAGACCGTCACCGCGCAGTACCCGGACGCCCAGCCCGACCTCCCGCCCCGTACCCGCGGCGTGATCGGCCTGTTCGAGGAGAACTGCACGGTCTGCATGCTGTGCGCCCGGGAGTGCCCGGACTGGTGCATCTACATCGACTCCCACAAGGAGACGGTCCCGCCCGCCGCCCCCGGCGGACGCGAACGCAGCCGCAACGTCCTCGACCGGTTCGCGATCGACTTCTCGCTGTGCATGTACTGCGGTATCTGCATTGAGGTCTGTCCTTTCGACGCCCTGTTCTGGTCGCCGGAGTTCGAGTACGCCGAGACCGACATCCGCGACCTCACCCACGAGCGCGACAAGCTCCGCGAGTGGATGTGGACGGTGCCCGCCCCACCGGCCCTCGACCCCGCCGCGGAGGAACCGAAGGAGGTCGCCGCCGCCCGCAAGACCGCCGAGAAGCTCGCCGCCCAGCAGGAAGCGGCAGCCCCGCAGCCTGCCCAGCCCACCGAGCCCGCCGAGCCCGCCGGAACCGAGCCGCACGCCGCCGAGCAGGCACGCGCCGCCGAGCGGCCTACCCGGCCGATGGGTGAATCCAAGCAGCAGACGGACTTGCCCCAGCAGCAGACCGACCTGCCCCCGCAGGAGGGCCAGGAATGACACTTGCAGCCGCCGCCACCGCCGTCGCGACGGACGCCACGAGCATGGCCGCCGAGAGCCCTGGCTTCCTCTCCCCGACCGGCGTCGAAATCGCCTTCCTCCTCGTCGGGGTGGTCACCTTCGGCGCCGCGATCGTCACCGTCACCACTCGGCAGCTGGTGCACGCCGCCCTGTGGCTGGTGGTGACCCTCGGTGGACTCGCCGTCGAGTACCTCCTGCTCACCGCCGAGTTCATCGCCTGGGTGCAGGTGCTGATCTACGTCGGTTCCGTGGTCGTCCTCCTCCTGTTCGGTCTGATGCTCACCAAGGCCCCCATCGGCCGCTCCCCGGACGCCGACTCCGGCAACCGCTGGGCCGCCCTCACCGTGGCCGTCGCCACGGCCGCCGCCCTGGTCTGGGTCGTCGTCGACGCCTTCCGCACGACCTGGATCGACCTGGACGGTGCCCCCGCCGGCTCCACCGAGGTCACCGGCAAGGCCCTCTTCCAGAACTGGGTCCTCCCCTTCGAGGCCCTCTCCGTCCTCCTCCTCGCCGCGCTGGTCGGCGCGATCGTGCTGTCCCGCAAGGCAAAGGCCGACGCGACGGCCACCACCGCGAGTGTCCCCGGCAGCCGAAGTGACAAGGGCGGTGCCCGCTGATGCACCTCGCCTACCCCGCCGTCCTCTCCGCCCTCCTGTTCTGCACCGGCCTGTACGGCGTCCTCGCCCGCCGCAACGCGATCCTGGTCCTGATGTCGGTCGAGCTGATGCTCAACGCCGTCAACCTCAACCTGGTCGCCTTCGACGTCTGGCTCAGCAGGACCGCCGAGGAGACCCTGCACTCCGGCCAGGCCCTGACCCTGTTCACCATCGCCATCGCGGCCGCCGAGATCGGCATCGGCCTCGCGATCGTCCTCGCCGTCTACCGCAACCGCGGCACCTCGGACATCGACAAGCTCCGCGACACCGCCGAGGGCCCCGAGACCGACGGACCCGACGGCGAGGCCCACGCGGCCGAGCCGGCCGCCGAGAAGGCTGAGGCCAGCGCGTGACCACGACCACCCTCGCCTACCTCGTCCCTCTCCTTCCGTTCCTGGGCGCGGCCGCCGGGCTGCTCCTGGGCCGCACGGCCCCCGGCTTCGTCCGCCCGATCGCCGTCCTGCCGACGCTCGCCTCGCTCGTCCTCGCCGTACTGGTCGCCGTCCGCCAGGGCGGCGACGAGGCCATCGACGCCGCCACCGAGCTCACGCCCACCGGCTCGATCCCGATCGAACTCGCCCTGCACATCGACGGCTTCGCCGCCCTCGTCGCCGTCCTGGTCGCGTTCGTCGCGCTCTGCGTGCAGATCTACTCGACCGGCTATCTGCAGGACGACCCGCGCTACCCCTCCTACGCCGCGCTCATCTCCCTGTTCACCTCCGCGATGCTCCTCGTCGTCTACTCGGGCGACCTGATGGTGCTGCTGGTCGGCTGGGAAGTCATGGGCATCTGCTCCTACTTCCTGGTCGGCCACTACTGGGAGACCCCGGAGGCCCGCGCCGCCTCCCTGAAGGCCTTCCTGGTCACCAAGCTCGGTGACGTCCCCTTCCTGATCGGCCTGTTCGCGCTCGCCGTCGACGCCGGGTCGTTCCGCATCACGCGGGTGCTCGGCGCGGTCGCGAGCGGCGGACTCGACCACCCCACGCTGATCGCCCTGCTGCTCCTGGCCGGTGTGGCGGGCAAGTCGGCGCAGTTCCCGCTGCACTCCTGGCTGCCCGACGCGATGGCGGGCCCCACGCCCGTCTCGGCGCTGATCCACGCCGCGACGATGGTCGCCGCCGGTGTCTACTTCATCGCCCGTCTCCTCCCCGTCTTCCAGGCCTCCTCGGCCGCGATGGTCGTCCTCGCCGCCATGGCCGCCGTCACCATGGCCGGCTCGGGTCTCGCCGCGCTCGCCCAGGACGACATCAAGCGCGTCCTCGCCTACTCGACGATCGGCCAGCTCGGCTACATGACCGGCGCCCTGGCCGTCGGCGACCGCGGTGCCGCCGTCTTCCACCTCCTGTCCCACGGCGCCTTCAAGGCGCTGCTGTTCCTCGCGGCGGGCGTGATCATCCACGCCGCCGGCACCAACTCGCTGGCCGCCATGTCCCGCATGGGCGGCCTGCGCGACCGCGTCCCCGACGCCTACTGGACGATGACCGTGGCGCTTCTCGCGCTCGCCGCGATCCCGCCCTTCAGTGGCTTCTTCTCCAAGGAGTCCGTCCTCGGCGCCGCCGAACACGTCACCACCGGCCACACCGAGCACGTCCCCGCCGCCGCGGGCTGGATCGTGCTGGTCGTCGGCCTGCTCACGGCCCTGCTCACGGCCGCGTACGCGATGCGGCTGTGGCTGCTCGCCTTCCGCGGCCACGGCACGGAGGCCCCGGACCACGGCAGGCAGCCGCTGACGATGACCGTGGTGCTATGGGTGCTCGCCGCCCCGTCCCTCGCCCTGGGCGGGCTGGCGTACCAGTCGCTGCCCGGCTGGTTCGACGGCGGTGAGCTGACCCCGACCCTCACCACGTCCGTGCTGGGCACGGGCCTGGCCCTGGTCGGCGGCATCGTCACCTACGCCGCCTGGCGGCGCACCAGCACCCTCGCGGCCCGCGTCCCACTGGGTGCGGTGGCCGCCCACCCCGAGGGCGACGCCGCGCAGGTCGAGGCCGAGGCCATCGCCACGCACGAACCCGCCTACGGCGACGTGGCCCACGCACCCGACCCGGCCGATCCCGGACGGCTGCTGCTCGGCCCGCTGCACCGGCACGCGGCCGTCGGCTTCCACCTGGACGCCGTGTACTCGGCGCTGTTCGTCCGCCCGGTCCGGGGCGGCGCCAGTCTGGTGCGGTTCCTCGACCGCGAGGTCGTCGACACCTACGTACGCGGGGCGGGCGCCCTGCCCCGCTGGCTGGGAGCCGCCGTCCGGCGCGCCCAGACCGGCAATGTGCAGACCTATGTGAGCGCGCTGCTCGCCGGCACCGTCGTCCTGGTGGTCGCCGCCGTCCTCGTCGCCACGGGAGCGTGAGCAGGCGTGATCGATATCAATGAGTCCGTGATGCAGTTCCTTCTCGCGTTCGTCGTCGTCGGCCCGCTCCTCGGTGCCGTCGCCGCTCTCCTGCCTGCCCCGCCCGGGCTGAAGGGGAAGTCGCCCGAGCAGGCCGTGCTGCGGCACGGCGTGACCGTGACCGGCGCGGTCCTCATCGCCGCGATCGTCCTGGCGCTCGGCTTCGACCACGACCAGCCGTCGAAGATGCAGGCCAGCACGGACATCAGCTGGATCCCCGCACTCGATGTGCGCATCCACCTCGGCATCGACGGCATTTCCCTCCCCCTTGTCGTCCTGACCGCGCTGCTGACCTTCCTCTGCGCGCTCTACTCGTACTTCAAGATGCCCGCGGGCCCGACCCCGAAGGCCTTCGTCGCACTGCTGCTCGTCCTGGAGTCCGGCACTCTCGCCACCTTCGCCGTCCTCGACCTGCTGCTGTTCTTCCTCGCCTTCGAGATGGTCCTGATTCCGATGTACTTCCTCATCGCCCGCTGGGGCGGCGAGGGGCGGACGCAGGCCGCCTGGAAGTTCATCCTCTACACGCTGCTCGGTTCCGTGGTCATGCTGCTCGGCCTGCTCCTGATCGGAATCACGGCGGGCACATTCGACATGGTGGCACTCGCCACTGACAACGGCCGGTCGCTGACCACATCCGTGCAGGTCATCGCGGTTCTGGCGGTCGGGATCGGGCTCGCGGTCAAGACGCCGATGTGGCCGCTGCACAGCTGGCTGCCGGACGCCCACACCGCCGCGCCGACCGTCGGCTCGGTCCTGCTGGCCGGCGTACTGCTGAAGATGGGTACGTACGGGTTCGTGCGGATTCTGCTGCCGGTCGCACCGGACGGATTCCGTACCTTCGCCCCGTATCTCGCGGCGTTCGCCGTCGTCGGGATCATCTATGGATCGCTGGCCTGCCTCGCCCTCGCCAAGCAGGGTGCGAAGGGCGACCTCAAGCGCCTCATCGCCTACTCCTCCGTCGGCCACATGGGCTTCGTCCTGCTCGGTATCGCCACCATGACCCCGACCGGCGTGAACGGCGCCCTGTTCGCCAACATCGCCCACGGCCTCATCACCGGCCTGCTGTTCTTCCTGGTCGGCGCGCTGAAGGACCGTACCGGCACCACCGACCTCGACGCCCTCGCGGACAAGACCGGCGCCGCGCTGTACGGCAAGGCCCCGCGCTTCGGCGGCCTGCTCGCCTTCGGCGCCGTCGCCTCCCTCGGCCTGCCGGGCCTCGCCGGGTTCTGGGGCGAGATGCTGGCGCTCTTCGGCGCATTCCAGCCCGCCGCCGGCCTCAGCCGCCCGGCCTTCCTCACCTTCATGGCGATCGCCGCGTTCGGCACCCTGCTCACCGCCGCCTACCTGCTCGTCGTGGTCCGCAGGGTCTGCATGGGCGTCGTACCGCAGGAGGCGCCCAAGCTCGCCGACGTGCACACGTACGAGTACGCGGCGTGGACCCCGCTGGTCGCCCTCACCGTCGTCGCCGGACTCTGGCCGAAGGCCCTCCTCGGCCTGACCGACCCGGCCGTGCAGCAGCTCCTCGCAGGAGGCACCCGATGAGCTCCCTGGCCCAGTCGCCGGTCGAATCCCTGGTCCAGTCCGTCGACTGGCTCGCCATCGCGCCGCCCACCATCGCGGCCGTGGTCGCCCTCGCCGTCCTGGTCGCCGACCTGTACGTCGGCGACCACAAGAAGGCGCTCCTCGGGTGGGTGTCCGTGGCCGGCCTCGCCGTGTCCACGCTGATGCTGCTTCCGCTCCTGGACGGCGACCGCTCCACCTTCTGCCTCACAGGCGACGCCGACGTGTGCAGCTATACGGCGGACCGGTTCACCCTCGTCATCCAGTTCCTGGTCCTCGGCGGCGCCCTCCTGGCAGCCCTGCTGTCCGTCACGGCCCTCAAGGACGCCCGCAGAGGACTCCCCGAAGGGGAGTTCTGGTTCCTGCTGCTCTCCTCAGCGGCCGGCGCCGCCCTCCTGCCGGCCTCCCGCGACCTCGCGACGCTGATCGTCGCCCTGGAGGTCGCCTCCCTGCCCGCGTTCGCCCTGGTCGGCATCCGGCACGGCGACAAGAGGTCCTCCGAGGCGGCCCTGAAGTTCTTCCTGTCGTCGGTCACCGCGACCGCCGTCAGCCTCATGGGCATCAGCTTCGTGTACGCCGCCACCGGCACCCTCTACCTGACCCAGATCGCCGAACGCATCCAGGACGTCGACGGACAGCTGCACACCCTCGCCCAGACCGGCGTCGTCCTCACCCTCATCGGCTTCGCCTTCAAGACGGCCGCCGTGCCCTTCCACTTCTGGGTGCCCGACACCTATGTGGGCGCCCCGCTGCCGGTCGCGGCCTATCTGTCGGTGGTCGGCAAGGCGGTCGGCTTCTCCGGGCTGATCCTCGTCACGGTCATCGCCTTCCCGTCGTACGCCGACGTCTGGGGCCCGGCGCTCGCCGCCCTGGCCGCCCTCACCATGACCGTCGGCAACGTCGGCGCCCTCCGACAGCAGGGCACGCGCGCGTACAGCGCGGTACGCCTGCTCGCCTGGTCGTCCGTCGGCCAGGCCGGCTACCTCCTGGTGCCGATCGCCGCCGCCGCGTACTCCGACGACGCCGAGCACTCGATCGGCTCCACGGTCGCCTACGCGCTCATGTACGGCGCCGTGAACCTGGGCGCCTTCGCCGTGGCCGCACTGGTGGGCCGTACGAGGACCCTCAACCGCGTCAGCGACTACCGCGGCCTGTACGCCACAAACCCCGTGACTGCGCTGCTGCTGGCCTTCTTCCTGCTCTGCCTGGCCGGGCTGCCGCCGGGCATCATCGGCCTGTTCGCCAAGGTCACCGTCTTCTCCGCGGCTGTCGACGCGGGCCTCGGCTGGCTGGCCGTGGTGATGGCCGTCAACGTGGTGATCGCGCTGTTCTACTACCTCCAATGGACGGCCCTGCTGTTCCGCGCCCCCGAGGGAGAGCCCGCCAGGCACCTCGTCCCGGCGCCCCTCACGGCCGCGATCGCCCTGACCGCCGTCCTCGGCATCGGCCTGTCCGGAGCGCCCCAGCTGGTCCTGCGCTTCGCGGACACCGGGCTCTTCTAAGGCACTCGCCGGACAGAGGCCCTCACCTGGACGGCCGGGCGCCTTCACCCGGACGGCCGACGTGGGCCGCCGCAGGCACAAGGGAACTAGTGGCCTTCGCCTCGCGTTGTCCACATCGTGAGGGTCCACTGGACGTGTCACCACGGCACCAGCGGGACCGAAGATCAACAAGCAAAGGGTTCCCCTGCTGCACCACTTGGAGGGCGTACCGTGCACCGCCGGCACAACGGGCTCAGGACCGCAGTACTCCTCGGGGGACTGTCCGCACTCATCATCCTCATCGGCAGCTTCTTCGGCCGTGCCGGGCTCGTCGTCGCCGTCCTGATCGCGCTCGGCACGAACGCGTACGCCTACTGGAACAGCGACAAGCTGGCCCTGCGCGCGATGCGGGCCCGCCCGGTGAGCGAGTTCGAGGCCCCCGCGCTGTACCGCATGGTCCGCGACCTCTCCACGCAGGCCCGCCAGCCCATGCCCCGCCTTTACATCTCCCCGACCGAGGCGCCGAACGCCTTCGCCACCGGCCGCAATCCGCGCAACGCCGCCGTGTGCTGCACCGAGGGCATCCTGCGCATCCTGAACGAGCGCGAGCTGCGCGGCGTCATCGGCCACGAGCTGAGCCACGTCTACAACCGCGACATCCTCATCTCGTCGGTCGCCGGCGCCCTCGCCTCCGTGATCATGTTCCTGGTCAACTTCGCCTGGCTGATCCCGATCGGCCGCTCAGATGACGACGACGGCCCCGGCATCCTCGGCATGCTGCTGATCATGATCCTCGGTCCTCTCGCGGCCACCCTCATCCAGCTGGCCATCAGCCGCTCCCGCGAGTACGAGGCCGACGCCTCCGGCGCCCAGCTCACCGGCGACCCGCTCGCCCTGGCCAGCGCGCTGCGCAAGCTGGAGGCCGGCACCAAGCAACTTCCGCTGCCCCCCGAACCCCGGATCGAGACCGCGAGCCACATGATGATCGCGAACCCGTTCCGCCCGGGCCAGGGACTGGCCAAGATGTTCTCCACGCACCCGCCCATGGCCGAGCGCATCGCTCGCCTCGAACAGATGGCAGGTCGTCGCCCGTGAAGACAATCCTGAACGTCATATGGCTCGTCCTGAGCGGCTTCTGGCTGTTTCTCGGCTATCTGCTGGCGGGCGTGCTGCTGTGCATCACCATCATCGGCATCCCGTTCGGCATCGCCGCGTTCCGCATCGGCGTCTACGCCCTGTGGCCCTTCGGCTACACGACGGTCGAACGCCGCGACGCCGGAGCCCCCTCCTGCGTCGGCAATGTCCTGTGGCTGATCCTCGCGGGCTGGTGGCTGGCCCTCGCCCACATCGCCACCGGCATCGCGCTGTGCGTCACGATCATCGGCATCCCGCTCGGCATCGCCAACTTCAAGCTCATCCCGGTCTCGCTGCTGCCCTTCGGTCGCGAAATCGTCTCCACGGACAGGCCGTTCGCGGCGGGTTGGTGACGCACGCCCCGAGTTCCGCGTTTTCCACAGGCTCGGGGTTATCCACAGGCCGGCCCGATTGTCAGTGCCGCCCTGCATGATGAACCCATGACCGAGATCGAGCAGTTGCTGGCACGGGTGGAGGGCAAGGCCCGTAACACCCGCCCGTGGGGCTGGACTTCGCTACCCGAGCCCGTGGACGCCGCCACGGTGGCCCGCGCCGAGGCCGCGCTCGGCTTCCGTCTGCCGCCACTGCTCGCCGAGCTGTATCTGCGGATAGGGGACGGCGGATTCGGCCCGGAGTACGGACTGCTGCCGCTGCTCGACAGCCCACCCGCCGACGAGCCCGCCGCCGTCGTGCAGTACCTCGCCCATCGCGAGAGCGGCCGCCAGGACCCCGAGTGGCCCTGGCCGGACGGGGTGCTGCCGATATCCCACTGGGGCTGTGCGATGTACGCCTGCGTGGACTGCCTCGACCCGCAGGCCCCCGTCCTGCTCTTCGAACCGAACGCCGACGAAGCCGACCACGCCTGGTACGTGGACGCCCCCAGCCTCACGGCCTGGCTGCGCGCCTGGGTGGACGGCACGGGCTGGTACGAAGAGACGAACGAAGGGATGGACCTGGCGCCCTGGTCCGACTTCCGCATACGCACGACCCCGACGCCGGCCTCGTAGCCGGATCGGCCCAGCCGACTCACCGGCGGTGTGTCATCCGCCGCACCTACTGGGCGGTGCAACCGCCCGGTGCTGCCGTGCCGTCCTCGGCAGTGACAAGAGCACGCTCATCGGGCCAGGCATGGCACCTGGGCGAAGCAGGGCGCTCCGTCCGGGGCCGGACATCGCCAAGATCACAGTCCCTGGACAGTGCAGACCCAGCGCGGAAGGGCAGGTTCACGGCATGAGCATCATCGCTTGGATCATCCTGGGACTGTTGGCCGGAGCCATCGCCAAGTTTCTGCTGCCGGGCCGCGACCCGGGCGGACTCATCGGCACGACAGTGATCGGCGTCGCGGGCGCGTTCATCGGAGGCTGGATATCGGCCCGCTGGCTGGACCACCCGATCACCAAGGACTTCTATGACGGCGCCACCTGGGCGGCGGCGATCGGCGGCTCGCTGGTCCTGCTGATCGCGTACCGCCTCCTGTTCGGCAACTCGCGCGACTGAGCGCGAAGCACGGCACGCAGGGACTCCGCGTCGGGCCGAGAAGGGCGGGCCACCGGGTAGCCGAGTAGCCGGGTGCCCACCCTTCCTCGGACGCACGCGGCGTCAGGGTTACCGGTAGTTCACGAACTGCAGCGCGAAGTCGAAGTCCTTGCCCTTCAGCAGGGAGATCACGGCCTGGAGGTCGTCGCGGCTCTTGGAGGTGACGCGCAGCTCGTCGCCCTGGACCTGGGCCTTGATGCCCTTGGGGCCCTCGTCGCGGATGATCTTCGCCACCTTCTTCGCGTTCTCCTGGGAGATGCCCTCCTGGATCGACGCGAAGATCTTGTACTCCTTGCCCGAGAGCTGGGGCTCGCCCGCGTCCAGGGCCTTCAGCGAGATGCCACGCTTGATCAGCTTGGACTGGAAGACGTCGAGGACGGCCTTCACGCGGTCCTCGGAGTTCGCCTCCATCAGGATCTTGTCACCGGACCACGAGATCGAGGCGCCCACGCCCTTGAAGTCGTAGCGCTGCGAGATCTCCTTGGCGGCCTGGTTGAGGGCGTTGTCGACCTCCTGCCGCTCGACCTTCGAGACGATGTCGAAACTGGAGTCGGCCATGTGCTGTGGCTCCTTGTATCGGGGTGCGAATCGGTTGCGTAGCGGCGTACGCGGGCGGCGGCCGGGCCCCGCTCGGACCGGGACCGCATCCGGACAAGCCTAGCCACCCCCTGTCCCCCGAGCGCCGATCAATCGGGTGGCGAAGCACCCCTCCGTATCGGGTATTGTTTACGTCGTTGCCAGCGAGCACCGCCGAAAGGCGGTTCGAGCGGCAGCAAACCCCGGCGGTGTGCCCGAGCGGCCAAAGGGAGCAGACTGTAAATCTGCCGGCTCAGCCTTCCCAGGTTCGAATCCTGGCGCCGCCACTTTGAAGAAGACCCCCTCCAGGTCTGCGGAAACGCAGCATGCAGGGGGTTTCTTCATGTTTGCCTCAGTTCCCGGCCACCGACTTCACGGCCACCGACACCGGTGTCGATCCGCTGATCAGTTCCAGGGTCAGACCGGCGGTCGCCGGGGTGTCGAGCAGCTCGGCCAGTACGGCGGCCACGTCGTCGCGCGGGATCGGGCCGCGTCCGGTGTGCGCCTCCAGGCGGACCAGGCCGGTGCCGGCGTCGTCCGTCAGCGCGCCGGGGCGCAGGATCGTCCAGTCCAGCGCGTCCTGGCGGGTGACATGCGCGTCGGCCTCACCCTTGGCGCGCAGATAGACGTCGAAGACGTCGTCGCCCTGGTGGTTCGGGTCGGCGCCCATTGAGGAGACGACCAGGAAGCGGCGTACGCCCGCGCGGACCGCCGCGTCCGCGAACAGCACCGCCGCGCCCTTGTCCACCGTGGCCTTGCGTGCCGCCCCGCTGCCCGGACCGGCACCGGCCGCGAACACCGCCGCGTCGGCGCCCTGCAGATGCGCCGCGACCTGCTCGACCGTGGCCGACTCCAGGTCCAGCAGGACCGGTTCGGCGCCCGCCTCCCGCAGATCGTCGCCCTGTTCGGCACGGCGGATGATGCCCGCCACCTCAAAACCACGCGCGGAGAGCAGGCGCTCCAGCCGCAGCGCGATCTGTCCATGACCTCCAGCGATGACAATGCGCATGCTTCCGACCGTACGCCCGAACGGCCGCATTCGCCCCATGAGATGGGTGGGGTTTCAGCCCTATGAGATGGGTGTGGTCTCAGACCCATGAGATGGGTGTGGTCTCAGGCGGGTGCCCTACGACAACTCCCCCCGCCCCTGCCGAGGCAACCCCAGTTCCGCCGCCGCGGCCGAGTTGCAGTACTCCCGTACCGCGCTCGTCCGTGCCACCACGCGCCCCCGGTGCACCACGATCCGGCTGTACGCCAGTGACAGGGCGCCCGCCAGCCGGTCCCCGCGTACGGCCAGCAGCTCGGCCGGGAAGCCCGCCTCCACCCGTACCTCGGGGAGGCCCAGGGCGGCGCGGGCCGAGGTGCTCACGGCGTCGTAGGCGTCCTCGGGGCGCAGGCCGTGGTGGGAGGCCAGGAGGTACGCGGCCTCCAGGGGGTCGCCGCGGCCCACCGGGTTCGAGGTGTCCCGGAGAGCGCCGCTGCCGGCGGCGACGCGTACGCCGGCGGAGCGCAGCAGTCGTACCGGCGCCGTGCCGCGCCGCTCGGCGCCCGCGCAGCCGCCCTGCGGCAGGCACACCACGGACACCCCCGCCGCCGCCAGCCGGTCGGCGGTGCGGGACGCCACGTCGGCGGGCAGGTCGCCCAAACCGCCGCAGGGGCCGATCGTCACCCCGGGGCGCATCCCGCCCGCCATCGCGGCGAGGCGGGCGAGGCGGGCCGGGTCGGTCGCGTCGGTGTGCAGGTCGACGGGGCAGCCGTGTTCGGAGGCGACCTCCAGGACGGCCTCCACATAGCCCGTCGGATCGGGATCGAGATCCGGACAGCCGCCCACCACGGAGGCACCCATCTTCACCGAGTCCCGCAGCATGGCGAGCCCGTCCGCCCCGGCCACCCCGGTCAGCACCCGCGGCATCGCCACCGCAGTCAGCTCCGCGAGCCCCCGCAACGACCGCCGCGCCCGCAGTACGGCGGTCAGCGCGCCCAGCCCCTTTACGTCCCCCACGCGCACGTGCGCCCGCAGCGCGGTCGCCCCGTGCCCGAGTTGCAGCAGCGTGGCCTCGGTGGCCCGGCGTTGGACGTCCTGGGCGTCGTACGAGACAGGGCCATCGGCATCGGCGGACAGCGCAGTGTCGGCGTGGGCGTGGACTTCGGCGGGGGCCGGCAGCAGGAGATAGCCGCTGAGATCCACCCGGCCGCCACCTCCGCCATTACCACCACCGCCACCGCCCCCGCCGCCACTACCCCCGCCACCGTCACCACGAGATCCGCCCAGGCTGCCGGCCGTACCCACCGCCTCGATCCGCCCGCCGCCCAGCCGGACGTCCACGGTCCGGCCGTCGGTCAGACGTGCGCCGCACAGCAGCAGGCCGACCGCGTCGCTCTGTCCCGAGCCCGACGAGGACGACGACGAACGGGGTGGCTGCGGCCGGCTGTCGGGCATCGCGCTCCAGGGCTCGGGATCAGGGGCAGAGATCAGGGGCAGGAATCAGGGGCAGTGACAGGGGCAGCACTCATGACGTACTCATGACGCGCCGCCGCGTCACGGACGCAAGATCACGCAGAGTGAGTCGAGCCTAGGACGGTGTTCGGTCCGTGGCGTGGAGGAGCGCAATAGTCGTACCGGTGTGGTCCGCCGATCGAGGGCGGGGCAGGGGCGGGGAAACGGATTTGGGTGAACGGCTGCCGAGCGTGTAATGTCTTCATCGCTCGCCCCAATAGCTCAGTCGGCAGAGCGTCTCCATGGTAAGGAGAAGGTCAACGGTTCGATTCCGTTTTGGGGCTCTGGTGCTAGCGCCGTTCGCGGCGTGTGCATCACAGCGGTGTAGCTCAGTCGGTAGAGCAAGCGGCTCATAATCGCTGTGTCACCGGTTCAAGTCCGGTCACCGCTACTGACAGTAGCCGATTGCGGGGTCGGTCCTTCGATCGGCTACTCTTTCTTGCGTTGACATAACCTACCCGTTCGTCAAGGAGCACTCACGTGGCTGCCACCGACGTCCGCCCGAAGATCACGCTGGCCTGCGTGGAGTGCAAGGAGCGGAACTACATCACCAAGAAGAACCGGCGTAACAACCCGGACCGTCTTGAGATGAAGAAGCACTGCCCGCGTTGCAACGCGCACACCGCGCACCGCGAGACGCGCTGACGCAGGCTCGTACATCTTCGTACGGCTCGTACACGAGGCCGCCCCCACAGTTCAGGGGGGCGGCCTCGTGGTCTTTTCGGTCACCTACGGTTGACCCGGCACGGTGGGTCGACCAGAGCAGAAACCAGGAGGTACCGAGCCATGGCGCTCGACCAGTCCTTCGTGGGGCGGAGCTACCCGCCCACCGACCCCTACGAGGTGGGCCGGGAGAAGATCCGTGAGTTCGCGGAGGCGGTAGGGGACGCCAACCCGGCCTACACGGACCCGGAAGCCGCCAAGGCCCTCGGCTACCCCGATGTGATCGCCCCGCCCACCTTCGTGTTCGCCATCACCTTCAAGGCGGCGCGGCAGGTCGTCGACGACCCGCAGCTCGGCCTGGACTACAGCCGCGTCGTGCACGGCGACCAGAAGTTCGCCTACAGCCGCCCGGTGGGCGCCGGTGACCGGCTCACGGTCACCTCGACCATCGAGACCATCAAGTCCATGGCCGGGAACGACATCCTGGACGTCCGCGGCGAGGTGCACGACGAGGCCGGGGAGCACGTCGTGACCGCCTGGACCAAGCTGGTGGCCCGCGCGGCCGAGGAGGCGTGAGCAGATGACGGCCAAGATCGCGTACGCCGACGTCGAGGTCGGCACCGAACTGCCCGCCCAGACCTTCCCCGTGACCCGTGCCACGCTCGTCCAGTACGCGGGCGCCTCCGGGGACTTCAATCCGATCCACTGGAACGAGAAGTTCGCCAAGGAGGTGGGCCTGCCGGACGTCATCGCGCACGGCATGTTCACCATGGCCGAGGCGATCCGCGTGGTCACCGACTGGGCCGGGGACCCGGGCGCGGTCGTCGAGTACGGCGTCCGCTTCACCAAGCCCGTCGTGGTCCCGAACGACGACCAGGGGGCCACGATCGAGGTCAGCGGCAAGGTGGCCGCCAAGCTCGACGACAACACCGTCCGCGTGGACCTCACGGCGACGAGCGCCGGACAGAAGGTCCTGGGCATGTCCCGGGCGGTTGTCCGGCTGGCCTGAGCTGTGCGGGTAGGTAAGGGGCGTTCGCCAGTGCGGGCGCCCCTTACCGATGCCGCGACTGCGCACACGCGCGTGCGCCACAGAGCCTGTCAGTGCCGTCTCGTACTCTTGGGCCCGTGCAGGTACTCCACGACGCTCCCCTCGCCCCGTTGACCACGTTCCGGCTGGGCGGTCCCGCGACCCGGCTGGTGACCGCGACGACCGACGCCGAGGTCGTCGACGTCGTGCGGGAGGCCGATGCCGCCGGGACGCCGTTGCTGGTCATCGGCGGTGGTTCGAACCTGGTCATCGGCGACAAGGGGTTCGACGGAACCGCCCTGCGCATCGCCACCCGCGGTGTCGAGCTGGTCGGTACGCGGCTGGAGCTGGCCGCCGGTGAGGTGTGGACGGACGCCGTCGTGCGCACCGTGGAGGCCGGGCTCGCCGGTGTCGAATGCCTGGCCGGGATTCCCGGGTCGGCGGGAGCGACGCCGATCCAGAACGTGGGGGCGTACGGCCAGGAGGTCTCCTCCACCATCACCGAGGTGATCGCCTACGACCGCACGGCGGGCCAGACGGTCACCCTGACGAACGCCGAGTGCGGTTTCTCGTACCGCCACAGCCGCTTCAAGGCCGACCCCGAGCGGTACGTCGTCCTGCGCGTCCGCTTCGAGCTGGAGGACGTGGGCGGGCTGTCGGGGCCCATCCGGTACGCCGAGACGGCCCGCGCGCTCGGGGTCGAACCCGGCGACCGGGTCCCGCTCGGCGACGCCCGTGACACCGTCCTGAAGCTGCGCGCCGGGAAGGGCATGGTGCTCGACCCCGAGGACCACGACACCTGGTCCGCCGGGTCCTTCTTCACCAACCCGATCCTCACGGACGCCCAGTTCGCCGCGTTCCACGCGCGCGTGCGGGAGCGGCTCGGCGAGGGCGTGGAGCCGCCGGCGTACCCGGCCGGGGACGGGCACACCAAGACCTCCGCCGCCTGGCTGATCGACAAGGCCGGATTCAGCAAGGGGTACGGCACCGGGCCCGCCAGGATCTCCACCAAGCACACCCTCGCCCTCACCAACCGCGGCGAGGCGACCACGGAGGACCTGCTGGCGCTGGCCCGCGAGGTCGTCGCCGGGGTGCGTGAGGCGTTCGGGATCACCCTGGTCAACGAGCCGGTGACGGTGGGCGTCAGCCTCTAGGTGGTGGTCGGCCTCTAGGCGGTGGTCAGCCTCTGACGGCAGCAGGCTCGCTGGTCAGCCAGGCGTCCACCCCCGCCAGCAGCCCCGCCTTGGTCTCCTCCGGCGCCGCCGACGCCCGTACCGACTGGCGCGCCAGCTCGGCCAGTTCCGCGTCCGTGAAGGCGTGGTGCTCGCGGGCGATCTCGTACTGGGCCGCCAGACGGGAGCCGAACAGCAGCGGGTCGTCCGCGCCCAGGGCCATCGGGACGCCGGCCTCGAAGAGCGTGCGCAGCGGCACGTCCTCGGGCTTCTCGTAGACACCGAGGGCCACATTCGACGCCGGGCACACCTCGCAGGTGACGCCCCGGTCGGCCAGGCGCTTGAGCAGGCGCGGGTCCTCCGCCGCGCGCACGCCGTGGCCCACCCGGTCGGCGTGCAGGTCGTCCAGGCAGTCGCGGACCGAGGCTGGACCGGTCAGTTCGCCGCCGTGCGGGGCGGACAGCAGGCCGCCCTCGCGGGCGATGGCGAAGGCGCGGTCGAAGTCGCGGGCCATGCCGCGCCGCTCGTCGTTGGAGAGGCCGAAGCCGACCACGCCGCGGTCGGCGTACCGGGTGGCCAGACGGGCCAGTGTGCGCGCGTCCAGCGGGTGCTTCATACGGTTCGCGGCGACCAGGACGCGCATCCCGAGCCCGGTCTCCCGCACCGCCGAGTCCACCGCGTCCAGGATGATCTCCAGCGCCGGGATCAGACCGCCCAGGCGCGGCGCGTACGACGTCGGGTCGACCTGGATCTCCAGCCAGCCCGAGCCGTCCCTCAGGTCCTCCTCGGCCGCCTCCCGCACCAGCCGCTGAATGTCCTCCGGCTGCCTCAGGCACGAGCGCGCGGCGTCGTACAGCCGCTGGAAGCGGAACCAGCCCCGTTCGTCCGTCGCCCGCAGTCTCGGCGGCTCCCCGCTGACCATGGCCTCGGTCAGCGCGTCGGGCAGCCGTACGCCGTACTTGTCGGCCAGCTCCAGCAGGGTGCCCGGCCGCATCGAGCCGGTGAAGTGCAGGTGCAGATGGGCCTTCGGGAGGTCGGAGACATCACGTACACGTTCCATTCGAGGATCCTGCCGTACGGCCTGCTCGTCCCGGTAGCGCTTTCCCCGTTCGTGGTCTTGCTCGTACGAATAAGCGGAACGGGCCGCCTCCCCGCAGGGAAACGGCCCGTACACGCGCGCGTGCTCCACGACGACGTCGTGGAACGTCAGTCGCGCGCCTCCGCCAGCAGCTTCTGGATACGGCTCACGCCCTCGACGAGGTCCTCGTCGCCCAGGGCGTACGACAGCCGCAGATAGCCCGGCGTACCGAAGGCCTCGCCCGGGACGACCGCGACCTCGACCTCCTCCAGGATCAGCGCGGCCAGCTCGACCGTGTTCTGCGGGCGCTTGCCGCGGATCTCCTTGCCGAGCAGGGCCTTCACCGACGGGTACGCGTAGAAGGCGCCCTCGGGCTCGGGGCAGACCACGCCGTCGATGTCGTTGAGCATCCGCACGATCGTGCGGCGGCGGCGGTCGAAGGCCTCGCGCATCGTCGCCACGGCGTCCAGGTCGCCGGAGACGGCGGCCAGCGCGGCCATCTGGGCGACGTTCGAGACGTTCGACGTGGCGTGCGACTGGAGGTTCGTCGCGGCCTTCACGACGTCCTTCGGACCGATGATCCAGCCCACCCGCCAGCCGGTCATGGCGTACGTCTTCGCGACGCCGTTGACCACGATGCACTTGTCGCGCAGCTCCGGCAGGACGGCCGGCATCGACACGGCCGAGGCCTTGCCGTAGACCAGGTGCTCGTAGATCTCGTCGGTGAGCACCCACAGGCCGTGCTCGACGGCCCAGCGGCCGATGGCCTCCGTCTCGGCCTCGGAGTAGACCGCGCCGGTCGGGTTGGACGGGGAGACGAACAGGACGACCTTGGTCCGCTCCGTGCGGGCGGCCTCCAGCTGCTCCACGCTGACCCGGTAGCCGGTCGTCTCGTCGGCGACGACCTCGACCGGGACACCGCCGGCCAGGCGGATCGACTCGGGGTACGTCGTCCAGTACGGGGCCGGGACGATGACCTCGTCGCCCGGGTCGAGGATGGCGGCGAAGGCCTCGTAGATGGCCTGCTTGCCGCCGTTGGTGACCAGGATCTGGGACGCGTCGACCTCGTAACCGGAGTCGCGCAGCGTCTTCACGGCGATCGCGGCCTTCAGCTCGGGCAGGCCGCCGGCCGGGGTGTAGCGGTGGTACTTGGGGTTCTTGCAGGCCTCGATCGCGGCCTCGACGATGTAGTCCGGAGTCGGGAAGTCGGGCTCGCCGGCGCCGAATCCGATCACCGGACGCCCGGCGGCCTTCAGGGCCTTGGCCTTGGCGTCCACGGCGAGGGTGGCGGACTCGGAGATCGCGCCGATGCGGGCCGAGACCCGGCGCTCGGTGGGTGGGGTTGCAGCGCTCATGGGGCCATGGTTTCAGACATGAAACCGGCCCGGCACACGGGTTTCACGGACTGAACAGCTCACGGCAAACCGTTGAACAACAGTCCGGATACCTCGGATGGCCTGGGTGATCTTCGGCCGGTCCGTGGCCGAGAAGGCGGCGATCTGCCTGGAGCGCAGGCCCCAGGGGCCCTTTCTGTTCGACGACCGGCTCAGGACCACGTACACTCTCACCTCGTTGGCCTTCATCGAGCCCGCACTTAACCGGTGCACACCGAGCACCCGGTTGGATGCGGTACGTTGGGGGACACACAAAGGGTCGTAGCTCAATTGGTAGAGCACCGGTCTCCAAAACCGGCGGTTGGGGGTTCAAGTCCCTCCGGCCCTGCTACACACACCGCCAGGATGTGTGCGCAGGTACGTACAGCAACGCACCGCCGTGCGGCTCAGACCGGGCGCGGCACGGCCACGACCCGGGATCAGGTGAGGACGAATGACGGACGCCGTGGGCTCCATCGACACGCCTGATGCTCAGGACGAGGCGTCGGAGTCCCAGAAGAAGACCCGCAAGGGCGGCAAGCGTGCCAAGAAGGGCCCGCTGAAGCGTCTTGCCCTCTTCTACCGGCAGATCGTCGCGGAGCTCCGCAAGGTCGTCTGGCCTACGCGTACGCAGCTGACGCGATACACGACCGTCGTGATCATCTTTGTCGTCGTCATGATCGGACTGGTGACCGTGATTGACTATGGGCTCGACCACGCCGCCAAGTACGTCTTCGGCTGAGCCAAGAGCGAAGGGCGCCGGGACCCGGCGCCCCTTTCGCGTGTTCCACCCCCATGATCCAGGAAGAAGCAGCCACCGTGTCTGACCCGAACGTGAACGACGCCATCGAGCCGGTCGAGTCCGTGGAAGACGAGCTCGACATCGTCGAGGGTGCGGACGAGGACCTGGACGAGGCCGAGGCTGCCGACGCCGCCGCGGGTGAGCCCGCGGAGGAAGCCGCCGTGCACGTCGAAGAGGAGCCCGCGGAGGAGGCCGAGCCCGAGGCCGAGCTCGACCCCGTCGAGAAGCTCCGTGAGGAACTGCGGACCCTGCCCGGCGAGTGGTACGTGATCCACACCTACGCCGGTTACGAGAACCGCGTGAAGACCAACCTGGAGCAGCGCGCCGTCTCGCTGAACGTCGAGGACTACATCTTCCAGGCCGAGGTGCCGCAGGAAGAAGTCGTCCAGATCAAGAACGGCGACCGCAAGACCATCAAGCAGAACAAGCTCCCGGGCTACGTCCTGGTCCGCATGGACCTGACGAACGAGTCCTGGGGCGTCGTCCGCAACACCCCCGGCGTCACCGGCTTCGTCGGCAACGCCTACGACCCGTACCCGCTGACCCTGGACGAGATCGTCAAGATGCTCGCCCCGGAGGCGGAGGAGAAGGCCGCCCGCGAGGCCGCCGAGGCCGAGGGCAAGCCGGCGCCGCAGCGCAAGGTCGAGGTCCAGGTGCTGGACTTCGAGGTGGGCGACTCGGTCACCGTCACCGACGGCCCGTTCGCCACGCTGCAGGCGACGATCAACGAGATCAACCCGGACTCCAAGAAGGTCAAGGGCCTGGTGGAGATCTTCGGCCGGGAGACGCCGGTCGAGCTGTCGTTCGACCAGATCCAGAAGAACTAGCGCCTTCTGGACGTACCGCTTCCGAGCAGGTCAGGCGGACGCTCGCACGTCCGCCTGACCTGCTCGGTTTTTGGCCGCGCATCTATACCCGTTATCGTTGTGCGGTATGCCTTCTGCTGAGACGCGACTCGGCGGAGGGTAGACCCGAATCGAAAGGACCCGGAGAGCTATGCCTCCCAAGAAGAAGAAGGTCACGGGGCTCATCAAGCTCCAGATCCAGGCCGGTGCCGCCAACCCGGCCCCGCCGGTCGGCCCCGCGCTGGGTCAGCACGGCGTCAACATCATGGAGTTCTGCAAGGCCTACAACGCCGCGACCGAGTCGCAGCGTGGCTGGGTCATCCCGGTGGAGATCACGGTCTACGAGGACCGCTCCTTCACCTTCGTGACCAAGACCCCGCCGGCCGCCAAGATGATCCTCAAGGCCGCGGGCGTGGAGAAGGGCTCCGGCGAGCCGCACAAGACCAAGGTCGCGAAGATCACCCGCGACCAGGTCCGCGAGATCGCCACCACCAAGATGCCCGACCTCAACGCCAACGACCTGGACGCCGCCGAGAAGATCATCGCCGGCACCGCCCGTTCCATGGGCGTCACGGTCGAGGGCTGAGCCCCAACCTCCCAGAGCAGTAGTGGCAGGGCCGGCTCGGCCCGGACCACGACTCCTAAGAATCCCCAGGAGCAGTAGTGAGCAAGCGCAGCAAGTCTCTCCGCGCTGCGGACGCCAAGGTCGACCGGGAAAAGCTGTACGCCCCGCTCGAGGCCGTCCGTCTCGCCAAGGAGACCTCCACGACCAAGTTCGACGGCACCGTCGAGGTCGCCTTCCGTCTGGGTGTCGACCCGCGCAAGGCCGACCAGATGGTCCGTGGCACCGTGAACCTTCCGCACGGCACCGGTAAGACCGCCCGGGTCCTGGTCTTCGCGACCGGCGACCGTGCCGAGGCCGCGCGTGCCGCGGGCGCCGACATCGTCGGCGCCGACGAACTGATCGACGAGGTGTCGAAGGGGCGTCTGGACTTCGACGCCGTCGTCGCCACCCCGGACCTCATGGGCAAGGTCGGCCGCCTCGGCCGCGTCCTCGGCCCGCGTGGTCTGATGCCGAACCCGAAGACCGGCACCGTGACCCCGGACGTGGCCAAGGCCGTGACCGAGATCAAGGGCGGCAAGATCGAGTTCCGCGTCGACAAGCACTCGAACCTGCACTTCATCATCGGCAAGGCGTCCTTCGACGACACCAAGCTGGTGGAGAACTACGGCGCCGCGCTGGAGGAGATCCTCCGTCTGAAGCCGTCCGCCGCCAAGGGTCGCTACATCAAGAAGGCCGCCATCACCACCACGATGGGCCCCGGCATCCCGGTCGACCCGAACCGCACCCGCAACCTCCTCGTCGAGGAGGACCCGGCCGCGGTCTGAGCCCTCATGGCTCGCTGAAGTCGGTCACGGGCCCCGCATCCCTTCCAGGGTGCGGGGCCCGTCCCCGTTTCCGGCCGTCGCTGGGTTAAGCTCACAGCGCTTTCTTGTATTCGACAACGTGTTCCTTGTGTTCCTTGGGGGGAATCGATGGGGCTTTCCATACGCACGCGGGGTGGGGCGACGCTCGCCGGGACAGCGGCTCTCGTACTGGCCGGCGGGGCCGTCGGCTGCGGCGCTGGGAAGGGCGACGGCGCGTCCGGTTCTGAGCGGACCGTTCAGCAGGTTCTGACCGTCGCCTACGAGAAGACCGCCGAGGCCAAGTCCGCCAAGGTCGAGATGACCATGTCGATGCCGGCCGCGATGGACGGCGGCGGCGAGGCGACCATGACCGGCGTGATGGGCTGGGACCCGACCGTCATGGACGTGACCATGAAGGGCTCCATGCTCGCCACCGAGGGCGGCCCGGAGCAGGTCCGCATGATCTGGCGTGACAACGTCATGTACATGGACATGGGTGCCGAGTCCGCCAAGGACATGGACGGCAAGCGCTGGATGAAGCTGGACCTCGCGGCCGCCGCCAAGGCCTCCGGGGACGAGGCGGTCACCAAGCAGATGACCTCCGGCCTGGAGAACATGAACCAGAACCCGGCCGAGCAGCTCGCCATGCTCCTGGAGTCGCCCAACCTCAAGCACGTCGGCAGCGAGAAGATCGACGGCGCCGAGACCGAGCACTACAAGGGCACGCTCACCGTCAAGGAGATGATGGCGAGCAACAAGAACCTGGAGGTCCTCGAGCCGAAGGACCGCGAGAAGCTCCTGGAGAACATCGAGAAGTCGGGCATCAAGGGCTACGACACCGAGGTCTGGGTCAACGAGGACGACCTGCCGGTCCGGATGGACGTCGGCATGGAGACCCCGCAGGGCAACGTCGACATGAGCATGAAGTTCTCCGACTACGGCGCCAAGGCCGAGGTCGAGGTGCCGCCGGCCGGCGAGACCTTCGACCTCTTCGAGATGCTGAAGGACCTGGAGGGGATGGCCGGCGACGAGAGCAGCTTGGACGGCTCGGGCGTCTGAGCCGTACCCCCCCGCCGTCCCTGGCCTACGCCTGTCGACGGTCCACCTGACCGGATTTGCTTGACAGCGATCCGGTCAGGTACCTTCCTTCAGAAGCCAAAGACCGCTGGTCGTTGCCGCGCGCTCGTACGAGGGTGCGGTGGCCGAAGGATCCGCTGAACTGCGGACGACCCGCGCAGGTGACAGTGGAAGTGCTCCCGGAGTGCATGCGTCCACGCATGTACGGCCGGTCGAGTCCGCCCCGTGCGCCTGCGCCGGGGCGTTTCGTTTTCCCCAGTCCTCCTTCGGGTCCGCGCGGTCCGAATCACCCGGAAGGAGGCCGAGGCTCTATGGCGAGGCCCGACAAGGCTGCCGCGGTTGCCGAGCTGACGGACAAGTTCCGCAGCTCCAACGCCGCCGTGCTGACCGAGTACCGCGGTCTCACCGTGGCGCAGCTCAAGACGCTGCGTCGTTCGCTCGGTGAGAACGCCCAGTACGCCGTGGTGAAGAACACGCTGACCAAGATTGCGGCCAACGAGGCCGGGATCACGCTGGACGACCAGCTCTTCGCTGGTCCGACGGCCGTCGCCTTCGTCACCGGTGACCCGGTGGAGTCGGCGAAGGGTCTTCGTGACTTCGCCAAGGACAACCCGAACCTCATCATCAAGGGCGGTGTCCTTGACGGCAAGGCGCTGTCCGCCGATGAGATCAAGAAGCTTGCGGACCTCGAGTCCCGCGAGGTTCTGCTCAGCAAGCTGGCCGGTGCCTTCAAGGCGAAGCAGTCCCAGGCTGCCTCCGTCTTCCAGGCGCTGCCGTCGAAGCTCGTCCGCACCGTGGACGCGCTGCGCGCCAAGCAGGCCGAGCAGGGCGGTGCCGAGTAATTCGGCTCGCATCATGACCGCTGCCTGACGCAGGGGTCGTAGCGGGCCGAACGTACGCCCGCCAGTCATGTACATCCCGGCACCAGCCGATTTAGTGGAAGGAAAGCCATCGTGGCTCTCACCCAGGAAGAACTGCTCGCCGAGTTCGAGTCGATGACCCTGATCCAGCTCTCCGAGTTCGTGAAGGCGTTCGAGGAGAAGTTCGACGTCACCGCCGCCGCGGCCGCCCCGGTCGTCGTCGCCGGTGGTGCCGCCGGTGGCGCTGCCGCCGAGGCCGAGCCGGAGAAGGACGAGTTCGACGTCATCCTCACCGGCGCCGGTGACAAGAAGATCCAGGTCATCAAGGTCGTGCGCGAACTGACCTCCCTCGGCCTGAAGGAGGCCAAGGACCTGGTGGACGGCGCCCCGAAGCCCGTCCTGGAGAAGGTTGCCAAGGACGCCGCGGACAAGGCCAAGGAGGCCCTCGAGGGCGCCGGCGCCTCCGTCGAGGTCAAGTAAGACCGACCTCTCACGCGCGCTGAGTACAGCCCCGTAGGGCTGTAACGCGAACGCACCGAAGAGCGATCATCCATCCGGGTGGTCGCTCTTCGGCGTTCTTGGGGGTCCGGCGGCGGCTGCCTTGCACCCGCGGTCGCGAGGAGTAAGGTGATCTTCGTCGTGCCTCTCAGCACCCCGGGGGCAGGCTGCACGTGACGAGCGCAGCACCTCGGCTTGGGCAAGGGGGCCTTGACGAACTGCACGCAGCGCGCAATTCTCAGGACGCGTCGTCACAAGGATCCGAATCCGAGGCATGGATCGACGACGAAGAGGGCAGTATCAACGTGGCGTTGAGGGCGTGGCCTTGTCGCAGGGGTTGAGAACAACGAGGGCATCGAGGTTCTTCGAAAACCCGCACTGGACATCAGTGTGCCAAGTGGCTACACTGACCCTTTGCGCTGCCTGTTAGCTGTCCCCTGCCCGTCACCAGGGGCATGCCCTCGCTTGAGCACCGACGATCGGACCGTCCCTGACCTGGGACTATCTGTCTCTGTGTATCGGTGAGGGGCCGGTACGCGCGTAGTGAGTCCGAGCCCTCGGAAGGACCCCCTCTTGGCCGCCTCGCGCACTGCCTCGACCGCGAATATGAACAACGGCGCCAGCACCGCCCCGCTGCGCATCTCCTTTGCAAAGATCAAGGAGCCCCTCGAGGTTCCGAACCTTCTTGCGCTGCAAACCGAGAGCTTCGACTGGCTGCTCGGCAACGACGCGTGGAAGGCTCGTGTCGAGGAGGCTCTGGACAACGGTCAGGACGTCCCCACCAAGTCCGGGCTCGAGGAGATCTTCGAGGAGATCTCCCCGATCGAGGACTTCAGCGGGTCGATGTCGCTGACCTTCCGCGACCACCGCTTCGAGCCGCCGAAGAACTCGATCGACGAGTGCAAGGAGCGTGACTTCACCTACGCGGCTCCGCTCTTCGTCACCGCCGAGTTCACCAACAACGAGACCGGCGAGATCAAGTCCCAGACGGTCTTCATGGGCGACTTCCCGCTCATGACGAACAAGGGCACCTTCGTCATCAACGGCACCGAGCGTGTCGTCGTCTCGCAGCTGGTGCGCTCGCCGGGTGTCTACTTCGACTCCACGATCGACAAGACGTCCGACAAGGACATCTTCTCCGCCAAGATCATCCCGTCCCGGGGTGCCTGGCTGGAGATGGAGATCGACAAGCGCGACATGGTCGGTGTCCGTATCGACCGCAAGCGCAAGCAGTCCGTCACCGTCCTCCTGAAGGCGCTCGGCTGGACGACCGAGCAGATCCTCGAGGAGTTCGGCGAGTACGAGTCGATGCGCGCCACCCTGGAGAAGGACCACACCCAGGGCCAGGACGACGCGCTGCTCGACATCTACCGCAAGCTGCGTCCGGGCGAGCCCCCCACGCGTGAGGCCGCGCAGACGCTGCTGGAGAACCTGTACTTCAACCCCAAGCGTTACGACCTCGCCAAGGTCGGCCGCTACAAGGTCAACAAGAAGCTGGGTACGGACACGCCGCTGGACGCGGGTGTCCTGACCGTCGAGGACATCATCGCGACGATCAAGTACCTGGTGAAGCTGCACGCCGGTGAGACCGAGACGGTCGGCGACTCCGGTCGCTCGATCATGGTCGAGACCGACGACATCGACCACTTCGGCAACCGCCGTATCCGCAGCGTCGGCGAGCTGATCCAGAACCAGGTCCGTACGGGTCTCGCCCGTATGGAGCGCGTCGTGCGCGAGCGCATGACCACCCAGGACGTCGAGGCGATCACGCCGCAGACCCTGATCAACATCCGGCCGGTCGTCGCCTCCATCAAGGAGTTCTTCGGCACCAGCCAGCTGTCCCAGTTCATGGACCAGAACAACCCGCTGTCGGGGCTGACGCACAAGCGCCGTCTCAACGCCCTGGGCCCGGGTGGTCTGTCCCGTGAGCGGGCCGGCTTCGAGGTCCGTGACGTGCACCCCTCGCACTACGGCCGCATGTGCCCGATCGAGACGCCGGAGGGCCCGAACATCGGTCTGATCGGCTCGCTCGCCACCTACGGCCGGGTCAACGCGTTCGGTTTCGTCGAGACCCCGTACCGCAAGGTGATCGACGGCCAGGTCACCGACGAGGTGAACTACCTGACCGCCGACGAGGAGGACCGCTTCGTCATCGCGCAGGCCAACGCGCCGCTGACCGACGAGCTCCGGTTCGCCGAGGCCCGCGTGCTGGTCCGCCGCCGTGGCGGTGAGGTCGACTACGTCGCGCCCGAGGACGTGGACTACATGGACGTCTCGCCGCGCCAGATGGTGTCGGTCGCGACCGCCATGATCCCGTTCCTTGAGCATGACGACGCCAACCGTGCCCTCATGGGCGCGAACATGATGCGCCAGGCCGTGCCGCTGATCCAGGCGGAGTCCCCGCTCGTCGGCACCGGCATGGAGTACCGCTCCGCGGTCGACGCCGGCGACGTGGTGAAGGCCGAGAAGGCCGGTGTGGTCCAGGAGGTCTCCGCGGACTACATCACCACCGCCAACGACGACGGCACGTACATCACGTACCGCCTGGCCAAGTTCGCCCGCTCCAACCAGGGCACCTCGGTCAACCAGAAGGTCATCGTCGGCGAGGGCGACCGGGTCGTCGAGGGCCAGGTCCTCGCCGACGGTCCGGCCACCCAGCAGGGCGAGATGGCGCTGGGCAAGAACCTGCTGGTCGCGTTCATGCCGTGGGAGGGTCACAACTACGAGGACGCGATCATCCTGTCGCAGCGCCTCGTGCAGGACGACGTCCTCTCCTCGATCCACATCGAGGAGCACGAGGTCGACGCCCGTGACACCAAGCTCGGCCCCGAGGAGATCACCCGGGACATCCCGAACGTCTCCGAGGAGGTCCTCGCCGACCTCGACGAGCGCGGCATCATCCGCATCGGTGCCGAGGTCATCGCCGGTGACATCCTCGTCGGCAAGGTCACGCCCAAGGGTGAGACCGAGCTGACGCCCGAGGAGCGCCTGCTGCGCGCGATCTTCGGTGAGAAGGCCCGTGAGGTCCGTGACACCTCGCTGAAGGTGCCGCACGGCGAGACCGGCAAGGTCATCGGCGTGCGCGTCTTCGACCGCGAGGAGGGCGACGAGCTGCCGCCGGGCGTGAACCAGCTGGTCCGCGTCTATGTCGCGCAGAAGCGCAAGATCACCGATGGTGACAAGCTCGCCGGCCGCCACGGCAACAAGGGTGTTATCTCGAAGATCCTGCCGATCGAGGACATGCCGTTCCTGGAGGACGGCACCCCGGTCGACATCATCCTCAACCCGCTGGGTGTGCCGTCCCGAATGAACCCGGGACAGGTTCTGGAGATCCACCTCGGCTGGCTCGCCAGCCGCGGCTGGGACGTCTCCGGCCTCGCCGACGAGTGGGCGCAGCGCCTGCAGGCCATCGGCGCCGACCAGGTCGAGCCCGGCACCAACGTCGCCACCCCGGTCTTCGACGGTGCGCGTGAGGACGAGCTCGCGGGTCTGCTGCAGCACACCATCCCGAACCGCGACGGCGAGCGCATGGTGCTCCCGTCCGGCAAGGCGCGGCTGTTCGACGGCCGTAGCGGTGAGCCGTTCCCGGACCCGATCTCGGTCGGCTACATGTACATCCTGAAGCTGCACCACCTGGTCGACGACAAGCTGCACGCCCGTTCGACCGGTCCGTACTCGATGATCACCCAGCAGCCGCTGGGTGGTAAGGCCCAGTTCGGTGGCCAGCGGTTCGGCGAGATGGAGGTGTGGGCACTCGAGGCGTACGGCGCCGCCTACGCCCTCCAGGAGCTGCTGACCATCAAGTCCGACGACGTCACCGGCCGCGTGAAGGTCTACGAGGCCATCGTCAAGGGCGAGAACATCCCCGAACCCGGCATCCCCGAGTCCTTCAAGGTGCTCATCAAGGAGATGCAGTCCCTGTGCCTGAACGTGGAGGTGCTGTCCAGCGACGGTATGTCCATCGAGATGCGTGACACCGACGAGGACGTCTTCCGCGCTGCGGAGGAGCTCGGCATCGACCTGTCCCGGCGTGAGCCGAGCAGCGTCGAAGAGGTCTGACGGGAGTCCGGCCGGGGCTCATAAAGCCCCGGCCGACCCCAGGACCCCCGTATCAGACCCCAAGACTTACGACCCTGAGAGGGATTGACGCATAGTGCTCGACGTCAACTTCTTCGACGAGCTCCGGATCGGCCTGGCCACCGCTGACGACATCCGTCAGTGGAGCCACGGCGAGGTCAAGAAGCCCGAGACCATCAACTACCGCACCCTCAAGCCCGAAAAGGACGGACTCTTCTGCGAGAAGATCTTCGGTCCGACCCGGGACTGGGAGTGCTACTGCGGCAAGTACAAGCGTGTCCGCTTCAAGGGCATCATCTGCGAGCGCTGTGGCGTCGAGGTCACGCGCGCCAAGGTGCGCCGTGAGCGGATGGGCCACATCGAGCTGGCCGCTCCCGTCACGCACATCTGGTACTTCAAGGGCGTTCCGTCGCGGCTGGGCTACCTGCTCGACCTCGCCCCGAAGGACCTTGAGAAGGTCATCTACTTCGCCGCGTACATGATCACGTACGTGGACGAGGAGCGCCGTACGCGCGACCTGCCCTCCCTGGAGGCGCATGTCTCCGTCGAGCGGCAGCAGATCGAGCAGCGCCGGGACGCCGACCTGGAGGCGCGCGCCAAGAAGCTCGAGGCCGACCTGGCCGAGCTGGAGGCCGAGGGCGCCAAGTCCGACGTGCGCCGCAAGGTGCGCGAAGGCGCCGAGCGGGAGATGAAGCAGCTGCGCGACCGTGCGCAGCGCGAGATCGACCGCCTCGACGAGGTGTGGAACCGGTTCAAGAACCTCAAGGTCCAGGACCTGGAGGGCGACGAGCTGCTCTACCGCGAGCTGCGTGACCGCTTCGGCACGTACTTCGACGGTTCGATGGGTGCCGCGGCGCTGCAGAAGCGCCTGGAGTCCTTCGACCTGGATGAGGAGGCCGAGCGCCTCCGCGAGATCATCCGCACCGGCAAGGGCCAGAAGAAGACCCGTGCGCTGAAGCGGCTGAAGGTCGTCTCCGCGTTCCTGCAGACCTCCAACAGCCCCAAGGGCATGGTCCTCGACTGCGTCCCGGTGATCCCGCCGGACCTGCGTCCGATGGTGCAGCTGGACGGTGGCCGCTTCGCGACCTCCGACCTGAACGACCTGTACCGCCGTGTGATCAACCGGAACAACCGACTGAAGCGGCTTCTCGACCTCGGCGCGCCCGAGATCATCGTGAACAACGAGAAGCGCATGCTTCAGGAGGCCGTCGACGCGCTGTTCGACAACGGCCGCCGTGGCCGTCCGGTCACCGGTCCGGGCAACCGCCCGCTGAAGTCCCTCAGCGACATGCTGAAGGGCAAGCAGGGTCGATTCCGTCAGAACCTGCTCGGCAAGCGTGTGGACTACTCCGCGCGTTCCGTGATCGTCGTCGGTCCGCAGCTGAAGCTGCACCAGTGCGGTCTGCCGAAGGCGATGGCGCTGGAGCTGTTCAAGCCGTTCGTGATGAAGCGGCTGGTCGACCTGAACCACGCGCAGAACATCAAGAGCGCCAAGCGCATGGTGGAGCGCGGCCGCACCGTCGTGTACGACGTCCTCGAAGAGGTCATCGCCGAGCACCCGGTGCTGCTGAACCGTGCGCCCACCCTGCACCGCCTGGGCATCCAGGCCTTCGAGCCGCAGCTGGTCGAGGGCAAGGCCATCCAGATCCACCCGCTCGTGTGCACCGCGTTCAACGCGGACTTCGACGGTGACCAGATGGCCGTACACCTGCCGCTGTCCGCGGAGGCGCAGGCCGAGGCCCGCATCCTGATGCTGTCCTCGAACAACATCCTCAAGCCGGCCGACGGCCGTCCGGTGACGATGCCGACCCAGGACATGGTGCTGGGCCTGTACTTCCTCACCACGGACGACGAGGGCCGTGACATCAAGGGCGCCGACCGTCCGTTCTCCTCGGTCGCCGAGGCGATCATGGCGTTCGACGCCGGCGATCTGTCGCTGCAGGCACGGGTCGACATCCGCTTCCCGGTGGGCACCATCCCGCCGCGTGGCTGGGTGCCGCCGGTCCGTGAGGAGGGCGAGCCGGAGTGGCAGCAGGGTGACAGCTTCACGCTGAAGACCACGCTGGGCCGTGCGCTCTTCAACGAGCTGCTGCCCGAGGACTACCCGTTCGTCGACTACGAGGTCGGCAAGAAGCAGCTCTCCCAGATCGTCAACGACCTGGCCGAGCGCTACCCGAAGGTCATCGTGGCGGCCACGCTCGACAACCTGAAGGCGGCCGGCTTCTACTGGGCCACCCGTTCCGGTGTCACCGTCTCGATCTCCGACGTCGTCGTCCCCGAGGCGAAGAAGGAGATCGTCGCCAAGTGGGAGGCGGCGGACGAGAAGGTCCAGAAGCAGTACGAGCGCGGTCTGATCACCAAGGACGAGCGCACGCAGGAGCTCATCGGCATCTGGACCAACGCGACCAACGAGGTCGCCGAGGCCATGACGCACAACTTCCCGAAGACCAACCCGATCTTCATGATGGTCAACTCGGGTGCTCGTGGAAACATGATGCAGATGCGTCAGATCGCCGGTATGCGTGGTCTGGTGTCCAACGCCAAGAACGAGACCATCCCGCGGCCGATTAAGGCGTCGTTCCGTGAGGGTCTGTCCGTGCTGGAGTACTTCATCTCCACGCACGGTGCCCGTAAGGGTCTGGCGGACACCGCTCTGCGTACCGCCGACTCGGGTTACCTCACCCGTCGTCTGGTCGACGTCTCGCAGGACGTCATCATCCGCGAGGAGGACTGCGGCACCGACCGTGGTCTGCGGCTGAACATCGCCACGCAGGGCGCCGACGGTGCGCTGCTCAAGGCGGAGGACGTCGAGACGTCGGTGTACGCGCGCTGCCTCGCCGAGGACATCGTCGTGGACGGCAAGGTGCTGGCCCCGGCCGGTACCGACCTGGGCGACGTGCTGATCGACGAGCTGATCCTGCACGGGGTCTCCGAGGTCAAGACCCGCTCGGTCCTGACCTGCGAGTCCGCCGTCGGCACCTGCGCCATGTGCTACGGCCGCTCGCTGGCCACCGGCAAGCTGGTCGACATCGGTGAGGCGGTCGGCATCATCGCCGCCCAGTCCATCGGTGAGCCCGGTACCCAGCTGACGATGCGTACCTTCCACACCGGTGGTGTGGCCGGTGACGACATCACCCAGGGTCTGCCGCGTGTCGTCGAGCTCTTCGAGGCCCGTACCCCGAAGGGTGTCGCCCCGATCTCCGAGGCCACCGGCCGCGTCCGGATCGAGGAGACGGAGAAGACCAAGAAGCTCGTCGTCACCCCGGACGACGGCAGCGACGAGACGGCGTACCCGATCTCGAAGCGTGCCCGACTCCTGGTCAGCGAGGGCGAGCACGTCGAGGTGGGCCAGAAGCTCACCGTGGGTGCCACCAACCCGCACGACGTGCTGCGCATCCTGGGCCAGCGTGCCGTCCAGGTCCACCTGGTCGGCGAGGTCCAGAAGGTGTACAACTCGCAGGGTGTGTCGATCCACGACAAGCACATCGAGATCATCATCCGGCAGATGCTCCGCCGTGTGACGATCATCGAGTCCGGTGACGCCGAGCTGCTGCCCGGTGAGCTGGTCGAGCGTTCGCGCTTCGAGCACGAGAACCGTCGTGTGGTCCAGGAGGGCGGTCACCCGGCCTCCGGTCGTCCGCAGCTCATGGGTATCACCAAGGCCTCGCTGGCGACCGAGTCGTGGCTGTCTGCGGCGTCCTTCCAGGAGACGACCAGGGTCCTCACGGACGCGGCGATCAACGCCAAGTCCGACTCCCTGATCGGCCTCAAGGAGAACGTCATCATCGGTAAGCTCATCCCGGCCGGTACGGGTCTGTCCCGCTACCGCAACATCCGGGTCGAGCCGACCGAGGAGGCCAAGGCCGCGATGTACTCGGCCGTGGGCTACGACGACATCGACTACTCGCCGTTCGGTACGGGCTCCGGCCAGGCCGTGCCGCTGGAGGACTACGACTACGGTCCGTACAACCAGTAAGCGAGTCGCTTGAGTCGAGGGGCGGTCCCTTTTGGGGGGCCGCCCCTCGGCGTGTGTTCAGCGCCCGGTCAGCTCCACCACGGCCACGGCCGCGGTGGTGAGCGCGGCGAGGGCGCCGATGCTGGCGAGGGGCCAGCGGGAGCGCTCCAGCGAGGCGAGGCGCTCCTCGTGGTCGGCGAGCTGCTTGTCGTTCTGGTCGCTGCGCTGGACGAGGAGCGCGAGGCTTCCGTCGACCCGGGCGAGGCCGGCTTCCAGGGAACCGCGCAGGCGCTCCAGTTCGAGGGCGACGGTGAGTGAGTCGTTCGGGTCGGGGTCGGTCATCGGCACCTCCGGTGCGGAGCCAGGTGGGCAGGAGGGCCTGCACGACGGGGAGCGCCCTATCCCTCCGTAGCGACCGGACCCTCGGAGACTAATTCGAACGTATGAGCGATAGATGGTGCAGGCTACCGCACAGGCCTGTGCGGCCGCAGGGGAAAACGGAAGCGGTCAACGCCACTTCGGCTACGGGACTCCCAGTTCGAACAGCACGAAGTGCGCGTACCAGCCCGATGCCGGTGCTGCGATCGCGAAGAACACCGTCAGGGTCGGCCAGCCGAGCCTGGTCATCGCGGCCGCCGGGGCGAGGAGGAGGGGGAAGCAGGGGAGCAGGTAGCGCGGGGTGTTGCCGAAGATCTGCTGGGTGCCCAGGACGCTGACGATGCTCGCCAGCGTGTAGGCGACCAGCACCAGGGGCGGCCGCTTGCGCAGCATCAGCGCGATCAGGAACGGCAGCGCCAGCACCAGCTGGACGGCGAGCAGGTCGGGGACGGAGAAGGCGAAGATGTAGTCGTGCTCCCCGATGGCCGTGTTGGCCAGCACGTCGAGGGTGTAGGAACCGAAGTCGAAGAAGTGCGCCCACCCCTCGCGCTGAAGCGTGAAGTACGCCGTCAGCTCGCCCATGCTGAGCCCGACCCAGGCGACGTAGGTGAGCAGGCCGAGCGGCGCGGCGATCATGGCGTAGACCGGCCCCGCCACCCCGTGCTTGCGCCGGCTCTCCCGCCGGGCCAGCGTCACCAGCGCGGCGAGTCCCACAGCGCCGATGAGCGCGGCGGACGTGGGCCGGTTGAGGCCGGCCACGAAGGCCAGCAGCCCGGCGGCCACCCAGCGGCCCTTCATCACGCAGTAGCAGCACCAGGCGGCGATCGCCACGAACACGGACTCCGAGTACACCGCCCACTCGACGCCCGCGCCGGGCACCACCGCCCACAGCCCGGCCGCGATGGTGCCCGCGCGGGCACCCGCGAGCAGCGAGATCACGGCGTAGATACCGGCGGCCGCGACGAAGGAGGCGATCACCGAGACGAGGATCCCGGACCCGTACAGCCCGAGCCCGGTCACCTCCGAGGTGCCCCGGATCAGGCCCGGGTAGAGGGGGAAGAACGCGACGGAGTTCTGCTCGACCGTGAACATGCCGCCGGGATTCAGCCGGCGCAGCGGCCCGGGGTCGTACCCCTTCTCGGCGACCTGGAGGTACCACCAGCCGTCCCAGGTGGCGAGTACGTCCCACCAGTGCGCGCCGCCGCCGAAGCGGGGGTTCTTCTCCCGGTAGCTCCCGGAGGCCAGCAGCAGGGCGGCGAAGACGACGGTCCCGACGAGCTTGGCGGCGCCGTAGAGGAGCAGGGGATCGGCGTACGGCCGCAGGCCGTCCGGCACCCTGAGGCGCAGCCCGTCCGGCAATCCGAGACGCCGTACCCTTCGGGGCCGCTCCGCGCCCTTGTCGTCGGTCGCGGCGGAATCCGTCGCCGCGGAACTGGCAGCCGTACTCATGACTGTGGGTCCCCCCTCGGCCCGATCACCGGGCCCCGGGCGGGGCATCACAGTCCGGATGATCGTGAAACATCTGTCATAAGATCCCCACAGGGTCGCACATGTGTGCAAGGTGGTGGGGGTGGGGTCCGGCCGGGTTCGGCCGGACAGGAGATTGTGACGCAGTCGGTGTGGCCCGGTCGGCGCCGGGCATTTGTTTTGACCGCAGCGTATGCGGTAGGTACGCTCAGACCTTGTGCCTGGGGTGTGCCCTGGCTTTCGTGCGTGCCTTCAACCGCATGGGGAGTCCGCGAGCGGCCACCGTAATCTGCGCTTCTTTCTGCCTTGCGGCGGGAGTCCGCGGGATTCGACACACCCGACCGCGTGGGTCGGCGACGTTCCAGGTTAGCTGTACCCATCGGCACACAGAAACCGGAGAAGTAGTGCCTACGATCCAGCAGCTGGTCCGTAAGGGCCGGCAGGACAAGGTCGAGAAGAACAAGACGCCCGCACTCGAGGGTTCCCCTCAGCGTCGTGGCGTCTGCACGCGTGTGTTCACGACCACCCCGAAGAAGCCGAACTCGGCCCTGCGTAAGGTCGCGCGTGTGCGTCTGACCAGCGGGATCGAGGTCACGGCCTACATTCCGGGTGAGGGACACAACCTGCAGGAGCACTCCATCGTGCTCGTGCGTGGTGGCCGTGTGAAGGACCTGCCGGGTGTTCGCTACAAGATCATCCGCGGTTCCCTTGACACCCAGGGTGTGAAGAACCGCAAGCAGGCCCGCAGCCGCTACGGCGCCAAGAAGGAGAAGTAAGCATGCCTCGTAAGGGCCCCGCCCCGAAGCGTCCGGTCATCATCGACCCGGTTTACGGCTCCCCCCTGGTGACCTCCCTGATCAACAAGGTGCTGCTGAACGGCAAGCGCTCCACCGCCGAGCGCATCGTCTACGGCGCCATGGAGGGCCTGCGCGAGAAGACCGGCAACGACCCGGTCATCACGCTCAAGCGCGCTCTGGAGAACATCAAGCCGACCCTCGAGGTCAAGTCCCGCCGTGTCGGTGGCGCCACCTACCAGGTCCCGGTCGAGGTCAAGCCCGGCCGTGCCAACACCCTGGCGCTGCGCTGGCTGGTCGGTTACTCCCGCGCCCGTCGCGAGAAGACCATGACCGAGCGTCTGCTCAACGAACTCCTCGACGCCAGCAACGGCCTCGGTGCCGCTGTGAAGAAGCGCGAGGACACGCACAAGATGGCCGAGTCCAACAAGGCCTTCGCGCACTACCGCTGGTAGTCGCTACCCACATCGAGACCGAGAGAAGACTGAAGCCTTATGGCTACCACTTCGCTTGACCTGGCCAGGGTGCGCAACATCGGCATCATGGCCCACATCGACGCGGGCAAGACGACCACCACCGAGCGGATCCTGTTCTACACCGGTGTTTCGTACAAGATCGGTGAGGTCCACGACGGCGCTGCCACCATGGACTGGATGGAGCAGGAGCAGGAGCGTGGCATCACGATCACCTCGGCTGCCACCACCTGCCACTGGCCGCTGGAGAACGTCGACCACACCATCAACATCATCGACACCCCGGGGCACGTCGACTTCACCGTTGAGGTGGAGCGCTCCCTGCGTGTGCTCGACGGTGCCGTGACGGTGTTCGACGGCGTTGCCGGCGTCGAGCCCCAGTCCGAGACGGTGTGGCGTCAGGCGGACCGCTACGGCGTTCCGCGTATCTGCTTCGTGAACAAGCTCGACCGCACCGGTGCCGAGTTCCACCGCTGTGTCGACATGATCTCCGACCGCCTGGGCGCTCAGCCGCTGGTCATGCAGCTGCCGATCGGTGCCGAGGCGGACTTCAAGGGCGTCGTCGACCTGGTGAAGATGAAGGCGCTGGTGTGGTCCGCCGAGGCCACCAAGGGCGAGATGTACGACACCGTCGACATCCCGGCCACGCACACCGAGGCGGCCGAGGAGTGGCGCGGCAAGCTGCTCGAGGCCGTCGCGGAGAACGACGAGGAGATGATGGAGCTGTACCTGGAGGGCGAGGAGCCTTCCGAGGAGCAGCTGTACGCGGCGATCCGCCGTATCACCATCGCCTCCGGCAAGGGCCAGGGCACCACGGTGACCCCGGTGTTCTGCGGCACCGCCTTCAAGAACAAGGGCGTTCAGCCCCTGCTCGACGCGGTCGTGCGCTACCTGCCGTCCCCGGTCGACATCGAGGCCATCGAGGGCCACGACGTCAAGGACCCGGAGACGGTCATCAAGCGCAAGCCGTCCGACGACGAACCGCTGTCGGCGCTGGCGTTCAAGATCATGAGCGACCCGCACCTCGGCAAGCTCACCTTCGTCCGCGTGTACTCCGGCCGCCTGGAGTCCGGCACCGCCGTGCTGAACTCCGTCAAGGGCCGCAAGGAGCGCATCGGCAAGATCTACCGCATGCACGCCAACAAGCGTGAGGAGATCGAGTCGGTGGGCGCCGGTGACATCGTCGCCGTCATGGGCCTGAAGCAGACCACCACCGGTGAGACCCTGTGCGACGACAAGTCGCCGGTCATCCTGGAGTCCATGGACTTCCCGGCGCCGGTCATCCAGGTCGCCATCGAGCCCAAGTCGAAGGGCGACCAGGAGAAGCTGGGCGTCGCGATCCAGCGCCTGGCCGAGGAGGACCCGTCCTTCCAGGTCCACTCGGACGAGGAGACCGGCCAGACCATCATCGGTGGTATGGGCGAGCTGCACCTCGAGGTGCTGGTCGACCGTATGCGCCGTGAGTTCAAGGTCGAGGCCAACGTCGGTAAGCCGCAGGTCGCGTACCGCGAGACGATCCGCAAGGCCGTCGAGAAGGTCGAGTACACCCACAAGAAGCAGACGGGTGGTACCGGTCAGTTCGGTCGGGTCATCATCGCGATCGAGCCGATCGAGGGCGGCGACGCCTCCTACGAGTTCGTCAACCAGGTCACTGGTGGTCGTATCCCGAAGGAGTACATCCCCTCGGTCGACGCCGGCTGCCAGGAGGCCATGCAGTTCGGCATCCTCGCCGGTTACGAGATGACCGGTGTGCGTGTGACGCTGCTCGACGGTGCCTACCACGAGGTCGACTCCTCCGAGCTCGCGTTCAAGATCGCCGGTTCGCAGGCCTTCAAGGAGGCCGCGCGCAAGGCGTCCCCCGTGCTCCTCGAGCCGATGATGGCCGTCGAGGTCACCACGCCCGAGGACTACATGGGTGACGTCATCGGCGACATCAACTCCCGCCGTGGCCAGATCCAGGCCATGGAGGAGCGGGCCGGTGCCCGCGTCGTGAAGGGCCTCGTGCCCCTGTCGGAGATGTTCGGCTACGTCGGAGACCTCCGCAGCAAGACGTCGGGTCGCGCAAGCTACTCGATGCAGTTCGACTCCTACGCCGAGGTTCCGCGGAACGTCGCCGAGGAGATCATCGCGAAGGCCAAGGGCGAGTAACGCACCGCGTTCATACGCCGTAGGCTTGACTCCGGAGCCTCACGGGGCATTCCCCCGCATTCTCGGGTGAATGCCCCGGGGCCCGGGACTTAACAGCAAAGATCACCTGGCGCCGATGAAGTAAGGCGTACAGAACCACTCCACAGGAGGACCCCAGTGGCGAAGGCGAAGTTCGAGCGGACTAAGCCGCACGTCAACATCGGCACCATCGGTCACATCGACCACGGTAAGACGACCCTCACGGCCGCCATTACCAAGGTGCTGCACGACGCGTACCCGGACCTGAACGAGGCCACCCCGTTCGACAACATCGACAAGGCGCCGGAAGAGCGTCAGCGCGGTATCACCATCTCCATCGCGCACGTCGAGTACCAGACCGAGGCGCGTCACTACGCCCACGTCGACTGCCCGGGTCACGCGGACTACATCAAGAACATGATCACCGGTGCCGCCCAGATGGACGGCGCGATCCTGGTGGTCGCCGCCACCGACGGCCCGATGCCGCAGACCAAGGAGCACGTGCTCCTGGCCCGCCAGGTCGGCGTTCCGTACATCGTCGTCGCCCTGAACAAGGCCGACATGGTGGACGACGAGGAGATCATGGAGCTCGTCGAGCTCGAGGTCCGCGAGCTCCTCTCCGAGTACGAGTTCCCGGGCGACGACCTGCCGGTCGTCCGTGTCTCCGCGCTCAAGGCCCTCGAGGGCGAGCAGCAGTGGGTCGACTCCGTCCTCAACCTGATGAAGGCTGTCGACGAGTCCGTCCCGCAGCCGGAGCGCGACGTCGACAAGCCGTTCCTGATGCCGATCGAGGACGTCTTCACGATCACCGGTCGCGGTACGGTCGTCACCGGCCGTATCGAGCGTGGTGTCCTCAAGGTCAACGAGACCGTCGACATCATCGGCATCAAGACCGAGAAGACCACCACCACGGTCACCGGCATCGAGATGTTCCGCAAGCTGCTCGACGAGGGCCAGGCCGGTGAGAACGTCGGTCTGCTGCTCCGCGGCATCAAGCGCGAGGACGTCGAGCGCGGCCAGTGCATCATCAAGCCGGGCTCTGTCACCCCGCACACCGAGTTCGAGGCCCAGGCCTACATCCTGTCGAAGGACGAGGGTGGTCGCCACACCCCGTTCTTCAACAACTACCGCCCGCAGTTCTACTTCCGCACGACTGACGTGACCGGTGTCGTGCACCTCCCCGAGGGCACCGAGATGGTCATGCCGGGCGACAACACCGAGATGCGCGTCGAGCTGATCCAGCCCGTCGCCATGGAGGAGGGCCTGAAGTTCGCCATCCGTGAGGGTGGCCGGACCGTGGGCGCCGGCCAGGTCACCAAGATCGTCAAGTAAGTGACCTGGTAGCTCCAGCTGCGAGCTCGTGAAGGGGCCCGTACGACTTCGGTCGTCCGGGCCCCTTTGCCGTGCCCGGCGGTATTCGAAAATCCAGATGGTTGTGCTCAGTCTGAGTGAAAACTGGTCGAACGTTCTGCGGCGGATTGGCGAGAGTTACGGCAACTCCCTGTGACCACGGGGGGATTGTTCTTTTCTGTCCCTGTGGGACGGCAGGCGCCGACGTAGCGTGAAGCGTCTGTCCAGTGGCCGTCGGGCCCCGAGTGTCTCCCGAGGATGGCTAGGTCTCCTGATGCAGGGTGTGCGCAGCCGATTGTCGATACCCATGCCGGTCGCGGCGGCCGAACAGCCGCCACAGCCGCTGGGTGCGCCGAAGGCCGCCACGTCGGCACGTGCCGCCCGGCGTCCGCGGCTGTACGTCGTCGACGGCATCCGCCTCCTCGCCGCCCTGATGGTCGTGCTGCACCACTTCGCCGGTACCCGCCGGGCCAACGAGCCGGGCAACATCATCTGGGACCGCCCGGTGTCGGAGCTCATGCCGACGGTGTTCCGCGTCGCGTCCTTCGGCTGGATCGGCGTCGAGATCTTCTTTGTGATCAGCGGCTTTGTGATCTGCATGTCGTGCTGGGGCCGGACGCCGAAGGACTTCTTCGTCTCGCGCGTGATCCGGCTCTACCCGGCGTACTGGTTCGCCGTCTTCTTCACCACGGCCGTGCTGGTGCTGCTGCCGGGTGTGCAGGAACGGCTGCGGCTGCGGGAGATCCTTTTCAACCTGACGATGCTCCAGGCCGGGTCCGACATTCCCAACGTCGACCCCGTGTACTGGACGCTCTGGTCGGAGCTGCGGTTCTATCTGCTGTTCCTCGTCGTCGTGGCCATGGGCCTGACGTACCGTCGGGTCGTCGTCTTCTGCTGCATCTGGGGTGCGGCGGCGATGCTGGCGCCGGTCTCCAAGTTCCCGCTGCTGACGCTGGTCGCCGACCCGAGCGCCGCCTGGTACTTCATCGCCGGGCTCGCCCTCTACCTCATGCACCGCTTCGGCCAGGACCTGCTGCTGTGGGGCATCCTCGCGATGTCCTGGCTGATGGGGCAGCTGGAGCTGGGGGAGCGGGTCGAGTACGAACAGGTCAGCAGCTGGCGCGGCGCGGTCGTCATCTTCACCGCGTTCATGCTGCTGATGGTTGCCATCGCGCTGGGCTACACCGACCGCATCCGTTGGAAGTGGCTGGTGACGGCGGGCTGTCTGACGTACCCGCTCTACCTCATGCACTACCTCGCGGGCATCGTCTTCATCCACCACCTGCGCGGCACCATGGACCCCCGCCTCCTGGTCGCGGTCCTGGTGGCCGGGTTCCTGGTGCTGAGCTGGCTGGTGCACCGGCTGGTGGAGCGGCCGGTGGCGCGGGCGTTGAAGAAGGGGTTGGAGTCGTCGTTCGTACGGTTGCGGGGCTTTCAGCGGGTGGCCTAGGGCGGTTTCCAACTGGCCGGGGGCCCGGGACATCCCGGGCCCCCTTCCGGTGTCAGGCCGAGTCACCCATTGGGGGCTCAGGTCTGGTTGCCGTCGCGGTCGAGGCAGAATTCGATGTTGCTGATGTCGTGGTAGAGACTGCCGCTCGGGCCGGCACCCAGCGGCGCGTGGAGATTCGTGTCCTCCTCGATGCCCGAGGGGCGGTAGTCGTACTCGTTGGTGTTCGGCCCGCCCTTGACGAGGACACCCAGGGCGACGTGATCGCTGATGATGTCGAAGTCGAAGGTCTCCCCGACGCCCTCGGTGTTCCGGACGGTGATGCTGACCGTGAAGCCGTCGACCGTGAACTCATTCGTCCCGACCTCCGGGTTGTTGATGACGCGCACGCCCTGGGGGCAGGTGTACCCCAGCTCGGGGAACGTCGCGTTGCCCTGCTCCTCGTCCGGCTGCACGCCTGAGCCGCTGGGCGGGCCCGGCTGCAGGGCCGACGCGGGGGCGGCGAAGCCGACCGCGAGTGCCGTCGTCAGGCCGAGGCCGACCAGCTGCGCTGCCCATCGGGGGCGGCGTGAATGACTCTTTGCAGGGATGGTTACTCGCACGACGAGTACTCCTTCTCGTTCTGGGTGATCCGGACTTCGCGTGGGACCCTCGGCCGTCTCTTCCGGCGACCCGAGTTCTGACTCTTATCCGCTAGCCGGGCAAACCGATCATTTGCACAGGCCGACCGGCGTCACGCCGAAAGCCCTGTCTGCCTACGCCATCCGAGGTTTCGGAACACTGGAAAGGCGGAGTGTGCCGATCGGGCGCGTGGAGGTCTTCCGAGCGGTCGAGCGTGTCGGCAACACGCCCTTATGTACTGGTTCACACTGATCACTCAGTAGCAATGTACGTAAATGGGCATATCGTCCAGCTCCGGAAGGGCCATCACATGGCAGAGACCGCAGCGCCGCCCGGCACGGGGGCCCGCGCGGGCGCGACCGACCACAGGGCCGCCGTCGAGCGCTCCCTGCGAGGTTTCACGGGAGCGGGCTATGACAAGGGACGCCCCCTGCTCGTCCAGGCCGCCTGGTTCGCCGTTCTCCATCTCGTGTTCGTCAAGTGGTGGTTCCCGGCCCGCTGGCGACCGGCCGTGCTGCGGGCGTTCGGCGCACGCGTCGGGCAGCGGGTGCTGATCCGGCGCGGTGTCCGCGTGCACTGGCCGTGGCGGCTGTCCGTCGGCGACGACGTATGGATCGGTGAGGACGCCTGGCTGCTCAATCTGGAACAGATCACCATCGGCAGCAATGTGTGCGTCTCCCAGAGTGCGTTGCTGTGCACGGGAAGCCACCAGCACGACCACCCCACCTTCGAGTTCGACAACGGGCCGATCCGCCTGGAACACGGTGCCTGGGTCGCGGCACGGTCCGTCGTGCTGCGGGGGGTCACCGTCGGCCGCGGGGCGGTGGTGGGTGCCTCGGCGGTCGCCCACCGCGACATCCCTCCGGGCGCCGTGATCACCGCGGGCGGTCTGGCATGAGGGTCGTCCATGTCGTGACCCTGGTCAGCGACGACGGAGCCTACGGCGGTCCGACGAGTGTGGCCGCCGGGCAACTGGAGGAGTGCGCCGCGCGAGGCCACGACGTCACGTTGGTGTCGCTGTGGCGGGGCAGAGGCCCGGCACCGGCGCGCTTCGGCTCGGTGCCGCTGCGCACGCGCCCGGCACGCTCCCTGCTCCCCGGGCGGTTCACCGGGCTCATGCACCCGCTGCTCGTCAAGGACCTGTGGCGTTCCATGGGCGGGGCCGACGTGGTCCACGTCCACGCGGGGCGTGACCTCGTCACCCTCACAGCGCTGGCCGTCGCCGTGCTGCGGCGCACGAGGTTCGTCGCCCAGACGCACGGCATGGTGCAGCCCCGGCGCTCGGCCGCGGTCAGGCTCTTCGACCGGCTGTACGTGCCGCTGCTGCGGCGGGCGCGTGCCTGCCTGGTTCTCACCGAGCAGGAGCGTGGAGCCGTGGCCGGGGTCGTCGGCGCCGGCGGTCCGCCGCTGGTGACCCTGCCCAACGGGGTGCGACCGGAAAGCGCGGGTGCGGCGGAGCACCGTGGGCGCGAGCGGGAGGTGCTCTTCCTGGCCCGGCTGCACCCGCGCAAGCGCCCGGAGGCGTTCGTCGAGATGGCCGCCCTGGCGCATCGTCAGGTGCCCGACGCCCGGTTCACCCTCCACGGGGCCGACGAGGGGGTGTTGCCCCAGGTGCGCCGGCTCATCGCCGAGCACGGGCTGGAGGGTGTCGTTTCCTACGGCGGAGCGCTGGAGCACGCGGAGGCGGTACGGGCCTACACGCGGGCGGCCGTCTACGTCCTGCCCAGCGTGGACGAGCCCTTCGGCATGACCGTGATCGAGGCTCTCGCCGCGGGCACCCCCGTGGTGTGCACCGACAGCTGCGGCATCGCGGAGGAGCTGGACCGCCGGGGGGCGGCCGTGGTCACCAACGGCAGCCCTCGGCAGCTGGCCGACGCGGTGTGCGCGCTGCTGAACGACGAGGGCAGGCGGCAGGCCCTCGCCGCGGCGGGCCACCGTGCCGTCGTGGAGGCCTTCTCCGTCCACGCGGTGACGGACCGGCTGGAGACGATCTACCGGCGCTTGTGAGTCCGAACGGATGGACATCGTGATGGGCTTGCTCGTCGGACGCGGCCAGGTCGGCTCGCAGGCCTACTTTCGGCAGATGAGCACCACTGTGACAAAGCCATCCATGGGCGAGCTGCAACAGTGCAGCCATGACGCGGGCCACAATTACGCGAAAGGCTCCCCGCACATTCTTCACCACAGCATCCGGGACAGAGTGGTCCGGAGCATCCACGAGCTGGTGGGCGAGATCCTCGCCAGGACAGGCCAGTGCCGGGTCGTCGAAGTCGGTGCGGGCCACGGGTGTTTCACCGACCATCTGCTGGCGGCCGGGGCCGAGGTGCAGGTCACGGAGATGAGCGCGTCGAGCGCGGATGTCCTGCGCCACCGTTTCCGGCACAACGGCAAAGTCACCGTCGTGCACGACGCCGACGGGGAGGCCGCCCTCAGCGGTGACCCGGTCGACGCCGTCGTCTGTATCTCCGTACTGCACCACATCCCCGATTACCTGGGCACGATCAACCGGTTGGTCGGTCGCATCTCCCCTGGCGGGGCCTTCCTCAGTTTCCAGGATCCGCTGTGGTACCCCCGGCGTTCCAGGCTGTCCCTGGCGCTCGACCGCGGAGCCTACTTCGGGTGGCGGCTGTTCCAGGGAGAACCCCGCCGGGGGATGGCCACCTGCATGCGCCGGCTGCGCGGTGCGTACGACGAGGCGAACCCGTCCGACATGGTGGAGTACCACGTGGTACGGCAGGGCGTCGACGAGGAGGCCATCCGCGACCGCCTCACCGCGTCGTTCTCAGCCGTCCGCCTCGAGCGGTACTGGTCGACGCAGTCCTGTCTGCTGCAGGCAGTGGGGGATCGGTACTTTCCCGCGTCGAACTTCGGAATCCTCGCGCACGGACGCCGTTGAGCATGGACTTTTCCAGCGCACTGAGGCAGCTCTCGCAGGCGCAGAAATCCGCCCGGGGGGTTTCCGCCTACACCCGGTTCGTGAACCGGCCGGTCGGCAGAGTGCTGGCGGCCGCGGCGCACCGTATGGGACTGTCGCCCAATCACGTCACCCTCGTCAGCGCCCTGGTGACCTTCGCGGCCATTGCCGCCACGGCTCTGCTGCCCCCTTCCCACGCGCTCGGACAGTGCGTCGCCCTGGCCCTGGTCCTCGGCTTCGCGCTCGATTCGGCGGATGGTCAATTGGCCCGGCTGCACAGGTCGACCAGCCTGTCCGGCGAGTGGATGGACCATGTGGTCGACTGCGCCAAGCTCCTGGGCATTCACGCGGCGGTGCTGATCTCCTTCCACCGGTTCTTCGATCTGCCGCGTCCCGCCCTGCTGCTGGTGCCGATCGCCTTCCAGTTCGCCGCCGTCGTGCTGTTCTTCGGGGGCATCCTGACGGAGCAGCTGAGAAGGCGCGGGGACGAGACGGAGACCGGCTCACCCTCCGCCGTTCGCGCCGTGGCCCTGCTGCCCGTGGACTACGGCCTGCTGTGCCTCGTCTTTTTGTTCCTCGGGAACCAGAAGCTGTTCTTCGCGCTGTACGTCGCCCTGCTCGCGGCGCACGCGGTGTTGTTGCCGGTGTTCCTCTCCAAGTGGTTCAGCGAGCTCTCCCGACGTACTCGTACGGAGGCATCAGGCACTTCCGGACACGAAGACGCGCGGCATATCACCATAATTGGGATAAATGCTGATTAATCTGCCAGGCAGATCCCGGCTTTCTGAAGGAGCTGCCATGAGCAAGCAGGTGGACGTCGTCGTTGCGGGAGGTGGGGGATTCATCGGTGGGCACCTCGCCGCCGATCTCCTGTCCCAGGGCCTGACAGTCCGTTGTGTCGACATCAAGCCGCGGCACGAGTGGCATCAACTGCACTCCGCCGCCGAGAACGTCGTCGCCGATCTGTCGCTCCTCGACAGCGCCCGTGCGGCCGTCCGGGACGCCGGGCAGGTGTACATGCTGGCCGCCGACATGGGCGGCATGGGCTTTATCGAGAACAACAAGGCCGCCTGCATGATGTCGGTGCTGACCAGCACCCACATGCTCAAGGCCGCCCAGGAAGCCGGCGTGGAGCGCTACTTCTACTCGTCCTCCGCCTGCGTGTACGCCGCCGGAAAGCAGACCGACGCGGACGTCACCGCGCTGAAGGAGGAGGACGCGTATCCGGCCCAGCCCGAGGACGGCTACGGCTGGGAGAAGCTGTTCTCCGAGCGCATGTGCCGCCACTTCGAGGAGGACTACGGGTTCACGTGCCGGGTCGCGCGCTACCACAACGTGTACGGCCCCGAGGGCACCTGGACCGGAGGCCGCGAGAAGGCCCCCGCGGCCGTGTGCCGCAAGATCGCGGAGGCGGCCATCTCCGGCCTGCACAGGATCGAGATCTGGGGCGACGGCCGGCAGACCCGCTCCTTCATGTACATCGGCGACTGCGTCCACGGCACCCAGATGATCATGAAGGGGACCAGCAGCGTCCCGGTCAACCTCGGCTCCTGCGAGCTGGTCACCATCAACCAACTGGTCGACATCGTCGAGGAGATCGCCGGTATCCGCTGCGAGCGCAGGTACCACCTGGACGCCCCGCAGGGCGTGCGCGGCCGCAACTCCGACAACACCCTGATCCGCGAGCTCTACGGCTGGGAGCCCTCGATCTCCCTCGGCGACGGCCTGGAGAGGACCTATGCCTGGGTCTACGACCAGGTGAAGCTCGCCGCCCACTGATCCGCGCACGGCAGGGGAGCAGCCGATGAAGATCCTCCTTCACGACTACAGCGGCCACCCGTTCCAGGCCCAGCTCAGCCGCGAGCTGGCACGTCGCGGTCACGACGTCGTGCACTCCACCTGCGTCGCCTACGTCTCCGGCAAGGGAAACCTCGGCGGAGACGCGGCCGACGGCCTCCGCTTCGCCACCATCGGCGACCGCACCGTGCTGAGGAAGGACGCTTACGTCCACCGCCTCTTCCAGGAGACCCGGCTCGGTTTCGAACTGGCCCGTCAGGTGCGACGTGAGGGGCCGGACGTGGCGATGCTCGGCAACCTGCCCATCCCGACCCTGGTCGTGGCCGCGCTGGCGTCGAAGGTGCTGCGTGTCCCGTGGGTGCTGTGGCACCAGGACGTCACTGCCATCGCGCTCAGGAGCTTCGCCGCCGCCGGCGTCTCGAAGCTGATGGGCGTCGCCGCCAAGGTCTTCGAGCAGGGGGAGAAGTGGGCGGCGCGATGCGCCTCGGCGATCGTGGTGATCGCCGACTCCTTCGTGCGGGTCCATGAGGAGTGGGGTACGGCCGACAAGGTCACGGTCATTCCCAACTGGGCGCCGCTGGACGAGATCCACCCCGTGCCCCGGGACAACACCTGGTCGGCCGAGCACGGTCTCACCGGCGTCAGGACTGTGCTGTACTCGGGCACCCTCGGCCTCAAGCACCAACCCGTCCTGCTCGTCCGGCTGGCCGAGCGGCTGCGCGAGCAGGGCGAACAGGTCCGTCTCGTCGTCGTCAACGACGGCCCGGCCGTCCCGGTCCTCAAGGAAGCCGCCGCCGCCCGCGGCGTCGACCTGACCCTGCTGCCGTTCCAGCCGTACGAGCGGCTGCCCGAGGTGCTGGGCACGGGTGACGTGCTGGTCGTGCTGCTGGCGGCGGATGCCGGGGAGTTCTCCGTTCCGTCCAAGACACTGTCCTATCTGTGCGCCGGACGTCCCGTGCTGGGACTGATGCCGGAAGACAACCTGGCGGCGAAACTGCTCCGCCAGGCCGGCTCGGCGGTGTTCCCGCCCGAGGAGTCCTCGCTGGACGACGCGGCCACCTGGGTCCGCGAGATCCTGACCGACCCTGCGCGCGCCGAGTCGCTGGGCAAGGAGAGCCGGGCGCTGGCCGAGCGGGAGTTCGCGCTGGAGGGCTGCGCCTCGCGATTCGAGCGAATTCTCGGCGCGGTGCGCGGATCCCATATTGTGCAGTAATAGCAATTTCCATCGGGAAAAGCATCCGGAAAAACGTCCGGTAAAACACCCCCTGGAATGCGGTCGCTAATCCCGGTGTCTGGGATATAAATACCGTGGCGACCGTCTATTCCGTTTGCTCGCTCAACCGGGGGTGCAGGTGCCAGGCAGTCAAAAGCGTTGCGCTGCGGCGGTGTGCTGCTGGTTCCTCCTGCTGGTCGCCATGCTGCCCACGCTGATCCTGTACACCCCCGAGGCACGGTTCGGTGCCACACTCGCCATGCAATGCGTCGTCGTGGCGCATGCCGGAACAGCGCTCACCCGGGTTCTCACGGATACCTCGGTGCGGCTTGTCGCACTCGGTTTCTGGGTCTTCGCCTATGTATGGCTCGGGCTCGCGCCGCTCGCCATGCTCGCCACCGACACATATCCCCTGGAATACCGGACCGGCGACTCCACCGCCTTCGCCGCCGCGGCGCTGACGGAACTCGGGCTCCTCGCCTACAGCGGGGGTACGGCACTCGCCACCAGGAGCGCGACCCGCCGGTCGCTCGTGCTCGAACCCCTGCTGTCCCGCAGGCTCACGCCCTGGCCCGTGCTCCTGCTGTGCGGCCTGTCGCTGGTTCTGGCGGTCATCGTGCTGCCGCAGCAGGAGGGCGGCCTGCAGGCCTTCTTCACGAGCAGGCAGGCCTTGCGGCAGTCGGGCGCCGAGGCAGAAGACCCGGTGCGGGCGCTGCAGGTGTGGGCCGTCGCCGTTCCCGCCTTCTGGGCGCTGGTGGCCCTGGTGCACCTGCCACGTCGGCCGGCGGGGGACCGGTTGCTGCGGGGTGTGCGCTGGATGCTGCTCCCGGCTCTCCTGGCACTCAACGTCATCGTCAACAACCCGATCAGCAGGCCCCGCTTCTGGGCCGGGACCGTCCTTCTGGTGCTGCTTTTCTCCTGGCGCCGATTCAGCAGCCCCAGGGCTTTCCGGATCGCTGCCGCGGCCCTCACGATCGGGGTGCTGTTCGTCTTCCCGTACAGCGACTACTTCCGTTACGACGAACGCGAAGTCGTCGAGGTGCTGAGCCTCACGGAACAGTTCAGCACCGCCATGGACTACGACGCCTTCCAGCAGATGCAGACCGGCATCGACTACGTGAAGGACAACGGATTCTCACCGTCGGCCGCGCTCGGTCCCGTCCTGTTCATGGTGCCCCGCGCCATCTGGCCCGACAAACCGCAGACCACGGGCATCGCATTCGCCGAGTACGCGGGCTACGACTTCCACAACCTTTCCGCACCGCTGTGGATCGAGACGTATCTCTGGGGCGGTGGTCCCTGCGTGGTCGCCGCCTTCTGCCTGCTGGGTCTGGCCGGGCGCCGCATGGACGACCTGAGGGAACGGATGCGGGGCGGGCACAGCACGCTGGCCGCTCTCCTGGTACCCGCTGTCGCCTTCTACCAGCTGGTCCTCCTGCGCGGCAGCCTCATGGCGATCGTCGGACCCCTGCTGCTGCTCCTCGTGGTTCCGCTCTTCATCACCACTCGCCCCGTCGCCCGGTCGTCCCCGTCCCGGTCACCGGCGCGGCCGCCCGCGAGGGCGGGCCACGCTCCCATTCCCGGACACAGGAGGCATTCGTGACCAGCTCCCCCGGCTACGACGACCGGTACGCCGAACCGGACCAGCTCCGCGACCAGCTGCGCCGACTGCTCAGGTACCGCGTGACCATCGCGACGGGCATCGTCCTGGGGCTGCTCGGCGGACTGCTGCTGGTGCTGCTGACCGCGGGCAGCTACAGCTCCACCAGCGAGGTGCTCGTCCGCTCCAGAACGGACCCGTTCAGCACGTTCGGCGTGGCCGCCGACAACCAGGTCAGCATGGGCACGGAACGGCAGATCGCGCTCAGCGCCACCGTCGCGGCCCGCGCGGCGAGGACGCTCGGCCGGCCCTCCAAGGCCGCCCCGCTGCTGGCGAACCTGCGCGTCACCAATCCCCCGGACACCCAGGTGCTCAGGTTCGCGTACACAGCCGGCACGGCGAAGGGGGCGGCCCGGGTGACCAACGCGTTCGCCGAGGCCTACCTCGCCGATCGCCAGGACCGGACCAAGGCCATGGTGAAGCGGATGACGAGCGGCCTGGAGCAGCAGATCGACGTGCTGGCCAAGCGCATCGAGGCGAAGTCCGACGACGACCCCGCCACGTCGGCGGCCGGCCTGCGGGACCAGATCAGTGTGCTGCAGAAGCGGGTGTCGGACATCAGGTCCTACGACACCACCGGAGGGGACATCGTGCGCCGGGCCGAGCCGCCGGCGCGCCCCTCCGGACCGGGCCCCGCGTGGCTCATCGGCCTCGGGCTGATCGGCGGTCTCCTCCTCGGCGTGGTGCTCGCCTGGCTGCGATCCGCCCTGGAGCCGCGGGCGCGCTCGGTCGGCGAAGTCCAGGCCGCACTGGGCGCTCGGGTGCTGGGCATCGTCCCAGGTGCTGACGCGGACGACGCGGACCCTCTGGTGGTCGGCCGGGCCGGCGGCAGTCGCGCGGAGGCCTACCGCACCCTCGCCTTCCTCCTGAGGAAAACCGAGGGCCGCACCGCCGCCGGCACTCTGCTCGTCGTGGCGCCGAAGGAGGACGGCAACGCCGAGGCCGCCGCGGTGAACCTCGCCGCCGCGTTCGCCGAGTCCGGCGACGACGTGCTGCTGGTGGACGCCACCGCCGGCGCACCCGGCCTGCCGGCGCGGCTGCCGCTGCTGGCCGACGCCTGCGCACCAGTCGGCGCTCCCGAGGGCAGTGCGGTCGTCGACGCGGGCACGGCCGGACGGTTCGCGCTCCTCCCGGACAGCCGTGGCACCACCGGTGACAACAGGCCTGCGGCCTCGGCGGTGACGCGCGCCCTGCCCTACGCCGAATCCGGTAGGCCCGTGCTGGTCATCACCCGACCCCTGCTCGAACACGCTGACGCTCTCGCGGTGGCCCAGCGCGTGGACGGCGTCCTCGTGGTGGGCGGCCTGAACCGGTCCAGGCGCGACGACCTCAAGCGGGTTCGCGAGCTGATCGACTGCTCGGGCGGACACATCGTGGGCGCGGTTCTCGACAGCGGCGCACGACGCCGCCTGCTGCGCCGTGCCGTGGACGGCGGCTGGGGCCGCCGGATCGGGCAGCGGGACCCGGACACCACGCCGTCCACGCCGGCCGACGACCTGGTCGGGGAAGTGCCCGCGCCCGTGCAGGACGACACACTCAGCGTCTCCCGATGAGCGCGTCCGGAACGGCCGTGCCCGTCACCGATAGGCCGGCCGCCCGGTGCGGGATCGCCGCCACCGCGCGGGGCGGGTGGTGGGGCTTCCTGGGATCGACGGTCAACGCCGTCTTCGGCTACGTCCTCGTCACCCTGGTCACCCGCGCCCTCGGGGCGTACGGGGCGGGAGCGGTGTTCACCGGCGTCGCCGTCTTCACCATCCTCTGCAACACCTGCAAGCTCGGTGCCGACACCGGACTGGTGCGCTTCGTCTCCCGTGACCTGGCCACCAGCGGGGGCCGCCAGGTGGGCGCGCTCATGCGCAGCGCCGTGCTGCCCGGGGCCGCGGTGAGTACCGCCGCCGCCGCGCTGCTCTTCCTGTCGCCCTGGACGGCGACCGCGTTGCTGCCGAATCTCGCCCGCGACGACGCGGTGACCCTCATGCGGCTGTTCGCCCTGTTCCTCCCGCTGGCCACGGTCACGCTGATCCTGCTCGGTGCCACCCAGGGATACGGCACCGTGGTGCCGTTCGTCGGTGTCGAGCAGATCGGCAAACCGGTCCTGCGGGTCCTGATCGCCGTCCCCGTCGCGCTGCTGGCGCCGGGTGTCCTGGGGCTGGCCACCGCCTGGCTCGCCCCCACCCTGGCCGGCGTCGTCATCGCCTGCGTCGCCCTGCGACGGTGCCGCCGCCGTACGGACCCCGGACCCGCCCCCGTGCCTGCCGAGGCCACCACCCGGCAGGGATTCTGGGCGTTCGCCGCGCCCCGGGCGATCTCCTCCGTCTTCGACATCAGCTCGGTGTGGGTGGGGGTCATCCTGCTGTCGGGCCTGGCGACGAGTGAAGAGGCGGGCATCTACACGGCCGTCGGCCGGGTCGTCATCGCGGCCACGCTGATCCAGCTCGCCATCCGGCTGGCCGTCGCGCCGGAGATCAGCCGTCTCCTCGCCGTGGGCGACCTCCCGCAGGCCTGTCATCTGCACCGCGTCTCCACGCGCTGGGTCGTGCTGTTCTCCTGGCCGCTGCTCGCGCTGCTGACCAGTTTCCCGGGCACCGTTCTGTCCCTGTTCGGGCCGGAGTTCGAGCAGGGGGCGGACGCGCTGGTCGTGCTGTGCATCGCCTCGGCGGTCAACGTCGGGGTCGGCAACGCCCAGACGGTGCTGCTCATGGCCGGCAAGAGCTCCTGGCATCTGGCGGTCACCGGTGCCGCGTTCGCCGTGCAGCTGGCGGTCGGCGTGCTGGCCGTTCCCCGGCTGGGCGTCATGGGAGCCGCCCTGTCCTGGGGGGTGGCGCTCGTCGTCGAGAACCTCGTCTCGGCCGCGCTGGTGCGGCGGCATCCGGGCTTCACGGTCGTCGACAACGAGTACCTCCTGGCGACGGCCACCGGGCTGTGCCTCACTGCGCCCCCGCTTCTTGCCGCCAGGCTGCTGGCTGGTGACACGACCGCCGGACTTGCCGTCGCAATCGCCTTGGGATTGTGTGCATTCGGTATAAGTTTGTGGAGATTTCGTACCCCGCTGGGAGTGCGAGAGCTCGTCGGTGTGCTGCGCGATCGCGCCACATAGGGCCGTCGCAGAACCGAAACCGCCGCACCCTCTTCCCCTCTCACCACCCGTACCTCCTGCACCCCGGGATGTTCCATGCGCCTGAGAAAACGCACGACGAGGGTCGCCACGACTGCTTCCATCGCGGCCCTCCTCGCGGCCGCCACGCTCATGACCGCCTCCGCCTCCGCCTCGGCCGCCGACGAACAGACCCTGGCCGCCGACACGTTGGCGACATGGCAGACGGACGGCATCGTCTGGTCGGTCGAGCACGCCCGCGGCGTCGTGTACGTCGGCGGCACCTTCGACAGCGTCCGTCCGCCGGGCGCGCAGCCCGGCGAGAGGGAGGTCCCCCGGAAGAACTTCGCCGCGTTCGACGCCGACACCGGCGAACTGCTGCCCTGTGCCCCGGAGCTCTCCGGCGGCGGCGACACCGTACGGGCGCTGAAGGCGTCGAGCGACGGCGAAGTGCTGTACGTCGGCGGCTCGTTCGGCTCCGCCGACGACACGAAGGTAGCCAGCGCGGTCGCGTTCAACACGGCCGACTGCTCGCTGCGCAAGGACTTCCGCCCCGCCGTGTCCTCGTTCGTCAGGGCCATCGAGGTGACGGACAAGGCGGTCTATCTGGGCGGCGATTTCGTGCTCGTCAACGGCGAGACGAGGCGGCGCATCGCGGCGTTCACCCCAGGCGGTGAGCTGCTGCCCTTCGCCGCGGACATCGACGGTTCCGTCCGGGCCATCAAAGCCGCACTCGAACACGGCAAGATTCTTGTCGGCGGCGACTTCGACGTGGTCAACGGCGCGAACGACCACGCGCTGGTCGCTCTGCATCCCTCGACCGGCGCGACGGTGGCCTCCTACCCGGACTGGCTCCCGAGACGATCGGCGGTGCGGTCGCTGGCCCGCGACGACACCAACTTCTACGTGGGAGCCCAGGGCATGGGGACGGGCATCTTCGACGGGCGCATCGCCGGGCGGCTGTCCAGCGGCGAGATGGTGTGGAAGGACTACTGCCTGGGCGCCACGCAGGCCGTCCTGGTGCACCGCGGTGTTCTCTACAGCGGTTCGCACGCCCACGACTGCAGCCGTACGCCGGGGGGTTTCCCCGAGCACTACAACCGCCAGCACCTCCTGGCCAACTCGGTCCGTGACGGGCACATCCTGCACTGGTTCCCCGACACCAATGGGGGGATCGGCGAGCAGAGCGGCCCCCGGGCGATGGTGATGGCCGGTGAAATCCTCTGGGTGGGCGGGGAGTTCACCACCGTCAACGACCAACCGCAACAGGGCCTGACGCGCTTCGCCCCCGAACCCGACACCGGAGCCCCGGAGAACCCGCCGCAGCTCCGGGTCGCGGACTCCAGCCCCGGCCGGACCACGCTCACCTGGCGTGCCGCCTGGGACCGCGACGACGCGGAGCTGACGTATCTGATCTACCGGGACGGCGTCCACGTGGCCTCGCGCAAGCAGCAGTCCACCTCGTGGGACCGGCCGGACATGACGTACACGGACTACGTCACCCCCGGCTCCCGTCACCGCTACACGATCGCCGTCACCGACGGTCGGAACGCCTCGCCCCAGTCGGAGCCGCTCGACGTGACCGCGGCCGCGGAAGAGCGGTCGACGGGAGGACAGTGATGGGAGAACGTCTCGGATACGCGCCCGGGGTCTTCGACCTCTTCCATGTGGGCCACCTCAACATCCTGCGCCGAGCACGGGCGAACTGCGACCGGCTCGTCGCGGGTGTCTGCTCCGACGACCTGGTGGTGCAGCTGAAGGGCAGACCGCCCGTCGTACCGCTCTCCGAGCGGCTGGAGATCGTCGGCAGCGTCCGCTACGTGGACGACACCTACGTCGCGACCATGGCCGACAAGATCAAGATCTGGAACGACATCGGTTTCGACGTCATCTACAAAGGCGACGACTGGCTGGGCACGGAGGTCTGGACGAAGCTCGAAGAGGCCTTCGCGAAGGTCGGCGTGGAGGTTGTCTACTTCCCCTACACCGCCCACACCTCCAGCACCCGCCTCCGCGAGGCACTCGATCTCTTCGCGGCGGATGCGGGCCGCTGACGGCTCCTTCCACGCGGAAACCGGGCGGGGGCGGGGCCGGCGCCCCCGCCCGGTCGGCTCAGATGCGGTGGACCGTGTGCAGTCTGGTGGCGTACGTGCCCGTGCCGTCCAGGAGTGATGCGCCGCCCAGGTCGGACATGGTGGGGCCGTTGATCGTCTTGCGGCTGGAGAGGAAGCGGCGTTTGCCTGCCGTGTCCTTGCCGAGGTAGATGCCGACGTGGTCCACCGTGACCGTCGGGGTGTCGTCGCCCGAGTCGGCGTTGAAGAGGACCAGGTCGCCGGGCTGGAGCAGGGCCGCGGCGGGCGGGTTCGTGCCGTCGGTGCGGTCGATGCGTACGCCGGGGGCGTGCTCGGCCATGTCGCGGGACTTGCGGGGTATCCGGGTGCCGGAGGTGTCCTGGCCCGCGGCCATCGGTACGCCCATGTGGTAGCCGTACACCATCCGCGTGTAGCCCGAGCAGTCCAGGTTGCCGACCTGCTTGCTGGACGGGCCGGTGTATGCGCCGTCGGGGAAGGTCCAGCCGACGTTCATGTACTCGTGGAAGTCGGCGCCCTCGTAGCGGTAGCCCTCCGGGTCCAGGTAGCCGTACCCGGACTCGCCCAGGACCTGCTTGTCCTTGGCCGGTCCGGAGCCGGCGACGACGGCGGGCGCACCGGCGAGGAACATCGCCGCGTGAGCCAGGACGTCCGGCGCGGTGGAGCCGGCCCAGCCACGGACGATCTCTTCGATTGCCGGGGTCCAGTTGCCGTCGAAGGGTTCCGGCAGGACGCGCACCCAGTCGCCGTGGGTGACCGTGGGCGGCGTCGCCCAGTTCGCGGCGCTCACCTCGAAGTGGCTGACGAGCAGCTTGACCGGCAGGTTGGTGCAGCCGTCGTTGGCGAGGGCGCGCAGGCCTACGCGTCCCTTGCCGAAGGTGGGGTCGGTGACGTCGACGGCCCAGGCGGACGGTTCCGCGGTGGCGGAGCGCCAGGCCTTGACCCGGATGCGGGTGCCCTCGCGGCGGACCCGGATGGTCCAGTCGGTGCCCGCGGGGACGTCGGTGGCCAGGGTGGTGGCGGACGTCAGCTGGGTGACCGCGTCGGCGACCTCCTTCTCCACCCGCAGCTGGACGTCGCCGCCGGTGGTGAAGGACAGCCGGGCCCGGTAGTTGTTGTGGGTGTCCTGGTAGCCGAAGGACAGCGCGTAGGAGCAGGCCTGGCCGGTGGGCACCTTGTCGAACCGGGCCACCGAGCGGACGTCCACGTCCGTGATCTCGCCGTCCCGGACGCTGGCGTGGCGGCTGGCGTAGTCGGTGGTGAGGGCGATGACGCCGGTGCCGGGCTGCACCGAGTAGTCCGTGTCGGCGGGGCCGAGGGTGGACCAGTTTCCGCCGCCGGGGGAGCTGCCCCATCCGTCCTGCAGGGTGCGCTGGAAGTCGTCGACGAAGGGCTTCTTGTTCTCCGTGAAGGTCCGCTCCGGGCCGGGCAGTACGACGGTCCGGGCGCCGTGGGTCAGCAGGGCGACGCGGCGGCCGCCGGAGGTGACCTCGGTGCGGGCCGGGGTTCCCGGCAGCACGGTGGCGGTCAGGGGCGTGCTCAGGGTCACCTGTGTGAAGTAGGAGGCGTCCAGCGGTGGCAGTGTCACCGAGGAGCGGGCCGAGGTGAGGCCGGTTGCCCCGGCGAAGGGCTCGACGGCATGGATCGACTCGGCGGCGCGCGCCGGGGCGGCGGCCAGGCCGCTGAACGGGACGGAGGCGGCCGAGGCCGCGAAGACGGCGAGCAGACTGCGCCGGGAGGTGATCGACATGCCGACCATGATCGGGGCAGGCGGGTGGCGGAAGATAGCCGTCCGCGTGGGCGAGGAGGGCGGTGGTGGGAGATGCCTGTCTGCGTGGTGGGCGGGGGCGGTGGCGGGGTGCCTGTCTGCGTGGTGGGCGGGGGCGGAGGCGGGGTGCCTGTCTGCGTGGTGGGCGGGGGCGGTGGCGGGGGGTGCCTGTCTGCGTGGGCGGGGAGGGCGGTGGTGGGAGGTGCCTGTCTGCCTGGTCGATGAGGGCGGCGGTGGGAGATGCCTGTCCGCGTGGGCGGACGAGGCGGGCGGCGGCGATCCCTGAGGGCCCGGTGCGGGCGTCGTACCTGATCGGCGTAGTGGCGCGTGGCAGCGGCAGCGGGTGGATCGGTCACGGCTTACGGTCCCCGTATGGAGCGGGTCCCCGTATGAAACCCAGAGCGGGCGTCGGGCTCACCTCGGTCATGGTGGCGCTCACGCTGACGACCGGCATGATCGAGGCCGTCAGCTTTCTCGTGCTGGGCCCGGTGTTCACGGCGGTGCAGACCGGGAACCTCCTCTTCCTCGCCTTCGCACTCACCGGCGCAGCGGGACTCTCCCCGGCCGCGGCCGGTGTCTCGTGCGCCGCCTTCGCGGTCGGCGCGGTGCTCGGCTCCCGGTTCGAGACGATCGTCGACGTCCACGGCCGCCGCTGGTTCGTGCCCGGCCTGATGACCGAGGCGCTGCTGCTGGGGCTCGGTGGTCTGGTCGCGTGGCGCACCGGCGTCGACGAGCAGGGCGGGCCGGTCACCGGTCACCATTTCGTCGTGATCGCCCTGGTGGCCGCGGCCATGGGCGTACGTAACGTCACCACCCTGCGCGTAGGGGTCCCGGACGTACCCACGACCGTGTCCACCCGCGCCCTGACCGCACTCCTCGGCGGGCTGTCCCCGCTCGCCGACCCCCGCATCGGTTCGGGCCTGCGCCACGAAGGCCGCCGCTTCGCCTCGGTCGCCGCCATGTTCGCGGGTGGCCTTGTGGGGGCCTGGCTGCTGCATGAGGCGGTTCGCCCGGCGGTGGTCCTGCTGGTGCCTGCCGTGGTCGTTCTGGCGCTGGGCGCGGTGTTCTGGGCGATGCCGCGGGGGCGGACGTCGGAGCCGGGGTGAGGGTCTCCGGCGTGATCCTCGGCTCGGTGACCTACGTACTTCCGCATCGCCTGCACCTGCGGCTCACGGCCCCCGTCCCACCTTGCGTTTGACCTAGGTCACGTCCGGGGTATTCTCTCCGGCTCGATTGGCGGACGCCCTGCCCCATATGGCAGACTGTCCGAGTTGCTCGGTCGAGTGTTGATGCTGCGCGCCTCCCGCCGGGAGGACCGGAAGCGAGTCCCACAGTACTCGTCGTCCCTGATCAGGGGCGGACGTACGGGAATCTTCCGGGAAGCGTGGGCGCGGCACCGGCCAGGCGCCCGGTGGGCCTCTAGCCCCCGGTTCACGGTTCGGTAGGGCCGTGTCAATCCCGCAGGGATGTTCGGACAAGGGACATCCGTGTCAGCGGGAGTGCGACACGCCCGACCGCGTGGGTCGGAGAAACGAAGAGAACACCGGGTTCCAGAGCTGTAGAGAGACAGGACTACGAAGTAGCCATGGCGGGACAGAAGATCCGCATCCGGCTCAAGGCCTACGACCACGAGGTCATCGACTCCTCGGCGAAGAAGATCGTCGAGACGGTGACCCGCACTGGTGCGTCGGTCGCGGGCCCGGTGCCGCTGCCCACTGAGAAGAACGTGTACTGCGTCATCAAGTCGCCGCACAAGTACAAGGACTCGCGCGAGCACTTCGAGATGCGCACGCACAAGCGCCTGATCGACATCCTCGACCCGACCCCCAAGACCGTTGACTCTCTGATGCGACTCGACCTCCCGGCCGGCGTCGACATCGAGATCAAGCTCTGAGGCCGGTGATCTGAGAGATGGCTAAGCAGATCAAGGGCATCCTGGGCGAGAAGCTCGGCATGACGCAGGTGTGGGACGAGAACAACCGTGTTGTTCCGGTCACCGTCGTCAAGGCCGGCCCGAACGTCGTCACCCAGGTCCGTACGAACGACACCGACGGCTACGAGTCGGTCCAGATCGCCTTCGGCGAGATCGACCCGCGCAAGGTGAACAAGCCCCTCAAGGGCCACTTCGCCAAGGCCGACGTCACCCCCCGTCGTCACCTCGTCGAGATCCGCACCGCGGACGCCTCCGAGTACACGCTCGGCCAGGAGATCACCGCTGAGGTGTTCGAGGCCGGCGTCAAGGTCGACGTGACCGGCAAGAGCAAGGGCAAGGGCTTCGCCGGTGTCATGAAGCGCCACAACTTCCGTGGCCTCGGCGCCGGGCACGGCACCCAGCGCAAGCACCGCTCGCCCGGTTCCATCGGTGGCTGCGCCACCCCGGGCCGCGTGTTCAAGGGCCTCCGCATGGCGGGTCGCATGGGCAACGAGCGGGTCACCACCCAGAACCTGACCGTCCACGCCGTTGACGCGGAGAAGGGTCTGCTGCTCATCAAGGGCGCGGTTCCCGGTCCGAACGGCGGCCTCGTCCTGGTCCGCACCGCGGCCAAGGGGGCCTGAGGTAACCGATGAGCACTGTTGACATCCTTTCGCCGGCGGGCGACAAGGCCGGTTCCGTCGAGCTCCCCGCGGAGATCTTCGGCGTTGAGAAGGTCAGCATCCCGCTGATCCACCAGGTCGTCGTCGCGCAGCTGGCTGCAGCCCGTCAGGGCACGCACAAGACCAAGACCCGTGGCGAGGTCCGCGGCGGTGGCAAGAAGCCGTACCGCCAGAAGGGCACCGGCCGCGCCCGTCAGGGCTCGACCCGCGCGCCGCAGTTCGCCGGCGGTGGCGTCGTCCACGGCCCGCAGCCGCGCGACTACTCGCAGCGGACCCCGAAGAAGATGAAGGCCGCGGCCCTGCGCCACGCCCTCACCGACCGGGCCCGCCACAACCGCATCCACGTCGTCTCCGGCGTCGTCGAGGGCGAGACGCCGTCGACGAAGTCCGCCAAGACGCTGTTCGGCAAGATCTCGGAGCGCAAGAACCTGCTCCTGGTCGTCGACCGCGCCGACGAGGCCGCGTGGCTGTCCGCCCGCAACCTGCCCCAGGTCCACATCCTGGAGCCGGGCCAGCTGAACACGTACGACGTTCTCGTCTCGGACGACGTGGTCTTCACCAAGGCCGCTTTCGAGTCCTTCGTGTCGGGCCCGAAGGCCGATGACACCGAAGGGAGCGAGGCCTGATGGCTATCCGTCACCCCGCCATTGCCTCGAAGGCCGCCAAGGCCGCCAAGGCCGCTCGCGTCGCCAAGGCGCGTCGCCACGCCGCCGAGGGCAAGAACACCGTCGAGACGCCGCTGAGCAAGTCGTACACGGACCCCCGTGACGTCCTGCTGAAGCCGGTTGTCTCCGAGAAGAGCTACGCGCTCCTCGACGAGAACAAGTACACGTTCGTCGTCGACCCGCGTGCCAACAAGACCCAGATCAAGGAGGCCGTGCAGTCGGTCTTCCAGGTCAAGGTCACCGGGGTCAACACGATCAACCGCCAGGGCAAGCGCAAGCGGACCCGCACCGGGTTCGGCCAGCGTGCCGCCACCAAGCGCGCGATCGTGACCCTCGCCGAGGGCGACCGTATCGACATCTTCGGCGGTCCGACCTCCTAACCGGGGGTCCGGATCGTCCGATATCGGACGAGGACTGAGAAATGGGTATCCGCAAGTACAAGCCGACGACTCCTGGCCGTCGTGGCGCCAGCGTCGCCGACTTCGTCGAGGTCACGCGGTCCACGCCGGAGAAGTCGCTGGTCCGTCCCCTGCACAGCAAGGGCGGCCGTAACAATTCCGGTCGTGTGACCGTTCGCCACCAGGGTGGCGGACACAAGCGCGCCTTCCGCGTGATCGACTTCCGTCGTCACGACAAGGACGGCGTGCCGGCGAAGGTCGCGCACATCGAGTACGACCCCAACCGCACCGCGCGCATCGCGCTGCTGCACTACGCGGACGGCGAGAAGCGCTACATCCTCGCCCCGCGCAACCTGCAGCAGGGCGACCGTGTGGAGAACGGTCCCGGGGCCGACATCAAGCCGGGCAACAACCTGGCCCTCCGCAACATCCCGGTCGGTACCACGATCCACGCGATCGAGCTCCGTCCCGGTGGCGGTGCCAAGTTCGCCCGCTCCGCCGGTGCCTCCGTGCAGCTGCTCGCGAAGGAGGGCTCGATGGCCCACCTGCGCATGCCGTCCGGAGAGATCCGCCTGGTCGACGTGCGCTGCCGCGCCACCGTCGGCGAGGTCGGCAACGCCGAGCAGTCGAACATCAACTGGGGTAAGGCGGGCCGCAAGCGCTGGCTGGGCGTTCGCCCGACCGTGCGTGGTGTGGTCATGAACCCGGTCGACCACCCGCACGGTGGTGGTGAGGGCCGTACCTCCGGTGGCCGCCACCCGGTCTCCCCGTGGGGCAAGAAGGAAGGCCGTACTCGTTCTCCCAAGAAGGCGAGCAACAAGTACATCGTCCGCCGCCGCAAGACGAACAAGAAGCGCTAAGGACGGGTTGAGATGCCTCGTAGTTTGAAGAAGGGACCCTTCGTCGACGACCACCTGATGAAGAAGGTGGACGCTCAGAACGAAGCCGGTACCAAGAACGTCATCAAGACCTGGTCCCGCCGCTCCATGATCGTGCCGGACATGCTCGGCCACACGCTCGCGGTGCACAACGGCAAGACCCACATCCCGGTGTTCGTCACCGAGTCGATGGTCGGCCACAAGCTCGGCGAGTTCTCGCCGACGCGCACCTTCCGGGGTCACGTCAAGGAAGACCGGAAGTCGAAGCGCCGCTAGTAGCGGATCGCATTCAGACACGTAAGTAACTGAAGGGACAACCATGGAAGCCAGGGCCCAGGCGCGGTACATCCGCGTCACGCCCATGAAGGCCCGCCGCGTGGTGGACCTCATCCGTGGCATGGACGCCACGGAGGCCCAGGCTGTTCTGCGATTCGCTCCGCAGGCAGCCTCCGTGCCGGTCGGCAAGGTGCTCGACAGCGCCATCGCCAACGCCGCGCACAACTACGACCACACCGACGCCGACAGCCTCTACATCTCCGAGGCGTACGTCGACGAGGGTCCGACCCTGAAGCGGTTCCGGCCGCGCGCCCAGGGCCGTGCCTACCGGATCCGCAAGCGGACCAGCCACATCACCGTGGTCGTCAGCAGCAAGGAAGGAACCCGGTAATGGGCCAGAAGGTAAACCCGCATGGGTTCCGGCTCGGTGTCACGACCGACTTCAAGTCGCGTTGGTACGCCGACAAGCTGTACAAGGACTACGTCAAGGAAGACGTCGCCATCCGTCGGATGATGACGTCCGGCATGGAGCGCGCCGGTATCTCGAAGGTTGAGATCGAGCGCACCCGTGACCGTGTCCGCGTGGACATCCACACCGCTCGCCCGGGCATCGTCATCGGCCGCCGTGGCGCCGAGGCCGACCGCATCCGCGGTGACCTGGAGAAGCTGACCGGCAAGCAGGTCCAGCTGAACATCCTCGAGGTCAAGAACCCGGAGACGGACGCTCAGCTGGTGGCCCAGGCCGTCGCCGAGCAGCTGTCCTCCCGCGTCTCCTTCCGCCGCGCCATGCGCAAGAGCATGCAGTCGGCGATGAAGGCGGGCGCCAAGGGCATCAAGATCCAGTGCGGTGGCCGTCTCGGCGGCGCCGAGATGTCCCGCTCGGAGTTCTACCGCGAGGGCCGTGTGCCCCTGCACACGCTCCGCGCGAACGTGGACTACGGCTTCTTCGAGGCCAAGACGACCTTCGGCCGCATCGGTGTGAAGGTCTGGATCTACAAGGGCGACGTCAAGAACATCGCCGAGGTCCGCGCCGAGAACGCTGCCGCCCGTGCGGGTAACCGCCCGGCTCGCGGTGGCGCTGGCGACCGCCCGGCCCGTGGTGGCCGTGGTGGCGAGCGGCGCGGTCGCAAGCCGCAGCAGGCTGCCGGCGCCGAGGCCCCCAAGGCCGAGGCTCCCGCGGCTGCCGCTCCGGCTGAGAGCACCGGAACGGAGGCCTGACCGACATGCTGATCCCCCGTAGGGTCAAGCACCGCAAGCAGCACCACCCGAAGCGCTCTGGCATGTCCAAGGGTGGAACGCAGGTTGCGTTCGGCGAGTACGGCATCCAGGCGCTGACCCCGGCGTACGTCACGAACCGCCAGATCGAGGCGGCTCGTATCGCCATGACCCGTCACATCAAGCGTGGCGGCAAGGTCTGGATCAACATCTACCCGGACCGCCCCCTGACGAAGAAGCCCGCCGAGACCCGCATGGGTTCCGGTAAGGGTTCTCCCGAGTGGTGGGTGGCCAACGTCAAGCCCGGACGCGTGATGTTCGAGCTGTCGTACCCCAACGAGAAGATCGCCCGTGAGGCGCTGACGCGTGCGGCCCACAAGCTGCCGATGAAGTGCCGGATCGTCAAGCGCGAGGCAGGTGAAGCGTGATGTCGGCCGGTACCAAGGCGTCCGAGCTGCGCGAGCTGGGCAACGAGGAGCTTCTGGCGAAGCTTCGCGAGGCCAAGGAAGAGCTGTTCAACCTCCGCTTCCAGGCGGCGACGGGCCAGCTCGAGAACCACGGCCGTCTGAAGGCGGTCCGCAAGGACATCGCCCGGATCTACACCCTCATGCGTGAGCGTGAGCTCGGCATTGAGACGGTGGAGAACGCCTGATGAGCGAGAACAACGTGACTGACCAGAACACTGAGGCGCGCGGCTTCCGCAAGACCCGTGAGGGCTACGTCGTCAGCGACAAGATGGACAAGACCGTCGTCGTCGCCGTCGAGGACCGCGTCAAGCACGCGCTGTACGGCAAGGTCATCCGCCGTACCAACAAGCTCAAGGCGCACGACGAGCAGAACGCCGCGGGTGTCGGCGACCGCGTCCTCCTGATGGAGACCCGGCCGCTGTCCGCGACGAAGCGCTGGCGCGTCGTCGAGATCCTCGAGAAGGCCAAGTAATCCCTGCGGGGCAAACCCCGCAGGACAGTTCCGCCAGGCTCCGGGGGCCGTTGAAGGACGGCCCCCGGGGAACCGGCAGACGATCAGGAGATAGACGTGATCCAGCAGGAGTCGCGGCTGCGTGTCGCCGACAACACTGGTGCGAAGGAGATCCTTTGCATCCGTGTGCTCGGTGGCTCCGGTCGCCGCTACGCGGGTATCGGTGACGTCATCGTCGCCACCGTCAAGGACGCGATCCCCGGTGGCAACGTGAAGAAGGGTGACGTCGTCAAGGCGGTCATCGTTCGCACCGTCAAGGAGCGCCGCCGTCCGGACGGCTCGTACATCCGCTTCGACGAGAACGCCGCCGTCATTCTGAAGAACGACGGCGACCCTCGCGGCACCCGTATCTTCGGCCCCGTGGGCCGTGAGCTGCGCGAGAAGAAGTTCATGAAGATCATCTCGCTCGCGCCGGAGGTGCTGTAAGCATGAAGATCAAGAAGGGCGACCTGGTCCAGGTCATCACCGGCAAGGACAAGGGCAAGCAGGGCAAGGTCATCGCGGCCTTCCCCCGCGAGGACCGTGTCCTGGTCGAGGGTGTCAACCGGGTCAAGAAGCACACCAAGGCCGGTCCCACGGCTCGCGGTTCGCAGGCCGGTGGCATCGTCACGACCGAGGCGCCGATCCACGTCTCCAACGTCCAGCTGGTCGTTGAGAAGGACGGCAAGAAGGTCGTGACCCGCGTCGGCTACCGCTTCGACGAAGAGGGCAACAAGATCCGCGTTGCCAAGCGGACGGGTGAGGACATCTGATGACGACCACCACCACTCCGCGCCTGAAGACGAAGTACCGCGAGGAGATCGTCGGCAAGCTGCGTGACGAGTTCAAGTACGAGAACGTCATGCAGGTTCCGGGCCTCGTCAAGATCGTGGTCAACATGGGTGTGGGCGACGCCGCCCGCGACTCCAAGCTGATCGAGGGCGCCATCCGCGACCTCACCACGATCACCGGTCAGAAGCCGGCCGTCACCAAGGCCCGCAAGTCCATCGCGCAGTTCAAGCTGCGTGAGGGCCAGCCGATCGGTGCCCACGTCACGCTCCGTGGCGACCGCATGTGGGAGTTCCTGGACCGCACCCTGTCGCTCGCGCTGCCGCGCATCCGCGACTTCCGCGGCCTGTCCCCCAAGCAGTTCGACGGCCGTGGCAACTACACCTTCGGTCTCACGGAGCAGGTCATGTTCCACGAGATCGACCAGGACAAGATCGACCGCGTCCGGGGTATGGACATCACCGTGGTCACCACGGCGACCAACGACGCTGAGGGCCGCGCGCTCCTTCGTCACCTCGGCTTCCCCTTCAAGGAGGCGTGAGCGAGATGGCGAAGAAGGCTCTGATCGCTAAGGCTGCTCGCAAGCCCAAGTTCGGTGTGCGTGGCTACACCCGCTGCCAGCGCTGCGGCCGTCCGCACTCCGTGTACCGCAAGTTCGGCCTGTGCCGCGTGTGCCTTCGTGAGATGGCTCACCGTGGCGAGCTGCCGGGCGTGACCAAGAGCTCCTGGTAATTCCGGTAATTCGGGATTCCTGAAGCTCTCGGTAAGCAATGGGCGTGTCAGGCGCCCTCCTCTCCATGCCATAGGCTTGGAGGGTTGGGCGCCTGACTGCCGCCCGTACGCCCGTGGGCAGGGCCCACTAATGTTTGCTTACTACGCCGTAGGTCCACCGCGCCGCACCCGTCCCGTCTCGGATCGGGGAGAGGGATGGCGCACCAGGAAACCCCGGCGAGAGAGGCCGAAGGCCAATTCATGACCATGACTGATCCGATCGCAGACATGCTTACGCGTCTGCGGAACGCGAACTCGGCGTACCACGACACCGTGGCGATGCCGCACTCGAAGATCAAGTCTCACATCGCGGAGATCCTCCAGCAGGAGGGCTTCATCACGGGCTGGCGCGTCGAGGACGCCGAGGTCGGCAAGAACCTCGTCCTCGAGCTGAAGTTCGGCCCCAACCGTGAGCGCTCCATCGCGGGCATCAAGCGGATCTCCAAGCCCGGTCTCCGGGTGTACGCGAAGTCCACCAACCTGCCGAAGGTGCTCGGTGGCCTGGGCGTGGCGATCATCTCCACGTCCCACGGGCTCCTCACCGACAAGCAGGCCGGCAAGAAGGGCGTAGGCGGAGAAGTTCTCGCCTACGTCTGGTAACGGAAGGGAACGGAGGAAACAGCTATGTCGCGCATCGGCAAGCTCCCCATCGCGGTTCCCGCCGGCGTGGACGTCACCATCGACGGCCGCACGGTCTCGGTCAAGGGCCCCAAGGGCGAGCTGACCCACACCGTCGCCGCGCCGATCGAGATCGTCAAGGGTGAGGACGGCGTCCTGAACGTCACCCGCCCCAACGACGAGCGTCAGAACAAGGCCCTGCACGGCCTGTCCCGCACGCTGGTGGCGAACATGATCACCGGCGTGACCCAGGGTTACGTGAAGAAGCTCGAGATCAGCGGTGTCGGTTACCGCGTGCAGGCCAAGGGCTCGAACCTGGAGTTCGCGCTCGGCTACAGCCACCCGATCACGGTCGAGGCCCCCGAGGGCATCACCTTCAAGGTGGAGACCCCGACCCGTTTCTCGGTCGAGGGCATCGACAAGCAGAAGGTCGGCGAGGTTGCGGCCAACATCCGCAAGCTGCGCAAGCCCGACCCGTACAAGGCCAAGGGCGTCAAGTACGAGGGCGAAGTCATCCGCCGCAAGGTCGGAAAGGCGGGTAAGTAAGCCATGGCATACGGACAGAAGATCCTGAAGGGCGACGCCTACAAGCGCGCCGCGATCAAGCGCCGTCACATCCGGATCCGCAAGCGGATCTCCGGTACGGCGGAGCGTCCCCGTCTGGTCGTTACCCGCTCGAACCGCCACATCGTGGCCCAGGTGATCGACGACATCAAGGGTCACACCCTGGCGTCGGCGTCCACCCTGGACACCTCGGTCCGCGGTGGCGAGGGCGACAAGTCCGCGCAGGCCAAGCAGGTCGGCGCCCTGGTCGCCGAGCGTGCCAAGGCCGCCGGTGTCGAGGCCGTCGTGTTCGACCGTGGTGGCAACCAGTACGCCGGGCGCATCGCCGCCCTGGCGGACGCCGCCCGCGAAGCCGGGCTCAAGTTCTGAGCCTGCCGTAGCTAGCGGAAACAGAGAGAGGTAAATCCAATGGCTGGACCCCAGCGCCGCGGTGGCGGTGCCGGTGGCGGCGAGCGGCGGGACCGGAAGGGCCGTGACGGCGGCGCAGCTGCCGCCGAGAAGACCGCGTACGTTGAGCGCGTTGTCGCGATCAACCGCGTCGCCAAGGTTGTGAAGGGTGGTCGTCGCTTCAGCTTCACCGCGCTGGTCGTGGTGGGCGACGGTGACGGCACCGTGGGTGTCGGATACGGCAAGGCCAAGGAGGTGCCGGCCGCCATCGCCAAGGGCGTTGAGGAGGCCAAGAAGCACTTCTTCAAGGTCCCCCGGATCCAGGGCACCATCCCGCACCCGATCCAGGGTGAGAAGGCTGCCGGTGTCGTGCTCCTGAAGCCGGCGTCGCCGGGTACCGGTGTTATCGCCGGTGGTCCGGTGCGTGCCGTGCTGGAGTGCGCCGGTATCCACGACGTGCTGTCGAAGTCGCTCGGCTCCGACAACGCCATCAACATCGTGCACGCGACCGTGGAGGCCCTGAAGGGCCTGCAGCGTCCCGAGGAGATCGCGGCCCGCCGTGGTCTGCCGCTCGAGGACGTCGCCCCCGCGGCTCTTCTCCGTGCGCGTGCCGGGGCGGGTGTGTGATCATGGCGCAGCTCAAGATCACGCAGGTCAAGTCCTACATCGGCAGCAAGCAGAACCACCGTGACACCCTGCGGTCGCTTGGTCTCAAGGGGATCAACACCGTGGTCGTCAAGGAGGACCGCCCCGAGTTCCGCGGCATGGTGCACACCGTCCGCCACCTCGTGACGGTCGAGGAGGTCGACTGATCATGGCGGAGCAGAACCCGCTCAAGATCCACAACCTCCGTCCCGCCCCGGGCGCCAAGACCGCCAAGACCCGTGTCGGTCGTGGTGAGGCGTCGAAGGGTAAGACGGCCGGTCGTGGTACCAAGGGCACCAAGGCCCGCTACCAGGTTCCGGAGCGCTTCGAGGGTGGCCAGATGCCGCTGCACATGCGCCTCCCGAAGCTGAAGGGCTTCAAGAACCCGTTCAAGACCGAGTACCAGGTCGTGAACCTCGACAAGCTGGCCGCCCTCTACCCGGAGGGTGGCGAGGTCACCGTCGAGGGTCTGGTGGCCAAGGGCGCCGTTCGCAAGAACAGCCTCGTCAAGGTGCTCGGCCAGGGCGAAATCTCCGTGGCGCTGCAGGTGACGGTCGACGCCGTCTCCGGCTCCGCCAAGGAGAAGATCACCGCCGCCGGCGGTACCGTCACCGAGCTCGTCTGAACGCATCAGGCGTCTCGATGACTTGAGCGAACCCGACCGGGGATGCCCCACAAATGGGGTATCCCCGGTTGGTCGTTCCAAGGGGGGCAGTCCCGCGGGTAAGGTGGCCTGCACTGCCAACTTTCACAGCTGCCGCACCTCGGGCACTTTGAGCGGCAGTTGACCGTTACCCATGTCGTTGTTCTATTGGAACCTCAAGACCGTCACCCTTGACGCAGATGCGCGGGGGTCGCAGGAGGCACCGTGCTCACCGCGTTCGCCCGGGCGTTCAAGACGCCCGACCTGCGCAAGAAGCTGCTCTTCACGCTCGGCATCATCGTGGTGTACCGGATCGGCACGCACATCCCGATTCCGGGCGTCGACTACCAGAACGTCCAGACCTGCATCGACGTAGCCAAGGGCAACCAGGGTCTGTTCGGTCTGGTCAACATGTTCAGCGGCGGGGCCCTGCTCCAGATCACGATCTTCGCGCTCGGCATCATGCCGTACATCACCGCGAGCATCATCCTGCAACTCCTGACGGTGGTGATCCCCCGCCTCGAAGCCCTCAAGAAGGAGGGTCAGGCCGGTACGGCGAAGATCACGCAGTACACCCGCTACCTGACCGTGGCGCTCGCCGTCCTGCAGGGCACCGGCCTCGTCGCCACCGCCCGCAGCGGCTCCCTTTTCTCCGGCTGCCCGGTCGCCAACCAGATCGTCCCCGACCAGTCGATCTTCGTCACGATCACCATGGTCATCGTGATGACCGCCGGTACGGCTGTCGTGATGTGGCTCGGCGAGCTCATCACCGACCGCGGCATCGGCAACGGCATGTCGATCCTGATGTTCATCTCGATCGCCGCCACCTTCCCGGCCGCCCTGTGGGCCATCAAGCAGCAGGGCTCGCTGGCCGACGGCTGGATCGAGTTCGGCACGGTCATCCTCGTCGGCCTGTTCATGGTCGGCCTGGTGGTCTTCGTCGAGCAGGCCCAGCGCCGTATCCCGGTGCAGTACGCCAAGCGCATGATCGGCCGCCGGGCCTACGGCGGTACGTCCACGTACATCCCGCTCAAGGTCAACCAGGCGGGTGTGATCCCCGTCATCTTCGCCTCGTCGCTGCTCTACATTCCGGCGCTGATCGTCCAGTTCGCCAATTCCCAGGCCGGGTGGGCGACTTGGATCACACAGAACCTGGCCGACACGGCGGCGCCCGTGCACATCACGTTCTACTTCTTCCTGATCGTCTTCTTCGCGTTCTTCTACGTGGCGATCTCCTTCAACCCTGAAGAAGTCGCCGACAACATGAAGAAGTATGGTGGCTTCATCCCGGGTATCCGGGCTGGCCGACCGACCGCTGAGTACCTCAGCTACGTACTCAACCGGATCACCTGGCCGGGGTCGCTGTATCTGGGGCTGATCGCTCTCGTGCCAACAATGGCGTTGGCCGGATTTGGGGCAAACCAGAACTTCCCGTTCGGCGGTACCAGCATCCTGATCATCGTGGGTGTCGGTCTCGAGACGGTGAAGCAGATCGAGAGCCAGCTCCAGCAGCGCAATTACGAAGGGTTCCTCCGCTGATGCGAATCGTCCTCGTCGGGCCGCCGGGTGCCGGTAAGGGTACGCAGGCCACGCGCCTTGCCGAAAAGCTGTCGATCCCGCACATCTCCACGGGCGACCTGTTCCGCGCCAACATCAGTCGGCAGACGGAGCTCGGCAAGCTGGCGAAGTCGTACATGGACGCCGGCAACCTGGTACCGGACGAGGTCACCATCGCCATGGCGAAGGACCGCATGGAGCAGCCGGACGCCGAGAACGGCTTCCTGCTGGACGGCTTCCCGCGCAATGTCTCGCAGGCCGAGGCGCTGGACGAGCTGCTCCAGTCCGAGGGCATCAAGCTGGACGCGGTGCTGGACCTGGAGGCCCCCGAGGACGAGGTCGTCAAGCGGATCGCCGGGCGGCGGATCTGCCGCAAGGACTCCGCGCACGTGTTCCACGTGACGTACAGCGCGCCGAAGAAGGAGGGCGTCTGCGACGTCTGCGGCGGTGAGCTGTACCAGCGGGACGACGACTCCGAGGAGACCGTGCGCAAGCGGCTGGAGGTCTACCACACGCAGACCGAGCCGATCATCGACTACTACAAGGCGCAGGGGCTGGTCGTGACCATCTCGGCGATGGGTGCGGTCGACGAGGTCACGGGGCGTGCGCTGGGGGCGCTCAAGCGCGAGGACGACGCTCAGTAGTCGTGTTTGGTACCTGATGGCGGCCGCGGTCCCTTGTGAAGGGGCCGCGGCCGCTGCGTGGGGTGGGCCGGTGCGGCAGCCCCTTATCGTGGAAGCAGTCCGTCCCTTCCCGGTCCAAGAAAGGCCGTCGTCTTCATGGTGCAGATCAAGAGTCCCGAGCAGATCGCCAAGATGCGTGAGGCCGGGTTGGTCGTCGCCGCCATTCACGCGGCCACGCGTGCGGCCGCGGTGCCCGGGGCCAGCACGAAGGATCTGGACGAGGTCGCGCGCAAGGTGCTCGCGGAGCACGGGGCGAAGTCGAACTTCCTGGGGTACGGCGGTTTCCCCGCGACGATCTGCACCTCGGCGAACGAGGTCGTCGTCCACGGCATCCCGTCCGACGACGTCGTGCTCAAGGACGGCGACATCATCTCCATCGACGCCGGCGCGATCGTCGACGGGTGGCACGGTGACGCCGCCTACACGGCGTTCGTGGGGTCCGGCCACGCTCCGGAGCTGGTCGAGCTGTCCCGGGTGACCGAGGAGTCGATGTGGGCCGGTATCGCGGCCATGAAGCAGGGCAACCGGCTCGTCGACATCTCCCGGGCCATCGAGACGTACATCCGCCGCCAGCCGAAGCCCGGCGGCGGGCGGTACGGGATCATCGAGGACTACGGCGGTCATGGCATCGGCAGCGAGATGCACATGGACCCGCACCTGCTGAACTACGTCGACCGGCGCCGTGGCAAGGGCCCGAAGCTGGTCCCCGGCTTCTGCCTAGCCATCGAGCCGATGGTCTCCCTGGGCACCCCGAAGACGGAGGTCCTGGAGGACGACTGGACGGTCATCACGACGGACGGCACGTGGTCCTCGCACTGGGAGCACTCGGTCGCCCTGACCGACCAGGGCCCACTGGTCCTGACGGCCCCGGACGGGGGCAGGGCGAAGCTGGCGGAGTACGGGGTCACGGCCGCACCGGATCCCCTAGCCTGACGACGGCCCGGACCACGACCGCCGGTCGGAGACCGGCGCAGCCGCTCGAAGTCTGTGAGGCGCCCCAGGCGCCGAGCCCGCGAGGGCGGCGTCGGGGATGGGTCGACTGGACGGTCATCACGACGGACGGCACGTGGTCCTCGCACTGGGAGCACTCGGTCGCCCTGACCGAGCAGGGCCCACTGGTCCTGACGGCCCCGGACGGGGGCAGGGCGAAGCTGGCGGAGTACGGGGTCACGGCCGCACCGGATCCCCTAGCCTGACGACGGCCCGGACCACGACCGCCGGTCGGAGGCTGGCGTCGGAGGTGGGCGCTGCTCGCATGATGATCTTCGGTGTGGGGCAGACTGGCTCGATTCGTGTTTCCGGGTGCGCTGACGTAGACTGACTCGTCGGCTCTTGTGTACCCGCATGTCTGCATGCGCTCACAGTGAGTCGATCAAGGTAGTCGATTCCGAAGGGCAAAGCGTGGCCAAGAAGCAAGGTGCCATCGAGATCGAGGGCACTGTCGTCGAGTCTCTGCCGAACGCCATGTTCAAGGTCGAGCTCCAGAACGGCCACCAGGTCCTGGCACACATCAGCGGCAAGATGCGTATGCACTACATCCGCATCCTCCCTGACGACCGGGTCGTGGTGGAGCTGTCTCCGTACGACCTGACGCGTGGCCGGATCGTCTACCGGTACAAGTAGATCTTGCCCGCGCCCCGGGCTTCCCCGAGGCGATGGCACTGACCCGGAGAACCTCACCCCATGAAGGTCAAGCCGAGCGTCAAGAAGATCTGCGACAAGTGCAGGGTGATCCGCCGTCACGGCCGGGTCATGGTCATCTGCGAGAACCCGCGCCACAAGCAGCGCCAGGGCTGACCGCACGACCTACCCCTCTGCACCGCTTTCGCAGAGATTCGCGCGACGCGAGCTGAATATGTTCATACGCAGGGCCCGAGCCGCGCGACGGCTTGACACCCCCGGTCGGAGGCCGGGGACCCAGTTCGTACCTGATACGGCGGCTGGGAACCGGTCCTGTGGAAGACCTCCGAAGATCACCAGGAGCCATTGAATGGCACGCGTTTCCGGTGTCGACATCCCGCGCGAAAAGCGCGTGGAGGTCGCCCTCACCTACGTGTTCGGCATCGGCCGGACCCTTTCGCAGCAGACGCTGGCCGCCACCGGCGTCGACCCGAACACCCGCGTTCGCGACCTCTCCGAGGAGCAGCTCGTCGCGATCCGCGAGTACGTCGACAACAACATCAAGACCGAGGGTGACCTCCGTCGCGAGATCCAGGCCGACATCCGCCGCAAGGTCGAGATCGGCTGCTACCAGGGTCTGCGGCACCGCCGTGGCCTGCCCGTCCGCGGTCAGCGCACCAGCACCAACGCCCGCACCCGCAAGGGCCCGCGTCGCGCCATCGCCGGCAAGAAGAAGCCGGGCAAGAAGTAGTCCGCAGCGGACCACCGTCCACGGTCTTCGCTGTAGGACCGACCACCTCCCGTAGGAGTTAAGAGATGCCCCCCAAGGGACGTCAGGGCGCTGCCAAGAAGGTGCGCCGCAAGGAAAAGAAGAACGTCGCTCACGGCCACGCGCACATCAAGAGCACGTTCAACAACACGATCGTTTCCATCACGGACCCGTCCGGCAACGTGATCTCCTGGGCCTCCGCCGGCCACGTCGGCTTCAAGGGCTCCCGGAAGTCCACGCCGTTCGCCGCGCAGATGGCCGCCGAGTCGGCCGCCCGCCGCGCCCAGGAGCACGGCATGCGCAAGGTCGACGTGTTCGTGAAGGGTCCGGGTTCGGGTCGTGAGACCGCGATCCGTTCGCTCCAGGCGACCGGTCTCGAGGTCGGCTCCATCCAGGACGTCACCCCGACCCCGCACAACGGCTGCCGTCCGCCGAAGCGTCGTCGCGTCTGACCTCGCTTCGCAGGGCTTTTCGGGCGGTACGGCTCTTCGGGGCCGTATCGCCCGTACCCTTGCAGTACCCGTCCCTTTTGCCGGGGACGGTCCCGTCGGGCGTCAAATAGCGGGCGTCCACGACAGAAGGATCTGATCCACACATGCTGATCGCTCAGCGTCCCTCGTTGACCGAAGAGGTCGTCGACGAGTTCCGCTCCCGGTTCGTGATCGAGCCGCTGGAGCCGGGCTTCGGCTACACCCTCGGCAACTCCCTCCGCCGTACGCTCCTGTCGTCGATCCCCGGCGCTGCTGTCACCAGCATCCGCATCGACGGTGTCCTGCACGAGTTCACCACCGTGCCGGGCGTCAAGGAGGACGTCACCGACCTGATCCTCAACATCAAGCAGCTGGTCGTGAGCAGTGAGCACGACGAGCCCGTGGTGATGTACCTGCGCAAGCAGGGTCCGGGTCTGGTCACCGCCGCCGACATCGCGCCGCCGGCCGGTGTCGAGGTGCACAACCCCGACCTCGTCCTCGCCACGCTCAACGGCAAGGGCAAGCTGGAGATGGAGCTGACGGTCGAGCGCGGCCGCGGTTACGTCTCCGCCGTGCAGAACAAGCAGGTGGGCCAGGAGATCGGTCGTATCCCGGTCGACTCCATCTACTCGCCGGTTCTGAAGGTCACGTACAAGGTCGAGGCCACGCGTGTCGAGCAGCGCACCGACTTCGACAAGCTGATCGTCGACGTCGAGACCAAGCAGGCGATGCGTCCGCGTGACGCCATGGCCTCCGCCGGTAAGACGCTGGTCGAGCTGTTCGGTCTCGCCCGCGAGCTGAACATCGACGCCGAGGGCATCGACATGGGTCCGTCCCCGACGGACGCCGCGCTCGCCGCAGACCTGGCGCTGCCGATCGAGGAGCTGGAGCTCACCGTTCGGTCGTACAACTGCCTCAAGCGTGAGGGCATCCACTCCGTGGGTGAGCTCGTCGCCCGCTCCGAGGCCGACCTCCTGGACATCCGTAACTTCGGTGCGAAGTCCATCGACGAGGTCAAGGCGAAGCTGGCCGGCATGGGCCTGGCCCTGAAGGACAGCCCGCCCGGATTCGACCCGACCGCTGCCGCCGACGCCTTCGGTGCGGACGACGACGCGGACGCGGGTTTCGTGGAGACCGAGCAGTACTGATCGGTCGTTGCCGGTGAGCATCCGCTCATCGGGTTCCTGACCCCGGTACCTGATACGGCCGGGGCAGACACACAGGAGAAGAACAATGCCGAAGCCCACCAAGGGTGCCCGTCTGGGCGGCAGTGCCGCGCACGAGAAGCTGATGCTCGCGAACCTCGCGAAGTCGCTGTTCGAGCACGGCCGTATCACCACCACCGAGGCGAAGGCCCGCCGCCTGCGCCCGTACGCCGAGCGTCTGATCACCAAGGCGAAGAAGGGTGACCTTCACAACCGCCGTCAGGTGCTCCAGGTCATCACGGACAAGGGCGTCGTCCACACGCTCTTCACCGAGATCGGCCCGCGCTACGAGAACCGTCCGGGTGGCTACACCCGCATCACCAAGATCGGTAACCGCCGTGGCGACAACGCGCCCATGGCTGTCATCGAGCTGGTCGAGGCGCTGACGGTTGCGCAGCAGGCCACGGGTGAGGCCGAGGCCGCGACGAAGCGTGCGGTCAAGGAGGCCGAGGCTGCGGAGGCTACCGAGGCTGCTGAGGACAAGGTCGATGTGACCAAGGCCGAGGATGCCGCCGAGGAGTCGAAGGACGCGTAAGCGTTCTGCCGGGGGCTGTTTCGTTGGCGGGTGCGGCTTTCGTCGTGGCTTGTCGCGCCCACGCGGCGGAGCCGCATATCGATGCAGTCCCGCGCCCCTTGAGGGCGTTGCGGGCCCGTTCCTTTTCGAGGAGCGGGCCCGCTCTTGTGTTGTTGAGAGGATCTGTACGTGAGTGATGTAGCAGCGCCCGGGTTCGTTCGTGTTCGGCTCGACCTGTCCTATGACGGCAGCGCGTTCCATGGGTGGGCCAAGCAGGCCGGTGGGAAGCGGACCGTGCAGGGGGAGATCGAGGACGCCCTGGCGACCGTGACGCGGTCGCGGCACACGACGTACGAGCTGACCGTGGCCGGGCGGACCGACGCCGGCGTGCATGCGCGGGGCCAGGTGGCGCACGTCGATCTGCCCCGGGAGGTGTGGGCGGAGCAGAACGGGAAGCTGCTCAAGCGGCTCGCCGGGCGGCTGCCGAAGGATGTGCGGGTGTGGGCCCTGCGGGAGGCCCCGGCCGGTTTCAACGCCCGCTTCTCGGCGATCTGGCGCCGTTACGCCTACCGCGTCACCGACAACCCGGGCGGCGTGGACCCGCTGCTGCGGGGCCACGTCCTCTGGCACGACTGGCCGCTCGACGTCGACGCGATGAACGAGGCGGCCCGGCGGCTGCTGGGGGAGCACGACTTCGCCGCCTACTGCAAGAAGCGGGAGGGGGCCACGACCATCCGGACGTTGCAGGAGCTGAGCCTCGTCCGGGGGGACGACGGGATCATCACCGCCACCGTCCGCGCCGACGCCTTCTGCCACAACATGGTGCGCTCGCTGATCGGCGCGCTGCTGTTCGTGGGGGATGGGCACCGCCCGCCGGACTGGCCGGGGAAGGTGCTCGCCGCCGGCGTACGGGACTCCGCGGTGCACGTCGTACGGCCGCACGGGCTGACGCTGGAGGAGGTCGGCTACCCGGCGGACGACCAGCTGGCCGCGCGCAACAAGGAGGCGCGCAACAAGCGGACGCTGCCGGGTGCGGCGGGGTGCTGCTGACCGGCGTCCTACTCGTTCGCCGCCGCCGACGCCTGTGCCTCGCCGCGCCTGCGGATCTGGCGGAAGGTGAACTCGGCCAGGTCGTCGCCGGTGGAGAAGACCGCCGTGTCCTTGGGGGTCACGTCGTTGCCGTTGGTGAAGCCGGCGATGGTGAAGTAGGCGTAGCGGCCGTAGGAGTTGGTCGTGGAGCGGCAGACGGCGGCGTTGCAGAAGGCCTTGATGCCGCCTCCGGACAGGGACTCCACGATGCTCTTGCTGTCGGCCTGCTCCTTGGCCTTGGCGGCCTGCGCCTCGGTGTCGAAGACGGCCACGCCGACCGTCACCGCGATGCCGTCCTTGGTGTAGGTGACGCGCAGCATGCGGGTGCAGTCGTTGGCGTTGAGGACCTTGGGGAGGGTGCCCGCGGCGGCCGTGGCGCAGCTCTTGGTGTCGGCCGTCGGGCCCTTCTTGTAGACCGTCTCGCCCATGGTCAGCTGGGTGCCGGGGAAGAGGCCGGTCACGCTGAGCGGGGCGGTGTCCTTGGTCTTGCTGGCGACGAAGTCCTTCGGGTCCAGCGGCGGCGGGGCGCTGGTCGGCGCGAAGGACGGGGCCGGGGCGCTGGACTCGCTCGGGATGTCGGCGGTCGCGGGCAGCTGGGAGGTCGGGTTGTTCGACGCCCGGCTGTTGCCGTCCGCGGAGACGACGGCCACCGCGACGGCGGTGCCGACCGCGACGGTCGCGAGCGCACCGCCGCCGATGAACAGCAGTCGGCGCCGCTTGTTGCGCGCCTCGGAGGCCTCGGCGAGCGCGGCCCAGTCCGGCGTCTGGTCGCTGCTGCCGCTGTTCCAGGGCTGCTGCGAATGCGGTTTCCAGGGATCCCACTGGGACTGGGGTCCCCCCTGCCCATAGCTCATGGGGCGCAGTTTAGACGGGCCGAGGGGTGTGCTGGTCCGTCTCAACCAGCCCTGGAACCCCTAGCGTTCGCTCCATGAGCACGGGCAAATACGGCATCTGTGGGTGGTTGGTACGAAGGGTCGCGGGCGGCCTGTGGGGGGTGCTCGTCGAGATCGCGGTGGGTGTGGTGCTCTCCGGGACACGGATGGCGGGTCCGTCGTACGACCTTCTGTTGCTGGTCGTGCCGCGTTGCTGCTCGGCGCGGGCGCGCCGGCGGGCGCGGCGGGCGCTCACGTTCTGTGTGGCGGCCGTGACCGTGCGGGGTGAGCGGGCGGGGCTTTGAGTGTGGCCCCGAACACGTTCGAAAGTGGGCCGTAAAATGGGGCGTGGAGCGGGTTCTCCGACCGTCGTCCACCCGTTTTGACCGGGTGGACACGCCCCGGGTATCCTGCTTCTTCGTTGTGTATTGGCTTGCTCATTCTCACGGGACGGGCCCTTACACCGGTCCACCGGGCCGATGACCAGCGACCAGCACGCGGTTTGCGTCACCGCTGTGCGGTCAGGGCTGTCGTGATCGTTTCGGTGACCTTGTCTAGGACCATTCACTCGAAGCGAAGGCTACGAACCGTGCGTACGTACAGCCCCAAGCCCGGCGATGTGACGCGCCAGTGGCACGTCATTGACGCTCAGGACGTCGTCCTGGGCCGACTCGCCACCACCGCCGCCACCCTCCTCCGGGGCAAGCACAAGCCGATCTACGCGCCGCACGTCGACGCTGGTGACTTCGTCATCATCATCAACGCCGACAAGGTGCACCTCTCCGGCAACAAGCGGACCCAGAAGATGGCGTACCGCCACTCCGGCTACCCGGGTGGTCTGCGCTCCGTCCGTTACGACGAGCTGCTCGACAAGAACCCCGAGAAGGCCATCGAGAAGGCCGTCAAGGGCATGCTCCCCAAGAACACCCTGGGCCGTCAGATGCTCTCCAAGCTGAAGGTCTACCGCGGCGAGAACCACCCCCACGCTGCCCAGCAGCCGGTTCCGTTCGAGATCACCCAGGTCGCGCAGTAAGTCCGGCCACCCCCTAAGACTGAAGAGAATCTGAGGAGAATCGTGGCCGAGACCACTGCCGAGCAGCCGCTCGAAGAGCTTGACATCGACAGCTACACCACCGAGTCCGAGGTCCCCGTCGAGGGCGAGTACACCTCGGAGTCCATGGCCTCCCGCTTCGGCGAGCCCCAGCCGGCCGCCGGCCTGGGCCGCCGCAAGAACGCCATCGCCCGCGTCCGGATCGTTCCGGGCTCCGGCAAGTGGAAGATCAACGGCCGCACCCTTGAGGACTACTTCCCCAACAAGGTGCACCAGCAGGAGGTCAACGAGCCCTTCAAGGTGCTCGAGCTGGAAGGCCGTTACGACGTCATCGCCCGCATCGCCGGTGGCGGTGTCTCCGGTCAGGCCGGTGCGCTCCGTCTCGGTGTCGCCCGTGCGCTGAACGAGGCCGACGTCGACAACAACCGCGGTCCGCTGAAGAAGGCGGGCTTCCTGCGCCGCGACGACCGTGCGGTCGAGCGCAAGAAGGCCGGTCTGAAGAAGGCCCGCAAGGCTCCGCAGTACAGCAAGCGCTAAGCGCGGGCCGTACTCCGAACGCCCCGACGGCACGCCACTGTGCCGCCGGGGCGTTCGTTTATCAACAGACACAGGCGTATAACGGCACAAGACGCTCAAAGTTTTGTGTGATCGGATGGTCAGGCATCGTATGCCTGAGACTCGGGAGCCGCATGCGCGGGCCGCACCCGCAGGGCTACCCGAACTGACGTTTCCTCAGGAGGACAAGTGGGACGACTCTTCGGCACGGACGGCGTGCGCGGTGTCGCCAACGCGGATCTGACGGCCGAGATGGCGCTCGGTCTGTCCGTCGCGGCGGCCCACGTACTGGCCGAGGCGGGCACCTTCGCGGGCCACCGGCCGACGGCGGTGGTCGGGCGGGACCCGCGTGCGTCCGGGGAGTTCCTGGAGGCCGCGGTGGTCGCCGGCCTCGCCAGCGCGGGCGTGGACGTCCTGCGGGTCGGTGTGCTGCCGACGCCTGCGGTGGCGTATCTCACCGGCGCGCTGGGGGCCGACCTCGGCGTCATGCTCTCCGCCAGCCACAACGCCATGCCGGACAACGGCATCAAGTTCTTCGCGCGCGGTGGGCACAAGCTGCCGGACGACATCGAGAACCGGATCGAGTCCGTCTACGAGGAGCACCGGCGCGGTGAGCCCTGGGAGCGGCCGACCGGGGCCGGTGTCGGACGGGTGCGGGAGTACGAGGAGGGCTTCGACCAGTACGTCGCGCATCTGCTGGGCGTTCTGCCGAACCGGCTCGACGGGCTGAAGATCGTCCTCGACGAGGCGCACGGCGCCGCGTCGCGGGTGTCACCGGAGGCGTTCGCGCGGGCCGGGGCCGAGGTCGTCACGATCGGCGCCGAGCCGGACGGGCTGAACATCAACGACGGGTGCGGGTCGACGCACCTGCAGCAGCTGAAGGCCGCGGTGGTCGAGCACGGGGCCGACTTCGGTATCGCGCACGACGGTGACGCGGACCGGTGCCTCGCCGTGGACCACACCGGTGAGGAGGTGGACGGCGACCAGATCCTGGCCGTGCTCGCGCTGGCGATGCGGGAGCGTTCCGCACTGCGCTCCGGCACCGTTGTCGCGACCGTGATGTCGAATCTGGGCTTCAAGCTGGCCATGGAGCGCGAGGGGATCCAGCTGGTCCAGACGGCGGTCGGGGACCGGTACGTCCTTGAGGAGATGAAGGAGCACGGCTACGCGCTCGGCGGTGAGCAGTCCGGGCACGTGATCATCCTCGACCACGCGACGACCGGGGACGGCACGCTCACGGGGCTGATGCTGGCGGCGAGGGTCGCGGAGAGCGGGCGGTCCCTGCGGGAGCTGGCCGGTGTGATGGAGCGGTTGCCGCAGGTGCTGATCAATGTGCCGGATGTGGACAAGTCCCGGGTCGGGAGTTCGGCCGAGCTTGCTGTTGCCGTTGCTGAGGCGGAGCGGGAGCTTGGGGCTACCGGGCGGGTGTTGCTGCGGCCTTCGGGGACTGAGCCGTTGGTGCGCGTGATGGTTGAGGCTGCGGATATTGATCAGGCTCGGTCTGTGGCGGGGCGGTTGGCGGATGCTGTGAAGTCGGCGTTGGGCTGATTTCCGGGTTCGGGGGTGGGGGTTCTGTTGGCGGCGGGCTGCGGGTTGTGTGTGGCTTGTCGCGCCCACGCGGCGGAGCCGCATATCAGCAGAGCCCCGCGCCCCTAAGCGGCGTTGCTCTGGCGGCGTCGTTGGGTTGACCACAGCCACTTCTGCGCCAGCAGGGTGAGGGTGCCGGCGAGGATGATGCCGAGCAGGTTGAGCAGGAGTTGTTCGGTGGAGCCGACCGTCTGGTTGGTGTCGCCGTAGCTGAGGGCGACCGCCGCGTTGGCGGCGGCCGGGACCGTGGTCACCGAGATGGCCACGCCCACCAGGGCACCCGACTTGGCGGAGGTCAGGGAGAGGGTGCCCGCCGCTCCCGCCAGGACCGCTACGACGAAGGAGAACGCGTCGGGGGCGTAGACGAAGCCGGTCTGCGGGCGGTCGGCCTCCAGTTGTGCCTCGGTGAACAGGCCCAGCGAGTCCATGAAGAGGCTGAAGAGCACCGTCACCGCCATCGCCACCGCGAAGCCCACGAGCAGCGCGATCAGTGAGCGCAGCGCCAGGCGGGGGCGGCGCTGCACCACCGAGGTGGAGATGCCCGCCAGCGGGCCGAACTCCGGGCCGACCGCCATCGCGCCCACGATCAGGATCGCGTTGTCGAGGACGACACCGCAGGCCGCGATCATCGTGGCCAGGGTGATGAACGCGAGGTACGTGATCGACAGGGTCGATTCCTCGTGCGTCGCGTCGGTCAGGTGTTCCCACAGCACCGCGTCCGCGGCCTCGCCCGGAGCCTCCTTCTCGGCCTTCTCGGCACGCTTGGACAGCGACAGGTCGATGTTCTCGACGGCGATCGAGCCGCTCACGTCGAGGCCCAACTCCTGCAGCGCGCTGATGAGTTCGTCACCGGCCTCGCGCGCGACGTCGCACATCACGACGTCCCCCGAGGGATTGCGGGCGGCGCCCGGCATGACGACGAGGTGCGTGGTGCCGACCGTCTTCTCGATCAGTCGCACCACGGCGTCCGTCCGGTCGGCCGGGGTGATCAGGCGCAGATGCAGCATGACGCCTTTTTAACAGCCCCGGGTTACAGCTTGCGCAGGCTCAGGCGCTGGACCTTGTGGTCCGGGCCCTTGCGGAGGATGAGGGTGGCGCGGCCGCGGGTGGGGGCGACGTTCTCCATGAGGTTGGGGCGGTTGATCGTACGCCAGGTGGTGCGGGCGTAGTCGAGGGCCTCCTCCTCGGAGACCTGGGTGTACTTGCGGAAGTACGAGGACGGGTTCTGGAAGGCGGTTTCGCGCAGTTTCCGGAAGCGGTTCAGATACCAGCGCTCGATGTCCTCGGGGCGGGCGTCGACGTACACACTGAAGTCGAAGTAGTCGGCGAGGCCGACCCGGGTGCGGCCGTCCTTGCCGGGGAGGGCGGGCTGGAGGACGTTGAGGCCCTCGACGATCAGGATGTCGGGGCGGCGTACGACGAGCCGCTCGCCGGGGACGATGTCGTAGATGAGGTGGGAGTAGACGGGGGCGGTGACCTCGTCCTTGCCCGCCTTGATGTCGGCGACGAAGCGGGTGAGGGCGCGGCGGTCGTACGACTCGGGGAAACCTTTCCGCGACATCAGGCCGCGGGCTTCCAGTTCCTTGGTGGGCAGCAGGAAGCCGTCGGTGGTGACCAGCTCGACGCGCGGGTGCTCGGGCCAGCGGGAGAGCAGGGCCTGCAGAAGGCGGGCGACGGTGGACTTGCCGACCGCGACCGAGCCGGCGACGCCTATGACGAAGGGGGTGCCGGACTGGGAGCCCTGTTCGCCGAGGAAGGTGTTGAGCGCGCCTCTGAGGCCGTCGGTGGCGGCGACGTAGAGATTGAGCAGCCGGGAGAGCGGGAGGTAGATGTCCCGCACCTCGTCGAGGTCGATGACATCGCCGAGGCCGCGCAGCTTCTCGACTTCCTCCGCAGTCAACGACAGCGGGGTCTTGTCGCGCAGCGCACTCCACTCGGCGCGGGTGAGGTCGACGTAGGGAGTCGCCTCCGGCCGGGGCCGGTGGGCGCTCCGCATCGGGGAGACCGGAGAGATCACAGTCCATTGTTACGGGAGTCTGAACGGGCGGTGGGGTGGGATGCGTCACGCGGGTGTGCCGGTCAGCGGCAGCGGAACTCCCCACCGATACGTTCGTACCCTCGTGGGAATTTCCGATTTCGGGCACGCGGAAGCCTTTTCGGGCGGCCGGCGGACCGTAGGCTGCCGCTCATGTGCGGAATCGTGGGATACGTGGGGTCGCAGTCGGCGCTCGAGGTCGTGACGGCCGGGCTGAAGCGGCTGGAGTACCGGGGGTACGACTCGGCGGGCGTCGCCGTGCTCGCGGACGGCGGGCTGGCGGCGGCCAAGCGGGCCGGGAAGCTGGTCAACCTGGAGAAGGAGCTGGCGGAGCGGCCGTTGCCGACCGGTTCGACGGGGATCGGGCACACGCGGTGGGCCACGCACGGCGGTCCCACGGATGCGAACGCGCATCCGCATCTGGACAACGCCGGGCGGGTCGCCGTCGTCCACAACGGGATCATCGAGAACTTCGCGTGTCTGCGCGCCGAGCTGGCGGAGCGGGGCCACGACCTGGCGTCCGAGACCGACACCGAGGTCGTCGCTCATCTGCTCGCCGAGGAGTTCTCCTCGTGCGCGGACCTCGCGGAGGCGATGCGGCTGGTGTGCCGGCGGCTGGAGGGCGCGTTCACGCTGGTCGCGGTGCATGCGGACGAGCCGGATGTGGTCGTGGGCGCGCGGCGGAACTCGCCACTGGTGGTGGGCGTTGGAGAAGGCGAGGCCTTTCTCGCCTCGGACGTGGCCGCGTTCATTGCCCACACGCGGTCGGCGATCGAGCTGGGTCAGGACCAGGTGGTGGAGCTGCGCCGGGACGGCGTGACGGTGACCGGCTTCGACGGCCGGCCGGCGGACGTGCGTTCGTACCACATCGACTGGGACGCGTCGGCTGCGGAAAAGGGGGGTTATGACTACTTCATGCTCAAGGAGATCGCCGAGCAGCCCAAGGCGGTCGCCGATACGTTGCTGGGGCGCATCGACGCGTCCGGCTCGCTGACGCTGGACGAGGTGCGGATCCCTCCGGGGGTGCTGCGGGAGGTCGACAAGGTCGTCATCGTTGCGTGCGGTACGGCCTTCCACGCGGGGTTGATCGCGAAGTACGCCATCGAGCACTGGACGCGCATCCCGTGCGAGGTGGAGCTGGCGAGCGAGTTCCGGTACCGGGATCCGATCCTGGACCCGCAGACGCTCGTCATCGCCATCTCCCAGTCCGGCGAGACCATGGACACCCTGATGGCGCTACGGCACGCCCGCGAGCAGGGCTCCAAGGTGCTGGCGATCTGCAACACCAACGGCTCGACGATCCCGCGCGAGTCGGACGCGGTGCTGTACACGCACGCCGGGCCGGAGGTCGCGGTGGCGTCCACGAAGGCGTTCCTGACGCAACTCGTGGCCTGCTATCTCGTCGCGCTGTATCTGGGTCAGGTGCGGGGCACCAAGTGGGGGGACGAGATCCGGGACGTGATCCGGGATCTGTCGCACATCTCCGGTGCGGTGGAGCGGGTCCTGGAGACCATGGAGCCGGTACGGGAGCTGGCCCGCACGCTCGCCGACAAGAAGACGGTGCTCTTCCTGGGGCGGCACGTCGGGTATCCGGTCGCCCTCGAAGGCGCGCTGAAGCTCAAGGAGTTGGCGTACATGCACGCCGAGGGCTTCGCGGCGGGTGAGCTCAAGCACGGGCCGATCGCGCTGATCGAGGAGGACCTGCCGGTGGTCGTTGTCGTGCCCTCGCCGCGGGGGCGGTCCGTGATCCACGACAAGATCGTGTCCAACATCCAGGAGATCCGGGCGAGGGGTGCGCGGACGATTGTGATCGCGGAGGAGGGGGACGAGGCGGTGGTGCCGTACGCGGACCATCTCGTACGGATCCCGGCGACGCCGACGCTGCTGCAGCCGCTGGTGGCGACGGTGCCGTTGCAGGTGTTCGCGTGCGAGTTGGCTACGGCGCGGGGGAATGAGGTGGATCAGCCTCGGAATTTGGCGAAGTCCGTGACGGTGGAGTGAGAGGGCGGCGGCGTACGGGCGGTGGCAATGGCAGCGTTTTACCGGTAAATGACCTGTGGTCATTATCACTTCACTAATGGACTTCTTGTGGACTCCATGTGAAGTTGCTTAGAACTACCTCCACTCTTGGTTCATGCGGTGGGGGGTTCCGTGCGTCCGGCACGTTCATTTGTCGTTGCTGTCGCCTTCGTGCTGGCCGTGCTGACTGGTACCGAGCAGGCTGCCCTGCCGCTCGGCCGGCCGGGCACGGGCTCCACGGCGGACGCACCCGAGCAGCGATGGGGTTCCGCCGCCGGGCGTAGCAACAGCGCGTCCGGGGAGGTCACGGACGCGGCCGCGAAGGGCGGCAACACCGAACCGCTGCCCGGGCGGGGAGAGTTGCCCGCCGACCGGGAGCCCGGTGTCACCCGGTTGCCCAGCACCTCCCGGCTGCCCGAGCCCGGTCCGGTCCGTCGGACCGACGCGCCGGAGACCTCCACGCCTCAGGGCTTCGACTCCAAGCGCAGCCAGGAGGTGAAGAGCGAGCGGAGCGAGCGGCAGCGGACGTACCGGAACCCGGACGGCACGTACACGACGCGGTTCTACACCGAGCCGGTCAACTTCCGCGCCGAGGACGGGGGCTGGCAGGCCATCGACAGCACGCTCGTGCCTCGGGAGAACTCGGGTCCCAGCACCATGAGCGCGGAGGGGGAGGGCTGGGAGACCAGCTCCACCGAAGCTCCGATCGAGTTCGCCGGGGCCGCCGACGCCGACCCGGTGGTCCGGATGGAGGTCGGGGAGGGCCTCGCGGTCGCGTACGGCGTCGACGGCGCCAGCTCCGCCGCCGGGCGGGCCGACGGCAGCACGGTGACGTACGAGGATGTGCGGACCGACTCCGACGTGGAGTTCATCGCGGGCAGCGAGTCGGTCAAGGAGACCTTGGTCCTCAAGGGCGCGGACGCCCCCACCGAGTGGCGCTTCCCGCTGCTGCTGGAGGGGCTCACGGCACGTATCGACGAGCACGGCGGCGTGGTGTTCAGCGACGCCGAGGGAGTGGTCCGTGCGTGGACACCCGCCGGGTGGATGCAGGACTCGAACTTCGCCCCGGACTCCAACGAGGGGGCGATCTCTTCCGGGGTCACCTACAGCCTGGCGGAGGAGGGAGGCCGTCAGGTTCTGGTCGTGAAGCTCGACAAGGCCTGGCTCACCGCGCCTGAGCGGGTCTTCCCGGTCCGTGTCGACCCGTCCGTGAAATCGGTCGACGCCACGTCGGGCACGTACGTCGAGTACCCGTACAACACGAACTTCGCTTCCGACACGGTGCTCAAGGTCGGCACGTACGACGGCGGCAGCCACAAGGCGTCGGCGTTCCTGCGCTTCGCCGGCCTGGAGACCACGCTCAAGAACGCGTGGGTGATCGGCGCCAACCTCTCCCTGTACAACTCCTGGTCGTACTCATGCACCGCCCGCCCGGTGACGGTGCACCCCATCACGTCGAACTGGTCGGAGACCACCACGTCGAAGTGGCCGGGACCGTCGACCGGTGCGTCGCTGGCATCGAAGCCCTTCGCGCACGGCTGGCGGCCATCGGGCTCCAGCAGTTGGTCGTGCGGCCCGGCCTGGGAGAGCATCAAACTCGGCTCGGCGGGCCGGGATTTGGTCGACGACTGGACGCATGGCCGGAAGAAAAACTACGGACTGGCGGTCAAGGCCTCGACCAGTGACTCCAAGGGCTGGAAGCACTTTGGTTCGGACGACTATCCGAACGGCAAGCCCAGCCTGGACGTCACCTGGACCAAGTACGGAGCCACCTACAAGCTCGGTGACTTCACCGCCCCGGTGACGGCCACAAGTGAAGGCGTGCAGAAGGTCACCGTAACCAACCAGGGGCAAGAGACCTGGCCTGCGGGCGGTAACTACAACCTGCGCTACAACCTGTTCGACTCCTCCGGCAAGGAGATCACCGAAAGCGCGAAGATCCGCTGGACGGAGATGCCGGAGGCGGTCTCGCCGGGCGAGAGTGTGACGCTGAACGCGCGGATCGCGCCACTCCCGCCCGCCACGTACACGGTGCAGTGGACCATGAACGACCTCGGTGTCAGCCGCTTCACGGCCGCAGGTGTACCGGGCCCGGCCGTGAAGATCGCCTCGGTGAACATACCGCCCCAGTTGACGGCGGAGTCGCCGGCCAGTGGCGTCACTGTCGACACGCTCACGCCGACGCTGTGGGCCAAGGGCACGGACGCCGATCGCTACCCGAAGTCGGCGCTGCAGTACACCTTTGAGATCTGCGAGGTCGAGGGCAACAACCTGCGCAAGAACTGCAAGTCGGGCACACGCGGCAGCGCGCAGCAGTGGGCGGTGCCGTCCGGCTGGCTTTCCTGGGGCAAGTCGTACGCCTGGTACGCGTACGCCTATGACGGCTCCGCCACCTCAACCCGCCCGGGTCCCGCTCTGCTGACCACGCAGGTGCCCCAGCCGACGGTCACCGGCCACCTGGGCGGTGCAGACGGCGGCAAGGAGATCGGCACCCGGGCTGGCAACTATGTAACTGCCGCGACGGACGCAGCGATCGCCACGGTCGGCCCCGAGCTGTCGGTCACTCGGACCTACAACTCCCTCGACCCGCGGCGTGACGGCGTATTCGGTGGTGGCTGGTCGACGCGCTGGGACATGCAGGTGCGTGAGGAGCCCGACACATCGACGGTCTTGGTGACGCTCGCGGATGGATCACAGGTGCGGTTCGGGCGTAACACCGACGGGACGTACACGGGGCCGACGGGTGGTTCTCTCACGCTCATCGAAGAGGCGGGGGAGGGCTGGACTCTCCGGGAGCGCTCCGGCACGACGTACCAGTTCATGCCCAGCGGTGTTCTCGCCCGGATCAGGGACGTGGCCGGTCGGACCCAGTCCGTCACGCACGAGTCAGAAGACGGCGGTCCGGTCAAGAAGGTCACCGACGACCTGTCGGGCCGCTCACTGACCTTCGGCTGGGCCGACGGACGCGTCGAGACGGTGACCACGAGTGCAGTCGACACGTCCGCGCCCGGGCTGACCTGGTCGTACTTCTACACCGAGGGTCGACTGACCAAGGTGTGCCCGCCGTCGTCGACGACCAAGTGCACGGTCTACGAGTACGCAGACGGCTCGGTCTACCGCAGCGGCATCCTGGATGCGGCGCCCACTTCGTACTGGCGTCTTGGTGAGCGAGAGGGCTCCGCGGCGGCCAGCGAGTCGGTCTCGACCACCGGCCTGAATGCGGCCGTCTACCGGGACGTGCAGCTTGGCACGGACTCCGCCGTCGCGGGGACTACGGACACATCGGTCAGCTTCGACGGCACGGACTCTGTGATCGAACTGCCCACCGACACGCTGAAAGGTGCTGCCTTCCCGGCCGTCGAGTTGTGGTTCAAGACGAGTACGCCGTCCGGTGTCCTCGTAGCCTTCCAGGATGCCGAGTTGGGTGAGAAGCCGACTTCATGGCGGACCACGCTGAACATTGATGGCGAGGGCAGGTTGCGCGGCCAGTTCTATCTGTCCGGTGTTTCCGGGGCGACGCCGATCGTGTCGCCGCAGGCCGTGACGGACGGCAAATGGCACCACGCGGTCCTGTCGGCGGGTGCCACCACCCAAACTCTTTATCTCGACGGTGCGAAGGTCGGTTCGCTGAGCGGTGCCCTCGCCGAGCAGGCCCGCGAATACGCTTATCTCGGCGCGGGCTACAGCAGCCCCGGTTGGATAGGCCTGCCTGCGGACATGTACCACTTCAAGGGCCAGATGGATGAAGTGGCCGTCTACAACCACCCGCTGGACGCCGCAACTGTCGCCGAGCACTACGCTTCGCGCACGGCGATCGGCCAGATGACGAAGGTGAACCTGCCCTCCGGCCGGGTGCATGCCACGGCCTCCTACGACCCGGTCAGCGGTCGCCTCACCGAGCACAACGACAACAACGGCGGCACCTGGAAGGTGTCGGCCCCCTCCTACTCGACCGCGTCCTCGTCCTACGCGGAAACGATCCAGCGCAGCGGCCCGACCGGATATTGGCGCCTGGGTGAGCGTGGCGGCGCTGAGGCCGTGAGCCCTCTTGGCGAACCGCTGACCGGCAGCTACCTGGACACCGTACGGCTGGGCAGCGCGGGCATCTTCGCCGACGGCGACGACACGGCGGCGAGCTTCACAGGCGAAGGCGCGGTGGAAGTGCCCGTCGAGTCACTCGGCACCGGTACGTCCATGTCGGTGGAACTGTGGTTCAAGACGTCCGGGTCCGGCGTGCTGGTCACCAACCACGATGCCGAGTTCGGTGAGGTTGCGCACGGACGTCCCATGCTGCTGATCGACTCGGACGGCAAACTACGGGGCAGATTCTCGAACGCGGCGGCGAGCATCTTCTCCCATGAGACCGTCACGGACAACAAGTGGCACCACGTGCTCCTCACCGGCAATGAGGGCATACAGGCGCTCTTCATCGACGGCCAGTACCAGGGCAGCTCGAACACCGGCGTCGAAGCGAGCCGCCACTCGCACGTATTCGTCGGCGGAGGCTTTTCCTCGCCCGGCTGGGACGGACAGGCCGACGGCTATCGCAACTTCACCGGTCAGATCGACGAGGTGGCGTTCTACGACAAGCCGTTGGCGACCTTCTGGAAGGTCACGAACGCCACCGGTGAAGAGAGGTGGGTGTACCTGCGCTTCCCGGTCGGCGCGGCGGACCGTCACGTCCAGGCCCGTACCGCCTTGGTCCGAGGCACGGGTGACCAGTACCAGGGCGTGGCCGTCGCGGACGCACCCGCTGCCTACTGGCGGCTCGGCGAGGAAGACGGCACGGTCCTGCGCAGCGAGGTCGGCGGTACCGGCATGAACGCGACGTTCCACCCGAACAACACAGTCGTGATCAATTCCGCGCTGTACAAGCCCGGCGTGTTCGGGCTCGGTGACGACCGGGCCCTAGGGGTCGCCGACGGCGGTCACGTCCAGGTGCCCGGCTCGATCCTCGCCGGTGCCACCGATCTGTCCGCCGAGATGTGGTTCCGTACCACCACACCGTCCGCCGTACTCCTGGGCTTCCAGGACAAACCCATCGGACAGACCCCGACCTCGTGGCGGCCGGTACTGAACATCGACGGTTCCGGCAAACTGCGCGGTGAGTTCTTCCGCTCCGGCTCCACTGCGACCCCCATCGTCTCCGCCCAGACGGTCACCGACGGTGCCTGGCACCACGTCGTGCTCTCCGGCTCCGGCACCACCCAGACTCTCTACCTGGACGGCGTCAAGGTCGGCTCCCTGGTCGGCGCCATCGCCGACCAGGCCCGCCCGTACGCCTACATAGGCGGCGGCTACACCAGTGCCGGCTGGAACGGACTGTCCTCCGGTACCTACTACTTCAACGGCCAGGTCGACGAGGTCGCCCTGTACCGCGGCGCGCTGACTGCCGACCAGGTCTCCGCCCACTACCGGGCGCAGGCCGAGGCGCCCGGCTCGGGCCTGACCGCCACCGTGACGGTCACGGACCCCGCCGGGCGCACCAGCACCGCCGGCTACGACGCGCTGCGCGGCCAACGGGTGGTGTCGAGGAAGGACGCGACCGGCGCGGTCACCTCGTACGCCTACGACACCGACGGCAACCTGCACACGGTCACCGACCCGAATGGGCATGCCACGGTCACCGGTCATGACGCGCGCGGGAACGTGGTGTCGACCACGACCTGCCGGGACGCCGACTCGTGCTGGACGAGCTTCTCCTCGTACCACCTCAACGCGAGCGATCCGCTGGACCCGCGCAACGACAAGCCGCTGACCTATCGCGACCAGCGGTCGAGGGACCACAAGGACGACCGCTACCGCACCGAGTACACGTACAACTCCCTGGGCCTGCCCACGAGTACGGTCCGGGCCGACGGCAGCACCGCCTCGACCACGTACACGGCAGGCACCGAGGCCGCGGTGGGCGGCGGCACTGTCCCGGCGGGGCTCGTGCTGACCCAGACCACGCCGGGCGGCGCGAAGACGGCGTATCGCTACTTCGCGAACGGTGACCTGGCCGAGGTCGCCTCCCCGTCCGGGCTCGTCACCGCGTACACGTACGACGGATTGGGCCGGAAGACTTCCGAAAAGCAGGTCTCCGACTCGTTCCCCAACGGCGTGACCACCACGTACGGCTACGACAAGGCCTCGCAGGTGGTGACCGAGACCGGCGACGGCGTGCGGAACGAGATCACCGGCACCACCCACACCGCGAAGATCACGCGCGGCTACGACGAGGACGGCAACCTGCTGTCCGAGACGACCGAGGACACCACCGGCGGCGACGCGGCCCGCAGCACGACGTACCACTACAACGCGTACGGCCTGAAGGACAGCGTCACGGACGCCAAGCAGAACACCACCGGCTTCGAGTACGACGCCTTCGGCCGGGTCAGTGGCATGACCGACCCGGCAGGTACGCACCTCACCTACACGTACACCCCGCGTGGCCAGCACGCCGAAACGATTCTGAACGACTGGACCGGCGATCCTTCGGGCACCGTGCGGGACCTGACGCTCGTGTCCAACGCGTACGACCCGGCCGGGCGCGTGGCGTCCAGCACGGACGCGATGGGCGCGACGACGGCGTACACGTACTTCGACGACGGGCTGCCCGCCACGACCACGGCCAGGCAGGTCACCCAGTCCGACGGCAGCCGGCGCGACATCGTGCTGGAGGCCAACACCTACGACCCGGCCGGCAACCTGACCAAGCAGGTCACCGGCGGCGGCAAGACCACCGAGACGTTCACGGTGGACGCCCTCGGGCGCACCGAGACCAGCGTCCTCGACCCCGGTGGCCTGAACCGCACCAACACCTACGCCTACGACGGCGACGACCGGGTGAAGGAGCAGACCCAGTCGATCACCGGGGACAGGAAGCTGACCACGACGTCGGACTACGACGCGGCGGGCAACGTCACGAAGGAGACGGTCACCGACGGCACCAGCACGCACACGACCACGCACACCTACGACGACCGCGGCCTGCCGCTGACGACTGTCAGCCCGCGCGGCAACCTCACCGGCGCCGACGCGTCCGCGTACACCACCACCTACCGGTACGACGCCCTGGGCCGCCTGGTGCAGGACACCGCCCCCGCCGTGCAGGCCGAGGAGAACGGCGCTGCGGCGACGACGGTGCGGCCCACCACGCTGACCGGCTACAACACCTTCGGCGAGGCGACCGAGAGCAAGGACGAGCGCGGCAAGGTGACGCGTACCGAGGTCGACCGCCTCGGGCGTACGACCGCGGTGACCCTGCCGGACTACAGCCCGCCGGGCGTCGCGGCCGCCCTCACGGCAACGACCCGCGCCACCTACAACGCGCTCGGCCTGCCGCAGACGGTCACCGACCCGCTGGGCCGTGTCACCCGCTACGGCTACGACCAGTTCGGCCAACTGACCAGCAGGACGGACCCGGTGGCCGACGCCGCAGCGGCATTCGCGGCGACGGAGAGCAGTGACCCGGACCTGCTCGCCTCAGCGGGTGCGGACGGTGGCGGCGTCACCCGCTACACCTGGACCCCGACCGGCCTGCAGCTGTCGGTGACCGATCCGACGGGCGCGCGCAGCGAGGCCACATACGACCAACTCGGCCGACAGCTCACCGCGACCACGGTCGAGCGGTACCCGAGCCTTCTGAACCTGACCAGCCGCTACACCTGGGACGACGCAGGCAACCAGACCGTATCCGTCAGCCCCTCGGGCCGCACCACCTCCGCCACCCACACCCCGGCAGGCGAGGTCCTGTCGGTGACCGACGCGGCCGGCACCACCCGGTTCGCCTACGACGGCCTCGGCCGTCAAACGGAGACCACCGACGCGACGAACCGCCGGACCACGACGACGTACGACGCCCTCGACAACGTCACCGCCAACACGGACTACGGCACCGGTACGAGCGCCCTGCGCACGTCCGAAGCCGAGTTCGACGCCGAGGGCAACCGCACCGCCGTGATCTCCCCGCAGACCAAGGCGCGCACGACATACGCGTACGACGCGCTCGGCCGGATGACCCAGCAGGTCGAGCCGGTCACCGGCAGCCAGTCGATCACGACGACGTTCGGCTACGACGCTGCCGGCAACCGCACCCGGCTGACGGACGGGCGCGGCAACACCACCGTCCACACCTTCAACGCCTGGGGCCTGCCCGAGTCCACGATCGAACCGTCCACGAGCGCCCACCCGGCCGCCGCCGACCGCACCTGGACCACCGCCTACGACCAGGCCGGACAGCCCGTCACCGAGCTGCTCCCCGGCGGGGTCAAGCGCGAGCGCACCTACGACGGCCTGGGCCGCCTCGTCCACGAGACCGGCACCGGCGCGGAGGCGGCCACCAGCGACCGCATCCTGGGGTACGACCTGACCGGCCGCCTCACCGCCGTCGCCACGGCGGACGGCCTCACCCGGAACACCTACACCTACAACGACCGCGGCCAGCTGCTGACCGCCCAGGGACCGGGCGGCACCTCCAGCTACACCTACGACGCCGACGGCAACATGACGGAACGCAGGACCGGCCAAGTCTCGACGAGCTACGGCTACGACAGCGCCGGACGCATCGACTGGGCCTGGGACTCCATCACCGGAAAGGACATCTGGTACGACTTCGACGCCGCCGGCCGGCCGCGACTGGAGCAGTACGCCACGAAGGCCGCCGACGGCACGTCATACACCGTCACCGCCAAGCGCACCTATACGCATGACGCGCTCGGCCGCCTCGACGGCGACACCGTCACCAGCCCCGACGGCACGACGACCGTCGCCTCCCTCACCTACGGCTACGACCTGGACGACAACCTGACGTCCAAGCAGACGACCGGCACGGCGGGCGCCGGGAACAACTCCTACGGCTACGACCACGCGGGCCGCCTGACCTCCTGGACCAAGGACGGCACGACCACGTCCTACGAGTGGGACGCGGCGGGCAACCGCACCAAGGCCGGGGCGACGACGGCGACGTTCGATGCCCGGAACCGTCAACTGACCGACGGCGAGAAGCAGTTCACGTACACCGCACGTGGCACTCTGGCGTCGGTCACGGGTGGCGGCGGCAGCGCGCGCACGCTGACCTTCGACGCCTTCGAACGCAAGATCAGCGACGGGGGCACGGCGTACACGTACGACTCCCTGGACCGGGTCCAGACCCGTGGCTCCACGACCTTCACCTACGACGGCGGCTCCAACAACCTCGCGGGCGACGGCACCAGCACGTACAACCGCACGCCGGGGGGCACGCTGCTCGCCCTGTCCACGGGCACGACCAGGCAATTGGCCGTCACGGACCAGCACACCGACCTCGTCGCCGGCCTCAACGCCGACGCCACCCAGGTCACCGGCTCCACGGCCTACGACCCGTTCGGCACGGAAACCGCCACCAACGGCACCACCCCCGCCGTCGGCTACCAGTCCGGCTATACCGACCCCGCCACCGGCGACGTCAACATGGCGGCCCGCTGGTACCAGCCGGGCACGGGCTCCTTCGCCTCGCGGGACACCTGGCAGCTCGACCCGAGTCCGTCGGCCCAGGCCAACCGGTACGCCTACGCCAACGACGATCCGGTCAACGGGACGGATCCGACGGGGCATGTCTGTGCGTGCGGAGGCGGGAGCACGTACAGCTCTCGGCTGGTGGGCTCCGGGGTGGGGCGGGGCGGCAGGGGCTACGACATCGCTCCGAAGAGACACAACGGCCGCAGTCCGAGCAGCCGGACGCGCACCTCCACCAGCGGCGGCCGCACCACCTCCATCTACCGGGCTCAGGCCCGCAGGAACCAGATGGAGCTGAAGCGCATCGAGTCCCGCTACTCGGTCCGGCCGAGCACGAGGATTGGCGCGGGCCGAGGGGGTGGAGGTTACCGGGGCTGTACGTACGGATGCACCACGTACAGCCCGTACCGCGGCAGCGCAACCACCCGCAGCAGCAGCGGAACCACGCGCACCGGCACCACCCGCCCGCCCAAGCCGCCGACCCCGCAGAATCCGAACCGCGGCAAGAACCCGACGCCGGCGCCCACGAGACCTGCCCCCAAGCCGCGCGTCGACGTCGCGCGCATTCAGCAGCGGTCGCTGGACCGGGCCGTCGTGGTGGGCCAGAGGCTCTTCAAAGACATGGCTCTGGGAACGGCGGCGCCATTCGAGCCGGGTGATCTTAATGCGCTCGATCCGATCGTTGCGCAACCGGCTGCTCCAGCAGGAGGCGGCGAGGTCGCCGTCGAAGGGCCTGACAGCAACCGCAGCAACAGGTGTGATACGGGGGCGGGCTTCAACTCCAAGGGCAACATGGTGTATCTGCCGCGCCGAGAGCATGCAGGTCAGTGTGTTGCGACAGGAGCGTTCGCCAGCCTGACCCTAGCGGATTACACTCCACCTCCCCGGCCAGCCCTGTCTTTCCCATTGCCGGGACTGCTTGACCTGCCAAAGAGAAACCGAGCACGCGGCCACCTCATTGGGTTTGCGATGGGCGGTTCCAACAAGGACACTCGGAACTTCGTACCTATGTATCAGAGTGCGAATAACCGCATGTACGCGGAAGCAGAGGAAGTTGTTGTCAAGTCAATCAAGGGTGGTGGTCGACAGTTCGTTCAAGTCACGCCGGTGTACGGTGATCCGAATTCTGTGATCCCGACCAAGGTCAGATTCATTTCATTCGGAGCGAAGGAAGTTCGGTGTGAATTCGATAACGTTGCTGCAGCCACATACAGTTGTTGGTGAACTTGAGATGGAGGAAGAGTGTCTTCGGTAGAGCGGCTGAAGGATTTGCTGGGGGTGCCTCCCCGGGGAAGTGAGAGCGGCGGTTTCGGTGCGATAGAGGCCGCGCTGGGTGTCGAGTTGCCGCAGGAGGTGAAAGGGGTATGTTCCCTCTACGGAGATGTGATGATCTCTGATTTCATCTTCGTCTTCGGGCCTGAGTGCATGGTCGAAAAGAGTCTATGGATGAGTGAATTTGTTCGGGAGGGTCATCCTGCGATCCCGAAAGCTGTGCTACCTGAAGCCGGTGGAATGCTTCATTGGGGACACTCTATCGAAGGGGACCAGTTCTTCCTTGAGGATCAAGGAAGCGGTAAATGGACTGTCTCTGCTTTTCGGCGAAACTGGGGAGACTGGTACGAGTCTGATGAGTCCCTCGCCGATTGGCTGGTGGGAGTGTTTGCGGGCCGGTTGGCTGTGGACTGGATGCCGGAATGGCCTACTTCGCATTGGTTTGAAGTCTGAGGCTGGCCGGTAAGGTGCGCGACGTTGGGCACGGTGGGGCTGGTGTCGGGTCTGGCCAGGCTGGGAGTGGTTTGGGTGTTGCGCTGATCAAGGCGTGCGGCCCGGGCAGACGCACGGAGTGGCGGCGGTAGCGCGCGAACGCTGACCTTCGACGACTTCGAGCGCAAGATCACCGACGGGCGCACGGCGTATACGTACGACTTCCTGGACCGGGTCCAGACCCGCGGCTCGACGAGCTTCACCTACGACCGGAGGCTCCAACAACCTCGCGGGCGACGGCACCGACACAACAACAGTGCGCCGGAAGGCACGTTGCTCTCCCTGTCCACGGGCACGCCCCGGAAACTGGCCGTCAGGAACCAGCACACCGCCCTCGTCGCCGGCCTCAACGCCGCCGTGAGACTGGCCTTCCACCTACCCGAAGGGACCTCGTTTGCTCCACCCCGCTGTTGCCCGCCTGTGCGAGTTGCTTCCACCCCCTATCTCCGGCGGGGACGCGGTGGTGTGGGAAGAGGTCGAGCGGACGGCGCGTCTGGTGTTGCCGGCCGACTACCGCGAGTTCGTGGAGTCGTACGGTGGCGGCGAAATCGACGAGTACCTGTCCGTCAGCACTCCGCCGGTTCCCGGCTCGGCGTACGGGGATCTTCTGGACAGAGTCGATCCTGCTCTCTCAGACCGGGACCGCGAAGAGTTGGGCGCCCTCTTGCCGGGTAGTGCACGGCCTTCACTGCTGCCTTTTGCGGACTCGGCGAGCAGCGATGTCGCGTTCTGGCTGCGCGATGGCGCTCCCGACGACTGGCGGGTGGCCGTCTTCAGGAGGCAGGCGCCGCACGGGATGAACCGCTGGACGGTGTTCGCGGGCGGTATGGCGTCGTTCTTGGTGGCGGTCATGACCGGCGAGGTGAGCCCTTTCAGCGAACGGCTCTCGGTCGGGGACCGGCATGAGTTCGTGAGCTGGCGTAACGTGTAATGACCGGGGCGGCTGGATGAATGAGTTCGATGTCTTCTTTTGAGTCGCTACTGGGCGGGCGGCAGCGACTTCGTCCAGCAGCGCCGCAATCATGGCGCGCTGTGGAAGAGTGGCTTGGGCGTGATCTGCCTGCGGACTACAAGGAATTCGTGAACGGCTACGGTGACGCCCTCTGGAGAAAACTAGGTACCGTCGCGCACAGCGGTATCCCTCAGCGGATCGGATCCATGCCATGAGTTCAGTTCCGCCTGGCGACCTGGCTCGCCTCTTGTCGGTCATGCCAACCGACCAGGGTGAGGACGAGCAGGTCGATTGGGGGGCACTCCGGTCAGCTTGGGGGTTCGGGTTCCCCTCGGACTATGTGGCGTTCATGTCGCACTATGGGGCTGGGGGCATCGATGATTCATTTTCAGTGCTGGTGCCCAACGCGCCGGACCTCGTTGGCCAAGGGGGCGTCGCGGGCGAGACACGTAACGCCAACGGCTTGTGGACTGCGGGTACTGCGCATGTCCTGGCCTGGGGAGTGACTGTTGCCGCGGACGTCATCTGCTGGAAAACGGAGCATGAGGATCCCGACCGGTGGCCCATCCTTGTCTGGCGGCGTCAGAAGTCCTCGCCGCGGTGGGTCGAATACGACCTGACCATGAGCGGATTCCTGTGTGGGTTGTTTTTCCAGGAGTTCGACGATTGCCCGCTGAGCGACTCGACTCTTTGGGGAAGCCGCTCTCCTCGGTTCATCAACAACAGGCAAGAACAGCGACTTTATGACGCCGGAATAGGTCCATGGACGGGAAGACCTGATCCCTATGCGGACCTTTCGTTTGACGACTGACAGGAGGATGGGCCCTCGATGTTTGACTGCAGGTCCGGGTGCCTAGTGCATGTTTCTCAATTTCGTGAGCTTTTGGGGCGGCCGTTTGTCAACGGTGATGTGGAACAGGACTGGGCGGTGGTCGAGGCGCGTTCCGGCGTGGCTTTCCCTGATGACTACAAGTGCTTTGTCACGGCATATGGACCCGGGTGTCTAAATGATCAGTTGTATCTGTTTCACCCCAGAGCGGTCGGCGGGGATGAAAGGCTTCGCCTCGAGTCGCTTTGGGAGCAGACTTCCTACGCCTACTCGGAGCTGTCCCGGAATGCTCCGGAGCTGTACACGTATTCTGTCCATCCAGAGCCTGGCGGATGTATTCCTGTTGCACGCTCGGTGTCAGGAAACCACGTCTTCCTGGCTCCGCCGGATGCTGGATACACGGATTGGTTCGTCATCGTTGAGATGGGGCAGTGGGTGTTGTTGCGGATGTCGTTCACGGATTTTTTGTGGAAGGCGCTCCGGGGGGAGCTGGAAGTGCCACTGCTCCAAGGCCCACCGACATTCGAGCCAGTAGGCACGGTCGAGCCGTGATTTCGGCAACTACGTTGAAAGGACGCTTGGTGGGGATGTTCTGGGCTCGCCGACGGAGTGTTGTCGGTGGTCGTGCGTCGCAGGTGGGGGCGGTGGGGCTGGTGTCGGGCCTGATTGTGCTGGGCTTGGCTGGGTGTTCCGCTGGTGAGAGGGCTGGTACTGGCCAGGAGACCGGGGTGGGGCAGTCGGTGATGCCGTCTGCTTCGGTGTCGGGGACGGGGAAGAGCGGCATGGCTTCGCCTTCCTCCTCGCCCAGTCCGTCCAAGTCGGCGGCGCGTGTGGCTGCGCCTACGCATACGCCTACGCCGTCGAAGGCTGCTTCCGTGGGGCGGGCGCCGGCTTCTTCGGTGGGGGACGGGGGTTCCGGGGGGTCGGGGGGCTCCGCTGGTGCGGTGGAGGGAGCCGGTGAGGGTGCCGATGTGCCGCAGAATCCGAACCGGGGGCCGAATCCCGTGCCTGCGCCGCCGCGGCCGTCGCCTACGCCGGAGTGGAGTTCGGCGGAGTGGGAGCCGGGGGATCCTGTGGAGATGACGGCTCCTGAGGTGGTGCCGTCTGATCAGGGGTGAGGTGTGCTGGGGGCTTTCTGGCGCAAGTCAGAGCTTGAACAGGGTTCCTCGCCAGGTCCAGCCTGCGGCGAGGGCTGTGTCCCGCAGGGGGTTCTGCATTTTCCAGACCCGGATTGCGGCCAGTGGCGGGTTTCCGTTGCATTCCGTCAGTGCCCGGAGTTCCTGGTGCTCGACGGAGGTGTCACCGAATTCCTGATGGAACTATTGGTGGCGCGGAGGCTCCCTCGGGGCTGGCCACCACGGGAGCCGCTGTGGCAGTCCATGCCGGAAAGCCCGGTGATATGAGCTTTCAAGCATTGGGGCTGGGTGTCGAGTCTGGCCACGAGTGGTTGGGTGGTGCGTCCGATGTGATTCGACAATGACGTCGATGGGACTCACAGGTGCTGGTCGGGTGATTTAAGTGGGCTCAAATCTGGATGAACTGCGGCGTATTCTGGGACCGTCTCCCTGGAGTGAAGGGCGAAGTTTCGCGGCCGTTGAGCGTGAGTGGGATATCACGGTCCCTTCCGATGTCAAGGATGTCGGTCTCCTGTACGGAGACTGTATGGTGAGCGACTTCTTGTTCATCTTCGGGCCGGCCTCCATGGTTCCGAAAGGTGACTGGATGAGCTCCTATGTGAGGGAAGGGAAGTCGTGCAAAATCCCGCGGCCTGTGATCCCCGACGCCGATGGGATGTTGCACTGGGGGCACTCGATCGATGGAGACAGGCTTTTCCTTGAAGATCGCGGAAGTGGATTTTGGACCGTCTCCGCATTTCGTAGGGACTGGGGTGACTGGTACGAATCTGACCTAGCTCTGGCTGACTGGCTCGTGGAAATTTTCGAAGGGAGGCTGGCTACAGACTGGATGCCTGAGTGGCCTGCCACTCACTCGCTTGAGACGCTTGATTGAACGCGCAGCGGTACCACCCGCCCGTCCTTAGAGGTCATCTCGTTGGGGCTGTCCCTCCGGTGAGTGGCAGCGCCTCACATCCCGCGGTCTGGGCCGTACCAGGGTTCGGGATGATGTTCGCCAGCAGACATAGGGAGATGCTGTAGTTTCACAGGGCCTGGATAGAAAGCCGAGCTGTTGGGGCCGGTCATGTCTTCGCCGATCAGGTAGCGATAGAGCCATTCGGTGAAGCTCATGCGGTGCTCTGCCCAGGTTTCGCCATAGTTGACCACGAGCCTCGTGGCATCGGCGGCTGCGTCAAGGAAGATCGTCTCTCCTCGGTCGGTGCACGCGATCGGCCATAGGCCGTTGCGGGTGCCGAAGCTCAGCTCCTCGAGTCCGAAGAGCCGGCGGGGGTCCTCGTCCGCGTCGAGGTCAAGCTCATCCCAGGGCACTTCTGACCACGCGTGGATGGTGTCCCCGATCCACTGGACCAGGTTCCAGCTCTCGGTCGCGGGGTGGGACAGGTACAGGTGGCCGTTGAGCTTGATCGGGGCGTATGCGTCGACGATCACCCGGTAGTCGGGCGGCAGCTGTATGCCGAGATCGGCGTGGAGGCGCTCCCATGCCGACGGCTGTGCATAGCGGTTCTGGGCCGGTCCAAGCATCGCCATGGTGGCAGCCAGGTAATCGGTCATGGGATACCTCGTTGGTATGGGGCGATGCTGAGCAACATGCCAGCGGCAGGGGGCATCGCCGAAGTGCGCTATGGATCATGCCAGCCTTCGATGCCCTTGCGAGCGGTGCGCGGGACGATGCGTCGGGTGCGGAGCCAACGGCGCAGGTGGTCGTGGTCGTAGCCCTTGTCGGCGTGGAGCTTGGCGGGCCGCCGACGGCGCGGTCCGCAGCGGGAGCGGATCGGCGGGACACCACGTACCAGGGGTTCCAGGGCCCTGACTGTCATGCGTGTTCGCTGCGGAGATGCCGATGGAGAGGGGCAGACCGGTCCGCTCGGTGATCAAATGGATCTTTGAGCCCTTCTTTCCGCGATCTATGGACGCCTGGTGCTGGCCGCCGACGTCACCTGCTGGCTGCGTCCCGACGCCCACACCTCACCGCAGCGGATCCTGTGCCACACCTGCGGACGTGGCAAGGACCAGCACATCCCCGTCCCCGGCCGGCCGACCAAGTCAGCGGTTCATCGCGCTGCGGGGGTTGTCGTAATCTTCGTGACTTCGTGATTTGTGGGGCAGGGGGAAGGGGAGTCATCGGTGATTCAGGTGGTTGTTGTGGATGACGAGCCGTTGGTCCGATCCGGTCTTCGGGCGATCCTCGGCTCCGCCACGGACATCGGCGTGGTGGCCGACTGTGGGGGAGCCGAGGCGGTCATGACAGTCGCGAGGCATCGCCCGGAGGTGGTGCTGCTCGACATCCGCATGCCCGATGTGGACGGCCTGACCGTGCTGACGGGCCTTGCCGCCATGACACCGCCCCCGGCGGTCGCGATGCTGACGACGTTCGATGCGGGGGAGTACGTCGACCGGGCACTGCGCGCGGGAGCGGCGGGCTTCCTGATGAAGAACGCATCCCCCGAGCAATTGCTGCATGCGGTACGGGTACTTGCCGGTGGGGGCAAGGTTCTTGCGCCCGAGGCCGCGGGCCCTGTCATCGGGGGCTATCTGGCCTCGGCACCGGCGGATGACGCGGCCCGACTGGTGTCGGCCCTGACCGAGCGGGAACGGCATGTGCTGGCTCTGGTGGGCCGGGGCATGTCCAACCGGGCCATCGCCGGGCGGCTGCACCTGGCCCATGGCACCGTCAAAGACCACGTCAGCGCGCTGCTGGCGAAGCTTGGCGGTATCAACCGGGTCCAGGCGGCTGTGATCGCCGAACGCGCCGGGATGATCCACCCGTCTTCCGGGGCACGGCGGTGACGGGTCCCGGGACTGCACCGACACCGCGGACCGCCCCGCATGCGGAGAAGGGGCCCGTCGCCGCCGTCGGACGGCCTCGGTCCGCCGCCCTCCCCGGTGCCGCTGCCGAGCGGCTGCGGCGCCTCGGTCCGGCAACCCTTCCGGTGTGCGTCGCCGCAGCGGACGGACTGGTCGTCAATGGCCCCCATGCCGGACCGGAGTTGTGGCTCGCGCTCGCCGCCGCGGCCGCTCTCGTGCTGCGCCAGCGCCTGCCCGAGGCGGCGCTGGCCATCGGACTCCCGGGTCTCTACCTCGGCCACCTCGCCTTCGCGCCGCTGATCGCTCTGTACTGCCTGGCCGCGAAGCGCCGTAGCGCACTCGTGGGAGGCGTCGGCGCAACCCTGGTCGCACTGGCGCAGTTTCTCCCCCACCCGCCCGGCGACGTGGCCCTGCTCGGCCTCGACCAGGAGACGCTGCTGACCGCGCTCGACTCCTGCGCGCTCGGCGCCGGAGCCTTCGTCCTCGGACGGTCCACCCGTCAGCGGCGTGACCGGCTGCGCGAGGTCGCCGAGAGCCGGGAACGCGAGCACCGGCTGCTGGCGGAGCGCACACTGGCCACCGAAAGGGCCCGGCTGGCACGGGAGATGCATGACGTCGTCGCCCACAAGGTCAGCCTCATCAGCCTGCAGGCGGGGGTGTTGCAGGTCACCGAGCCGGATGCGTCCGAGGTCCGGGAGACCGCGGACTTGATCCGCGAACTGTCGGTCAGCACGCTGACCGAACTCCAGCACCTTGTGGGGGTGCTGCGCGCAGGCGACGGCACGGTCGGCGAACTCGCCCCACAACCCCGCATTGCCGACCTGCACACGCTGGTCGACGGCAGTGCCCTGCCGGTCGGACTCCACCTCGGGGACCTCCCGGCCGACCTGCCCGAGGCCGTTGAACGCGCCGCCTATCGCACGGTCCAGGAGGCGCTCACCAACGTCCGCAAGCATGCTCCCGGAGCCGACGCCGACGTGCGCGTGTGGTTCGACGCCGGGACCTTGCACGTCGAGGTGCGCAACACGGCCGCCGACCGGACGACCGCTCCCCTCGGACTGCCCGATGGCGGGCACGGCCTGGTCGGTCTGCGGGAACGGGCCGAGCTGCTCAGCGGTTCGTTCAGCGCGGCCCCGCTGCCCGACGGAGGATTCCTGGTCCGCGCCGGGTTCCCCGTCCGGCCGCGCGGTGCCACGGAATGCGTACCCGTGGCCGTTCCGCCGGACGGGGAACCCGGCGGGGCCGCCACACGGCGCCCGCCCATCGAGGCCGAGGCCGAGGCGGAGGCCAGTGCCGGGCCATGGCCCGGGGACAGGGGCACGGCCGGAGTCCGGACGAAACCTAGGCGCGGGGCGCCTCCCGGCTGAGGAGTTCGGCGGGGAGGGCGGCCCGGGCGCCGATGACCTCGATGCCGAGCAGACGCCCCGACTTGTCGAAGTCGAGGGTCAGATCCGCCTCTCCACCCGGTGCCTCGACCGCGACCTGCCGGACGGCGGCCCCGTCCGCGATGTGTGCGACGAGGCAGACGTACGCGGTGTCGTTCTCCTGGTCGTACTCAATGTGCATGGCTTCGCTCCCCGGGAGTTCGAATCAGTTGCGGCCGACGGAGACGACGTTCCCGGCCTTGTTGATCACGACCCAGATCTTTCCGCTGGTGTACTTCCAGGTGCCGGCCGTCTTGCCCCTGGACTTCTTCCCATTCTTCACGGCGTTCGCGACCATCTGCTGGCTGATGCCCCGCTGCGCCATCCGCTGCGCCGCGTGCCGGGAGATGCTCTTCACACCGGTGGACAGCAGCAGGCGCCCGGCGACGATGGCCAGGGGGATGAACCACGCCGGGTCGGCCACCACCGGGAAGGCGGTGTTCGGCCCGGTGCGCACCGTCTGCACCAGAGCGCCGCCCTCGATCCGGTAGTCGGTGGGCACGGCCTCGCCGTTCGCGTCCTTCGCCCACGGCGCGTCGAAGGTCCCCAGGTACTCGTCGCCTCGGCTGACCAGGACGCTGCCGTCCTCCAACTGCTCGGTCACCGCGTCGGCGGGCAGGCCGAGCGGGAAGCGGTACTCGGTCGGGGCGTCAGCGTCCCTGAGCGTGATCAGGGTACGTACGCCGTCCCGGTTGGGCTGGACGGCGAGGTCGTAGCCGTCGGCCGCGCCGGCGTACACCACGGTGCCGCTGGCGCTGGCCGAAGCAGGGGCGTGGGCGGTGCCGGGCAGACCGAGCCGGACGACGTCGTCGCCGTAGGAGGACTCCACCGAACCGGCCGCGGTGGCGGGCGCGGTGATCCGCGCGGCGTGCAGGTCGGTGGGCACCTCGGCGCGGGTGGCTCCGTTACCCAGTGCGGTCCCCGCGACGAGGTCCGCGGTGCCGGTGACGCGTTCCACCACCTCGGCCGCCTGCGTGGCGCGGCCGACGGGCGCGGTGCGAGTGTCTGCTTGGGCGACCGCAGCGGTGAGGAGTACGGATGTGGCGGTACATCCCGCGATGAGTATCCGGGCCGTGACCCGGTGACGTCAGGGGAATCGGTTCATGGTGCGAGGCATGTGCGTCCTTGCTGACGGCCCGGAACGGGCCCGTGGTGAACAACAACGCCCGCAAGCCTCGCGATTGCCGTGCGCCACGGGTATCCGTCCGTCGGCGTGAAGTACCCCCGCCGACCAGCGGGTCAGGGGATGGGGGTGTTCTTGAGGGCGCGTATGAAGGTGGCGAAGGCTTCGGTCGGGAAGGTGAGGGTTGCCCTGGTCGGGGCCTTGGAGTCGCGGATGGCTGTGTGGGTGGGGGAGTTCGCGATTTCCACGCAGGCGTTGCCGTCGCCCTCGCCCGAGTAGGACGACTTCCGCCAGTTGTCGAGGGTGGTCATGGGGTGCCTCACAGCTCTTTCGCCAGCTCGTGGATGAAGTCACGCGATCGTTCGGGTTCGAGTGATACAGCTTCTACCCTACGGAAGCGCGTTCGATAGGCGATGAGCTGAGCTTCGGAATCGAGGAAGACCGAGCCATGGGGTGCGTCGCGTACCACTGTGTCCAGCCTGGGATGGGGGCCACCTACGTATGTCATCGTGCTTGAGGCTGTTGCGAAGTCATCCAGGTCGAAGGGGATGACGCGTAGGGTGATGTTGTCCGCGTCGGAGAGTTCCAGGACCTTGGTCAGCTGAGCTCGGGAGGCGGCACGGTCGCTGACCCTGATCCGTAGGGCCGACTCGTGGATCACCAACTCGTACGGGAGAGTGACCTGCTGTCGCCTCAGTCGGTGGCAAACGCGCAACTCAAGTTCCTCGTGGGTGAGTTCGGGGATTCTTGAAGAGAAGACCGCTCGGGCGTAATCCTCCGTCTGCAGCAGGCCCGGTACGTACAGGATCGCCACCTCGTGCAGGAAGGTGGCGTGGTATTCGAGTTCGGCGAGGTCCAGGAACGACGTCGGCAACAGACCCCGGTACTCCTCCCACCAACCGCGTGTCCGGTCGGTGGCCTTGGCAACCAAGGCGTCGATGAACTTCTCGTCCGTGCACGCGTAGTGGGACGCGAGGCGGCGGAGTCGCTCCTCGCTGACGCCCGTGAGTCCGGATTCGATGTGGCTGATCTGCACACGGCCCGTCCCGAGCAGTGCTGCCGCTTCGCGGGCGGTGAGTCCTGCTGCCTCACGGAGTTTGCGCAACTCGACACCCAGGCGCACCTGGCGTGCCGTTGGTTCACGCCTCAGGACCATCGATTGCTCCTCGGTTCAACCCGCCTGACGCTGTGGCTCGTTCGGCGTCAGGTTACGCGATCAGGTTGCTTGGGATGACAGGTTAGCCCTACCGTCAGTGATGCGACGCACACGCTGTGGAGCGCCGGGGTGCCGGAAGCGCACCGCTTCGTCCTGCCATGACGGACGCGGCAATGACACCGCCCCCCACGACGACCCCTCTCCCGCCGAACGGAGTTCACGCATGCCCGAAAACGAGTCCTGGGAGTACTCCATCTACATCCCGAACGACCTGCGTGCGGTCACCGTCAGCCGCCGCACGCTTCGGTTGATCCTCACCCTCCACGGCCTGATCCGGCTCGTCGACGTCGCCGAGCTGCTGGCGACCGAGCTGGTCTCCAACGCCGTACGTCACACCAAGGGGCCGGCCGCTCTGCGGGTGCGCTGGTCGGACGGTGTGCTGCGGATCGGGGCGTGGGACGCGGACCCTGAACCGCCCGAGCCCCCGCGGCCGTTCGACGAGGTCGGCGAGGTGGAGGACGGCCGGGGGCTGGCGCTCGTGCGGGCCTGCGCTGACGTGTGGGGGTGGCAGCCGCTGGCCAGGGACGGGCACCGGGGCAAGTTCGTGTGGTGCGAGCTGGCCGCGATGGCCGCGGCGTGAATCCGGAACTGCAAGAGGAGATCTCGGGGATGGCCACATCACTGGTGGCAGCCATCGCCATGGGGCTCCCACCCGAGAAGGCCATGGCCGAACTCCACAGAGGGTTCAAGCGGATCATCAAGCGGGAGGGCCTGTCTCCTGGGGACATCGCGTATCTGCGGGAAAGGTCTACGCCGTCAGCCTGGCGAACGGGAAGGCGAAGGGGACTGGAGCGTTCCCGCACGGTCGAGCGGGCAGAGGATCTGTGCGCCGACGGCCCGGACGTTCCACGGGTCTGTTGTCCAGCCGTTGGCGGTGGTGTGGCTGTCGGGGCCGCCCGCTTCTTTGCCAGTGTCGTGCTTCCACGGCCCGCCTCAAGGGCGCTTCGCGTCGCCTGACGGCGATCGGCCTTCGGCCGCCCCTTGACCCGGTCCGTTCCAGCACGGGTGAGAAGCGAGCGAGCGGCCCGGAAAGGCGGGTGCCCCAGGTCGGCCGACCATGCGGGTGGGCTGGGCAGCCGGCCGGGGTTGGGGCGCGTCTGCGCTTCGCATGCACGCCGGGTGGGCTTGGCGGCTTGCGGGCAGTTGGTAGCAGGGGTGGTCGCAGCAGCCGGTCCGGGCACGCCGGGGCGGCATAGCGGCGATCGGTTCAGGGGCGCCAGTGTCGTGCTTCCACGGCCCGCCTGGCCAAGAAGCGGGCGGCCCCGGCAGCCACCTGAAAACGCCGGGTAGCAAGGTCGGCCCCGAGGTGCCCAGCTCAGCCGCCGTGACCAAGCGGCATCGGTGCCGTAGCCCCGTAGAGTGCCCGCCATGAGCATCATCGGGGTCGGTATCGACGTGGCCGAGATCGATCGGTTCCAGGCGGCGTTGGAGCGTACGCCCGGGCTGGCCGATCGGTTGTTTTTGGAGAGTGAGTTGCTGTTGGCCAGTGGGGAGCGGCGTGGGATCGCCTCTCTTGCCGTGCGCTTCGCGGCCAAAGAGGCGCTCGCCAAGGCGCTCGGCGCTCCGGCCGGGCTGCACTGGACCGATGCCGAGGTCTACGTCGAGGGCAGCGGGCAGCCGCGGATCCGGGTGACCGGGACCGTGGCCGCCCGCGCGGCCGAGCTGGGGGTGCGGTCATGGCATGTGTCGCTCAGCCATGACGCCGGGGTGGCTTCGGCTGTCGTTATCGCCGAGGGGTGAAACCGCCCTCGGTGACAGCCCTCAGCAGATCGACTGGCTACTGTTGATCAGGCGGTTGTTGGGGAAGGACGTGTTCTCGCCGCAGGGGCTTTCCCGAATCGCCGAGTTGGTCACCGTCAGGTTCTGGATGGTGATGTCCCTGTTGTTCGGGAACTCCGAGCGGGCGGCCAGGCGGATCTCGCCGCCGCCCGTGACGCTGCCGCTCTGGGCCGCGAGGTTGACGTTGTAGCAGTTCTCGATCAGGACCGAGTTGTTGCCGGTGTTGGAGATCGTGACCCGGTCGATCGTCGCGCCGCCGCTCTCCGAGACGCAGAAGACGCCTCGGCCGCCGCCCCGCGCGATCACCTCGCCTACGCGGATGTTCGTGGGGTAGCCGCTGCCCACCCGGCCGTTGCGGTTGGCCATGCGGAAGGCGGCGTAGCCGGTGCCGGTGCCTGCGTTCTCCGCGTCGACCTTGGTGACGGTGGCGTTGATCGTTTGGTTCAGGAGCAGGCCCGACTCGCCTACATTGCGGGCCGTTACCGTGCCGATCGTTATGCCGTCCACGCCGTAGGTTTCGACCGCGTGGCTTGATGCGCCGGAGACGTACACGTTGTCTATGCGGACGTTGCGTGTCCACTGGGACGTGTCGCCGCGGTTGTCTATGCGGATGCCCAGGCCGCGCGACAGGCGCATGTCTATCTGGCCGAGGATCACGTTCTGTACGTTGCGCATGAAGACGCCGTACAGGGGCGTGCCGGTGACGTTGAGGTGCTGGACCTCCACGTCCCGGGTGCCTCGCGAGTAGATCGGGGCCTGGTCGCCGCTGCCGCTGCCGGTGACGTTGATCGTGCCGCAGACGTCGAGGGTCGTGTAGCTCGGGAGCGAGATGCGGGAACCGGCCGACATCGTGCCTGAGCCTCGTACTACTACTCGCTCCTTGGTGGTTCGGCCGGCTGTGAGGCTGTTGACCGCTGCCTGGACCGCGGAGCGGAGGTCCGTGCCGGTGTAGACCGTGGTGCTGCCTCGGCGGGCGGTCCAGGTGTTGCCGTTCAGGACCGCCTCGGCCTGGTACGAACCCTCGCCGCAAGCCGCCGCGGGGGCGGATGTGGCTGCCGTGGCCTTGGCCGGGGCCGTCAGGGCGCCTGCGGTGGTGAGGAGGGCGATGGCGGTGGTGGCTGCGGCGGTGGCCAATGCTGCGGGCCTTCGCCTGGAGCGTGCGGGGAGTGGGGGGAGTGCGGGGCGTGCGGCGACTGCGGGGCGTGCGGCTCTGCGTCCCATGGGGGGTGGGTCCTCCGCTCGAGTGGGTTGTGAAGCGATTCGGGTGTCGAAAGCGTTCGACTGAATCGATTCATCCTGTGGGGGTGGTGAGTTTGGCAATGGCGTGGCAAAGCGTCAATGGGTGCGACGGTGTCAGTGGTGTGCGGGAGACTCGGGCGTATGCGTACTGCGTACAACGTGGAGACGGTCCGGGCGGCCGAGCGGGAGTTGATGGCGCGGCTTCCGGAGGGGGCGTTGATGCAGCGGGCGGCGGCCGGGCTTGCCGCTGCCTGCGCGGAGTTGCTGGGGCGGGTGTACGGCAGCCGGGTGGTGCTGCTGGTCGGGAGTGGGGACAACGGGGGCGACGCGCTGTACGCCGGGGCGCGGTTGGCTCGGCGGGGGGCGGGGGTGACGGCTGTGCTGCTGTCGGCGGAGCGGGCTCATGGGGGTGGGCTTGCGGCGCTGCGGCGGGCGGGGGGTTCTGTGGTGGGGGTGGCTGGTGCTGAGGGGGTGATTGAGCGGGCTGATCTGGTTGTTGACGGGATTGTGGGGATCGGGGGGAAGGGCGGGCTGCGGGCCGAGGCCGTGCCGTTGGCGGAGGCGGCTGCTCGGGCGCGGGCGGCTGTGGTTGCCGTTGATCTGCCGAGTGGTGTTGATGCCGATACCGGGGAGGTGCGGGGGGCGGCTGTCCGGGCGGATCTGACCGTGACCTTCGGGACGCACAAGCCGGGGTTGCTGGTGGATCCTGCGCGGGAGTACGCCGGGTCGGTACGGCTTGTCGAGATTGGGCTGGAGTTGCCGGGTGGGGGCGCCGAGTTGGAGGCCCTGCAGCATGCGGATGTGGCTGCGCTGTTGCCGGTGCCGGCTCCTGAGAGTGACAAGTACCGGCGGGGGGTTGTGGGGATCGCTGCCGGGTCGGCTCGGTATCCGGGGGCTGCTGTGCTGGCCGTGGCCGGGGCGTTGCGGGGTGGGGCGGGGGCCGTGCGGTACGTGGGGCCTGCTGCGGATGCGGTGATCGCTCGGTTTCCCGAGACGTTGGTGTCGGATCAGGGGCCTCGGCGGGCGGGGCGTGTGCAGGCGTGGGTCGTGGGGCCGGGGGCCGGGGACGACGCGGGCACGGTGGGCGAGGTGTTGCGGGCCGATGTGCCGGTGTTGGTGGATGCGGACGGGTTGCGGTTGGCGGAGGTCGGGGCTGTGCGGGGGCGGAGTGCGCCGACGTTGATGACTCCGCATGCGGGGGAGGCGGCGGCGTTGTTGGGGGTGAGTCGGGAAGAGGTCGAGGGGGCTCGGCTCGCTGCTGTGCGGGAGTTGGCGGGGCGGTATGGGGCGACTGTTTTGTTGAAGGGGTCTACGACGTTGGTGGCCGAGGCGGGGGGTGGGGTGCCCGTGCGGGTGAATGCGACCGGGACGGGGTGGCTGGCAACGGCCGGGAGTGGGGACGTGTTGTCGGGGCTTACGGGGTCGTTGCTGGCGGCGGGGCTTTCGGCTCGGGATGCGGGGAGTGTGGGGGCGTATCTGCATGGGTTGGCCGGGAGGTTTGCGGCGGATGGGGCGCCGGTGGGGGCGCTGGATGTGGCGGGGGCGGTTCCGGGGGCTTGGCGGGATGTTGTGAGCGGGTAGTTGTGGGGACCGGTTGGGGTGTGGGTCTGGTTGGGGCGCGGGCTTGAGGGTTTCGCCCCCGCCGCCCCTACCCGTCCCGTCCCTGGGGGCTGCCGCCCCCAGACCCCCGCTTCGGCCTGGACGGCCTCGTCCTCAAGCGCCGGACGGGCTGATTGTGCGGACCGGTATCGGCGGGGCGCCCCGCTCCCACGGCGGTGCCGGACGGGCTAATTGCGTCGGCCGGTACTGCGCGGCATCCCCGGTTCACCTCCCCACCAGGTTTCTCTGATCGCATGATCATCCGACCTGCCGCCTCCCGATCAACCGCCCGCACCCTCGCCGTACTCCTCGCAGCCAGCGCCACCCTCCTCCCCACCGCCCCCGCCATCGCCGTACCGCCCGCACCCCCACCACCAGCACCGGCCGCCGAACGCAAACTGGTCCCCGGCATCGCCCCCACCCCCGAACGCGACCTGGTCCCCGGCATCGCCCCCGCCCCCGCTCAGCCCTGGCAGATCGACACGCCGGACCAAGTGCTCGCACCCACCCCCTACCAACCCACCCCCGAAGAAGACGCCGTCGAGCCCCGCGACGCCCCCGCCGAGGCCTACGCGCCCATCGAGTACGTGCCGTTGGGGGAAGCCGCCGCGCGCGTGGCGTGCAGTAAGCAGGCCGGGCCCTATCAGCGGCAGGTCGAGCGGTGGTTGAAGTTGAAGGTGGACGGGAAGCAGTCGGCGGCGGACTGCAGGGCCATTCGGGCGTTTCAGAAGAAGTATGGGATCAAGCCCGCGATCGGGTTCGCCGGGCCCGTGACCTGGGCGCACATGCAGCTCATCTCCGCCCGGAAGAATCCGAACGCGGCCAGGAAGTGCCCCGTCCGGACGTACAACGTCGCCTGCGTCGACCTCAGCCGGCAGCTGACCTGGGTGCAGAAGGGGAAGAAGGTCGTCTTCGGGCCCGTGCCAGTGCGCAGTGGGCGGGCCGGGTATCGGACCCGGACCGGCTGGCACAAGATCTACTGGCGGCACAAGAACCACGTGTCGACGCTGTACGGCACGGCCATGCCCTACTCCCAGTTCTTCAGCGGCGGGCAGGCCCTTCACGGCGTCTACGGGTCCATCTTCACCACGGTCGGGTCGCACGGATGCGTCAATCTGCGGGTGGGGGACGCGCGCAGGCTGTGGGGCGTACTGAAGAAGGGGGACCGGGTTTACGTGTGGGGGCGGAAGCCGGGGACGTAGGTCGCTCCCTGGGGCCGGCGGTGGGGCCGGTGTCGAAGGGATGTCCGACCCCTCTGAGACACTGGGCGCGATGAGTACCACTGCACCGCTGCCGAGCACCGCCCCGCTGCGCGCTCGCGCCGAGATCGATCTTGCCGCGTTGCGCGCCAATGTGCGGACGCTGCGTGCCCATGCGCCCGGCGCGGCCCTGATGGCCGTGGTGAAGTCCGAGGCGTACGGCCATGGGGCGCTGCCGTGCGCGCGTGCGGCCGTGGCGGCGGGGGCCGGCTGGCTGGGCACGGCCACGCCCGAGGAGGCCCTGGCGCTGCGGGGGGCCGCAGGGATTCCGGCGGATGTCCGGATCATGTGCTGGCTGTGGACGCCCGGCGGGCCCTGGCGCGAGGCCATCGAGGCCGATCTCGACGTCTCCGTGAGCGGTATGTGGGCCCTGCGCGAGGTCACCGAGGCCGCCCGGCGGGCGGGGCGGCCCGCGCGCGTGCAGCTCAAGGCCGACACGGGGCTCGGGCGCAACGGCTGCCAGCCCGGCGACGACTGGGCCGAACTCGTAGCGGAGGCGGCGCGGGCGGAGGGCGAGGGGCTCGTCCGGGTCACGGGGCTGTGGTCGCACTTCGCCTGCGCCGACGAGCCGGGGCATCCGTCCATCGCCCTCCAGCTGGGCCGCTTCCGGGAGATGGTGTCGTACGCCCAGGGGGAGGGCCTCAGCCCCGAGGTGCGGCACATCGCCAACTCGCCCGCCACCCTCACCCTTCCCGAGGCCCACTTCGATCTCGTACGGACGGGAATCGCGCTCTACGGGATCTCGCCCAGCCCCGAGATCGGCACCCCGGCCGACTTCGGGCTGCGGCCGGTGATGACGTTGTCGGCGTCGTTGGCGCTGGTCAAGCATGTGCCCGGTGGGCACGGGGTCAGTTACGGCCATCGGTACACCACCGCCGGGGAGACCACCCTCGGCCTCGTCCCGCTCGGTTACGCCGACGGCATCCCGCGGCACGCCTCGGGGACCGGGCCGGTGCTGATCGGCGGCAAGTGGCGGACCGTTGCCGGGCGGATCGCGATGGACCAGTTCGTCGTCGACCTGGGGGGAGACGAGCCGCCGCCGGGATCGGAGGCCGTGCTCTTCGGGCCCGGTGACCGGGGGGAGCCCACCGCCGAGGACTGGGCGCAGGCGGCGGGGACGATCGCGTACGAAATCGTGACTCGCATCGGAACGCGTGTTCCGCGCGTCTATGTCGATAGCGATGTCGATGCGGAGATCGGTGCGGAGATCGGTGCCGAGCAGGCCGTCGGCCGGGAGCACAGGTCGGCCGGGAACAGCCCCTCGGGGGATAGGTGAACGGGGAACAAGACGGGTAACCCGTCCCGGGGTTCGACCATCAGAGGCACCAGCACCACCTGACCCAGCGACTGAACCTGACCCACTGACCAACGACAACAATCCGGCGAAGAGGAGCGGTACGTGAGCGAGAGCAGTGCGGAGGGCGTCGTCAACGCCGCCGCGGCCGTCGCTTCCGCCACGGGGGTGGCCGGAAACTGGCGCAAGGTGACCGGTATCGCCGGCGCCGCCATAGGGGTGATCGCCGCGGGCGCGGCCGCCGGGGTCGCGATAGAGCGGATGACCGTCGGCCGGGGGATGCGGCAGAAGGCCCGGCTCGCCCTCGACTCGGCGGGGCCGTACGGCGCGCTGCGCGGCACGCCCGGGCGGGCGACCGCCGATGACGGCACGGAACTCTACTACGAGGTCGACGAGGTCGAGGCCGAGGCGGGCGTGTCACCGCGGCGGCGCCGGCTGTTCGGTCGCAAGGCGCCCGCCCCGGTCACCGTCGTCTTCAGCCACGGTTACTGCCTCAACCAGGACTCCTGGCACTTCCAGCGGTCGGCGCTGCGGGGTGTTGTACGGACCGTGCACTGGGACCAGCGCAGCCACGGCCGTTCCGAGCGCGGGGCGGCGCAGGTCCAGGACGGTGCGCCCGTCACCATCGACCAGCTCGGCCGGGATCTGAAGGCCGTGATCGACGCGGCCGTGCCCGAGGGGCCGATCGTGCTGGTCGGGCACTCCATGGGCGGCATGACGATGATGGCGCTGGCCGCGCAGTTTCCCGAGCTGATCCGGGAGCGGGTGGTCGCGGTGGCGCTCGTCGGTACGTCGTCGGGGAAGCTCGGCGAGGTCAACTTCGGGCTGCCCGTCGCGGGCGTCAACGCCGTGCGGCGGGTGCTGCCCGGGGTGCTGCGGGCGCTGGGGCAGCAGGCGGAGCTGGTGGAGAAGGGGCGGCGGGCGGTCGCCGATCTGTTCGCCGGGATCATCAAGCGGTACTCGTTCGCCTCCCGGGACATCGACCCGGCCGTGGCGCGGTTCGCCGAGCGGATGATCGAGGGCACGCCGATCGACGTGGTAGCCGAGTTCTATCCGGCGTTCACCGACCACGACAAGACCGAGGCGCTGGCCCACTTCGCGGATCTGCCGGTGCTGGTGCTGGCCGGACTGAAGGACCTCGTCACGCCGAGCGAGCACAGTGAGGCCATCGCCGATCTGCTGCCGGACGCGGAACTGGTCCTCGTACCGGACGCGGGGCATCTGGTGATGCTGGAGCACCCGGAAGTGGTCACCGACCGGCTCGCCGACCTCCTCACCCGCGCGGGTGCGGTGCCGGCAGGGGCTACCGTGGGTGGCTATGGAAGCACCAGCGGCACCGCACAACCCGGCTGAGACCGAGCTGATCGTCCATTCGCCCGAGCAGATGCGTGACCTCGGGCGCCGGCTCGCCAAACTGCTGCGCGCCGGTGACCTGGTCATGCTCAGCGGGGAGCTCGGCGCGGGCAAGACAACGCTTACCCGGGGGCTCGGCGAGGGGCTCGGGGTGCGCGGGGCGGTCACCTCGCCGACGTTCGTGATCGCGCGCGTGCATCCGTCCCTCGGGGACGGGCCGCCGCTCCTCCATGTCGACGCGTACCGCCTGGGCGGCGGGCTGGACGAGATGGAGGACCTCGACCTCGATGTCTCGCTGCCCGAGTCGGTGGTCGTGGTGGAGTGGGGCGAGGGCAGGCTCGAGGAGCTGACCGAGGACCGGCTGCACGTCACGATCCACCGGGCGGTGGGGGACACGACGGACGAGGTACGGCACGTGACGCTCACCGGCGTCGGCGAGCGGTGGACGGCGGTGGATCTGGGTTCGCTGTCGGCGTGAGGCACGGGCCGGGGCGCCCGGATTTTCCGACGAGACGTCGGCAACATATTGCGTCCGAGGTCTCGGGCGTGGTCACATGGTATCCAGCCGGTAGTTAGGTGTACCTAAGTTGCGCCCGACCACCTCCGCCCCCGGCCCTCAGGAGGCGTCCATGTCGACCACGGACCGCACGCCGCAGCCGCGGCCCAGCGCGCCCGCCGGGGTGTCCATGCGCGATCTGCTGGCGTCCTGCGCCGCCGCGCAGGCGATCTCCACGCCGCCGCGCGCACCCGAGCCTCCGGCTCCCGAACAGCCGGTGGACCACCGCGAGGCCGCGTAGCGCGGCTACGGGGTGAGGTTGCCGGCATGGGCTGCCGGATGAGGCCGTAAGCACGGGCTGCTGCCGATGAGGCCCCGAGCGTCGGCTACCGGATGAGGTCGCTGGCATGGGCTGCCAGAGAGGCGCAAGCGCCGGCCCCCCCAAGAGCCGCTCGCGCGGCCTGCCGGATGAGGCGCGAGCGTCGGCTACCGGATGAGGTCGCTGGCATGGGCTACCGGATGAGGCGCAAGCGCCGGGCCCCCCGATGAGCCGCTCGGGCGGCCTGCCGGATGAGGCGCAAGCACCGGCCCCCGATGAGCCGCTCGGACGGTCTACCAGATGAGGCTGCAAGCCCCGGCCCCCCATGAGGCCGCAAACACGAGTCACCCGAGGAGGTCGCTCGCACGGCCTACCGAATGACGACGACCTTCTGCCCGATCGTCGCGAACTGCCACATCGCGTCCCCGTCCTTCCGCGTCTCCCGGATGCCCCCCGTCCGCACCGCCGGGTCGGGTGGCGGCGCCGAGCCGTCCACCGCCGCGCTGAAGCCGATGACCACGCCGTCGACGCTGGTGAAGCGGACGACATGCTCGACGGGCGTGCCGTCGGAGCCGGTGGTCGCGCCCGTGCGGGACGTCACCGCGTAGGTGCCCGGCGCCGGGTCGACCGGGCTGGGCATGACCTTGAAGGTGCGCTGGACCCTGTTGCGCGGGCCGACCAGCCACACCCGGTCGTCGTCGAGCGAGTACACGACCCGTTCGCCGGTGCCGGAGTCGCCGGGCAGGGCGGTGGGGTGCCGTCTGTCGCGGGGGGCCTTGGACGCGGTCGCCGCGGGTGAGCCGCCCAGGCCGCGCGGCGACGCGCTCAGCTCGGCCGGTACGGTCGCCGCCGCTTGGTAGGCGAGGAACCCGACCGCCGTGAGGGCGGCCGCCGTCAGCCCGGTCACGATTCCGGCGCTGGTGCTGGCCACGGCGCCCTCCTCTGCGTCGTATGTCTCGTATGTCCTGGCATGTGATTACTGTAGGTGACGGTAGCAGTACGCGTGGCGTGGATCCGGACGGCTGTGCCCGCCATCGGGCGCCGTGTCGGAGCGTCCGTGGCCCGCGGGCGCCACGGCGTCCGCCACCGGGCACCAGGAGCCGTACGCTGTTTGCGTGCTCTTGCTCGCTCTGGATACCGCCACCCCCGCCGTGACCGTCGCCCTGCACGACGGAACGGACGTCATCGCCTCGTCCAGCCAGCTGGACGCCCGCCGGCACGGTGAGCTGCTGCTTCCGGCCGTCGACCGCGTCCTGACGGACGCCGGGCTGAAACTGGACGCCGTCACCGGCATCGTCGTAGGGATCGGCCCGGGGCCGTACACCGGGCTGCGCGTCGGGCTGATGACCGCCGACACCTTCGGGCTCGCGCTCGGTGTGCCCGTGCACGGTGTGTGCACCCTGGACGGCCTCGCCTACGCGTCCGACATGGAGGGCCCCTTTGTCGTGGCGACCGACGCCCGGCGCAAGGAGGTCTACTGGGCGCGGTACGCCGACTCGCGCACCCGCGTCACCGACCCGGCCGTCGACCGGCCCGCCGACATCGCCGAGCAGGTCAAGGACCTGCCCGCGATCGGCGCGGGCGCGCTGCTGTACCCGGACGCCTTCCCGGTCGCGCACGAGCCGGAGCATGTGTCCGCCGCCGCACTCGCCCGGCTGGCCGTCGAGCGGCTGGAAAAGGGCGAGGAGCTGCCGCCCGCCCGGCCGCTGTATCTGCGCCGACCGGACGCCCAGGTGCCCAAGAACTACAAGGTGGTCACCCCGAAGTGACCGAGTCCGTGACGCCCGTGCTGCGCGAGATGCGCTGGTGGGACATCGATCCCGTACTGGAGCTGGAGCGGGATCTGTTCCCCGACGACGCCTGGTCGCGGGGCATGTTCTGGTCCGAGCTCGCCCACTCGCGCGGACCCGGGGCGACCCGGCGGTACGTCGTCGCTCAGGACGGCGACCGGATCGCCGGGTACGCCGGGCTCGCCTCCGCCGGGGACATCGCCGACGTCCAGACGATGGCCGTCGCCCGCGACTACTGGGGCACCGGCCTCGGCGGGCGGCTGCTGACCGAACTGCTGCGGGCGGCGACCGCGTTCGAGTGCACCGAGGTGATGCTCGAATGCCGGGTCGACAACGTCCGCGCGCAGAAGCTCTACGAGCGCTTCGGCTTCGAGGCCATCGGTTTCCGGCGCGGCTACTACCAGCCCGGCAACGTGGACGCCCTGGTGATGCGCCTGACCGACCCAGCAACCTCTGTACAAGGAACCGAGATCCAAAATGGCTGACGAACCCCTGGTCCTGGGGATCGAGACCTCCTGCGACGAGACCGGCGTCGGCGTCGTCCGCGGCACCACCCTGCTGGCGGACGCCGTCGCCTCCAGCGTCGACGAGCACGCCCGCTTCGGCGGTGTGGTGCCCGAGGTCGCATCCCGCGCGCACCTCGAGGCGATGATCCCGACCATCGACCGGGCGTTGGAGGAGGCCGGGGTCAGCGCGAGGGACCTCGACGGCATCGCGGTGACGGCCGGTCCGGGGCTGGCGGGCGCGCTGCTGGTCGGCGTATCGGCGGCGAAGGCGTATGCGTACGCACTCGGCAAGCCCCTCTACGGCGTCAATCACCTCGCCTCCCACATCTGCGTCGACCAGCTGGAGCACGGGGCGCTGCCCGAGCCGACGATGGCGCTGCTGGTGTCCGGCGGCCACTCGTCGCTGCTGCTGTCCTCCGACATCACCTCGGACGTACGGCCGATGGGCGCGACCATCGACGACGCGGCCGGTGAGGCCTTCGACAAGATCGCCCGGGTGCTGAACCTGGGCTTCCCCGGCGGTCCGGTCATCGACCGGTACGCGCGCGAGGGCGACCCCGAGGCGATCGCGTTCCCGCGCGGCCTGACCGGGCCGCGCGACCCGGCGTACGACTTCTCCTTCTCCGGTCTGAAGACGGCCGTGGCCCGCTGGATCGAGGCGAAGCGGGCGGCCGGGGAGGAGGTGCCGGTGCGGGATGTGGCGGCGTCCTTCCAGGAGGCGGTCGTGGACGTCCTCACTCGGAAGGCCGTACGGGCCTGTCGCGACGAGGGCGTCGACCACCTGATGATCGGCGGCGGCGTCGCCGCCAACTCCCGGCTGCGCGCCCTCGCCCAAGAGCGCTGCGAGGCGGCCGGCATCCGGCTGCGGGTGCCCCGGCCCAAGCTGTGCACCGACAACGGCGCGATGGTCGCGGCGCTGGGCGCGGAGATGGTGGCGCGGGGGCGCGCGGCGTCGAGCTGGGACCTGTCGGCGGACTCGTCGCTCCCGGTGACGGACCCGCACGTGCCCGGACACTCCCACGACCATGTGCACGAGGTCAGCAAGGGGAACCTGTACTCATGACGGTCGCGCTGATGTGGGAGGCGCGGGCGGTGCCGGGGCGGGGGGAGGAACTGCTGGCGTGGGCACGCGAGCAGCGGCTGGAGCCCGGCCCGCTGCGCCGGGAGACCTTCCGCGCGCCGCAGGATCGGGTGCTGGTCATCACGTGGTGGGATGCGGAGTATGACGCCGAAGTGCCCGAATTGCCGGAGCCGGACGATGAGTTGGTGACTCGGGCCGTGCATCGGTGGCGTTTCGAGTCGGTCGGGGCCGCATAGCCGCCCGTCGCCACGGCTACGGCTGCGGCTGTGGTGCCGAGAGGGCCCAGACCGACGCGGACAGCGTTCCGAGGGCCAGGGCGAAACCGACGACGGAGGTCGGGGTGCCCTCGGCCATCAGAAAGGCCAGGACGATGCCGGCCCCGGTGCCGTACGCGGCGGTCAGTGCGCCCGGGCGCCATCCCGGGCGGGCCGGGCGCGGGACGGCACCGGCGGGGAGGACGAAGTAGTCCCGGGGGCCGGGGCGTACGGCCTCGTCGGCGTCGAGGAGTTCACCGGCCGGCCGGTGGTCGCGCAGTCGGCCGAGGGGGACCAGCCGGGTGCCGTCGGCGAGTTCCACCACGACCGGACGGCGGCGGCGACCGTACCCGCGGACGGTCACCGGGATCGGGCCGGAGCAGTCGTCCAGCGCCGGATGCCACATGACGCGCTGCCAGCGGGTCGTCGTCCCGCCCTCGCCGTCGGGTCCGGTCAGGACCAGCCAGGTGGTGGTCGTCTCGCGGGCGAGTGCCACGAGGCGCTCCACGGTCCGCACGGTCGCCGTCATGGCATGCCCCGGACGCCGTGTCGTCAGCCGGAAGCGCAGGCCGCGCCAGGCCCACACGCACAGGAGAGACAGGGCGACGACGCCGGCGAGGAAGACGGGGACCAGCAGGTCGTCCTCGGCCGCGGTTTCCTCGGGATCGGCCGGGAAGCCCCGGGGGGCCGAGGCGGCGGGGTCGTAGGCGACCGGGAACCGCTCACCCTCGACGTAACGGTCGGTGTCGTAGATCCCGAAGCGCTGCACGTGCACGTGGCCGGCCGCGTCGCTCCACCGCACGCGGATGTCGCCCTCGTCGCCGATGCCGTCCTCGACGACGACACCGGAGGCCGTCGCCGTGGCCCGGTCGCGGGCGGTGACGTAGCCGTGGGCGTGCACACCGAGCCAGCCGGCGAACAGGGCGTAGCCGAGCAGCGTCACGGCCACGCCGAGGAGGGCGACGCGAAGGGCGGGGCGAGGCGCCGGGTTCATGCGGCCGCCTCCTTCCGCGTCTTCGCGGCCGCCGTCAGCAGCGCCCGCAGCGGCGCCGGATCGCCGGCGCGTACGGCCTGCGCCGCCAGCTCGTGGAGGTCGGTCACCGTGCCGTCGGGCGCGGTGAGCACGGTGGCCAGCCAGCGGTGCGCGCGGGTCCAGCCGGCCGGGCGCAGCACGGCGTGCAGCGTCTGGGCGAGCGCGGCGGTCAGTACCGCTTGGGCGACCGTCGTGCGGGCGGCGGCGGGCATCCGGCGCAGACCGGGCTCCAGCAGCCCGGCCAGCCGCAGCCAGGTGCCGTCGGCGAGGGCGTCCAGGGCGGCGGACAGCGCCCGCTCGGGGGATTCCTCGCCGGTTGCGAGCAGCAGGAGGTCCTTGCCTGTTTCGTCGCCGAGGGCGTGGAGCTGGTCCGGCGCCATGTCGAGGAGCCGTACGGGGCGCGGGTCGTCGTCGAGGTCGGGGTCGTCCAGCCCGGCCAGTCCGCCGAGGCACCAGCGCTCGATCGACGCGGCGGCGCGCAACGTGACGGGTTCGGCGCCGTACGCGGCGGCAGCCACGGCGTCGGGCGGCAGCGCGGCGAGGCGCTGTTCGGCGGGTGGGTGGTCGGCCGTGGCGTACGGGGCGACGGCGTCCTCCTCGGCCACGCCACGGGCCGCGCGGGCCGCGACGTAAGGGTCGCGCACGGCGGTTTCGAGGGCGTCGTAGAAGTCCACGGGATACGTGTCCTCCTCCGTGAGTGCGGACCACCACGTGCTGCCGAGCCCCTCGAACGCCTCGTGCAGCAGCCCGGTCCGCCGCAGCGCCTGAGCGGTCGCCGCGCTTCCGGTGACCCGGGCGGCGTCGGCGTCGGCGGCCAGCTCCGCCCGCCACATCGGCGGCTGGGATGCCCGCAGCAGTGGTGCGGCCAGTCTGGCGAGCGGGCGGAAGCGGCGTTCCATGCGGTCGGCGAGCACCTGGCGCGCGAAGCGCAGGGCGGCGGTACGGCGGTCGCGTACGTGCTCTTCGTGCGCCAGCTCGTGCGCCACCACCGACGCCAGCTGGTCCGCGCTCAGCAGGCGCAGCAGCGGGTAGCCGAGGAGCAGGGCGTAGGCGCGTCCCCCGGCGGCCCTGGTGGGCGCGAGCGACGCGTCGACGGTCGGAACGACCCGGACGAGGAGCGGTTCCCGGAAGCCGATCCGCCCCGCCACGTCCCGCACCAGCGCCGCCAACTCCGGCTCGTCACCTGGGCGGAGGGCCTTCCCCGGGAGCCGTTCGCGCCGCATGGCCTCGCCGACGAACCCGGCCACGAACAGCGTCAGCGGCACCAGCACGACCGCGTGCGGCGCCCACGCCAGCCCGGCGAGGACCAGCGCCACGCCGACGACGGCCGTCGGCAGCCAGGCCACGACCAGCATGGCGGCGGCGAGCATCCACGCACGCAGGGGTGACGTTCGTATGTCCATGCTGGTCCCGTGAGGTTCGCGCCGGGCGGGGCTGAGGTGTCGAGGGATTGTGTCACGGGGCCGGATGTGAGGAGGGGGTGGACAGGATGTGCGGATGTGTTCGTCAGCCCTCCGTCGAAGTGGGGCACAGCAACCGCCGGTCCCGCCCCAGCACCCGTGCCGGACCCGTCAGCCGCACCGGCGCCGTGTGCCGTACGTCCCCGCTGGACGCCGCCAACCGCAGCTCCAGCGCGCCGGGTTCGACGATCCGGTCGCCCGTGCGGTCGGTGAACGACGACAGGTCGGCGTGGAAGTGGAAGGTCACCCGGCGCGATTGCCCAGGCTCCAGTTCCAGTCGCCGGTAGCCGATCAGGCGGACGTCCGGGCGCGTCACCGACCCCACCGGGTCGTGGAGGTAGAGCTGGACGACCTCCGCGCCCGGCCGGTCGCCCGTGTTGCGGATCGTGACGGAGAGGTCGTACGAGCCGTTCGTGGGGATCGTCGTCTCCGGGGTGCCCTCGGCCTCGCTCCACTCGAACGTCGTGTATGAGCGGCCGTGTCCGAAGGGGTACAGCGGCGTCGGGTCAAGGTTGCTGACCTCGCCCGCCAGGCCCAGTGGGGGCTGGAGGTAGGTCCACGGCTGGCCGCCCGGGTCTCGCGGCACGCTCACCGGGAGGCGGCCCGAGGGGTTGACGCGGCCGGAGAGGACGCCTGCCACCGCCGGGCCGCCCTCCTCGCCGGGGAAGAACGCCTGCACCACTGCCCCCAGACGGCCGTGCCAGCGGCCCAGCGCGTACGGGCGGCCGGTGAGCAGGACCAGGACCACCGGGACGCCCGTCGCCACCAGGGCGTCCAGCAAGTCGGCCTGGATTCCCGGGAGTTGGAGGTCCGTCGCGTCGCAGCCCTCGCCCGACGTGCCGCGGCCGAAGAGGCCCGCTCGGTCGCCCAGTACCGCCACGCACACATCCGCCTCCGCCGCCCGCGCCACCGCCTCCTCGATGCCGGACGGGTCCGGGTCCGCGACCCCGCAGCCCTCCGCGAACGTCACCTTCGCGTCCGGGAGTTCCGCGCGCAGGGCCTCCAGGAGCGGCGGGATCTCGATGCCGGTGGGGGTCTCGGGGTGGCGGGGGAGGACGTGGGAGGGGAAGGAGTAGCAGCCGAGCATCGCCAGGGGGTCCGCCGCTCGGGGGCCGATCACCGCGATACGGGTGTCCGAATCCAGCGGCAGTGCGCCGTCGGGGTTGTCCAGGAGGACCACTGACTCCTCCGCCAAGCGGCGGGCCAGGGCTCGGTTCGCCGTCGAGTCCAGGTCGACCGGCCCCTCTGGCGGCTCCGGCTGCCAGTCCTCGTCCAGCAGGCCCAGTTCGCACTTCTGGAGCAGGACCCTTCGCGCCGCCCGGTCCACCAGTGACTCCGGTACCTCGCCCGCCCGCACCGCTTCCACCAGCGGCTGTCCGTAGCACTTCAGGGTCGGCAGCTCTACGTCGATCCCGGCAGCCAGCGCCGCGTGCGCGGCCTCGGCGGGGGTGCCCGCCACGCGGTGCAGGGTCTGGAGGAAGCCGATGCCGAAGTAGTCCGAGACGACCGTGCCGGTGAAGTTCCATTCCGTGCGGAGGAGTTCGGTCAGCAGGCCCGGATCCGCCGAGGCCGGGACTCCGTCCGTCTCCGTGTACGCCGCCATCACCGAGCGCGCGCCGCCCTCGCGCAGCGCCAGTTCGAAGGGCGGGAGGGTGACGTCCGCGAACTCGCGGGTTCCGGCTCGTACGGGAGCGAGGTTGCGGGCGCCGGCGGAGGAGGCGTAACCGGCGAAGTGCTTCAGCGTGGCCACGATGCCGGTCGACTCCAGGCCCCGTACGTACGCCGCGCCGATCGTGCCGACCAGGTACGGGTCCTCGCCGATCGTCTCCTCGACCCGTCCCCACCGCGGGTCGCGGACCACGTCAAGGACGGGCGCCAGGCCCTGGTGCACGCCCACCGAGCGCAGGTCGGCGCCGATCCGCCGGGCCATCTCCTCGACCAGGGCGGGGTTGAAGGTCGCACCCCAGGCGAGCGGGACCGGGTACGCCGTCGCGCGCCATGCCGTGAAGCCGGCGAGGCACTCCTCGTGGGCGATCGCCGGGATGCCGAAGCGGCCGGACGCGGCGATCCGGCGCTGGGCGCGGGCCAGGGCGCGGGCGCCGGACTCCGGGTCGACGGGGGCGGTGCCGAAGGGGCGGGTGAGCTGGCCGAGGCCGTGCCGGATCAGGTCGTCGAAGTCGTAGTCGGCGGTCATGTCGTGCTGGTGGGGGGCCACTCCGTCGCCGTCCGCGGTGGCGCCGACCCACACGCCGTACAGCTGTGCGGTCTTCTCTTCGAGGGTCATCCGGGAGAGCAGGTCCGTGACCCGGACGTCTGCGGGGAGGCTGCGGTCACGCCAAGGGGCGGTGGTCATGAAACTCCTGTCGTTGAACGCCTACGAAGAGGTTGAACACCTACGAAGAGCACGAAGAGCGCTACTTGCCGCCGACGCCCATCAGGCCGCCCACCAGCGCCCGCCGCGCCACCAGGTAGACGGCGAAGATCGGGACGCCCGAGAGGACGACCGAGGCGAGCAGGGCGGGGATGTTCACGCCGAACTGGCTGACGTAGTTGAACAGGCCGAGGGTGAGGACGCGCGGGCCGTCGGACTGGGTGAAGATCAGCGGGAAGAGGAAGCCGTTCCACGCCTGCAGGGCGGCGTAGATGACGACCGTACTGATGCCGCCCTTGGCCAGCGGGATCGTCAGCTGGAACAGCATGCGCAGCGGGGAGGCACCGTCCAGCGCCATCGCCTCGTACAAGTCCTCCGACACGTCTCGCAGCGTGCCGACCAGGACCAGTACCGACACCGGCATCGCGAAGGCCGCCGTGGGGAGGATGACGGCGAGCAGGGTGTCGTACAGATCGAGTTGGGCGATCAGGAGATACAGGGGTACGACCACTGCCTGCGCCGGGATCGCCACGCCGAGCAGGAACAGCCGGAACGCGGCGCCGGACCAGCGGTCGCGGGTGCGGACGGCGACGTAGGCGAGGGGGATCGAGAGGACCAGGACGATGGTGACGACCGCCACCGCCACGATCGCCGTGTTGGTGAGGAGGTGGCCGAAGCCGCTGTTCAGGACGGTGTTGTAGTTGTCGAGGGTGGGGGCGGGGTCGCATGGCTGTTCGTGGTCTTCGCCGGGCGCGGCAGGGTGTCGTAGGTCATGGAAGCCGTCACATCCCTTCCCGCGTGCTGCGCATGGCGCCGAAGCCGGACAGCCGGACCAGGAGGAGGGACAGGCCCGTCGCCGCCAGGACCAGGAAGGACGCGATGGCGCTGGCGTAGCCGAAGTCGTAGCTCTTGAAGCCCGCCTCGTACATCAGGTACGGCAGGATCGCCGTGTCCGTGCCGGGGCCGCCCTTGGTGAGGATCAGCACCGTCTCGAAGTACGTCAGCGAGCCGACGACGATCAGCACGGTCGACGTGATGACGGTGTTGCGCAGCTGGGGCAGGGTGATCGAGAAGAACTGGCGGTAGCGGCCGGCGCCGTCGATGGCCGCCGCCTGGTAGAGGACCTGCGGGATCTGGCGGGCCCCGCCCTGGTAGATGAGGGTGTGGAAGGGGATGAACTGCCAGCCGCCGACGAAGACGATCGCGAGGAACGCGCCGCTGGAGGAGCCCAGGATGTCCTTCTGGATGATGCCGAAGTTCGGGTCGAGGAGGGCGTAGAAGAGCAGGGCGACGGCGGTGGAGGAGAGCAGGAGCGGGACGAAGAAGATCGCGGAGAGGACGGCGCGGTTGCGTTGCGGGCCCGCCGCCCAGACGCCGAGGAGCAGCGCCACGACCGTCTGGAAGGCCCAGCTCGCGGCGGTGAGCAGGATCGTCAGCCACAGGGACTGGGTCATGCGTGGGTCGTCGAGGAGCTTCTGCCAGTTGGCCAGGCCGACGGGCCGCGGGTCGCTCAGGCCGTCCCAGGTGGTGAAGGAGAGATAGAAGGCGAGGGCCATAGGGACGACCGCGAAGAAGGCGAAGAACAGGACGCCGGGGAGGGCCCAGACGGCGTGCGGGCGGCCCACCCTCGTCCGGGTGCTCACTTCTTGAGCTCCTTGCAGGCCGCCACGAACTCGGTCGGCGACGACTTCCCCGCGAACAGCTTTCCGATCTCCGTGTGCATCGGGGTGCCCAGCTCGCCGAGCGCCTGGTCCCAGGAGAGCGTGAAGGCGGGGGCCTGCTGGACCATGTCGTACTGGAACTTGGCGTACTCCGGGTTGGGGGCGGAGTCGAGGAGCTGGGCCGCGTTGGAGGTCGTCGGGACGTCTCCGAGGTCGATCAGGTCCTTCGCGTACGCCTCCGAGGCGGCGTCCTTGAGGAACGCGATCGCCAGGTCCTTGTTGGGGGTGCGGGAGTTGACGGACCAGTAGTTGGTCGGGTTGCCGACGACGTTGCGGACGTCGCCGGTGCCGCCCTCGACCTCGGGGAAGGCCGCCCAGCCCAGGTGCTGCTTGGCGAAGTCGGGGAACTTGCCGAGCTGCGTCGAGTACTCCCAGGAGCCCATCAGGTGCATCGCGGCCCTGCCCCTGGCGAAGACCGCGGGCGCGCCGCCGTTGACGTACGACACGGACGTGAACTTGTCGCCGAAGGCGCCGTCGTCGACCAGTTCCTTCACCATCTCGGCCGCCTTGAGGACGGCCGGGTCGCCCCAGCCCTCCGCGTCGCCGTCCTGGATGCGCTGGAAGACCTCGGGGCCGCCGAGGCGGTCGACCAGGTACTCCAGCCACATCAGCTCGGGCCAGATGTCGGAGCCGCCGAGCGCGAAGGGCGTGATGTTCGCCCTCTTCAGCTTGGCGTTGATGTCGAGGAGCTGGTCCCAGGTGGTGGGCGGCTCAAGTTTGTGCTCGGCGAAGACGGACTTGTTGTAGAAGAGGATCACGGGCTGCATGCCGCGCATCGGGATGCCGTAGTGGCGGCCCTTCAGGTCGCCGGCCGCGAGCACGGAGGGCAGGAAGCCGTCCTTGAGCACGGGGTCGTTGTTGATCGTGTCGGTGAGGTCGAGGAGCTTGCCCGCCTCCTCGTACGCCCGGATGGAGCCGCCGCCCCAGTTGAAGAACACGTCCGGGGCGCTGGGCGAGCCCATGGCCGTGCGCAGCTTGGGGGAGTAGTCGGAGCCGGGGACCTTCTCCAGCTTCACGGTGCCGCCCGCCTCCTTGGCGGCCGCCGACTTGTTGAAGCGTGCGACGCCTGCCTCCTGGACCTTCACCGCGTCGTCGCCGTACACGAAGGCGGTGATCGTGCCGCCGTCGCCGCCGCCCGCGCCGCTGCCGGAGCCGCACGCGGTGAGGCCGGGGAGGCCGGTGGTGAGCAGGGTGGTGGCGCCGGCGCCGAGTATCCAGCGCCTGCTGAACGTTCGCCCGCCTGCGGACGACGTGGTGGACCCCATGAGACAGCACCTCTCGGGAGGACGTGCGTGTGGACAGGCCGGTCGACAGGTCGGTCGACAGGTCGATCGGCGAATGTTTCGGGGAGTAACTCGAATGTTCCGGGAACGTAGGGTGCCGCAGGAGGCCCGTCAAGGGGTCGCGCAGGGATACGATCGCCGCCATGACTCCTCCGGAACACCCGCAGACCCCGACGGCACGCCGGTCCGCGCAGACCGCGACCCTCGCCGAGATCGCCCGCGAGGCCGGGGTCTCCGCGCCGACTGTTTCGAAGGTGCTCAACGGCCGGGCCGACGTCGCCCCGGCCACCCGCAACCGCGTCGAGGAGCTGCTGCGCACCCACGGCTACCGGCGGCGCCGGGCCGAGGCCTCCCGCTCGCCGCTGATCGACCTGGTCTTCCACGAGCTGGAGAGCGCCTGGGCGCTGGAGGTCATCCGGGGTGTGGAGAACGTGGCGCGTCAGGCCGGGCTGAGCGTGGTGCTCTCCGAGAGCGCGGGGCGGCTGACGCCCGGACGGACCTGGGCCGACCAGGTCGCCGCCCGCCGTCCGCACGGCGTGATCCTGGTGCTGAGCGAGCTCGACGAGTCCCAGCGGGCGCTGCTCACCAGTCGTTCCGTGCCGTTCGTCGTGATGGACCCGGCCGGTGACCCGGGCACCGACGTGCCCTCGATCGGCGCCACCAACTGGCAGGGCGGCCTCGCCGCCACCCGGCATCTGGTCGAGCTGGGTCACACCCGGATCGGCGCGATCACCGGGCCGTCGCGGATGCTGTGCAGCCGGGCCCGGGTGGACGGCTACCGGGCGGCGCTGGAGACCGCGGGGCTGCCGGTGGACGTCGGCTTGATCAAGACCGGGGACTTCCACCACGAGTCCGGCTACCGGCTGGGGCTGGAGCTGCTGCGCCGCCCGGACCGGCCGACCGCCGTCTTCGCGGGGAACGACCTCCAGGCGCTCGGGCTGTACGAGGCGGCGCGCGAGCTGGGGCTGCGGGTGCCGGACGACGTGAGCGTGGTGGGGTTCGACGATCTGCCGGTGGCGCGCTGGGTGGGGCCGCCGCTGACGACCGTACGACAGCCGCTGTTGGAGATGGCGGAGGCGGCAGCCCGGCTGGTGCTGGAGCTGGGGCGCGGGGAGGGGGCCGCCGCCGCGACGCGGGTGGAGCTGGCCACGAGCCTGGTGGTGCGCAGCAGTACGGCGGCGCCGGGGGTGGCCGAAAGCTGACGTATTGACGGGTGGGGCCGGCGCCTCAACACTCCTCCGAAGTCAATCGGATGCACCACCGAAACTTTCGGAGGCACCCGCACATGAGACTCACGAGATGGGCGTCGCTGTTCACCGGGGTCGTCGCCCTCGGCGCCCTGCTGGTCGCAGCCCTCGGCGCCGTACTGGTCGCCGCCCCCTCCGCGCACGCCGCCGACCCGCCGCTGCGCGACCTCGCCGCCGCCAAGGGAAAGATCATCGGCACCGCGGTCACCGGAGGCAAGCTCACCGGAACCTACGCCGACATCGCGGGCCGGGAGTTCAACTCCCTCACCCCCGGCAACGCCATGAAGTGGGAGTCGGTCGAGCCGAGCCGGGGCACGTACAACTGGGCCGAGGCCGACCGGATCGTCGACTTCGCCGAGGCGCACGGCCAGCAGGTACGCGGGCACACCCTGGTCTGGCACAGCCAGAACCCGGGCTGGCTGACAGGCGGCTCCTGGACACCGGCCCAGTTCAGCGCCATCGTCCAGGACCACATCACCACCGAGGTCGGCCGCTACAAGGGCCGCCTCGCCGCCTGGGACGTCGTCAACGAGCCCTTCAACGAGGACGGCACCTACCGGCAGAGCCTCTTCTACAACCACCTCGGCCCGGACTACATCGCCCAGGCCCTGACCTGGGCCCGGGCCGCCGACCCGGACGCCAAGCTCTACATCAACGACTACAACGTCGAGGGCGTCAACGCGAAGAGCACCGCGCTGTACAACCTGGTCAAGTCCCTGAAGGAGCGCGGGGTCCCGATCGACGGCGTCGGTCTGCAGGCCCACTTCATCCTCGGCCAGATCCCGTCGACGCTCCAGCAGAACATCCAGCGCTTCGCCGACCTCGGGGTCGACGTGGCGATCACGGAGCTGGACATCCGGATGCAGGTTCCGGCCACGGACGCGAAGCTCGCCCAGCAGGCCGCCGACTACAAGGCCGTCATGAACGCCTGTGTGGCGGTCGCCCGCTGCACCGGCGTCACCGTGTGGGGCTTCACCGACTCCGACTCCTGGATCCCGGACTTCTTCGAGGGATACGGGGCGGCGACACCGTACGACGAGAACTTCGCGCCGAAACCGGCGTACTACGCGATCGCGCAATCGCTGGGCGGCACCGGTGACGGTGGCGGTGGCGATCCCACGGACGGCTGTACGGCGACGTATCGCGTCGTGAACCAGTGGAACACCGGCTTCACCGGCGAGGTGACGGTCTCCTGCGCGGGCGCCTCGCTCTCGTCCTGGAACGTGAACTGGACGTACGGCGCGGGTCAGCGGATCACCCAGGCCTGGAACGCGAACTGCACGCAGAGCGGGGCAACGGTCAGCTGCTCCAACGCGTCCTACAACGGGGCGGTGCCGAACGGCGGTTCGGTGACCTTCGGCTTCAACGGCTCCTGGAGCGGCAGCAATCCGGTGCCGACGGTGGCGCTGGGCTGAGAAGTCTGAGAATTTCGGAAGAAAACCGGGTTCGCGTCCCCGCCCGTAATAATTCGGACGTACGTTCCTGCCCGTGACGGGACACATAACGGAGCACGACGGAGACGGGGACGAGGTTCGAAGAGGGGGAGGCCGGCGGACGAGCCCGCTGAAGGCCGCCGGTCTCGCCCTCGCCGCCGTCCTGGCGCTCAGCGGCGCCGGGGCGGGCTGGGTCTACTGGCAGCTGAACGACAACATCAACAGCGTCGACATCAACAGCGCCCTCGGCGACGACCGCCCGGCGAAACCGACGCCCTCCGTCTCCACGTCCGCCGCGACGCCGCCCGCAGAGGCGCTGAACATCCTGGTGCTGGGCTCGGACTCGCGCAGCGGCGCCGAGAACCAGGCCCTCGGGGGCGGCGACAGTACCGGCGCCCGGTCCGACACGGCGATGGTGGTGCACCTCGGCGCCGGGCGCACCGAGGCCACCGTCGTCAGTATCCCGCGCGACACGCTGGTCACCCGTCCGTCCTGCCCGCTGGAGTCGGGGGGTGAGTCGGCCGAGGCCTCCAACGTCATGTTCAACAGCGCCTATTCGGTGGGCGGTCCGGTGTGCGCGGTGAAGACCGTCGAGTCGATGACGAACGTCCGGATGGACCACTACGTCGAGATCGACTTCGCCGGCTTCGCCAGGCTGGTGGACGCGCTCGGCGGGGTCACCGTCACCACCGAGGAGGACATCGACGACGAGGACAGCCACCTGACCCTGCCGGCCGGCACCCATCACCTCGACGGCGAACAGGCCCTGGGCCTGGCCCGCACCCGGCACGGCATCGGGGACGGCAGCGATCTGGGGCGCATAGGCCTGCAGCAACAGCTGGTGAAGGCGCTCATGGAACGGATCGCGGCGACCAGCCTGCTCTCCGACCCGACCCGCCTGTACGAGGTCGCGGACGCGGTGACCGGCAGCCTGACGACCGACACCGGCCTCGACTCGCTGACGGAGCTGGTGGGGCTCGGGCAGAGCCTGCGGGGGCTGTCGGCGGACGCCATGGAGACGGTGATGATGCCGGTGGTCACGGCGGCCTGGGACCGGAACCGGGTGGTGGCGGACGAGCCGGAGGCGGGGGAGTTGTGGGAGTCGTTGCGGTGACGGGGGCGCGCGGCCCATCAGTGAACCGGCCCATCCGTAAACAGAGGGACACGGAGAGTTTCCAGCACCCATAATGGGCCTGTGCTTCGGGGGCCGTTGAGACGGGCGCGTGCGCGCCGGCGCCTCGTCCGCGACGGCCTCTTCGCCGCCGTCGGACTGGGGTCGACCGGCCTCGCCGTGTGGATGCTGGCGGGCGGAAACGCCAATGAAATCGCCACGGTGGCCAGCTTGTTCGTGGGTGTCGCGGCACTGCTCCTCGCCCTCGCGGACTACTTCCGCCCGGAGCCCACCTCACCCGACCCGGCGGAGTACGCCGACGACCTCGCGCGCACGCTGCGGGAACAGTGGCTGGAGGAGGCGGAGGCGAGGCGGCTGCGCGACCCCCGTGTCCTGCCGCTCGCCTGGGCGGCGACGGCCCGTGAGGTCGCCGACGAGCCACGCGTCGGCCGCGCCAGGGTGGTGCGCCTGCGCCTCGACGGCCGCCTCGCCGGGCGCTTCGAGCAGGTCACCGGCCAACTCGCCGAGGGGTACGGCCAGTTGGCGCAGGGCAGACTGGTCGTCATCGGCGAGCCCGGAGCGGGCAAGACCGTGCTGGCGATGCTGCTGACCCTGGGGCTGCTCGACGCCCGCGCCCCGGGCACGCCGGTCCCCGTGCTGCTCCCGGTCTCCTCCTGGGACCCGCTGCGCGAACGCCTCGACGACTGGATCGTCAACTCCCTCGCCGTGCCGTACTACAGCGGCCGCCCGGAGATCCCGCGCACCCTGCTCGCCCACGGCCTGCTGCTCCCCGTTCTGGACGGCCTCGACGAGATCCCCGAGTCGGCCCGGCGCGGCGCGATCCGCGGCATCAACCACGCCGTCGGCGGCGAACGGCCCGTCGTGGTCACCTGCCGGGCCGTGGAGTACGAGGAACTGATCCGCGGCGGCGCTCCACGGCTGCGCCAGGCGCCGGTCGTGGAGGTGCTGCCGCTGCCGGCCACGGACGTCGTCGCGTATCTGCGGGACACGGAGTGGCCGGACGGCGTGGTGTGGGACGAGGTCGTCGCCCGCCTGAGCGCCGAGCCGGACGGCCCGCTGGCGGAGGCCCTGTCCACGCCGATGATGGTGACCACGGCCCGCCTGGTGTACCAGCGGGGCGGTGCGGGCGGCGCGGACCCGCGGGAACTCCTCGACCGGGACCGCTTCGACTGCCGGTACTCCGTCGAGGACCACCTCACCCACGAGGTGGTCGACGCGGCGTACGCACCGGACCCGCGGCTGCCCGAGGAGGCGGGCGTACGGCAGCGGTGGCGGCCGGAACAGGCGCGGCGCTGGCTGACGTTCCTGGCTGGTTATCTGCACGATCACCGGGAGCGGGATCTGGCCTGGTGGTCGATGAGCGGGCGGCTGCTGCCGACGTGGGTGGGGCCGGTGGCCTCGCTGCTGCTGGGGCTCGTTGTGGCCTTCGGTGCCTCGGTATGGGTCGCGGTGACCGAGGGATTCCCTGGAGCCAAGGCCTTCAGTCCGGTGGCGGCCCTGACGCTGGCGATCGGCGCGGGCTTCGCGCTGATCGGTTCCATCGTCTGGTACACGGTGGGCGATCCACTGCCCGGGCGGCTGGCGTGGTCGCCGCGCGGATCGGCGGCCCGGCTGCGGCGGGGCTTTCGCAACGGCGCCGTCCTGTGCCTTGCCTTCGTCGTCCCGGTGGCCGGATCCGTCACCCTGATCATCGTCCTGGACTCCACCCTGGGACCGGGCACACTGCAGGGCGCCGAAGCGGTCGCCACCCTGCTCGCCGTCTGCGTCGCGGTGGCCACCGTCATGGGGCTCTCCCTCGCCGCGCACAGCTGGCTCAACGCCCCGCCGTCCCGGGCGGCCCAGGTGAACCCCGCGAACTCCCTTGTGCAGGACCGGCGTTCGTCGCTGTGCGGCGCACTGCTGGCCGGTGTGGTCTTCGGCGCGACCGGGCTGTTCGGGCTGCAACTGGGCCTGCTCGGCGGCGGCCTGCTCTTCCGCCTGGTCAACGACTGGCCGGGCTGGCCGGGCGACGGTGAGACCGGGGCGTACGCCGAGTGGGCGTGGGGGGAGTCGAGCCGGGCGTACGGCATGGAGCACTTCGGCTTCGGCGTGCCGTACCTGCTGCCCGGGACGCTCTTCGCGCTCCTCGTCCTGCTGTCCCGCGCCTGGCCCCGCTTCGTGCTGACCCGCGTCTGGCTCGCCGCCCGGGGCAGGCTGCCCTGGCGGCTGATGGCGTTCCTCGCGGACGCCCGCCGCCGGGAGATCCTCCGGCAGTCGGGCGGGGCGTACCAGTTCCGGCACATCCGCCTCCAGGAGGCGCTCGCCGGCCGGCCGACGTACGACGAACCCCGGCTGCCCGCGCGGCGGTGGGAGCCGGCGGTCGTACGGCGGCGGGTGGTGCTGGCGGCGGGGGTGGCGGCGGCGCTGAGCGGGACGGGGGCGGTGCTCGCGCATCATCGGGACGAGAGTGAGGTGACGTTCTCGGCGCCTGCGGACACCTGGGTGACCACGCTGGCGTTCCGGCCCAGGACCAGTGAGGTGTTCTGGGGGGACTCGGACGGGCGGATCTGGTCCGGCAGCCCTTATGGGGTACGGCGTCGGCGGGTCGGGGCGCCTCCTCCCTACGAGGACGACGACGGGTATGACAAGGACGTGTCCGCCAGAGCGATGGCCTTCCACCCGGGCGGGGAGATCCTCGCGCTGAGGCGTGGCGGGCAGCTGGAGCTGTGGGACGTACGAGGACGCCGACTGCGGCGGGTGGATTCCGGGCCGCTGGGCGAGCCGGTCGTCTCCCTCGCGTTCGCGCCGGACGGCGGCTACCTGGCCGGTGTGATGGACAGCAGGCTGGTTCCCTCCTCCGAGTACGAGACCTTTCTGCGACGCCTGGCCGCCGACGGCCGATTTCAGGAGACCAAGGCTCTTGACGCGTCGGTGACGGCTGAAGCGGTCTGTTTCCTGCCCGAGGGCGGCTTGGCCGTCCTTTACTACGAGGCTCGCGTCCGGACGCACACAGTGCCGGAGCTGGAGCCGGGCCAGAGTCTGGACCCCCACAAGAAGGTCGTCGGAGATGACGGCGCGCACGCCCTGACCGTCAGCCCGCGCGGCGACTTCCTGTTGGTGATGGGCGACGAGGCGAGTGAGCTGTGGCAGCTCCAAGCCGACGGCACATGGGTGTCCGCCGGAATCCTCCCTGTCATGAGCAGCGCCGCGTTCCATCCGGCGGAACCTCTGCTGGCCTTCGGCCCGGCAATTGACGACGAGAGCTCAGGATTGCCCGACGGAACCATCGAGCTGTTGTCGGTGGGGACCGGGACTCGCCTGACCACCCTCCACGGACACATGTCCGAGGTCACCTGCATGCAATTCAGCTCGGACGGCGACTGGCTGGCGACCGGCAGCGCCGACGGGACGGTCCGGCTGTGGGATGCCCGTCGTCCGAAGTCCTGAAGAAAAAATCCGGCGCGGGTGTCGATCCGGGCGGGTGCCGTTCGACGCAGGGGTGAGAGGCACCGACAACCCACTACCGAGGGAGCCACCATGCCCCGCTACCTGTCGCTCATCCGGATCGACGAGCAGAACGCCCCCGCCGAAGGCCCCAGCCCCGAGCTGATCCAGCGGATGGGCGAGCTGATCGAGGAGATGACCAAGGCCGGCGTGATGCTCGACAACGCCGGCCTGACCCCGACCGAGCAGGGCACCCGCGTGCACTACGAGGGCGGGCGGATCTCCCTCATCGACGGGCCGTTCACCGAGACCAAGGAGGTCGTCGGCGGGTACGCCGTGATCCAGGCCAAGGACAAGGCCGAGGCGATCGAATGGACCAAGCGGTTCCTGAAGGTGCACGAGCCGCACTGGACGGTGACCTGTGAGGTTCGCGAGGTCATGGAGGGCTGAGTCCGGCCCTGTTTGGCCCGGGGCCACGTGAGGTGTTCGATGGTGGGCTGTGGAACCACAGCCCACCGCCGACCCGCACGGCACCGTCGAGACCGTCTTCCGTATCGAGTCGCCCCGGATCATCGCCGCCGTCACCCGCGTCGTCCGTGACGTCGGCATCGCCGAGGAGCTGGCGCAGGACGCCCTGGTCGCCGCGCTGGAGCAGTGGCCGCGCGACGGCGTGCCCGACAACCCCGGGGCCTGGCTGATGACCACCGCCCGGCACCGCGCCGTCGACCTGGTCCGCCGCCGGGAGAACTACGCCCGCAAGCTCCAGGAGATCGGACGGGACCTGTCGAGCGTGGCCCCTCCGGAGGAGCCCGCCGACCCGGACGATATCGACGACGACCTGCTGAGGCTGGTCTTCACGGCCTGCCACCCGGTGCTGTCCGCCGAGGCCCGCATCGCCCTCACCCTGCGCCTGCTCGGCGGCCTGACCACGGCCGAGATCGCCCGCGCGTTCCTGGTCCCGGAGTCGACGGTCGCCCAGCGCATCGTCCGCGCCAAACGCACGCTCGCCGCGAAGAACGTGCCCTTCGAGGTGCCGTACGGCCCCGACCGCGAGGCCCGCCTGGGCTCCGTACTGGACGTCATCTACCTGATCTTCAACGAGGGGTACGCCGCCACGGCCGGCGACGATCTGCTCCGCCCCGGCCTCTGCGAGGACGCCCTGCGTCTGGCGCGCGTGCTGTCGGCCCTGATGCCGAAGGAGCCCGAGGTCCACGGCCTGACCGCGCTCGTCGAATTCCAGGCGTCCCGCACGGCCGCCCGCACCGGCCCGAACGGCGAACCCGTTCTCCTCAAGGACCAGAACCGCAGCCGCTGGGACCGCCTCCTCATCGCCCGCGGCATCACGTCCCTGACCCGCGCCGACGCCACGGCCACCGGCGCCCCGGGCCCGTACGCCCTCCAGGCCGCCATCGCCGCGTGCCATGCCCACGCGTACACCTACGAGGAGACCGACTGGCCGCGCATCGCCACGCTGTACGGCCTGCTCGCCGCCCGCGCCCCGTCCCCGGTCGTCGAACTCAACCGCGCGGTGGCCGTCTCCATGTCCGAAGGCCCCGCCCAGGCGCTGGCCATCGTCGACGCCCTGTCCGCCGTACCCGCCCTGCGCGACTACCACCTCCTGCCGAGCGTCCGCGGCGACCTGCTCGCCCGCCTCGGCCGCACGACGGAGGCCCGCGCGGAGTTCGAACGCGCGGCGGCCCTGGCCCGCAACGAACGGGAGCGGGAACTGCTGGAGGCGCGGGCGCGGGAGTGTGGTTGAGGCGCACTCGTGGCCCGGGGCCGACCGCTCCTCTACGCGGCCGCCGGGTGGCCGATCAGCATTGTCGGTGCCCCCGCCACCCGCGTCAGGAACACCGTCGCGGAGTTCGGCCCCTGGGGTTTCACCTTCTTGCGTAGTTCCTCCGGCTCTACCGCCGAGCCGCGTTTCTTCACGGTGAGGATCCCCACCTCCCGCTCCCGCAGCAGGGCCTTCAACTTCTTGATGTTGAAGTGGAGTTGGTCGGTGATCTCGTAGGCGGTGGCGTACGGCGTGGGGCGCAGCTCGTCGGCCGTGACGTACGCGATCGTCCCGTCGATCAGACCGCCGTCGAGTTCGGCGGCCACCTCGGCGACCAGGTGGGCGCGGATGACGGCGCCGTCGGGCTCGTAGAGGAAGCGTCCGACGGGGCGTACCGCCGGATTCGGCAGGCCGCGGGAGCAGAGTGTGCGCGGGCCGGGGAGGAGGGTGGCGCGCACCAGGCCGGGCTCGGTGCCGAACCACAGCACCGCTTCCTTCACATCGCCGCCGTCCGAGATCCACTCCGCCTCGGCGGCGTCGGGCACGGCCTCGTGCGGGATGCCGGGCGCGACCTTGAGGGCGGCGTGCGGGGCGGTCGTAGCCATGTGGGCGGCCCAGGACAGCGGGGGTGAGTACGCCTCCGGGTCGAAGATGCGGCCCCGGCCGCCTCGCCGCGCCGGGTCCACGAAGACCGCGTCGTACGCCGACACGTCCACCTCCGTGACATCCGCCTCCCGCACCTCGATCAGCCCGGTCAGCCCCAGCGCCTCGGCGTTCGCGCGCGCGGCGGCCGCCGTCAGCGGGTCGCGGTCCACGGCGAGGACGCGGATCCCGGCGCGGGCGAGGGCGATCGCGTCCCCGCCGATGCCGCAGCACAGGTCGGCCACGGAGGTCACCCCCAACTCGCCGAACCGCCGCGCGCGATACGTCGCCACGCTCGCCCGCGTCGACTGCTCGACCCCATTGGGCGTGAAGTACATCCGCTCCGCGTCCGCCCCGAACTTGGCCACCGCCCGCTGCCGCAGCCGCGCCTGGCCGAGCGCCGCCGACACCAGGTCGGCCGGGTGGTCGCGGCGCAGCCGGGTGGCGACGGCGAGTTCCTGGGCGGGGTCCGTGCCGCGCACCTCGTCGAGGAGGGCCCGGCCTTCGGGGGTGAGGAGAGGGGCGAGGTCGTTCACCGGGTCATTGTCGGCCAGTCGGTGGATGGTGCGCCTCCGGCGGCGGTGTCGGCGGGGGTTCGGGAGCGGGGCCTGGGAGGATCCGGCTCCATGCGAGTAGTAGTACAAAATGACAAAATTAGGATGCGTCGGCGTCGGAGGGCTACGGCGATCAGAGCCGGAATCGCCGTACTGACCGCCGCTGCCATCGCCTCGGGCTGCACGCGCGGCGAGGAAGCGCCCCCACCCCTCAAGGCGCCCCCGGCGCGCGCCCTGGACGGCTACGCCGCCAAACTCCGCGCCGACCACGCCGCCCTGGTCGCCGCCGCGCAACGCTGGGGCCTGAAGGAGACCCCGCTGCGGCCGCCGGCCCCGCCCGCGAAGAAGCCGACGATCACCACCCGCGTCGGCTTCGAGGTGGACGAACACGAGGAGCAGGGCCTCCCGCCGGTCTTCACCACCGTCCCCACCGACCAGAAGGTCGTCTTCCTCACCATCGACGACGGCGCCGAAAAGGACCCGGAGTTCCTGCGGATGATGACCGACCTGCGGATCCCGTACACGGCGTTCCTCAGCGACTACCTGATCAAGGAGAACTACCGCTACTTCCAGCAGATGCAGGCCAGGGGAGTGGTCCTGAACAACCACACCCTCAACCACCCCTACCTGCCCGGCCTCTCCTACTCCGAGCAGAAGCGCGAGATCTGCGGCATGCAGGACGTCATCGAAGAGCGCTACGGCGCCCGGCCGCTGCTGTTCCGCCCACCCTTCGGCAACTACAACTCCGACACCCTGCACGCCGCCAAGGACTGCGGCATCAAGTACGTCCCGCTGTGGAACGAGGAGGTCTTCGTCGACCACTGGGACTACCGCGAGTGGGACCGCGACATCCACCCCGGCGACATCGTCCTCAGCCACTTCCGGGGCACCGACGACTGGGCGGGCCGGATGCCCGACATGATCCGCGTCTTCCTCGACAAGGTCACGGCGAAGGGGTACGCGGTGGGCCGCCTGGAGGACTACCTGTGACTCGGCGCGGGCGGACGGCCGGGGCCGCGGCGTTCCTGGTCCTGCTCGCCGGCTGCGCCCTGCCCGACGCCCCGCCCTCGCGCTCCGTCGAGGCGGAGGCGGCACCCGGCTCGGCCGCCTCGCAGCCCCCGCCGCACCGCCGCTGGGGCCTGCCCTCGCCGCTCTCGCCGCCCCCCTCGCCGCCCCGCCACCCCGCACGGCCGGCGGACGGGCTACCGCCGGTCCTGGACCGCATCCCGACCCCCCACAAGGTCGTCTTCCTCACCTACGACGACGGCGCCGAGAAGGACCCGCGCTTCGTCGACATGGTCCGCGAGCTACGGCTGCCGGTCAGCATGTTCCTCACCGACAGCGTCGTCGGACCCGGCTACGGCCACTTCGCGCGCCTGCGCTCGGTCGGCGCCAGCATCCAGAACCACACCCTCGACCACGCCGCCCTGCGCGGGCTGCCGTACGCGGGTCAGCGCGCCGAGATCTGCGGGCAGCAGAACAAACTCCACAGCCGGTTCGGCATCCGCCCCCACCTCTTCCGCCCGCCCTACGGCACGTACGACACGACGACCCGCCGGGCGGCCGCGGACTGTGGCATCAAGGCGATCGTGCTCTGGCGCGCCACGATGAACGCGGGCGATCTCACCTTCACGAAGGGCCCCGCACACCTCCAGCCGGGCGACATCGTCTCGGTCCCTTCGACCGAGACCCCGACCCCGATGCTCCGCGAACGCACGACGCGCCTGCTGCGCCGGGTGCAGGAGGCGGGGCTGACGGTGGGGCGGCTGGAGGACTACCTCTGACCCACGAGACTGGCCGACGCGCCGCAGGCAATTGGCACTCCGCTTGACCGAGTGCTAATCCCAGTCATAGTCTCGGCTCTGGCACTCCCCCCTGGAGAGTGCCAAACAAGCGACGGGCAGGTCCGGCACCCGCGACGACGGATCGACCTGGTCGCCACCTCAGACAGTTAACCCCGTGAGATCTCCGAAGGGGGAGGTCGGATCGTGACGACCGCCAGCTCCAAGGTTGCCATCAAGCCGCTCGAGGACCGCATCGTGGTCCAGCCGCTGGACGCCGAGCAGACCACGGCCTCTGGCCTGGTCATCCCGGACACCGCCAAGGAGAAGCCCCAGGAGGGCGTCGTCCTGGCCGTGGGCCCGGGCCGCTTCGAGGACGGCAACCGCCTTCCGCTCGACGTCTCCGTCGGCGACGTCGTTCTCTACAGCAAGTACGGCGGCACCGAGGTGAAGTACAACAACGAGGAGTACCTCGTCCTCTCGGCTCGCGACGTGCTCGCGATCATCGAGAAGTAATCACCTCACGCAACACACCGTTTGAGCTGCGCCCCTGGCCCCGCGACCGATAACGAAGCCGGGCGCCCGGGGCGCAGTTTCTTTACCGCAGACTTTCCGAGAGGGCTCCCGCTGCCATGGCGAAGATCCTGAAGTTCGACGAGGACGCCCGTCGCGCCCTCGAGCGCGGCGTCAACAAGCTCGCCGACACGGTCAAGGTGACGATCGGCCCCAAGGGCCGCAACGTCGTCATCGACAAGAAGTTCGGCGCCCCCACCATCACCAACGACGGCGTCACCATCGCCCGCGAGGTCGAGGTCGAGGACCCGTACGAGAACCTCGGCGCCCAGCTGGTCAAGGAGGTGGCGACCAAGACCAACGACATCGCGGGTGACGGTACGACCACCGCGACCGTGCTGGCCCAGGCGCTGGTCCGCGAGGGCCTGAAGAACGTCGCCGCCGGCGCCTCCCCGGCCGCCCTGAAGAAGGGCATCGACGCCGCCGTAGCCGCCGTCTCCGAGGACCTGCTGGCCTCGGCCCGGCCGATCGACGAGAAGTCCGACATCGCCGCCGTCGCCGCGCTGTCCGCCCAGGACCAGCAGGTCGGCGAGCTCATCGCCGAGGCGATGGACAAGGTCGGCAAGGACGGTGTCATCACCGTCGAGGAGTCCAACACCTTCGGCCTGGAGCTGGACTTCACCGAGGGCATGGCCTTCGACAAGGGCTACCTGTCGCCGTACTTCGTGACGGACCAGGAGCGCATGGAGGCCGTCCTCGACGAGCCGTACATCCTCATCCACCAGGGCAAGATCTCCGCCATCGCGGACATGCTGCCGCTGCTGGAGAAGATCATCCAGTCCAACTCCTCCAAGCCGCTGCTGATCATCGCCGAGGACGTCGAGGGCGAGGCCCTCTCCACCCTCGTCGTGAACAAGATTCGCGGCACCTTCAACGCCACCGCCGTCAAGGCTCCCGGCTTCGGCGACCGCCGCAAGGCGATGCTCCAGGACATGGCAGTCCTCACCGGCGCCACGGTCATCTCCGAGGAGGTCGGCCTCAAGCTCGACCAGGTCGGTCTGGACGTGCTCGGCACCGCCCGCCGCGTCACCGTCACCAAGGACGACACCACCATCGTCGACGGCGCCGGCAAGTCCGAGGACGTGCAGGGCCGCGTCGCGCAGATCAAGGCCGAGATCGAGGCCACGGACTCCGACTGGGACCGCGAGAAGCTCCAGGAGCGCCTCGCGAAGCTGGCCGGCGGCGTGTGCGTGATCAAGGTCGGCGCCGCCACCGAGGTGGAGCTGAAGGAGAAGAAGCACCGTCTGGAGGACGCCATCTCCGCGACCCGCGCCGCGGTCGAGGAGGGCATCGTCTCCGGTGGTGGCTCCGCGCTCGTCCACGCCGTGAAGGTCCTTGAGGACAACCTCGGCAAGGAGGGCGACGAGGCCACCGGTGTCGCCGTCGTCCGCAAGGCCGCCGTCGAGCCGCTGCGCTGGATCGCCGAGAACGCCGGCCTGGAGGGCTACGTCATCGTCTCCAAGGTCGCCGAGCTGGAGAAGGGCAGCGGCTACAACGCCGCCACCGGCGAGTACGGCGACCTGATCAAGTCCGGCGTCATCGACCCGGTCAAGGTCACCCGCTCCGCCCTGGAGAACGCCGCCTCCATCGCCTCCCTGCTGCTCACGACCGAGACCCTGGTCGTCGAGAAGAAGGAAGAGGAGCCGGAGTCGGCGGGCCACGGCCACGGTCACGGCCACGCGCACTGACGCGAGCCGTAACAGGCAGTAGGGGAGGCCCGGCACCCGAGGGGTGCCGGGCCTCCCTGTATCCCCTCGCGGGTTCTAACGCTCCAGCTCCTCGAAGACGCCCAGCTGCTCCATCAGCCCCAGCCGGTCGTACTCCCACCAGCCCTCGACGAGCTTGCCGTCCCCGCCGCACCGGAAGACGGTCGTACCGCTCATCGACACTTCCTTCCCGGTGGCCGGAATCCCCAGGAACTCGCCCTTGTGCGTGCCCTTCCAGAACCACCGCGCGCACACCTTGTCGCCCTCGGCGATCAGATCCTCGATGCTGAACGAGAAGTCGAACCCGTCCCGCCAGACCCGCACGTCGCGCCGGACATGATCCATCCCGATCACATCCTGCTCGTTCGCCGGGTTGTGATCGTGATAGTGCTCCCCCATCACCTCATCGAGCGGCGGCAGTTCCCCGGGCGTCGCCACCAGCTCGAAGAACCGCCGGACCGTGGCACTGAACAACTGCTCGTCCCGCACCACATCCAGATCCGTGAACGTCGGCATCTCGTCGCACAGCGCGACCATCTCGTGAAAGATCCGATCGGTCTCCGGAAGATTCGAATTCCGCATCGCCTCTTCGTACGACGGAAACTCCACGATCTCGATGAAGTGCGACGCGTCGGACCGGTCCTTCCCGATCACACTGTGCGTCGCCGTCCGCTTTCCCTTGGTCTTCTCCACCCACGCGTCCATCAGCCGGTTCATCTCCTCGAACCGACTGGTCTTGCAGTCGATGACCTGCACGAACGTCATGGCGCCACCTCCGGCCCCCCTGGGTCCGGTCGAACAGCTCCATTCTCCTACGAGGGCCTCGACCGGCACCCGCTACTGAGGCCCGTACTTCCGGCCCGCCCGCGAGCTGACCCCGCCCAGCAATCCCCGCGGCGCCACCTTCACCACGCCCATGATGGCCTTGTACCGCGGGTCCGGAATGGACAGTGTCTTGCCCCGCGCCAGATCCGAAAGCGCCGCCGCCACCAGCTTGTCGGCGTCGAGCCACATCCAGCTCGGGACGTTGTCCGTGCCCATGCCGGCGCGCTCGTGGAATTCGGTGCGGACGAAGCCGGGGCACAGGGCCATCATCCGTACGCCGGTGCCCGCCAGGTCGCGGGCGGCGCCCTGGGTGAACTGGACGACCCAGGCCTTGGACGCGCCGTACGTCCCCCGGGGGAGGAAGGCCGCGACCGAGGCGACGTTCACGACGCCCCCGCGTCCGCGCTCCCGCATCGCCTCGGTCGCCGCCGACGTCAGCCGGAGCACCGCCTCGCAGTGCACCTTGAGCATCTTCAGCTCGTCGGCCATGGAGACGTCGAGATAGCGGCCCTTGTTGCCGAACCCGGCGTTGTTGATCAGGAGGTCGACGGGGTTCTTGCGGTCGGCGAGACGAGCGGCGACCGCCTCGATGCCGGCGTCCGTCGCCAGGTCCGCCGTGAGCACCTCCGCCTCGATGCCGTGCCCGTCGTGCAGTTCGGTCGCCTGCTCGCGGAGGCGTTTGGTGTCGCGGGCCACCAGGACGAGGTTGTGCCCGTCCGCCGCCAGCCGCCGCGCGAACGCGGCGCCGATTCCCGCGGTCGATCCCGTAATCAGAGCCGTTGTCATGTGCCAAGGGTAGTGACCCGGACTCTGCGCGGCTGATCTCCATAGGGTCTCAGTAGGGGGAATGCCGAGGGAATGCCGGGAGGTTTGGGGAGGGCTTGGAGGGGATTTGTAGGGGGCTTGTAGAGGGGGCCCGGCGGGGCCTGGAGAGGGCCCTCGCTCAGCCGTGCCCCTGGTCACCCGCATGGCCGTTCCCAGGCCCCGCGTGCCCCGACGGCGCGCCCGCCCGCTGTCCCTTCTCCACCACCACGAACTGACCCATCATCCCCTCGTCCTCGTGGTACAGCAGATGGCAGTGGTACATGTACGGCGTGTCGGGATCGGCCGGCCCGGTGAAGCGCAACGCCAGCTTCATGGTCGTCCCGTGCGGCACGAACACCGTGTCCTTGGGCCCGCGCAGGGCCGGCGGCGGTGCCGCGCCGTTCACCTCCAGCACCCTGAACTGCACGTCGTGTACATGGAAGTTGTGCGGCATCCCGTTGTCGTTGCGGACCGTCCACACCTCCGTCGTCCCGCGCGTGACCGTCTCGTCCACCCGCCCCATGTCCATCGACCGCCCGTTGATCCCGGACCGCCTCAACTCGAAAAACCGGCCCCGCACCGCGTCCGCGCCGTCGGGTATCTCCAACTTGCCCAGGACGGTGGGCAGGTCCGGAGACGGTCGCAGCCGTCCGGCCGCCCGCAGCTCCAGTACGTCGAAGGAGTCGTCCCCTCCGCCGAACCGCCGCTGCCAGCCGTCCCCGTAGTTGTCCTGCGGAAAGCTGCGCAGCATCACCCGCTCATCCGCCCGCATCCGCACCACGATCTCGGCCCGCTCGCCCGGCGACAACTGCACCCGCGTCTGGGACACCGGCCGCTCAAGCAGACCCCCGTCCGTGCCGACCAGGGAGAAGGAACGGTCGTCCGGGAAGCCGAAGGCGTAGGTGCGGGCCGTGGAGGCGTTGAGCAGCCGAAGCCGTATCAGCTCGTCGGCGACCTCTCGGTAGGGACGCAGCGTGCCGTTGACCATCGTCCGGTCGCCGAGGAAGCCCACGTTCTGCAGGAAGCCGCGGCCCCCGTCGAGCCGGGCGCCGTCGAAGCGCACGTCCTGCACGACGACGGGCAGGTCGTCCACGCCGTACCGCTTCGGCAGCGCCAGGCGCGCCGACCGCTCGTCGTCGAGGAGGAACATGCCCGCCAGGCCCCGCTGGACATGATCCTCGGTCGCGCCGTGCGGGTGGGGGTGGTACCAGAGCGTCGCGGCTGGCTGGTCCACCGTCCACTGCGGGCTCCAGGTGCCGCCGGCGGCGATCTCCTGATGCGGGCCCCCGTCCATCTCGGCGGGCAGGTGCATGCCGTGCCAGTGCACGCTCGACGCCTCGTCGAGCCCGTTCCGTATGCGCACGCGGACCTTCTCGCCGCGTTCCGCGCGCAGAGTCGGGCCGAGATAGGTGCCGTTGAAGCCCCACGTCGGGGTCTTCCGCCCCGCCTCGAACTCGGTCTCGCCCGCCTGCATGCGCAGGTCGAAGACGCGCGTGCCGTCCTTTTCGACATGCGACTCGGCCAACGGCGGTATGGCGAGCGCGTTGTTGAACGACGCCTTGCCGACCGTACTGACCGAGGCGTCGGTCCACAGCCACGCGAACAACCCGCCGATCGTCACGGCGCCGACGGTCACGACCGCGCCGAGGACGATGAGCACCCGCTTGAGACGAGACGCACGCCGAGGCGTGCCACCGGATCTGCGACGAATCATGCTTCGAGCGTCCTCGCCGCGATCCCGCGAAACATCGGGGACGTCCCCCGCCCCACCCCGACCCGGCCCTGGCCCGCCCTCCGGGAATTTCCCCTAGGAGGCGTGCGGCGCCTGGGCAAACAGACTTTGACTAGCCGTCAGGAGCCATGCCTCTGCATGTACTTCCGCGCCGCCTCCAGCGACTCCGGATGCAAAGCCCCGCCCGCCGCCAGCAGCCGCGGCAGCAGCGCCCGCTCCGTCGTGACCGCCCGGAACTGTACGGCCACCGTCACATCGTGATCCGGACGGTGCGCGATCTCGATCGGGTCGCTCGCCCGGACCTCACCCGGCGTGATCACTCGCAGATACGCTCCCGGCGCACCCCGCTGCGTGAACCGCTTGACCCAGCCCGGCTCACCCAGATGGCTCTGGAAGGTCCGGCAGGGAATCCGCCCGGAGGTGACCTCCAGCACGACATCACGCCCGATACGCCAGCGCTCGCCGATCAGCGCGCCGGAGACGTCGAGACCTTCCGTCGTGAGGTTCTCGCCGAACGAGCCGTTCGTCAGCGTGCGGCCCAGTTCGCGCTCCCACGCGTCCAGGTCCTCGCGGGCGACCGCGTACACGGCCTGGTCGTCGCCGCCGTGGTGGCGGGTGTGGCACACCGCGTCCCCGGCCAGCCCGCTCGCCCCGATGCCCTTGGGACCGGGCGCCGTCACCCGAACGGGCTCGTCGACCGGGCGCTTGTCGATACCGGTCACACCGTCGGGGTGGTCCGTGTAGGTGACGGTCTTCGCGCGGCCCAGGTTCACAGAGAGAAGCCTCATGGCGGCACGGTAGGCGACAAAAACCAAAGTGTCGACGCATTATTCGGCGTCATACCCAAGACTCGCTTATGCTTGGACCTGTGATCGAGGCCCGTCATCTGCGCGTCCTGCGCGCCGTCGCCAGCACCGGCTCCTTCTCCGCCGCGGGGCGCGAGCTGGGCTGCACCCAGCCCGCCGTCAGCCAGCAGATGAAGGCGCTGGAGGCCTCCGTGGGGACGCCCCTGCTGGTGCGCACCGGACGCGAGATGCGGCTGACGCAGGCCGGCGAGGCACTCGTACGGCATGCCTCGGGCATCCTCGCCGGGCTCACCGCCGCCGAGGAGGAGGTCGCCGCGATCGCCGGGCTGCGCGCCGGTCGGGTGCGGCTTGTGTCCTTCCCGAGCGGCAGCTCCACCCTCGTACCGACCGCCCTCGCCGCCCTGCGCGCCGCGCACCCCGGTACCCGCGTCTCCCTGGAGGAGGCCGAGCCGCCCCAGTCCGTCGACAAGCTGCGGGCCGGTGACTGCGACGTCGCACTCGCGTTCCGTTACCAGGGGGCGGCGGGCGTCGAGGAGTGGGACGACCTCGTCGTACGACCGCTGCTGACCGACCGGCTGGTGGGGCTGGTGCCCGAACGGCACCGGCTCGCGCGGTCCGAGTCCGTCGCCATCGGCGATCTCGCCGACGAACCGTGGATCGCGGGCTGTCCGCGCTGCCGCGGCCAGTTGATCGAGGTGTGCGCGGGGGCCGGTTTCACGCCCCGCATCGACTTCGCCACCGACGACTATCCGGCGGTGGTCGGCCTGGTGGGCGCGGGGCTCGGGGTGGCGGTGCTGCCCCAGCTGGCGATCGAGTCCGTACGGCCCCGGGGGGCGCGGGCGGTGACCTTGGAACCGGCGGTGCGGCGGGAGATCGTCGCGCTGACGCTGCCCGATCTGGCGCAGGTGCCGGCGGTGCGGGCGACGCTGGATCAGCTGGCGCGGGCGGCGGCCCGGTAGTCGGGGCTCGCGGCAGTAAGAGGCCCCCCTAGTCACCCCCCGTAGTCAAATGCAGGGGGCACGCGTGTGCGTGCCCGTCGGAGAAACGTTCCTTCAGGTGTTCGAGGCGGCGTTCCCGCCGGCCGTCGACGCCGACACCAGCCGGTGGCGTGCCCGCCCCATGAGCTCTTCGCGCTCGTCCTCGGTCAACCCGCCCCACACGCCGTACGGTTCGCGCACCGCCAGCGCGTGTGCCGCGCACTGCGCGCGGACCGGGCACCTCATGCAGACCTCTTTGGCCGAGTTCTCGCGAGCACTCCGAGCCGCCCCGCGCTCGCCCTCCGGGTGGAAGAAGAGCGAACTGTCCACGCCGCGACAGGCAGCCAGGAGCTGCCAGTCCCATAGGTCCGCGTTCGGTCCGGGAAGGCGGGAGAAATCTGCCATTGCGTGACCCCTTGTAGCCGTTCTGAGCGGATACGGTGCCCACGACCGTACATCTACGATCTAAGGAGATGAAAATATGACTCATTGCGAATCTAGCCGCAGACACCAGTAGATGGGAAGAAATGGGTCTAAATGGGGCATAGGTTGTGATGAAACATTGAGGGTCTCTTGCGCATGTCTGCACCGTGTCCGCCCCCTCACGTAGAGTGCCGAAGACGGCACACAGCCCCGTAACTCTTTCGAGTGACCGTCGTTGAGAGTGCGGAGGCGGTTGAAAACACAAGCGCTCGGGCAGGCGTCCGAGACGGTCGACCGCACAGGTGACGATTTCGTACCAGCCTGGAGGCTCAAGGTGACGCGCATCAGCTGCGGAGGGCGGCCATGACTTCCGTCCTCGTCTGCGACGACTCCCCGCTTGCCCGAGAGGCGCTCCGCCGCGCGGTCGCGACCGTGCCCGGTGTCGAGCGTGTGACGACGGCGGCCAACGGCGAGGAAGTCCTCCGCCGCTGGGGTGCCGACCGCTCGGACCTCATCCTGATGGACGTACGCATGCCCGGACTGGGCGGCGTCGAGACCGTGCGGCGACTGCTGTCCGCCGACCCCGGTGCGCGCATCATCATGCTCACCGTCGCCGAGGACCTCGACGGCGTGGCCCTCGCGGTCGCCGCCGGCGCCCGGGGTTACCTGCACAAGGACGCCTCGCGCGCGGAGTTGCGCGCGACGGTCACGCAGGCGCTCGCCGACCCGACCTGGCGGCTCGCCCCGCGTCGGCTGCGCTCCGCCGAGATGGGGGCCGCGCCGACGCTCACCGCGCGTGAGATCCAGGTGCTCGAAGGCATGAGCCACGGCCGCTCCAACGCCGAGATCGGCCGCGAGCTGTTCCTCTCCGAGGACACCGTCAAGACCCACGCCCGCCGCCTGTTCAAGAAGCTCGGCGCCTCGGACCGGGCGCACGCGGTGGCGCTCGGCTTCCGCTGGGGCCTGGTGCGCTGACGCTGCCGCGTGGTGCTGCCGCGTGTCCCGGTGAGCGGGGGCGGCGATGAGCCCCCGCTCGGGTGGGGGAGGAGACGACACGATGGGGGCACCTCCCTGCCGGGCCTGGGGCGCACCGAGGGACGACGGCGCATGCGCCGGGCGCACTGGAGACGCGGTGTGCGCCGGGCGCACGGGGGCGCCGAAGGCCGGTCCGGTCTGCGTCGGGTGCGTGCGGAAGCCGCTGGCTTGTGGACATTGCGCTGGGCGCACGGTCGGGACCGAGGTCCCGTCGGGTCTGCGCTGGGCGCGCGGTCGGGCCGAGGTCCTGTCGGGTCTGTGCTGGGCGCGCGGTCGGGCCGAGGTCCTGTCAGGTCTGCGCTGGGCGCATGGTCGGGCCGACGCCCTGCAGCGTCTGCGCCGCGCGTTCGGATGGGCCGAGGCCCCGTCGGGTCCGCGCCGGGCGCTTCGGCGGGACGTATGCCGGTGTTCAGGTCCGCGTGCCCGTCGTTCCACGGCCCGTGGGCTGGAATTCGGGTATTCGTGTGAGCAACGCCCCCTGGAGTGCCGTCGTGCGTGGTCACAGGGGGCGTACGGGGGTCCCGGAAGCGGCGGCGGACCCCGCGGTGGAGCGGCAGCGGTGGAAGGTCGCTGCTCGTTTCGGCGCGGATGCCGCATCCTTGAGGTGTGGAGTTCCTCGGGGACGAGTCGGTCGAGCGGAAGGGGAGGGCGCAGGGGATGACTTCCGGCGCACCTGCTCATAACGCTTCGGTGCACAACAACGGAGGCAGTGCCGCGGAGCATCCGGCCGCAGGGCACCATGGACCGATGCGTGACGACGAGGCGGCCACTGCCCCAGGGGCGATCGGTGCGCTCGTCCACCGCGCGGTCGACGGGGACGAGCAGGCCACGCACGACCTGCTGGCCCACGTCCACCCACTGGCGCTGCGCTACTGCCGCACCCGGCTGTCCCGCCTCCCGGGGGACGCGCGCCACTTCGTAGAGGACCTGGCCCAGGAGGTCTGCGTCGCCGTCCTGCTCGCGCTGCCGCGCTACAGGGACACCGGGCGCCCCTTCGAGGCCTTCGTCTTCGCCATCGCCGCGCACAAGGTCGCCGATCTCCAGCGGGCGGCCATGCGGCACCCCGGCTCGACGGCGGTCCCGTCCGACGAGATGCCCGAGCGGCCGGACGACTCGCTGGGCCCCGAGGAGCGGGCGCTGCTCAGCAGTGACGCCGAGTGGGCCAAGAAACTGCTGGCCAACCTCCCCGAGAACCAGCGCGAGCTGCTCCTGCTGCGCATCGCGGTGGGCCTCACGGCGGAGGAGACCGGCCAGATGTTGGGAATGTCACCAGGGGCGGTACGGGTGGCCCAGCACCGCGCGCTGAGCAGACTCCGGGCGCTGGCCGAACAGTAGGCGGGCCCGCGGATGAACAGGCGTGCGCGGTGTTCCGTACGAACATACGAAGCCCTCAACCGTCCACAACCGTGGAATTTGAGAGCCATGCTTCCCGTTAGCATGGACATCCGCACCGAGCAAGGCCATTTGGGGAAGGTGTCATGACTGCCAACGTCGACGGAGTGCCCGGAAAATTCGCGACCCTCGGGCTGACCTACGACGACGTGCTGCTGCTGCCGGGCCCGTCGGACATGGCACCCGACGAGATCGACACCGCCTCGTACGTCTCCAAGAACGTGCGGGTCAACATCCCGCTGCTGTCCGCCGCAATGGACAAGGTCACCGAGTCGCGTATGGCGATCGCGATGGCCCGCCAGGGCGGCGTCGGTGTACTGCACCGCAATCTGTCCATCGAGGACCAGGCCAACCAGGTCGACCTGGTCAAGCGGTCCGAGTCCGGGATGGTCACCGACCCCATCACCATCCACCCGGACGCCACGCTCGCCGAGGCCGACGCGCTGTGCGCCCGGTTCCGGATCAGCGGCGTCCCGGTCACGGACGGCGACAAGAAGCTGCTCGGCATCGTCACCAACCGCGACATGGCCTTCGAGACCGACCGCTCCCGCCGGGTGCGCGAGGTCATGACGCCGATGCCGCTGGTCACCGGCAAGGTCGGCATCTCCGGCGTCGACGCCATGGAACTGCTGCGCAAGCACAAGATCGAGAAGCTGCCGCTGGTCGACGACGAGGGCGTGCTCAAGGGCCTGATCACGGTCAAGGACTTCGTCAAGGCCGAGAAGTACCCGAGCGCCGCCAAGGACGCCGAGGGCCGCCTCATCGTCGGCGCGGCCGTCGGTGTCGCCGGTGACGCCTTCGAGCGCGCCCAGGCGCTGATCGAGGCCGGTGTCGACTTCATCGTCGTCGACACCGCGCACGGCCACTCCCGGCTGGTCGGCGAGATGGTCGCCAAGATCAAGTCGAACTCCTCCGGCGTCGACGTCATCGGCGGCAACGTCGCCACCCGCGACGGCGCCCAGGCCCTGATCGACGCCGGCGTGGACGGCATCAAGGTCGGTGTCGGCCCCGGCTCCATCTGCACCACGCGCGTGGTCGCCGGTGTCGGCGTCCCCCAGGTCACGGCGATCTACGAGGCCGCGCTCGCCGCCAAGGCGGCCGGTGTCCCGGTGATCGGCGACGGCGGTCTGCAGTACTCCGGCGACATCGCCAAGGCCCTGGTCGCGGGCGCCGACACGGTGATGCTGGGCTCGCTGCTCGCGGGCTGCGAGGAGTCGCCGGGCGAGCTGATGTTCATCAACGGCAAGCAGTTCAAGTCGTACCGCGGCATGGGGTCGCTCGGCGCGATGCAGACCCGGGGCGAGCGCAAGTCGTTCTCCAAGGACCGCTACTTCCAGGAGGGCGTCGCCTCCGACGAGCAGCTGATCCCCGAGGGCATCGAGGGCCAGGTCCCCTACCGCGGCCCGCTCTCCTCGGTGGTGCACCAGCTGGTCGGCGGTCTGCGCCAGTCGATGTTCTACGTCGGCGGCAAGAACGTCCCCGAGCTCCAGGCCAACGGCCGCTTCGTGCGGATCACGTCGGCCGGCCTGAAGGAGAGCCACCCGCACGACATCCAGATGACGGTCGAGGCGCCGAACTACAGCCGTAAGTAGCCTCATCAGTCACCTAGGGCGGTCCCGGAACCTCCGGGGCCGCCCTTGTCGTACCTGTCGGGGATACTGGAAGGCGCTGCAACGCATCAGGGAAAGGCCACACACGTGACTGAGATCGAGATCGGGCGCGGCAAGCGCGGCCGCCGGGCGTACGCCTTCGACGACATTGCCGTCGTCCCCAGCCGCCGTACGCGGGACCCGAAGGAGGTCTCGATCGCCTGGCAGATCGACGCCTACCGCTTCGAGCTGCCCTTCCTGGCCGCTCCCATGGACTCGGTCGTCTCGCCGGCCACGGCGATCCGTATCGGCGAGCTGGGCGGCCTGGGCGTGCTGAACCTCGAAGGCCTGTGGACGCGGTACGAGGACCCGCAGCCGCTGCTCGACGAGATCGTCGGCCTGCCGGTCGAGGCCGCGACCCGCCGCCTGCAGGAGATCTACGCCGCACCGATCAAGGAAGAGCTGATCGGGCAGCGCATCAAGGAGGTGCGCGACTCGGGCGTGGTCACCGCGGCCGCGCTCTCCCCGCAGCGCACGGCGCAGTTCTCCAAGGCCGTGGTGGACGCGGGCGTGGACATCTTCGTCATCCGCGGTACGACGGTGTCGGCGGAGCACGTCTCGTCCTCGCACGAGCCGCTGAACCTGAAGCAGTTCATCTACGAGCTCGACGTCCCGGTGATCGTCGGCGGCTGCGCCACCTACACCGCCGCCCTGCACCTGATGCGCACCGGCGCGGCGGGCGTCCTGGTCGGCTTCGGCGGCGGCGCCGCGCACACCACGCGCAACGTGCTGGGCATCCAGGTGCCGATGGCCACGGCGGTCGCGGACGTGGCGGCCGCCCGGCGGGACTACATGGACGAGTCCGGCGGCCGCTATGTGCACGTGATCGCGGACGGCGGTGTCGGCTGGTCCGGCGACCTGCCCAAGGCGATCGCCTGCGGCGCGGACGCGGTGATGATGGGTTCCCCGCTCGCGCGCGCGACGGACGGTCCGGGCAAGGGCCACCACTGGGGCATGGAGGCCGTCAACGAGGAGCTGCCGCGCGGCAAGAAGGTCGACCTCGGCACGGTCGGCACCATCGAGGAGATCCTCACCGGCCCGTCCCACACCCCGGACGGCTCGATGAACCTGTTCGGCGCCCTGCGCCGCGCCATGGCCACCACCGGCTACAGCGAGCTGAAGGAGTTCCAGCGGGTCGAGGTGACGGTGGGGGACTCGCAGCACAAGCGGTAGCCGTACGACGGCGGAAGGGCCGGTCATCCCGGGTGGGTGACCGGCCCTTTTGCGTGCTGCCCACCGGGCCAATGGGTGGCGTACTTCACGCGCCCCCCTTCACAACCGATGCGCCGCCCCCGTAGGCGTAGCCCCCCGCGTGTCCAGCAGCAGCTGTGCCTTCACCGACAGGCCTTGCAGGTCGTAGGTGCGGTGGTTCTGGAGCAGGATCGTGAGGTCGGCCTCGGCTGCCGCCTCGTAGAGGGAGTCGGCGCGGGGGACCGGGCGGTCGATGATGCTCCAGGACGGGATGTGCGGGTCGTGGTAGCTGATGGCGGCGCCGAGTTCCATCAGGCGGATCGCGATCTCCTGCGCCGGGGTGGCCTGCTGGTCGGCGAGGTCCGGCTTGTAGGTGACGCCGAGGAGCAGCACGCGCGCGCCGCGGGCCGACTTGCCGTGTTCGTTGAGGAGGGTGGCGGCGCGCTGGACGACGTACCGGGGCATCCGGCTGTTGACCTGCTGGGCCAGTTCCACCATGCGCAGGCCACGGCCCGCGCGGCCGGTGAGGTCCTGCGAGACGGCGTGGCCGCCGACGCCGGGTCCGGGGCGGAAGGCCTGGAAGCCGAACGGCTTGGTCTCCGCGCAGCGGATGACGTCCCACAGGTCGACGCCCAAGTCGTGGCACAGGACGGCCATTTCGTTGACCAGGGCGATGTTGACGTGCCGGTAGTTGGTTTCCAGGAGCTGCACGGTCTCGGCCTCGCGGGGGCCACGCGCGCGTACCACCTTGTCGGTGAGGCGGCCGTAGAAGGCGGCGGCCGACTCGGTGCAGGCGGGGGTGAGGCCGCCGATCACCTTGGGCGTGTTGCCCGGGGTGAAGTCGCGGTTGCCGGGGTCGACGCGGCTGGGCGAGTAGGCGAGGTGGAAGTCACGGCCCGCGCGCAGCCGTGAACCCTCTTCCAGCAGGGGGCGGAGGAATTCCTCGGTCGTGCCCGGGTACACGGGCGACTCCAGGATGACCGTGGTGTGCGGGCGCAGCCGGGCGGCCAGGATGCGGGCGGCCGCCTCCACCTGACTCAGGTCCAGTCCGCCGTCCGCGCTTCTGGGGGTCGGGGCGCAGATGACCGCGGTGCGCACCCGGCCGAGTTCGCTCGGGCCCGCGGCATGCCGGAAGCCCCCCGAGAGCATCCGGCGCAGTTCGGCGGGGCTGAGCGAGCCGGGCTCGGGACCGGTCTTGTAGCCGACGGTGGGGATACCGGCGGCGACAGCGGCCTGGGCCAGCGGCAGGCCGAGCGGGCCGAGTCCGATGACGGCGAGATCTGCGGGCATGGCGTGGTGGCCGTCCTTCCCAGTAACCGAAGCGGGACAGATGCGCAAGCCCTGTGGACAAGATGAGAGAGCGCAATGTCAGACTAGGAGTAAATATGACCGTTTTGCGGTATTGATCGCGCCCGTGTTCGCGCTCGTGTCCCTCCCTGGCCGCCGGTATCCGTGCTGGTTATCCACAGGCTGGAGGTGTGTGGTGGCTGAAGTCGGACGACGCGGTCAGACTTTGAGCGTGGGGGATGCGGACGGGTCTCGCCCGACGGGTGCGGCCGACGCGAGGCGATGAGCGGGAGGCAGCGGTGAGGACAGGGACACTGGGGCCGGCGCAGCGCGCCGAGTCGCTCGCGGCGATGGCCGAGCGGGAGCTGGACGTGCTGGTGGTGGGCGGCGGAGTGGTCGGCGCGGGCACCGCGCTGGACGCCGTGACCCGCGGTCTGTCGACGGGCCTGGTCGAGGCGCGTGACTGGGCGTCGGGCACGTCGAGCCGGTCCAGCAAGCTGATCCACGGCGGCCTGCGCTATCTGGAGATGCTCGACTTCTCCCTCGTCCGCGAGGCGCTGAAGGAGCGCGGCCTGCTGCTGGAGCGGCTTGCCCCGCATCTGGTGAAGCCGGTGCCCTTCCTCTACCCCTTGCAGCACAAGGGCTGGGAGCGGCTGTACGCCGGTTCGGGCGTCGCGCTCTACGACGCCATGTCGATGGCCCGCGGGCACGGACGCGGCCTGCCGATACACCGGCACCTGAGCCGCCGTCACGCCCTGCGCGTGGCACCGGCGCTGAAGAAGGACGCGCTGGTCGGCGCGTTGCAGTACTACGACGCCCAGATGGATGACGCCCGCTTCGTCGCGACGCTGGTGCGCACGGCGGTGTCGTACGGGGCGAAGGCGGCCAACCGCGCACGGGTGACCGGCTTCCTGCGCGAGGGCGAGCGGGTGGTCGGGGCCCGGGTGCAGGACGTCGAGGGGGGCGGAGAGTACGAGATCCACGCAAAGCAGATCGTCAACGCGACCGGCGTGTGGACCGACGACACCCAGGCGATGGTGGGGGAGCGGGGCCAGTTCCACGTCCGGGCGTCCAAGGGCATCCACCTCGTCGTGCCGAAGGACCGCATTCACTCCACCACTGGGCTGATCCTGCGCACCGAGAAGTCTGTGCTGTTCGTCATCCCCTGGGGTCGGCACTGGATCATCGGCACCACCGACACCGACTGGGACCTCGACAAGGCGCACCCCGCCGCGTCCAGCGCCGACATCGACTATCTGCTGGAGCACGTCAACTCGGTGCTCGCCGTGCCGCTGACACGGGACGACGTCGAGGGTGTGTACGCCGGTCTGCGGCCGCTGCTGGCCGGTGAGTCGGACGCCACCAGCAAGCTGTCCCGCGAGCACACCGTCGCGCATCCGGTGCCGGGGCTGGTCGTTGTGGCGGGCGGCAAGTACACGACGTACCGGGTGATGGCCAAGGACGCGGTGGACGAGGCGGTGCACGGCCTCGATCTGCGGGTCGCCGAGTGCGTCACCGAGGACGTACCGCTGCTCGGCGCGGAGGGGTACCGGGCGCTGTGGAACGCGCGGGCGCGGATAGCGGCGCGCACGGGCCTTCATGTGGTGCGCGTGGAGCACCTTTTGAACCGGTACGGGTCGATGTCGGAGGAGCTGTTCGAACTCATCGGCGGGAACTCCTCGCTGGGCGAGCCGCTCACCGGCGCCGAGGACTATCTGCGCGCCGAGATCGTGTACGCCGCCTCGCACGAGGGCGCGCGGCACCTGGACGACGTCCTGACGCGGCGCACCCGCATCTCCATAGAGACCTTCGACCGGGGCACCCGCTGCGCCCGTGAGGCCGCCGAGTTGATGGCGCCGGTGCTCGGCTGGGACAAGGACCAGATCGAGCGCGAGGTCCAGCACTACGAGAAGCGGGTGGAGGCCGAGCGGGAGTCGCAGCGCCAGCTGGACGACCTGACAGCGGACGCGGCGAGGCTGGGGGCGCCGGACATCGTGCCGTTGTAGGAGCTGGGGGGCACCCTGGGCGTGAGCCGCTTGTCGGGTGAGGGACAATGGAGGCTCTGTCAGGGCGGGTTGCATGAGGGGACGCATGTCGGAGGCGGAGCGGGCGGGGACATCCCGTCAGGACACTCGTCAGGACAAGAGCGAGCGTCTTCTCGCCGGGCGGTACCGGCTGGGAGACGTGCTCGGCCGCGGCGGCATGGGCACGGTGTGGCGCGCCGAGGACGAGACCCTCGGCCGGACGGTCGCCGTCAAGGAACTTCGGTTCCCGGCCAACATCGACGAGGACGAGAAGCGGCGGCTCATCACGCGCACCCTGCGCGAGGCCAAGGCCATCGCGCGGATCCGCAACACCAGCGCGGTGACGGTCTTCGACGTGGTCGACGAGGACGACCGGCCGTGGATCGTGATGGAACTCGTCGAGGGCAAGTCCCTCGCCGAGGTCATCCGCGAGGACGGCGTGCTGCAGCCCCGGCGCGCCGCCGAAGTCGGCCTCGCCGTTCTCGACGTGCTGCGCTCCGCGCACCGCGAGGGCATCCTGCACCGCGATGTGAAGCCGTCGAACGTGCTGATCGCGGACGACGGCCGGGTCGTGCTCACCGACTTCGGCATCGCCCAGGTCGAGGGCGACCCGTCCATCACCTCCACCGGCATGCTCGTCGGCGCACCCTCCTACATCTCCCCGGAGCGCGCCCGCGGCCACAAGCCCGGCCCCGCCGCCGACCTGTGGTCGCTCGGCGGTCTGCTGTACGCGGCGGTCGAGGGTTCCCCGCCGTACGACAAGGGCTCCGCGATCGCCACTCTCACCGCGGTGATGACCGAGCCGCTGGAGGAGCCGAAGAACGCCGGCCCGCTCAGGGACGTCATCTACGGGCTGCTCACCAAGGACGCCCAGAAGCGCCTCGACGACGCCGGCGCCCGGGCCCTGCTCAAGGCCGTGATCAACGCACCCGACCCGAAGACGGCCGAGCCGGCGGACGCGACCAAGGTCGTACCGCTGCCCCCGCAGCCGGACGCGCCCAGGAAGAGCGGGAGTTCGGCGGGTGGCGAGCGCCGCGAAGGGTCCGACCGGCTGCGCGGGGCGCTGCGGTCGGCTCGCAAGGCCGCCGTGGCGACGGGTGCGGCGGCGGGGGCTCGTACGACGTCCGGGAGTGCTGCGGGTACGAGCAGTACGACCGCTGTGTCGGCGTCGGGCTCCGGTGAGGGCGCCAAGGGCACGTCGGACGGCCGGAGTTCCGGGTGGCCCGTGATGACGCCGCCGGACCTGCCGCCGCGGCCGGTGCCCAGGGCGCCGCTCACCGACGTGGTGCCCCGGCGGACGCTGGTGGTCATCGCCGTGGTCGTGGTGCTCGCCGTGCTCGGTGTCGTGCTGGCCGTGGCGCTCAACTCGGGCGACGACGGCTCCAACCAGTCCCGGGGCAGGGGCGACAAGGCGGCGGCCGGGGCGAGCAGGAGCGCCGACACCAAGTCCGGTGACGGTGGGGTCCACACGGACAGTGCGGCGACGACGTCGGCCTCGACAGGATCCACGCCCAGCGCGAGTGGCGGGGCGGCGGCCGGGGACGGCGACGAGGAGTCGGACAACTCCTCCGACGGGCAGGACTCCTCGGACGACACCGCCGTTGAGAAGACGTACCAGGGTGGCCAGGGCTATTCCATAGGACTGCCCAAGGGCTGGAAGTACGGATCGTCGGACGCGGCGGGCGACCGGTTCACCGGGCCGGGCGGGCAGAAGCTGCTGATCGCCTGGACCTCCACGCCCAAGGACGACCCCGTCCGGGACTGGAAGAACCAGGAGCGCTACATGACGCGCTCGCAGTACGACCGGATTCGGATAGTGGAGGTGGACTACCGCGGCTGGAAGACGGCCGACTGGGAGTTCACTTATGTCGACGGGGGCACGAAGTACCGGACGATCGACCGCGGGTTCGTCGTCAACGACCATCAGGGCTATGCATTGATGTACACGGCGAAGGCCGCCGCGTGGGACGGCGAGCTGCGCAAGTCCACGTGGCGGACGCTGACCAACACCTTTGAACCCAAGGCGTGATCGGGCCGGGAGCGGCTTGGCACATGAGATCTCGTGAGATCTCCCCATCCCTCCGTGCAGGTTGCCTCCGGCACGTATCGTGAGTGGTTGCGGACCGTACGCATCGGGAACGCATCCGGAACGGGACGCCACACGAACGGAATTGACCACCGGGCGGCCGGGGGAGGCAACGTGGACGACTATGCGGGGCGGGTACTCGCCGACCGCTACCGCCTGCCGCTGCCGCCCTCCGACGAGTACGAACTCACGGAGACCCGGGCCTTCGACACCTACAGCGGCCAGGAAGTCCTGGTACGGCAGGTGCCGTTGCCTGAGGTCGTCGAGGCGGAGGTGCTCGACGCCGAGGGGCTGCCCGAGGGGTTCACGGCGCGTGACCGTGCGGCGCGGCGGCCGACGGCCGGGCGCGCGGGGGCGGTTCGGCGGCCCACGGATCCGGCGGTACGGCGTGCGGTGGAGGCCGCTCAGGCGGCTGCCGCGATCCCCGACCATCCGCGGCTGGACCAGGTTTTCGACGTGTTCGCCGAGGGCGGGTCGCTGTGGGTGGTGAGCGAGCTGGTGGCCGCGCGACCGCTGGCCGCGCTGCTCTCCGAGCAGCCGCTGACGCCGTATCGGGCGGCCGAGGTCGCCTCCGACGTGCTGATGGCGCTGCGCGTGCTGCACGCGCACGGCTGGGTGCATCGGAACATCACCGCGAGGACGGTGCTGGTCTGCGACGACGGGCGGGTCATGCTGACCGGCCTGGCGGTGGGGGCGGCGGAGGAGGCGTTGTGCGGGTACGACCCGGTGCCGGCGCCTCTGTATGACGACGGTGGCGGTGGGGACGGCGGCGCGGCTGCCGGGGGTTTGGAGGCGGCTCGCGGCCAGGGTCCGCACGGCATCAGCGGCGGAGATCCCGAGGCTGCCCGGCGGGCCGCCATCGAGGCGCGAGCGGCCGGAGGGCTGCCGGTGGCCGGTGCGGATACGGCGGGCGGCGGGGGAGGTTCGGCGGCGCCGGTCCGCAGGGCACCGGAGTCCGGCGGGGACGTCCGGGCGGCGCGGGCCGGGGCGATCGCCGCATACCGGGCGGGGGCACGGGCCGCGGCCCGGGTCCAGGAGGCCGAGCAGAGCGGCCGCGCGGCACTGCCCGGCGCCCGCCCCGCATCCGAGGGCGGCACGGAGCAGCCGCCGCACACCCGTGGGGGGCCCGGGAGCAACCCGCCGGGCCAGATAGCCGACCCGTACGGCGTCCGCGCCACGCCCTGGCACGGCGCGGGGCGGCGCAACACCGGGGCGGGGAGCAACGGGCAGTCCCAGGGCGTCGGGCCCGCGCCTCAGGGCATGCCGGACCAGGGCCGCGGGGTCGCTCAGCCCGGCGTGCCGCCGCACGGCAACGGCCTGGCCCAGCCGGGCGGACGGCTCCAGAGCAGCGGTCTCGCCGAGCCTGGCGTACCGCCGCACGGCAGCGGCTTCGCTCAA
>NZ_BJND01000018.1 GCF_006539505.1 Streptomyces spinoverrucosus
CCCCGCCGGTGCCGATCACCAGCACCATGGTGGAAAGACGTTGTTCTGTGGCAGCCACGATTGCTCCGATCGTTGTGGTCGTCACCAACTAGGACCGGATGACCGAGGGCGTTGTGACACGTCTGCCGCACCCTCACCTGTGCGGGCGCAGTGTCAGGGGAGAAGGCTGTCCACGGGGACATCGGGATCGGACAGGAGGGCGTCGTCGATGTCGGCCCCAGAGAGGATCAAGGAACGGATCGAGTCGATGACGTCCCACACGTTGACGCTCATCCCCGCAAGGACGCGGTTCCCCGACATCCAGAAGGCGATGAACCGCCGCTCGGCGGCGTCGCCGCGGAAGACCACTCGGTCGTAGCCGCCCGGCTCCGTGTATCCCGTGTACTCCATCCCGAGGTCGTACTGATCGGTGTAGAAGTACGGCAGCCGGTCGTAGACGGCGTCCTTGCCGAGCATGCTCAGCGCGGCGGTGCGTGGCTGGTGCAGAGCATTGGCCCAGTGCTCTACGCGCAGGTGACGGCCGAGCCGCGGATGATAGGCGTTGGCGACATCGCCCGCCGCGTAGATGTCGGCCACCGAGGTCTGCAGATGCTCGTCGGTGATGATGCCGTTGCGCACCTCCAGGCCCGCCTCCTGCGCGAGTTGGACATTGGGCGTGATGCCCACGCCCACGACCACGGCGTCCGCCGCCAGGTGGCTGCCGTCGGCGAGCACCACGCCGTCCACGCGACCACCGCTCCCGGTGATCCGCTCGACCTGCGCACGGGGACGCAGATCCACGCCATGGTCCTCGTGCAGGCCGGCGAACACTTCGGCCGCCTCACGCCCGAGGACCTTCATCAGCGGCAGCTCCGAGTGTTCGAGCACCGTTACTTCCGCCCCGGCCATTCGGGCGGCCGCGGCGGTCTCGAGGCCGATCCATCCGCCGCCGATCACGACGATCCTGGCTCCCTCGGTGAAGGCGGCCTTGAGCCGTTCACTGTCACCCACCCGCCGCAGATACAGAACGTTGTCGAGATCCGCGCCGGGAATGGACAGCCGGCGCGGGGACGAGCCGGTGGCCAGGAGCAGCTTGGCGTAGGGCACACGACGCCCGTCGTCCAGCTCGACCTCCCTGGCCTGCGCATCGACAGCCCGCACGCGCGTGCCCAGGAGCAGGTCGACTCCGTGCTCGGCGTACCAGTCCTCGGAGTGCACATAGATCGAGTCGCGTTCCTCCTTGCCCAGCAGGTAGCCCTTGGAGAGCGGCGGCCGGATGTACGGCCGCTCCTGTTCGTCGCCGATGAGGAGGAGCGGGTCGCGGTGGCCGTGCTCCCGCAGTGCCTCCGCCGCCTTGCCCGCGGCCAGACCGCCTCCGACGATCACGAATGTATTCACAGGGGACATGTTGTTCCTCGTCTCAGAGGTCGCGTACTGCGAGTCATGTTGTGAGAGTCACCCGTCAGACCGCGTGACCGCGCATTTCGTGACAACCGGCCGGTTCGGCCCCGTGCACCGGTCAGCCACGTGAACGTCTCTGCCGACGACCAAGGAGGAGAAGATGACCTACGTCATTGCGCAGCCCTGCGTCGACGTCAAGGACAGGGCTTGCGTGACGGAATGCCCGGTGGACTACATCTATGAGGGCGAGCGGACGCTCTGCATCAACCCTTCCGAGTGCGTCGACTGCCACGCGTGCGAGCCGGTCTGCCCGGTGGAGGCCATCTTCTACGAGAGGGACATCGCCGTGTTCACCATCGGCAAGGAAGAGGCTGCCGACGCCGACCTGTGGTTCCCCTCCTGGGGTCACTCCGGCAGCGCAGGGTCCTGAAGTTGGCGGGACGCCGTGAAAACGGTGGGTATGGTGACGATCGAAACGTCTCCGGTGAGAAGGCGATGCACCGGGCAGCGGCCTGCCACCGCCAGCAGTTGCTCTATCTGGGCCGGCTCCAGGTCGCCGGCCAGCCTGATGTTCTTGACTATGTGTGCCCGTGCACCGAACTGCACGTCCACATCGACCTGCTGGAGGTGCCACCCGTGCCGGTTCGCATACGCACGGACCGCCATGGAGGTGCACGAACCGAGCGCGGCCAGGAGCAGCTCTCCCGGTGTGGGCCCCGTATCCGTGCTGATGGGCTCGGGCTCGTCCGCTGTGAGGGTGTGCGGCCCGACCGCGATGGAGCGGGCAAGACGCTCGCCCTCACGAATCGACACGGCGCGTCCGGTCATGGGTCTGCCTTTCTGGGGGGAGGAAGACGCACTGTTCGTGGTCGGTGGTCGCCACGCGGGACTGCGAGTTTCGTCCCGATGCAGTGCCTCGTTGGTTACCCACTAAGACAGACGTGCTCATGCCCGTGTGACACCCTACTGCTGTGTAACGAACCCCCGAAGGCGGGAAGCGCCGTGTGCCGCCGAACTGCGGCACACGGCGGCTGCCCCTAGGGAGCCAACGTGATGGTGGTCGGCGTTCCCTGCCAGGCCATCTTCGCGTAGGGGCACAGTGCGTCGGCCTTCTCCATGAGGGGAGTGGCGATCTCCGAAGCGACACCTGGCCACTTGACCACCAGGTCGACACGCAGCAGATAGCCGCCGTCTCCCGGATCCCTCCCGAACGCAACGGTGGCCTCTACGGAGATCACGGCAGGATCGAGTGCCTCCTGCCGCGCGATCAGGCTCAGGGCCCCGTGGAAGCAGGCCGCGAAGCCTGCGGCGAACAACTGCTCGGGGTTGGTTCCCTGGCCATCCCCTCCGAGCTCAGCGGGCATGCGCAGGCTGAGGTCCAGGACCCCGTCGTCCGACCGTGCCACTCCCGAGGCTCGCCCGTGGCCGGCCATACCGCCGCTGACGGTCACGGTCGTGGAGTAGATGGGGGAGAAGGAGTCCCCGTCGAAGTCCTTGTCGGTGGACAGATCGGGCAAATTGATGTGGTCGTTCACAGCATGACTCCGGCGTCGTCGCGGTATCCGCCCCGGCAGGACCCGGCCGGCTCGCACGGAGCGGGCAAGGCGGTGGACGGGGAACGGTCGGCCTCTGCAGGTGTTTTTGCCCGGTGGGAGGGGCTATACATCCATCCGCAGGCGGGGGCGACCGTGCCGCTCATGACATTCGCCATGTCGTGTGTCCTTCAAGTGTTGGAGAAACCCTGGGTTCCGGATAGCTGGTTGACCGGCAAGTCACCTCTCTTGTGACACAGCCGGGAACTCACTCCAGATCCGCGCAGGTTCAGCCGACCGGCGCGCCAGGATTCAGTCGCTCAGGGACGCCACGTAGGGCAACAGTTTGGCCGGATTCATCACCCACATGATCCGGTCGATCCCTTCGGCGGACGCGTCGACGGACAGCAGGGCCACGGCGTTCCCGTCGGCCGAGACAAGAACAGCCGGTCGTCCATTGGCCTCGACCCACCGAATGTCCATCTGGGGCCAGAACCGGGGCGCGAACGCAACGAGGTACTTGGAGACGTGCGGACGTCCGATGACCGGAATCTTCGACGCGCCGCGCACTCCGCCGCCGTCGGAGTAACTGACGACGTCCGCGGCGAGGACGTCCTCGAGCACCGCCAGATTGCCCGTCTGCGCGGCGGCGAGGAACACCTCCAGCAGCCGCCGGTGATCGGCCGGGCTGACGGGCTCCCTGCGCTCGGCGGCCAGGTGCTTGCGCGCACGGCTCACCAGCTGGCGGGTATTGGCCTCACTCGTTTCCAGGATGTCTGCGACCTGCTTGTAGGGGTAGTCGAAGGCTTCCCTGAGGACATAGGCAGCCCGTTCCACCGGGTTCAGCTTCTCGAGGAGGAGCAGAACCGCCAGCTCCAGCGCCTCGGCCCGTTCCGCGCCCACTTGCGGGTCCAGACTGGTGTCGACCGGTTCAGGAAGCCACGGCCCGATGTACGACTCCCGCCGCACCTTGGCGGACTGGGCGAAGTTGATGGCCAGACGAGTGGTGACCGTGGCCAGGAAGGCCGCAGGCTCGTGGATGTTCGTGCGGTCCGTGTTCTGCCACCGCAGCCATGCCTCCTGAACGATGTCCTCGGCTTCCACTGCGCTGCCGAGCATGCGGTACGCGATACCGAAGAGCTGCGGGCGCGCCGTGAGGAACACCCTCGTCGCCTGGTCGAGGGAATCAGCGTCATCCCCAGTGTGCATGGTTGTCCCTTCCGGCTCCGAGGCCACCATGCTATAGGCCGTGGCAGCAGCGTGCGCACGCGGCCGTGGGAGGACACACGCCGACGCCAACCTTGTAGGCACACAGTGTCACTCATATTGTTCTGGGCTGGAATCGCGAAGAGTGAGGGTCATCGCGAGCACGGCCGGATCGGCCCCTCCGGGCAACAGGGCGAACCCGTGTTCTGCCAGATCGCTGATCATCGCTGCGCGAGAGGCCGGCCACATCCAGAAAGTTTCGGTGTGCTCCCGCAGCGGGAAGTCACGCTCGGTTTCGTCATCGGGAAGGTGAGCGGGCGGGAGCTGAAGGAGCAGTGATCCGCCAGGAACGAGCGCCTGGGCGAGGGCCGGCCAAAGAGCACGCCGTTCGGCGGGTGCCAGACAGGCGATCGTGTTGTGGCAGATCGCCACGTCCGCGACATCGCGGAGTTCTGCCTCTTCAAGCGTCTGAGGGTGCACAGTGACCCGTTCCCTCAGTTCCGCGGGCAGGGAGGCGAGGCGTGTCATCAACGGCGCGCGCATGGCGCGTGCGGGCTCGACGGCGTGCACGCCGACCCGGGATTCCAGAAGACTCATCAAGGTGACGCGCCCGGTTCCGGCTCCGACATCCAGCACGCCAAGACGGGCGCTCGCGATATGGCGGCTGGCGATGCATAGAATTTGTGACATCTTGGGCCGGGCGCGGCACCGGGCGACCGCACCGATGCGCTCAGGAATCCACACCGGGCAGGACGTCGTTGGCGAACGCGGCGTTCTCCAGGAGCGCCTTGACCGCAGTCAGGTAACGGGCGGCGTCCGCTTCGTCCACCAGACGGTGATCGTACGACAGCGACAGGTGCACCAGATCGCGGATTCCGACGGCCAAGTCTCCGTTGGCTTCCACGACCGCGGGGCGCTTGACCGTGGCGCCGATGCCCAGGGTGGCGACCTGGCCCGGCGGCACGATGACCGTGTCGAACAGGGCGCCGCGGGATCCTGTGTTGGAGATCGTGAAGGTGGCGCCCGACACGTCATCCGGGGCGAGACCCCCTCGGCGGGCCTTGTTGGCCAGTTCGACGGTCATCCGGGCGATGCCCGCGATGCTCAGGTCGCCGGCGCTCTTGATGACCGGGGTCATCAGCCCCTTCTCGGTGTCCACCGCAATGCCGATGTTCTCGTGGTCGAAGTAGGTGATGGTGCCTTCGCCCTCGTTGATCCGGGCGTTGATGACGGGATGCGCCTTGAGGGCCTGGGCTGCCGCCTTGACGAAGAACGGCATCGGCGACAACTTGACGCCTTCGCGGGCGGCGAAGTCCTCCCTGGCCCGGGCACGTAGCCGCATGAGCGTGGTGACGTCGGCTTCGACGACGGTGGTCAGCTGCGCCTGTTCGAGCAGGGCCTTCTTCAGATTGTCACCGATGATCTTGCGGATACGGGTCATCCTGACCGTCCGTCCGCGCAACGACGGCTCCTCTCCCGGCGCCTGCCGATCGAGCTCGGGAGCAGGAGTGGCCGGCGCCTGCGTTGCGGGCGCCGGAGCCTCGTTCACGGGGGACGGGGCGACAGGACCGGCTGCCACCGGAGCAGCCTCCGGTGCGCCGATCACGGCGAGTTCGGCGCCGATCTCCACGGTCTCGTCCTCGGCGACGGTGATGTTCAGCAGTACGCCGGCGGCGGGGGAGGGGATCTCGGTGTCCACCTTGTCGGTGGAGACCTCCAGCAGGGGTTCGTCAGCCTCTACTGTCTCGCCGACCTGCTTCAGCCAACGGGTGACCGTGCCCTCGGTGACACTCTCGCCGAGGGCCGGCAGGGTTACGGAAACTGCCATGATGTCGGTTGCTCCTCAAGAATCCGCAGGGCGCGGCACCCCTTGTTCTGCAGGCCGCTGGCCGGGCTCACCCCTGCCAGCGGTAGCGCTCGCGGGCCTGTGCGACCGCCTCCGGGTGGACCGCTCCGGCCTTGGCCAGCCGGTCCAGTGCCGCTACGACGATCGATTCGGCGTCGACGCGGAAATAGCGGCGCACCGCATCCCGGGTGTCCGACAGACCGAAGCCGTCCGTCCCCAAAGACGAGTAGTCCTGCTCGACCCACTGGCTGATCTGGTCGGGTACCTGCCGCATCCAGTCGCTGACTGCCAGGACCGGCCCTTGCGCACCCGACAGCGCGCTGGTCACGTACGGGGTGCGCTCCTCACCGCGCAGCCGTGCCCGGTCCGCGCTCAGTGCGTCACGGCGCAGTTCCGTCCAGGACGTCACCGACCAGACGTCCGCGTGCACGCCCCACTGGGACGCGAGGAGTTCCTGCGCCTCCAACGCCCAGTGGATCGCCGTACCGGAGGCCAGCAGCTGGATCCGCGGCCCGGCATCGGGGGAATCCGCCTGCCGGAACCGATACATGCCCCGCAGGACCCCCTCTTCGACCGACGGCCCGGGCGGCATGGCCGGCTGCCGCTTCGGCTCGTTGTACACCGTCAGGTAGTAGAAGACGTCCTCGGGCTGCTCGCCGTACATCCGCCGCAGCCCCTCCCTGACGATCACGGCGATCTCGTAGGCGAAGGCCGGGTCGTAGCTCACCGCCGCCGGATTGGTTGAGGCCAGCAGATGGGAATGTCCGTCGGCGTGCTGCAGACCCTCACCGGTCATGGTCGTACGGCCGGCCGTCGCCCCGATGACGAAGCCGCGCCCCAATTGGTCGGCCAGCGCCCAGAACTGGTCACCGGTCCGCTGGAAACCGAACATGGCGTAGAAAATGTAGAACGGGATCATCGGTTCGCCGTGCGTGGCGTACGACGTCGCCGCAGCGGTGAACTCGGCCATGGAACCGGCCTCGGTGATGCCTTCGTCGATGAGCTGGCCGTTCTTGGCTTCCCGGTAGTAGAGCAGCTGATCGGCGTCGACCGGTTCGTAGGTCTGCCCGTCCGGCGAATAGATCCCGGCCGTGGGGAAGAGGGACTCCATGCCGAACGTACGGGCTTCGTCGGGGATGATCGGCACCCAGCGCTGTCCCGAGTCCTTGTCGCGCATCAGGTCCCTGACCAGGCGGACAAGCGCCATGGTGGTGGCCACCTCTTGCTTGCCGAAGCCTTTCTGCAGGGCTTCGAAGGGGCGCGACGGCGGCTGGTTCAGCGGCTTGGCCACGACCTTGCGTACCGGAGCGGGGCCGCCCAGAGCGCTGCGCCGGTCACGCAGGTACTGCACCTCCGGCGCATCCTCACCCGGGTGCCAGTACGGCACCAGGTCCCCGCTCAGCGCGCTGTCCGGGATGGGAAGCTCCAGAACGTCGCGCATCCTGCGGAACTGCGCCATCGTCAGCTTCTTCATCTGGTGGTTGGCGTTGCGCGACTCGAAGTCCGGCCCCAGCGTGTGCCCCTTCACCGTCTGGATGAGGACGACGGTGGGCACCCCCCGGTGCTCGACTGCGGCCCGGTAGGCGGCGTAGACCTTGAGCGGTTCGTGCCCACCGCGCGAGTTCTCGAACATCTCCACCAGCTGGGTGTCGCTCAGCCCGGCTGCGATACCGGAGAGCGCGTCGCCGGTGAAGAAGTGCTTGCGTATGTAGGCCGCGTCCCGGGCTGCGTACGTCTGCATCTGCGCGTCGGGCACCTCGCCGAGACGGTGCACGAGCTCGCCGGAGGTGTCCTGCCGCAGCACCGGGTCCCAGGCCTCGCCCCACAGGGACTTCACCACGTTCCAGCCGGCGCCGCGGAACCGGGCCTCCAGTTCCTGAACGATCTTGGAGTTCGACCGTACCGGACCGTCCAGACGCTGCAGGTTGCAGTTGACGACGAAGGTGAGGTTGTCCAGACTCTCACGGGCGGCGAGGGCCAGCGCGGCCATCGACTCGGGCTCGTCCATCTCACCGTCCCCGAGGAAGGCCCACACCCGCGATGCGGAGGTGTCCTTGATGCCGCGGGCGTGCAGATAGCGGTTGAACCGGGCCTGGTAGATGGCCGCGAGCGGGCCGAGACCCATGGACACGGTCGGAAACTCCCACAGCCACGGCAGCCGCCGGGGGTGGGGGTACGACGGCAGTCCGTGGCCGCCGGCCTCACGCCGGAAGGCGTCCAACTGCTCCTCGCTCAGGCGCCCTTCGAGGAACACGCGGGCGTAGATGCCCGGCGAGGCATGCCCCTGCAAGTAGAGCTGGTCGCCGGAGCCGTACCCCTCCTTGCCCTTGAAGAAGTGGTTGAACCCGATCTCGTAGAGCCACGCCGCCGACGCGTAGGTGGAGATATGGCCGCCCAGGCCCAGGCGGGAGCCGCGCGTCACCATCGCCGCCGCGTTCCACCGGTTCAGGGCGGTGATCCGGGACTCCATGGCGATGTCACCGGGAAAGGCCGGCTGCGAGGCGGCAGGGATCGTGTTGATGTAGTCCGAGGACAGCAGTCCGGGCAGGGTCATCCCGGACCTGGCCGCGTACTCGTGCACTCGACGCAGCAGGTACACCGCCCGTTCTGGCCCGGCATTCCTGACGACGGCATCGAGTGATGCCTGCCATTCCGCGGTCTCCTCGGCGTCACGGTCGGGTAGCTGGTCGAGCTCACTTGTCGCGGAGAACTCTGTGGGCCGGGCCGGATCAGTCATGGCAGCCTTCCTGTCAGGGCATGGGGAGGGGAGGGGCCGGCTGCGGACACCGACGTGCTTGCGGTGCCGGCCGGCAGGAGGTGTGTGCGGTGAAGGCACGAGTCACACGAGCAGTCACCGCCGGGCGAGCCACTGGGCGAACGTCTCGTGCCCCAAGCGGGCGTCGGTTACGGGAAGCAGCGTCCGCTCTCCGATCTCCGCCCCGAAGAAGGAGGCATGTGCATCGGCGACCACCTCACGCATGTCACCCCGCGCGGCCAGCAGCTTCGCGGTGAGGTCGTCGAGGCGGTGCTCCTCCGGGCCGGCGACCTCGACAATGCCGAAGGGCGGCACTCCCACGGCGACATGGGCGACCGCGCTGGCGACATCGTCCGCCGACACCGGACGCATCAGGACGGGCGCGACATGCACGCCGTCCGCATACGTGTTCACCTGCGCCATGACTTCGACGGATTCGAAGAACGGCGTGGCACGCACGATCGAGGAGAAGGGAATCGGCGAACGCCGCACCTGGTCCTCCTGCAGCTGCTTCGCGCGGAAGTACCCCGAGGTCAGCCGCTGGACCCCCACGACGGACAGAACCACGTGATGCTCGGCACCTGCCGCTACCGCGGCCTGAAGAAGGGTGGCCGTAGCGGTGCCGAAGAATTCCAGGCTCGCCTGCTCCGTACGTGAGGGCGCGTCGGTGAGGTCCACCACGACTTCGGCGCCCTGCAGGGCCTCGGCGAGACCCTCCCCGGTCGTGATGTCGACGCCCTCACCGCGCGACACGGGCACGACTTCCACACCGTGGTCCCGGAGCCTGGCAACAGTCCTGGAGCCGATCCGCCCGGTGGCTCCCGCAACAACGACTCTCATCCGGATCTCCTCCTGTCGGGGGTCGGTGACCCCACTGGTGCCTTCTTGACGGTGACGGTGACGGTGAAGTCAGCCACCCCACGACACCTAGGACAGGACTCGCGCCGATGTTGTGACACTGCTCAGCCTTGTCACAGATCCACGGAGCACTCGGTCATCATGGGGAAGAGGCCATGGGGCCGGAACACACGACCACAGCGTTCGTCGAACGATGTGCGGGCCCTGTGACGCGATGACCTATGGAGGTGCAGCACAGTGTCGGTCAAGGACTCAGTGGGCGGGAACAGCGAGCAGCCACGCTCCGAGGCATGGAAGACGGCGGCGAAGATGCTGCAGGACGCCGGGCCACTCGTCATCCCCGAGGGCGCCTCGGCGATGACCATCACCGTCGAGTGGGCCCCTGGAGACTCGGGAACACCTCCGCACCGCCACTCGGGGCCGGCGTTCGGGTACGTCATCGAGGGCGCGGTCCGCTTCGAACTCGAGGGCGAGCCCGAGCGTGTGGTCGAGGCGGGCGGGACGTTCTGGGAGCCGGGTGGTGACGTCATCCATTACCAGGACGGCAACGCGCTGGCGGATGCCCCGACCCGGTTCGTGGTGACCATGATGTGCGCGCCGGGCAAGCCCATGCTCGAACTGGTCTCCGAGGAGGAACTGGCCCAGCGGGCCCACCTGCGCGCCTCGCGGCCCACCGACTGACGCCGTCAGGCCGTACAGACCGGTTGCGAAGGGCGCCCATCCGCTTTGGGGGGAGGGCGTGAGAAGCATGACTGCTCCTGACGTCGTGTACTGCATGGTGACAGCGCTGTTCGCGGCCGGGGCTGTGCACACGCTGCGGCACGGTGTCCTGTCACAAAGTTCTGGATGGCGCGACCGGATCGACCATCTCATGCACACCGCCATGGCCCTGGCCATGGCGGTGATGCCGTGGAGCTGGGGACGCATGCTGCCCCAGGCGCCGCAGACGGCCTTCTTCGCGGCTGCCGCACTGTGGTTTGTGTCGACTGCGATCGGCCGCCGCCAAGGGCCGTGGCCGGCCGCGACCCTACGGGGGCTGCCGTACGCGGTCGGCATGGCCGCGATGGCCTGGATGACGCACTCCACGGCAGCTCGCGCGCACGAGACCCTGGCCGATGGCCCCCGGGTTGCGCACCGAGCCGCGCATCTCGGCCACGCCGCGGAGCAGTCGCAGACCGGCGACGCGGTCACCGGAGTACTGGCGCTCTGTCTTCTCGGGTGCGCTCTGCGGTCGCTGACCCGTGACATGCCCACCCTGCGAAGGGCCCCACGCACGCGGGACAGGTCCACCACCAGGGAGACCTACGGCCACTTCTGGGAGGGATCGATGGCCCTGGGAACGTTCGTCATGCTGCTCATGCACCACTGACCGCCATCAGCACGTCGCCCGTGAGCCGAGGGCGCTGACATGCAGGCGCCTCCACTCCCGAGAGCGGGCCCCGGCGCACCAATGGAGCCGTTTCCCTTGGTAGCGGCGCACTACCGTCAGCGGGACACCCGACGTCCGGCTCACCAGATGCTCGTACTCCCGCACCCCGAGTCCGCCGACCGCGCCGGAGGCGAACGCGTCGCCCGCCGCCAGCAGGGCGTCGAGCCCGGTCGTCGGTACCGGCTCGGCCGTGCGCAGGGCGGCCATCGCCCGCGTGACGTACACCGGCGGGACCAGGCTCAGCCGCGCCACCTCGACGCCGGCCACGTCGGTCACCGCACTGCGTAGGCCCCGCGGGACCATAGCGCGTCCAGGTCCACCGGGTCGAACACACACGGCTCCGACGCGGTCAGGCCGACGCGCTCCATGAGGGCGGTGAGCATCATGGTGTTGCCGTATATGCCGATGACCGGCACGTCGGTGCTGATAGGTGGCGCGTGTCGGTGTCCATGTGCGTACCGCCCAAATGATCGCCTTCAGGAGGTCGTCCTCCCGCGCGAACCGTTCCAGCAGGGGGGCCGGGGATCGCCGCGAGGACGCCGATGTCCTGACCGGGCAGGATGCGCCGGCACTGCTCGACGAGATGGTCGGTGTAGGCCTCGACCTCGTCGGCCCGGCCCGCGGCGACGAGTCGCTTCACCCACCGGGGGTCCAGGTCGATGCTCAGGCAGAAACCGCCGAGCGCGGACGCCGCCCGTTGCAGCACGTCACCCACGGGGTGCGGACCCGTGGGCGCGACCGACAGCCACTGGGCGTCTACGGGCAGTCCGTAGGCCCTGAGCCGGGCGTCCACCTGTTCGGTGCTGTGCCGCATCCGTTCAGGAGCCGGGCCCGAGACGCGTAGTCCCGCGGGACGAGATCCGCCACTCGCACGTTCCGCAGCTCGTCCGTGATGTCGTGCCGGCCGGGGTCGTCGACCGGCACGGTGCGTCAACCCCTCACTCCACGAAGTAGGAGTCGTGCTTGTCGAAGAACCTCGCTCGCTCCTCATCCGTGGCATCGGCCAGCTGCGACACCTTCTCGAAGTACTCCTCGCGCGGTGCGCCCGGAGTGAAGAGCAGCAGCATTTCGGCCGGGGCGTCGGAGTCGTTGCGGAAGGCGTGCAGTCCGCCCTGCGGCACATGCAGGAAGTCGCCCTTCTGCGCATCGATCCATTTGTCTCCGTTGAAGAGACGAACGGTGCCTTCGAGAATGTAGAAGGACTCCGAGATGGTCTTGTGGAAGTGGGTCTTGGGGCCGCCGGCCTTCGCCCTCATCTCGACTCGATAGAGCCCGAACTCACCTCGCGTGGTCGTGGTGGTCGCCAGGTAATGAATGGCGTCCTTGCCCGCTTCGCCGACATTGGGCGGGGTGTTCGCCGGACGGAAATCGGCGCTGACCTCGCCGCCCTCTCCCCAGTACACCTGCTCCGGATACGACATCTTCACCACTCCTTGCATACGGTGGATGGACAACGCTCATGTACAAAGACCGAGGTCCCCCGGCCGTATGTGACATCCGCCCGTGTGCCCCGGTCAGCGGCTGAACAATTCGAAGACGACGGCCGGATTCCCACCGAACCGCGCACTGTGGGCGTTGGCGCCGTCGGTCAGGAAACGGCGCGCGTACGTCTCGGGATCCTCGTCGGTGAGTGCCTCGATGTACGCGCGATGCCGCAGCAGCGACCGCACCGCCTGCTCAAGACCCCGGTCCGCGCGCACGGCGTGGGTGGGTTCAGGGGAATTGGCGACGGCGACCCGCAGGTCGCACGGTGGTTCAGGGTGATCACCAGCTCGGGCCGGTGACGGCGGATGGCGGCGGCGATGTCGCGGCGCAAGGGGATGCCGTACTGGACCACCCCATCTTGGTGGTCGAGGAACTCCACAGCGCCGACACCGACGGCTGCGGCACTGGCGCGCTGCTCCTTCTCCCGCAGCGGCCCGGCCTCGGCCGGTGCCAGTGTGTCGATGCCCGCTTCGCCGCGTGTGGCGAGGACGTAGGTGATCTCACGGCCGTCCTGCACCCAGGCGGCGATTGCGGCCGAGCACCCGAATTCGAGGTCGTCGGGATGGGCCACCACGGCAAGGGCACGCTGCCAGTCGGTCGGCATCGGCTGCAGTTGCGGGAGAGGCGAATCGGACACAGAACCTGCTTTCAGTGATTGCTCCCGTGAGGGTGTGCGAACCGTGACGCGAGGGGCGGCTCCATCAACCACCCATGGGCTCGCCAATGAGCCCGGTGCCGGACCGCAGACGTTTCCCGCAGCGTCGTGAAGGCGAGCGCCGCCCCGATCGCCAGACTGGCTGCGCACAGCGGTACCGCCCGGCTGAACGACGCGTCGAAGACTGCGCCTGAGCGATACGCGTCCGGCCCCATACCGGCAAGCAGCGGCAGCGCCGCTACGGCGACGAGTCCGGAGGCCCGGACCGCCGCGTTGTTGATGCCGCTCGCGAGCCCGGCGTTCTTGTCGTCCACGGATGACAGGAGCGTCACGGTCAGCGGAGCGACCATGATGACCATCCCCGTCCCGATGACAAGGAGGGCGGGGAGAATGTCAACGAGATACGAAGCGCCGGTGCCGACCCGGAGCATCATCAGCATTCCCGCCGCGCACATGAGGGGACCCGCGGTGAGGGGGACGCGTGGACCGAGGCGCTGGGCGAGTTCACCCGAGTGGGACGAGAAAATCAGCATGAGGACGGTGTTCGGCAGCATGGCGGCGCCGGCTTCGAGCGCCGAATACCCGACGACTATCTGGAGTTGGAGGGCGGTCAGGAAGAAGAACCCGCCCAAACCGGCGTAGATGCAGAGGGTGATCAGATTGACCGAGGTGAACTGGCGGGAGGCGAAAATGGTCAAGGGCATCATCGGGTCGGGGCGACGCCGCTCGACGACAACGAACGCGACGCCCGCTGCCACGCTGCCGGCCGCGGTAGCGGCGATGATGACACCTCCGTCACGGGCCTCGGTCAGCGTGTACGTCGCCAGCGCGAGTGCGAGCGCTCCGAGGGCAGCCCCCAGGACGTCGAAGCCACGCTGCCGGTGCGCGGTGTCCGCTGCGGCAGTCCGTGGGGGAGCGCCGAATGAGTCCGGTACGTGGCGAAGGGCGATGGGGACACACGCGAGGGCCAGCGGAACGTTGAGCAGGAAGGTCCAGCGCCAGCCGGGCCCGTCCACCAACCAGCCTCCGAGGAAGGGCCCGGCTGCCGCGCCGATGCCGCCGAAGCCCGACCACAGGCCGACCGCCCGGGCCCGGTCGTCCGGATGTAACGACGCCTCGATGAGCGCCAGCGAGCCCGGGGTGAGAAGCGCCCCGCCGACGCCCTGCAGGGCGCGGGCGGCGATCAGCATGCCCGTGTCGGCGGCCAGACCGCACAGGAGTGAGGCAGCGGCGAACCATACGAGACCCAGGACGAAGATCCGGCGCCGTCCGAAGCGGTCACCGAGCGATCCGCCCAGCAGGATCAGGCCGGCGAGGGTCAGCATGTAGGCGTTCACGGTCCACTGCAGGGCTGCCAGGTCGGCCGAGAAGTCCTCACCTATGTGCGGCAGCGCGACGTTGGTGACCGTCGAGCCCAGGAGCACCATGCTCGAGCCCAGGACGGTGGCCAGCAGGATCCACCTGCCGCGGGCGGTCGCGATGCGGACGGTGGGATTTTCGTGCGACAGATTTCCATGTTGAAGTCCCGGCATCAACTATCGGATTCAGCAGCGGGCCGCGTATTCCTGGTGCAGGCCCTTGGCGGTGGAAGGCTTCGGTGGCTCGGCCCAGGACCTCGTCGCTGAATTGCGTAGTAGGCCACGTTCAGCGCATCGGTTCGCACGTGGGGGGTGAGCCGTTGGAGCGGCGTGTGTGACGGGGGGCCGGCGCCTGTGGTGTCGTGGAGCCGGAGGCGTGCGCTCGGCGGGAAGCGGCGGGTGATGTGGTGCCGTGCCGTGGGGGAGAGCGTTGCGGTCCATCCGGCAAACTCCTCCGGGATCCGGTGCGTGTACGGGTTCGTTGCGGGCCGGCAAGGTGTGTCGCGAGAACGGACGGGCTGCTGTGTGCAGGACGACGGGCAGGCTGTCTGCAGATGTGGCCCTTGGGCCGGGACGGTGAAGGCGACCGCAGGACGCAGCCGGTGTGAGGCGGTGCGGCCCCACACCAATGAGAGCGTGGTAGCAGATCAGGTGAGTTCGAGTCCTCCGTCGATCGTGAGTACCTGGCCGGTGATGTGCGGTGCCTGCGGGTCGGCGACGCGCAGGATCCAGTCAGCGACGTCCTTGGGGTCGCCGAGCCGGTTTGTGGGGATGCGTTCGCGTTCCTGGGCGCGCAGTTCGTCGACGGCGGTCTCAGGAAGCCCTGCCGCGGACAGCACGTCCGTCTCGGTGGGGCCGGGGGCGATCGCGTTCACCCGCACCCCTTCCGGAGCGAGTTCGAGTGCCCAGCTTCGTGTCAGCTGTTCCAGAGCGCTCTTGGTGGCGGCGTAGTGAGCTGCCCCGGCCAGGGGGCGGTGGCCGTAGGTGCTGGAGACGTTGACGATGGAGCCGGAGGAGTTCCGTAGGTGCGGCAGGGCCGCGTGGGCGAGCATGCTCGGTGCCGTCACGTTGAGGTCGAAGAGCCGGGTGATCACTGAGCGGTCCGTCTCTGCCAGGGGCATCACTGCTGTGGCGCCTGCGTTGTTCACGAGCAGGTCGAGTCGGCCCCACCGCTCCACGGCGGTGGCGACAACCGTTGCCGCGGCGTCCTCCTCGCAGATGTCGAGCGGCAGGATCGCGATGTCGGAGTGCGCGCGAGCCGTATCCTCCAGCGCCTCTTTCCGCCGTCCCACGCCGAGGACGCGTGCCCCTGACTTGGCCAGGGCTACCGCGGTCGCACGGCCTATGCCCGATCCCGCTCCGGTGACGATGGCGACACGGCCGGAGAAGTGCATGTCTGTGGAGCTGGACATTGGTCACCTTTGTTCGATGTTCGTTGGATATCGAATAATGTACCAGGAGTGTGTGCGTGGACGACGACCACACGGTGTGCACTGGCAGCCGGTGATGCGGGGCGGGACGGTGTGACCTCCGCCCGGTGTCCAGCCGCCGTCGCGACGCGGCGGGCGATGCCCTTGAGGGATGTCGGTGCGCTTCAGAGTCTTCGCTGTCCGTCTCCACGCCAGAGGCCGGGGGCGACGTGGAGACGGACAGCTGTGTCCGGCCGGGCCGGACGCCTGGCTCAGCCGAACTGGCCGGGCTGGTAACTTCCGGCGGGCTGCTGGTTGATGACGTTGATGCGGTTGTAGGAGTTGATGACGGCGATGAGGGAGATCAGCGCGACGAGCTGGTCCTCGTCGTAGTGCTTGGCGGCGTTCGCCCAGGCCTCGTCGGTGACCCCACCGGCCGCGTCGGCGATCCGGGTGCCCTGCTCGGCCAGCTCCAGCGCGGCGCGCTCCGCCTCGGTGAAGACCGTGGCCTCCCGCCAGGCGGCGACCAGGTTGAGGCGCACCGGGGTCTCACCGGCCGCGACGGCGTCCTTGGTGTGCATGTCGGTGCAGAAGCCGCAGCCGTTGATCTGGCTGGCACGGATCTTCACCAGCTCCTGAGTGGCGGCCGGTAGCCCCGAGTCCGACACCACCTTGCTCGCAGAGTTGATGTGCTTCAGCACCTTGGCCGCGAGGGCATTGCCGAAGTAGTTGAGACGAGAATCCATGGCGATCTCCTAGCCGAGTTGCGGATACGCACTACTGACAGGACAGCCCGGCAAGATGTGACACGGGGCGTGTGATGTGCGTCTCCGCTACGGCCTGACACGTCGGCCACTAGGTTGTCGCCCTTCACAGACCCGATGTTCGTCTGATACCGAACAAGCGGTAACCTCGACCCATGCCGGACCACTCGTCATCACCTGACCCAAGCGAGATCGCCTTGCCGCGTGTGCTGGGAGCTCTCAGCGATCCGACACGGCTCGGGATCGTCCGCGTGCTGTCCGACGGCGCCGAACGCGGATGGGGCCAGCTGCGCGCCCCCATCGCCAAATCCACCCTCAGCCATCACCTCAAGGTGCTGCGCGAGGCGGGCGTGACGCAGACCCGGCAGGAGGGCACCCGGTGCTTCGTGGCTCTGCGCCGTGAAACCCTCGATGCCCGTTTCCCCGGACTGCTCCCGGCTCTCCTGTCCGCGGCCGTCGCCGACCACGTGGGCGAACACGTGACCGAAGACGACGAGGATGCGTGACCCGGCTTTTGAGTCAACTTCCCGGGTTGATGCGGTCGTCGCGCCGGACGCCTCACGGAAGGGCGTAGCCGGCGAGGTGAAACAGTGATCGCGCTCCTCGAAAGACAGATGTAAGCCACGGGCGACCGCGGCGAGCATCCGCTCCGAGGGGTACGGCCCGGCCCACGCGGTTGTTCCAGCCGGCCGTAGGCATTGCGCTGTCCTCTTCGGCCGATACCCCAGCGCGCGAGCCGCTTCATGATCCCCTCATGGGGTGCGGGGCGGGCGCGGCCGAGATTGGGCCCGGATGCGTAAAGAATTGGTCAGTGTCGTGCCGGGGTGAGCGGCGTTGCTGACGATGCCCCATTCGCCTGCCGCGCTCAGCCGGTTCAGCTCAAGGGCCGTACCCGTCCTCCGTTGTGTGCCGGACAGGCGGGGCCATCACGCCGGCGTTGTTGATCAGGAGGTTGATCGGGCTGCCTTCCGCTTCAGTGTGTCAGCGAGGGCACCAGAGTCCGTGACTGTAGCATTCAACACTGTGTGACACGATGTTGTTCCCCAAAGAAGAAGGCGTCTCTTCCATGCCTGCAATCCTGATCCACGGAGTCCCCGACACTCACCGTGTGTGGGACGGCGTGCGCCGGTATCTGACCCGAACCGACGTGGAGGCCTGGGACCTGCCCGGGTTCGGGGCACCGCGCCCGGACGGCTTCGGCTCCACCAAGGAGGAATACGTCAGTTGGCTCATCGACCGGCTGGAGCGGATCGGTGAGCCGGTGGACCTGGTCGGCCACGACTGGGGCTGCATCCTCACCGCTCGCGTTGCTTCCGTACGGCCGGACCTGGTCCGTACGTGGGCCGGCGGCAACGGGCCGATCAGTTCTGAGTACGTCTGGCATCCGCTCGCCAAGATCTGGCAGGACCAGGCCGCGGGTGACCGTTACATGGAAGAGTTGGAGCCGCAGTCCTTCGCCGCTGACCTGGTGGCAGGCTTCGACGTTCCCGCTGAGTTGGCCAGGGAGATGGTCAGTCGGGTGGATGGGCCGATGAAGGACAGCATCCTCAAGCTCTACGGTTCCGCCGTGACCATGGGCGCGGAGTGGGAACCGGCGCTGGCACAGGTGTCCGCGCCATGCCTGGTGTTCTGGGGGGCGCTCGACCCGGCCTGCCAGATCGAGTTCGGCGTGAAGCTCGGTGCAGCCGTGCGCGCGACCAAGGTCGCCGAACTCGACTGCAACCACTGGCCGCTGCTTCAGAGGCCGGCCGAGGTTGCCGCGGCCCTTGAGGCGCACTGGGGTGCATACGCAGGCGGTTGACACGCGAGGCGGTGAATGCGTCTGCGCGCGGGCCAGGCCCCTGTACGGGACGCCGCCCCGGTGAGACGGAGCGTGCGCGGGCCGGGCCCACGACCGTTGAGCACACTCACTCGAATGCGGACGGACGACCTGCCGCAGATCCGGGCTGCTGTCCGACTCCGCGCGGATGTCGGGCAAGAGTGCGGGTGGCCACGGCCTGCCGCCCCGCCTCCTCCGCGCGGCGCACGGCCGTATCGACGGCACAGGAGCCCGTAGGCGGCGGTGAAAGCTGGCTGGTCCTGCCGCAGCAGCGATCTCTGTGCGGCGGAAGAGCTGCGTGCTCCCCTCAATGACCCCTACGACTTCCGGCAGGCTCACCCTGATCATCGGCGGCGGCTTCGCCGGCCCGTGCGCGGGGTGGGTACGGCCACGTAGATCGCGGCCTCGGCAGCATGCCATCTCGCGCAGGGCGTTGAGCATCACGAGGTCGTGGATGATGCCCTGGAAGCGGACGGCGGTGACGGCGACGCCCGCCCCGCGGAGCTTGTTGGCGTAGGCCTTGCCCTCGTCCCGCAGCACGTCCGCCTCACCCGTGATGCCCAGGGCCGGCGGCAGCCCCGTCAGCTGCTCCGTCGTGGCCCGCAGGGCAGAGGCGGTGATCTGGGCTCGTTCGGCCTCGTTGGTCGTGTACTCGTCCCAGTACCACTGCATGCCGTCGCGGCGCAGAAAGTACCCCTCGAACTGGTGGTACGACGGGGTGTCGAACGTTGCGTCGGTCACCGGATAGAACAGCACCTGCTGCACAGCGGCACATCGCCGTATTCCTTGGCCATCAGGCTCAGCGCGGCGGTCATGTTGCCGCATGCCGTCGCGGCGCTCGGGGAAGACCACCGCGGCATTGGCGCCGACGGCGAGTTCGCTGACCAGCCGGTCGCGGGTATGGGCGTTGCCGAACACCCAGCCGGCACTGTGGATGGAGAGGATCACCGGCAAGGTGCCGACGCTCCGGGGGGCCTGACGATCCGTGTGCGGACGCTGCCGGTGGGGCCGCCGGGGACGGTGAACCATTCCTCGTCCACGGCGGGCAGAGTTCCGGGCCCGACTGCACCTCGTCGACGGCCCTGCGCCCCTGGGCGGGAGGAAGCTCGAACAGAAAGGGCGGATTGGCCGTCGCCTCGGCGAACGCTGCGGCCGCCGGCTCCAGCACCGGCCGTACCGGCTACACGCGGTGGGACATGACGTACTCCTGAATTACCTGGACCACGCCGGGATCCGCGGCGTATCGGTTCCACAGCGGCCCCGGCGGTCCGCCTGCCCCACGTCACGCCAGAGCTCATTGCCGGGGGGTGGATTGTCCGTCAGTGCACCATCCTTGATCGTCCGTCGCAGCTGTCCATGAGCGCGGGGCGGTCGGTGATCTGCTGAGCAGTGTGATCATGTAGCCCGAGACCGCCTCCGCTCTGTACCAGGCCGTCGCCGGGATTCCCGGCATCACCTGCATCCCCGACACCGTCGACGCGGCCGGGCGCCACGGCATCGGCATCACCCATGAGGACGCCGACCCCGCGACGCGGTCCGTGTTGATCTTCGACAAGGACACGCTCGCCTACCTCGGTTCGCAGGCGTACTTCGTCAACGACGGGGCCAGGGCCAGGGGAGCCACGAGCGACGTGTTGTTCGGCATCGACGCCGTCATGGGGTGCGGTGTGGTCGACCGGTACGACGACGTACTCGCGACGACCGCCGGCTGAATCGGCGCTGGACGAGCCGCGGGTCCCGCCGCCCGGGTGCGGCGGG
>NZ_BJND01000019.1 GCF_006539505.1 Streptomyces spinoverrucosus
GGGACCCGCCTCAGCGTTCAGCGGGTCTGGTCGGTCGGCCGGATCAGGATCTCGTTGACGGCGACGTGCTCGGGCTGGGTGACCGCGTAGACGACGGCGCCGGCGATGTCCTCGGGCTGAAGGGTCCGCATGGACTCGGCCATGCTCTTGGCCGCGGCCTGTATGGCCGGGTCGGTGATGTGGCTGGTCAGCTCGGTCGAAACGAATCCGGGCTCGATGACGACGACGCGGACGCCCTGCTCGGTGACCTCCTGCCGCAACGCCTCCGAGAAGGCGTTGATGCCGAACTTGGTGGCCGCGTACACACCGCTCGCGGCCGATGCCGTACGTCCCGAGGTCGAGGAGATCTGCACGACGGCGCCCTTGGAGTCGAGCAGATGGGGCAGCGCGGCGTGGACCGTGTACATCGATCCGAGCAGGTTGGTCTCGACCATGCGCGTCCACTCGGTGGTGTCCGCGCCCAGAATCGCGCTGCTGAGCATCACGCCCGCGTTGTTCACCAGGATGTCGAGTGATCTGAAGCGGTCGACGGTCGCGGCCACGGCGTTCTTCACCGACTGGAGGTCGGTGACGTCCAGCTCGATGGCCAGCATCTCGCCGGGGGCGCCCTGCGTGAGGGACTGCAGCCGGTCTGTCCGGCGAGCCCCGACCGCTACCCGGGCACCCGCCTTCGACAGGGCGAGCGCGGTGGTCTGACCGATGCCCGAGGACGCACCGGTGACGAGGGCAACCTTGCCGTCCAGGGTGTCGCTCACGTGTTCCTCCCAGGAGTGGAGTGGTTCGAACCGGGCTCCGCCAGGCGCCCCCGAGGGCAATCAGCGGGCCGGAAGGTTGAAGATGACCGACGGGTCACGTTGAGCGTAACAGATAACCTGACCGAAGGGTCATGTTGTGTTAAGGTGCACCCCAGGAGGAGGTTTGGATGACTGGAACGACAGCCGCACCGGGCCAGCGGGCAGACCATGTGCGCAATCGACGCCTCCTGCTCGACGCCGCCACCGCAGCGTTCGCCGAGCACGGGCTGGACGCGTCGATGGGCGAGATCGCCCAGCGCGCCGGCCTCGCCAAGGGCACGGTGTTCCGTCACTTCGCTTCCAAGGAAGACCTGCTGGCGGCGATCATGCTTCAACTGCTCGACCGGCTCACCCGCAACGCCGACCGCCTCCACAGGGCCGACGACGCGGGTGCGGCACTCCGGGAGTTCATGACGGACGGCGTCGAGACCCTCGCGGCCGACCGGGCGTTCTGCGAAGTGATCGGACGCCCTTCGCTACAGCACGCCGAGGTGCGGGACGCGATCGATCACCTCTGCGTGGCCGTCGAAGCACTCACGGCCCGGGCACGCGAACAAGGCGCCGTCCGCGGCGACATCACGGGGACGGACATCGTGCTGCTCCTCGGCGGCATCCATCAGACAGCGGCACCGCTGCTCGCCGGGGAACCGGAGGCATGGCGCCGTTACCTCGCACTGGCCCTCGACGGCCTGTGCGCCACCGATGCCGGCACACTCCCGCATCCACCGCCCGGCCACTTGCACTTCACCGACCCCGAGCCCAGCTGACGCCGTGACCGGGGTGAAGGCCAAGGAGATCGCGGTGGGGCTGGGCCTGAAGACGACGTCGGCGGAGGTCGAGGGAGTGCGGCTCGAAGGCCAGGCGCCTGGCGGAGCGCGGGTGGTCGTGCAGGAGACGTCGGGGGTGTTCGGCGACGGCCGGCGGCCCGTGGCCGGCCCAGGTCTTGTTCCCGTCGGGTGAGTTCCTCGCGGCCGTGGCTCTCACCGACGCGGTGCTCGATGACCAGTCGTCGGAGCCTGCCCAGCGGGGTCATTCGAAAATTCGTAGCGAAGTCCTTTTCAGGGGCCGTCCGTCCGCCCCGCCCGGGCCGAGGCGAGATTCCGCTTGTGGCGCGCCGTCCATCCGTCTACGCACCCATCCTGTCCGGCTGCTGTCGTCTGCCGGACAGGCGGAACGCGTCCCCTTGACTATCTACTCTCAGCACGCCAACCGTGGGAAGACTCAGATCCTGGCGACCTACCAGGGTCCGGACGGCGTCGTGTCCAAGACCGTGACGAGTCTTGGCGATTCGCGCCTTGCGGGTCCGATCGTCGATGCTCTCAATCGGATCTCCGCCTTCGCCACCGTCCCTGTCAGTGTCCACGACTGCCGGGAACAGCGTGTGGACTACTACCCGCGCAAGCACCTTGCGGCGTCTGTCTGCGGCTTCACCAGGCGCTGGCCGATCTGGAGAATGCGTTTGTGACTGTGCCCGATACGGTGAGTCGGGCGATACGTTCCGAACTGGCGCTGGAAAAAGCCGAGTTGTGTGCGGCGCTCGACGATTTCTCGGGAACTTCCTCGGGACCTGAGACGGAGAACGCGCGTCACTGGGAATTCGGCCATCCCTTCGTGAAGTATGACGACGGAATGGACACACTGAGCGACGAGACGCGCGAACAGCTCGATCGCCGTGAGGCGGGGCTCACCACGGAGGAGCGGGAGAAGGCTGTCGCCGACCTCCGGGTGCTGGTCACGGCACACTCCCGGTGCACCGGCATGTGGGCCTCACTGGATGACCCCAGCCGCGAGATCTTTGCGGAGCCGTACGACTCTGACGGCTTCTACATGACGGTCCAAGCGCCGGAACCTGGCGATGACGACGGTTCGTGGGAAATCGAGATCGGGCGTTGGGAGCCGGACGATCCCGACGAAGAATACGGGGAGCACAGCAGTGCGACGGGCAACAACATGGTCCGTTGTGCCCTTCCCGCTGCACCGGAGGCCGACCAGATCGCGCACTTGCTGAATTCCGTGGAAGAGAAGCCGCTGCTGCTTGCTCTGTGGGCCGAGACGCCGGTGGGCGCGGCGCTCGTGGGGACCATGGTTGTGGTAACCAAGCGCTACGACTCCTGAGTGGGTGTCAGGGCATGACGCGACACCCCGAACCGGCAGGTGCGGTTGAGCTTCCTGAGTCGAGATTCCTGCGATCACCCGAGGATGAGCGGGAGTTCCGCGGCCAGCTCGCCCAGTTGGGCCCTCTCCGCCTTGGTCGCGGTACGGCGTCCCGTGCCAACCAGCAGCGCGTCCTTGTCGGAGAACGACGCAGGAAACGCCCTCCCGGCGATCTCCTCCAGCATCTCGCGAGTCCGGGCGAGCCCCTCCGCGGGCGGTTCCGCGACGTTCGGGAGGTGCGCGGCCAGGTCGAGGTGGTGCAGTGTCCACTCCAGGACGTACGCGGAGAGGTAGTCGCCCGCGGTGAGGACCTGGTCGCGGGTGCCGACCCGGAGGCCAGGGTCGGCGAGTTCGGCGGCGCGGCCGGCGGCGGAGCCGACGTCGTCGAGGTGGAACTTGAGCAACCAGGGCTCCTGGTACGAGGCCGCCAGCCGGACGATCAACGCGTCGAGGGGGTCGTCGCCGGTCGGCGGTGTGTCGGTGACCTCCCAGTAGGTCACCGCGTCGCGGGTCGGTTCCGAGTCGACGGGCGTTGCGAGAGTGATCAGGACGTCCTGGGCGTCGATCACCAGATGGCACACCAGGTCCCGCACCAGCCACCCGCTACAGCCGGACGGCTGAGCGAAGTCCTCGTCCGCGAGTTCGGCGACCGCCGCGCGCAACGCCGCCCAGGAGCGTGAGAAGAGATCCACGCCGGGAAGGTAGTGGGTGCCCGAGCGGCGTACAAACGCATTCCTCGCGAACGGGCTGCCGCGCCTCAGAAGGCGTGCGGCCCGAAGCGGCCCCAGGCCAGGAAGATGGCCAGGGCGAGCAGTACGACGTTCACCACGACCGGCTGAAACTCCCCGCGTCGGCTGTGCGTGATCGCGGCGCCGAACATGGTGAGAGCCAGTCCCGAAGCGGCCAGAGGAACCAGAGTCGGCGCGATGTCCACCGCCGCCGGCAGGACCAGCCCGATCGCGGCGAGAACCTCCAGCAGGCCGATCGTCTTGATCGCCCCCGGCGCGAAGTCGTTCGCCCACGCCATTGACGGGGAGGCGGTGAGCTTCTCCTTCGGCTGGGCGAGCTTGGCAGCGCCGGCACCGAGGAACACCAGAGCGAGCAGGGCCGCGACGGTCCACAAAGCGACGTTCACAGATACCTCTTGTGATCGGGGTCTGCGTACCGCTTGGCGGGGGTCCGCAGCCCATGTGATTGATGCGTCATCCAAATTACGGGAGGTTAGATGATGTATCAACCGCTGGGGGCGAAGTCCCGGCATCGGGCGGCGGCGTCGCGCGGGCGCTCCTCGCCGACCCCGACGCGGGCTTCGCCGTGCGTGCGCTGACCCAGAACCCCGACTCTCCCGCCGCCCAGCACCTCGCCGTGCCGAGAACGCTTCCAAGATCAAGGTGGGCTGACTCGACGGTTCCGCCCTCCATGAGCTAGATGAGACGTCAACCACCGCTACACTTTCTGCATGGCGGAAGAAGCGGTGCGGTGGTTGACTGCGGAGGAGCAGCACGCGTGGCGGAGCTTTGTACGGCTGCATGAGCGGCTCGGTGGTCGGCTGTCCCGCCTGCTCCAGGCGGAGTCGAAGCTGTCGGCGGCGGACTACGCGGTGCTGGTCAATCTGACCGACGCTCCGGACGGCCGGCAGCGGTTTCTGGATCTGGCTCGCTCGGTGGAGTGGGAGAAGAGCCGGATGTCCCATCACATCGCCCGCATGGCGAAGCGCGGGCTGGTCGCGCGTGAGGAGTGCCCCGAGGACGGTCGTGGCGCGTTCGTCGTGATCACGGAGGAGGGGCGCGCGGCGATCGAGGCCGCTGCTCCGCTCCATGTCGAGGCGGTGCGGTCGCTGTTCCTCGACCATGTCACTCCGGCGGAGTTGCGCACGCTGGCGCGCGTCGCCGATCGCGTGGTCGAGCACTTGGACGAGGAACCGGCGTGAGGACAAGCAGGATGGGCGAGAGGTGGTCTCAGTGAGCAACGTGGAAGCCGAGCCGTCGGCAGTGAGGTGCGGGGCGCTGGTCGACGACACGCGGCCGGCCAAGGTGGCGCGAGTCGACGTGATCTCCGCGCGGGAGGTGCCCCTGGGTGGGCCGCGGGCGATGTCCGTACGGCGGACGCTGCCACAGCGTGCCCGGACACTGATCGGCGCCTGGTGCTTCGCGGACCACTACGGCCCGGACGACGTCTCCCGCACGGGCGGCATGGACGTGCCCCCGCATCCGCACACCGGACTGCAGACGGTGAGCTGGCTGTTCAGCGGAGAGATCGAGCACCGCGACAGCCTCGGCAGCCATGCCCTCGTCCGGCCCGGCGAGCTGAATCTGATGACCGGCGGTTACGGCATCGCTCACTCGGAGGTCTCCACCCCGCGCGCCACCGTCCTCCACGGCGTCCAGCTGTGGGTGGCGCTGCCCGGAGACCACCGGAACACCGCACGCGACTTCCAGCACTACGCGCCCGAACCCGTGCGGATCGACGGCGCCGAGATCAGGGTCTTCCTCGGCTCACTCGCCGGAGACACCTCCCCGGTTCGGACCTTCTCGCCCTTGCTCGGCGCCGAGATCACCCTCGCTCCGCGCACTGCGATCACCCTGACCGTGGACGCCGACTTCGAGCACGGCCTCCTCATCGACAGCGGGGACGTACGCCTGGCCGACACACTGCTGCGCCCGGCCGAACTGGGCTACGTCCATCCCGGCATCGACGCCCTGACACTGGTGAACGAGTCGGACGGTGCGGCGCGGACGATCCTGCTCGGCGGTCCCCCGTTCGACGAGGAGATCGTCATGTGGTGGAACTTCGTCGGCCGCACCCACGAGGACATCGTCCGTGCCCGCGAGGACTGGGAGGCGTCCTCCGACCGCTTCGGTGCGGTCGAGGGCCACCCGGGCGACCGCCTCCCCGCACCGAACCTGCCCAACGCCGTCATCACGCCGCGCAGAAACCCCCGGAGCCACTGAGCTCGGGGGGCGCCGCCCCTGCTCTCAGCCCCCGCTCTCCGGATCGCAGCACCCCTCGCGCCGCATATGGCGGCTGACCTCCAGCCAGTCCACGGCCGAGGCGGCATCGCTGCGCACGGCCGCGGCCGTGTCCTCGAACGCGTCGACCAGGTCCGCCTGCTCGAAGAGGATGCCGCCGCGGAGCACCGCCACCGTGCGGATCAGGGTGGCGAAGTCGGTGAACGGGTCGCCGTCCACGATCGTCAGGTCGGCGAGCTTGCCCACCTCCAGCGTGCCCAGGTCGGCATCCGCGCCGAAGACCCGCGCCGGCAGCAGGGTGGCGGTCCGCAGTGCCTCGGCCGCCGACAGCCCGGCGCGGTGCAGTGCGCGCAGGGCGAGATGCAGGTGCAGCCCGACCGGGACGATCGGCTGGTCCGTGCCGAGCGCGACCAGCCCGCCGCCCGCGAGGATTCGCCGGTAGACGCTCAACTCCCTGTCGAGAGTCGTCAGTTGAGCGTCGGTGGGTGGCTTTCCGGTCTCCTCGCGCACGAGCGCCGTGTCCCACGGCGGCATGAGCGCGGTCACGCGCGGATCGTCCGCGAGCGCCGGGTCGGCGCCGAGCAGGGGCGCTGCCGTGAACGGGGTCGCGACCAGGTGGAAGTCGGTGCGGGTGTAGATCTCCTCGACGTCCTGGTAGGCGCGGCCCGTGGCGGAGGTCGCGTGCCCGAACTCAAGCCGCTGCGTCGCCTGCAGATGGGTCGTCAGGTCCTGGCCCAGCTGCACGCCCGGACTGCACAGATGGCTGCCGCTGCGCACGCCGAGCCGCTCGTGCCCGAATTCGGCGGCCTCCTTCATCACCCAGCCGGGCGCGCGTACGTACGTCTTCACGAAGTCCCAGTCCAGCGCCGCCCCGCGTGCCAGCGAGCGGCGCAGGCCCTCGCGGGTGCGGTGGGCGCGGCCCATGCTGTAGGCGACGCGCGCCCCGTCGAGCAGTTCGCCGGTGGTCAGGAGCCTCGGTCCGGCCAGGACACCGGCGGCGACCGCCTCCCGGATGCGCGCCTGCTCGTAGGCGAACCCGCCCAGCGAGACGGCCGTCGTGATGCCGTACGCGAGTTGGAGCGCGGACTGGCGGCCGCCGTAGGTGGTGTGCCAAGGGTGGGTGTGCGCGTCCCACAGGCCCGGGATCACCGTGCGGTCGCTCGCGTCGAGCCGGCGTGCGGCCCGGCGGCCGGTCCGGTGCGGGGCGACCTCCGCGATACGGCCGTCGCGGATCACGACATCGAGGTCCTCGCGCACCTCCGACCCGGTGCCGTCCCAGAAGCGGCCCGCGTGCACCACCGTGTCGGCCGGGCGCGGTCTGCGGTAGTCCAGCCGGACGCGGACGGTACGGGCCTTGCCGCTGCCGACGTCGATCAGGCGGAGGTTGCCCGCCGAGAGGTAGAGCAGGGTGCGGGCGTCGGCCGACCAGGACGGGTGGTCGGCCGGCTCGGCGGTCAACAGGTGCGGCTCGCCGTCGGGGGTGCCGTCGGTGCGCACCGGCAGCAGCCACAGCGCCGACTCCGCGATGACGGCCATCCAGCGGCCGTCCGGAGACCAGACGGGCCCGGAGTCGTAGCGGTCGGAGAGCGAGACGTGCGGGGCGAGGGCGTGCAGGGCGGCGCTCCCGTCGGTCGTGTCGACGACGCGGATGAGGTTGTAGCCCTCACGGAAACGCCGGTTGAGGCGGTTGCGGTCGCACAGGGCCACGTACCGGCCGTCGGGAGACCAACTGGGGCGGCCGGGCAGCCCACCCGGGCCGAGTGGTGCGGCGAGGACGTGCTCGGTGCCGTCGGGCAGGTCGCGCACCACGAGGTTGCCGGACATGTCCAGGCAGGCCAGCCGCGTCCCGTCGGGCGAGAGGGCGGGGAAGACGCGCCCGCCCTCGGCGAGCACGGTCTCCGCCCCGGAGCCGAGGTCTCGGCGTCGTACAGCGAACAGCCCGTCCCGGTCGTCGGCGAACACCAGCGCGGTCCCGTCAGGCGTCCAGTCCGGCGCCAGCACATAGCGCGTCGCGGGAACCTGGAACACCCTGCGCGGCGCCCCGCCACCCGCCGTGTCCGCGGTCCACAGCGCGTTGAGCGCGGCGAAGGCGACCCGGCGGCCGTCCGGTGACAGGGCGGGCAGATGCAGCGCGCGGACGGGACGGGTGCCGGTGCCGTCGAAGTCGTACTTCTTGACGCGGTAGCGGGGACGGTCCACGGGCAGTGTGGCCGTGAACGGAATCTCCTCGCCGTCGCCCGGTGCGGCCGGGTCGACGAGGCGGAAGTGACCGTCGACCGTGAGGAGCAGCCGTTCGTCGTCCGTCCAGCGGGGCGGCGCGGGGAGCACATCGCCCTCGACGGCGACCGGCTTCCCGTCCACGACGAGGGTGCAGGTGGCCGTGGGGTGCGGCGTGGTGCGCAGGTAGGCGAGGCGGGCGGTGGGCGAGACGGCCGGGGTCATGAGCTGGGCGCCGGAGTCGTCAGTGTGCTCGGTGCCGACCGGGCCCGAGCCGTCGGCGGCGACCGAGGCGATGGTGGTCGCGTGGAGGGCGCCGGACGCGGTGACGGTGGCCCGCACGAACAGCAACCGCTCACCGTCGGGCGACCAAGCCGGGTCGAAGTCCTCAGTGGCCGACGCCTCGTCCTGGCCGGAGCGCCCGGTGAGCCGGGTCAGCTCGCCGGTGCGCACGTCCACGACCCAGATGCGGTACGGCGCTCCAGTCACGGGATCGCCGCCGCGCTCGGAGGCGAACGCGACCCGGGTGCCATCCGGCGACCAGGCCGGGCCCCGGTCATCCCAGGGGCCGTCGGTGAGCTGCCGCAGCCCGGTGCCGTCGGGGCGCAGCGTCCAGAGGTGGAAGCCTCCGTCGCGATAGGCGCAGACGACGAGACGGCTGCCATCGGGCGAGAACTGGGGGCGGGTGGGTTCGAGTCCGGGCGGGGTGAGCGCCATGGCGTTGCCGCCGTCGCGCGGGATGGACCAGAGCACGTTCTGCACCTCGGCGACCAGCCGGTCACCGGCGAGGGTTGCCGAGCCGCCCGTGGCGGCGGTCAGGGAGAGGGTGGTCGCACGGGAGGCGGCGCCCGCGACCGGCGCACTGACGGTTGCGAGGGCGGTGGCCGTGGCACCGGCCTGGAGGAATCTGCGGCGGGAGAGCGGGCCGGAACGGGGGGCGTCTGAGGTGCCTTCGATGTCCAAGGGTGCTCCCAGTACAGGACTTGGCGTGCCGGACAGGAGAGTGGCAACGTACGGGGCGGCGCCCGCTCGCGGACCCCGCCCCGACGTATCTCGGCCGATCTTCACGGCTAGCGTTTCCGGTACGCCGCGGTGACCTCGACCTCCACCAGCCAGCCCTTGACAGCCAGTGAGGCGACCTCCATCGTGGCGCGTGCCGGACGGGCCTTGTTGGCGAGCAGCGGCGCCTTGGGTGCCGAAGTGCCCATCGGCACCGGCACCACCTGATGAGTCACCAGGTCGATGTTGGCGAAATACTGCCTGTACGCGCGGTTCCACCCCGCGTAGTCGGCGCTCTCGGCGTCGGGCGGCTTCATCAGGTAGCACTTCATCGTGATGACGTCGGCCGGGGTGAGCCCCGCGGCCTCCAGGTTCGTCTTGATGTTGCGCAGCACGACGAGCGCCTGCGCCTCGGTGATCGTGACTCCTTGGGCGCCCTCGGTGAGGGACGGGTCGGTGTAGTACTCCGGAGTCCCCGGCGGCGCCGTGGGGTTGAGTGCGGAGGGCCCGAGTCCACTGCTCTGGTACACGGCCACCGCTCCGCCCGTCGCCACGCCGTTCGCGATGGCCGGGTTGGACTGGCCGTCGGGCAGCATGACGCGGACCTCCTTCGGGCCGGGCCACCAGCCCCGGGCGTCGGCGAGCGCGGTACCACCCGTGAGCAGCGAGGCGGTCAGGGCCGTACCGATGACAACTTTTGTACGCCGGTTCATGCGGCCATCACCCTCTCGTGGATGTCGGTCACGACCTTGCGGGCCGAGCTGAAAGCGCCGTGCTGCCAGGCGATGACGTGGCTGAGCCAGTCCCCGGCGAAGTACACATGTCCTGCGGGCCGGTTGAGGAGCCGGTACTCGGGGCCGTCCTGCGAGGGCCAGCCAACCCAGCCGCCCTCGATGTGCGGGGTGCGATGCCAGGCCACGCTGAAGGAGTGGTCGAGTTCCGTGCGGTACTTCTCGCCGTGGATCTTCACACCGCGGCTCACCGCCCGCGCGAGGCGCTCCTTGTGCGGCAGCACGCTGTACGCGAGGGCGTTGGCGCCGAAGTTGTAATAGCCGATGAGGGTGCCGCGGCGACCGAAGTGGCCGTGGGACGGGTACCAGATGGTGGCCAGGTCCGTGTCGGTGGGCGTGATCCCGCCGTAGATGTGCTCGTCGGTCTCCCACCAGCGGCTGCGGTACTCCAGGCCGATCTTGCCGACGGGTGTCGCGACCGGGTACTTCAGCGCGGCGGTGACGTCCGCGCCGAGGTTGTGCTTGATGCGGGCCATGACCATGGGGGGTACGGCGGCGACGACGAAGTCGGCGTGCCGGGTACGGGTGCGGCCGTGGGCGTCCCGGTAGGTGACGTCGGCGCCATCCGCCAGGTTCCTGACCTCCAGCACTTCGGCGCCGTACGTGATGCGGTCCCGCCCTATCGCCCCGGCCAGGGCGTACGGGATGGTGTCCATGCCGCCGACCGGCTGGAACATCAGCATGGCCTGGTCGTAGCCGAACTCGAAGGAGAACCGCTGCCCGACGCCGCTCGCTATGACGTCCGACAGTGAGGGCACCGGTCCCAGCACCGTGCCCGCCTCGAAGGCGGCGCCCGGCTCCACGGAGTAACCGCGCCGGTCGGTGCCCGTGTACGCGTAGCCGTCCGCCTTGCCCTTGATGGCGCCGAAGTTCTGCAGGAAGGCGATGAGCCTTTCCTTGTCGGTGGCGGTGAGCTCGGCGTCCAGGGCGCCCTGGTCGGTGGCCTTGGCGAGCAGCTCGGAGACGTAGCCGTAGACGTCGGCCTTCGCGGTGCGCCAGCGGATCGGCTGCCCCGCGAGGGCGGCGCTGCTCTCGTGGTAGATGTACGCGTTGGCGTTCTGGTTGGTGAACACCTCGACGGGAACGCCGAGTTCACGGCAGTACTCAAGCGTGACATGCGACTGGGGCAGCCGGGCGGGCCCCGCGTTCATGTACTGGCCCTTGGAGAACGACGCGGTCTGTTTACGGCCGTCCAGATCGGTCAGGGACGTGCCGCCGCGCACGGTCCAGTTGCGGCCGCCGGGCCGGTCCTTCGCCTCCAGGATCCGGCAGTCGTAGCCCGCCTTGCCGAGTTCGTACGCGGTGGCCAGGCCGGCGATGCCGCCGCCGAGCACCAGGACCTTCTTGGCCCTGCGCCCGCTGAGTGTGAAGTCGCTCTTGCCCGGGGCCCGGTACCCGTCGGCCCGTACCTCCGGCGCCGGCGCGAGGCCCAGTGCGCCCATCGCCGAGTAGAGCACTCCCGCGCCGCCCGCGACCCCGACGGACTTCAGGAAGTCACGCCGGGATCCCGTGGATCTCTCCGTAGCCATTCACTCCTCCTCACCGCGCCCGCGACCCGGACGCGACGTCCGATCAACCCGGTCACGTGGGGGGCGAGTTGTTGCTGAGACCGGAGGTGCCACACGAGCCTCCGTCAGGACTGTTACGACGCCATGCCAATGACGTATCCGTGCCATGAGCGTGCGAGTCGCGCCCGCGTCCGCCGTGTCGTGGCTCCTGCCTTAACCTGGGCACGTGAACGCACCGGGGGACATGATCGACGGACGCTTCGAGCTGCTGGAGCGGCTCGGCAGCGGGGGAATGGGCACGGTCTGGCAGGCCCGGGACACCGTGCTGCACCGCGATGTCGCGCTCAAGGCGGTACGTCCGGACGCCGAGGCCTCCGAGGCGGTACGGGAACGGGTCATGCGGGAGGCGAGGGCGCTGGCCCGGCTCAGCAATCCCTATGTGGTGACGGTCCATCAGATCATCGAGGCGGATCCCCATCCGTGGATCGTGATGGAGCTGGTGCCGGGCGTCTCGCTCCAACAACGCCTGACCGACGGCCCGTTGAGCCCGCCGGAGGCAGCTCGTATCGGTCGCCAGGTGCTCTCCGGGTTGCGCGCCGCGCACGCGGCCGGCATCCAGCACCGGGACGTCAAGCCCGCCAACGTCCTGCTCCGCCCCGACGGCACCGCCGTCCTCACCGACTTCGGCATCGCCGCCCTCCAGGGCGCGACCGCGCTGACGGTCACCGGTGAGCTCGTGGGCTCTCCCGAATACATGGCGCCCGAGCGCGTCCGCGGCCACGGCGACGACCCGGCGGCCGACCTGTGGTCCCTCGGGCTCGTCCTGTACGTCTGCGTGGAAGGCGTCAGCCCCCTGCGCCGCGACACGAGCCTCGCCACGCTGGCCGCGGTCCTCGACGACCCGGTGCCCCCGCCCGCCAGCTCCGGCCCCCTCGCCCCCGTCCTGCAGTCCCTCCTCGTACGCGACCCGGCGGCACGCCCCGGCGCCGAGCAACTGGACGCGCTGCTGGCGCAGGTCGAGTCGGGTACCACGCCGCACTGGGCTCCGCCCACGCGGACGGCGACACCGGCGCCGACACCGACGCAGCTGGACAGGCCGCGTCCGGGGCGTCGGCCTCGTGGTCGCAAACCGCTCCTCGTCGCCGTCACCGCCCTGCTGGCCGTCGGCGCGGTCACCGCACTCGCGTTCACCCTGTTCACGCCCGACGACGGGAAGAAGGACGACAAGCAGACGGTCGTAGCGGAAGGCGGCTCAGCGGCGGGCACTCCCTCGACGCCGACGCCCACCCCGCCCGGAACCGGCCGCTGGATCGCCCAGCTCCACTCCGAACCGCTCTCCGCGGGCACCGCGGCCCGCGACCGGAGCCTCGCCCGGATCCGCGAGTCCGTCCCCGAGGCCGTCGTCGTCCGCAGCGACGACTACGCCTCGCTCCGCCCCGGCTACTGGGTGTTCTACGCCCCGGGCCCGTTCGCCGACGGCCGCGCGGCACTGACCTTCTGCGCCGAGCGCGGGCATACGACTCCGAACGCCTGCTTGGGCCGCTACCTGAGCGCCAGCCCGGCCGATTTCGCCCTCCAGTGCCGCCCACCGGCGACGGCCCCGACGGGCCGCTGTACGCGCGCCACGTAGGGGCGGCGGGCGATCAGCCGGGCCCCGAGGTCACGGCCGAGGCCGCGGGAACGTCTCCAACGCCCGCGCCAGCCCCGCCGCATCCGTACCCACCTTGCGATACACCAGTGACAGCAACTGCCGCACCCCCTGCTCGGTGAGACGCAGCTCCTTCGCCACGACCGCGGCCGGCTTGCCCAGCGCGGTCAGTTCGGCGGCTCGGCGTTCCTGGGCCGTGAGGGTGTCCGTCTGGGCGTAGCGCAGGGGCAGGGGGCGCAGACCGGCGGCCGAGAGCTCGTCCCGGGCCCGCGCCGCCAGGGCCTCCGCACCGCAGTGCACGGCGCCTTCCAGACCCTGGTAGAGCCGGTCGGCGGCCTCCGGGACCCGGCCGTTGCGGGACAGCGCGGCGCCGTGTCCGACGAGCGCACGGGCCAGTTCGTACGCCGCGGGCGAGCGCTGCAGTTCGGTGACGGCCTCGGCGTACAGGTCCAGTGCGGCCGTACCGCCGGTCACCTCGGCCTCGGTGTGCAGTGCCTGACCGATCGCGGAGGCCGCGCCGAAGTCACGGGCCCGCTTGACGGCGTCCCGCGCGAGCCGGACCGCGCGGTCCGGCGCGGACGGCGCGAGGGCGTACGCCAGGTTCAGCTGCCACGGGCACCAGGCGGGGTTGCGCCACGCCCGCGCCTCCAGCCGGTCGCCGACGGCGGCCAGCCGCTGCTCCGCCTCGCCGTGCCGGCCCTCGGCGAGGAGCAGTTCGGAGTAGACGGTGCGGGGGTCCGGGTAGATGACGGCGTTCGGGACGGCATCGCCGTAGTGGTACGAGTCTGCGAGCTCACGGGCGTCGGCGGTGCGGCCGCGGGCCAGCAGGGTCTGGATGAGGATGCCGATGGCGAACCATTGGGCGGGGACGGCGCCCTCCACCCGTTCGGCGGTGCGCAGACCCTCCCGTGCCCAGTGTTCCGCCTCGGTCAGCAGTCCCCGGCGGTAGCGGATATAGCCGAAGAGGGTCTGGCCGACGGCCAGATGCGAGCCGCGCCAGCCCTTGCGCGCGCACTCGGCCATGCCCTTGGTGAACAATTCTTCGGCACGGCCCGGCTGGTCGCCGTACATGAACACCAGGGCGACGGAGACAGGAACCTCGAAGCCCCGGTTCTCCTCGGTCCAGCTCATGCCGCCGCGCAGGGCTTCCTCGGCGCAGGTGAGAGCGGTGTGCCGTGGTTCGCCGCGGACCAACGCGTCCCAGCCCCGGAGCCCCAGGATGTAACGCTCCTCCAGGCCCCGGCCCGTCAGTCGCTCGGCGAGCCGTGCCAGCTTGCGTGAGCGGGCGGGGGAGTCGGGCTCGTCGGCGCGGAACATGCTCCAGACGTAATGATCGGCCTGCATGCGCAGCTTGACCCGCGCGTTGGCGGCCTGGCGCGCTTCCTGCTCGGCCACGGCCGCGGCCTCCGCCATCTGATCTGTGTGTGCCAGCGCCTGGGTCAGCCGGTAGACGATGGAAGCACGCAGGTCGGGGTGGATTTCCGGCTCGGTGAGCGCCTCCCGAAGATGGCTGACCGTGGCCGTGGGCTCGATCAGGAAGGTGGAGCAGGCGAGATCATGGAGGAGTGCGGCACGATCTTCCGGAAGCGGCGGCTCCTGCAGCGCTCGGGCGAGCAGTCGGCGGGCGGCTTCCGGGGCACCGGCGCGAAGGTATTCGCGGGCGGCCTCCCAGAGGCAGGCAACCGCCTCGGCGTTGCCTTCGCAGGGCACCTCCAGCAGGTGCCGGGCGGCGGCCGTCGGGCCGAGTCCCGCCGCACGGACGGCCACGGCGGCCGCGTTGTGCATGCCGACCCGGAACGGAGTGCGGATCGAGCGGTAGATCGTGGTGGCGATCAGCGGATGCACGAACTCCAGACCGCCCCCCGGCCCGTGCCCCTCGGCCAGGATGCGGGCCGAGCGCAACTGCTCGGTCGCCTCGGCGGCCTGCTCACTGCCGATGCACGCGATGGTGGCGGCGATGTCCGGTCGGAACGGGGCACCCAGCACGGCTCCCGCCTCGGCGAAGTGGACGGTGCTGGTGCTGAGCCGCCCGAGGCACTCGATGAGGCCCGGCCCCTTGACCGCCGCCGCGAGGTCCCGCATGGCCGCCAGCTCATCCGGTGCGCCCTTGACCTCGCGTTCGCCGAGCCGGATGGCGAGTTCTACGGCCTCGAACGGACTTCCGCTGGTGACTTCCCAGCATTCCCTGCAGAACTCGTCGTCGGCCGCCTCACCCACCTCCTCTCGGACGATCCGCGCCACGGCCTCGCGGGTGAGCGGTGCCAGGGAGTAGGGGCGAGTCCCCTGACCTGTCACGAGCGCACGGAAGGGGGCCGCCTCGGGCGGCAGTTCGTTCGGCCGGTAGGCGACGACGATGAGCAGCGGAAGGCCTTCGGCCCGCGCCGCGAAGGAGGTGAGCCAGCCGAGGGACTCGACGTCGGCCCAGTGCAGGTCGTCCAGGAGCAGAACCATGGGCGCCTTCATCACCGTCAGGCGCGTCATGACCCAGTCGATTCCGTCACGCACCCCGGTCGGGTCCGGCATCTGGCCGGTGTCCGTCGCCTCCAGCCCGAGTGCCACGGCGACGATGTCGTACCAGCTTCCGAGGAAGGTACGCAGTTGTTGCTGTTCCATGGCCGCCAGGGCCGGTTGAACGAGCTGGCGCACCACGTGGAACGCCAGCTCCTGTTCGTTCTCGCCACCCCGGCCCGAGAGCACGGTGAACCCATGTGCGACGGCCCGGGCGCGTGCCTCCGAGAGAAGCCTCGTCTTGCCCATGCCCGCCGGGCCGGTGAAGGCGAGCAGTCTGCCCTGCCCCGCGCGCGGCGTACCGTCGGCGGCGTCACGGAGGTCCGACAACGCGGCCTCAAGACCGTGAAGTTCCCGGTCGCGCTCGAACAACGACCGGGGCTCCGTGATCGGTTGTCGCGACACTTGCGCCATGTGCGCTACCGCTTCCTGTCATTGATCCTCGGAGGACAGCGCCGAGAGTACGCCCTGGTGGACGCTCCGTGGCCAAATTGAGGAATGAGGATGACAGGGAAGGATGAATCATCCGGCGGCGTGGTTTGATTGTCTGTTCTTCGGGTACATCTCTTCGATCGTCGGGGTCATGCGTTCGTGCCTCACGAACGGACGGCCGCCACGGCGGCGTCCGCGTAGCGCGGGACGGTGCGGGACCAGTAGTAGCAGCCGCGGATCCAGCCGACCATGCCCTCCACATAGCCGACGCCGGCAGGACTCAACTCCGATTCGATCTCCTCGTAGAGCTCCTCGAACTCACGGATCGTGTCGTTGATCTGTCGGATGGCCAGTCTCACCGCGATCGGCAGGGAGCACTGTCGCGCGCGCTGGTGGGCCAGGGCCAGATTGATCATTCCGCCCGCCCGTTGTTCCTTCACCGCGGAGAAGAGGTCGGCCGTCCATACGGCCGCGTCGACCGACAGCCGCCTCAGACGTTCCATGACGGGGTGGTAGAACTCCTCGGCGGTCACCTCGCGGGACTGCGCGGCCTCGTACAGCGGGTAGAAGGGTTCAACGCCCGCGGTGAGCGAGCGTATGGTCGTGCACACTCCGGTCGATATAGGGACAGCGTGTGTCTGGGCCACCGATTCGTACAGCAGACCGTGTACGTACTCGCGGCTCCGCCAGCTCCATCGCGCCGCCTGCGCGGGCGTGCACCGCTCCTGGACCTGGCGGCGGAGGTCGGTCAGCGCGGCGCCGAGCGGAGTGCTGGGCGGCTGGCCGTCGCGCAGAATCCCGATGCTCTCGCACAACATGGGCAGCAGCCGGCCCGGCCACCGGCGGCCGAGTTCTTCGGCGCGGTCGTCGAAGACGAATTGATAGGCGATCTGGTTCGCCACGATCTGCAGAATGTCCCGGCCCACCGTCGGGCTGTTGTAGGACGCGAGCTGCGCGGGCCGAGTGCGGACAATCATGTCCGCCACGGCGGGGTCGTCGGTCAGTCCCCACGCGCGCAACCACGCGTCGACTCCTGCCGTGACTTCGGACTCATGGGGATTGCTGAGAAATGGGAAGGGCATGTAGAGGGAGGCGTCTATGAGTTCCTTGAGGGTGCCTCCGGGCAGTCCGCTGTGCGATGCGGTCGGGATTTCCTGATGCACCGTGGGCATCGTTGTCACCTGCCGTTCGGAAAAGCTGTCATGCCTGACGCGGCTCACAGAGCATCACCAGCGCCCTCGGCCCCAATGTCGCCGCCGGGCGCGGCTGTCCGTCGTGCCCCGACACCGGCCGCAGACGCCATTGAGCGGCAACCGCCGCGACCCCCACCATCGCCTCCGCCATGGCGAATCTGTCGCCGATGCATTTGCGGTTTCCCGCGGCGAAAGGCAGCATCGCGCCCTTCCGTACGGTCGTCTCCTGTTCCGGAAGCCAGCGTTCGGGAAGAAAACGTTCGGGGTTGGGGAAAGACGCGGGGTCGTGGTGCAGGAGATAGGGGCTGTAAAGGATCATCGCCCCCTGTGGAAGCCGATGCCCGCCGAACTCCGTCTCACGCGTGGTGACCCGGGTGAACAGCCAGCCGGGCGGAGACACGCGCAGCGTCTCGGTGACCACGCACCGGGCGTATTCCAGGCGCCCCAACTCCTCGTGGCCCGGAGCGCGTCCATCGGGGAGTACCGCGTCGACCTCGCGGTGCAGTGCGCGCTCCGCCTCCGGGTTCACCGCCAGCAGGCTGAACGCCGAGGCCAGGCACATCGCCGTGGTCTCCACACCGGTGAGCAGGAGCGTGATGAGCTGGTCGTGGATTTCCCGGTCGGTGATCCCTCGCGGTTCTGTGGCGTTGCCGTCCGCCTCACCGCCCCCGGCGCCGTCCCCGTCGCGCGCCGCGAGCAGCGTGCCCAGGAGATCCTCGCGTGGAGGGGCTGCCCGGCGTTCGGTGATGATCGCGTCGACCAGAGTGTGCAGGCGGTGAAGTGCCTGCTGGTAGCGCCGGTTCGCGGGCGTGGGTATGCGGAAGACGGCCTCGACCGGCACGACCGTACGGGCGAACAGGCCCCGCACGACCGTGGCGAGGCTCTCGCGCACGAGGGCCGCCCGCTCGGCGCCCAGCGAGCCGGAGAACAGCACCCGGCTGGTTACCCGCGTCGTCAGCGCCATCATCGCCCCGGTGACGTCGACCTGCTCGCCCGCCCGCCACTCACGGCACAGCGCCTCGGCCTCCTCGGCCATCAGCTCGGTGTACGCCGCGATGCGGGACGGGTGGAAGCCGGGTTGCAGGAGCATGCGTTGGCGGCGGTGCTCGGACTGCGGGCAGGTGACGATGCCGTTGCCCATCAGCGCGCCGAGCCGGTCGTACTGCGTGCCGCCCTTGTCGAAGGTGTGCGGGTCCATGAGCATCTGATGGACCAGATTCGGATCGCAGATCATCCAGGCACGCTGCGGGCCCAGGCGTAACTCGACCAGATCCCCTTGGGCGGGGAGGGAATTCAGAAAGTCCAGCGGGCGCCGGAACAAGGCGATAGCATGGCTGACGGGTGGGAATATGCCCGGCGCAGTACCCACGGTCGATACTCGGGCCGGTTCGGTCACAGCACGACTCATCGAATACCCCTTGCCTCAGCCGACACATGGAAAGCCGGTGACTGTTCACCGGCTGTGCGCTTGAATCCTTGTTCTGCCCAGTTCAACCCGCGGTCGGCCCCTCGAATCCTCTTTTCTCGGGGGCGCACGGGAGCACAAAGAAGCATCGGTGAACGGCAGTTGATAGGGCCTGCAGAAAACGACTATTGACTTCGGGCGCCGTACTCGTCGTCGACACCGACGGCGAGGACGGCGGCTCCGGCTCCGGGGGGGGGCTGCTGTCAGGCCCCGCCATTTCTCTCAGGAACCGCAAGAACCTCAGGAACCGCAGAAACCTCAAGAACCTCAGGAACGCTCGGCCTTCTTCTGCTTCAGCCGGGCCGCTTCCTTGCGCACCTCGGCCTGCGTCGCTCGCTCCTTCTCCAGCCACTCGGGACGCTCCTGCTTCAGCGTCTCGATCTGCTCGGTGGTGAGCGGCTCGGTCACCCCGCCGCGCGCGAGACCCGCGATGGAGACGCCCAGCTTCGCCGCGACCACCGGGCGCGGGTGCGGACCGTTGCGTCGCAGGTCCCGCAGCCACTCGGGCGGGTTGGTCTGGAGCTCGTTCAGCTCGGCGCGCGAGACGACGCCCTCCTGGAACTCGGCGGGGGTGGCGGGCAGGTACACACCCAGCTTCTTCGCCGCGGTCGCGGGCTTCATCGTCTGGGTGGTCTGGTGCGACTTCATGCACTCCAGACTATCCGCCGGATACGAGACATCCGAACGCGAGACATCCGACCACAGCCGGTAACCTGGCGGGGTGACAGGCTCGGAAGCACCCCCCACGTTCCGGCTCGCGTACGTCCCTGGGGCGACACCCGGCAAGTGGGTGCGGATCTGGAACGAGCGCCTGCCCGACGTCCCCCTCACCCTCATCTCCGTGACCGCCGCCGAGGCATCCGATGTGTTGCGCGACGGCGGCGCGGACGCGGGGATCGTACGGCTGCCCGTGGACCGTACGGTCTTCAGTGCGATCCCCCTCTACACCGAGACGACGGTCGTCGTGGTCCCCAAGGACCACCTGATCACGGCGGCGGACGAGGTGACGGTCGGGGACCTCGCCGACGAGGTCGTCCTCCACCCCCTCGACGACGTCATCGGCTGGGAGCAGCTGCCCGGGGAGCCCGCCTTCGAACGCCCCGCCACCACCGCCGACGCCGTCGAACTCGTCGCCGCGGGCATCGGCGTCCTCGCCGTCCCTCAGTCCCTGGCCAGGCTCCACCACCGCAGGGACGTCACCTACCGGCCGCTCGTCGACGCACCCCAGTCGAGCGTGGCCCTGTCCTGGCCCGAGGACGCGCACACCGACCTGGTCGAGGACTTCATCGGCATCGTGCGCGGCCGGACGGTCAACAGCACCCGCGGCCGCACCCAGGCGCAGGCCACCCAGCCGAAGGAGAAGCGCCGAGCCGAGCCGACGGCGCGCCGGAAGCCGGCGGCGAGGCAGAGCCCACGGTCCGGCACCGCCAAGGGCGGCGGCCGCCGCGGCAAGCCCCGCCGCCGTTCCTAGGCCCTGCCGTCACATTCCCGCCTGCCCGACGACGCGACAGGGCCAAGTCGCGCGCCTCAGCGGACGTACGACGCCTGCTCCGCCGTACGCACCACCGCGTCACCGTCGGCCCGCGCGAGCAGCCCCGCCGTCACGCACGCGTCCACCGTCGACCGTACCCGCGTGACCAGCGCACCCTTGCCGCCGAACGGCGCCCCGGCCCCCACCTCGTCGAGCAGGGTGGTGGCAGCAGGTCGCCGGAGAGGGCGGCGTTGCGGTACAGCCCGAACTCCAGGTAACTGGTCGCCGAGTTGCGGCCGACCAGGTTGACGGGGCCGTAGAAGAGGGTCTGCAGGGACGGGTCGTCGAGCGCCTGCTCGACCCAGAGCCGGAAGGGCATCGCGATCCGCACCACATCGCCGTCCCGCCAGGTCCGGGACACGGTGAAGTAACTGCCGGGCTGCGCGGTCCCGCCGACCGGAGCGAAAGTGGGTCAGGGGGTGCGAGTCGTGCGCGTGAGCCAGTCGTACGCCGCTCGTGCCGTGAACTCCGCCTGCCCGCCTCGCACCAGCAGGCCGGCGGTCGCGAACTCGGGGCCGTCCGCCTGGTCCGGGACATAGGGGAGGGCGATGCAGCGCATCCCGGCCGCATGGGCGGCGGCCGCGCCCGGAGCCGCGTCCTCGACGACCACGCAGTCGGCGGGCCGCGCGCCGAGGCGGCGGGCGGCCTCCAGGAAGACGTCGGGAGCGGGCTTGCCGTGGGCGACCTCGTCGGCCGAGACCAGGGTGCGCAGGTGGGCGTCCAGACCCGTACCGGCCAGGACCGCCGCGATCGCCTCCGGCGAGGAACCCGACGCCACGGCCATCGGCACACCCTCGGTGGCCAGCAGTTCCACGAGCTTCCGCATCTCCGGGTACGCGCGCGTGTGAGCGCGGGCGAGCTCCAGATAGCGGCGGTTCTTGGCGGCGAGAAGCTCGGCCATCGGGGCGCGCAGGTCGTAGCGCCGCCGCCAGTCGAGGATCGTGTCCAGCGTGCTGATGCCGATGTACCGCTCGTGCTCGGCCCAGGTGTACTCCGGCACGCCGTGCTCGGCGAGGGTCAGTCGGCCCGCTTCGTAGTAGTTCGGCTCGCTGTCCACGAGCGTTCCGTCGAGATCGAAGATGACCGAAAGGGTGCCGAGATTGCTCATCGCGTCATGATGTCAAGATCTGCTGCGCGCCGTCCGCCCGATCGACTCCACCAGCGGCAGCAGCCGGTGCGGGACGCGTTCGCGCAGTGCCACCTCGGTGCGGGTGCGCACGACTCCGGGCAGGCTGATCAGCTTCTGGATCACATCTTCGAGGTGCTCGTTGTCGCGCGCCACGACGCGGGTGAGCAGATCGCCGCCGCCCGTGATCGAGAACGCCTCGACGATCTCCGGTACGGCGGCCAGGGCGTCGCCCACCTCGTCCAGGTGACCCTGCGTGACCTCGATGTGCACGAACGCCAGCACCGGGTGGCCGAGGGCGGCGGCGGAGAGCGTCGGACCGGTGCCGGTGATCACGCCGTCGCGCTCCAGCCGGTCCAGACGGGCCTGGAGCGTGCCGCGGGCGACGCCGAGGATGCGGGCGTACTCGCGCACGCTGGTTCTCGGCTGCTCCAGCAGCAGGCGCAGGATGCGGGTGTCCAGCTCGTCCACGGCCATGGCGCCCGGCCTCCTCCGTCGGTGATCAGCGTCGACTGTACCAATGGCTCAACCAAGCGCTCATGGGGTGGACCGTCCGACGTGGCCCGTTGGCTCGGAGGCGGGTCGAAGGTGGCTGTCGACGGTGTGCCAATGGCCCAGCGAGCCGGGCGGCACTTGAGCCAGTGGCGGAACTGATGGTGTCATGGAGGCGTCGATGGCGCTGCGGATCCCGCGGCGCCTTTTTCATGCCGGTCGTAACAGTCGTAGCAGTCGTAGCAGTCGTAGCAGTCTTGGCAAGGGGCGGGAAGCAGTGCTGAAGAGGGTGTTCGTGGCGCCGGACCCGGGGCGGGCGCGGCTGCGTTTCGCCGCGCGGGCCGTGCTCGGCGTGAGTCTCGCGGTTGTCGTCTGCGGTCTCGCGGGCCACTCCCTCGTCGGCGCCGTCACCGGGGGACTGGCCGCGCTGCTCGCCCTGTTCACGGTCACGGACGCCACCGTGCGGGGGCAGGCGGTCACGACCGCGCTGCTGCCCGTCGTCGGGCTGCCGGTGCTGGCCGCCGCGGCGGTGCTGCACGACCACCCCGGCGCCCGTGACCTCACCTTCCTGGTGGTGGTCGGTGCGGGCGTCTACGCCCGCCGCTGGGGGCCGCGCGGGCACAGCCTCGGCGTGTTCGCGTTCATGACCTTCTTCATCGCGCAGTTCCTGCAGGCCACGCCCGGACAGCTGCCCGAGCTGTCGGCCGCCGTCCTGCTGTCCGTGCTGTGCGCGGCCGCGGTGCGCTTCGGGCTGTGGTGCTACGAGCGCCGTACGCCCCCGGCCCCGGCGGTCGCCCCGCCGGACGGGATCGGGCTCGCCCGGATCACCACCCGGCAGGCGATCCAGGCGACCGCCGGCGCCGGCTTCGCGCTCGTGGTGGGCCAGTTGGTGTCCGCGGAACGCTGGTACTGGGCCGTCGGCGCCACCTGGTGGATCTTCGTCAACACCAGCTCGCGCGGCGAGACCCTCGTCCGCGGCTTCCGCCGGCTGCTCGGCACGGTGCTCGGCATCGGCCTCGGTCTGCTTGTCGCAGTCCCGCTGAACGGCGCCGTCGTCCCGTCGGCCGTGCTCGTCGCCGCGTGTGTGTTCGGCATCTTCTACACGGCCGCCGTGTCGTACACCTGGATGATGCTTTGCGTCACCCTGCTCGCGGAGCTGCTCTACGGTCTGCTGGACCTGCTCCAGCCCGCCCTGCTCGCCCTGCGCCTGGCCGAGACCGGCATCGGGGCGCTGGGTGCCGTGCTTGCCGTGCTGTTCGTGCTGCCGGTCACCACCCACACAGTCAACAACGCCTGGATCCGGCACGCCCTGCGCTGTGTCCACGCCTGCACCGCGGAGGCCGCAGCACGCCTCGCCGGCGACGGCGGCGCCGACCCCTCCCCGCGCGTGGCCGAACTGGAGCAGCTCCTCGGCCGGGTACGGCTCGCGCTCGCCCCGCTCGTCCACCCGCTGAACCCGATGCGGGGCCGCAAGCGGCGCGCCCGGCAGGTGATCGCCCTGCTCGACGACTGCGCTCGCGAGATCCGCGGCCTGGTCGCCGTCGCCGCCGACCCGGAGGCCTCCCACGACGTCCGCCTGACCGCCGCCTGCTGGCGCGTACAGGCCGCGGTGGAGGCGCTCACGGACGGTACGACACAGCGGCCCGCCGCCCTCGCACCCGAGCCACCCACGACCGAACCGGCCCTCGCCCACCTGCACGGCCTGGAGCGCGCCCTCACGGAACTCGCCAAGCCCCTGCGCACACCGCCCGGCTCGCCGCTGGTCGGGGCCTGAGATCCACGCCGACCGGATCTGACGCCTTCCCTCACCTTGGTCCAAACCGCGGCGTGATCAACTGCTGGTGCCGGCTGCGGCATCCGTCACCGAGACGCCGGTCTTGCCCGGCAGTCCGGCGCAGGACACCTACCCGTCGGGCATCGAAGCCTCGTCGACGGCCGCTTCGTGTGGACCGCGACGCGCCGGGAGGACGTGCAGTCGGTCTTCCCGTCGAGGGGGCGGGCTGCGGCTGACCAGGCCGGTGTCCTGCGGAGGTCACTGGCCGCGGCGATCGGGGAGTCGAGCGGGTTCCTGTACGTGCGGACGAGCGCTCCGGTGACGCGACGTGGTCTGCGGTCGACTGGGAAAGCGGGCTGCCGCGGCGGGTCTGCTCAGTCGGTGTGGTCGCGGTGGCCAGCGTGGTGTTCGGCTGAGCTTCGCCACCAAGGCCGAGGGCCCGCTCCGGTGTGTGGAGTGGGCCCTCGGTCGTATGACTGGTCGTGCGGCGGGCTCAGCGCACCGGCGTACCCTGCGGCTGCTGCGGGGCGATGCCCAGCGCCGTCGTGTACTTGGCCAGCGCGAGCTTGCCGATCGCCGGGTAGGGGCCGAGCGCCTCGGCGGCGGGGCAGCCCGCCTCCTTCGCGGCCTCCTCGATCAGGCCCGGGTCGATCTCGGGGCCGATCAGATACGGGGCGAGCGCCAGCTGCTGCGAGCCAGAGGAGCGCAGCTGCTCGGCGACGGAGGCGATCGAGCCCTCCTGGTCGAGGGCCGCCGCCATCACCGGCACGGCGAGCCGCGCGGCGAGCAGCATGCCGGTGATCCCGGCCGCCTGCACGGCCTCCTCACCGCCCACGGAGGCCAGGATGATGCCGTCCGCGGCCGTGGCCACGGTGAACAGCCGGGCGCGGTCGGCGCGGGCCAGCCCCGCCTCCGACAGCCGCACGTGCAGGGCCTCGGCGAGCAGCGGGTGCGGGCCGAGCACGTCCGTCAGCTCGGCAGCCACCCGGCTGTCCATCACGGCCTGGCGGACCTGGCGCAGCAGCGCGCTGTCCGGACCGGCCAGCAGCGGCACCACGACGGCGACGGGGCCGTCGGGCTCCTTGACGTCCATCCCGGCGGCCAGCGCCTGCTCGTAGCGGGCGGTGCGCTCGTCGGCGGCGTGCGCGAGCACGGCCTGGAGCGTGAGGAACTCCGAGCCGTCCCCGTCGACGTAGCCGATCCGGGCGTCGAGGCCGGGGAGCTCGGAGCGGGCGATGCTCACGACCTCCTCGGCGAGACTGCGCGTGGCGGCGCTGGGCGTGCCCGGAACCGCGAGGACGAGCGCGGGCGCGCCCTCGGGAGCCGCCAGCGGCTCGGGTCGGCGGTGCCGCCCGGGCTGGCGGGGGCGCGGCATTCGTACTGGCAGGCCGGACGCGGGCCCAGTGGGGGAGCTCATGGCGCCGCATGTTACTGGCTTACTGGGCTCCCCTGTTCGGGGAGGGTGCAGGTGAGCGGTATCCGTCCGGTTTTGTCTGATGAGTTACGTACGGATCGGAAGTGATCAGCAGGTTTCCGTGCGGTGAGCGGCGGCTTGTCCGGAACGAACAGGGAGCGAACACACCGCGATTACGGAGCGAATGGGGACAAGTCGGAGAATCAGTCGCCCTGTCCGGTCACCACGTACAGCATCTTCTCGTCACGCGGCAGAGTGAGCGCCCCGGCCGCCAACTCGGTCGCGATCCGGACCGATCCGTGCAGCGGATCGCCCTCGGCCGGGACCCGTTGTGCGTGCGGCAGTCGTGCGGCCAGCTCCTCCGTCATGGGTACGAGGAGCGGGGCGCCCATCTTGAACAGGCCACCGGTGAGGGCCACTTGAGGCTCACCTTCCGTCGGGCAGACCGCGGCCGCGGAGTCGGCCATGTGCCGGGCCGCCGCGCGCAGGACGGCCACGGCGACCGGGTCGCCCTCGTCGGCGCAGGCCGCCACCCGGGGTGCGAAGGAGGCGAGGACGGCGGGGCGGTCCGGGCGTGGGTACAGCTTGCCGGGCAGCCCCTGCATCGGGCCGAACAACTCCTCGGCGCACTCCAGCAGTCGGGCCGAGCCGCCCTCCCGCCCGTCGTGCGCGCGCAACGCGGCCTCCAGCCCGGCCCGCCCGATCCAGGCGCCGCCCCCGCAGTCGCCCAGCAGATGCCCCCAGCCGTCCGCTCTCCGCCAGCGCGTGAGGTCGGTGCCGATGGCGATCAGTCCCGTACCGGCGGCGACCACGGCACCCGGCCGCGACCCCAGCGCGCCCGCATACGCGGTGACCGCGTCGGCGGCGAGAGCCACCGTCCGGATCCCGCACTCCCGGCGCAGTGCACCGGGAAGTTCGGCCCGCAGGGCGTCACCGAGCGTGCTGAACCCGGCGGCACCGACAGCAGCCGTGCCGAGCGCCCGGATCCCGGCCTCGGCGGTCAAGGCCCGCACCAGGGGCACCAGTTGTTCCATCAGATGCCCGGCATTGATCCCCCGGGCACCCGTCCGCACCGGCACCCCGGACTCGCGCACGGCCAGCGGCCCCCGCTCCACGTCCCCGACGGCGACCCGCAGCCCGGAACCACCCGAGTCAACGGCGAGGAAGCCGCCGACGTTCGCGGGCGAGGTGCCACGGCTTGCCCCCGTCACGGCAGACGCCAGTCCACCGGCTGACCCCACTGGCGCATGAGCAGGTCGTTGGCACGGCTGAACGGGCGGCAGCCGAAGAAGCCGTGGTCGGCCGACGTGGGGGAGGGGTGCGCGGACCCCACCGCGTGTGCGGGAGATTTGAGATCTCGGTACCGGCGTCGAGAGGCTGGCGAGGCGTGATGACCGTGGCGGAGTGGCTTGATCACTGGTTGCAACAGGCTCCTCTCCTTCCCGGTGAGCGGCTGCGCGATCTGCTGGCCCGGCTCGATGACCTCAATGAGGAGGAAGACTAGCGCCGGCGGCGGGGTCCGTGCGTGGGGGCTTCTGTGTTTGTGCGGGACCGCGGTGAGTGCCAGTAGGGTGACGCGCTGTGGCACCACGACCTTTGTATGAACTTGTTGAAGCAGGCTGGGCGAAGGCCCTTGAACCTGCGGCTGAACGTATCGCGGCGATGGGGGACTTCCTGCGGGCCGAGATAGCGGCAGGCCGGACCTACCTTCCGTCCGGGGCGAATGTCCTGCGGGCCTTCCAGCAGCCCTTCGATGACGTCCGCGTCCTGATCGTCGGCCAGGATCCCTACCCCACGCCGGGGATGGCCATCGGGTTGAGTTTCGCGGTGGCGCCCGAGGTGCGCTCGTTGCCGGGCAGTTTGGAGAACATCTTCCGGGAGATGCACTCCGACTTGGGGCTGCCCCGGCCGTCCAACGGGGATCTGACGCCGTGGACGGAGCAGGGGGTGCTGTTGCTGAACAGGGCGCTGACGACAGCGCCCCGCAAGCCGGGGGCGCACCGGGGCAAGGGGTGGGAGGAGGTCACCGAGCAGGCGATCCGGGCGCTGGCGGCCCGCGGTACGCCGCTGGTGTCGATTCTGTGGGGCAGGGACGCGCGTAATCTGCGGCCGCTGCTCGGGGATCTTCCGGCGATCGAGTCCGCCCACCCGTCCCCGATGTCGGCGGACCGCGGGTTCTTCGGTTCGCGTCCGTTCAGCCGGGCGAACGACCTGCTGGTGCGGCAGGGCGCCCAGCCGGTCGACTGGCGGCTGCCGTAGAGCATGGCCGTCGCGGCCGAGTCTCGCTCTGACCAGGCTAAACGCGAGATGTGAACCGAGGTGGCCACGTTCTGGCCCGTGTATGGTCCGGATCTTGGCCCTGGCATTGGGGGGTGAAGGCGGGGCGGACTGACATGTCGGCTCGGAACAACCGTCGTCGGCATCACCGAGCAGCCGACCACCCGTAGCCCGTTGCTCCGCACAGGCACAAGCACCTCGGCGGTTGCTGGCTCCGCCCGGCGGCACGAACGGCGAAATCGTCGGCGGCCGCGACCGCCGTCACCTCGGGCTGGGCGGCGCGGAACGCCCCCACGGCACGGGCAGCCGCCGTCTTCGGCCGGGGTGCGACGAAGGAGTGACGGGGGCGAGGCCTGCGCTGTCCGCGATCTGTGCGATCCGCACGCGGACCCGGGCCACCGGGTTCTCGCCGTCCGGCAGCGCCAGGGCGATGTGTGTGGCCGCGTTCGGCGAGGTGCCGGATCTGCAGGGCGGCGTGGGCTGCCAGGCCGTCCTTCCGGCGGCCTCAGTGGTCCTGGAGGTGGTGGCCGGGCAGGTAGGGCTCGGCGAAGCGGATGACCGCGCGAGGCCTGATCGCGACAAGCACCCGCTGCGTCTCCTGGGGGCTGGTTGCCGTGGCGGACGAGCAGGACGTGGCCGTGCGTGGCGAGTTCGTCGTCGAGACCGCGGACGTAGGTGCGGGAGTAGCCGCCCTCAAGACCCCAGTCGAGGACGACGACCCGGGACGCAGGGCATCCTGCTGCAACTCCCGCTGCTGGGCGGCGCGGCCGCCTGCATCGGCGACCCGTCCCGTCAGCCCATCTGGCCGGGCCGGGCCATGACCTTCCTTCGGGGGCAAACCGCGTGGATGCGGTTACGCAGCAAGGTACACAGCCGCACGTGCTGCGCGCGGTGGCGCAGCACGGCCCGCTGCTCGCGGATGTCCTGACCGGCCGCGGCGTGCCGCGACATCGTCGTGCAGGAGCACGGCCACCGCTTCGGGCGGCGGTGTCATGGTCGCGCGCAGTTTCTCGTCGCCGGGCCCGGTCAGATGCCGGGCGGTGTGCGCACCGTTGCGCAGGGACGCGTACACCCGGAGTGCCAGGTTGGTTTCGCCGATGACGACGAAGGAGCGGTCACCGGGCGCGTCAGGGGTGTGGGTCACGGCGCGGTTCAGCCCCGGGACTGCCGCAGTCCTCGGAGCGGTAGGGGGCGCACTGCAGACACCGCGCCTCGTCGCAAGAGGAGCAGCTGACCAGTTCGTGTCCGCAGTGGCAGGTGGGGGTCGCTGTCTACCGGTGGGTCAGCGCCGCTGCTGCAACGAGGTCCTGCCATCCAATAGATCACGGACCTTGGCCAGCGCCGCCTCGCACCGCACCCAGGAGAGCAGTCCCGTGTTCCTCGGATCCGCAGGGTGTGCCGCAGCGGTCCAAGACGAACAGCCGCCGAACCGCGTGCGCGCCGGAGGCGACACCGGCGATCCAGCACGGCGGGCCACCTTGGCCGCATCGGCCTTCGGTGAGGCGGCATCTCAGCTCTCCGGCACGAACATCCGCCAGGCGCCCGCTGCCGAGGCGTTGTCGGAAGTCAGATGCAGCGAGGTGCCGGTGGCGCCGGCTGGCTCACAGTCGTTGAGATTCTGCTCCACTGTGTCCTCGGCGTCAGCTACCCCGATTTCGCCTGTCGCAGGGATCAGGCCGGCGTGACCTCCACGGGCAGCTTCTTGATGCCGTTGACGAAGTTCGAGCGCACGCGCGGCACGTCGCCGGTCAGGCGGATGGCCGACAGGCGTGGGATCAGCTCCTCGAACATGATGCGGATCTCGGTGCGGGCCAGGAGGTTTCCCAGGCACAGGTGGGGGCTGCCCTTGCCGAAGGTGACGTGGTCGTTGTCCGTGCGGGTGACGTCGAAGTCGTACGGGTTGCCGAAGGCCTCCTCGTCGCGGTTGCCGGAGGCGAACCACATCACCACCTTGTCGCCCTCCTTGATCTGCTTGCCGCCGAGTTCGACGTCCCGCGTGGCGGTGCGGCGGAAGTGGTAGACGGGGGACGCCCAGCGCAGGAACTCCTCCACCGCCGTCGGGATGAGTGAGGGGTCCTCCTGGAGACGGGCCAGCTGCTCGGGGTGCTGGATGAGGGCCAGCATGGAGTGGGAGATGGTGTGGCGAGTGGTCTCGTTCCCGGCGACGACCAGGAGAAGGAAGTAGTTGTCGAAGTCCTGCGCGGACAGCGGGACTCCGTCCCGGGGGGTGGTGTTGACCAGGCGGGAGACGAGATCGGTGCCGTCCCCGCCGCGCCGCTGCCGGGCCAACTCGCGTCCGTAGGCGAAGACTTCGAGGGAGGCGGGGGAGCGGAACGGCAGGTCCCGGTACTGCTCGCTCTCCGCGCTGTGCAGCAGCACGTCCGCGTAGTCCGGGTCGGTGTTGCCGATGATCCGGTTGCCCCAGTCGATCAGCTTCTGGTTGTCCTCCGGCGGCACGTCCAGCAGCCGCGCGAGAACGTTGATGGGGAAGTCCGCCGAGACGTCCGCCACAAAGTCGAAACGGCCCTTGGCGAGCGCGGCGTCGAGGGTCCTCGCGGTCAGCCCGCGCAGGAAGTCGGTGTAGCCGGCTATGACGTTCGCGCCGAACTGCCGCTGGATCAGACTGCGCAGCGCCCGGTGCCGGACCCCGTCCAGCTCCAGGATCGAGGCGCGCTTCTTGATCTGGTCGTCGTCGACCTCTTCCAGGTTGACGAACCTGGTGGAGGTGAAGGTGTCCGGGTCGCGGTCCACCCGGACGATGTCCTCATGCCGGGTCACCGCCCAGAAACCGGAGTTGGGCGCCTCCTCCGGTTGCCAGTGCACCGGGTCCTCGTGGCGCAGGGTGTGGAACATCCGCCAGGGGGTGACGCCGTCGGTGAAGTTGTCCAGGTCGGCGAGGTTCACGTCGGCGAGCGGCAGCGGCTCGCGCACGGCGTCGGTCAGGGTCTCGGTCATCTCGGGGCTCCTCGGCGTCACAGGTCGTAGGCGTCACAGGTGGTAGGCGTACTCGGTGAACTCCCAATCCGTGACGTGCCGGTGGAAGCGTGCGACCTCGTCGCGCTTGTAGGAGAGGAAGGAGGTGGTGAAGTCCTTGCCGAGCACGTCGGCGAGGGCGGTGTCGGCCTCCAGCGCGTCGAGCGCGTCGGACAGGGTGGCCGGAAGCACGGCGGCCCGGCTCGTGTCGTAGCCGTACCCCTCCAGCGGCGCCGGCGGTTCCTCGCCGGCCAGCACGCCGAGCAGCGCGGCGGCGACGGTCCCGGCGATCGCCAGGTAGGGATTGGCACTGGCGTCGCCCAGCCGCAGTTCCAGGCGGGCTCCGGAGCCGCGCTCGGGTGGGATGCGGACCATGGCGCTGCGGTTGTCCAGCCCCCAGTCGACCAGCCAGGGCGCGAGGGTGTCCGGGCCGAAGCGTTTGTAGGAGTTGACGGTCGGGTTGAGCAGGGCGGCGAGGGCGGGCGCGTGGCCGAGGACGCCGGCGACCGCGTGCCGGGCGCCGGCGGAGAGGCCGTAGGGGCCCGCCGGGTCGTCGAAGGCGTTGTCGCCCTCGGCGTTCTCGCAGGACAGGTGGAGGTGGAATCCGGAGCCGCCCGCGTCGTTGAAGGGCTTGGCCATGAAGGTCGCGAGCCTGCCCTCCTTGCGGGCCAGTTCCTTGATCGCGGCTTTGAAGCGGAAGGAGCGGTCGGCGGCCGACATCGCCTCGGAGTGGGCCAGGTTGATCTCGATCTGGCCGCCGTCGAACTCGTGGTTGCCGCTGATCGCGCCCACGTTCAGGTCGCGTGTGTGGCGCAGGGTCCGCAGCAGGTGGTTGTCGGGGTCGGCGCGCAGCCCGGCGGTGTAGACGACGCCGGGGTCGGGTGCGTAGCGGCGCCAGCCGCCGGCGCCGTCCGGCTCGCACAGGTAGTACTCCAGCTCGGGTCCGACCACCGGCCGCAGCCCGTGCTCGGCGCACCGGGCGAGGACGGCCCGCAGCAGGTCACGCGGCGACTCGGGCGCGGGCGTACCGCTCGCCGGATCGACGACCTCCCCGAGGCACGCGGCGACCCCCGGCTCCCACGGCAGCGGCACCAGCGTGTCGAGGTCCGGGCGGACGCAGATGTCCGGCAGGCCCGCGTCCAGCCCGCCGCTGACCGGGACCACGTCGCCCTGGGGGCTGGTGTGGTAGACGGCCCGGCAGAAGGCCAGCCCGTGCGCGCAGGCCCGGGGCAGTTCCTCCAGCAGCACGTCCCGCGCCCGGTCGGTGCCGATGAGGTCGGGATAGGTCACCCGGACCACGTCGATGCCGTCGGCGGCGAGCCGGTCCATGTGGCGGCGGACTTCTGCGATGTCGTGAGCGCTCACCGTTGTCTCCTCGGGCGGACGTCGGGACACCTCCGGGACGCGGGGTCGGGGAGGCGGGTGGCGTGGGGAGAAGGCGGCCGGGACGCGGGGAGGGAGGGCGTCCCCGGCTGTTGTTTGATGCCAAACGGTAGGTACGGGGAAGGGTGACCGCAAGGGGGCGGCGGAAAGAATTTATCCATCCGGATAGGTATTGACCAGGGTGCGGCCCCTGCCTACCTTGTTTGAAGCCAAACGAGTTAGGGGTGTGGTCGCCGCACCCCGTCGGCCGGGGCCCGGCCGCATGTCCGGCCGGGCCTCTCTTTCCCTTCCGCTTCGACGCCCTCACCCTCAGGAGGACCGGCCCATGAAGGTCGTCGTCGACATGAACAAGTGCCAGGACCACGGTCAGTGCGTCTTCGCCGCCCCCGACGTTTTCCGCATGGACGACGACGGTCACCTGGCCTACGTCCCCGACCCCGACGACGCCCTGCGCGACGAGGTCGAGGAGGCCGCGGACGTCTGCCCGCTCCAGGCCATCCGGATCGAGGACTGAGCGTGGATGCGCGCATCGTCGTGGCCGGCGCCTCCCTGGGCGGCCTGCGCGCCGCGGAGCAGCTGCGCGCCGCGGGCTGGACCGGCGGCCTCACGGTGATCGGCGACGAACCGCACATGCCGTACAACCGGCCCCCGCTGTCCAAGGAGGTCCTCGCGGGCCGCGCGCCCCTCGCGTCCCTGGCCTTCACGCCGAAGGCGTCGGCGGCGGACGTGGAGTGGCGCCTGGGCACCAGAATCGTCGCGGCCCGCCTCGCCGAGCGGACCGTCGAGCTCGACGACGGCTCGGTGATGTCCTACGGCGGTCTGGTCGTCGCCACCGGCACGCGCCCCCGGCGCCTGCGCTGCCCCGGCCCGCTCGCCGGCCGGCACACCGTCCGCACCCTCGACGACGCCCGCGCCCTGCGGGACGAGCTGACCCGGCCGGGCGTGCGCGTGGTCGTGGTCGGCGCCGGGTTCATCGGCTGCGAGGTCGCCGCGACGGCCGTCGGCCTCGGTGCCGCCGAGGTGACCGTCGTCGATCCCCTGCCGCTGCCCATGGTGGGACCGCTCGGTGACCTGCTCGCGCTGGTGCTGCTGAAGCGGCACGAGGAGCGCGGGGTGCGGTTCCTGCTCGGCGGGGGAGTCGCCGCCTTCGCCGGCGACGACCGCGTCACGGGCGTCGTGCTGAACGACGGGACGACTCTTTCGGCCGACGTCGTGGTGGAGTCGGTCGGCTCGCTCGCCAACACCGAGTGGCTGGAGGGCAACGGGCTCGACCTGACCGACGGCGTCCTCACCGACGAGCACCTGCGCGTCGGCGGCCGGCCGAACGTCGTCGCGGTCGGCGACGTCGCCCGGTTCCCCAACGCCCGCTACGACGGCGTACCGCGCCGCGTCGAGCACTGGTCGATCCCCACCGACTCGGCCAGGCACGCCGCGAAAGTCCTCGTCGGCGCCGACGCGGGCCTGGCGCCCTTCGCCCCGCTGCCCACCTTCTGGAGCGACCAGCACGACTTCCGGCTCCAGTCCTTCGGCGCGCCCGCGCTCGGCCTCGACGACATCCGCGTCCTGGACGGCGACCCGGACGCCGGCGACGTCCTCGTCGGCTACCACTGCCACGAGCAACTGGTCGGCGTCGTCGCGCTCGGCGGGCAGGCGGCGGCCCGGGGCGCCGCCCGCTACCGCGCCGACCTCCTCAAGCAGCCCGCCCTCACCGCGTAAGGAGCCCCATGTGACCAGTCTCCGTGGCTACTTCCACCCCAAGACGGCGACCGGCGCCTCGTCGCTGATCCCCTCCCCACCCTGGCGCTACTCCGGCGACCTGCTCACCGTCGAGTACCGCACCGACCCGGCACGGGTGCGGGAACTGCTGCCCGAGCCCCTTGAGTTGGCCGACGAGGACCCCGGGGCAGTCGCGTTGATCTGGGCCGACTGGCAGTCGTGCTCGGCGTCGGGCGAGGAACTGCTGGACCCCGTGCGCTCCCAGTACAAGGAGGCGTTCGTGGTCGTCCGCTGCAAGTACCGGGGCCGGACGTACTCGCGCTGCGTCCACATCTGGGTCGACAAGGACTTCGCGATCGCCCGCGGACTACACCAGGGCTATCCGAAGAAGCTCGGCTCCATCCACCAGACGCGGCCGCACCCGTTCGGTCCTGCTCCGCGCATCGAGGCAGGGGCGCGGTTCGGGGCGACGCTGGCCGCAGCCGATCGTCGTATCGCGCAGGCCGTGGTGACGCTCAGGGAGCCCTCGCGGAGCAACGGCTTCGTCAATGCCCACCCCATGGCCCACCACCGCTGGCTGCCGTCGATCGAGAAGGGCAAGGGCCTCGCGCTCGACGAGCTGATCGAGTCGGGCGCGGCGTCCTTCGAGGGCGGTCAGCCGTGGGTCGGCGAGGCCGCGCTGGAACTGTTCGAGGCGCCCACGGAGGAACTGGCCCGGCTGGAGATCCGGGAGCCCATCGCCGCCTACTACCGCCAGGTGGGGGTCGTGTGGGACGGCGGGCGGCTGCTGGAGTCCGGGACCTCGGGTGCCGAGTGACGCCCGTACGGACGAGAGGACTTGGAGACCGGACATGACCGATCACACCATCACCGTCGCGGGCGTCGCCGTCGACACCCGCCACTGGATCGGCGGCAAGCGCGTCGCCTCCGCAGACACCTTCACCGACGCCTCACCGATCGACGGCAGCGTCCTCGGGGAGATCGCCCGTGGCGGCCCCGCCGAGGCCGAGGCGGCCGTCGCCGCCGCCCGCGAGGCCTTCCCCGCCTGGGCCGCCACCGCCCGCACCGAGCGCGCCCGCATCCTGCACGCCATCGCCGACGGCGTCGAAAAGCGTCTGGAAGAGCTGGCGATGGTGGAGACCACCGACAACGGAGCCCTGCTCCGCTCCCATCGGCGGGGCGTCATGCCCCGCGTCGCCCACAACTTCCGCTTCTTCGCCGACTGGCTGCTGAAGCTGCAGCACGAGGACTTCGAGACCCGCGGTCACACCAACCATGTCAGCTGGGACCCGGCAGGCCCCTGCGTGCTGATCACCCCGTGGAACGCCCCCCTGATGCTGGCCACCTGGAAGGTCGCCCCGGCCCTCGCCGCCGGCAACACCGTCGTCCTCAAGCCCGCCGAGTGGTCCCCGCTGACCGCCTCGCTGCTGGCCGACATCGCCGCCGAGGCCGGGCTGCCGGCCGGTGTCCTCAACGTGGTCCAGGGCTACGGCGCCGAGATCGGCGACGCCCTCACCTCCCACCCGGACGTACGCCGCATCAGCTTCACCGGCTCGGTGCCGACGGCCAGGCGCATCGCGGCCTCCGCCGCCGCGAACCTCACGCCGCTCAGCCTCGAACTGGGCGGCAAGTCACCGCTGCTGGTCTTCGCCGACGCCGACCTGGACCTGGCCGTCGACCTCGCCGTGGAACAGTACGACAACGCAGGGCAGGTCTGCCTGGCGGGCACGCGACTGCTGGTCGAGGAGTCGATCAGCGACGAGTTCACTCGACGGTTTGTCGAGAAGGCCACGGCCTTGAAGCAGGGCGACCCGCGCGACGAGGCCACCGACATCGGCCCGAACATCCACCCCCGCCAGCTGGAGAAGATCGACGGGTTCGTGCAGCGGGCGCTCGCCGCCGGAGCCCGCGCGGTCATCGGAGGCGACCGCAAGGACGGCCAGTACTACGCACCCACCCTCCTGACCGACGTCGCCCAGGATTCCGAGATCGTCCAGGAGGAGGTCTTCGGCCCGGTCCTGACCCTCCAGACCTTCGCCACCGAGGACGAGGCCGTCCGCCTCGCCAACGACACCCGCTTCGGACTGGCCGCCACGGTCGCCACCGACGACCCCGGCCGCGCCGAGCGCGTCACCGCGCGACTCGTCGCGGGCACGGTCTGGGTCAACTGCTTCTTCGTCCGCGACCTCAAGGCCCCCTTCGGCGGCTCCCGCCTCTCCGGTGTCGGCCGCGAGGGCGGCACCTGGAGCTTCGACTTCTACTGCGACCTGAAGAACACCGTCACCGCCCCGAAGGGATGGAACCAGGACCATGGGTGAGATCGTCGGGGCCGGGCTGCTCGCCCACGTCCCCACCATCGTGCTCCCGAAGCAGGAGCGGCTGGAGCTGAACGAGGGCAAGGAGATCACCCTCGTCACCGGCCTGGAGCAGCTCCGCGAGGACGTCTTCGAGCGCGAGGACTACGACACCGTCGTCGTCCTCGACTCGCACTGGGCCACCACCGTCGAGTTCGTCGTGACGGCGCAAGCGCGCCGCGCCGGCCTGTTCACCTCCGAGGAGCTGCCCCGCGGCATGTGCCGGATGCCGTACGACTTCCCCGGCGACCCCGAACTCGCCCACAACATCGCCTCGTTCGCCGACAAGCACGGCACCTGGATCACCCCGATCGACGACGAGTACCTGCCGATCTACTACGCCACCATCAACCTCTGGAAGTTCCTCGGCGAGGGCCTGCCGGACAAGCGGTGGATCACCATTGGCGTCTGCCAGACCGGCGACATGGAGGATCATCTGCGCCTGGGGCGGGCGCTTGCCGACGGTATCGCCGCGACGCCGGGGCGGCGGGTCCTGCTCATCGCCTCCGGCGCCCTCTCGCACACCTTCTGGCCGCTGCGCGAACTGCGCGACCACGAGGCCAGCGACCCGGTGCACATCTTCACCCCCGAGGCCCGCGCGGCCGACGAGGAGCGCATCGCCTGGTTCAAGGAGGGCCGCCACGACAAGGTCCTCGACACCATGGACGAGTTCTGGAAGTACAAGCCCGAGGCCAAGTTCTTCCACTACCTGATGATGGCCGGCGCCCTCGGCGAGCACGCGTGCACGGCCAGGGCCCGGCAGTACGGCGAGTACGAGAACTCCGTCGGCACCGGCCAGGTCCACCTCTGGTTCGACCGCCCGGCCGACGGCTGGACCGCAGACATCACCCCCGCACAGGAGTCCGCCCATGCCTGAGTACCGCCGCATCCTCCTCGACGGCGCCGCCGTCCAGGTCACCGTCGACGGGGACGAACTCGTCGCCGGAGACGGCCGGCGTGTGAAGACCGAGGAGGCGCGGCACCTGCCTCCGGTCGTCCCTTCCAAGGTGATCGCCGTCCACCTCAACCACCGCAGCAGGGTCGACGAGTTCCGGATCGGCCTGCCCGACACCCCCACGTACTTCCACAAGCCGACCTCCGCCCTCAACGCCCACAAGGGCGCGATCGTCCGCCCCGAGGGCTGCAAGTGGCTCAACTACGAGGGCGAGGTCGCCATCGTCATCGGGCGGACGGCCCGCAACATCGCCCCGGCCGAGGCGGGGGAGTACATCGCCGGCTACACCGTCGCCAACGACTACGGCCTGCACGACTTCCGCGACACCGACGCCGGCTCCATGCTCCGCGTCAAGGGCTCCGACACCCTCTGCCCGCTCGGCCCCGGCCTGGTCACCGACTGGGACTTCCACGGCAAACGGCTGCGGACGTACGTCAACGGAAAGGTGGTGCAGGACGGGTCGACGGACGAGATGGCGTGGGACATGCACTACCTCGTCGCCGACATAGCCCGCACCATCACCCTGTACCCCGGCGACGTGCTCCTGTCCGGCACGCCCGCCAACTCCCGCCCCGTCCGGCCGGGGGACGTCGTGGAGGTGGAGGTCGAGGGCCTGGGGCGCCTCACCAACCACATCGTGACCGGCCCGACTCCGGTCAGGGCGGACGTGGGTGCCCAGCCCACCGAGTCGGAGGAGGTGCTGTCCACCGCGCTGGGCGGCGACTGGGAGTTCCGTGGCATCCGGCCGCCGCGCCGCTGACGCCGACGGCGCGGGTAGGGTCGCCTGCATGACCCAGCCCGCCGGCCGCCGCCCCCGCAAGCGCGTGAACTACGGCACGGGCCGCGAGGCCCTGCTGGAGGCCGCGGTGCGCGTGGTGGCACGCGGCGGGCTGCGCAGGCTCACCTACCGGGCGGTCGCCGAGGAGGCCGGGGTCACCCACGGGCTCGTCGTGCACCACTTCGGCTCGCGCGACGCGCTGATCGAGGAGGCCCTGGCCCACGCCGTACGCCACTCCCTCAGCAGCAGCGCGCTCGAACCCGGGACGGGCAAGGCCGCCGACTTCTCGGTCGGCCTGACCGACATGGTGGACTCCGGGCCGGACCTCCAGGCGTTCCAGTACGAGCTGCTGCTGGAGGCCCGCCGCCGGCCGGAGCTGCTGGCCCATCTGCGGGCGCTGTACGACGAGTACTTCGGCGCGACCCGGCGCGAGCTCACCCAGATGCTGCCCGGACCGGTGGGCGAGGGCCTGTCCCGGATGGTCTTCGCCACACTGGAGGGCCTCGTCCTGCACCAGCTCGTCTTCGGCGAGCGCGAGGTCATCGAGGAGGCTCTGGACGAGCTGCGCTCGGTGCTGCGGCTGCTCGCCCAGGAGCGGGACGGCGAGGCGTAGGCCCCGTACGTCTCGACCGCGTAAAACCTCGGAACTCCTCGCCTCATCCCCCTTGTCAAACGGATAGTTCCGCCCCACGATGAGGCAACTCGTTTGGCCTGAAACGATCCTTCCTCTCCTCTGGCAGGTGATCCGAGTGGACAGTCAGACGGTCTCCCCGCAACGCACGGAACCGGACACGCCCACCCCAGGCATGCTCAAGCCCAACGCCCTCGGCGTCCTGGGCATCCTCTTCTTCGTCCTGTCCGCTCAGGCGCCGCTGACCGGCATCGCCGGTGCGGCCCCCATCGCCGTGGCGCTCGGCAACGGCCCCGGCGTGCCTGCCGCCTATCTGGTGGCGGGCTTGGTGATCCTGCTGTTCTCGGTGGGATTCGTCGCGATGGGCCGCCACGTCGTCGACGCGGGCGCCTTCTACACCTACATCGGCAAGGGGCTCGGCCGGACCACCGGCACCGGCAGCGCCGGCGTCGCGCTCTTCGCGTACTGCACCATCCAGGCCGCAATGTACGGCCTGTACGGCTCCATCGTGAGCGGCATGGTCGCGAGCCACACCGGGCTCGACCTGCCGTGGTGGGTCTGGACGCTGGCCACCATGGCCGTCGTGCAGGCCCTGGGCGCCGCGGGCATCGAGATGGGCGCGAAGGTGCTCGCCGTGTTCGTCCTGGCGGAGTTCAGCATCCTGTCGGTCTTCGCGCTGGTCGCCCTCGTCAAGGGCGGGGGAGCGGAAGGGCTCGGATTCGCCGACAGTTTCTCCCCGGGCGCCGCCCTGAGCGGGGCGCCGGGCGTGGCGGTGATGTTCGCAGTGGCGTCCATGTTCGGCTTCGAGGCCACCGCGATCTACGGCGAGGAGGCCCGCGAGCCCAGGAAGACCGTGCCCCGCGCCACCTACCTGTCGGTCGCCGTGGTCACCGGCTTCTTCGCCCTGACGTCCTGGATGCTCATCGCCTCCTACGGCGCCTCCGAGGCCACCGCGGCCGCGGGCAAGGCGCTGGAGGGCGGGGACGGGGCCGTGTTCGTCTTCGCGCCCATCGCGGCCGAGTTCGGCGGCTGGGTGAACGACGTCCTGCCCGTCCTGCTCGCCACCTCGCTCTTCGCCGGCATCCTCACCTTCCACAACTCCGCCAACCGCTACCTGTTCTCGCTCGGCCGCGACCGGCTGCTGCCCGGCCGGCTGTGCGCCCTCAACCGCCGCCACTCGCCCTGGGTTGCGGGCTGTGTCCAGACCGCCGTCGCCGTGGCGCTGGTGATGCCGTTCGCGATGGCGGGCAAGGACCCGGTGCTGACGCTGTTCTCCTGGTTCAGCGGGGTCGCCGTCCTGGCGATGATGCTCCTGTACCTGCTGACCTCCGTGTCCGTCGTCGTCTTCTTCCGCCGTGAACGCCTGGACACCCGCCCGTGGAACACGCTGATCGCCCCCCTGCTGGGCGCGCTCGGCATCGCGGGCGCGATCTGGCTGATCCTGGCCAACTTCAGCACCCTCATCGGCGGCGAGCGCACCACGGCCGTGTGGCTCGCGGCGTCCGTCCCCGTGATCATGGCCCTGGGTGTGCTGACCGCGCGGGTCAGGCGACGGGCCGTGGAGGTCGTCGGCGGGTGAGCGCGACGGCGGCGGTCGAGGGGCAGTCGTATCCATATCGTTTGTGATCAAACAACCTCGGGGAGGATCCGTATGCCGGCTGTCACCCACGACGAGTGGCTGCGCCGCGCCAAGGCGCTGGAGTTCTCCGGCGCCCACCACATCGACGGCGCCGACGAGGCAGGAGGCGGAGGCACATTCGCGGTCGTGTCCCCGCGGGACGGCCGGGTCCTCGCCGAGGTCGCCGACGCCGGACCCGCCGAGGTGGACGCGGCCGTCGCCGCCGCCCGGCGGGCCTTCGACAGGGGGCCGTGGCCGCGCCTGGCGCCCGCCGAGCGCGGCCGCGTCCTGCTGCGCCTCGCCGACCTCCTCGAAGAGCGGCGCGAGGAACTGGCCCTGACCGTGAGCCTGGAGATGGGCAAACCGATCACGGACGCGTACGGCATCGAACTGCGTGCCGCCATCAACACCTTCCGCTGGTACGGCCAACTGGCCGACAAGCTGACGGACGAGTCACCGCACACCGCACCCGACGCACTGGCCCTGGTCACCCGGGAGCCCGCCGGCGTCGTCGGCGCGGTCGTACCCTGGAACTTCCCGCTGACGCTTGCCTCGTGGAAGGTGGCACCCGCACTGGCCGCAGGCTGCACGGTGGTGCTCAAGCCGTCGGAGAACTCCCCGCTCTCCGCCCTGCTGCTGGGCCGCCTCGCGACCGAGGCCGGACTGCCGCCGGGCGCCCTGAACGTCGTGGGCGGCGACGGACCGACGGCCGGCCGGGCCCTCGGCCTGCATCCCGATGTCGACGTCCTTGCGTTCACCGGCTCCACGGCCGTGGGCCGGCACTTCCTGCACTACGCCGCCGACTCCAACCTCAAGCGCGTCTGGCTGGAGCTGGGCGGCAAGTCGCCGAACATCGTCCTGCCCGACGCCCCCGACCTGGACAAGGCCGCCGCCACCGCCGCCTGGGGCATCTTCTTCAACCAGGGCGAGATGTGCACCGCCCCCTCCCGGCTGCTCGTGCACGCGTCGGTCGCCGAGCAGGTCACCGACTCCGTGGTCCGGCGGGCGCGGGAGCTGAGGGTCGGCGACCCCCTCGACCCGGCCACGGAGATGGGCGCGCTGGTCGGTCCGGGGCACCTGGACCGCGTACTCGGCCACATCCGCGACGGCGTCGGGGAGGGCGCACGCCTGCGCGCCGGTGGCCGCCGCGTACTCGCTGAGACGGGCGGCACGTACCTGGAGCCCACCGTCCTCGACGACGTCGACCCCGGCTCACGACTGGCCCGGGAGGAGATCTTCGGCCCCGTCCTGTCCGTCATGGCCTTCGACGACCTCGACGAGGCGATCCGCCTGGCCAACGCCACCGAGTACGGCCTCGCCGCCGGCCTGTGGACCTCCGACCTGTCCACCGCGCACCGGGTCTCGCGCGCCCTCAAGGCCGGGACGGTCTGGGTCAACTGCTACGAGGAGGGCGACCTGACCGTGCCCTTCGGCGGCATGAAGCAGTCGGGCAACGGCCGTGACAAGTCCGTGCACGCCCTGGAGAAGTACACCGAGCTCAAGACCACCTGGATCCAGCTGTGAGACCACTGATCGCCGTCCCGGCCCGCTTCTCCGCCACCACCTCCGCGCTCCGGTACGCCGCCGAGGTCAACGCCCGTGCCCTGATCGAGGCCGTCTGGCGGGCCGGCGGCGAACCGGCGAGCATCCACCCGGCCGACGCGGAGGTCGCCGACAGACTCCGCCGCTTCGACGGCGTCCTGATCCCCGGCGGCGGGGACCTCGCCCCGCACTGCTACGGTGCCACCGACACCCACGACACCGTCTACGACGTGGACGACCTCCAGGACACCTTCGACCTCGAAGTCGCCCGCCGGGCACTCGACTTGGGCCTGTCCCTGCTGGCGATATGCCGTGGCCTCCAGGTCGTCAACGTCGCCCTCGGCGGCACCCTGGAGCAGGACATGGGCGGCCCCGAGCGCGAGCACCGGCACCTCGTGCACCTCGTCACCCTGGAGCCGGACTCGGTCGTCGCCCGCGCCACGGGCGCCGAGAAGACCGACGCGTCCTGCTACCACCACCAGCGCGTCGACCGCCTCGGCACGGGCCTGCGCATCACCGCCCGCGCGGCGGACGGTACCGCCGAGGCCCTCGAACTCCCGGGCAGCAGAGGCTGGTTCACGGCTGTCCAGTGGCACCCGGAGGACACCGCACACGAGGACCCGGCCCAGCAGGGGCTGTTCGATGCGCTGGTGCGGGCGGCGGCCGGGGAGTGAGACCGATCGGGGCCGCCGGAAGCGGGCCGGACGCGGAGCCGAATCCGATCCGGTCGCGGAGGCGAATCCGGTTCGGTCGCGGGCCATGGTGGTTCGGGCGCGGGAACGAAGGCGGTTCGCGCGTGGAACCCATGCCGATCCTGCCGCGGAGCCATCCGGCTTCGGACCCGGGCCATGGCGGTTCGGGCGTGAGGAGGGAAGGCGGTTCGCGCGCGGGGGCTTCAGCGGTTCAAGTGCGGTGGCGATGCGGCTCGCGCGCGGGTCCACATCCGGGTCGGGCGCGAGACTCGAGTCGGTTCGGGCGCGGAGCCGGAGTGAGGTCAGGCCCGGGGCCGGCGGCCGCTGCGCCGGGGTGCGGGCTCGGTGCCGTCCAGCAGCGTCTGGCGGCGCTCCTCACCGTGCTCCTCGACCTGGAGCACGACACTGCGCAGCGATTCCGCGAGGCTGCGGCACTCCGCGTCGCTGAGGCGTGCGGTGACGAACGCCTCCTCCTCGTTGAACGCCGGAAAGACGCGCTGCATGAACTCCTCGCCCTCCTCGGTGAGGCTCAGCAGCACCAGCCGTCCGTCGGTCGGATGGCCGGCCCGCCGCAGCAGCCCCCGGGACTCCAGCGTGCGGGCCACACCTGTCAGCGTGCCCTTGGAGATCCCTGCCTCCTCCGCCACGTGCCGGGTCTCGGACTCGCCCCACACCCACACCACCCACAGCACGACGAAGGCCGTCCAGGTCAGGTCGGAACCGCGCAGCACGGAGTTCTCCAGGTGCTGCCGCACGGCGGACGCGGCGCGGTAGATGTTCGCCACGGCCGCCATCTGGTCCCGGCGGATGGGAACGCCGCCGAGCTTCGCCGCGGCGAGCTTCTCGGCTTCGGTGATGGATCGTTGGCCGGGCACGGGCGGCTCCTTCGTCCGGTGGCGACGCGTCACAGACAGGCGGCTGGCTCCTCCTCGCCACCCGACCGTTCGGGTTCAAATTGTACGGAGACGAAAGGGAAACCCGACATGCCCACCCCTCCCCGCATGCTCCTCGTCCTCAGCGAGAACTGGACGCTCACCGGCGGCCGGGCCGACCTGCCCGCCGCCGTCCGCTGGGCCCGTGAGGCCGAGGACGCGGGCTTCGACGCCGTCATGGTCAGCGAGCACATCGTCCTCGGCCCCGACGCGTCCGCCGCCGGCGTCATGGGCAACCCCCGCGACTACGCCCTCCCGGGCAACCAGGACCCGTACACCCCCTGGCCGAACTCGCTGCTCCTGCTCGCCGCCATCGCCTCCGTCACCTCCCGGCTGCGCCTCGCCGCCGCGGCCGTCCTCGCCCCGCTGCGCCACCCCCTGCTGCTCGCCCGCGAACTGGGCACCCTTGACCTGCTCAGCGAGGGCCGCCTGGTGGTGCAGCCCACGGTCAGCTGGAGCAAGGACGAGTACGAGGCCCTGGGCGTGCAGTTCGCGCGGCGCGGGCGACTCCTCGACGAGCACCTGGAGGTCTGGGCGAAGGCCTGGGGCCCGTCCCCGATCTCCCACGACGGCGAGCACTACCCCTTTCAGGACGTCTACTTCGAGCCCAAGGCCCACCGCCCTGAGGGCCCCCGGCTGTGGTTCGGCGGACAGCGCCTGCACGGTCCCGTCCTGCGCCGGCTGGTGACGTACGGCCACGGCTTCCACCCGCTCGGCCGGCCTGCCCCCGAGGCCCTGCAAGCGCTCAAGGACGCGATGACTGCGGCCGGCCGGGACATCGCCGACCTGGAGATGATCGGCGGCACCCAGGCCGTCTTCGCCGACGACCACGCACCGGCCGACCTCGGCGCGGCCCTGGCCTCGCTCCCCGAGCAGCTGGAGCAGGGCTTCACCACGTTCTGCGTCAAGCCCAACCAGTTCATCGACGACCCGAACGGGGTCGGGGCCTTCTGCCGTGAGGTCATGCGGCGGGTGACGGCACTGACCTCCTGATGACCGGGGGACCCTCCCGATGTCCAGGGGCCCGGCTCACCGCTCGACGAAACGTGCCAGGTGATCCGGGCCCGGGCGCAGCAGTCCGTCGCGCACGGCCAGGGCGGTGGCCTCGGCACGGGAGGCGCAGCCGGTTTTGCGCAACAGGTGCTCGACGTGGCTGTGCACGGTCCGCGGGGACAGGAACAGCGCCTGCGCGATGGCCTGGTTGGTCTGTCCCGTGGCCGCCCGGGTGAGTACCTCCAGCTCCCGGGGGCTGAGTCCGTACGGCAGCTCCGTGGGCGTCTCGTGCACCAGCACGGCGTCCGACGCGAGGCCGGGACCCGCCTCGTGCCGGTGCAGTACGACGCGCCGCCAGGCGCCCCCGGCGGGCCACAGCAGCCGCAGCCGCCGCCCGCCGGTGTCGGTGAAGGCGTCGAGCAGGGGGCGGAGCCCCCCGTCCTCCCGCAGTACTTGGGGACGCTCCCGCCCGGGCAGGTCGACCACGCGGCCGGCGGCGGCCACCAGACTCGCCGCGCCCTCCTCCGGCAGAGCGTGCAGATCTCCGGCGTACGCCACCGGATCGGCGAGCGCGGCGAGGGCGGGCATCACTGAGGCCAGCAGCCGGCGGGCGTCGGTGTCATACGCGTTCGCGCTCTCGGTCGAGAGGTGGACGAGGCCGACGAGCCGGCCGCGATGCCGCAGCGCCCCCGTCACACCGTCGCGGAACCCGGCCGGGCGGACCCGCTCGGCGTAGAACCAGCCGTTGCGGAAGCGCGGCCCGGCGTCTTCGGCGTCCTGCGAGATCGACGGCGGCAACTCTCGCCGTACGACGTTGCGGTACCACGGTGTCGCGACGAACTCGCCGGCCAGCGCCTGCGAGACCTTGGCGGGGTAGCCGATGCCCGCGACCTGGACATGGGAGCCGGTCAGCGGGTCGATCGTGAGCAGGGTGGCCGCGTCGAGCGGCAGGGCACAGGCCAGTTCGCGCAGCGCCTCGGCGCAGGCGGACGCGGTGTCGCGCTCGCGGACGAGCATGCCGATGCGGGTGGCCGCCGCGATCTGGTGGTGGCTGAGCATGCGAGCCTCCGTGCGGCTCGGACCATGAGTCGTTTGGGGTCTAACGATAAGGGTCCGGCCCTTGCCGGACAAGGTGTTCACCACCTTGTCACGCGGGGGCCCGCGTTCCGGTGGGCGTCATTCGCAGTCGGTATTTGTACGGATGGTGCGGCGGGCTCCACGGGTCTTTCCTGTTCGGCACAGCCGGACGCCCGCCTCGGCGGGCCGCCCCTCGGGAGAGTCCCGCCATGACCCCACCTCCGTACGCCTCCTCACGCAGAGGGTTCCTCGCCCTCTCCGCCGCCACCGCGCTGGCGGCCGCCGGATGCTCGGCACCGCAGAACACGGCCGCCTCGGCCAAGCCCTCGGTCTCCGGCGGCACCCGCCTGACGCGGATCGGCCTGGACTACCCCTTCACCCAACTCCCGCTCTACTCCACCCTGCTGAAGCTCTCCACCACCCGGGCCAAGCAGCACGGCATCTCCCTGCTGACCACGAGCGACAACGCCAACGCCGACACCCAGGCCAGCAACCTCAACACCTGGGTCGCGCGCAAGGTCCCGGCGATCGTGTCGTTCCCGATGGTCTTCGAGGCCGCGGAGCCCATCGCCAAGGCGGCACTGGACGCCGGCCTGATCTGGGTCACCTACGGCGGCTCGCTGCAGCACCAGAGCGCCGACATCCAGTTCAGCTTCCGCGAGGGCGGCACGCTGCTCGGCGAGGCGGCGGCGCGGTGGGCCGAGGAGCATCTCGGCGGGAAGGGCAAGGTCGCCTTCCTCACCGACAGCACCATCGAGCTGGGCCGCGAGCGCACCAAGGGCATGATCGACGCCTTCACCAAGCTGGCACCCGGCGTCGACGTGGTGGCCCAGGAGCAGGCCATCGACCCCGACACCGGCCTGTCGAAGGCCAAGGCGATCCTCGCCAAGCACTCCGACCTCAACATCGTCCTCGGCGTCACGGACGCCGCCGCCTACGGCGGATTCAAGGCCCTGCAGCAGGCGGGCCGTGCCAAGGACGACGGCAAGACCTTTGTCGGCGGCCAGGACGGCTCGGCACCCTCCCTCCTCGCCATCAAGCAGGGCACCTTCTACCGGGCCTCCGCCGCCCTCGCGCCCGAGGACATCGCGGCGGCCATCGTCGACGTGCCCCGCGCGGTCGCGGCGGGCAAGTCCGACGCCAGTGCCCAGGTGCCGATCGCGCTCGTCCAGCGCGCCGACACCGCGCGCATCGACGATCTGCTCGCCCAGAACGACCCGGGCGCCTCATGACGGCGCCGGGCCTCAGTATCCGGGGGCTGACCAAGTCCTTCGGCGGGGTCCGGGCCCTGGACGGCGTGGACCTGACCGTGCCGATGGGTCAGGTCCACGCCCTGCTCGGGCACAACGGCGCCGGCAAGTCCACCCTCATCAAGTGCCTGGGCGGCGCCTACCCGCCGGACGCGGGCACGATCGAGGTGGGAGGCGTGTCGTACGCCCGCCTCAGCCCGCGCGAGTCGATCGCGGCGGGCGTGGCGATCATCTTCCAGACCCTGAGCGTGGTCGACGCGCTGACGGTGGCGGAGAACATCTTCCTCGGTCAGGAGTGGACCCGGTACGGCCGGATCGACCGACGCGCGCAGGAAGAGGTCGCCGCCGGACTGCTGGAACGCGTGGCGGCCAAGTGCTCACCACGCGACCGGGTGGGCGAACTTCCCATGGCACAGCGGCAGTTGGTGGAGATCGCGAAAGCCCTCAGCCGCAGCGCCTCCGTGCTGGTCCTCGACGAGCCCACCGCCGCCCTGTCCGGGACGGAGGCCGACGCCCTGGCCGAACGGGTCGAGGACCTGCGCACCCAGGGACTCGCCATCGTCTACGTCACCCACCTGCTGTCGGAGGTGGAACGCCTCGCGGACGAGGTGACCGTCCTGAGGGACGGGCGGGTCGCCCACCACGCGCCGATGGCGGGCCGGACGCGCCGCGAGCTGGTCGAGTCGATCACGGGCGGGCCCCTGGAGAGCACCCCGCGGCGTGCACGCGGCCTCGGACGTGGCCATGCACCGCCCGGCGGGGAGGGGCCGACGGCCGAGGCACCGGACCGTCCCCCGGGGCGGGAGCGTCTTGCGGCTCCGCTCGGTGGGGAGGGATCGAGTGCTGGGGCGGTAGATCGTCCGTCGGGGCGGGAGTGTCCTCCGGCCGCGCACGGCGGCGACGGATCGACGGCCGACGCGGCGGACCGTCCGCCGGGGCGCGAGCGTCCTCCGGCTCCGCCCCGCCTCACCGTCCACGGCCTGCGCGGCCCCGGCTTCGGGCCCGTCGGCCTCACCGTCGCCGAAGGCGAACGCGTCGGCCTCTACGGCCTCATCGGCTCCGGTCGTACGCGCATCCTGGAGACCCTGTACGGCAGACGCCCTGCCTCCGCCGGAACCGTCCGGGTCGGCGACCGCACCGTAACCCCGGCGCGGCCCGCCGAGGCGCTCGCCGCCGGGATCGCACTCGTGCCGGCCGACCGGCGTGCACAGGCCCTGTTCCCGTCGCTGTCCGCGCAGGACAACGCGCTGCTGCCGTCCGTCCGGCCGCTGGCCCGGTACGGGGTGCGGGCGCTGGGCGCCGAGCGGCGGGTGTTCGACGCGGTGGCCACGGCGGTCGGGCTGAGGCCCGCCCGGCCCGGGTTGCCGGCGGGCGCGTTCTCCGGCGGCAACCAGCAGAAGCTTGTCCTCGGCCGGTGGACCAACGAGGCCCGGCACGTCGACGTGCTGCTGCTGGACGAGCCGACGCAGGGCGTCGACGTCGGGGCCCGCCAGGAGATCCACCGGGTGGTTTCCTCCCTCGCCGCCGAGCGGGGCACGGCCGTGCTGTTCGCCTCCAGCGACCCGGAGGAGATCGTCGCGCTCGCCGACCGCTGCCTGATCGTCGCCGGGGGCCAGGTCGTCGGCGAGCTCTCCGGTGCCGGCCTCACCGAACAGGCCCTGCTGTCCGCCGTTCATGACACCGTGCCCGCCGAAGGAGCAGCATGACCACCGCCGACCCCGCCCTCACGAGACCGCGCGTCCTCGTCACGGGCGGACTGACCGCCGTACGCCACCATCCACTCATCGCCGTACTGGCCGCGATGGTGCTGGCCTTCCAGCTGTCCACGGGCAGCTTCCTTAACCCGGCCAACCTGCGCGGCATCGCCACCGACGCCGCCACCCTGGCCATCGTCGCCGTACCGCTGGCGCTGCTCGTCATCAGCGGCTACCTGGACCTGTCGGTCGGCTCCACGCTGGCCCTGGGCGGGCTGGTCGCGGGCTGGCTGGCGGGCCATGGCCAGTCTCCGGTCGTCGCCGTGCTGGGGGCGCTGGCCGCGGGGGCGGCGGTGGGTGCGGTGAACGGCGCCCTGTGCTGCTACTTTGGCCTGTCGGCGTTCATCGTCACCCTCGGCATGCTGACCGCCGTACGAGGGCTCGCACAGCAGCTGTTCCCGCTGCCGCTGAGCGGGTTCGGGCCCGGGTTCGCGTGGCTCGGCGGGTCTCGGATCGCCGGGATCGCCGCCCCGGTCGTCATCGCGGCCGTTGTGCTGGCCGCCGGCGCGCTGTTCCTGGCGCTCACCCCGGCCGGGCGGCACGTCTTCGCCATCGGCGTCAACCGGGAGGCCGCCCACCTCTCCGGGATCAGCGTCCGCCGTACGCCGTTCGCGTTGTTCGTGGTCACCGGGGTGGCCGCCGCCCTGGCCGGGGCGATCAAGGCGTCGGTGCTGGACAGCGTGGTCGCCGGGACCTCGGGCGCCGGTTTCGAACTGACCGTGCTGACCGCCGTGCTGGTCGGCGGTGTCGCGCTGACGGGCGGCTCCGGTTCGATCCTCGGCGTCCTGCTCGGCGTGCTCTTCCTCGGCGGCCTGCAGAACGGACTGACGCTGCTGAACGTGCCCACGTTCTGGCAGCAGATGGCCCAGGGCACCGCCCTGGTCGCCGGCGCGGCACTGGCGTACTTCGCGCCCCGCGCGGCGCGCTGACCCCACCTTCCCCTGCTGAGAGAGGCCTCTTGTAGACAGGCCCCTTGTGATGAGAGAGGTCCCCGTGAGCGACACCCCTCCCACCCTCGTCCTGACCGGTGGTCAGGTCCTCACCGTCGACCGCGCCTTCACCGTCGCCGAAGGCGTGGCCGTGCGCGGCGGTGACATCGTCGCCGTCGGCACGGACGCGGAAATGCGCGCCCTGGCCGGAACCGGCACCCGGGTCGTCGAGCTGGGCGGCCGGACCGTCCTGCCCGGCATCAACGACTCGCATCTGCACGGGGCCGCGTACGGCATGACGAAACCGCCCTTCGCCCTCGACGTCGGCCACCCGGCGGTGCGTTCGATCGCCGACATCGCCGACACCGTGGGCCGCGCGGCGCGGGAGGCACGGCCCGGCGCATGGATCACCGGCCTGGGCTGGGACCCCGGCTACCTCGCCGAATGCCGGGACGACCCCCGCCGCTTCCCGCACCGCCGGGATCTCGAAGCGGTGGCCCCGGACCACCCGGTCTGCCTGACCGACTTCTCCTCGCACATGGTGTGGGCCAACACCGCGGCCCTGCGCCACTGCGGCATCGACGCACACACCGCACCCCCGCCCGGCGGGGTCATCGACCTCGACGCCGACGGCGAGCCCACCGGCATCCTGCGCGAGGCTGCCCAGCGGCTCGTCCAGGCCGCGCTCCCTTCCCCGACGATCGCCGAGCGCCGCCGGGCCATCCAGGGCGTCATCGGCGAACTCCACTCCCGCGGCATCACCAGCTACACCGAACCCGGCCTCGGCCCCGGCGGCACCGGCACCCTCTTCGGTGGCCTCAGCACCGACAACTGGACTGCGTACGCCGAACTCGCCGCCGAGCGCGCCCTTGAGGCCCGGGTCAGCGTGCTGCTGCTCCCGGCCCCGATGGGCGGCTCCGCCGACGACGTACGCAAGGGCCTGGCCGAACTGCGCCGCCCCGAGTCCGCCGACCCCCGGCTCCTGTGCGCCATCGGCGTCAAGATCTTCGGGGACGGGGTACCGCCCAACCGCACGGCCTGGATGAGCGAGCCGTACCCGGAGGGCGGTCACGGAGGGCTGTGCGTGCACGGCGACACCCCCACGCTCCAGGCGGACGAACTGCGCGAGATGATCCGCGTCGCGCACGAGGCAGGCTTCCAGCTCGGCGTGCACGTCACCGGCGACCGGGCTATCGACACGGTCGTGGACGCCTTCGTCGCCGCGCAGGAGGCCGCGCCCCGCCCAGACGCCCGGCACTACGTCATCCACGGCGACTTCATCAGCCCGGGCAGCCTGGCGAAGCTGGCCGCGCACGGTTGCGGCGTCAACATGAACCCCGCCATCAAGTGGACCATCTCCGACCTGATGGACGAGGTCGTGGGCCCCGAACGCTCCGCCTACCAGTGGCCGGTGCGCTCCGCGCTCGACGCGGGCGTGCGGGTGTGCGCCAGCTCCGACGCGCCGATCACCCAGCCGGACTGGCGGCAGGGCGTGGCCTCGATGATGCTCCGCGAGTCCAAGGCCAGCGGCCGACCCAGCGGGCCCGACCAGTGCGTGCCGCTCGCCGACGCCCTGCGCGCCTACACGGCCACACCGGCCTGGCAGGACTTCGCCGACGACTGGAAGGGCACGATCGAGCCGGGCAAGACCGCCGACCTGTGCGTCCTGGACCGCCCCCTGCTGGACCTCGACCCGCACCACATCACCGAGGTGCGGGTGGATCTCACCGTGTTCGACGGACGCGTGGTCTTCGAACGGTGAGGCATACGGTCACGAGGAACTCGGAGCCGACTGGCACCGGCGTCACCTCAACCCCGCCCGCAAGCCCCGCGACCTCGTCCGCCGGCTCCAAGCCCTCGGCCACCAGGTCACCCTCGAACCTGCGACCGCCTGACCGGCCCTACCCCGACGTCCGGTCCGCAAGCGCGCGTGCTGCGGACTCCGGATGCCCGCGACCCGGTGGCCGTCCCCTTCGGCCCCCCGCGACACGACGCCGGCCGGGCGCCGAAGCGGGTTGCGCTCGTCACCGATCCGGGCAGCCACCCGATCGCGGGCCGCGGCCTGCCCGAGACCGACGAGGCGGTCCGGACGGCCGGCGCCTGGCTCGCCGAGGCCGGCTACCAGGTGGAGGAGGTCGAACTCCCCATCCTGGGCGAGGCGGCGAGCCTGTGGGCAGGGGCATCTGGGTCAACACGGTCGCGCCGGGCGCGATCGACACACCCGGAGTCGACATCGCCATCGGCGAGGAGAACGCGGCGGCCGTCAAAGCACAACTCGCGGCGGGAGTGCCGATCGGCCGCAGGGGGCGCCCGGAGGAGGTCGCCGCCGCCGTGGCCTTCCTCGCCTCCGCGGACAGCAGCTTCGTGCTCGACGCTACCCTGCACGTCAACGGCGGCGAGAACCAGTTCTGACCCGCCACGCGGAGTCCCGACCGCTCGCGGGCGAGTCGTCGCCCGCGGCATTCCGCCTGGCCGACACGAGCATCCGCGCGGCACGCCCAGACTGGTGACGCCGCGCTTGTGGGCCAACGACGCGGGTGGTCGTAGTCGTACCCCTTGTCGGCGTGGAGCTTGGCCAGCCGACGTCGGCGCGGACCGCGGCGGGAGCACGGGCGCCGGCCAGTACCAGGGCCACGAGTCGACTCACGTAGGCGTGCCCTGCGGGCTGGTCGCGTTGCACGATGCGCAGGTGGAGGGGGCCGACCAGGCTTCGAGGAGGAACTCGGGGGTGCTGTCCGGCGGGAGGTCGCCGCGGTCGATGCCGCGTTGGACGAGGATGCGGGCGCGGTCCAGGCGGGCGGTCCAGAGCTGGTAGCGGAGTTGGTCGGACTGGGGATCGTCGTCCGGTGCGGTGAGGGCGAGGCAGGCAAGGTAGCGGCCCGTGGGCGTGGTGAGGAACGCGGCGAGCGCGGTGAAGAAGGTGGTCAAGTCCTCGTGCGTGGACCCGGTGTCAGGCAGGGGCAGTTCCGTGTCCAGGCGGTCCGAGAGGGCTTCGAGGATCAGGTTGGTCCGGGTGCCCCAGCGCCGGTAGGCCGAGGTCTCGTGCACGCCGGCGCGGGCGGCGATCTCCGCGATACGGGTGCCCGCCAGGCCCTCGGTGGCCAGGAGTTCGGTGGTGGCCTTGAGGACGGCTCGGCGTACGGCCGCGCCACGGCGGTGCGCGGGGCCCGGGCACGGTGGTGCCTGGGTTTCGGGCGCCGGCTCCTGGAAGTGCTACGGCGGCCATCGGCTCGCCCGCGAGGGCGGCGTGGTCGTCGTCTCCGTCAGTTACCGGCTTGGCGTGCTCGGCTATCTGCACGCACCGGGGATCTCCGAAGGCAATCTGGGCCTGGCCGACCAGCTCGCCGCACTGCGGTGGGCGCGGGAGAACATCGCCGCGTTCGGCGGCGACCCGGACGCGGTGACCGTGGCTTGGTCAGTCCGCCGGCGCCCACACCGTGCAGTGTCTGCTGGGCATGCCCGACGCCGAGGGCCTGTTCCGCCGGGCCATCGTTCAAAGTTTCCCCGCCGCCCTCGGCCTCGGGAGCGTTCGCAGCGCCCGGAAGGCCGCCGAATGGTTCCTCACCCGGCTCGGCGCAGACCCGCGTACCGTCCCCGTCGCCGATGTCCTGGACGCCCAGACCGCTCTCGCGCGCGAGGCGGCAGGCCGACTCGGGCTCCGTACGGTCCCCTTGTTCAGGCCGGTCGCCGGAGTCGGCCCGCTCCCGGACGCAGCACGCTGGGCCGCATGCCTCGTAGGCCGAGCTCCCGGTCTGCACGTCATCATCGGCACCACCGGGCGGGAGATGAGCGCCTTCTACGCCCTGAACCCGGCGCTGCGCCGCCTGCGCCAGGTCCCGGCACTGGGTTCGGCGACTGCGGACGCTGTGGAACGTGCCGCGGGTGCGGCCTTCTTCGACCGTCTCGCCCGCCGCCTGGCTGCCCGGCAGAGCGAGGCGGGTGCCCCGCGTGTGGAGCTACCGGTTCGACTACGCCGCCCCCGCCTCTCCCTTCGGCGCCACCCACTGCATCGAACTGCCCTTCCTGTTCGGCACCGATGCCGACTGGACCACCGCCCCGATGCTCGCCGGCGCCGACCCGCACGACATCGACACCCTGGGCCGAGCCCTGCGCACCGCCTGGCTCAGCTTCATCCGCACCGGCACCCCGAGCACCGACACCCCCTGGCCGCCGTTTACGGCAGCCGCACCCGCCGTACACCACTGGCACCCCTGAGGGCACCAGACAGAGCGGCCGGAATGCAGGAACGAAAGCCACCCAGGTCGATCACGCTCGAGCGAAGCTGAGAGTGGGTGAGCGCCTCCCACGCCATGCGCTGGGTGTCGCCCGGCGAGGAAGCCATGAGTCGACAGCCCGCATGAAGACGGCTTGCATGGGTCTGACGAAAGAAGCGCACCCCGCTCGGGGAGCGGGACCCTTGCCGGGCGGTGCTTGACCATGCCGCGTGTTGTTGTTCTGCCTGATCAGCGCCTCGCGGCAGAGTGAGAGGGGCTGACGTGTGACGGCTCGTCTCGCGTCGTCCGCTCACGCATCGTGCGCAGGTGACCAGCACCTCTGGCAAGAGCAGAGCCGTGTGCGAGTGCCGCGACAGGTTCAGGCTGGTTCGGTGATGACGCGGGGCTTCCTCGTCCAAGGTGATGAGGCCATGACGTGCTGGCTGCTCGCACGGTCACCCCGGTGTGCCGTCTTTGCGCAAGGTGACCGGTCTGCTGAGGGGGCCTGCCGGTTGCACCTGTTGTATCGCGTCGGTCACCTGACCGAGGAGCGCCTTCAGTTGGCCGGTGTCCTTGGCGCCGAGCTTCTCGGTGATCTGCTGTTCGATCTCCGCGATCACGGAGTCGGCCTTGCGCAAGGCGTCGCGTCCGGCGTCGGTGAGGTGGAGCTCCTGCACGTGACGGTGGCGCGGGTGCGGCCGGCGTTCCAGCTGGCCCCGGCCCTCCAGACGGGCCACCAGGGAGGCCACCGCCTGCGGGGTGACGTTCAGACGGCGGGCCAGTTCCGCTCCGGCCAGGCCGGGATCGACGTGGACGGCAATGAGCAGGGAATAGTGTGCCGCCGCCATGCCCAACGAGCGCAACCGTTGCTCCTTCAGGGCTGTCACGGCCAACTCCGCCCGCCGCAGTGCCCAGGTCACCCGGTCCAGTGCGTCGGCGCCGACCGGCCCCTCATCATGCAGCGTCATACGGCGAGAATACGACACTGGACGACTGTCAAACACTTGACATAATGCAGGTACTTGAATCAGGCTGTCTCATGCCTCGTACCCTTGCTCTCATCACCGGCGCTTCCTCCGGAATAGGCGCCGCCTACGCCCGCCTCCTCGCCGCCGACTGCGACTTCGTCCTGGTGGCCCGCAGGGCCGACCGCCTTTCCGAGCTCGCGGACGAACTCCGGGCGGCCGGCGCCGCCGTGGAGGTCCTGCCCGCGGACCTCGGGAACCACGACGGCCTCGCCACGGTGACCAAGCGCATCGCCGCCGGGGATGTCCGGCTATTGATCAGCAACGCGGGAGACGGCGGCTACGCTCCCCTCGCCGACGTCGCCCCGGAGGAGATCGACCGCCTGCTCACACTCAACGGCGTGGCGTCCATCCAACTCGCGCGCGCCGCCCTGCCCGGCATGCTGACCGCAGGGGAAGGAACCATCGTCACGGTCGCCTCACTGCTGGCCTTCAGCGCCGGGCAGAGCAACCCGCACATGCCGCCCCGCACCATCTACGCCGCCGCCAAGGCCGCCACCGTCGCCTTCACCCGCACCCTCACCCACGAACTCGCCGACACCCCCGTGCGCACCCAGGCGGTCTGCCCGGGCGTGGTGGCGACGGAGTTCAGCGGCGGATACGGAAAGAACATCCCCTCCGCCATGACCGCGGAAGGCGTGGCCCGAGCCAGCCTCGCCGGCCTGCGCCTGGGCGAGACGATCTGCGTACCGGGCCTGGAGGACCAGACCGCCGCACTCGACGCCCTCCTCGCTGCCGAGACTGCCCTGCTCACGGGCGGCAATGTCCCCACCCCCGCCACCCGCTACAGCCAACCGCACCCACAGCCCACGCGCTGAGGACCGAGCCCGCAGGAGGAATCGCGCACAGCATCGCTGTGACCTGCGTGATCCCTCCCGCCGGCGCCGCCAAGGCCCATGAACTCTTAGCCCGGTCTTGGCCCGGAAATGCCCCGGAACAGCTGGTCAGAGGTGGGACACCGGTGTGAGATATCGGGACTAAGGCCATGTTTCGACTTACCGCCGACAAGGGCGCCTGGTGGGCATCTGCCCAGGTCAGGCGCCCTTTTTCTGCGCCTAGAAGAAGCCCAACTTCTTCGGCGAGGTACGACACCAGGAGGTTCTTCGTCTGCTGGTGGTACACCTCTGGAGTTCGCGAACGAGCGACCTGCCCTGTACCGGGCAATGTTCGTCCTGGGCAGGCCGCCGTGAGCGCACTGAGCTTGGGACGGATGCTGCACCGGGAGCGCCGCTGTGAGCGAGGGCGCGAGCGATGCTGAACAAGTGGCGTGTTGGCTGCTCCCGGCGCCGGTTCACACGCCGCCCCCGGCGCGGCTGCCTGAGGCAGACCACACCGTGAAAGACCGCCCGGTCGAATTTCACCGCTATGGGGACCGGGTGGTGGGTGATTGTATTGATGATCTCCGCGTCGGTGACCTGCGTAAACGATCAAGAGGGAACGCCGCGGCACCTGACTGGGTGACATATTTGGCGATCGTCAGGTTGCGGAACTGACGGACTGTCGGTTGCCTCGTGAACGGAACACAGATGCCACGTAGACAGGCCGGACGCTGTTCCGTTGGAGGATTCGCATGCGTTACCCACACATGGGTGCAGGTATCGGCCTGGCTCTCGGTGCCCTCGGACTGCACATCCCGGTCGCTGCCGCCACTGATGACTCAGATGTGCGTATCGACCCGTGGAATGCCTACCCGGGTTCCACGGTCACGGTCAGTACAAGGGCCTGCGACCCTGACGCGGACTACGGCAAGGGCTGGTCGAGGGTGGGAGGAGAGTTCCACCTCTTCGAAGGCGACGAGGAGGGGGTGCTCACCGGCCAGTTCCAGATTCCGGAAGCAACCAGGCCGGGCAGCGACACAGTCACCCTGAAATGCCCGCCACTGACCAAGGTCACGGAAACGTACCAGGTCACCGGCCGCCCTCCGAGCGGCTCAGTCAGCGCCGGCTTCGGGCCGGCCGAAGACACAGGTATGGGGCTCGCCCTGGGCGGTGGGCTGCTCGTCACGGCTGCCGCCGGGGGTGTGGTCTGGATGTGCCGCCGCCCGAAAGACAACCGACCCTGACCGTCCGACTCTGCCGGCCGGCCCCGTCCACTTCGGCCTGTAACCGGCCCTCGAAACGGAATCGATCCGGTGGCCGCGAGGCCTGCCCATCGCGAGGACCGCACCACCCGCTACAACGCACCTGCCGTGAAGCAAAGGCTCAACCGCGATGGCACCCAGACACCACACCAGCCCTTCCCGAGATCCGTTCATCCCTGCAGTGCTCCTTCTGGCCTGGGTAATGACGGCAGGTGCGCTGCTGCCGATCAGCGGAGTGCACGACGAGGAGCCACCGCAGCCATCGGCGGCCCGGGCCTTGTCAACCTCTGCAGACGCCATCCGCCCCACGGTCCATCCGCTGCCCCCCGCGGATCCGGTCCGGCTCCGGATCGCCGCCATCGGCGTAAACGCGCCGATGGCACGAGTGGGCCTAGATGCGGCAGGGGCGCTACGGACTCCACCACGTGGCAAATCCGGCCTGGCCGTCTGGTACGGCGACGGCACGGCTCCCGGCTCGGCAGGAACCGCCATCGCCACCGGGCACGTGGACACACCCACCGGGGGCCCCGGCGTCTTCTACAACCTCGGCGCCCTGACCGAGGGCGCCACCATCGAGATCAGCCGGGCGGACCGGCGGACAGCGGTGTTCGCCGTCCGCGCCGTAGAGCTTTACGACAGGAAGAAGTTTCCCAGCAAGAAGGTGTACGGCAGTTCGGACCGGCCCGAACTCCGGTTGATCACCTGCGGTGGCGGCTACGCCAAGCGCACCGGCTACCTGAGCAACGTCGTGGTCTACGCGACGCTGACCGCGGTGACGTAGCCGACCCGAACGGGCGCTGAGCGCTTTCCAGGGCCTGCGCCCAGCCCGCTTCGACGATTTCATGCAAGGGTCGGTGGTGCCACGGGCGTCACCCTACTGCCGTAAAGGCAGCGGGGATCAACCAGTGGCCAAGGCAGGACGACCGCAAGCCCGATCGTAAGCCCGACCGCATGCCCCCGTTCACCTCATCCGACCACCGCCGCCCGCACGCACAGCACGTCCGGCAGGTGCCACGCCAACTGCCGCCAGCTGTCGCCGTCGTCGGCCGACACGTACACCTCGCCGTTGCGGTTGCCGAAGTACACGCCCGCCGGGTCCGCGTCGTCCGTGCACAGCGCGTCGCGCAACACCGTGCCGTAGTGGTCCTCCTGAGGCAGCCCCGCCGTCAGCGGCTCCCACGACTTGCCCGCGTCCGCCGTCCGGAACACCCGGCAGCGCCGCTCGGCGGGCACGCGGTCGGAGTCCGCGTTGATGGGGAAGACGTACGCCGTCTCCGCGCGGCGCGGATGGGTCGCGGCGGCGAATCCGAACGTGGAGGGCAGGCCCTCACCGATGTCGGTCCAGTTCGCGCCCGCGTCGTCGCTGCGGTACACACCCCAGTGGTTCTGCAGATACAGCCGGTCCGGCGTCGCCGCGTCCTGCGCGATCTTGTGCACGCACTGGCCGAACTCCGGGTTGGGGTCCGGCAGGAACACCGCGGAGACGCCGGAGTTGGACGGGGTCCAGGCCGCGCCGCCGTCGGTCGTGCGGAACACACCGGCCGTCGACACCGCGACCGTCACCGCCTGCGGGTCACGCTTGTCGGTGATCACGGTGTGCAGGCCCTCTCCACCGCCGCCCGGCTGCCACTGCGAGCGCGTGGGGTGCTCCCACAGCGGACGGACCAGCTCGAACGTCTCCCCTCTGTCCTCCGAGCGGTACAGCGCGGCCGGTTCCGTGCCCGCGTAGACCACGTCCGGCTCCGCGGCCGCCGGGTGCAACTGCCACACCCGCTCCAGGGAAGCGCCCGTGTCCTTGGGGAACTTCACGGCCGGCCGAGCCGGTTCGGTCCATGTGCGGCCCAGGTCGTCGGAGTGGAACACCGACGGCCCCCAGTGCGCGCTGTCGCCCCCGGCCAGCAGCCGCGGGGTGGCGCCGCGGGTGTCGATGGCGACCGAGTACACGGCCTGTGCGTTGAAGTAGGGGCTTTCGTCGAACTCCCAGGCGCCACCGCGCCGGCGCCCGATGAACAGGCCTTTGCGTGTACCAACGGCGAGCAGTACTTCAGTCATGCCGATCACCTCCGCGACGTCCTTGTCCCAGACATCGGCCAGTCTGCACCCCACCACTGACAGTCACCCCATCAAGCGGCTTCACCGCAGGTCAGCGCGGTGTCGTCGGCCAGACGCGGAACGCCGTGAGCATCGACGCGCCGTCCGCCGTATGGAAGGGCGGTCGGGGATGATCCTGTGCTCACGAGGAGGAAGCCTTCAATGGCGTTACGTGGTCCGAAGGTGTGGCTGTGGCGCTGGCGGCGCAACCCGCTCAAGCGCCGCTCCGACAGGGTGGAGTGCTGGGTTCTGCTCGGCGCCTGGGTGCTCACCGCGCTGGTCGGGGTGCTCGCCGGTCTGACGGTGAGCCGGGCCGTTGAAGGGGAGCTGGCCCGGGAGCGCGTCGAGTGGCGCCGGGTCGAGGCACGGCTGACCGAGCCGGTGCCCGGATCGTCCCCCACGAGGTCCGGCGCGGCGAACACCGAGCGGGTGTGGGCCGAGGTGCGCTGGTCCGCACCGGACGGCTCCGACCGCACCGGCCAGGCCCGGGTCCGGCCCGGCAGCCCCGCCGGCACGCCGGTCACCGTCTGGACGGACCGGCGGGGCCGCCTGGTGACCGAGCCCACCACCCCGTCCGAGGCCCGCGTACGAGCCAACCTGATCGGCACCCTCGCGGGTGTCGACGCGGCCGCCGTACCCCTCGTCGGCGAACGTCTCTTGCGCGGCCGGCTGGAACGCCGGCGCCTGGCCCAGTGGGACGCCGACTGGGCCCGGTTCGACGCGCTGCGGCGGCGTCGGCAGACGGGCTGAGCGGCGTCAAAGGGGGCCGAGTGCGTCAGACGGGCTGAGCGGCCTCAGACGAGCCGAGTGGCGTCAGACCGGCTGAGTGGCGTCAGACGGGCCGAGTGGCGTCAGACGGGCTGAGCGGCGTCAGACGGCCCGAGCGGCCTCAGAGGTGCCGAGCGGCGTCAGACGGCCCGAGCGGCGGGCGCGCCCGACGGATCGGACACGGGCAGCGCCCTGTCCAGGATCGCGTCCAGGTCGGCCCCGTCGGGCAACGTCCCGAAGGCGTACCCCCAGTCGCCCCCCAGCCGCGTCGCGCAGAACGCGTCGGCGACCGCGGGCGGGGCGTGCCGGACCAGCAGCGACCCCTGCAGCGTGAGCGCCATCAGCTCCACCAGCCGCCGGGCACCCGACGGCGAGCCCTCCGCCAGCCTGCCCTTGAGCCGTTTCACGGCCGCGTCCAGCCGGGCGTCCGCCCCCTGTGCCAGGGCCAGTTCGGCGAACAGCGCCTCCGCCGTGCCCGGCTCGCGGCTCAACGCCCGCAGCACGTCCAGGGCATTGACGTTTCCTGAGCCCTCCCAGATGGACAGCAGAGGCGCCTCGCGGTAGTGGCGGGGCATGCCCGAGTCCTCCACGTAGCCATTGCCGCCGAGGCACTCCAGGGCCTCCGCGGTGAAGGCCGGGCCCCGCTTGGTGACCCAGTACTTGCCCACGGCGGTGGCGATCCGGCGGAACGCCGCCTCGCCCGTGTCCCCGCGCACCGCCCGGTCGGCCGCCCCCGCCAGCCGCAGGGTGAGCGTGGTGGCGGCCTCCGACTCCAGCGCCAGATCGGCCAGAACGTTGCGCATCAGCGGCTGGTCCACCAGCCGCGCCCCGAACGCGCTGCGGTACCGCGCGTGATGCCCCGCCTCGACCAGCGTCTTGCGCATGAGCGTCGCCGAGGCCATCACACAGTCCAGCCGGGTGCAGTTGACCATCTCGATGATCGTCTTGACGCCCTGCCCCTCGGGGCCGACCAGCCAGGCGACGGTCCCGTCGAACTCCGGCTCGGAAGAGGCGTTCGAACGGTTGCCGAGCTTGTCCTTCAGACGCTGGATGCGGAAGGCGTTGCGGCTGCCGTCGGGCAGCACACGCGGCACCAGGAAGCAGGACAGCCCATCGGGAGCCTGAGCCAGCACCAGGAACACGTCACACATGGGCGCCGACGTGAACCACTTGTGCCCGCTCAGGGTGTACACGCCGGGCTCGGCGGTGGGCGTGGCGGTCGTGGTGTTCGTACGGACGTCCGAGCCGCCCTGCTTCTCGGTCATTCCCATGCCGGCCAGCAGACCGCTCTTCTGTGCCGGAACACCGAGATCCGGGTCGTACGCGCGGCTGGTCAGCAGCGGTTCGTAGACCTTCGCGAGGTCCGGCTGGCGGCGCAGCGCGGGGACGGCGGCGTACGTCATCGATGTCGGGCAGCCGTGTCCGGCCTCGGTGTGTCCCCACACCAACCCGCCCGCCGTACGCGCCACATGGGCCCCCGGCCGGTCGTCCGCCCAGGGCGCGCCCGCCAGGCCCTCGGCGACCGCGACCCGCATCAGGTGGTGCCAGCTCGGGTGGAAGTCGACCTCGTCGACCCGGTTGCCGTACCGGTCGTGGGTGCGCAGCACCGGCTCGTGCCGGTTGGCCAGCTCGCCCCACTCCTGCGCCTCCGCACTGCCGGCCCGCAGGCCGAGCCGCCGGACGCCCTCCTCGGCCCACCCGGCACCCTCGCGCCGCAACCCCTCAAGCAGGGCCCGGTCGTCGGACGCGTCGTACGGGGCCAGGGGAGGGGGCTGGTTGAAGACGGCATGGGTGGCGCCGCCGGAAGCACCTTCGTGTGTCGAGACCATGCGGCGAGTGTTGCGCTGTCACTACGACCGCAGCAATCGTGCAACACGAAATTTCGGCCCCGTACAGTACGTGCCCATGCGCATCGACGAGACCATGCAGACCGGCGAGGCCGCACTGCGCCCGCTGTCGGCCCGGTCCGTCGTGCTGAGCCTGCTGCTCGGCGCCCACCCGCCCGAGCTGTCGGTGCGGGACCTCGCCCGTGCCGTGGAGCCCTTCGGCGTCGGCGGCTCCACCCTGCGGGCCGCGCTCAGCCGGATGACGGCCGCCGGGGATCTGCTGCGCACGGACACCGGTTACCGGATCGGTGAGCGGCTGCTGGAGCGCCGGCGCCGGCAGGACGACGCCCTGCACCCCCGCACGCGCGCGTGGGACGGCGACTGGGAGATGGCCGTGATCACCGCGACCGGTCGCGGGCCCGCCGAACGCGCCGACCTGCGCACCCGGCTGACCGCCCTACGGCTCGCCGAGCTCCGCGAGGGCGTCTGGCTCCGCCCCGCCAACCTGCGCCGTTCCCTGCCGGACGACCTGACAGCCGTACTCCAGGCCTTCACGGCCCGGCCCGCCCGATCCGCACGCGACCTGGCGGCGGCGCTGTGGCCGCTCGACACCTGGACCGCCACGGCCCGCGCGCTGCTCGACCACATCGCGCGCGTGGAGAGCCCCGCCGGCCGTCTGACGGCTTACGCGGCCGTCGTACGCCATCTGCTCGCCGACCCCGTGTTGCCCCCCGAACTCCTGCCCGCCGACTGGCCGGGGGCCGCGCTGCGCACCGCGTACGCCGACTACCAGCGGGAGTTGACGCGAGCGGTGCGCCGGGCATGAGGCGGCGGCCGTACGAAGCGCCGCCGGAGACGCTTCGTACGGCCGCCTGCCCGTGGGGGGGGGCTAGCGATAGGTGATGTCCGAGCTGCTGTACAGGCAGTTCGTGCTGTCGGGGCCCGTCCCGACAGCGGTGTTGTTGTTGTACTTCTGGCAGGGGATGACCTTTCGGCTCGCGTCGTTGCGGATCGTGATGTTCCGCAGGGTCGCCACATCGTTGCGGTTGGTGTTGATGCCGACGATCCGCGCGGTGGTGCCCGTGCCGGTCACCTCGATGGTGTTGAGGTTCACCTTGCGGGTGTACTGCGTGGAGCAGTCGCCGCAGGAGCGGTACAGGGTCTTGAACTCCTGCACGGCGAAGTTCGAGATGTTCAGCGTGCCGCCGCCGTTGTGCTGGAAGACCTTGTCCGCGGCCTTCTTCGCACCGCCGCCGATCACGTGGTACGTCGCGCTGCTGTTGCCCCGGAAGGTGGCGGCGTCCTCGCCGACGTCCTCCCACCAGACGTTCTGCAGCGTGCAGCTGCCCTCGCAGTGGATGCCGTCGGCGGCCGGGGCACCGAGGATGACGTTCTTCAGCACCGCGCCGTTGGCGAGCCGGAGGATCGGGTCCTGCCCCTCGTCCTGGCCGTCACCGCCCAGTTCGCCCGTGCCGTACAGCCGCTTCATCCCGTAGTCCTTGGTGCCGGAGATCGGGATGGTGGAGGAGACCGCCTGGCTGCCGTTCGGGGTCGGCCACGTAGCGGCGCTCGCCGACTGCGCGCCAGTAGTCATGATCATGCCAACCGACAGCCCGAGGGTGGCCAGCGCGCCGGTCAGTGCGCGCCTGCGAGCGCGCGGTCGTGTTGCAGAAGACATGTCCCGGTTCCTTCTCTGGTGTTGTGGGGGTGTCAGAGCTTTCCGGCGCCCGCGCCGACCGTCACCGAGGCGACGACCGACGAGGCGGGTTCCGCCGAGTAGCCGTACGGCGGGGTGGTGAAGGTGCCGACCCGCGAGACCTCGGTCGCGGCTCCACCGAAGTCGTTGCCGCGCAGGTTGGCGAATCCGTCGACGTCACTGCTGCGGTTCGTGGTGACCGCGAAGGCGTCGTTGTCGCCCGTGTTGCCGGACGCCGCTGACTTGAAGGCGGTGAGGGTCGAGACGGCGGAACTTTGCGCGTGTGTACGTGGGGGGCCTGTACGCATGCGGGTGCGTCCCTTCAGAGGCCTGGTCGGACGGATATGTGAATATCGTGCGCCATGTTGAACACGCTGCGCTGACAGAGTGCCGCTTTCGCCCTGATGAGGCGTCAGCCGGTCAGCCTGTTGGACGGAACGTAGGGGGCAAGCGCTTTCTAGTCAACGGTTTGCGCAGAAGACATTCGGCCACCCCTGGCGCGCCTGAAGAGCGGCCGGATGTGGCATGTGGGAGCGCTTCCATGGCGGCCGTGTGCATGTCACTGCCCGGTGCTCCCTCAGCGCTGCTCCGTCGATACGGCGTTCGATGACCTGCCGACGCATCCCGAAGGGACGACCACGTGCCCGCCACCACCACCGGCAACGCCACCCGCAGACCACCGCGTTCGCTGCTCGTCGCGCTCTGCGGAACGCTCCTGCTGCTGCTCGCCGTTCTGCTCCTCGCACCCCCGCAGGCCTCCGCGCGCCCCGCCGCCCCCACTGCGGCGCTCACCGAGGTCACCGACTTCGGCAGCAACCCCAGCAACCTGCGGATGTACCTGTACGTCCCCGACAGCGTCACGCCCGACCCGGCGGTCCTGGTCGCCGTCCACTACTGCACGGGTTCCGGTCCGGCGATGTACTCCGGTACGGAGTACGCCTCGCTGGCCGACCGCTACGGCTTCATCGTCGTCTACCCGTCGGTGACCCGGGCCAGCAAGTGCTTCGACGTGTCCTCGCCGCAGGCGCTGCGCCGTGACGGCGGCAGCGATCCGGTCGGCATCAAGTCGATGGTCGACTGGGTGACGACGGCCTACGACGCCGATCCGAGCCGGGTCTACGTCACCGGCATCTCGTCCGGCGCGATGATGACCAACGTCCTGCTGGGTGTCTACCCGGACGTGTTCGCGGCCGGCGCCGCGTTCGCCGGTGTCCCCTTCGGCTGCTTCGCCACCACCGACGGATCCGAGTGGAACAGCGCCTGCGCGGGCGGCACCGTGTCCCGCACTCCCCAGGAGTGGGGCGACCTGGTCCGGGGCGCGTACCCCGGCTACACCGGGCGCAGGCCTCGGATGCAGCTGTGGCACGGCACCGAGGACGACGTGCTGCGGTACCCGAACTTCGCCGAGGAGATCAAGCAGTGGACCGATGTGCACGGCGTGAGCCGGACCCCGGCGGCCACCGACTCGCCCGCCACCGGCTGGACCCGCACCCGCTACGGCGGCACCGGTGAGCGCGCCCCTGTCGAGGCCATCAGTCTCCAGGGCGTCGGTCACAACCTCTACGCCTGGGGCATGGGCTCCCGCGTGCTCACCTTCTTCGGCCTGGACGCCGGCGGTCCCGCTCCCCAGCCTCAGCCGGGCGCCTGCCGGGTGACGGCGACGACCAACGCCTGGAACACCGGCCTCACGGCCTCGGTGACGATCAACAACACCGGTACGACGGCGATCGACGGCTGGCGACTGGGCTTCACCCTGCCCACCGGCCAGGCGATCATCAACGGCTGGGGCGCCACGTACACCCCGGGAACCGGAACGGCGACGGCGGCAAACGCCGCGTACAACGGCACGATCGCGCCGAACGGCAGCGTCAGCATCGGCTACCAGGCGAGCCATACCGGGGCCGACGGGCCGCCGACCTCCTTCACGCTCAACGGGACCGCCTGCACGACCGGTTGACCCCCGGCATGGCACCGTGGCCGAAGAATCCGCGAGCTTCCACGCCCGGCTTCCCGAGGTTGCCGTAAGGTCCCATGCCCCCGTTTGCCCTAGTTTCCGTCATTCGCGTGGGTGACACCTCGTATCAAGGGAACCCGGCGGGGTGAAACATGGATCTGCCAGGGAGCGTGAGAGTCATGGCACGGCAGAAGACCTCGCCCGAGCTCCCGGCACCGCTGCGCGCACCCGTGACGGCGCTGCGCAGGATGCCCGGGGCCGGGATGGTGACCAAGGCGGCCGGTGGTGCGCTGGACGCGGTCGGCACCGTGTCGCCGCGCGGCCGTCGCGTGGCGGTGTACACCGGGGCCGGGATCCTCGGCGTCGCGGGCGTGGTGGAGTGGCCTGTCGCCCTCACGGTGGCGGGCGTGGCCTGGCTGACCCAGCCGAAGCCCAAGCACGAGGGCAACGGGGCAGCCACCACGACAGACGGCGGCAAGACGGCGGCGGCCAAGTCGTCCACGGCCGGGCGTACGACGTCCAGCCGCGGGAAGTCGGCGACCGCGAGCCGGCGTACGACGTCCACGAGCAGGCGTACGACGTCCAGCGCTGGGAAGTCGGGAGCAGCCGGCGGGCGGAGCACGACCAGCAGCAGCCGGCGCAAGGCGACCACCAGCGGCGGATGAGGACAGGCGGGCCGGAGGCCGGCCACCCGACCCGCCGGACATACGAGCAAAGGGCGTGACATGGGGCTTTGGTTGCTGACGGGCTCATCGGCGGCCGTCTCCGACATCGTCATGGCCGGGCCGCGCCTGCTGGTGCGCGGCACCGCGCCCGCGGTGGGAGCGGCCGCCGGTGCTGTGGCCGGAACCGCGCGTGCCGGGGTGCGCGGCGCGGAGGCCATGGTGCGGGTGTCGCGGGTGGCACGTGGGGCGCTGCCCGGAGGGGGGCGCCACTGGCGGGCCGGCCGCCGGGTGCATCTCGCGCTGCGGGCCGCCACCGAGCCGGAGCGGGCGGACCAGGCCGAACGGGCCGGCGCCACCGCGCGGGCGGCGCGACGGATGGCCGAGGCCCTCGCCGAGCACCCGGACGTGGCCTACGCCTACTGGGACGGCGGCCTGGCCCGGCTGGTGGTCGCCGCGACCGAGACGGCTCTGACCGACCGGGTGCTGGAACGGGCGAACGAACTCGCCGACCGGCACGGACTGACGCCCGCCGACGACGCGGTCGAGGAGTTCGCGCACCCCGGCGACCCGGCCGCGGTGCGGACCGTGTCCGCAGCGATCGTGGCCGACGCCGCGGGCATCGTCGCCGCGGTCACCGGATCCATGATGCGGCTGCCGCCCTCGCCCCGGTTCGTGACCGCGGGTGTGACCCTGCTGCGCGAGAACCCCCGCTTCCGCGGCTGGCTGCGCTCCCGCTTCGGCGCCTCCCGCACGGACCTGATCCTGGCGGTCGCCAACGCGGCCGCGCACGGCGCCGGGCAGACCCCGACGTCCCTGGTGCTCGACGGCGCCCTGCGGTCCCTCCAACTCGCGGAGGCGGTGGCGCGCGCGGCCGCGTTCGACTCGGTGCACGACCAGGTGTGCCGGCCCGGACGGGACGACGTGGCGGCACACCGCTTCCCACGCCCGCCGCTGCGCACCGCACCGGCCCAGGCGTACGCCGTCCACGCCGAGACCGGCAGCGTGGTGGGCGCCGCCGTGACGCTGCTGGTCAAGCACAGCGGCGCCGAGGCGGCCGAAGCGGTCCTCGCGGGCTCGCCGAAGGCCGCCCGCTACGGCCCCGCCGCCTTCCACGCGGTGCTCGGCTGCGCGCTGGCCCGCACCGGGGTGCTGGTGCGCAACATGGACCGGCTGCGCCAACTGGAGACGGCCCGCACGGTCTTCCTGCATCCGAGCGCCCTGCACAGCGCGGACGGCAGCGCCGACCCGTGGGCCGAGGCCGTCCTGGACGCGGCGCGGCGCGCTGGGCTGCGGGTCGTGGTGGTGGCCGATCCGGCGCTGGGCGAGTTCACCGCCCTCGCGGACCACATCGTCCCCGCCGACCGGGCGCCCCACGAGGTGGTGGACCGGCTGCGGGGCCGCGGCGGCGTCATCACGGTGGCCAGGCCGTCCTCCTCGGACGACACCGGCGTGCTGTCCGGGCTGCTCGCCGGGGACGTGGCCGTCGCGCTCGCAGACGGGGACGCGGCCGTCGCCTGGGGCGCCGACCTGGTCGCGCCGGGCGGACTGGCCGACGTGTGGCGGCTGCTCAGGGCGGTGCCCGTGGCCCGCAGGGTCGGCCGGCGCTCGCAGGTCCTGGCCCGGTCCGGCGCCGCGCTGTCCGGGCTGCTGGTCGCCGTCGGCGAGGCGAAGGGCGGCGCCCGGATGCCGCTCATCGGCCTGCGGCACGCGCCCGTCGACATCGGCGCCACCCTCGCCCTGCTGGGCGGGGCGCGCTCGGCGGTCGGCGTGGCGGCGGCCCGTGCGCCGCACCCCAGGCCGCGGGTCCCATGGCACGCCCTGAAGGTGAGCGACGTACAAAAGAGGCTGGCACGCCGGGCGGAGGAACCGGCGACGGCCGTCGCCGCGGCCACCGGCCGGGTCCGCAAGGCGGCGGGCACCGTTGTACGTGCCCCGGGTATGGAGCCGGTCCGCTGGACGCTCCAGCTCGGCCGGGCGGTGCGCGGCGAACTGGACGATCCGCTCACGCCCGTGCTGGCGGTCGGCTCGGCCGCGTCGGCGATCCTCGGCTCCGTGGTGGACGCCCTGCTGGTCGTCGGCGCCCTCGATCTGAACGCGCTGGTCGGCGGTGTGCAGCGGCTGCGCGCCGAACGGGCGCTGTCCGGGCTGGTCGCCGAGCAGAAACAGAAGGCCCGCGTCACCAACGGCGACGCGATGGGCGCACGGACCGTGGACGCGACCCGGCTCCACCCCGGCGACGTGATCGAGCTGAAGGCCGACGACGTGGTACCGGCCGACGCGCGCCTGCTGTGGGAGGACGGCCTGGAGGTCGACGAGTCGGCGCTGACCGGCGAGTCCCTGCCCGTGGACAAGCAGACGGAGCCCACGCCGCAGGCGGCTGTCGCCGACCGCCGCTGCATGGTGTTCGAGGGCACGACCGTCGTCGCAGGACAGGCGCGGGCCGTGGTGGTGGAGACCGGCGAGCGCACCGAGGCGGCCCGGGCCGTGCACCTCGCCGCCCGCAAGCCCCCGGCCGCGGGCGTCCAGGCGCGGCTGCAGGAACTCACCGGCAAGGCACTGCCGTTGACCATGGCGGGCGGGGCCGCGGTGACCGGCCTGTCGCTGCTGCGCGGCGCGCCGATCCGGGAGGCCGTCAGCGGTGGCGTGGCGGTGGCGGTGGCAGCCGTTCCGGAGGGGCTGCCGCTGGTGGCCACGGTCGCGCAACTGGCGGCTGCGCGCCGGCTCAGCCACCGGGGCGTCCTGGTGCGGGCGCCGCGCACGCTGGAGGCGCTCGGCCGGATGGACACGGTCTGCTTCGACAAGACCGGCACCCTCACCGAGAACAAGCTGCGCCTGGTCCGCGTGACCCACGCCGACGGAACGGCCCGTACGCCGCAGGAGGCCGCGGACACCGAGACCATGCTGGTCGCGGTACGGGCCTGTCCGCAGCCGGAGGAGGGCCCCGACAAGCCGGTGCACGCCACCGACGAGGCGGTCCTGACCGCGGCCGGGCGGGACCCCGCGTGGGTGCAGACCGAGGGCCGGCCGTTCGAGGCGGGCCGCGGCTACGCCGGTGCCGTGGGCCATGCGGGCGACGGCAAGCGGGTGTTGGTGGTCAAGGGCGCGCCGGAGACCGTGCTGCCGGCCTGCCGTGACGTCCCCGACGACGCTTACGACCAGGCCCACGACCTGGCCCGGGACGGACTGCGCGTGCTCGCTGTGGCCCAACGGCCGCTGGCCGACGGGGAGAAGGACGCCGAGGTCTGCGAAGAGCCGCCGAAGGGGCTGGAGTTCACCGGGCTGCTCGCGCTGGCCGACGTACCGCGCGAGTCGTCGACCGCGCTCGTGCGCGGGTTGCGCGAGGCGGGGGTACGACCGGTCATGCTGACCGGCGACCACCCGCAGACCGCTCGTGCGATCGCCGTCCAGCTGGGCTGGCCGGAGGACACCGACGTGGTCACCGGCGACGAACTGGCCGCCGCCGACCGCTCCGAACGCGCGCGGATGCTGCACGACGTGGGTGTCGTCGCCCGGGTCGCGCCGGAGCAGAAGCTCCAGGTCATCGAGGCGCTGATGGATTCCGGCCGGGTGGTCGGCATGGTCGGTGACGGCGCCAACGACGCGGCCGCCATCCGCGCCGCCGACATCGGTGTGGGCATCAGCGCCCGTGGTTCGGCGGCCGCCCGCAACGCCGCCGACCTGGTGCTCACCAACGGCGACATGACGGTCCTCGTCGAGGCGGTCTCCGAGGGCCGCGCCCTGTGGCACAGCGTCGCCGACGCCGTCGCCATCCTGATCGGCGGCAACGCGGGCGAGGTCGGCTTCGGGATCGTCGGCAGCCTGCTCGGTGGGACCGCGCCGCTGTCGACCCGTCAGATGCTGCTGGTGAACCTGTTCACGGACCTGTTCCCGGCGATGGCGGTGGCGGTCACACCGCAGAAGGACGTGCGCGAGGAGGCCAGCGCGGGCAGTGGGCCGCTGGGTACGACGCTGCTCGGCACGCCGCTGATGCGGCAGATCCGGCACCGGGCGCTGACCACATGCCTCGGTGCGGTCGCGGCCTGGCTGATCGGCCGCTTCACGCCCGGGTCGGCGCGCCGCACCACCACGATGGCCCTGTGCGCCGTGGTCGGCACCCAGCTCGCCCAGACCCTCGCCGACCGCCGCGAAAGCCCCTTGGTCCGCGTCACGGTCCTCGGGTCCGCCGTGGCGTTGGTCGCCCTCGTCGAAACCCCGGGCGTCAGCCAGGCCCTCGGCTGCATCCCCCTCGGCCCGATCGCCTGGGGCGGCGTCCTGGCAGCCATCGCCCTGGCGGTGACGGGCCAGCGGGCGCTGCCGCACATTGAGCGGGCGGTTGTGCGGCTGGGGCAGTAGGGGGCGCGCTGCGGGTCTCGGGGGCGCTTGTGGGCGCACTGGTAGGTGACGGGCGCGGGGAGGCGGCGCCGGCTCGGCGCGCGGGGTGGCCGTGCGTGGTACGGCCGACCGGGCTAGGTGCCTCGCAGTTGGGGTGGCTGGGCTTCCGGCCGCTCACTGCATCGCGCTGACAGGGCGGTGGGCGCGCGTGGTGCGGCCGAACGGGCCAGGGGCTTCTCGCAGTCGGGGGCGGCCCAGCTCCGGCCGCTCACCGCCTTGCGCTGACAGGGTGGCGGGCGGGCGTGGCGCGGTTGCGGGCTGGGCCTCCTGGCAGTTGGGCGGCTGAGCTTCCGGCCGCCCACCGCCGCACCGCAGTTGGAGTGGCTGAGCTTCCGGCCGCCCACCGCCTCACCGCAGTTGGAGTGGCTGAGCCTCCAGCCTCCGGCCGCCCACCACCTCTCACCGGCAGCGCGGCCGCGTGCGTGACGCAGTCGAACGCGCCGGGCCTTCCCGTAGTCGGGGCGGCCCAGCTCGGCCGCCCCACCCGCCTCACACCGACCGGTGATACTGGTCCGGCACCCGCACCTCGCCCCCCAGCTCCCGCGCCGCGTGCCGTGCCCACGACGGGTTGCGCAGGAGTTCGCGGCCCAGCAGGACCGCGTCCGCCTCGCCGTTGGTGATGATCTTCTCCGCCTGCTCGGCCTCGGTGATCATGCCGACCGCGGCGACCGGGAGCGAGGTCTCGGCCTTCACGCGGGCCGCGAACGGGACCTGGTAGCCGGGGCCCGTCGGGATGCGGACGCCGGAGGCGTTGCCGCCGGTGGAGACGTCCAGGAGGTCCACGCCGTGGGCCTGGAGTTCCCGGGCGAAGCGGACGGTGTCGTCCCCGGTCCAGCCGCCCTCCTCCAGCCACTCCGTCGCCGAGATGCGGAAGAACAGCGGCTTGTCGTCCGGCCATACCTCCCGTACGGCGTCGACGACTTCGAGGGCGAACCGGGTCCGGTTCTCGTACGAGCCGCCGTACGCGTCGGTGCGATGGTTGGAGTGCGGCGAGAGGAACTCGTTGATCAGGTAGCCGTGCGCGCCATGGATCTCCACGATCTCGAAACCGGCCGCCAGCGCCCGCCGCGCCGCGTCCACGAACTGACCGACGACCTCCTGGATCTGCGCGACCGTCAGCTCACTCGGCACCGGATGCCGCTCGTCGAACGCCACCGCACTGGGCGCCACCGGCTGCCACCCGTACGCCTCCGGGCCGACCGGCGCCCCGCCCTTCCACGGCTGGCCGGTCGACGCCTTGCGCCCGGCGTGCGCGAGCTGGATCGCCGGCACCGTCCCCTGCGAGACGAGGAACCGCGTGATCCGGCGGAACGCCTCGACCTGCGTGTCGTTCCAGATGCCGAGGTCCTGCGGCGAGATCCGCCCCTCGGGGCTCACCCCCGTCGCCTCCACGATGATCAACCCCGTACCGCCGGCCGCGCGGGCGGCGTAGTGAGCGAAGTGCCAGTCGCCCGGCACACCGGTATCGGGCCCCGTCGGCGCGGCCGAGTACTGGCACATGGGCGGCATCCACACCCGGTTGGGGATCGTCACATCGCGCAGGATGTAGGGCTCGAAGAGCGCACTCACGGCGGACTCCATTCGTCACGGGACCGGTGGTCGACTCGTACGATAGACCTCGTAGTACGGTGGATGTCAAACTACGAGTGTTCTCGTACAATGGAGGTTCCCGGACGAAGTGGAGCACGTCGTGACGGCCGCCGCCCCCACCACCAGCAGCCGAGCCCTGCCACACCCGGCGCGCGAGGACATCCGGCTGGAGGGCGTGCTGCACGCGCTCTCCGACCCGATGCGGCTGCGCATCGTGCGCGAGCTCGCCGCCGGCGCAGACGAGCTCTCCTGTTCGCATTTCGACCTGCCGGTCACCAAGTCCACGACCACGCACCACTTCCGGGTGCTGCGGGAGAGCGGCGTGATCCGGCAGGTCTACCGTGGCACGGCCAAGATGAACGGCCTGCGCCGCGACGACCTAGACGCTCTCTTCCCGGGACTTCTCGACAGCCTGCTCGCCGCCGCCGACAGGCAGGCCGCCCGACTCGGCGTCGCCGGCTGAACCGCCCTTCGCGGGAAGGTGGTTGAAGAGCAGGTTGAGTACGATCGCGGTCAGGCAGCCCGCGCTGATCCCGCTGTGCATGACGGTCTGGAACCAGTCCGGGAACCGGTCGTAGATCGTCGGCACCCCGACCGGCAGCACACCCACCGCCACCGACACGGCCACCACTGTGAGGTTGTGGTTGCCCTTGAAGTCGACCTCGGCCAGCGTCCGCAGGCCGCTCGCCGCGACCGTCCCGAACATCACCAGCCCCGCGCCGCCCAGCACCGGCGCCGGAATCGCCGCCACCACCGCACCCAGCTTGGGCAGCAGCCCGAGCAGCACCAGCATGCCGCCCGCCGCCGCGACGACCCAGCGACTGCGCACCCGGGTCATGCCGACCAGGCCCACATTCTGCGCGTACGCCGTGTACGGGAAGGTGTTGAAGACCCCGCCGAGCACGGTCGACAGCCCGTCGGCGCGCAGTCCGTCCGCCAGTGAGCGCGGCTCGACCTTGCGCCCGGTCATCTCGCCGACGGCGATGAAGTCACCGGTCGTCTCGGTCATGCACACCAAGGCCACCACCAGCATCGACACGATCGCCGAGACCTCGAACGTCGGCGCACCGAAATGGAACGGCGTGCTGATCCCCACCCAGTCGGCATCCTTGACGCCACCGAAGTCCGTGAAGCCGAACGGCACCGCCACCGCCAGCCCCACCGCGATCCCGATCAGCACCGCGATCCGGCTCAGGAACACCGGCGCGAACCGCTGCACACCCAGCACCATCACCAGCACGAAGGCGGCCAGCGCCAGGTTCTTGGGCGCCCCGAAATCCGCGGAACCCGCGCCACCGGCCGCCCAGTTGCCCGCGACCGGCAGCAACGAGACACCGATGATCAGGATCACCGTGCCGGTGACCAGCGGCGGAAAGAAGCGCAGCAGCCGCCCGAACACGGGCGCCAGCAGCACGATCGCCAGGCCCGCGACGATCACCGAGCCGTAGATCGCGGGCAGTCCGCCGCCCGTCGTCCCGATCAGCACCATCGGCGACACCGCCGCGAACGTACAGCCCTGCATGATCGGCAGCCGCACGCCGAACCGCCAGAAACCGACGCACTGGATGAGCGTGGCTATCCCGCACACCAGCAGATCCGCGGTAATGAGATACGCCAGGTCCGCGGGCGGCAGCTTCATCGCACCGCCCACGATCAGCGGCACGGCCACCGCGCCCGCGTACATCGCGAGCACATGCTGCAACCCGAAAGCGGCCAATTGCCGAACGGGCGGGACCTCGTCGACGGGATGGACGGGCGCGGTCGATGCCATGGGCACTCCAGAGCGGCGGGTGGGCGGAAACATCCGAACAGCCCCAGACCGTATGCGCCTTGAACAGTTTGTTGATTTCCGGTGTGTTGCCGCCGTGTGTCCCGGCCACCTGCCGGGCACGGCTCTGCTACGACACCGTCCCGCGCGCCGCCGCCAGCAGCGACTCCCAGTCCGGCAACTTGACCACACCGCGCCCGAGCGAGGCCCCGAGCTCCGCCTCCGCCCGCTCGATGGCCCGCCACCCCGACCACTCGACCGGCTCGACCCCCTCGGCCCGCAGTGCGACGAGCGGATCGTCCGGGACGTCCTTGCCTACGAGGACGGCGGCGTCCTCCAGCAGCGACAGCACCGTCTCCTTGGCGCACGGGCGGTTGGTGCCGATGACGCCGGTCGGGCCGCGCTTGATCCAGCCCGCCACGTACTCGCCCGGCGCGACGACGCCGCCGCGCAGCACGCGCCCGGCCAGATGCGGCACCGTGCCGGTCGCCGGATCGAAGGGCAGTCCCTCCAGCGGCACTCCGCGATAGCCCACCGATCGCAGCACCAGCTGGGCCTCGATGTCCTCGTACCGGCCCGTCCCCGTCACCCCGCCCCGCCCGTCCGGCAGCGTCCGCTCGAACCGCACCGCGCCGACCCGCCCGCCGTCCGCCAGCAGCTCCACCGGGCGCAGGAAGAACCGCAGCCGGATCCGGCGCGGCAGGCCCTTCGACGGCTCCGTGGCCCAGCCGCGCAGCACCTCCACGTTGCGGCGCTGCACGGCCGGCAGCGCGGACGGGTCGACGTACGCCGGATCCAGCGCCAACTCGTCCGGATCCACACCCACTTCGGCGTCCGGCAGACCGCCCAGCTCACGCAGCTCCTTGGTGGTGAACCGGGCCTGCGAGGGGCCACGCCGCCCCACCATGTGGATGGCGTTCACCCGGCTCGCCGTCAGCGCGGTCAGCGCCGCCTGCGGCATGTCGGTGGGGCTCAGCTCGGCCGCGCCGCGGGCCAGGATCCGGGTGACGTCCACGGCGACGTTCCCCACGCCGATGACCACGGCCGACCGCGCGCCGAGCACGAAACCGTCCGCCACGGCGTCCGGATGGGCGCTGTACCAGGACACGAACTCGGTCGCCGAGAAACTGCCCGGCAGGTCCTCGCCGGGGATCCCCAGATGCCGGTCGGTGGCGGCGCCCACGCAGTACACGACCGCGTGGTACAGCTCCCGCAGCCGGGCGGCCGGTACGCCGCCGGTGCCGACCTGCACGCTGCCGAGGAACCGCACCCGCTCGTGCTCCAGCACCGTCCGCAGGTTGTTCTGCAGCGACTTGATCTTCTCGTGGTCGGGCGCCACGCCGTACCGCACCAGCCCGTAGGGGCAGGGCAGCCGGTCCAGGACGTCGACCAGCACGGCGGGGTCCTGCTGGACGAGGGTCTGGGCGGAGTAGACCCCGCTCGGTCCGGAGCCGACGACGGCGACACGCAGCACGGCGGAACTCCTTCGTCCCGTGGGTCACCGGGGATCGTCCGGTGCATCACAGGAGGTCGCTGATGGCTCCAGCATTGCACCGCCGTGGCTCCGCTGACAGGGTGCCGGGCGGAGAACGGGACGCGTGTCCCACCGAATGGAGTGTGATCATGCGGTTACGTTCCGTGTGTGCTCGAAGCATCCTTTCTTAATCTTTCTGATCGCCGTCCCGAGGACGGTGCGGTGTCCGTGTGGCCCGCGTGGAAGGTGCGGGACGGTGACGGGGTGACGGCGTGGTTCCAGGCGCGGCTGGCCTTCGCCGACGGGGCCACGGTCGACGCGCTCGCCGTCGTGGCGGCCGGATGTGTGCGCATCGAGGACGTTCAGGCGCGGCCGGCGCTGTCACTGGCCGATCTGACGGTGCTGGCGGAGTGGCTCCAGGGGCCGCTGTTCGAGGCGTGCGGGGTGGTGGGGGAGTCCTGCGGGGAGAAGGAGCCGGACGGGACTTGTGAGCCATATGTCTGGAGCTGTGAACCGAGCGACGAACCGGCCGACGGCCCCCGTCGTGCCCGGCCCGCCTGGCCCCGGGGCATCGAGGGGCGGCGGCTGATCGCGCAGGCGTACCGCGCCGCCCAGGCGGAGGGCGCCGACCCGGTCCTCGCGGTGATGTGCGCGACCGGGCACAGCCGCCGCCGCTCGCTACGGCTGATCGCACAGGCCCGCGACGCCGGCTTCCTGACCCCACGTCACGCACGCAGGTCCTGACCGCGCGTCACACACGCCGCCGACCGGGCCGTCTCGTCGCTCACAGCATGTCGCGCATCCGCGTGATCTCGCTGGTCTGCTGGGCCACCACATCGTCGGCCATCTCCTCGATCCGGACATTGTTGCCCTGCGCCTTCACCTCGGTGGCCATCGTGATCGCGCCCTCGTGGTGAGTGATCATCAGCGTGAGGAAGAGCTGGTCGAACGCCCTTCCCTCTGCCGACCGCAGCTTGCTCAACTGCGCCTCGGTCGCCATGCCCGGCATCCCGGCATGGTCGTGACCGCCGGTCTCCTCGGCCTTCCCGTGCTCCTTCAGCCAGCTGCGCATCGTCTCGATCTCCGGCCGCTGCGCGGCCTCGATGCGTTCGGCCAGCTTCCTCACCTGCGACGACTCGGCGCGGTCCGGGACGAGTTCGGTCATCTCCAGCGCCTGTTCGTGATGCTCGATCATCATCCGGGCGTAGTCGACGTCGGCGGAGTTGGGGGAGTCGTCGTCGGCGCGCTGCTTGGCGGCGTCCTCGGCGGACAGGGTCCGGTTGGCCTCGCCGGGCCCGCCGGGCACGATCACCGATGGGCCGCTGGTCCCGTCCGGCTCGGGGGCCGCGCCGGAGTCGCAGGCCGCCAGCCCGAGGACGGCCAACACGGTCAGCGACACCGTGATGCGGGCCCCTCGGGCGAAAAACTGCGTGACATATCGGTTTCCCTCTGTTGATCTGTGCATGGCGACGACGATACTGCGGGGGTCCGTGAACCGTTCCAGGCGAACGGAAGAAGGGAATACGCAGTGATCCTGTCGAACGATCCCCGAACTCGGCTCAGACGTCTCGGTGTTGCCACCGCCGCAGCCGGACTGCTGGCCGCGCTGCTGACGGCCCACCCCGCGAGCGCGATCCCCGACCCGGGGGACAGCCCGCCGGCCGAGAAGGAGGTCTCCCGCAGCACCCAGGCCGAGGTGCGCGAGGCGCTGGAATCCGGGGACATACCCGCCCAGGACGAGATCGTCCACTCCGCCAACGTCCAGCACGTCAGCAACATCCCCAAGGACGTACTGCCCGGCACCAACTCGGACCTGGCGTTCCAGGGCCGATACGCCTTCGCCGGCAACTACGACGGCTTCCGCATCTTCGACATCAGCAACCCGAGGGCGCCCAGGACGGTCGCCCAAGTGCTGTGTCCCGGCTCGCAGAACGACATCTCCGTCTCCGGCGACCTGCTGTTCCTGTCCACCGACTCCTCGCGCAGCGACAGCAGTTGCAACAGCACCTCGCAGCCGGTGACCGAGAAGTCCTCCTGGGAGGGCATGAAGGTCTTCGACATCAGCGACAAGCGAAACCCGAGGTACGTGGCCGCCGTCGAGACCGCCTGCGGCTCGCACACCCACACGCTGGTGCCCGAGCGCCGCAGCGTCTACGTCTACGTCTCCTCGTACTCGCCCAACGCCGCCTACCCCGACTGCCAGCCGCCGCACGACGGCATCTCGGTCATCAAGGTGCCGCGCCACGCCCCCGAGAAGGCGGCGGTCGTCGGCTTCCCGGTGCTCTTCCCGGGCGAGGGCCCCGACGGCGGCGGCAACCCGGGTGGGCCCACCAACCCGGGTGTCTCCAAGACCACCGGCTGCCACGACATCACCGTGCTGCCCTCGAAGGACCTCGCGGCGGGCGCCTGCATGGGTGACGGCATCCTGTTCTCCATCAAGGACCCCGAGCGCCCGAAGGTCATCGACCGGGTGCAGGACAACGTCAACTTCGCGTTCTGGCACTCGGCGACCTTCAACCAGAAGGCCAACAAGGTCGTCTTCACCGACGAGTTGGGCGGCGGCGTCGGCGCCACCTGCAACGCCGCGATCGGCCCGAACCGCGGCGCGGACGGCATCTACGACATCGTCGGCAAGGGAGACAAGCGCAAGCTCGTCTTCCGCAGCTACTACAAGATCCCCCGGCACCAGGCGGACACCGAGAACTGCGTCGCCCACAACGGCTCGCTGATCCCGGTCAGGGGCAGGGACATCATGGTCCAGGCCTGGTATCAGGGCGGCGTCTCGGTCTGGGACTTCACCGACTCCGCCCGCCCGAAGGAGATCGCCTACTTCGAGCGCGGCCCGCTGAGCACCGACACGCTCACGGTCGGCGGCTCCTGGTCGGCGTACTACTACAACGGCTACATCTACTCGAACGACATGGCGAAGGGCTTCGACGTCCTGAAGCTCAACGACCGGCGCACGGATCCCGCACGGTGGGTCAAGCTGCGTGAGCTGAATGTGCAGACGCAGCCGGACTACGTCGGCTTCGACGACGACTGATCATCCCCGGTCGCGAAGAAGCGGGACACATCCGTGTCGCACGTCCCGCCGGGCGCCTCGGTGTCCGGCGGGACCCCCAGCTCCCAGTCGAGCCGGTAGCGCCGGAACAGCTCGGCGCGCAGGGGAGTGATCGGCATTCCCACGTTCGGCAGCACCATCGCGTAGACCGCGCCCATGAGCAGCGCGCGCAGCATCGGATAGTCGGTCGTGGTGTCGGACGAGCCGTGCCGGGCGACGGTGTCCCGCAGTAGTTCCGCCAGCCGCTGCTGCTCCGGGCACTGCACAAATCCCTCGGTGTCGAGCAGCCCCGCCATGTGCTGGCGCATCAGCACGGTCCGGTCCCGGGCGAGCCCCAGGATCGCGTCGATGGCCCGCGCCATCCGCTCCCGGCCGTCCTCGGTGCGCGGCTCCCGCTCCAGCGCCTCCTCCAGCGTGCGGTGCATCAGCCGGTGCACGGCGGACTGCACCAGCTGGCGCTTGCCCGGGAAGTAGTACGACACCAGTCCGCGCGCCGATCCGGCCCGGTCCGCGATGTCCCCGAGCGTCGTCGCGTCGTACCCCCGCTCGCTCACCAGCTCGACCGCCGCCTGCAGAAGCCGCTCCCGGGAACGCCGCCGCAACTCTTCATTGACCGAGGCGCTACGGGGGGTCATGCTGTAACTCCTGCGTTGACTGGCTGCCAGCCAACTATACTCAGCGCGTCCGGACCGGCCCATGAGCGGCCGGTGCCGGTGGTGCCGTCCTGCCCCGGGCGACGCGGGGGATCGTCCGGGGTGGGCGGTGGTCTTGCGGGATCGGCACACGGCTGGGCCGGGATCAGTGCACCGGCCGAGCCGGGATCAGCGGATCAGGTCCAGCACGGGGCGCAGTCCGTCCGGCCGCCGGTCGGCCGGCAGATGGTCCACGAAGTGCACCGCGCAGCCCAGCGCCGTCGCGCCGCCGTCGGCACGCCGGTCGTCGCCCACCATCAGCACCTCCCGCGGGTCGGCGCCGAGATCGGCGCAGGCGGCCGCGAACAGTCGTGGGTCGGGCTTGCGGATGCCGTGCTCGTACGACAGGGCGTACGTGTCCACGTACTGGTCGAGCCCGTGCGCGCGGAATACCGGGCGCAGGTCCCAGCCGATGTTGCTGACCACGCCGATGCCGACCCCGCGCTCGCGCAGCGCGCCCAGCACCTCGGCGGCGTCCGGGTAGGGCGCCCACGCGTCCGGCGACATGTGGCGCTCGTAGAGGGCGTCGTGCAACCCGGGGTCGGGCAGCGGAACCTGGCGGGAGAGGCCGGTGTACGCGGCCCGGTGCTCCTCGGGGGTCTGGTCGCGGACCTCCCACACCTCGGCGAGTTCGGCGGGGATGTGCTGCGGGAACGCCCCGCCGGGCAGCGCGCCCGCGGCCTCCAGTGCCTGTGCCGTCTTGGTGAACTCGGGTTCGGTCAGTGCGGCTTCGGCCGCGGCGAGCACGGCACGCAGCCAGGCCTCGGTGGACTCGACGCGGAAGAGGGTTCCGGAGAAGTCGAACAGCACGGCGGTCATGCGGTGATCCTATGGGCGTGGCCCTCCGGTCAGGGGTGCCAACGCTTGTGGGCCATCACCGCCAGGGCCACCACCATCGCCCCGAGCAGCCAGCCGGCGAACACGTCCGTCGGCCAGTGCACGCCGAGCCACACCCGGGTCAGGCCGACGCCGGCCACCGAGACCACGGCCACGGCGAGGGCCGTACGGATGAGGCCGCGGCCGGCGCCGTAGTGGTGCAGGAGCCACAGCAGCAGGCCAAGGACCACCGTTGCGGTCATGGCGTGGCCGGACGGGAAGGCCGCGTAGTGGGCCGAGTCGACGGGGTCGGGCCAGTCGGGCCGTTCGCGGCCGACCGCGGCCTTCGTGGTCTGCTGCACACCGGTGCTCACCGCAACGGTGACCACCAGCCACACCGCCGTCCACCGCGCCGAGCGCCGCCACACCAGCCACAGCACGACACCCGCGCACAGGATGCGCATCGTCTGCGGGTCCCAGACCCAGTCCGTGAGGATCCGGCACACCTGCGTGAGCCCGGACTCCTCGACCGCCCAGCGGTGGGTGGTCCGGGAGACCTCGCGGTCGAGGACGAGCACCGGACCCCATTCGGCGGCGACCAGAACGAGGAGCAGCAGCGAGATCGACGCCAGCGCGATCCCGGCACGAAGAGGCGTGCGATGGTCGGACGTACGGGGCGGGGACTCGACGGTTGGGGTGTGCATGGTGAGATCTTTGCCGATTCTTGGGGCAGCATGCCAATGACCGAGGCTGCTGGGGTGCAGGAAGGCTTGATATGAGCGCCGTCAGAGCGCGAGGAGCATCGCGACCATGGCGATGCCCATCGACAGGCGGCAGGCCCGCGCCAGTTCGGGCCGATCGCCCCACGCAGTGGGACTCGGACCGCCCGCCACGGCGGGTATCGGGATCAGCCTGGCTCCGCTCAGCAGGACGTATCCAGTGAAGTAGAGCAGCAGTGCGCCTGTCAGCAACGGGAGTCCGGAGCCGCCGTGTCCGTGTCCCTGTGCGGCGGCGGGGGAGTCGGCCATCGCCATCGCCATGTAGACCATGGCCGAGGCGCCCACCAGGTGGTGCAGGTGGTGCCTGCCGGTGCGCGCCGCCCACAGGGCGCGCAGGGCCGCCGCACCGAAGACGACGGCGTAGCCGGGCCAGGTCCACTGCGGTGGGGTGAACGCCGTCGCCGGTACGGCCATCGCGGCCATGCCGAAGCCCATCAGCGCCTCGTCGCCCGCGCTACGGCGCTGCTCCTCGACACCGCTGCGCAGGCGCAGCAGGCAGTAGGCGCCGGTCGCCGCGCACAGCGCGACCAGCAGCCAGCCCGGCGCGGCCGGTCCGTGCACCCGCACCTCCCCGCTCGACGGTCGGTCAAGGGATGCCCAATGGATAGAGATGCCCGATTCATGCGGCGCGCACGCGAGCGCAAGGGTGTACGCGGGGAGCGCTCGGGGAGGTGAAGGAGCAATTCGTTTACGGGTGAAACACCTGTAATCTGCTTTCCATGAGCAGTGCGACCCCCACCTCCCGGATCCCTCGCGTGCACCGGCTCCCGCTCGCCGGTGTGCTGCGCGTCGGTCGGCCCTCCGACATCTGGTTCAAGCCCGCGCTGAGCGTGGTGGTCGCGCTCGCCCCGCCCAATCTGACCCTGCTCGCCATGGACCGCCTCGACCTGGCCATGTACACGATGGCCGGATCCCTGTGCGCCCTGTACGCCCACAATCGTCCGTACGCCGCTCGGGCCCGGGTGCTGGCGTGGGTGGTGCTCGGCATGCTCGGCGGCCTCGCCGTCGCGCTGGTCACCGCCTCACTCACGACGAACGCCGTCGTGCTGGTCACCGTCGGCGCTCTCCTGGCCGCCGTGCAGAAGGTGCTGTGTGACGCCTCCCGGCTCGGGCCGCCCGGCAATGTCGTCCTCACCTTCGTCAGCTCCGCCGCGCTGTTCGCCCCGCAGTCCCTGGGCCAGGTACCGGGACACCTTACGCTCGGCATCGCCGCCGGCGGGTGGGCCTGGCTCGTCGGCATGGCGCCCGGCCTGGTCCGCCCGCACGGCCCCGAGCGCCGCGCCACCGCACAGGCCCTGAACGCCGCCGCCGCGTACGCCGACACGCGAGGCACCGGGGACGGGCACGCCCGGGCCCGTGCCGCCGCGGCCACTGCCGTGCAGGCCGCCTGGCAGTCGTTGCTGTCCGCCGGGGATCGCTCCACGACCCGGCGTGCCCTGCGCGCCCTCGTTGTCCGCGCCGAGGTGGCCCTCGCCGCGCCCGCCGACACCGACCCGGCACGGCTGCGGGCCTGGGGCCGCGAGCTGCGCGGCACCGGGCCCGTGCCGTACGCGGGCGACCCGGACGTCGACGAACTGCTCGGCGTGGACGTCGAACTGGCCGCACCGCACCGGCCGTTGCGGCGCGCCCTCGCGTCGCTCGGACCGATCGCCGCCCGCACTGCCCTCGGTTGCGCTCTGGCCGGATACGCATCCCTGGCGCTCGGCATCGGCCGCCCGTACTGGGCGCTGGTCACCGCCGCCGCCCTCTACCAGGCCAACATCACGCTCACCTGGAGCCGGGGTGTTCAGCGCGTGGTCGGCAATCTCGCGGGTGTCCTCGTCTTCGCCGCGCTCACCCCGCTCGCCCACCTCGGCCAGGCGGCGCTGGTGCTGTGCTGTCTCGCCTGCAGTTTCGGTGCGGAGGCGCTGATCAGCCGGAACTACTGGCTCGGCAGCGTCTGCGTCACGCCGATGGCGCTGCTCATCACCGAGTGCACCGGCTTCCAGGATCCCGGTGTGCTGATCGCCGAGCGGGTTGTGGACACCTTCGTCGGCGCGCTGGTCGGCTTCGTCGCCGCGGTCGCCGTCACCAACCGGAGTGCGGGCGCCCGCCTCGAACACGCCCTGACCGCCGTGGAACGGGCCCGCGAGCGCACGGCCCGCCTGCTGGCCGAGCCGCAGCCCGCCGCCGACGCGCTGGAAGCCGCCCGCCGCGCCCTCACCGCCGCCCTCGTCGACCTGCGCGCCACCGCCGACGCCGCGTCCGGCGAGTGGTGGCAGCGGGCGCTGCCCCAGGAGCGGGTCGTCCACGCCGAACAGGCAGGACACCGTACGCTCGCGGCGACGGTAAGACACCAGGGGCTGCTCCTGGACCGGGACGCGGACAGGACGACGGAGGACGCACGGCCATGACGGGGACGAACGGGCGGGGGGCCGACGGGGGAGATGCGGCGGGTACGGCGGGGCTGCGCGGCGCGGGTGGCGCGGGCCGCGGTGGCGTCATCGGCGGTGTGGATCCCGCTGGCGGCACCGCGTCCACTGGTGGCACCGGGCCCACTGGTGGCAGGGTCGGCCCGGTCGGTGCGGCTGGTCCCGGCGGTATGGATGCCACTGGCGGCACCGCGCCCACTGGTGGCACCGCGTCGACTGGTGGGACGGTCGGTCCCGGCGGTGCGGCTGGCCCCGGCGGCGCGGATCCCACTGGCGGCACCGCGCCCACCGGTGGTCCCGCGTGGACTGGCGGCAAGGTCGGTCCCGGCGGTGCGGCTGGCCCCGGCGGCGCGGATCCCACTGGCGGCACCGCGTCGACTGGTGGCAGGGGCGGCCCCGTCTGTGCGGCTGGTCCCGGTGGTATGGATGCCACTGGTGGCTCCGCGTCGACTGGCGGCACGGTCGGTCCCGGCGGTGCGGCTGGCCCCGGCGGCATGGATCCCACTGGCGGCACCGCGCCCACCGGCGGCACCGCGCCCACCGGCGGTCCCGCGTCGACCGGCGGCACGGCCCGCCCCGCTGGCATGGCAGGCCCCGCCAGCGCGGCCCGCCCCACCGGCGCGCCCCGCCCCGCCACCCCCGCCCGTCGTGACACCGTCGCCGCTGTCGTCCGTCAGTGGCAGGTCGTGCACCCCGAGCTCGACACCGGCCCCATGGAGATCATCGGTCGGGTCAACCGCTGTGCCGCCCTCCTTCAGCAGGCCGAGGACGCCCCGCTGCGCCGGGCCGGGCTCAGTCGGCCGGAGTTCGACCTGCTTGCCGCGCTGCGCCGTACCGGACATGAGCTGACCCCCGGTGAACTGGCCCGCGAGACCTTCTCCTCCGGTGCCGCCGTCACCAAACGCCTCAAGCAGCTCACCCAACGCGCCCTGGTCGAGCGGCGCGGCGACCACCGTGACCGCCGCGTCGCCCACGTCCGGCTCACGGACGCCGGACGGGACCTCGTCGACGCCATCCTCCCCGAGCAGCTCGCCTACGAGAGCGCCGTACTGTCCGGTCTCGACGCGCCGCAGCAGGGCGAACTCGCCGCCCTGCTGGGGGAGTTGCTCGGTCAGCTGGAGGGGCGCCTGGGCGTGCTGCGGGGGTGAGCATCCTGGATGCCTCGAAACGTCACAGCACGTCGTGCACCGTCCGCCGATGTGTGGAGCGCCGGTCGTCGATCTCGGTCCAGCGGTCGCCGTAGATGTTCCGCGTGATGGCCGGCTCCCGGACGAAGTCGTGCGGGAAGCCCAGCGGCAGCGCGCTCACCTCGTCGAGGCGGGCGACGGCGTCCGTGTCGAGCCGGACGTCGACCGCCCCGAGATTGTCGGCGAGCTGGCTCTCCTTGGTGGCGGCGATGATGGGGACGATGTTGCCGGGCCGCCCCAGCAGCCAGGCCAGCGCCACCTGTGCCGGGCTCCAGCCGCCCTGCTCGGCGATCTGAAGGACCGCCGTCACGATGGCCTCCTCGCGTGCGTCGACCGTGCCGCCGGTGACGTCAAGCCGCCCCGCCTCGCCGTGCCGGTACTTCCCGGTGAGCTTCCCGGACCCGAGCGGCCCCCACGCCAGCACGGCGAGGTCGAACGCCCGTGCCTGCGGCAGCAGTTCACGCTCGGGCGTGCGCTCCAGCAGGTTGTACAGCAGCTGCGACCCCGCGAACGCCGTCCAGCCCCGCAGCTCGGCCAGCGTATTGGCCTGCGCGATCTCCCAGGCCGGCCAGTCCGAGACGCCGACGTACAGCACCTTCCCGGTCCGTACGAGGTCGTCCAGTGCCCGCATCACCTCGTCGACCGGGGTGAAGTTGTCCCGCGCGTGCACCCAGAGCACGTCGAGCCGGTCGGTGCGCAGCCGCTCCAGGCTGGCCTCCACCGACTGCACCAGGTTCTTGCGGTGGTTGCCCGCGGAGTTGACGTCACCGTCGCGGATGCCGCACGTGTACTTGCTGGCCAGCACGAACTCGTCGCGCCGCCCCTCCAGCAGACCGCCCAGGATCCGCTCCGAACTGCCGTCCGTGTAGATGTTGGCGGTGTCGATGAAGTTGCCGCCCGCGTCCGCGTAGGCGTCGAGGATCCGTTTGCTGGTGTCCTGGTCGGCGCCCCAGCCCCAGTCGTCGCCGATGGTCATCGCGCCGAGGCTCAGCTCGCTCACGCGCAGACCGGTCTTGCCGAACAGTGTGTAACGCACGGTGCGCTCCCCTCCGGGACGTCAGGTCGTGCCCACGACGCTAGGAGCTGGAGCGCACTCCAGCGCAAAACCCTGGCCGTCGGCTCAGCCCTCGTCACCCGCGAGGTAGACGCCGAAGACCCCGCCCTGCGGATCGCGCAGCACCGCGATGCGCGGACCGCCCGGCACGGAGGTGGGCTCCATCAGGGCCGTGCCGCCCGCCCCGATGGCCGTCGCGGCGGTGGCGTCGACGTCGGCCACCGCGAAGTACGGCAGCCAGTGCGGCGGCACCTCCTGCGGGAACTTGTCGTCCATGGTCATCAGGCCGCCGAAGTCCTGACCGGCGATGCCCCACTGGGTGTAGTTCTCCGAGGCGTTGATGGTCCAGCCGAAAACGGTCGTGTAGAAGTCACGCGCGCGTGCGGGCTCCCGGGTGAGCAGTTCCACCCAGCCCAGCGCGCCGGGCGCGTTGAACAGTCCGGCGCCCTCGAAGGCCCGTGGCTGCCACAGCGTGAAGGCGGCGCCGGCCGGGTCGGCGGCCACCGCGAAGCGGCCCGCGTCGAAGACGTCCATCGGGCCCATCATCACCGTGCCGCCGGCCGCCGTGATCTGCTGCGCGGTCTCGTCGGCGTCCCGGACGGCGAACGACACGGTCCACGCGACCGGCTGCCCCTCCTGGTACAGCGGCGTCAGCGCGGCCACCGCCGCGTCGTCCAGGTGCGCGACCGTGTAACCGCCCGCCTCCTGGCGCGGGTCGGTCTCGGACCGCCAGCCGAACAGCTCGGCGTAGAACCGCTTGGCCCCGTCCATGTCACTCGTGCCCAGTTCGACCCAGCAGGGGCCGCCGACCACCGGCTTGTCGAGCTTCATCCGACGTTCCTTCCGCAGCAGAGAACCTCCACCAGCACGCTAGCTGCGCCCACTGACAGCGGCCATCCGGAAACCTTCTCGCGCCCGGCGCCGCTGCCGACATACGATCCCTCGCGTACCGCACCCGATGGCGGCCTCCAGACGATCACCCCTGCCCGGAGGTTCCGCATGTCCGCGCCCCAGGTGCGCCCCTTCCGCCGTGACGACCGCGACCAGCTCACCGAACTGGTCAACGCGCATGTCGCCGCCGTCGTCCCGGGTGTCTCCGTCTCCGTCAACACCGTGCTCAGCGCGCTGGAGCGGGAGCCGGACGAATTCGTCACCGATCCGTGGGTGAGCGAGCGGGTCACCCTCGTCGCCGAACAGCGTCGCTCCGTCGTCGCGGCCGCCCAGGTGCTGCGCTACCGCGACGACACAGAGGTCGGCGAGCACTACCGCGACGCCGGTGAGATCCGCTGGTTCGTGTGCGCCCCCGCGGCCTCCTTCCGGCCGGGCACCGAGCGGGCCGCCGACCTGCTCATGCAGGCCTGCCTCGCCCAGCTGGCCCGCTGGCAGGTCCGGGTGCGGTACGCAGACGGCACGCTCCCGGCCCCGGCCGTGTACGGGCTGCCCCGGCCCTGGCCCCACGTCCGGTCCGTCTACGAGCGCGCCGGGTTCCGCCACACCGGCGACACGGAAATGCTACTCATCGCCCGCGTCGCCGACCTGCCCCGGCCGGAAGCCCGGCCGGGTGTGACGTACGAGCGCACGCTCGGGGAGTGCGGCACCCGCTGGACGGCGTACGACGACGGCCGCGCCGTCGGTTTCGTCGAGGTGGACACCGCGCTCGCCCGGCCTGAGCGGCACGTCCGGGCCGGTGGGCTCTCGGACGTCGGCAACCTGCACGTCGAGCCGTCCCGCCGGGCGGAGGGCTGGGAGCGCCACTTGCTCGCCCAGGCCGCCGACTGGCTCCGTCTGTGCGGCGCGGACCGAGTCCTGGCCTACGAGGCGGCCGAGGATCGTACGGCCATCGACCGGCTCACCGAGGCGGGTTTCCGGGAGCTGACCCGCACCGACCGCGGCTGGGAGCACCGCCCGGCGTGAGAGGGCGTCAGATGCCCGGCCGGTACCGGATCGGATGATCCGCCGGCACCTCCACCAGCACGATCGGCACGCCGTCCGGATCCGCGATCCACATCTCGATCAGCCCCCATGGCTCACGGACCGGCGGCCGTACGATCTCCACGCCCTTGCCCCGCAGCTCGTCGTGCGCGGCGGCCACGTCGTCGACCTGCAGCCACAGCCGTACGGCCGGGGACGGCGGGGTCTCGGAGCGGCCGGAGAGCTCCAGGTGGCCGCCGCCGATGAAGTAGACGACGCCACGGTCCGGCCCGGTGCCGAACTCGCGGTAGACGGCGAGCCCCAGTTGCTCGCCGTAGAAGACACGGGACCGCTCGGGATCGGTGGGGCGCAGCAGGATCCGGCCGCTCAGTACATGCACCATGCACCCGGAGCCTAGCGGCGGCGTTAGGCTCGTCGATGCCCGTGCCGCGCCGGAGAAATCGGGGAGACGCCCTCATGGACAGCACCACCGCCCACTCACTGACCTTCCGTGATGCCACCGACGCCGACGTCGACACGCTGGTCGCGCTGATCGAGTCGGCCTACCGGGGCGACTCCAGCCGGACCGGGTGGACCACCGAGGCGGACATCCTTCAGGGGCAGCGGACCGATCCCGAGGGCGTGCTGGCGGTCATCAAGGCGCCGGACAGCAGGCTGCTGACCGTGGAGCGGGACGGCACCGTCGTTGCCTGCTGCCAGCTCGAACACCGTGGCGACCACGCCTACTTCGGCATGTTCGCGGTGAGCCCCCTGCTTCAGGGCTCCGGTCTCGGCAAGGTGATCATCGCGGAGGCGGAGCGGCAGGTCCGCGAGACCTGGGGCGCCACGGAGATGCACATGACCGTGATCTCCGTACGCGAGGACCTCATCGCCTGGTACGAGCGGCGCGGCTACCGCCGTACGGGACGGATGACCCCCTTCCCGTACGGCGACGAGCGGTTCGGCATCCCGCAGCGCGACGACCTGCAGTTCGAACTGCTGGTGAAGGAGCTCGCGTAGGGCCTACGCCGTGAACCGGCCGGTGCGCTTGATCTCCGGGTAGTCGGTCGTCGCGCCGTCGAGTTCCAGCGCTCGTACGAGACGCAGGTGCTCCTGCGTGTTCACCACCCAGCCGATGATCCGCAGGCCCGCCTCGCGCGCGTGCTCCACGATCTCCAGGGTGAGCCTGCGGATGTTGAGGCAGACGGTCGCCGCCCCGGCCTCGACGGCGCGCTCCACGACGTCCGTGCCGTACCGGCTGGCGATCAGCGCGGTGCGTGCGCCGGGCACCAGCCGGGCCGCCTCGGCGACCGCCTCGTCGTGGAACGAGGACACCTCCACCCGGCCGGTGAGATCGCGCTCCCGCATCAACTCCGCCAGCGCCCGTGCCGCCCGCACGTCCTTGATTTCGGCCTGCAGCGGCGTCCGGACCGCGTCCAGGACCTCCTCGAACACAGGGACCCGCTCGCCCCGGCCCGCGTCCAGGGCGCGCAGCTCGGCGAGGGTCTTCTCGGCGATCGGCCCCGAGCCGTCCGTCGTACGGTCGACGTCTGTGTCGTGCATGACGACGAGGGCGCCGTCCTTGCTCAGATGCAGGTCGAGTTCGATCGCGTCGAGACCGGCCTCCTGAGCGGCGACGAAGGACCGGAGGGTGTTCTCGGGCTCCACACCCATGACTCCGCGGTGACCGATGGTGAGGAAGTTCAAGGTTCGACTCGCTTCCGTCGACGGCGGCGGTGGTGGCGTCGCGGCCACCTGTGGACCGTATCGCCTGGGACCGTGCCGGGCAGAGAGTGACGACGGGGCAATGTGTATTCGAGGTCGCCATGTCCCACAGGAAAAAGTGCGGTGAAGGCAGGGGTGGCGCAGAATAATTTCCCGGGGGTCCCCTTGCTGGGTGAAAGCTGGTGTGTATACGGTCTCCTTACGTGAGGTTCTCCCGTGGAGGATGGGACATGACGGAAATTCTTGTGCAGGTGGGCGCGGAGGAGAAGGTTCCTCCTGTGACCAGGGTGGTTGAGGACCCGGCATGGCCCGTGCTCAAGGATGCCGTGGAGCAGATCCGGCCATGGCAGTCCAAGGACGGATCGATCGACTTCGAGGCCGAGGGCGCCCCCGACCCGGCCGAGGCCGAGCTCGCCGTCCGGCGTGTCGTCGACGCCGTCGAGGAGCTGTCCTCGCTCCTGCCGCACGACGCCGCCTACCACGCGGCCCTCATGCGGGACCTGCGCCGCTGGGCCGACGAGGGCTTCAAGGTGCCCGACTTCCTGGACTCGCTGCTCGCCTTCCAGCCGGCCGCGAATCGGCAGGACGGCCTGCAGCACCTGGTCGTCTTCCCGATGTACACGCAGAACGGCAACCCCGACCGCAACCTCGAAGCGGTGGTACTGCGCATGGTCTGGCCGGACTGGCTGGCCGAGCTGGAGCGCACCCGCTACGACAACCCGCTGTTCTGCGGCATCAAGTTCGAGGACTTCACGGCCGGGTACGACACCAACTCCGCCGTCCTCTTCCCGGAGACCATCGCCGTGCGCGAGGCCCCCGAGCGGTTCAGCTGGGGCGGCATCTTCTGCGACCGCGAGGCCGCCCGCTTCCGCCGCGTCACCGCGGCCGCCGTCGACCTCCTGGGCCTCGACCTGCCCGAGGACATCGCCGCCATGGTCCACGACCAGAAGCGCTGCGAAGAGGCCTTCGTACTCTGGGACATGGTCCACGACCGCACCCACAGCCACGGCGACCTGCCGTTCGACCCGTTCATGATCAAGCAGCGCCAGCCGTTCTGGATGTACGGCCTGGAGGAGCTGCGCTGCGATCTGACCGCCTTCAAGGAGGCCGTGAAGCTGGCCGGCGAGGGCGTACCGCAGGCCCGTGACGTGCAGTACGCGGTGCTGTTCGACCGGATGTTCCGCTTCCCGGTCACCGGCGAGCGGGTGCGCAACTACGACGGCCTGGGCGGCCAGCTGCTCTTCGCCTACCTGCACAAGCACGACGTCGTCCGGTGGACCGACAACAAGCTGTCGATCGACTGGGAGCGCGCGCCGCAGGTCACCAACCAGCTGTGCGCCGAGATCGAGAAGCTCTACCGGGACGGCATCGACCGCCCCAAGCTCGTGCACTGGTTCGCCGGGTACGAACTGGTCTCCACCTACCTCGCCCCGCACCCCGGCTCCAAGTGGGCCAAGGGCCCGGACGCCCTGGACCTGACCCAGCCGCCGCGCAAGCTCGTCGATGACGTGCTTCCGGACGAGTTTCCGCTGAGCATGTTCTATGAAGCGCTGTCCAAGAAACTGAAGAACGTGATTGCCTCGACCCGGGGCATCACGGCGGACACCGCCAAGCGGGTCGCCGCGTGAGCGATCACGTCCAGAACACTGCTCAGGAGGCGAAGACCATGGGGAACGGTGCTCTCAGCGGTGCGGTGATCGCGGTGGCCGGCGCGGGCGGACCCGCCGGCCGGGCGACGCTGCTGCGGCTGGCCGAGGCGGGCGCGATCGTCGTCGGCTCCGACAACGACCCGGAGCGACTGGCGGAGGCCGTGGACGCGGCCAGCTACGCGCACGGCGGCGCCACCGTCGTCGGCGACACGGTCGACCTGCTCGACCGGCAGGCCGCCCAGGACTGGGCCAATCGCGTCGAGAAGGACTTCGGGCGCGTCGACGGCCTGGTCCACCTCGTCGGCGGCTGGCGCGGCAGCGAGACCTTCACCAAGACCCGGCTCGACGACTGGGACCTGCTGGAGCTGCTGCTCATCCGCACCGTCCAGCACACCTCCCTCGCCTTCCACGAGGCGCTGCAGCGCAGCGACCGCGGCCGGTACGTCCTGATCAGCGCCGCCGGCGCCAGCAAGCCCACCGCGGGCAACGCCGCGTACGCCGCCGCCAAGGCCGCCGCCGAGGCGTGGACGCTGGCCCTGGCCGACTACTTCGGCAAGGCCGGGGGCGAGCAGGGGCCGAACGCGGCGGCTGCCATCCTGGTGGTGAAGGCACTGGTGCACGACGCCATGCGCGCCGAGCGACCCAACGCGAAGTTCGCGGGCTTCACCGACGTCAACGACCTGGCGGAGGCCATCGCCGGTGTCTGGGACAAGCCCGCCGCCGAAGTGAACGGACAACGTCTGTGGCTGACCGAGAAGCCGTGAACCCCCCGAAGACCGACGCGCGTCGCCATCACGACCCCGAGGTCCGCGGTTTCGCCAGTGACAACTACGCCGGGGCCCACCCGGAGGTGCTCGCCGCCCTGGCCCTGGCCAACGGCGGGCACCAGGTCGCGTACGGCGAGGACGCGTACACCGAGAACCTCCAGCGCGTCATCCGCAGCCACTTCGGTGCCACGGCGGAGGCGTTCCCGGTGTTCAACGGCACCGGCGCCAACGTCGTCGCCCTGCAGGCGGTCACCGACCGCTGGGGCGCGGTGATCTGCGCCGAGAGCGCGCACATCAACGTCGACGAGTGCGGGGCGCCGGAGCGGGTCGGCGGGCTGAAGCTGCTCACCGTACCCACGCCCGACGGCAAGCTCACGCCCGAGCTGATCGACCGGCAGGCGTACGGCTGGGACGACGAGCACCGCGCGATGCCGCAGGTCGTCTCCATAGCCCAGGCCACCGAGCTGGGCACGGTCTACACGCCGGACGAGATCCGGGCGATCTGCGAACACGCCCACGCGCACGGGATGAAGGTCCATCTGGACGGCTCCCGCATCGCCAACGCGGCCGCCTCCCTGGACGTCCCGATGCGGACCTTCACCAACGCGGCCGGCGTCGACATCCTCTCCCTGGGCGGCACCAAGAACGGCGCCCTGTTCGGTGAGGCCGTTGTGGTCATCAACCAGGACGCCGTCAGCCATATGAAGCATCTGCGCAAGCTGTCCATGCAGCTCGCCTCCAAGATGCGCTTCGTGTCCGTGCAGCTGGAGGCCCTGCTTGCCAGGGACCTGTGGCTGCGCAACGCACGGCACTCCAACGAGATGGCCCAGCGCCTCGCCGAGGGCGTACGCGCCGTGCACGGTGTCGAGCTGCTGCACCCGGTGCAGGCCAACGCGGTCTTCGCGCGGCTGCCGCACGACGTGAGCGAGCGCCTGCAGAAGCGGTTCCGTTTCTACTTCTGGGACGAGGCCGCCGGTGACGTGCGCTGGATGTGCTCCTTCGACACGACGGAGGAGGACGTGGACGCGTTCGTCGCGGCGCTCAAGGAGGAGATGGCGCGGTAGGTCTGCGTAGTGCATAGATATGCGGCCACCTGAAAAGTCATTGACGTTCGGTGATCGCGTTTCTATGCTCTGCGGGCATGGAGCTGATCCAGGAAAACCCCGACCTGTCCGCCTATCTGGCCGCCGACGAGGCCATCGACCACGATCATCCGCGCGTACGGGAGACGGCTGCGCGGCTCGCCGCATCGGCTACGGATTCGTATGACTATGCGCGGATGGCGTTCGAGTTCGTGCGGGACACCATTCCGCACTCCCAGGACGTCGGCGATCTCCGCGTCACCTGGCGAGCGTCCGACGTCCTGGAGCAGGGCACGGGCATCTGCTACGCCAAGGCCCACGCCCTGGCCGCGCTGCTGCGGGCCGAGGACATCCCTACCGCCCTGTGCTACCAGAGGTTCGACGTGGTGCACGGGCTGGTCGCCGTCCGCTTCAACGGTGCCTGGCATCGGCAGGACCCGCGCGGAAACAAGCCGGGCGTGGACGCACAGTTCTCCTTGGGTGCTGAGCGCCTGGCCTTCACGGCCGACCCGAAGTTCAATGAGCTGGACTATCCAGTCCTGTATGCCGTACCGCATCCACTGGTGCTGGAGGCACTCAAGGCGGCCCCCGACCGGCCGTATCTCTGGCAGCACCTTCCCACCGCACTCTGAGGCAAGGCGGACGTGGCCCCACAACTGGCGAGGGCCCCACGCACCCGGCTCACCGAGGAGACCGTCTCGGGCATCTTCCTGCTGGAGACCATGGCCCCGAGGCCGAGGCGGCGGCCGCCGAACTCGCCGCCCTCCTGGAGAAGTTCAGCCCCGCCGCAGGGGTGATCCCTCGCAGCGCCCCGGAGCAGGTGCTGCGCACCAGCATCCAGCCCTGGACACAGCGGCCGGGTCCGCAGGCACCGCGTACGGTCGCGGACTCCGGCTTTCCGGTGCGTCGCCCGGACTGTATCGACCGCCGTGCGGCGGTCAGCGTGCCTCGGCCTCGCGGACCTGTTCCGGGGTGGGGGCCGTGCCGCCGAGGTGGGCGGGGAGCCACCAGGTGTCGTCCCTGCCGCGGGGGCGTCCGGGGTAGGCACGCTGGGCCGCGTCCAGCAGGTCCTGGACGCGCTCGCGCAGTCGGCGGGTGATCGCGCCCGCGTACTGGTCGCGCGGAGCGTCGACCGCCTCGCCGACCCGGATTGTGACCGGGATGTGGCTGCGCTTGAAGTTGCGCGGGTGGCCCTTGGTCCACAGCCGCTGCGTGCCCCACACGGCCATCGGGATGAGCGGCACGCCCGCCTCCTGGGCCAGCCGCGCCGCACCCGACTTGAAGCTCTTCAGCGTGAACGACTGCGAGATCGTGGCCTCCGGGAACACACCGACGATCTCGCCGGAGCGCAGCGAGTCCAGAGCGTGCTGATACGCGGCCTCGCCCTGCTTGCGGTCCACCGGGATGTGCCGCATACCGCGCATCAGCGGACCGGAGATGCGGTGCCGGAAGACGGACTCCTTCGCCATGAAGCGCACCAGGCGCTTCTGGGGGAGCGCGGCCAGGCCGTTGAAGACGAAGTCCAGATAGCTGATGTGATTGCTCACCAGCACTGCGCCGCCCGAGCGCGGGATGTTCTCCGACCCCTGGCAGTCGATCTTCAGGTCCCAGACCTTGAACAAGGTCCGCGCGAGACCGACGACGGGACGGTAGACGAGTTCTGCCATGGGCGGAGTGGACCCTTCCTGCTCAGCCTGGGAAGGGACTCCCGGCGGACAAGTTACGTAGCCGTAGGTTTACGGCATCTCGCAGATCGTGCCCCAAGAACGGACAGGTAGCCAGTCCTGGTGCCCGGGCGAGGCGAGATCCTCGTCACGTCGGCGCGTAGGTCCACCTCGTGCTTTTACGACGTCTTTACTCGGTGCGTACGGTGACTTGCTGGGCGAGCAAGTACATCTCGCACGCCACGCAGAACCCCAACGCCGCGTTGAGAAAGGCGGCGACGAGCGCGGCTCCGGTCGCGGCAAGCCCCAGCCAGACGGGCCCCAGCGTGTAGCCGACCAGGCCGACGCCCGCGAACACCAGCCCCACCGCCTGCGCGAACCGCGAGGGTTCCGGCGCCTCGAACTCCGCCGCCGGCCCGATCCGGGGTCGTATCACCCGGTGGAACGCCCAGCCGTACGGCGAATGGCCCATGCCGCCAGGACGACGGCCGTCACGGCCGCCCCGAAACGCGGTCCCCTCACGTCGATGTCCATGAACCCAGAATTCCGCAGCGAAAAGGCCGCCGGGAGGCGGGAATCTTTGCGGTCTCGTGAACGCTTGTGCTGGGCATGGCGGGAGTTGTGACCGGTCGGGTGGTGTGTGCGCGTGCGTGACGAGGGCAAGCGGCTCGGTGTGGCCGAACTGGGTGCCGAACTCGGTGAACGCGCCACGCTGGTGCAGTTCTCCAGCGCCTTCTGCGCGCCCTGCCGGGCGACCCGCCGGATCCTCGGCGAGGTGGCCGAACTGGTCCCGGGTGTCATCCACGTCGAGATCGACGCCGAGGCCCATCTGTCCCTCGTACGCACGCTCGACATCGTCAAGACCCCGACCGTGCTGGTGCTGGACGCCGACGGCCGGGTCGTACGGCGGGCCGCGGGACAGCCGCGCAAGGCCGATGTGATCGCCGCGCTGGGGCAGGCTGTGCGCGCCGAGGGCGCCGGGTCCGTCGAGGGCTCCGGGGTCTGAAATTCCTGCATTCCAGATCCCGGAATCCGGGACGAACTTGACTGTGCGCAGCATCTATCGTCAGCTTGACCGTATGCCTTCGGAAGTCCTTCTCTTCGGCCGGGTCCATGTCGACCTCGTCCGCACCGCGAGCGCACGCTGTCCGGGCTGCTGAACAGCCCAGGATCCGCTCGTCGTCCCCCGCAGAAGGTCAACTCCATGACGGCCACCCCCGGCCTCGCCGCACCCGCCTCTCCGTCAACCGCCGCTCCCGACCTGTTCCGCGCCGTCTTCCGGCGGCACGCGGCCGGCGTGGCGGTGATCACGGCGCGCGGTGACACCGGCCCGGTCGGCTTCACCGCCACCTCCCTCACCTCCGTCTCCGCCGAACCACCGCTGCTCTCCTTCGGGATCGGCACGGGGTCGTCCAGCTGGGCGGCGATCTCCGGCGCCGACCATGTCGGCGTCCACATACTCGGTGAGCATCAGCAGGAGCTGGCGGCCACCTTCGCGCGCAGCGGCGCCGACCGGTTCGGCGCGCCCACCGTCTGGCGCGAGGGCCCCGAAGGCGTTCCCGTGCTCGACGGCGTGCTGGCCTGGCTGGTGTGCACGGTGCACGCGCGCGTGCCCGCGGGTGACCACCGTCTCGTACTCGCGGAAGTCATCGGCGGCGACCCGGCCGGCGCGGGCCGGCCGCTGCTGTACCACCAGGGACGCTTCACCGCGTTGCGTGACTGAGCGCACCTGCGGAATCGTCCAGTTCCGGTTACGCTGCGTTGCGAAGGTCACAGTTCAAAGCGCTTGCTTAGCGGGCATGGACTGGGTGTACTGACGAGTAATATCTCGTTCGGAGCGCGGGTCGCCCCGACCGGGATCGGCCGCTAGAGGCGCCTATGCTGCCTGCAAGAAGGCAGCCTGAAATTGACGATTGCAGTAGGAGAGCCGGCGTGAGCTTGAGGATCGTTGTCACTGTGAAGTACGTGCCCGACGCCACTGGCGACCGGCACTTCGCCGATGACCTGACCGTCGACCGGGACGACGTGGACGGTCTGCTCTCCGAACTCGACGAGTATGCGGTCGAGCAGGCGCTGCAGATCGCCGAGGACGCCGACGACGCCGAGGTCACCGTCCTGACGGTCGGCCCCGAGGACGCCAAGGACGCGCTGCGCAAGGCCCTTTCGATGGGCGCCGACAAGGCGATCCACGTCGAGGACGACGACCTGCACGGCACCGACGCCATCGGCACCTCCCTGGTGCTGGCCAAGGCGATCGAGAAGGCCGGCTACGACCTGGTCATCTCCGGCATGGCCTCCACCGACGGCACCATGGGCGTCGTACCGGCGCTGCTCGCCGAGCGGCTGGGCGTCCCGCAGGTCACCCTGCTCTCCGAGGTCTCCGTCGAGGACGGCACCGTCAAGGGCCGCCGTGACGGCGACGCCGCCTCCGAGCAGCTGGAGGCGTCGCTTCCGGCCGTCGTGTCCGTCACCGACCAGTCGGGCGAGGCGCGTTACCCGTCCTTCAAGGGCATCATGGCCGCCAAGAAGAAGCCGGTGGAGTCCTGGGACCTGTCCGACCTCGACATCGAGGCGGAAGAGGTCGGCCTGGACGGCGCCTACACCACGGTCGACGGCGCGGCCGAGCGCCCGGCCCGCACGGCCGGCACGATCGTCAAGGACGAGGGCGAGGGCGGCAAGCAGCTCGCTGAGTTCCTCGCGAGCCAGAAGTTCATCTGAGCCCTGAGCTCGACTTCGCCGACCGCCCCGCACACTTCGCAAGCAGGAGAGAAGAAGTCCCATGGCTGAAGTTCTCGTCTACGTCGACCACGTGGACGGTGCCGTCCGCAAGCCCACCCTGGAGCTGCTGACGCTGGCCCGTCGCATCGGCGAGCCCGTCGCCGTCGCCCTCGGCAACGGCGCCGCCGACACCGCCGCCACGCTCGCCGAGCACGGCGCGACCCGCGTCCTCACCCACGACGCCGCCGAGTACGCCGACTACCTGGTCGTCCCGAAGGTGGACGCCCTGCAGGCCGCCCACGAGGCCGTCTCCCCGGCCGCCGTACTGGTGCCGTCCTCCGCCGAGGGCAAGGAGATCGCCGCCCGCCTCGCGCTGCGCATCGGCTCCGGCATCATCACCGACGCCATCGACCTGGAGGCAGGCGACGAGGGCCCGGTGGCCACCCAGTCGGTGTTCGCCGCGTCCTTCACCACCAAGTCCCGTGTCTCCAAGGGCACCCCGGTCATCACGGTCAAGCCGAACTCGGCCGCCGTGGAGGCCGCGCCGGCCGCCGGCGCCGTCGAGGCGCTGTCGGTGACCTTCTCCGACAAGGCCACCGGCACCAAGGTCACCGGCCGCACCGCCCGTGAGTCGACGGGCCGTCCGGAGCTGACCGAGGCCGCCATCGTGGTCTCCGGTGGCCGCGGTGTGGGCGGCGCGGAGAACTTCGCGCTCATCGAGGCGCTCGCCGACTCCCTCGGCGCGGCCGTCGGCGCCTCGCGTGCCGCGGTGGACGCGGGCTGGTACCCGCACACCAACCAGGTCGGCCAGACCGGCAAGTCCGTCTCGCCGCAGCTGTACATCGCCTCCGGCATCTCCGGCGCGATCCAGCACCGGGCCGGTATGCAGACCTCGAAGACCATCGTGGCCGTCAACAAGGACCCCGAGGCCCCGATCTTCGAGCTGGTCGACTACGGCGTCGTCGGCGACCTGTTCGACGTCGTCCCGCAGCTGACCGAGGAGATCAAGTCCCGCAAGGGCTGATCGTCAGCAGGCTGTACGAGGCCCCCGTGACCGGCGACGGTCGCGGGGGCCTCGGTTCATCAGAGGGTCATCCGAGCGTGAGTGTCGCCTGCACGGGCAGATGGTCGCTCGGGAACTGCCCGTCCACAGCGAAGGTGTTGATGTCCGCCCGGTGCACGGTGACGCCGGGCGTGGCGAGGATCCAGTCGATCCGGTCGCCGTTCGGCGTCAGCGGTCGGTAGCCGTGGAAGGTGGCGTAGTGCGGGCCGCGCTCGGCGGCCGTCTCCCAGGTGTCGGCGAGCCCGGCGCCCAGCATCGTGTCGTAGACGGGGTTCTTGTGCGCGGCGACGTTGAAGTCGCCGGTCACCAGCAGCGGCAGCGAGCGGTCCAGTCCGGCGATCCGCTGCGCGATCAGCGCGGCGGCACGCGCGCGTGCGTCCTGGCTGCGGTTGTCCAGGTGGGTGTTGAGGAAGTAGAACTCCCGGTCGCCGTCCCGCAGATCGCGGAAGCGGACCCAGGTGACCATGCGGATGGAGCCGCCGCCCCAGGTGTTCGACCCGATGACGTCGGGGGTGTCGGAGAGCCAGTAGTGGTCGTACTCGAGCGGGGCGAGGCGGCGGGTGTCGTAGAAGATCGCCATGAACTCGTCGCGGCTGCCGCCCGCGCGGCCGGTGCCGATCCAGTCGTGGTGCGGGCCGAGGTCGGACTCGATGTCCAGCAGCTGCTGGTAGAGGCCCTCCTGGGTGCCGATGAGGTGCGGGCGCTCGCGGCGCAGCAGCTCCCGCGTCACGGGTCTGCGCACGGCCCAGCTGTTGGGTTCGGTGGTGCTCGCGAAGCGGAGGTTGAAGGACATGGTCTCCAGCCGTCGGCTGGTGCGCTGCGCCGCGGGCGCGAGGTCGGGTTCCTCCGCCGAGGCGGCCGACGACGACAGTGCTGTACTGGAGAGGGGCAGGGCGGCCGCCGTGGCTAACGCGGTCTTCAGGCCCAGGCGGCGCGTGACTCGGCTCTGGTTCGGCACGGGGCTCCTTCGATGGGGCGGCCAGGGGAGTCGGTGTACCGAAGTGTTCTACCGCCTCATGAGATGAGCGTGAACATGCCGAAAGATCCGGGTGGCCCGGTGAGGAAGTGGTGTTGACCAGGCGGAAGGTCCCCGGATAACTTCATTCTACGGATTGTTGATTCCGTACAGCGGAAAACAGGAGGGTGTGGGATGGGTCAGGGCCAGCAGGAGCAGGTCGCGACGAGCCTCGCGGGCACGGTCAGCGAGGAGATCAGCGCTTCCCTCGCGCCGGTCGACGCCGAACTGGAGCGCCGCTACCCCGGAGACCCCGGCACCCGTCAGCCGGTCCACACCGTCTACGTCCCCGGTGACGCCTTCGCCGCCGACACCATCCGTTCCTGGGGCGACCAGGCGCTCGCCGCCCTCGACGAACACGCCCCGGACGCCGCGTCCTTCGCCGCCGTCCTGGGGCTCGCCGACGACCTCGCCGAGCCCGTGTACGCGCGCGTGCGCGCCAAACTGGAACGCGAGCCCATTGAGGACCTCCGCGTGGACTTCGAGGACGGCTACGGCCCCCGCCCCGACGCCGAGGAGGACGAGACGGCCGCCCGGGCGGCACGGCTGATCGCGCAGGCGTACGAGAACGGGACCGCGGCGCCGTACATGGGCATCCGGATGAAGTGCATGGAGGCGCCGGTACGGGACCGGGGCATCCGCACCCTCGACATCTTCCTCACCGGACTGATGCGGGCCGGTGGCCTGCCCGACGGGCTGGTCCTCACCCTGCCCAAGGTGACCTATCCGGAGCAGGTCACCGCCATGGTCCGGCTGCTTGAGGCTTTCGAGAAGGCGCACGCCCTCGAACCCGGTCGACTGGGCTTCGAGATCCAGATCGAGACCAGCCAGTCCATCCTCGCCGCCGACGGCACGGCCACCGTCGCCCGGATGATCCAGGCCGCCGAGGGCCGCGCCACCGGGCTGCACTACGGCACCTTCGACTACAGCGCCTGCCTCGGCGTCTCCGCCGCCTACCAGGCCAGCGACCACCCGGCCGCCGACCACGCCAAGGCGATCATGCAGGTGGCGGCGGCGGGCACGGGTGTGCGGGTGTCGGACGGCTCGACGAACGTCCTGCCGGTCGGCCCCACGGCGAAGGTGCACGACGCCTGGCGACTGCACTACGGCCTCACCCGCCGCGCCCTGGCCCGCGCCTACTACCAGGGCTGGGACATGCACCCCGGCCACATCCCCACCCGATACGCGGCCGTCTTCGCCTTCTACCGCGAGGGTTTCGAACAGGCCGCCGCCCGCCTCGCCCGCTACGCCAACCGGGCCGGCGGCGACGTCATGGACGAGCCCGCCACCGCCAAGGCCCTCAGCGGCTACCTGCTGCGCGGCCTGGACTGCGGCGCCCTCGACATCGCCGAGGTCGCCCGGCTGACCGGCCTCACCCGGGCCGACCTGGAAGGCTTCGCCGCACCCCGGCGGGGCGACCTGACGGCGTCCGCGAAGTAGGTAGCGGGCCTGTCACAGAGGCCACCTGCGGCCGTTGTTGTCAGCGCTGCCCCGTAGTCTGTACGGCACTCATGCAAGGGTCGTAGGGGCGTAGGAACGGGGCAGCGGTGTCTTCGGGGGAGTACGGACAGGCGGACGGGGCCGGTCGGCTGCTGGCCGGGCGCTATCGCGTGGTGGCGCAGCTCGGCCTGGGCGGCATGGGCGTGGTCTGGAGAGCGGTCGACGAGGTCCTCGGCCGCGAGGTCGCCGTCAAGGAACTGCGCACCTACACCGACGCCGCCGGGCCCGAACTGGCCGACCTGCGGCTGCGGATGCAGCGCGAGGCGCGTGCCGCCGCCCGGGTGCGGCATCCCGGGGTCGTCGCCGTGCACGACATCGCCGAGGTCGACGGCCGCCCGCTGATCGTGATGGAGCTGGTCGACGGGCCCTCCCTGGACGACGTGCTGCGCGACCGGGGCACCCTGGACCCGCGCGAGGCCGCCGGGATCGGCGCGAAGGTCATGGACGCGCTGGCCGCCGCCCACGGTGTCGGTGTGCTGCACCGTGACGTCAAGCCCGGCAACATCCTGCTGGACCGCTCGGGGCGGGTGCTGCTGACCGACTTCGGCATAGCGACGATGGAGGATCCCGGCGACGGCTCGGCAACCCACCTTACCCGCAGCGGCGAACTCGTGGGTTCCCTTGACTACTTGGCCCCCGAACGAGCCCAGGGCGCCGACCCCGGCCCCGCCTCGGACGTCTGGGCCCTCGGCGCCACGTTGTACGCCGCCGTCGAAGGTGCCTCCCCGTTCCGCCGTACGTCGACGTACTCGACCCTCACCGCGATCGTCGCCGAACCCCTGCCGGAACCCCAACGCGCCGGTCCCCTGGGCCCCGTCCTGCGCCGCCTCATGGACAAACGCCCGGAGTCCCGCCCGGAGGCGGAGGAGGCGCGGAAGCTGTTGCAGCTGGTCGCGGATTCCCCTGCCGCCGACATCCCGACGGCGCTGCTGCGGGCGGGGACACCCTCGCCCGAGGCCCCGACGGGCCGACCACACACGGAACTGAGCGTTCCGGCGATACCACCGGGATTCGGGCCGGTTCAGGGGGCGCCAGGTGGGACGGCGCAGGGCGGGACCGGCGGGCTGGCAGGGTCGGGCGCGCAGGGCTTGGGCGGGCAGACGGGATCTGGTGCGCAGGTGTATGGCGCGGCTGCGGGGACGGGGCCTGGGCAGGAGGGCTTCGGCGCGCCCGCGCAAACCGACCCCGGCTCGCAGGGCTTTGGTGCGCCCGCGCAAACCGGCCCCGGCTCGCAGGGCTTTGGTGCGGCCGCGCAGACCGGCCCCGGCCCCCAGCACTACGGCGCCCCCGCGCATACCGCCCCCGCTCCGCAAGCCCTCCACACCGCCGGCCCCTCCGGGCCAACCCCGCCCGGCACCTCCACCCCCACCGGCCCCATCCCCGCCACCGCACCCCGCCGCAAGGGCCGTGCGCTACTCGCGGCTGCCGCGGTCGTGGTTGTGCTCGCGGCAGCCGGTGTCACGGTCGTCGTGCTCGACAACGGCTCGGGCGAGGCTACGGCAGGTGCGCGGCCCACTGAATCCGCCGTCCGCGTCACGGCCGAGCCCTCGGCGACCGAGCCCACCGAGGGTGGCCGTTCGGCCGACGCCACGCCCTCCGAGCAGGGGGCCGACGGCGAGCGGACGCCGAGCGCGGAGCAGTCGACCGGCGAGGAGGGCGAGCCCACTCCCAAGGACACGGCAGCGCCCAAGCCCTCCCCGTCACGGACGGCCGGGGCCGGGACCACCGGCGGCGGCACCGAGACCACCCCCGCGCCGTCCTGCCACTCCATAGGCGGCGGCAAGTACAACTGCACGGTCTGGCGCACCGCCAAGTCCTACACCGCCTCCGGCACCGAGGTCGGCATCCTCAACGCGGGCACCAACTACTTCTACTGCCAGCAGAACCTGGGCCGCCGCGAGACCTACGGCGAGTGGACCAACGTCTGGTGGGGCCGCACCGACGACGACAGCGGCAACGCCGACGTCTATGTCAGCGCCGTCTACATCCAGGGCGGCGACAACGACGCCCCGGTGCCCGGCCTCCCGGTCTGCTGAGCCCGTACGTACCGCTCCAGCCCGGACGTCGTCACCAGCTTCTCCTCGGCGAACAGCCTCGTACCCCGCGCGCACAACCACCGGTCGGCCCGCGCCCGCGCACAGAACTGCTCGGGCGTCGAACCGAACAGCTTCCGCAACCGGGGTACACCAACGAGGAGTTCCGTCAGCAGCGCACGCTGGCCGGGATGCCTACGGGGCGCCTCGGTACCGTCACGCAGGACGCCGTGCCGGTTGACGTACACATACGCGCCCGGCAGCGTCGTACCGTCCGCCACTTCGATCCGTACGTCGGGCGCGGGCAGCCAGGCCCGGTCGAAGTTGCCGTGCGGCAGGGGCACGCCCTCGCTCACGTCCACCACCGCCAGCTGCTCGGCGTCCAGCCAGATGACGAACAATTCCCGTAAGCAGCCGGGCGAGTGGACCGGCGACGCTGAGACGTATCCCATGCGACTGACGTGCGCGGAGACACCCATGTCGATACCGGTGACCCGGGCCAGCACCATCGGGACGGGTGACCGGATCCCGAACTCGCGCAGCTTGTGACGCAGTTGGCCGGGGCAGGCGTTGGAGCCGACGGCGAGCACCGGCGTCCGGTCCTCGTGCACCAGCCGCTCCAGCGGCAGCAGCCGGTCACCGTCCAAAAGCCCCGACTCCCGGGGCCAGGCGCCGGGATAGTTCAGCGGCTGCTCGCGGGGCGCCTCGGCAAGCCCGAGCGCCTCCAGGGTGCGGTCCTCAAGAGGCTGCGCGCGGTCGTCCACGGGCCGCTCAGTCCGCCGGCGGCAGCTCGCCCGAGCCGCGGGTGATCAGCCGGGTCGGCAGTTCGATCCTCTCCGGGACCACCAGCGAGCCGTCCAGCTGGCGGAACAGCCGTTCGGCGGCGGTACGGCCCAGCGCCGCCGCGTCCTGCGCGACGACCGTGACACCCGGCTGGAGCAGATCGGCCAGCTCGATGTCGTCGAACCCGACAAAGGCGACCCGGCGCGGCTGCTCGGCCAGGACCCGGATCACGGTGACCGTCACCCGGTTGTTGCCCGCGAAGATCGCGGTGACCGGTGAGGGCCCGGACAGCATCTCCTCGGCCGCCCGCCGCACCCGCAGCGGATCCGTGGCCCCCAGGGACATCCAGGCGTCCTCGACCGCTATCCCGGCGTCCTCCATGGCCGCCCGGTAGCCGCGCAGCCGCTCGGCGGCGGTGTGGATGCGCGGCATGTCGCCGATGAACCCGATCCGCCGGTGCCCGTGCGCGATCAGGTGGGCGACGCCGTCCCGGGCGCCGCCGTAGCTGTCCGACAGAACGACATCGGCGTCGATCTTCCCGGCCGGACGGTCCACGAACACCGTGGCGACGCCCGCCTTCAGCTCGGGCTCCAGATAGCGGTGGTCGTCACCCGCCGGGATGACCACGAGCCCGTCCACCCGCCGTGCGCACAGCGCCAGCACCAGCTCCTGCTCGCGGTCGGGGTCCTCGGCGCTGGAGCCGTTGATCAGCAGGGCGCCGTGCGCGCGGGCCACCTCCTCCACGGCGCGGCTCAGAGGGCCGTAGAACGGGTCGGCGAGGTCCTCCAGGACCAGCCCGATGCTCGCCGTCCGGCCCTTACGCAGCACCCGCGCACTGTCGTTGCGGCGGAAACCGAGCGCCTCGATGGCCTCCTGGACGCGCCGCTCGGTCTCCGGGGTCACCCCCGGTTCCCCGTTCACGACCCGGGAGACCGTCTTCAGTCCGACGCCGGCGCGGGCTGCTACGTCCTTCATGGTGGGCCGGTTTCCGTAGCGGGTTCCGGCGAGGCGATGGGTCTCGGGCACAGTGCGGTGTCCTGTCCTGTGGTCCACGGGATGCGTCGGTCCATGGTTTGTATGAGGATGTGGCGTCGAGCATAGAGCCTGGACAACGTTGTCAGAAGCGGGAGAGACTGTCCAGCGCACTCCCCGGCCCGCGCCCCACCGCTGGGCCGGTCAGCCCATTTCCCAAGGTGACGGGGGATCTCACACTGATGCACACCGACCTCGTGGCCGCGCTCGACATCGGCGGCACCAAGATCGCAGGCGCGCTGGTGGACGGCGGCGGCCGGATCGTGGTGCGCGCCCAGCGCCCCACGCCCGCTCAGCAGGACGGCGACACCGTGATGCGGGCCGTCGAGGAGGTGATCGGCGAGCTCACCGCCGCGCCGCTGTGGAGCCGCGCCGACGCGGTCGGCATCGGCAGCGCGGGCCCGGTGGACGCCTCCGCGGGCACGGTCAGCCCGGTGAACGTGCCCGGCTGGCGCGACTATCCGCTGGTGGCCCGGGTCCGGGCGGCGACCGGTGGACTGCCCGTCGAGCTGATCGGCGACGGCGTGGCCATCACCGCCGCCGAGCACTGGCAGGGTGCGGCACGCGGCCACGACAACGCGCTGTGCATGGTCGTCTCCACCGGCGTCGGCGGCGGCCTGGTACTCGACGGCCGCCTCCACCCCGGCCCCACCGGCAACGCCGGACACATCGGCCACATCAGCGTGGATCTCGACGGCGACCCCTGCCCGTGCGGCTCGCGCGGCTGCGTCGAGCGCATCGCCAGCGGCCCCAACATCGCCCGCCGGGCCCTGGAGGCCGGCTGGCTGCCGGGCCCCGACGGCGACACCTCCGCCGCCGCGGTGGCCGCCGCCGCGCGCGCGGGCGACCCGGTCGCCGTGGCCTCCTTCGAGCGCGCCGCCCAGGCCCTGGCCGCGGGCATCGCGGCCACCGCGACCCTGGTCGAGATCGACATCGCCGTGATCGGCGGGGGAGTGGGCAAGGCGGGCGAGGTGCTCTTCGCGCCCCTGCGCAAGGCTCTCGCCGACTACGCGACCCTGTCGTTCGTCCAGCGCCTGACCGTGGTGCCGGCCCAGATGGGCACCGACGCGGGCCTGGTGGGGGCCGCCGCGGCGGTCCTGGGCAGGAGGGCGGACGCCGCGGCGGCAGGTGTGTGAGGGCCGCGTCGGCAGGAACGTTCAGCCGGAGTCCGCGGTGGCGGCGGGGTCGTTGGATCTGTATTTGGTGCGTGACCCCGGAACGGGTCCGCCAGTTGATCGGGCATGAAGAAGCGCAGCATGCTCGCCATCGCCTCCCTCGCCACCGGTTTCGTCGTCGCGGCGGTCACCCCTTCCCACGCCGTGGGTGAGGGGCTGGGCAACATCGACGTCGCGGACACCCTCAGCAAGCTCGACAAAACCCTCGCCAACGAAAACCTGCGGCTGGACCACGGCGGCACGGGTGGCCACCACAGCGTCAACAACAGCGGCAAGCAGAGTCACAAGGCCCACTGAGGCAGCGGACAGCGATACGGCGAAGCGCCGGGCCCCGCAAAGGGGTGCCGGCGCTTCCGCTTGTGCACCCTCAACTGGGGCTGGTTTCCGTGGCAGGGTGAAGCGGGCAAGGCACAGGGGGCCAACAGAAGAGGGGGAACCGTGATCGTCTGGATCAACGGCGCGTTCGGTGCGGGGAAGACCACCACCGCACGGGAACTGATCGACCTGATCCCGAACAGCACGCTCTTCGACCCCGAGGTCATCGGCGGCACACTCACGCACCTGCTGCCGGCCAAACGCCTCGCCGAGGTCGGCGACTTCCAGGATCTGCCGATCTGGCGACGCCTCGTCATCGACACGGCGGCCGCGATGCTCGCCGAACTCGGCGGCACGCTCGTCGTGCCCATGACCCTGCTGCGCCAGGAGTACCGCGACGAGATCTTCGGCGGCCTCGCCGCCCGCCGGATCACCGTCCGGCATGTCCTGCTCGCCCCGGCCGAAACGATCCTGCGCGAGCGGATAGCAGACCGTGAGATACCGCAGGACCTGCCCGACGGCGAGATACGGGTGCGGCAGTGGTCTTACGACCAGATCGAGCCGTACAGGGCCGCCCTCGCCTCCTGGCTCACCGCCGACGCCCACCTCGTCGACAACGGTGCGCTCACCCCGTACGAGACCGCCGCCCGGATCGCCGAGGCCGTCAGTTCCGGTGCCGTGCCGGTCTGCGACATCGTGCAGACCCCCGAACCCACCGCCGAGACACTCGCCGCCGGTGTCCTCCTCTTCGACGAACAGGACCGCGTGCTGCTCGTCGATCCGACCTACAAGGCGGGCTGGGAGTTCCCCGGCGGGGTCGTCGAACCGGGCGAGGCGCCCGCCCGCGCCGGCATCCGCGAGGTCGCCGAGGAGACCGGGATCCACCTGGGCGACGTACCGCGCCTGCTCGTCGTCGACTGGGAGTCGCCCGCGCCGCCCGGGTACGGCGGTCTGCGCCTCCTCTTCGACGGTGGCAGCCTCGACTCCGCGGAGGCACGGCAGCTGCTGCTGCCCGGTCCCGAACTGCGCGGCTGGCGTTTCGTCACCGAACAGGAGGCGGCCGGTCTCCTGCCGCCGGTCCGCTACGAGCGGCTCCGCTGGGCGCTACGGGCCCGGGAACGCGGGGCGGCGCTGTATCTGGAGGCGGGGGTGCCGGTCGGCTGAGGCGGCGCCGTGCCGCCGCCGGTGCGTCCGGCTGCCGTACCAGATGTAAGGAAACTCCCCGACAACGGTAGGAGTCCGTTGAGCCATGCATCAATGACCCTTCCCGGTCTCGTCAACTCTCTGCCATAAGAGCAAATAGTCCCCCTTTCTGCCTCATTTCTGATTGACCGGGCTCGAAAACCGTTGCGAAAGTGCGCACAGTTTCGCCGCGCCGGTCACGGGCGCCACCCGATTTCCTTTCACCCAGGGGCAGATCCGCATGACGAGTTCCAGGCAGCCGCCGACGCGTGCAGCCCTTCAGCGCATCCGGCGGGACAAGGTCACCATGACCGCGCTGGTGGTCCTGCTCCTCTTCGTCGTGATCGCGCTGCTGGCCCCGCTGCTCACCAAGGTGACCGGCTGGGGTCCGATCAGCCCCGACAACGCGGCCATCAACCCCGACACCGGCAACCAGCCGTACGGATCCCTCGGCGGCATCAGCCTCACCCACCTGCTCGGCGTCGAACCCGGAACGGGATACGACCTGTTCGGCCGGATCGTCTACGGACTGCGCACCTCGCTGCTCGTCGGCTTCGCCTCCGCCCTGCTGTCCACCGTCGCCGGTGTGGTGGCCGGGCTCGCGGCCGGCTACTTCGGCGGCTGGGTCGACAACCTGCTGTCGCGGATCATGGATGTGATGCTGGCGTTCCCGCAGCTGCTGTTCATCATCGCTCTCACCCCGGTGATCCAGAACGCGCTGCAGACCAACAGCCACGGCGGTACCAACGAGAAGCTCCGGCTGGTCGTACTGATCGGCAACATCGCGTTGTTCTCCTGGGCCTACACCGCCCGCCTGGTGCGGGGCCAGGTGCTGTCCCTGCGCGAACGGGAGTTCGTCGACGCCGCGCGGATCATGAGCGCCGGCCGGCGGCACATCCTCTTCCGTCAGCTGCTGCCGAACCTGTGGGCGCCGATCCTCATCTCCTTCGCGCTCGCCGTCCCGCAGAACATCACCACGGAGGCGGCGCTGTCCTACCTGGGCGTCGGTGTCATCCCGCCCAGCCCGGACTGGGGAGCGCTGCTGTCGGACGCCTCCCAGTTCTTCCTGCAGGACCCGATGTACCTGTTCATCCCCGGCGTCCTGCTCCTGATCCTCGTCCTCGCCCTCAATCTCCTCGGGGACGGCATACGGGACGCCCTCGACCCCCGCGCCCAGCGCGGCTGACGGGCTGCCACCCAGGCGGCCGGCCCCGGCGGTCCACCGACGTGGGACCCAGGCCGAGCCCATGACAAGAACGGAGTTTTCCCCCATGACGCGCACCCGGCGCACAGTCGCTCTCTCGGTGTCCGCCCTGGCCGTCGCCCTCGGGGCCACGGCCTGCGGCGGCGGCTCCGCCGCCGACGCCGGTGGCAGCCCGGTCAAGGGCGGCACGCTGACGATCCTCGACAGCGCGGACTACGACCACCTCGACCCCCAGCGGACGTACTACACACAGCCCGACAGCACCGATGAACTGCTCGTCCGCACCCTCACCACCTGGGACGAGACCGGCGCCCGACCCAAGCTCGTGGGAGACCTCGCCACCAGCACCGGAACGCCCAGCAAGGACGACACGACCTGGACCTTCCACCTGCGGCCGGGCATCAAGTGGCAGGACGGCAGCGACGTCACCGCGCAGGACGTCAAGTACGGCATCGAGCGTGGCTTCTCGGGCGACATCAACGGCGGCCCGCCGTACGCGGCGCAGTGGCTGGTCGGCGGCGGCAGCTACAAGGGCCCGTACGGCGGCAAGCAGCTCGCCTCGATCCAGACGCCGGACCAGAGCACGATCGTCTTCCACCTCAGCCGGCCCGTGGCCGACTTCAACGAGGCGACGGCCATGACCAACTGGTCGGCGGTGCCCAAGGCCCACGACACCGGCTCGACGTACGACACCCACGTCTGGTCCGACGGGCCGTACATGATCCAGTCGTACACCCACAACAAGGAACTCGTCCTCGTCCGGAACAAGTACTGGAAGCAGTCGACCGATCCGGTCCGCGAGCAGAACGTGGACGAGTTCGACGTGAAGTTCGGCCAGGACCAGAGCGCCATCGACCAGCAGATCAAGTCGGACGGCCCAGCCGCCCAGACCGCGACCATGCAGTACCCGATCGCCGGCTCCGACCTGAACTCGATCGCCAACGACCCGACGCTCAAGTCGCGTTACTACAAGATTCCGGCACCGGGCATCAACTACCTGGCGATCAACCAGAACACGGTCAAGAACCTCAAGGTCCGCCAGGCCATCGAGTACGCGATCGACAAGGCCACCGTCCGCGGCGCCTTCGGCGGTGCGGCCTACGGCGAGTACGCGAGCACGATGCTGAGCCCCGGCATCGGCGGCTACAAGAAGTTCAACCTGTACAGCACCGACCCGGCCGGTGACCTCACCAAGGCCAAGGCGCTGATGCGGCAGGCGGGCAACCCGAAGCCGACCCTGTCGCTGGCCGTGGAGGAGACGCCCACGCAGGAGCACTTCGCCGACGCGGTGAAGACGTCCCTCGCCAGGATCGGGATCGACGTCAACATCGTCCCGATCCAGACGGCGAACTACTTCAGCACCGTCGACAACCTCAAGAACCAGTACGACCTGACCTGGGGCGACTGGATCGCCGACTGGCCGAACGCCTCGACCGTGCTGCCCACCCTCTTCGACGGCCGGCTGATCGCCAAGAACCCGCAGGCCAACCAGGACCTGTCGTACCTGAACGACCCGAAGGTCAACGCGATGATCGACAAGGCCGCGAAGACGACCGACCTCACCCGGCGCAACGCCATCTACGGCGACATGGACGAGCAGATCATGAAGGACGCCGCCGTGGTGCCGTTGATGTACATGGACTTCAGCGAGCTGGCCGGTTCCAAGGTCGGGGGGATCATCCCGGACCCCATCCTCGCCGAACCCAGCCTGGTGCACGTCTACGTCAAGCACTGACCCGACATGTTTCGCTATCTCGTCCGGCGCCTGCTGGCAGCGGCCCTGATCCTCCTGGTGATCAGCGTCATCACCTTCTTCGTCTTCTTCGCGCTGCCCTCCGACCCCGCCCTGCTGGCCTGCGGAAAGACTTGCTCACCCGCCCGTCTCGCGGAGATCAGGCACTCACTGGGCCTCGACCGGAGCACCGTGGTCCAGTTCTGGGAGTTCTTCAAGGGGCTCTTCGCCGGCCGCGACTACGGCGACCAGAGCGTGCGGATCCACTGCGGCGCACCGTGCCTCGGGGTCTCGTTCCAGACCGACACACCCGTCCTCACCACGCTGCTGCAGAACTTCCCGGCGGACCTCTCGCTCGGCCTCGGGGCCGCGGCGGTCTTCCTCGTCGCCGGCCTCGGGCTGGGCACGCTGGCCGCGGTCCGCAGGGGCAGGGCCACCGACAAGCTGGCCGTCGGGGCGGCCCTGTTCGGCGTCTCGCTGCAGATCTACTTCGTCGGACTGCTGTTGCTGTACCTGTTCGTCGACAAGTGGCAGCTCCTGCCCGCCGCCGGGTACACCCCGATCACCCAGGATCCGGTCGCCTGGTTCCAGGGGCTCCTCCTGCCCTGGGCCACCCTGGTCATCGTCTACCTCGCCCTGTACACCCGGCTCACCCGCTCCTCCATGCTCGAAGTCTTCGGCGAGGACTACATGCGCACCGCACGGGCCAAGGGGCTGCCGGCCGGCAGGGTCGTCCTCAAGCACGGGTTGCGGGCCGCGATCACCCCGGTCGTCACCATCTTCGGCATGGACGTCGGTTCGCTCATCGGCGGCTCCGCGGTCATCACCGAGTCGGTGTTCGGCATCAACGGCATCGGCAAGCTGGCGGTGAACTCGGTGCAGAACTCCGACCTGCCGGTCATCCTCGGCACCACTTTGTTCGCCGCCACGTTCGTCGTCCTCGCCAACGTGGTCGTGGACCTGGTGTACGGCCTCGTCGACCCGCGCGTACGCCTCGCCTGACCCAGAACACCAAGGAAACGCCAGTGTCCCAGCCGACCAAGGAATCACCCGAGTCCCAGCCCATGGAGGGTTCGCCGGAGTCCCCGCATGCCCAACCACGGCCCTTGGCCGTCTCGACCGCCACCCCCGCGTTTCTCGACGTACGGGATCTGCGCGTGCACTTCCCGACCGAGGACGGCGTCGTCAGATCCGTCGACGGAGTGTCCTTCACCCTGGACAAGGGCCGGACCCTCGGCATCGTCGGCGAGTCCGGGTCCGGCAAGTCGGTGACCTCCCTGGCCCTGCTCGGGCTGCACAAGGGCACGCGCGCCCTGGTCTCCGGCGAGGTCTGGCTGGACGGCAGGGAACTCGTCGCCCTGCCGGAGAAGGAGATGCGCCAACTACGGGGCAGCACCGTGTCCATGATCTTCCAGGACCCGCTGTCCGCGCTGCACCCATTCTTCACCGTCGGCGCCCAGATCGCCGAGGCCTATCGCGTGCACCACCAGGTCTCCAGGAAGGAGGCGAACGACCGCGCCGTGGAGATGCTCCAGCGCGTCGGCATCCCGCAGCCCCGGCGCCGGGCGAAGGACTACCCCCACCAGTTCTCCGGGGGCATGCGGCAACGCGCCATGATCGCCATGTCCCTGGTCTGCGACCCCGCGCTGCTGATCGCCGACGAGCCCACGACCGCCCTGGACGTCACCGTCCAGGCGCAGATCCTGGACCTGATCGGCGACCTCCAGCAGGAGTTCGGGTCCGCCGTCGTGATCATCACGCACGACCTCGGCGTGGTCGCCGGCGTCGCCGACGACATCCTCGTGATGTACGGCGGCCGACGGATCGAGTACGGCACCGTACGGGACGTACTGAAGCGGCCCCAACACCCCTACACCTGGGGCCTGCTGCAGTCGATGCCGCATATCGCCGGCGACGTCGACCGACGGCTGAACCCGATCCCCGGCTCTCCGCCCAGCTTGATCAACCTCCCCGGCGGCTGCGCCTTCCATCCGCGCTGCCCCCACAAGGGCCAGGTCCCGGACGGCCGTTGCTCGCTGGAACGGCCCGAACTGGTCCCGGTTCCCGGCACCGCCGAGCACATCGCGGCGTGCCACCTGGTCGCGGACATCCGCGGCGGCGAGAACACGCGGGCCGCACAGTGACGGCAGCGGACGAACAGGAGCGTGCCGTGAGCACCACCACCCATCCCATCCTCGCGCGCCAGGCCCCCGCGCACGACAACCTCCTGGAAGTCACGGGCCTGCACAAGCACTTCCCCATCCGGCAGGGCATCCTCTTCCAGCGCCGGATCGGGGCCGTACGCGCCGTGGACGGCATCGACTTCTCCGTCGGGGCGGGAGAATCGCTGGGCCTGGTCGGGGAGTCCGGCTGCGGCAAGTCCACGACGGGCCGCCTGATCACCCGGCTGCTGGAACCCACGGCCGGGACGATCACGTTCGACGGCGAGGACATCACCCACACGTCCGTGTCAGGGATGCGGCAGGCGCGCCGGAACCTCCAGATGATCTTCCAGGACCCGTACTCGTCGCTGAACCCGCGCCACACCGTCGGCACCATCATCGAGACGCCGATGAAGCTCAACGGCGTCAACCCGCCACAGGGCCTCAAGCGGCGCGCCCAGGAACTGCTGGAGACGGTCGGACTCAACCCCGAGCACTACAACCGCTACCCGAACGAATTCTCCGGCGGCCAACGCCAACGCATCGGCATCGCCCGCGCCCTCGCCCTGCGGCCCAAGCTCATCGTCGCCGACGAACCCGTGTCGGCGCTGGACGTGTCCATCCAGGCCCAGGTCGTCAACCTGCTGCAGGACCTGCAACGGGAGTTCGGCATCGCCTTCGTCTTCATCGCCCACGACCTCGCCGTCGTCCGCCACTTTTCCGAGCGGGTCGCGGTCATGTACCTCGGCAGGATCGTGGAGATCGCCGACCGGGAGGCGCTCTACGCACTGCCCCGGCACCCCTATACGCACGCCCTGCTGTCGGCCGTACCCGAGGCCGATCCGGACCTCACCGGGGCGCGCGAGCGCATCCGGCTGGCCGGAGACGTACCCTCGCCCATCAACCCGCCCTCCGGCTGCCGTTTCCGCACCCGCTGCTGGAAGGCCCGGGACAAGTGCGCGACCGAGGAGCCGCCGCTGGTCCGCATTCCGGGCAACGCCGAGGGACACCTGACCGCCTGCCACTTCCCCGAGGAACCGACGACCGCGCCACGCGCCGACGTCGTCCTCGATCCGGCGCTCGCGGCGATGGAGGAGACGTCGACGGGGACGACCGGCATGCCGACCTGAGGGGGCGGGGAGCCACAGCGGCCCAGGCTGACCGGGAGCCGGACGGCCGGCCACCGTCCGCCGCGCGGAGCGGGCGTCGGGGGAGGCCTGTCGTCCCGGTCCGGTGAGGCGGCGTTCGGTTCGCCGCGCGGAGCGGGCGTCGGAGCAGGCCCCGCCGTCCCGTCCGGTGACGCGGTGCTCAGCTCGCCGCGTAATTGCGCAGGAAGAGGGCCTCCGCCACGGAGAGCCGCTCCAGTTCCTCCGGGGACACGCTCTCGTTCACGGCGTGGATCTGGGCCTCCGGCTCGCTCAGGCCGATGAGCAGGATCTCCGCGCGGGGGTAGAGGGCGGCGAGGGTGTTGCACAGCGGGATGGAGCCGCCCTGGCCGGCGTACTGCATCTCCTGACCCGGGTACGCCGTCGCCATGGCGTCGGCCATCGCCTGGTACGCCGGGCTGGACGTGTCCGCGCGGAACGCCTGGCCCTGGCCGATCTGCTCGGTGCTCACCCGCGCGCCCCACGGCGTGTGCGCTTCGATGTGCGCCTGGAGCAGCTTGGTCGCCTCGGCCGCGTCCACGCCCGGCGGCACCCGCAGGCTGATCAGCGCGCGGGCGCTCGCCTGCACGGACGGGGTGGCGCCGACGACCGGCGGGCAGTCGATGCCGAGCACGGTCACGGCCGGACGCGCCCAGATCCGGTCGGCGACCGTACCGGAGCCGATCAGCCCGACCCCGTCCAGCACCTTGGCGTCCTTGCGGAACTGCCCCTCGTCGTACTGCAGTCCGTCCCACCGCTCGTCGCTGGTCAGCCCGTCGACCGTCGTCGACCCGTCCTCCGCGCGCAGCGAGTCCAGTACGCGGATCAGCGCGGCCAGCGCGTCCGGCGCGGCGCCGCCGAACTGGCCGGAGTGCAGATTCCCCTGGAGGGTGTCGACCCGGACGCGCAGCAGGGTCATACCGCGCAGGGTCGAGGTCACCGTGGGCAGTCCGACGCGGAAGTTGCCCGCGTCGCCGATCACGATCGTGTCGGACTGAAGCAGCTCCGGGTGCTCCTCGGCGTACCGCTCCAGGCCACCCGTGCCCATCTCCTCGGAGCCCTCGGCGATCACCTTCACATGCACGGGCACCCCGCCGTTGGCCTTGAGGGCGCGCAGCGCGAGCAGGTGCATGATCAGGCCGCCCTTGCAGTCCGCGGCACCACGGCCGTACCAGCGGCCGTCGCGCTCGGTCAGCTCGAAGGGCGGGGTGATCCAGCCGGCCTCGTCCAGCGGCGGCTGCACGTCGTAGTGGGCGTAGAGCAGCACGGTCTTCGCGCCCGCCGGCCCGGGCAGGTAGCCGTACACCGACTGCGTCCCGTCCGGGGTGTCGAGCAGCGCCACGTCCTCGAAGCCCTCGGCGCGCAGCGCGTCCGCGATCCAGCGTGCGGCGCCCTCGCTCTCACTGCGCGGGAACTGGTCGAAGTCCGCCACCGACTTGAAGGCCACCAGCTCGGTGAGCTCCGCCTTCGCCCTGGGCATCAGCGAGGCGACGGTCTCGGCGACCGGATTCGACGACATGGGCACGCTCCTCGTAGGTGCGACGTTGTACTTCGTGGGCATCCGCGACCACGCGGGTGTAGGCGCGCCCTGGTGTGCGGGGCGCATACGGTGCCGATCCTCCCACAGCGGCCCGCGGCGATCACCGCCGTAGGATGCGGGGGACAGATCGGCAGGCGGCGGATCGGGAGCAGTAGACCATCGTGAGCAGCGAGAACTCTTCGGCGGACGACGGGCGGCAGGTGTGGGACGTCGTCGTGGTGGGCGCGGGACCCGCGGGGGCCTCGGCGGCCTACGCGGCGGCGGTCGCGGGGCGGCGTGTGTTGCTGCTGGAGAAGGCCGAGCTGCCCCGCTACAAGACGTGCGGCGGCGGGATCATCGGCCCCTCGCGCGATGCGCTGCCGCCCGGGTTCGACCTGCCGCTGCGGGACCGGGTGCACGCGGTGACGTTCGCCAACAACGGCCGCTTCAGTCGCACCCGGCGCTCCAAGCAGATGCTCTTCGGGCTGATCAACCGGCCCGAGTTCGACCAGCAGCTCGTCGAGCACGCGCAGAAGGCGGGCGCCGAGCTGCGCACGGGCGTCACGGTGTCCCGGGTCGAGCAGCACGGGTCGGCGGTGCCGGACCGGCGTACGGTCGCCGTCGTACTGCAGGGCGGTGAGACGCTGCTGGCGCGGGCCGTGGTCGGCGCGGACGGCAGTGCCAGCCGGATAGGCGCGCACGTCGGGGTCAAGCTCGACCAGGTGGATCTCGGCCTGGAGCTGGAGATCCCGGTGCCGGACACGGTCGCGGAGGACTGGCAGGGGCGGGTCCTCATCGACTGGGGGCCGATCCCGGGCAGTTACGGGTGGGTCTTCCCCAAGGGTGACACGCTGACGGTCGGGGTGATCTCCGCGCGCGGTGAAGGCGCCGCGACCAAGCGGTACTTGGAGGACTTCGTCGGGCGGCTGGGGCTCGCCGGTTTCGAGCCGAGCGTCTCTTCCGGGCACCTGACCCGCTGCCGCGCCGACGACTCGCCGCTGTCGCGCGGGCGTGTGCTGGTGTGCGGTGACGCGGCGGGGCTGCTGGAGCCGTGGACGCGCGAGGGCATCTCGTTCGCGCTGCGGTCGGGGCGGCTCGCGGGGGAGTGGGCGGTGCGGATCGCGGAGGCGCACGACGCGGTGGACACGCGCCGGCAGGCCCTGAACTACGCGTTCGCGATCAAGGCCGGGCTGGGTGTGGAGATGGCGGTCGGCAGGCGGATGCTGACGGTGTTCGAGCGGCGGCCCGGGCTCTTCCACGCGGCGCTGACCGGGTTCCGCCCGGCGTGGAAGGCATTCATGGACATCACGCGGGGCGCCACATCCCTGGGCGAGCTCGTCCGCACGCATCCGATGGCCCAGCGCGCCCTGACCGCGCTGGACCGCCGGGCGGCTGGCGCCGGGACGGCTGAGACCGGCGAGGTCAGCCCCTGAGATCCGTCGCGCCGGTCTCTGTGGCGCCCGTCGGAGGAGTTGCGGCCGGAGGCGGTGCGGAGGCTGCCGATGTCGCGGCCGACCTGCTGTCCGAGGTGAGGAGCGTGGAGGATCGCGAGGCGTTCTTCCGGCATGCTGTCGGTCGGCTCGCCCACACCGTCGGCCTCGTCCTTCCGCAGGGGCCGAGCCGCGCTGGACCGCCGGGCCGCGCATGAGGGCCCGGCCGGGCAGGGCCGTCAAGGCACCGGCACCGGTGGCAAGGGCAGCAGGTTCGGGTCCTGGCGCAGGATCCGGGCGTGCAGTGAGCGGAGCGCGGGACCCGGGTCCGCGCCCATCGCCTCGGCCAGCCGCTGCCGCGCACCCTCGTACGCGGCCAGCGCGTCCGCCGGGCGGCCGGTGCGGCACAGGGCGAGCATCAGCAGCTCGACGAGCCGTTCCCGCAGCGGGTGCGCCGCGACGAGGCGGACGAGTTCGTGGACGTACTCGAAGGACCGACCGAGTTCGATCTCCCCGGTCAGGCGCGCTTCGAGGACGGTGAGGCGTTTCTCGGCCCAGCGCAGGCGCTCCGCCGTCAAGTACGGCGCCTGGAGGCCCTCGGCGAAGTCGCCGCGCCACAACTCCTCGGCCGCGCACGCCAGTTCGACCGCGCGCCGCACCTCTCCGGCGTCCCGGGCGGCGAGGGCGGCGTCCACCAGCCGACGCCGTTCGCGCAGGTCGGCGATCTCCGCGCCGGTCAGCCGGTACCCGGCGCCCGTCCACGCCAGCTCCGGCCCGGCGCCCAGCGCGCGGCGCAGGCCGGAGACGTACTTCTGGACGAGCTTGCGCACATGTACCGGCGGTGCGCCGCCCCACACGGCCTCGACCAGACCGTCGTAGGAGAGCGGCCGCCCCTCCTGGAGCAGCAGGACCGCGAGCACTGCTCTCTGTTTGGGCGGGCCGAGCGGGATTTCCACGCCGTCACGCAGGGCACGCAGCGGGCCGAGCAGCTCGAAACGCAGGCCGTGCGATGTGCCGGTCATCCCCTCACCCATGCGTTGAGCGTATCCCGAGCCTCCTTTTCCGGCGGATCATCTCCATGGCCGCCCATCCCCACATTCCAGCGGATCTTCCAGTGCCCCTTCCAGCGCCCGCCGCCACCCTGACCCGACAGCGAACCCCGGCGAAAGGCCCCCGACATGCTCACCCGCCTCGGCCGGATGGCCGTGCGGCACAGTCGTGCCGTCCTCATCGGCTTCCTGCTCGCCTTCCTCGGCCTCGGTGCGTACGGCGCCGGCGCCCAGGGCGACCTCGATCTGTCCCGTTGGGACTCACCGGGCACGGAGTCGGTGCGGGCCGGGGAGGAGTTGCGCGACCACTTCCGCACCGGGAACCCCAACCTTGCCGTGCTCGTCACGGCCCGCGACGGCGACGTCGACAGCCCGGCCACCGAGCAGGCGGCCCGCGAACTCACCGCGGAGGTCGAGCGGTTGCCGCTCGTCACCGACCTCACCTCGTACTGGGACGCCGGCAGCCCCGCCCTGCGCGGCGAGGACGGCCGCCGCGCCCTGATCCTCGCCCGCCTCGAAGGCACCGCCACCGAGACCCGCGCCGAACTCGCCAAGACCTCGCCCCAGTTGACGCGTACAACGCCCCAACTCGACATCACCGTCGGCGGCCAGGAGGAGATCTCGCGTCAGGTCGGCGAACAGGCCCGCACCGACTTCCTGCGCGCCGAGGCCTTCGCCCTCCCGGCGGTGCTCCTCCTGCTGATCCTCGTCTACCGGCGCACGGCGGCGGCCCTGCTGACCGTCGCGGTCGGTCTCCTCTCCGTCCTCGGCACCCTCGCCGGACTGCGGGCGATCGCCCAGTTCACGGAGGTCTCGACCTTCGCCGCCAACCTCGCACTGGTCCTCGGCCTCGGGCTCGGCGTCGACTACAGCCTGTTCGTGATCAACCGATACCGCGAGGAGCGCGCCGCGGGTCACGATCAGCCCACATCCGCCGTCCGGGCCACCCGCGTGGCAGGGCGCACCGTCGCCTTCAGCGGGGTCACCGTCGCGGTGTCGCTGTGTGCGCTGCTGGTGTTCCCGTTCTTCTTCCTCAGCTCGTTCGCGTACGCCGGTGTCCTCGTCGTCTGCTGGGCCGTCGCCGGCGCGGTGCTCTTCCTCCCCGCCGCCCTCGCCCGCTGGGGCCACCGCGTGGAACGCCCCACCGCGCCCGCCTCCGGCTTCTGGCACCGGACCGCGCTGACGGCGATGCGCCGGCCGCTCGTCGCGGGCGCCGGCGTGCTCACCGTCCTCCTCATCGCCGCCTCCCCGCTCCTCGGCCTCCGCTTCGGCCTGCCGGACGAGCGCACACTCCCCGCGGGCACCTCCTCGCGCACCACCTCCGAGATCGTGCACCGGGAGTTCGCGGCCGAACCCACGGACACCGTCCAGATCGTCCTCGGCGAACAGGTCAGTACGCGCGCGTACGCCACCGCACTCTCCCGCCTGCCGGGCGTCCACCAGGTCGACGCGCCCGAGGGCACCTACCAGGACGGCCGCCGCACCGGCGCCCCCGGCCAGGACCGGCTGACGGCACCCGACGGACGCGTACGACTGGCCGTCGTACCCACCCAGCAGGCCATGTACGGCGACGTGCCCGCCTTCGTCGACCGGATCCGGGACACCCCGGCCCCCGCGCCCGCGCTGGTCGGCGGCTACCCCGCCGAGACCACGGACTTCCGCGCCACGCTCCTCGACCGGCTCCCGCTCGCCGTCGCGCTCGTGCTGGTGGCGACGTACGTGATCCTCTTCCTGATGACCGGCAGTGTGCTGCTGCCCGCCAAGGCGACCGTGCTCAATCTGCTGAGCCTGTCGGTGATGTTCGGCTGTCTGGTGTGGGTCTTCCAGGACGGGCATCTGTCCGGGCTCCTCGGCTTCACGCCGACCGGGTCGATCGAGCCGAGCATTCCGGTGCTGATGTTCTGTGTGGCGTACGGGCTGTCGATGGACTACGAGGTGTTCCTGCTGGCGCGGATCAAGGAGGAGCACGACCGGACGGGCGACACGGTGCGGGCCGTGGCGGAGGGCATTCGGCGCAGCGCCCCGCTGATCACCGCGGCGGCCGGGATTCTGGCGCTGTCCTTCCTGTCGTACGCGACCGGCGGTGTCGTCTTCCTCAAGGAGTTGGGCATCGGCACGGCGCTGACGATCCTCGTCGACGCCACCCTCATCCGGGTGGTGCTGCTGCCGGTGACGATGCGGCTCGCGGGGCGGGCGAACTGGTGGGCGCCGCGGTGGCTGCGCGGGCTGCGGGTCCGGGAGGGCGGTGGGGAGAAGGACGTACTTCGCGGGGAGTACGTGTGATCACCTCGCCCGGCTGACGCCGTGCGGCGTGGGGGCGGTCTAGCGTGGCGGACATGGAGGAGCAGTGGGGACGTCGTGGCGGGTGGTGGCGGTACGGGCCGCCGTGGCCGGGCCGCTGGGACGAGGAGCGGCTGGGCCGGTGGCCGTGGCGCTCCACCGTGCTGCTCACCGCCTTCGTGCTCGTGGGCTCCGGCTTCGCCGCGCACGCCCAGGAGGGGGAGCGGGCGGCGCTCGACCCCTTCGCGCGCGTGCTGCTGGTGGTGGCGGCGGGGGCGCTGCTGTGGCGGCAGCGGTTCCCGGTGCCGGTGGTGTTCGGGAACGCGGTGGCCGTCGCGGTGTATCTGGGCGCCGGATATCCGTACGGGCCCGTGCTGCTCACCGTCGCCGTCGCCTGTTTCAGCGCGATTGTCGCGGGGCATCGCAGGGCCGCGTGGGCGGCGCTGGGGATGCTGTGGGCGGCGCATGTGCTGGTCGCGCACTGGCTCTACCAGTGGCTGCCGCCGTCCGGGGACGCGCCCGCCGCCTGGACGCAGGAGATCGTGACCGCAACGTGGGTGGTGGCGATCGTGGCGCTGTCGGAGCTGGCCCGGACCCGGCGTGAGCAGTGGGCGCGGGAGCGGGCCGAGCGGGCGCAGGCGGCGCGGCGGCGGGCCGACGAGGAACGGTTGCGGATCGCGCGCGAACTGCACGATGTGCTCGCGCACAGCATCTCCGTGATCAATGTGCAGGCGGGCGTCGGTCTCGCCCTTCTCGACAGCGACCCGGAGCAGGCGCGGACGGCGCTCACCACCATCAAGGACGCCAGCAAGGAGGCGCTCGGCGAGGTCCGCCAGGTGCTCGACACGCTGCGAACGCCGGGGGACGCGCCGCGCACTCCGGCGCCCGGCCTGGACCGGCTGCCGGAGCTGGTCGAACAGGCGGCGAGCGCCGGGCTGACGGTGACGGTCGAGGGCGAGTCGCCCCGCCTGCCGCCCGGGACGGACCTCGCCGCGTTCCGGATCGTCCAGGAGGCCCTCACCAATGTCGTACGGCACTCCGGGTCGCGGCACGCGCGCGTGCACCTCGATCAGACGGGCGGCGCGCTGCGGCTGCGCATCGACGACGACGGACCGGCGACCGGTGCCGACGCGGGCGGCAGCGGCAACGGACTGGCCGGAATGCGGGAACGGGCGGCCGCGCTGGGTGGCACCATCGAGGCGGGCCCGCGACCCGACGGCGGCTTCCGGGTGCTCGCCACGCTGCCGCTGACGAGAAAGGACGACGACCGGTGATCCGCGTAACTCTCGCCGACGACCAGTCACTGGTCAGGGCCGGTTTCAAGGCGCTGCTGGATGCGCAGCCGGACATCGAGGTGGCCGGTGAGGCCGCCGACGGTGAGGAGGCGGTGCGCACGGTGCGTGAACTGCGGCCCGACGTCGTGCTGATGGACATCCGGATGCCCGTCCTCGACGGCCTGGCCGCGACCCGTCGGATCACCGAGGACGCGGCCCTGAAGGACGTGAAGGTGGTCATGCTGACCACCTTCGAGCTGGACGAGTACGTCTTCGAGGCGATCCGCTCCGGCGCCTCCGGCTTCCTGGTCAAGGACACCGAGCCGGAAGAACTCCTGCGCGCGGTTCGGGCGGTGGTCGCGGGGGACGCGCTGCTCTCGCCGGGCGTGACGCGGCGGCTGATCGCCGAGTTCGCGGCCCGCTCCAAGGAGCCCGCGGCCGCCGACGCCCTCGCCGAACTCACCGAGCGGGAGCGGGAGGTGATGGCCCTGGTCGGCATCGGCCTGTCCAACGAGGAGATCGCCCGCCGCCTGGTCGTCAGCCCCCTCACCGCGAAGACGCACGTCAGCCGCACGATGGTGAAGCTGGGCGCGCGGGACCGGGCCCAACTGGTGGTGCTGGCCTACGAGTCGGGGCTGGTGCGGCCGGGCTGGCTCGGCTGAGTCGTGTGCCGGAAGCGGACGAGCACGGCGATCACTCGTACGACGAACAGCACCGGCCCGAGGACCAGTCCCGCCCGGACCAGCCAGGTCTCCACCACGCGGGGCAGTGCGAAGAGCCACGCCGGACCGGCGACCGCCCCGACGACCACCGCCGCCGCGAAGGCCGCGCTGCACAGCGCGTACCCGATCTCGACGGTGATCGCATCCCGCTCGGCCTGCGTACGCCGCCCCCCGTAGGTCTCCATGACCCGCATCAAACATGCGTACGCCCGACGGAGCAAGCAGGCCCCGCCGGGCGTACACCGGAGACGGTCCCCTAGGGCCTGTCGTTTGGATCATGTCGGCGTCGCGGGGTCTGGCACGCGCATCTGCCGCGTTGTCGTCGGTTGGCGACGCGCCGCGTCGCCGCCCTCCTCCGCCTTGCAGCTGCACGCGCCAGACCCCGCTCGGGTCGGCTGAAAAGCGCAGTCTCTCTCAGCCGACCTGATCCAAACGACAGGCCCTAGTCGCGGACCGGTACGCGCTCCGCTTCCGTCTCCTTCACCATGGACTGGGTGACCACAACGGTCTGCTGCGCACGCTTCGTGCGTAGTCCCGACAGCGCGATCAGCAGGCCGGCGACGGCGATTCCCGTCACCACGATCAGGCCCGGCCGGTAGCTGTCGAGGACGGCCTGCGGGGTGGCGTCCTCAGGGGTGCCCGCGGTCACCACCGCCGTCACCACGGCGAGGAAGATCGCGCCGCCGACCTGCACGGACGTGTTGAGCAGGCCGGAGACCATGCCCTGCTCGTGGTCGTCGACGCCGTTGGTGGCCTGGATGTTGAGCGACGGGAACACCAGCGCGCAGGCCGCGCCGATCAGCAGCATGCTGGGCAGGATCGCGGCCGCGTAGACCGGGTCGAGGTCGACGCCGAGGAACAGCGCGTAGCCGACGACCATCAGCGCGAAGCCCACCGCGAGCAGGCGCTGGGTGCCGAACCGGTCCACGATCGAGCCCACGCTCGTCGACGACAGCGCCACCAGCGCGCCCGCCGGCAGGAACGCGAGCGCCGTGTGCAGCGCCGACCAGCCGAGCAGGGACTGCATGTACAGCGTGACCAGGAACTGGAAGCCGACGTACGAGCCGAAGAAGGTCATCGCGCCGAGCTGGGCGCGGATCTGGGTGCCCGAACGCAGCACACCGAGCCGGACCAGCGGCCCGGGCGAGCGGCGCTCGACCACGACGAAGACGGTGAGCAGCACGGCGACGGCGAGGAACGACAGCAGCGTGCGGGCGGAGGCCCAGCCGACTACCGGCGCCTGCACGACGGTGAAGACCAGCAGCAGCATCGAGGCGGTGCCGATGACGGCGCCGGGGATGTCATAGCCGTTGTGGTCGCGTTCACGGGCGCTGCGCGGCAGCAGCTTCAGGCCCGCGATCAGGGCTATCAGGGCGATCGGCGCGGGCAGCAGCATGGTCAGCCGCCAACTGGCCTCGGTGAGCAGGCCGGACAGCACCAGGCCCATCGAGAAGCCGGTGGCGGCGCAGGTGGTGTAGATGGCCAGGGCGCGGTTGCGCAGCGGACCCTCGGGGAACGTGGTCGTGATGATCGACAGGCCGGCGGGGGCCGTGAAGGCCGCGCTCAGGCCCTTGATGAAGCGGCTGGCGATCAGCAGCGGGCCGGAGTCGACCAAGCCGCCGAGCAGCGAGGCGAGAGCGAACACACCCAGGGCCACCAGGAAGACCTGGCGCCGGCCGAGCAGGTCGGCGGTGCGGCCGCCGAGGAGGAGCAGGCCGCCGTAGCCCAGGATGTAGCCGCTGACGACCCACTGCAGGGCCGAGGTGGACAGGCCGAGGTCGGAGCCGATGGACGGCAGGGCGACGCCGACCATCGAGACGTCCAGCGCGTCGAGGAACATCGCGGCGCAGAGCACCAGCAGGGTGCCCCACAGCCGGGGGGTCCAGCGTCCCTCGGACGCCGAGGTGGTGAGCGGAGAGGTCATGACACCGAACACTACATGCGCATGCATCCAATGCAAGCGCATTTAATGCTGAGGCAATAAATTCACTTCTCTGCTACGGTGCCGTCATGGCGGCGAAAAAGGCCGAGCAGGCGCTTGTTGACCAGTGGCGGGACATCCTGGCCCTGCACGCGCGCACGCAGTGCGAGATAGACCGCGCACTGCACCAACACGGCCTGTGCGCCAGCGACTTCGAGGTACTCGACGTGCTCGCCTCCGGCCCCGCGCCCGACACCGGCGCCTGCTCCCTGCGCGTCCAGGAGATCTCCGAGCGGGTCCACCTCAGCCAGAGCGCGCTGTCCCGGCTGGTCGCCCGGCTGGAGAAGGACGGGCTCCTGGAACGCACCATGTGCCCCGAGGACCGGCGCGGCGTCCGGGTGGCGCTCACGGCGAAGGGACGCGCCCTGCACGGCGCGGTGCTGCCGGTGCAGCGGGCGGTGCTGACCCGGATGCTGACGGACTGACCCACGCCACGGGGCCGGACGTCAGCGCCAGACGATGCCGGACTTCTCGCGCCACAGGTCGGCCGGCGCGCTGTCCCCACCGACCTCGGGAAACGGCAGCCGGTTCCAGAGCGAGAGATACAGCCGTACGGCCGGTCCGCTGATTTCGCAGTCGGCGGCACCGGCGTCGTCCCGCTCCGTCACCGGCGGTTGCGCGGACAGCCGTACGGTCCACACCGCGTCGTCCGCGTCGGTCGCCCGCACCCGCAGCACCCGGGGCTCCTCCGTGCGCACGGCGCTCTTGGGGCGGGCGTGGAAGCCGCGCAGCAGTTCGTCGATGCCGTCCACCGCGAACTCGCGGGCAATCTCCGCGCTCGTACCGCCGCGCGCCGCCTCGGCGTCGAAGCGGTGCACGGTCGTCTCGTGCGCCTGCCGCCGCGCCCAGGAGGCCAGCGAGGAGGGGGCGGGCAGCACCTGCCAGCACTGGACGTCGGGCGGGGCGGCGTAGAGGGTGTCGACGAGCCGGCGGTGCCCCTCCCGGTACCAGGTCAGCAGGTCGTCGCCGTCCAGGTCGGGCAGTTCGCCTCCGGGCTGGTACGAGGTCCGCGCCTCGGCGACGAAGGCGGTCGCCCAGCGGTGCACCATGCCCGTGTGCCGCAGCAGGTCCCTGACCTGCCAGTCCGGGCAGGTCGGCACCTTGGCACCGGTCCCGGCCTCGGCGGCGGCCGCGGCGAGCAACCGGCCCTCGCGGTCCAGGGTGTTGATGAAGTCGGCGATCTCCATGTGCGTGAGTCTGCCGCATGGAGTGCGGTCGAGGGGGAGTGTCTTTCCTCAATACGGGCAATGCCGGACGGGCTGGTCGGCCGCCCGTCCGGCATTGCGTGGGAGCTGCGTCAGATCCGGTCGATCGACCACCAGACCTTGGCGATGTTGGAGTCGGGCTCCAGGACGACGACCTCGTTCAGTCCCGCGCCGTAGTACGGCGTCATGACCTGGCGGGAGCTGACGTTGGTGAGCTTGTACAGGCCGGCCCGCTGCTCCAGGGTCCACTGGAACTCAGGGGTGTGGTTGCACGTGCCCTGGGTCAGATACGTCTTGCCGTAGTACGGCCCCCCGGGCTTGAGGCACTTGCCGGTCTTGGTGTTGCGGATGAGGTAGCCGTCGTAGGAACCCTCGAAGTTCCACTGGTCGCCGCCGTACGTGTAGGCCGCGTTCCAGGCGTACATGTAGATGCCGTCGGCGGAGCTGTTGCCGTAGCCCTGCGGCAACAGGCTGCCGCCGGTGGCGTTGTTGAGCACCCGGTACGTCGGGTCTGCCGCGTTGGCGGCCGAGACGGTCACTCCGCCCAGGAGGACGGAGAGCAGGCCGAGGAGGATGCTCAGCCGGGTGAGGACGCGCTGCATGAAGAGCCCCTTCTGCTGGTTCTTCCCGATGCGCTCGCGCCCACCTGCGCCGGGCGCGACACGCCAGATGAACGTAGCGAAGAGGTAACGATTCGCCGGATTTGCCTCTGATTTTTCATACCATCAGGTGCTTTCCACCTTTTAAACAAGGATCGGGATCCCGCCCGACCACCGGGTGAATGATCGAATCGAGGGTGTGGTTAGCATATGAGCGCCACCTAGCTCGAAAGATAGGCCCGTGACTGTCAACGACGACTCGTTCACCAACTGGAAGAACCGCGAGGAGATCGCGGAGTCGATGATTCCGATCATCGGGAAGCTGCACCGCGAGCGGGACGTCACCGTCCTGCTGCACAGCCGCTCCTTGGTGAACAAGTCGGTCATCAGCATCCTCAAAGCCCACCGCTTCGCCCGCCAGATCGCCGGCGCCGAGCTCTCGGTCACCGAGACGATGCCGTTCCTGCAGGCGCTCACCACCCTCGACCTCGGCCCCTCCCAGATCGACATCGGCATGCTCGCCGCCACGCACCTGGCCGACGACCGCGGCCTGAGCGTCGAGGAGTTCACCGCCGAGGCCGTCGCCGGTGCCACCGGCGCCAACAGGATCGAGCGCCGCGAGCCGCGTGACGTCGTCCTCTACGGCTTCGGCCGCATCGGCCGCCTGGTCGCCCGTCTGCTGATCGAGAAGGCCGGGTCCGGCAACGGCCTGCGGCTGCGCGCCATCGTCGTGCGGGGCGGCGGTGAGCAGGACATCGTGAAGCGCGCCTCGCTGCTGCGCCGCGACTCCATCCACGGCCAGTTCCAGGGCACGATCACCGTCGACGAGGCGAACAGCACGATCATCGCCAACGGCAACGAGATCAAGGTGATCTACTCCGACGACCCGACGTCGGTGGACTACACGGCGTACGGCATCAAGGACGCCATCCTCATCGACAACACCGGCAAGTGGCGCGACCGCGAGGGCCTGTCCAGGCACCTCCAGCCGGGCATCGCCAAGGTTGTGCTGACCGCCCCCGGCAAGGGCGACGTCCCCAACATCGTGCACGGCGTCAACCACGACACCCTCAAGCCGGACGAGAACATCCTGTCCTGCGCGTCCTGCACCACCAACGCGATCGTCCCGCCGCTGAAGGCGATGGACGACGAGTTCGGCGTGCTGCGCGGCCACGTGGAGACCGTCCACTCGTTCACCAACGACCAGAACCTGCTGGACAACTACCACAAGGCCGACCGCCGGGGCCGCTCCGCGCCGCTCAACATGGTCATCACCGAGACCGGCGCCGCCTCCGCCGTCGCCAAGGCGCTGCCCGACCTCAAGGCGAAGATCACCGGCAGCTCGATCCGCGTCCCCGTGCCGGACGTCTCGATCGCGATCCTCAACCTCCAACTCGCCCGCGAGACCACCCGCGAGGAGGTCCTCGACCACCTCCGCGAGGTGTCGCTGACCTCGCCGCTCAAGCGCCAGATCGACTTCATCACCGCCCCCGACGCGGTCTCCAGCGACTTCATCGGCTCGCGCCACGCCTCGATCGTCGACGCCGGCGCCACCAAGGTCGAGGGCGACAACGCGATCCTCTACCTCTGGTACGACAACGAGTTCGGCTACTCCTGCCAGGTCGTCCGCGTCGTCCAGTACGTCTCCGGGGTCGAGTACCCGACCTATCCGGCACCGGTCGCCTGATCCCGCACGCCGCCCCGCGGGCTACCTCGGCCCGCCGGGCGGCATCGGGATCTCGAAGTGCACCGTCGCGACGCCCGGACCGTGTTCACCCGTGGTCCGGGCGTCGAAGATCTCCTTGGCCAGGCTGCGCCAGAAGGCCTCCGAGCCATCGACGTTGGTGTTGGTGTGGAGATAGATGCGCTCGTACCCGGGCGTGCCGGCGACGAAGTCGCAGGCGGCGTCGACCAGTGTGCCGGCGAGCCCGCGCCGCCGGTGCTCGGGACTGACGTAGACACGGACCAGTTGGGCCGTGCTGCCCGAGGGGTACTGCTCGGCGAGCCAGAGCGGGTGCGGCGGATGGGCGGGCCCCGCCGACCGTACGCCGGTCGTGGCGACGACCTCGCCGTCCCGCACCGCGACCAGGAGCAGATGGCGGGGGTCGTCCAGGTACGTGCCCTCGATGTCCATCACATCCCGGTGCCACTGGGGTACGTACCCGTACCCGAACTCCCGGTAGAAGGTGTCGAGCATGACGCGACGCGCGCCCTCCACGTCGGCCGGGGTCGCGGGGCGCACGGTGTAGTCGCGGTGCTGGGTGTTGCTCACGGGGGTCTCTCCTGTTTTCTCGCGCTTGCTCCGGCCGACGTGTGCGTCACCCTAGCAGCTAGATGAAAACCGTTTTCACATGTGTCCGTCGTATGGGTGACGGCCTGTCATCGTCCCGACGGCTCCGGCAGTCCCGGCCCCGCACACCGCACATCCCCCGCCGGAACCGTCCCGTCGATCAGATACGCCGCCACCGTGTCGTCCACGCACGCGTTCCCCCGGCTCGCGAACACGCCGTGCGAGTAGTCGTTCTCCAGCGTTACCAGCCGTGAGCCCGGCAGCAGTCGACGCAGTTCCCGCGCGCCCGCGATGGGCGTGACCGGGTCGTGCGCCGAGGCCACCAGCAGCAGCGGAGGCGCATCCGGGCTGCCGAGCGGGGTGCGGTGAGCGGGGCGATGGCGCCAGTAGGCGCACGTCGACGCCTCCATGCCGGTCAGGACCGGCTGGGGGTCGATGCGGCGGGTGCGGCGGATGTCCGTCAGGATGCGGTTCGGTGTGGGTGCGGGCCCGTCGGCGCACTTGACGATGCGGTTCGCCGCCTCGTAGTTGCGCGAGGCCGCGCTGTCGAAGGGTGAGGCCGGGCGCAGGTCCGTCACCGTGCCGTCCCGCAGGTAGGCGCGCAGACCGTCGGCCAGCCCCGTCCAGCGTTCCGTGCGGCCCAGGGCGCGGTACACCGCCCGGTCGAACTCCGCCGCACCGAAACCCTCCACCGGCCGCTCCGCCAGCCCACGCCGCACCCGCAGATAGGCCGCGCGGACGTCCGCCGTACGACCGCCCAGCCCGAAGCGGTCCGCGTGCGCGGCCGTCCACGCGTAGAAGCGGTCGCGCTGCCGCAGCAGCGCCCGGCTCTGGACGACATCGAAGTCGTACCAACTCCACGGGCCGACTACGCTGTCGAGGACCAGACGGCCCACCCGGTGCGGGAACAGGGCCGCGTACGCCGCGCCGAGATAACTGCCGTACGACACCCCCAGGAAGCTCGTCGACGGCTCACCGAGCGAGGCCCGTATCGCGTCCATGTCGTGCGCGGTCTGCTCGGTCGACAGATACGGCAGTACACCGGCCGCGCCCGCTGCACAATCGTCGGCCATGTCCCGGAGCGAGGCGAGGTACGCGCGTTCCGCCGTCGGACCCATCGGCACCGGGTCCGCGCCCGGGCTGTCGAAGAGGCCGCCCATCGGACCGCAGTCGGCGGGGGCGCTGTGGCCGACGCCGCGCGGGTCGAAGCCGATGACGTCGTACGAACGCCGCACGCTCTCGGGGAGTTTGGCCCGCTTCGTCACCGCGTACGGCAGTCCGGAGCCGCCCGGTCCGCCCGGGTTGACCAGCAGGATTCCGCGCCGCTCGGCGGGCGTGCCCGAGGCGGGGACACGGGAGACGGCGATCTTGATACGCCGTCCCTGCGGGCGGTCCCAGTCGAGCGGTACGGCGATGCTGCCGCACTCGACGCGGTCCGGTGCGGGAGGGGTGGGTATGGAGTCGGGGCAGGCGCCGAAGCGGAGCGTGGGGCTGGGGGCGGCTGGTGCCGGGTTCGCGGGGACGAGGGTCGCGGCGGCGGCCGCGAGGGCGCACAGCAGGCCGGTGCGGCGTGGGGGAAGAGGCACGGGCACTCCGGAAAATTGCCTGATGATCAGATGACAATGGGAATCATTATCGCTAGCGTGGCCTGCGCACAACCCGGCGCCCTGCCCGAGCAGGGGCCCCCGTCGGGCTGCGCCGAGGTCTGAACTACGCGCTTGAAAAGGGGAGTTGTGGGTCATCTGTTGGTGGTCGAGAGCTGGGTCGGCTCGATGAGCAGGCTGCTGCCGCGTGCGATTCGGGAGGGCGGTCACGAGTTCACGTTCCTCACACGCGACCTGCACCACTATCTGCGGTCGGCGCCGGAGGGGACCGCGCATCCGCTGCTGGGCGCCCGCAACATCGTCACCGCCGACACCAACGACCTCCAGGCCCTGCTGCCCGAGGTCGAACGGCTGCACGCGGTGCTGGGCTTCGACGGCGTGCTCACGTCCTGCGACTACTACCTGCCGACGGCGGCCCGGATCGCCGGCCGCCTCGGCCTGCCCGGGCCCGGCCCGGAAGCGGTCGAGAACGCCTGCCGCAAGGACGCCACCCGCCGCATCCTCGCCGACGCCGGGCTGCCCCAGCCGCGCTTCGCCGTCCACGAGGAGTGGGCGGACATCGCACGGGCCGCACGGGAGATCGGCTATCCGCTGGTCGTCAAGCCCGTCGACCTGTGCGCGGGCATGTACGTACGGCGCGTGGACGACGAGGCGGAACTCGCCGCCGCCTTCCGGGCGCTGGCCGGCTTCCCGGTCAACGCGCGCGGACAGCGGCGGGCCCCCGTCGTGCTCCTGGAGGAACTGCTGGACGGGCCCGAGGTGAGCGTCGAGACCGTCTCGCACGGGGGCGCGGTGCACGTGGTCGGCGTGACCGACAAGAGCATCGGCGGCGCGCCCGCCTTCATCGAGACCGGCCACATGTTCCCGGCCGCCCTCAGCCCCGCCGACACCGAGGCCGCCGAGCAGACCGCGCTGGGCGCCCTGAAGGCGCTCGGTCTGACCGACGGCGTGGTCGCGCACACCGAGGTCAAGCTGACGTCCGCCGGGCCGCGCGTCGTCGAGGTCAACCCGCGCCCCGCGGGCAACCGCATCACCGAGCTGGTCCGCCACGTCACCGGCATCGACCTCGCCGCCGCCTTCGTCGACGTCGCCCTCGGCCGCACCCCCGACCTGCGCCGCACCGACACTGGTCTGCGCAGCGCCGCCATCGGCTTCCTCGTACCGCACACCGCGGGCACCCTCGAAGCCCTCGACGGCACCGAACTCCAGGACACGCCTGGCGTGTTGGAGGTCCAGCTCGCCGAGCCCGGCAAGCCCGTGAAGGCTGCCGGCAGCAACAACGAGTACCTCGGGCACGTCATGGCCGGCGACGCCGAGGGGCCCGGTGCCCGCGACCGCGTCGAGGCCCTGCTGGCCGGGCTGCGCGCCGGGTTGGTGATCCGATGACCGTCGACATGGCGACGTATCGGACGCCGGCCGACCTCGTGGACCGCGTCCGGGCCGGAGAACTCGGCCCCGACCCCGCCACCCAGCGCATCGCCGTCGCCTTCACCACCCGGCAGGCCGTACGGCACTCCGGACGCGGCACCGGCTACCGCAACGAGGTCCTCAGCCTGCGCCTCGCCGAGGCCGTCGGTTCCTGCGCCGTGGAACCCGGGGCACTGCCCGAGAGCGCCCTCGACGACTGTGTGGGCGCCGACGTGGCCCGGCTCCTGGACCACCCGCTGCTGCCGGTGCGCGTGGCCGCCCTGGACGCCTATCTGATGCACGTCACCCCGCACACGCCGGACCACGGGGCGGACTCGGTGCGCTTGCCCGCCGGGTCCTCGCTGGAGAAGTCACGGGCCCGCGCGCGTGCCGTCGTCGAGCTGCTCGATGTGCCCGCCGGGGCGACCGTGCTGGTCGTCGGTGTCGTCAACTCGCTGCTGGAGGCGCTGCGTGCACGTGGGATCGGCTACCTGCCCTGCGACCTCAAGGGCGGTGTCACCGAGTGGGACGAACCGGTCGTCACCGACGCCCTCGCCGCCGCCGACCGCTGCGACGCGCTGCTCGTCTCCGGTATGACCCTCGGCAATGGCACCTTCGACCCGCTGCGCCGGCACGCGCTGCGGCACGGCAAGCAGCTCGTGATGTTCGCCCAGACCGGCAGCGCCGTCCTGCCCCGCTTCCTCGGCCACGGCGTGAGCGCGGTGTGCGCGGAGCCGTACCCCTTCTTCTGGCTGGACGGCGGGCCCGGCATCATCCACCGCTACCGCGAGGGCGACCGATGACCACCACCGCCGTACGCGCCCCGGCACGCCCCGAGCTGCTCGACCTCCTCGGCCGTACGCCGATCGTCCGGATCGGCACCGAACTGGCCGGCCCGCACCCCGGTTTCTGGGCCAAACTCGAAGGGCTCGCGGCGGGCGGGATGAAGGCGCGGGCCGCCGTGTCGATGCTGCTCGGCGCCCGCGAGCGCGGTGAGCTGCGGCCCGGCGCGCCGGTCGTGGAGTCGACGTCCGGGACGCTCGGCCTCGGGCTCGCCTTCGCCGGACAGGCCCTCGGCCACCCCGTGGTCCTGGTCGGCGACAGCGAACTGGAGCCGTCCATGCGGCAGCTGCTGCGCGCCCACGGCGTGCGGTTGGAGATCGTCGACCGGCCCGCCCCGCAGGGCGGCTGGCAGGCGGCCCGCCTCGCCCGGCTGCGCGAGCTGCTCGCCGATCTGCCCGACGCGTACTGGCCGGACCAGTACAACAACCCGGACAACACCGCCGGTTACGCTTCGCTCGCCGCCGAACTCGCCGTCCAGCTCGATCATCTGGACGTCCTGGTGTGCAGCGTCGGCACCGGCGGCCACAGCGCCGGGATCATCGGCCCGCTGCGCCGCCACTGGCCCGCCCTGCGGCTGATCGGCGTCGACGCCACCGGATCGACGATCTTCGGCCAGCCCGCCCGGCCCCGGCTGATGCGCGGCCTGGGCAGCAGCATCCATCCGCGCAACGTCGCCTACGACGCCTTCGACGAGGTGCACTGGGTCGGCCCCGCCGAGGCGGTGGACAGCTGCCGCAGGCTCGCCCGAGGCAGCTTCGTCACCGGCGGCTGGAGCACCGGCGCGGTCGCGCTCGTCGCCGCCTGGGCGGCCCGCGTCCACCCGGGCGCGGTGGTCGCCACCGTCTTCCCCGACGGCCCGCACCGCTACCTCGCCACGGTCTTCGACGACGACTTCACCACCGCGCACGGCATCGACCCCGCCGGCGCGGCCCGGCGCCCCGTCGAGATCGCGCACCCGCGCGCCGCCGAGGCCACCGGATGGGTGCGCTGCACCCGTGTCACCGATCCGCTCGACTCCCCGGAAGTACACAAGTGAAGGCCACCCGGCTGAAGGCCACCCAGCGCACTGTACGCCTCGACCTCACCGAGCCGCTGCGCATCTCCCGCTCCACCATGTCCGCACGCGACGCCGTATGGCTGACCATCGAACACGACGGGCTGTACGGCCATGGAGAGGCCGTCACCAGCGTGTACTACGGCCTCGACACCGACACCCTCGGACGCCTCCTCGCGGCCGTCGACCTGCACCGCTTCGCCGATCCGGAGGGCGCCCTTGAGGCGCTGCGAGCAGGGGAGCTGGCCGGTGACTGTCCGCCTGCTGTCACCGCCGCCGTCGAGGCCGCGCTCCTCGACCTCGTCGGCAAGCGCGCGGCCAGCCCCGTCCACCGCCTACTCGGCGCCGCTGCCGCGCCCGTGGCCGCGACCGCCCGCACCATCGGCATCTGCGCGCCCCTGCACGCCGCCGCCGAGGCCCGGCGCCTGGCCGCCGCCGGTTTCGAGGTCATCAAGGTCAAGGCGGGCACCCCCGACCCCGAGGACGACATCGAGCGCGTCCGCGTCATCCGCGACGCCGCGCCGCGCGCCCGGCTGCTCCTGGACCCCAACGGGGCCTGGACACCGGCGCAGGCCGACGCCCTGCTGCCCCGGTTGGCCGACCTCGGCGTCGAAGCCGTCGAACAGCCCCTCGCCCCCGGCGACCCGGACACGCTGGGCGCCCTCGCCGAGCGCTCCCCGCTGCCGGTCATCGCAGACGAGGACGCCGTGAGCCTCGACGACGCCCGCCGCCTCGCCGGGCGCGTGCACGGTGTCAACGTCAAGCTCGCGAAGTGCGGCGGCGTCCACGCGGCGCTGCGCATCGCCGAGGCCATCGAGGGCAGCGGCACCGCGCTGATGCTCGGCTGCCTCACCGCCAGCACCCTTGGCCTCGCCCCCGCCGTCCACCTCGCCGACCGCGCCCGCTGGGCCGACCTCGACGGGCATCTGCTGCTCGCGCACGACCCGTGGACCGGGATCGGCGGCGCCGACGGCTTCGTCCGCGCAAGCGACCTTCCCGGGCTCGGCGTCGAGGAGGCGGCGGCGTGAAGACATGGCACGAGATACGTCGGTTCCCGCTCGCCGTACGCCTCCTGCTGGTCAACCAGCTCGGCGTCAACACCGGCTTCTACCTCCTCATCCCCTATCTCGCCACCCACCTCACCGAGAACCTCGGCATGTCGGCGGCCGTCGTCGGCATCGTCCTCGGCGTGCGCAACCTCAGCCAGCAGGGCCTGTTCATCATCGGCGGCTCCGCCTCCGACCGGCTCGGGGCGCGGGGCGTGATCATCGCCGGGTGCGCGCTGCGGACCGTCGGGTTCGGGCTGTTCGCGCTCGGCGACGGGCTGGCCGTACTGCTCGCCGCGTCCGTGCTGAGCGGACTGGCGGGAGCGCTGTTCAACCCCGCCGTGCGGGCCTATCTCGCGCAGGAGTCGGGGGAGCGCAAGGCGGAGGCGTTCGCGCTGTTCAACGTGTTCGCCACGACCGGCGCGCTGATCGGCCCCCTGCTCGGCAGCGTGCTCCTGCTCGTCGACTTCCGCACATCCGCCCTGACCGCTGCCGCGATCTTCGCGGTCCTCACGGTCGCGCAGGCGCTGGTCCTGCCGGCGCGGCGGGTCGAGCCGAGCAAGGGCGGGGTGCTCGCCGACTGGCGGGAGGTCGTCGGCAACCGCGCGTTCCTGGCGTTCGCGCTGGCCATGGTCGGCATGTTCACCCTGGAGAACCAGCTCTACCTGCTGCTGCCGTCCGGCGCCCGCCAGGCCACCGGCTGGGACGGCGCGGCCGGTCTGGTCTTCCTCATCGGCACCCTCACCAACCTCACCCTGCAACTGCGCGTGACCCGCGCCTTGAAGCAGCGTGGCAGCAGGGCCCGTTGGATCGGCACCGGCCTGTCGCTGATGGGCCTGGCCTTCCTGCCGCCGGCCACCGTGGCGGGCACCGGCTCCGCCGGGCTCCTGGACGCCGTACCGCTCCTGCTCGGCACGCTGATGCTCTACGTCGGCATCATGATCGCCTCCCCGTTCGTCATGGAGCTGATCCCCGGCTTCGGCCGCCCCGAGCTGACCGGCACCTACTACGGGATCTTCTACGTCGTCTCCGGCATCGCCGCCGCCCTCGGCAACACCGTCGTCGGCTGGGCCATGGACACCGGGGAGGACGGCGCCCCGTGGCTGCCCTGGGCGTGCTGCGCCCTGTTCGGACTGGCCTCCGCGCTCGGCGTGGCCCTGCTGCACCGCCGGAACGCACTGCCGACCCCGTCGCAGACGGCCGTACCGGCCCCGGCCTGAGGAGCCCCGATGACCACTGCCGCCAACCTCCTCACCGACAACCCCGAGCTGTACGAGGCCCGCTTCCCCGACCCCGACCGGCTGGCCGGGCGCTGGACCGAGGACTGCCTGCGGCGGTACGGCGCCGGACCCCGCGTCCTGGACATGGGCTGCGGCACCGGGCGCGACGCCGCCCATCTGCACGCCGCCGGGCGCCGGGTGACCGGCGCGGACCTCTCCGAGGCGATGCTCGCGCACGCCCGCGCGCACCACCCCGGGCCCGCGTACGTCCGCGCGGACCTGCACGGCTTCGATCTGGGCCGGGGTGCGTTCGACGCGGTGGTGTGCCTGGACAGCGCGCTGCTGTACTGCCACACCAACGACCAGCTCGACGGCTTCCTGACCTCGTGCCGCCAGGCTCTCGCCCCGGGTGGTCTGCTGGTCGCGGAGATGCGCAACGGTGCCTACTTCCTGGGCCGTACCGACCTGCTCGATACGCCGAAGCTCAACTCCTTCACCTGGCGCGGCACGCAGTACCGGTCCACCACCACCCTCACCGTGGACCGCACGGCCCAGCTCCTGCGCCGGGTCAGGACATGGACCGCTGACGACGGATCGGCGCCCGTGGAGCAGCGCTCCGCCTGGCGGCTGCTCTTCCCGCAGGAGCTGCGGTACGTGCTGGCCGCGCACGGTTTCGAGGTGCTCGCGCTGTACGACGGCCCGGGACCGCGCACCGAACCTCCCTGGCACGAGGGCCAGTTGCCCGGCGCGACCACCGACGCCGACCGGCTGCACGTCGTCGCGCGCCTCACCACCCCCCACTGACCCATCCCTCTCTCTCCCCAAGGAACCCTCATGCACGACGAACGCTTCCCAGGCCTGCGCCGCCGCGGCTTCCTCGCCGCCACCGGCGCCGCCTCCCTCGGCGCCCTCGCCCTCACCGGCTGCGGATCCTCCGACGGCCCGGCCGCGAGCGAGGGCGACGGCAAACCCAAGCGCGGCGGACGGCTGCGTGCCGCCTTCGCCGGGGGCGGTGCCAGCGAAACCCTCGACCCGCACCTGGCCAACCTCTTCGTGGACGCGGCCCGCGCCAAGGCGCTGTTCGACAAGCTCGCCGACTACGGGCCCGACCTGGCCGCCGAACCCCGCCTCGCCACCAAGTGGGAGGCCAACAAGACCCTCGACCGCTGGCAGGTCACCCTGCGCGAGGCCACCTTCCACGACGGCAAGCCGGTCACCGCCGCCGACGTGCTCTACAGCTACCGCCGGATCGCCGACCCGAAGCAGGCCTTCCGCGCCAAGGCGTCCCTTGAGCCCATCGACCTCGACGCCAGCCGCGCCACCGGCGAGCGGCGCATCGAGTTCGTGCTCAAGCGGCCGACCGCCGAATTCCCCAACGTCCTGGCCGCGTTCGGCGCGTACATCGTGCCCGAGAACGCCTCCGACTTCGACAAGAAGCCGATCGGCTCCGGCCCCTTCCGGTTCGTGTCCTTCACCCCCGGCCGCTCGGCCGTGGTCCGCCGCTACGACGACTACTGGGAAGGCGCCCCGTACCTCGACGAGCTGGAGTTCGTCATCGCCAACGAGGAGTCAGCCCGCGTCAACGCCCTGCTCGGCGGTCAGGTCGAGTACGCCCACGAACTCAACCCCACCACCGCCCGCGCCCACGAGAACCAGGGCCAGATCGAGATCGTCCGGCTGCGCAACAGCGCCATGCAGGCGTTCGTGATGAAGACCGACCGGCCGCCCTTCGACGACAAGCGGGTCCGCCAGGCCTTCTTCCTCATCGCCGACCGCAAGGAACTCGTCGACGGCGCGCTGTCCGGGGCGGGGGAGGTCGGCAACGACCTGTTCGGCAAGGGCTACGAGTACTACGCCGACGGTCTCCCGCAGCGTGAGCAGGACCTCGACCAGGCCCGCACCCTGCTCAAGCAGGCCGGCGCCGAGAACCTGAAGGTCACCCTGGACACCTCGGCCGTCGCCGCCGGGTTCACGGAGGCGGCGAGCATCTTCCGCGACCAGGCGAAGAAGGCGGGCGTCACCATCGAGGTGAAGATGGGCAGCAAGGACTCGTACTGGAGCGACATCCTCGACTCCGGCACCCTCGCCTGCTACCGCTCCGGCGCCATGCCCATCGAGGCGCACATCTCCCAGCGGCTGCTAACCGACTCGACGACCAACGCGACCAAGTGGCAGTACAAGGACTTCGACGCGCTCTACCAGCAGGCCCAGTCCACCCGGGACAAGACCGAACGGGCGGCGGTGTACGAGCGCATGCAGCGCCGCCTGTACACCGAGGGCGGTTTCCTGGTGTGGGGCTTCGCCGACTGGATCCTCGGAACGGCCCGCAAGGTGAAGGGCGTTGAGCGGGACGCGCCCGCCAACACCCTCGACTGGGCGCGGTTCGACAAGGTGTGGATCGCGTGAGCGGACTGCGCTCCTTCGTCGCCCGGCGGCTGCTCCTCGGCGTCGCGCAGACCGTGGCCGTGGTGCTGCTGGTCTTCGCGCTCACCGAGGCGCTGCCGGGCGACGCCGCGGTCGCCCTGGCCGGCGACCAGCCCGACCCGGCGCGTATCGCGGCGATCCGGGAGGCCATGCAGCTGGACCGGCCGGCGTACGAGCGGCTGGCCGACTGGGCGGCGGGCCTGCTGCACGGCGACTTCGGCACGTCGCTGGCCTCCGGCCGGCCGGTCAGTCAGTACATCGCCGACGGTTTCGGCCCCACCCTCCTGCTGGCCGCGCTCACCGTCGTCCTGCTGGTGCCGCTCGGTTTCGGCCTCGGCGTGCTGGCCGCCCAGCACGCGGGGCGGCTGATCGACCGGCTGGTCAGCTCGGTGACGCTCGCCGTGTACGCCGTCCCGGAGTTCGCGCTGGGCGTGCTGCTGGTCAGCGTGCTGGCGCTGCAGCTGGGCTGGCTGCCGCCCACCGCCGTCGGTTACGGCACCGACCTGCTCGCCCATCCGGCCGCGCTGGTGCTGCCGGTGCTGGTGCTGCTCTCCCGGCCCGTCTGCTCGCTGGCCCGTCTGGTGCGGGCGGGTATGGTCGACGCCCTGGCGGCGCCGTACGCGGTGCACGCCCGCCGCTACGGCATCACAGGCGCCCGCGTCCGCTACGCGCACGCCCTGACCAACGCCCTCGCCCCGGCCGCGCAGCAACTCGCCCGCACTGTCGACTGGCTGCTGTGCGGCGTCATCGTCGTGGAGGCCCTCTTCGTGATCCCGGGACTGGGAACGGTCCTGCTCAACGCCGTCGCCGAACGGGACGTGCCGGTCGTGCAGGGACTCGCCGTCGTCTTCGGTGTCCTGACCGTCGTACTGAACCTCGGTGCCGACCTGGTCGCCCACAGGTTCGCGCCGCGTGCGGGGGTGGCCGCGTGAGGTTCCGATTCGTGCTGGGTGGGGTCGTCATCGGCGTACCCCTCGTACTCGCCCTGCTCGGGCCGCTGTTCGCGGGCGAACCCGACCCGCGTGGGATGTCCTTCGCGCTCGGGGACGGGCACTGGCTCGGCACCGACTTCGTCGGACGGGACGTCTGGCAGCAGGTGCTGCACGGCGGTCGCCCGGTGGTGCTGACCGCGCTCGCGGCCACCGCCCTGGCGTACGCCGTCGCCGTGCCCCTCGGCCTGCTCAGCGCCCTCACACACCGGCGCTGGCTGGAGGAACTCCTGATGCGGCCCCTGGACGTGCTGCTCGCCGTGCCGTCGCTGCTGCTGATCCTGCTGGTGGCGTCGGTGTTCGAGCCCGGCGCGGTCGGACTGGCGCTGCTCGTCGCGGTGGTCAACATCCCGGACGCCGCCAGGATCGTCCGCGCGGCCGCCGCGGAGGTCGCCGCGCGGCCCGCCGTCGAGGCGCTGCGCATGCAGGGCGAGACCTGGTGGCGGATGGCCGTCGGCTACGTCGGCCGCGCCACCCTGCGCACCCTCGCCGCCGACGCGGGCGTCCGCCTCACCGGCGTGCTCTACCTGGTGGCGACGGCCGCCTTCCTCGGCGTGGGCGTCGCGCCGGACGCCGCCGACTGGGCGGTCATGGTCGACCGCAACCGCACCGGGCTCGCCGTGCAGCCCTGGGCCGTCGTGGTGCCCGCCCTGCTGATCGTCGCCCTGACGACGGGCAGCAACCTGCTCTTCGACGCCGCACTGGACAAGCGCAGTACACAGAAGGAACGACGGCCGTGAACGACGAGCTGACACAACCGGACCCCGTCGCGGAGATCACGAACCTGCGCGTCGAGATCGACGGCAGGGCCATCGTCGACGGCGTCGACCTGCGGGTCCTGCCCGGCAAGGTGACCGCCCTGGTCGGCGCCTCCGGCAGCGGCAAGACCACGACCGGCCTCGCGCTGCTCGGGGAGTACCCGCCGGGCGCCCGGGTCACCGGTGACGTGCGCGCACCGGCGGGCGTCGGCTATGTGCCCCAGCATCCGGCGGCCGTACTCAACCCCGCCCGCCGCGTCTCGGCGCTCCTTTACGACATCGCCCGCGACCGGGTACGGCATCTGCACCGCCGTGAGCGGAAGGCGGCGGCCCGCGCACACGTCCTGCGAGCGCTCGCCGACGCGCAACTCCCGGACGGCGAAGCCCTGCTGGGCCGCTATCCGCACCAGTTGTCCGGCGGCCAGCAGCAGCGCGTCGTCCTCGCCCAGGCGCTCCTGCTCGGCGCCCGTGTCATCGTCGCGGACGAACCCACCACCGGTCAGGACGCGCTGACCAAGAGCCGGATCGTCGACGAACTCTCGGCGGTCGCGGCGCAGGGCATCGCCGTGGTGCTGCTCAGTCACGATCTCGATGTCGTTCGCGCCCTCGCCGACGACGTGCTGGTCATGCGCGCGGGGCAGGTCGTCGAGTCGGGCCCGCCCGAGCGGCTGTGGGTGGCGCCGCGGCACGAGTGGACGCGGCGGCTGCTGGACGCGCAGGCACCGGTGGCCAAGGACGAGACCGTGTCGGACGACGCAGGGACACTGCTGCGGGTACAGGACTTGACCGCCCGTCACCGGGACGGGAGCCGTGGTGCCACGGTGGCGGTCCGTGTCCCGGAGCTCACCCTGCGCGCGGGTGAGTGTCTGGCCGTCGTAGGCCGTTCCGGCAGCGGCAAGACCACCCTGGCCCGCTGTCTGGCGGGACTCCACCGCGACCACAGCGGAGAGATCCGGCTCGACGGCCGCGCCCTGCCGCGCAGCCTGCGGCAACGTGACCGTGAACAACTGGCGGCGGTGCAGTACGTCTTCCAGGACGCCCGCTCCGCCTTCGACGAGTACCGGCCCGTCCTCGCCCAAGTCGCCCGTACGGCCGTACGCCTGCGCGGCGTCGACGAGCGGACCGCTCGGGCGGAGGCACTCACCACGCTCACCCGTCTCGGCCTGCCGGAGGAACTGGCCGGCCGTCACCCCGCACGGCTCTCCGGCGGCGAACTCCAGCGCGCCGCCCTCGCCCGCGCCCTGCTCGCCCACCCCCGGGTCCTGATCTGCGACGAGATCACCTCCGGCCTCGACACGGTCACCCGCCGCGGCATCCTCGACGTCCTGGCCGGTCTGCTGAGAGACCGCGACGACCTCTCCCTCGTCCTCATCACCCACGACCTGGACACCGCCCGCCTGGCCCACCGCATCGCCGTCCTGGACGCGGGCGAACTCGTCGAACAGGGACCGGCCGAGCAGGTGCTCAGCGAGCCCCGGCACCCCTTCACCGTGTCCCTCACGGAGACGACGGCGCGGCTGGCGGCCGGAACCTGACGGCACGTCGGCGTCACCGGCCGGAAACATCCCGTTCCCCGTGGCCGCACCTGCCGGGCAACTTGCCTTGCCCTGCGGGCCGTTGTTAACTCGGGCGGTGCTGTGTCGCCAACTCGCGCAACGGTGCCTGTTGCCTGCGGCTCGGACCCTCGCGGGCATGACAACGACCTCGTACAGAGCCGGACTGTCGCGTGCCGTCGCGGCCACCGCCGCGGCGCTGGCACTCCTGGCCGCCCCTTCCGGGCAGGCCGCCGCCGCCGACCCGGGCCTGCCCCTGGGCGACCCCGATCTGGCGGAGACCCGTACCAGCCAGACCCTGGCCGCCGGCGTCACCCTCACCCGGATCGTCCGGGGCACCGAGCCCGCCCCGGCCGACCAGATCGACACCACGACCCGCGGCCCCTGGGTGGTCAACGTCCTGACCATCGACCCGCGCAAGACCCGCGGCCACCTGACGGCCACCTACGGCCCCGATCTCGCCCGCACCGAGAAGACCACCGACCTCGTCCGCGCCACCGAGGCACTCGTGGGCGTCAACGGCTCGTTCTTCACCTTCACCGCCAACCGTCAGTACCCGGGCGACCCGGTCGGACTCGGCCTGTACGGCGGCAAGCTGCTCAGCGAGCCGACCAGTGACCCCGCCGAGGTCAACTTCGTCGTGGACTCCCGCAGCGACCGGGTCCTCATGGGCAAGCTGAGCTGGTCCGGCAGCGTGCAGAACCGCAAGACCGGGGCGAGCCTGCCGCTGGAGTTCCTCAACCACCCGCCGGTCGTCCCCGCCGGCTGTGCGGCGCTCGCGGACCAGACCGAGTGCACCGAGCCCGGCGATGTCGTCCGTTTCACACCGGAGTTCGCCGCGGCCACGCCGTCCGGCGCCGGTGTCGAGGTGGTCCTCGACCGGCGTGGCTGTGTGGTCCGCACCTCGACGACCCGGGGCACCGAGCTGACCGCCGGTCAGACCTCACTCCAGGCGACCGGCCGTGAGGCGGCCACCCTGGTGCAGGTGGCGGGCAAGGACTGCCTGCGGACGACCTCCGTCCTCGTCGACGAGAAGGGCGACCGGCTCCCGCTGCGCAAGAGCCTGTCCGGAGTCAACGGCCGCTACCGGCTGACCGCCGACGGCCAGATCGTCGTGCCGGACGGTTCGGGCAGCTTCTTCGCCCGCAACCCCCGCACCGTCGCCGGTACGACGCAGGACGGCCGGATCGTCCTCGCGACCATCGACGGCCGGATGACGAGCAGCGTCGGCACCACCATGGACGAGACCGCCGCCGTCGCCCACGCGCTGGGCCTGCACGACGCGGTCAACCTCGACGGTGGCGGCTCCACCACCATGTCCGTCCGGGGCGAGCTGGTGAACCGGCCGAGTGGCAGCACCGAGCGGGCCGTGGGTGACGCGTTGATCTTCCGCGACTGACCCTGGCCGCTACCTCGTTGACCGGCCGAGCCGCGTGCCCGGCCGGTCAGCCGAGGGCCCGGTCCAGGTTGAACGCGGCGCTGATCAGCGCCAGATGCGTGAACGCCTGCGGGAAGTTGCCCTGCTGCTCGCCGGTGTGGCTGATCTCCTCGGCGTACAGGCCGAGATGGTTGGCGTAGGTGAGCATCTTCTCGAACGCCAGCCGCGCCTCGTCCACCCGACGGGCGTGCACCATGGCCTCGACGTACCAGAACGAGCAGATCGAGAACGTGCCCTCGTCGCCGTGCAGTCCGTCGGGGCTGGCCACGGGGTCGTAGCGGTAGACCAGCGAGTCGGACACCAGATCGTTGGTGAGGGCATCCAGCGTGGACAGCCACTTGGGGTCGGTGGGGGCGATGAACTTCGTCAGCGGCATCATCAGCACCGCCGCGTCGAGCACCTCGTCGTCCTCGTGCTGGACGAACGCCTGCCGCCGCTCGGACCAGCCGCGGCTCATGATCCGCCGGTAGATCGTGTCGCGGACGCCCCGCCACCGGACGATGTCGGCGGGCAGACCGCGCCGGTTGGCCATCCGGATGGCGCGTTCGATCGCCACCCAGCACATCAGCCGCGAGTACAGGAAGTTCTTGCGGCCGCCGCGGGTCTCCCAGATGCCCTCGTCCGGCTGGTCCCAGTTCTCGCACACCCAGTCGACCAGCTCGCACACGTCGTCCCACTGGTCGCTGGAGATCGGCTCCGCCCACTTGTCGTACAGGTAGATGGAGTCGATGAGCGCCCCGTAGATGTCGAGCTGGAGCTGCTCGGCAGCGCCGTTGCCGATCCGCACCGGCGCCGAGCCCTCATGCCCCTCCAGATAGGTGAGTTCCCGCTCGGGCAGGTCGGTACGGCCGTCGATGCCGTACATGATCTGCAGCGGGCCCGACGGTTTGCCGTCGCCCGGACTGATGTGCCGGGTCACGAACTTCATGAACTCGGCGGCCTCGCCGGTGAAGCCCAGCCGCAGCAGGGCGTACACGCAGAAGGCGGCGTCGCGCACCCACACGTACCGGTAGTCCCAGTTGCGCTCGCCGCCGAACTTCTCGGGCAGGCTCGTGGTAGGCGCGGCCACGATCGCGCCGGTCGGCGCATAGGTGAGCAGCTTCAGGGTGAGCGCGGAGCGGTGCACCATCTCCCGCCACCGGCCCCGGTACTTGGACGCGGACAGCCAGCGCCGCCAGTACGCCACCGTCGCCGCGAACTGGTGCTCCGCCTCCATGTGCGGGCAGCAGCGCGGCGCCACGTCGCCGCCGACCTGGTCCAGCGCGAACACCGCCGACTCGCCCTCGGCGAGCTTGAAGTCGGCGCGTGCGTCGAGCTCGTCGGCCTCCAGGGGGACCGTGGCGGTGAGTCCCAGCGACAGCTTGGGGGACTCGAAGACGGCCACGTCGTCGGCCATGCGCAGGGTGTGCGGCTGGGCGCCGTAGTCGAACCGGGGCGCCACTCGCGCGCGGAACGGGATGGAACCACGGACGCACAGCACCCGCCGGATCAGCCGGTGCCGTTCGGCCTCCAGGGGCGCGCCGCTGACCGGCATGAAGTCCTGCACCTCGCCGACGCCGTCCTCGGTGAAGAAACGGGTGATCAGGACGTTGGTGTCGGGGAAGTAGAACTGCTTGGTCCGCGCGGGCACAACCGCCGCCAGCTCGAAACAGCCGCCGCGCTCGGCGTCCAGGATCGACGCGAACACGCTCGGCGCGTCGAACGCGCCGCAGCAGTACCAGTCGATCGTGCCGTCGGTGCCCACCAGGGCAACGCTGCGCAGATCGCCGATCAGGCCGTGCTCGGCGATCGGCAGATACCGGGAGCGCCCGGACGCCCTGCCGCTCGGTGTTTCGACCATCGCCGCCTCCCTGGCCGGCCCCTACCGCGAGGTTCCAGCTTAGGCGGGATCGAACAGGTGGGCGGGGTGGAGGGAAGGTCCGATGGACGAGGTGGACCAGGTGGACCAGGTGGACCAGGTGGTCCGGGTGTGCCGAGGGGGTCGGTCAGACCGTGATCACCGCCACGCCCGCCTCCTCGAACCGCCGCACCGTCTCCTCCTCCACCGCCGTGTCCGTGACCAGCGTGTCCACCAGCTCGGTGCCGCAGATCCGGGCGAAGGCACGGCGCCCCAGCTTGCTGGAGTCGGCCGCGACGACCACCCGCTCGGCGCGCTCGCACAGCAGCCGGTTGATCGCGGCCTCCGCCTCGTCGTGTGCCGTCGCCCCGTCCACGACGTCGAGGGCGACGACCCCGAGCACCGCCACGTCCAGCGTGATCTGGCTCAGCACACCGTCCGCGAGCGGCCCGATGAGTTCGTACGACTGTGCCCGCGCGACCCCACCCGTTACCACGATCTTGAACTGGGGTCGCACGGCCAGCTCGTTGGCGATGTTCAGCGCGTTCGTGACGACGGTCAGCGCGGGTGAGCCGGACGCGAGGTCGCCGCGCACGGCCAGGGCCCGCGCCACCTCGGTGGTGGTCGTGCCGCCGGTCAGCCCGACCGCCTCGCCGGGTGCGATGAGGTCGGCGACCGCCTGGGCGATGCGCTGCTTCTCGGAGGCGCGGCGGGCGGTCTTGTAGCGCAGCGGCAGCTCGTACGACACTCCGTGCACGACCGCGCCGCCACGAGTGCGGACGAGCATCTGCTGCTCGGCGAGCCGGTCGAAGTCCCGGCGGATCGTCGCGGCCGAGACCTCCAGCTCGGCGGCGGCCTCCTCGACGTCCAGTCGGCCGCGCTCGACGAGCAGTTCCAGCAGCGCCTTCCAGCGGGCGTCCCGCGACATCCGCACCTCCATCCGTGTTCGTCCCGTGACCCTAGCGCACCTCCCTCCGGGCCGGATTGCTTGATCCTGCGCGAAAGTGCGCTGTATCTTGCAGGAACAATCATTTGCTTTTGCGGGGAGGGCACGGCATGATGCATGTCGAGGATGAGCTGCACAGCCAGCCGGAGTGCTGGACCCGGGCCGCGGCGCTCGCGCCGGAGCACCGTGGGGCGCTGCCGACGCCGGGGGAGCGGGTCGCGATCGTCGGCTGCGGCACCTCGTACTTCATGGCGCAGTCGGCCGCGGCTCTGCGCGAGGGTGCCGGGCAGGGCGAGACGGACGCCTTCGCCGCCTCGGAGTTCCCGTACGGCCGCGCCTACGACCGGGTCCTCGCTCTGAGCCGCTCCGGCACCACCACGGAGGTGCTCGACCTGCTCCGGAAGGTGAACGGACGCACCCGCACCTCCGCGATCACCGCCGACCCGCACACGCCGGTCATGGACGCCGCCGACGACGTGGTCGTACTCGGCTTCGCCGACGAGCGGTCGGTCGTACAGACCCGCTTCGCCACCACCGCGCTCACCCTGCTCCGCGCCCACCTGGGCCTGCACGCCGACGCCGTGGTCACGGACGCCCGCACCGCGCTGGACGCCGACCTGCCCGAAGGGCTGGTGGACTGCGGCCAGTTCACCTTCCTCGGCACCGGCTGGACCGTGGGACTCGCCCACGAGGCTGCCCTGAAGATGCGCGAGGCGGCCCAGGCGTGGACGGAGTCCTACCCGGCGATGGAGTACCGGCACGGCCCCCTGAGCATTACCACCCAGGGCACCGCGACCTGGATGCTCGGCCCCGCGCCCGAGGGACTCGCCGAACAGGTGCGGTCCACGGGCGGACAGTGGGTGTCGGGCGGCCTCGACCCGCTCGCCGAACTGATCCGCGCCCAGCGCCTGGCCGTCGCGGTGGCAACAGCCCACGGGCTGGACGCCGACCGGCCTCGCCATCTGACGCGGTCGGTGATCCTCTGAGTCGCGGCCGTGAGGGGAAGGTGAGCGCCGGTGGCCGTGTGGTCTTCTGCGCGGCGTCCGCGAGGGGGGCTGGGCCCCTGTGGCCGGGTCGTCGTCTGTGCCGCGTCCGCGGGGGGAGGCTGAGCGCCGGTGGCCGCGAGGTCTTCTGCGCCGCGTCCGCAAGGCAGTGCCGTTCCGTCCCTGTGCCGGGTGGTCCGTGAGCCGCGTTCGCACGGAAAGGGCTACCGCCCCTGTGCCCGGCTGGGCCGTGAGCCGCGTCGGCAAGGCGGGCTTCCGTCCTTGTGCCGGGTGGTCCGTGAGCCGCGTCCGCATGGAAACGGCTACCGCCCCTGTGCCCGGCTGGGCCGTGAGCCGCGTCGGCAAGGCGGGGGTTCGGTCCCCGTGCCGGGTGGTCCGTGAGCCGTGCCCGCATGGAAGCGCCGCCGCCCCTGTGCCCGTCCTGTCCGTGAGCCGTGTCCGGAAGAAGAGGCCGTTCCGCCGCCCTACCCGCGTGGTCCCGGAGCCGCGTCCGCAAGGGCGGAAGCGAGCCCCCGTGACCCCGTGATCCTCCGAGCCGCGTCCGCAAGGGCGGAACCGAGCCCCCGTGACCCCGTGATCCTCCGAGCCGCGCCCGCAAGGGCGAAGCCGAGCCCCGTGCCCACGTGATCCTCTCAGCCGCACCAGCAAGGAGAAGTCGTGCCCCTCGTGACCACCGGCGAGCTTGTCACGCGGGCCGTCGAGGCCCGCTCTGCCGTCGCCGCCTTCAACATCATCACGTTGGAACACGTCGAGGCCGTCATCGCCGGCGCCGAGTCCGTCCGGAGCCCCGTCGTCCTCCAAGTCAGCGAGAATGCCGTCAAGTTCCGCTACGGGCGCCTGCTCCCGCTCGCCCGCGCCGCCGTCGCCGCTGCCGAACGGGCCGCTGTACCTGTTGCGTTGCACCTCGACCACGTCCAGAGCGACAGCCTGCTCCGGCAGGCGCCGGATGCCGGGTTCAGCTCCGTCATGTACGACGCCGCGCGCCTGCCCTACGCCGAGAACCGCGCCGCGACCCGTGCCGCCGCCGACTGGGCGCACGCCCAAGGGCTGTGGATCGAGGCGGAGTTGGGACAGGTCGGCGGCAAGGACGGACGGCCGCCGCTGGACGCCCACGCGCCCGGCGCGCGTACCGACCCCGACCAGGCCCGGGCCTTCGTCGCGGACACGGCGGTGGACGCGCTGGCCGTCGCCGTCGGCAGCAGCCACGCCATGACCACCCGCACCGCCACCCTCGACCACGCCCTCCTCAAACGCCTCTCCGGCACCCTGGACGTCCCCCTCGTCCTGCACGGCTCCTCCGGAGTCCCGGACGAGGAACTGACGGCGGCGGTCGCGGGCGGCATCGCCAAGGTCAACGTCGGCACCGCCCTCAACATCGCCATGACCGGCGCCATCAGGGACTTCCTCGCCGCACACCCGGAGGCCGTCGACTCGCGCGAGTACCTCAGCGTGGGCCGGGAGGCGATGGTGCGGACGGTCGCGGAGATCCTGCGGACGCTCGGCGCGCCCCCTACCGCTTGACGGCCTTCAGCACCACGAACTTCGGATCGCTCGCCACGAGTTCGCTGTTCCCGAACAGCCGCCGCAGCTTCACGTGGTACCCGAGATGCCGGTTTCCGATCACCCACAGCTCACCGCCCGGCCGCAACGCCCGCCGCGCCCCGGTGAACATCCGCCACGCGGTCGCGTCGGTCGTCGCCTGGTGCGAGTGGAACGGCGGGTTGTTCAGCACCAGGTCGACGCTGCCCGACGGCACCCCGGCCAGCCCGTCCCCGACCCGGAACTCGGCGTGCCCGGGCACCCCGTTCGCCTGATACGTCGCCTCCGCCGAGGCCACGGCCTGGAACGACTCGTCCACGAACAGCACCTCGGCGGCCGGATCGGCCAGCGCCACCGCCGTACCGACGACACCGTTGCCGCAGCCCAGGTCCACCACCCGGCGCTCCCCGCGCGTCCGCGGCAGATGGGCGAGGAAGAACCGCGTGCCGATGTCGAGCCGGTCGGCGCAGAACACGCCCGCGTGGTTGACGACCATGCGCCCGGACACCGGGCCGATGCCCTCGGGCAGCGTGTAGCTGTACGGCCACGGGTTCGCGGGCCGCTCCAGCGACGGATCCGGCGTGCAGAAGATCAGCCGGGCCTTCTTGACCGCGAGCGAGGTGCGGGTCGGGCCGAGGATCCGCTCGAACAGATCCAGCGTCGAGGTGTGGATCTCCTTCACCATGCCGGTGCCCACGACGACCGTGCCCTCGTGCACGGCGGGCGCCAGCCGCAGCAGCTGGTCCTCCAGCAGCGCCAGGCTCTTCGGGACACGTACGAGGAGGACGTCGATTCGCTCGGGCGGCACGTCCTGCGTGGTGAGCAGCGACACGGTGCCCGGCTCGATCCCGTTCCGGGCGAGGTTGACCCGGGTCGCCTCCTGGGCGAGGTACGAGTCCGTGATCTGCACCGGCGCGTGCTGCGCGAGCGCCGTGACCAGCGCGCCCCAGCGGTCCCCGAGCACCACGACCGTGCCGGACAGCACCACGTCCTGGTCGGCGAGGTGCCTGAGCAGATACTCGTCGGAGGCGTCCCACGCGCGCAGGCGATCACGCTGGTCCTCGGGAAAACGGGCCAGCGAAAACTCGCCCCAGGGCGTCGTCATACGGTCGTTCATCGTCCGACCAGGCTAGCTGAGCCCCAGCTCACGGCCGTGCGGGAGGATGGAGGGCATGGACGCCGAGCTGTTCCCCAGGGACCGTACGCAGGTCGCGCCCGGCGCCGTGCACGTGCCGGACTGGCTGGACGGGGACGGTCAGCGTGAGCTGCTGCGCGCCTGCCGGGAGTGGGCGCGTCCGCCCGCCGGGCTGCGCACGGTCCGCACCCCGGGCGGCGGCACCATGACCGCGCGGCAGGTCTGCCTGGGCTGGCACTGGTACCCGTACGCCTACGCCCGCACGGTCGTCGACGGCGACGGCACCCCGGTGAAGCCCTTCCCGGCCTGGCTCGGCGAACTCGGCCGACGCGCGGTGACCGACGCGCTCGGTGCCGAGGCGGCGACCGGAGCGTCGTACGACATCGCACTGATCAATTTCTACGACTCAGACGCCCGCATGGGCATGCACCGCGACAGCGACGAGAAGTCGGACGCGCCGGTGGTGTCCCTGAGCCTCGGTGACACCTGCGTCTTCCGCTTCGGCAACACCGAGACCCGGTCGCGCCCCTACACGGACGTCGAGCTGCGCAGCGGCGACCTGTTCGTCTTCGGTGGGCCGTCGCGGCTCGCCTACCACGGGGTGCCGCGGGTGCAGCCGGGGACGGCGCCGGACTGGCTGGGACTGACCGGGCGGCTGAACATCACCCTGCGGGTGAGCGGCTTGTAGGCGCCCGGCCGTCGGACGAACGGATCATGGGAGACTCGCCTTCATGAGCGGCAAGGCGGACCCCCGGGCGGCGGGGGAAGGGACCACCTCGAGAACGCGGTTGGACCGGGGGCGCGGAGCGCTCGGGCCCGCGTTGGAGCTCGTGCACACCGGGCGCGCCCCGACCCGCGCCGTCCTCACCGCCGAACTCGGCGTGACCCGGGCCACGGCCGGCGCGGTCGCCGCGGAACTGGAGGCGCTGGGCCTGATCCGCGTCGACGCCCGGCCGGGTGCCGCCGCCGGGTCCCAGGGCCGCCCCTCGCACCGGCTGCAACTCGCCGAGGACGGCCCCGTGGCGCTCGCCGCGCAGGTGCACGCCGACGGGTTCAGGGCCGCCCTGGTCGGCCTCGGCGGGCGGATCGTCGCCACCGCGCCCGGCTGCGAGACCGTCGACGCCGATCCGGCGAAGGTCCTCGGGTCGGTGGTGGAGGCGGGCGCCGAGCTGCTGCGCGAGACCGGGCGGCGCTGCGTGGGTGCCGGGCTCGCGGTGCCGTCGGCGGTCGCCGAACCGGCCGGGCTGGCGCTGAACCCGCTGCACCTGGCGTGGCCGGCGGGGGCGCCCGTGCGGGAGATCTTCGCCGAGTGCGTGCGCGCGGCCGGGATCACCGGGCCCGCGTTCGCCGCCAACGACGTCAACCTCGCCGCGCTCGCCGAGCACCGGCACGGCGCCGGGCGGGGCGCCCGCGACCTGCTGTGCGTGGCCACCGGGCACCGGGGTGTGGGCGGTGCGCTGGTGCTCGACGGACGGCTGCACACGGGCAGTTCGGGCCTGGCGCTGGAGGTCGGCCACCTCACCGTCAACCCCGAGGGCCGCCCCTGCCACTGCGGCAGCCGCGGCTGCCTGGACGTCGAGGCCGACCCGCTGGCCTTCCTCACCACGGCGGGCCACGACCCCGGCCCCGAGGTGTCCCTGCTGAAGCAGGCCAACGACCTGATCCGGCACGAGTACGCCGACCCCGCCGTCCGCGCCGCCGCAGAGGCCCTCATCGACCGCCTCGGCCTCGGACTCGCCGGTCTGGTGAACATCCTCAACCCCGACCGGATCATCCTGGGCGGCCTGCACCGCACCCTCCTGGACGCCGATCCCGAGCGGCTGCGGGCGGTGGTCGCCGACCGCAGCCTGTGGGGGCAGAGCGGGGGAGTGCCGATCCTCGCCTGCTCCCTGGACCACAACAGCCTGGTCGGGGCGGCGGAGTTGGCCTGGCAGCCGGTGCTGGACGATCCGCTGGGGGCGCTGACGGCGGCGTGACGGCGGGCGCCGTACAGGGGCGTTCGCGACGGGTGCCGTACAGGGGCGGGCGCGACGGGTGCCGCTGCTACAGCGTGGCGCCGCCGTCGATGACCAGATCGGTCCCCACGACGGACCCGGCGGCGTCCGACGCCAGATACAGCACCGCCTGCGCCACCTCCTCCGTCGTGGAGATGCGGCCCAGCGGCGACTCCTCCTTCATCCGCGCGGCCCGCTCGGCCTCGGTTTCCCCGGCACGCAGCGACATGCTCGTGTCGGACGCACCGGGGCTCACCGCGTTGATCCGCACGCCGTCCGCGATGTACTCCAGGGCGGCCCCGCGGGTCAGCGAAGTGACGGCCGCCTTGGTCGCCGAGTACGCCGTGGTACCCGGCACCTGCTTGTGCCGCCCGAGGTTCGACGAGACGTTGACGATCACACCGCCACCGGCCTGCGTCCGCATCCGCCGGATCTCGGCCGACATGGCCAGGAAGACGCCGGTGACGTTGATATCGAGCACCGTCCGCCAGTCCTCCTCGGCCAGCTCGGCGAGCGGCCCGCCCCGGAAGACCCCGGCGTTGTTCACGGCGACATCGAGCGATCCGAACCGCTCCACGACCGCGTCGACGAGCGCCTCGACCTCGTCGGCCCGTGCCACATCGGCGACCTGGGCGACGGCGGTCCCACCGGCCTGCCGCACCAGCGCCACGGTCTCGTCGAGCGTCGCGCGCCCACGCCCGGCCACGACCACCCGGGCACCCTCGGCGGCGAACGCGAGAGCGACGGCCCGGCCGATACCGGACCCGCCACCGCTGACGAGGAAGGCACGACCGGAGAAGCGATTGCTGGACATGTGTCAGTTTCCTTTCGACAGGGGGAGTTGAAGCACTGGTACGACAGTGAGGTCAGCGTCGGCCGGACAGGCGAGCCGCGACCGCGGCCACCGTGAACAGGCCCGCCGCGGCCGCCAGGCTCGCCCGGTCGCCGCCGACGGCGAGCAGCGCGGCGAAGACGACGGTCGGCCCGACCTCCATCGCCGTGTTGTGGACACCGCCGGCCAGTCCGGTACGTCCGGCGGGCACCCGGTCGGTGGCCAGTACGGCCGCTCCCGCGAAGGAGGCGGCGGCCCCGGCCGGCAGCAGCACGAAACCGGGCAGGATTCCGGTGCCGTACGGGATATCGGCGTCGAGCCCGGTCAGCGCCAGCAGTCCGAGCCCGGCCGCGCCGAGCGCCAGCCCGCCGCCGGTGACGGCACCCGGCCCGTACCGTCCCACGAGTCGCCCCGCCGCCCGGCCGGAGACCAGGAGCGCGGCGGCGAAGGGCAGGAACGCGGCCGACGTCCGTAGCGCCGACCAGCCGCGTTCGTCCTGCAGATGCAGCGAGAACAGCACGAACACGGTGCTGGTTCCGGCGGCGGTGAGCGCGGTGGCCGCGAGCCCGAACATCCGCCGCCCGTCCCGCAGGAAGCTCGGCGGCAACAGCGGATCACGCGCCCGGCGTTCGACGGCGGCGAAGACGACCAGCAGCACCGCACCGACGGCCAGCGGGCCCAGCACCCGGGCCGAGCCCCATGACCACGCGTCGGTGCGGACGAGCCCATAACTGGCCGCGACGAGACCAGCCGTGGCCAGCACGGCTCCCGGGGTATCGAGCGGGCCGCTCCGCCTCGGCCCGCCGCCGCCGGGCAGCATCCGCGGCGCCAGCGACAACGCCACGACGGCGACGGCCGCCGGTACGGCCAGGGCCCCACGCCAGGACGACAGCGCGGAGATGACACCGGAGAGCAGATTCCCCGCCGTGGCCCCGAGCACCGACAGGCCGCCCCAGGTCGCCATCACGCGCCGGTACGCGGACGGCTCCGGGAAGAGCGTGCGCAGTACGGCCATGGCGGCCGGGGCGATCACGGCCGCGCCGGCGCCCTGCGCGAACCGCGCCGCGAGCAGCGTGCCGTACCCCGGAGCGAGGGGTGTGGCGAGGGAGGCCACGGCGAAGAGCAGCAGCCCGGCGATCAGCGTCCGGCGCCCGCCGTACCGGTCGGCGAGCCGTCCACCCAACAACAGCAGCCCGGCGAAGGTCAGCCCGTACGCGGCGCTCAGCAGCACCAAGTCGTCCCGGCCCAGGCCGAATTGCCGACCGATCTCCGGCAACGGCACGGCAATCGCGGCCAGAGTGAAGATCAGCGTGACCTGGAGCGAGCCGAGCAGGGCGAAGGAACGTCGAACGGCGTGCCGTGGCCGGACCGGCGCCGGGGTGCTGTCGAGCGTGGTCATGAAACCCTTCTTTCTTGACCGACCGGTCAATTATTGAGGCACACGTCCAGCTCGCATCGCCGCCGGACGTCGGCGTGCAGGCCGGGCGATCAGTCCAGCAGCATCAACGCCTGCTCCGCCGCGTCCCGCACCCGCGCCGGGTCCGACGACGCCTTCCCGGTCACCCGCAGCCCCTGCATCAGCACCAGCAGCATCCGGGCCAGCGCCCGCGGATCCCTGTCCTCGGGCAGCTCGCCCTGCGCCTGGGCGCGGACGAGCGCCGAGTGCAGCAGCGTTTCGGCGTGCTCCCAGCTCAGCTCCACCCGGCGGGCGGCCGCGGTGTCATGCGGGGCCAGCTCGGCCGCCGTGTTGGTGACCAGGCAGCCGATCGTGCGCCGGGCCTCGTTCGCGGCCTCTTCGGCGAACCTGCGTACCACCGCGCGCACGGCCGGCAGCGCCGGGCCCGGTTGTGACAGCTCCCGCGTGAGCAGGGGATTCATGGCCTCGCCATAGCGGTCCAGGGCCTTCATGTACAGGTCCCGCTTATTGCCGTACGTGGCGTAGATGCTGGCGCGTCCGATGCCGAGGTGCTCGACGAGATCCGCCATCGAGGTCGCCTCGTAACCCCGCTCCCAGAACAGTTCGAGGGCCGACTGGAGCACGGTGTCCGGATCGAATTCCTTGGTCCTGGCCATAACCCCGACCCTAGGCGATTCGAGAACGATCGGTCAATAAAATCGGTCAATAAATGCTGCTGGCCAATTACGCGCGTCAGTGCCACTCCACGGAGAAGGCCCGTGCCGGGTTCTCGGTGAGCATGCGCTCGACCACCTGCACTCCCACCGCCATTTCCAGCCTCGGCCGCACGCGTCGCAGCAGATACGGCATCCCGGGGCCGCCGCTCACCGAGCGCGCCCCGGCGGTGGTGGTGTCGCCGCCGAGGAGCAGTCGATCCGTGAATCCGGCCTCGGCCAGTGCCCGTACGGCGTTCGGCATGCGCCAGTCGGTTGCGTGGTGGGCGCGGGACGGGCCGTCGAAGGCGAGGTAGGCGCCCGCCTCGGCGGCCTGGTGGTGCACGACGAAGTCGGGGGAGCGGTTGAGGTGCCCGAGGATCACCCGGTCAGGCGGCATGCCCAACTCCCCGCACAGCAGGTCGAGTACGTCCAGTGCGCCCGTGCCCAGCTCCAGGTGGACGGCGACGGGTGCGCCGGTCGCGTGGTGGGCCTCGGCCGCGGCGGCCATGGTCCAGCGCGCGTGCGCGTCGAGCGCGTGGAACCCGGCCGCGACCTTGACGAACCCCGCACGGACGCCCGAGGCGCCGATGCCCTCCGTCAGCTCGGCGACGAACACCTCCGCGAGCCGCCCGCGCAGCCGCTCCAGCGTGCCCTCGCCGTAGTGACCGGCCTGGTGCAGCCCCGTCGCGGCCACGACATGCACCCCGCTCTCCCGGGCGAGCGCGGGCAGGTCGGCGGCCCGCCGCCCCAGCCCGTACGGCGTCCACTGCATCACGCCGCCCCCGCCCTGCGCGCGGAACGCGGCCAGCTCGGCCCGCGCCGCCGCGGCGTCCCGCAGTCCCTGACCGGGCAGCAGGGGAGTGGAGAGGAACAGGTGATCGTGGGCGTCGCACACGCCCAGCTGCTCGGGGAGGACATCGCCCAGCACCGTACGGAGCGTGCTCACCACTGGCGTCCCCGCGGCAGCGACTCCCGCTCCGGCGCGGACAGATGCAGCACCTGGAACACCTCACCCTCCGCCTTGGCCGGGTGGTCCGCCCACAGCGAGAAGTGGACGAGTTCCCAGCGTGCGGTGTCCACGGCCGCCGCCGCGCACACCGCACCGTCCTCGGCGGCCAGCCGCCCCGCCTCTCGCACCGCGTCCCCGACGACGTCGGACAACACCACGCCCTCTGGCACGGGTGTGCTCCTGCGTACGGCCACCCGCGCGTGCCCACCGACGGCGCCGCCCTCCTCGTACGCCAGACCCGTCCACTGCCGCACCACGGGCCGCCCGAAGTCCTCGCTCAGGCCCTGGAATCCGCCTCCCCAGAGGAAGGAGTTCATGCCCTCCACGGTGCGCCAGAGGTAGAACGGCGCGTACTGGTTGACGGGCGATCCGTGCACCCCGCGCTCGCGGATCAGATACGCCTTGAAGCCCAGGCCCGGCCAGTCGTCCAGCAGATGCCCGAGACGCGCCACGCGGGCGCGGATGACGCCCATCTCGTAGTCGGCGGGCAGCGTGCGCTCGTACTGCATGGCGTGCATCGGATCAGTCCCCTCGGGTGGACGGCGGGGCCAGCAGGGCGAGCAGCCCGCGTACCCCCGTGTCGAAGGCGGCCGGAGACCCTGACGCGCGGGCCAGGACGTAACCGCCCTGCACGGTCGCGACGATCGCCGCGGCGATCTCCTCGCCGTCCAGGTGCGGCGCGAACTGGCCCTGCTCCTGGCCCTCCTCGAACAGTCCGGCGAGCCGTTCGCGGAGCCAGTCGAGGGTCTCGTCGACGGGTGCGCGCAGCTCGTCGCTCGCGATCACGTCCGGGTCCATGGTCAGCCGGCCGACCGGGCAGCCGCGCAGCACATCGCGCTCGCGTCGCAGATACGCCGCGATCCGCTCGTACGGCGTTCCCGGCCCGCCGAGTACTCCCTCGGCGGTAGCCCGCATTTCGTCGGCGGTCCGCCGGATCGCGGCCAGGGCGAGATCCGGCTTGCCCTTGAAGTGGTGGTACATGCTGCCCTGCCCGGCGCCCGCACGCTCCAGGATCGCCTTGGGGCTCGTGCCCACATAGCCGCGCTCCCACAGCAGCTCGCGGGTGGACTCGATCAGTCGCTCCGAGGTGCTCATACGGTCAATGTACATACTAGTAGTTACAGAATCCATGGAGCAGCTCACAGACGCCTGCCTACTCCCCGGGAGGTACGCGCACAGCCGCTGGCCGTACGACGACCCGGCACCCTCCCCGGAGCCAGTCTCGAAGCGTCATCGAACGAGACCTTCAGAGACCTACTGGGAGATGAACCACCGTGCAGACCCTCGCACACTGGGACGGCGGTCCCGGCCCCTGGATCCTGCTCTTCCCGCTGATCTGGGCGGCCGTGATACTGGGCGCCGTCACCCTTCTGCGCCGCACCGTCTGGAGCGGCCGTCGGGCGCCATGGCGCCCCATGGACGACACCCGCCCGTCCGGCGACTCGCCCATCGCCATCATCGGCCGCCGCTTTGCCTCCGGCGAGATCGACGAGGACGAGTACTGGCGCCGACTGTCCGTCCTGGAAGAGCAGTTCGGCCGTACCGGCAAGGGCGGTGCGGCATGACCGTCGTGACCACCGCGAGCCGTACCGCCGCACGCGTGCAGGACGCCGTCAAGGTGTACGGCTCGGGGGACACGGCCGTGAGGGCCCTGGACGGGGTGAGCGTCGGCTTTCCGGCCGGACGCTTCACCGCGATCATGGGGCCCTCGGGCTCCGGCAAGTCCACCCTGATGCACTGCGCGGCCGGACTGGACACGCTCACCTCCGGCGCCGCCTACATCGGCGACACCGACCTGGGCGCCCTCGACGACCGCCGCCTGACCCTGCTGCGCCGCGACCGGATCGGCTTCGTCTTCCAGGCGTTCAACCTGGTGCCGACGCTGACCGTCGCCGAGAACATCACCCTGCCGCTGGACCTCGCCGGCAGCCGGGGCGACGCGGAGTGGATCGACGCGCTGGTCGACGTCGTCGGCCTGCGCGACCGGCTCCACCACCGGCCCGCCGAGCTCTCCGGCGGCCAGCAGCAACGCGTCGCCGTGGCCCGCGCCTTCGCCGGCCGCCCGGACGTGGTGTTCGCCGACGAGCCGACCGGCAATCTCGACTCCCGTTCCGGCGAGGAGGTGCTGGGGCTGCTCGGCCGGGCCGTGCGCCAGATGGAGCGCACGGTCGTCATGGTCACCCACGACCCGGTCGCCGCCGCCCACGCCGACGAGGTCGTGTTCCTGGCCGACGGGCGCCTGGTCGACCGTATGGAATCCCCGACCGCCGACAAGGTCCTGGACCGTCTCAAAGCCTTCGAGGTGCCCTCATGAACGCCTCCGTACGCCTGAGCGTGTCCTCGCTGCGGGCGCACCAGCGCCGCTTCGCCGGTACGTTCCTCGCCGTGTTCCTCGGGGTCGCCTTCCTCGCCGGGACGCTGGTGATGGGCGACACGCTGCGGGCGAGCTTCGACTCCATGTTCGGCAGCGCGACCAGCGGCACGGACGCCGTGGTCCGCAGCGCCGGCGCCATCACGACACCCGGCGAGAGCCAGGGCGTGCGCCGGCCGGTCGACGCCGACCTGTCCGAGACCGTCGCGCAGGTGCCCGGCGTCGCGGCCGCCGAGCCCAGCATCGAGGGCGCCGGTCAGCTGCTCGGCGCGAACGGCGACCCCATCGGCGGGCAGGGCCCGCCCACCGTCGCCGGGAACTGGATCAGCGATCCGGAGCTCAACCCGTACGAACTCGCCGAAGGCCGTGCCCCGGAGCGGTCAGGCGAGGTCGTCGTCAACCGTGGCACCGCGGAGCTCGGCGGTCTGAAGATCGGCGACACGACGACCCTGCGCACGCCCGATCCGGTCGAGGTCAGGATCGTCGGCCTCGCGACCTTCGGCGGCGCGGACGGCATGGCCCAGGTCACCTTCACGGGCATGACCCGGGCCGACGCCGAGAAGTACCTCACCGCACGGCCGGGCGAGGCGGCGAGCATTCTCGTGCGGGCCGGTCCGGGCGTGGGGGAGCGGGAGCTGGTCGAGCGGCTGACGCCCGTACTGCCCAAGGGGGTCGAGGCCATCACCGGTCAGGAGTCGGCGCAGGAGAACACCGACATGATCTCCAGCCAGTTCCTGAGCATCTTCACCACCTTCCTGCTCGTGTTCTCCGGTGTCGCCCTGCTGGTCGCGACCTTCTCCATCCACAACACCTTCGCGATCGTCGTGGCCCAACGCACCCGGGAGAACGCCCTGTTGCGGGCCCTCGGTGCTTCCCGCCGCCAGGTCACCGCGTCGACCCTCGTCGAGGCGGGTGCCGTGGCGGTGACCGCGTCGGCCGCCGGGCTCGCGGGCGGCATCGGGATCGCGGCCGGACTGCAGGCGCTGTTCCCGGCGATCGGATTCCCCTTCCCCGAGGGCGACTTGGTGATCAGCGGCCTGTCGATGCTGCTGCCGCTGGCCGTCGGCATCGTGGTCTGCCTGGGCTCCGCCCTGCTCCCCGCCGTCCGCGCCGGCCGCACCGCACCCCTGGCCGCCCTGCGGGAGACGGCCGTCGACTCCTCCGGCGCCTCCCGCGCCCGCGCCGTCACCGGCGCCGCCCTCGCCGCCCTCGCGCTGGCACTCACGCTCACCGGCGTCCTGGTGTCCCCCTCGGTGTGGCTCGCGGGCGGCGGCGCCGTGCTGGCCCTGGTGTCCTTCGTGGTCCTCGGCCCGGTCGCCTCCTCCACCGCCGTACGTTTCCTCGGCGGCCCCCTCGACCGGCTGCGCGGCGTCACCGGCGGCCTCGCCCGGCGCAACGCCCTGCGCAGCCCGAAGCGGACGGCCGCCACGGCGAGCGCGCTGATGATCGGCGTGGCGGTCGTATCGCTGTTCACGGTGTTCGGGGCGTCCCTGAAGGCCACGATGGACCAGACCGTGTCACGGTCGTTCGCGGGCGACGTCGCCATCAGCACCCCGTCCCTCGGCGGGGGCGGCAGCGGGCTCAGCCCGGCGCTCGCGGAGGCCATAGGACGACTGCCCGAGGTGGACACGGCCGTCGGGCTCGGCAGCGGAGTCGCCGAGGTGGCGGGACAGGGGCGCGCCCTGACCGTCACCGACCCGGTCGCCCTGGGGCGCACCTTCGACCTCGGCCAGGTCCGGGGCTCCCTGGACGCGCTCGGCACCGACGGCATCGCGATCACCGAGAACGAGGCCGACCAGCAGGGCCTCGCGACGGGGGACAAGGTCCGGCTGGCCTTCACCGACGGCGCGACCGAGACGTTCACCGTCCGTGCGGTGTACGGGCAGTCCGAGCTGGCGGGGGACTACGTCATCACCCGGGCCGCCTGGGCCCCGCACCGCATCCAGGACTCCGACCGCCTGGTCGCCGTAACGTTCAGGGACGGTGTGGGCGCGGACGCGGGCAAGGCCGCCGTGGAACGCGCCGCCGCGCGGTACGGCAACCCGGACGTGCAGACCCGCGACGAGTACGCGCAGTCCTCGGCCGGCGGGATCGACATGATGCTCACGCTCGTCTACGCCCTGCTCGCGCTCGCCGTGCTCATCGCGCTGCTCGGCATCGCCAACACCCTGACGCTGGCGATCCACGAACGCACCCGCGAACTGGGCCTGCTGCGGGCCGTCGGCCAGACCCGGCCCCAACTGCGGGCCATGGTCCGCTGGGAGTCCGTCCTGGTCGCGGCGTTCGGTACGGCGGGCGGGCTCGGGCTTGGTGCCTTCCTCGGCTGGGTGCTGGTGACGGCCTCCGACGGCGCGAGCGACAGCGCCTTCGCCTTCGCCGTGCCGCCTCTGCAACTCGCTGTCGTGGCGCTGGTCGGCCTCGCGGCGGGGGCCCTCGCGGGGCTGCGCCCGGCCCGGCGCGCCGCCCGGCTGGACGTACTGCGGGCGATCGCCACGGAGTGACGCCGTTCAGCGAGTCCCGCGTGCCCGCGTGGTCCGCTCACCGCCCGGTCAGCCGACAACGGCCGACCGGGCGGGAGTGTGTTCGGGCGCGCGGCCGACGGGCTCGACCTCCGCGAAGCGGCGTGCGGGCTCCGTGGCCGTACGGCGGGCCGGGCGCGGCGGTGCCTTTACGGCGGGCGTCGTCGTGGGCAGCGTGAACCAGACGACCTTGCCGCTGTCGCCGTCGGGCCGTACACCCCAGCTCTCGCTCATCGCCGCCACCATCGCGAGCCCGCGCCCGCAGGTGGCCAGCGGATCCGCGTCCGCCACGACGGGCAGACGCGGGTCGTGGTCGCGCACCGAGACCATGAGTCGGTCGAGCAGCAGCTCGATCTCCACGGTGCACGTCTTGTCGGGTTGGGCATGCCGGTGGACGTTCGAGAGCAACTCCGTCACACCGAGCGCCGCTCGGTCTATCAGGGGATCCAGATGCCAGTAGCGCAACTGCGCAGATACGATTCTGCGGACCTGGCCGATCCGCGACGGCAGGGCTTGGAGCTCCACCGTGCAGTGCCTGCTTGGGTGACTGATCACGGCTGCGACTCCCCGACGTGAGGTCCGGAAGAACACGGAGTTCGGATCCAGCAGCGCCTGCGTGAAATGGCCGCCTGCTGTCGTGTCCGGCGGGCTGGTTCGCAGCGTTATCGCCGGTAAACCCAGAGTGACGTGAAACCAGAGTGACGTACGGGGTGTAGGGCCGCAACTCGCGGCGTTCGGGGCGTCGGGTGGGCCCGCGCGTTCTCGGCCACCGTGGTGCGCCGCCGCCACCGGTCCGCGGCCCGGCCCCTACGTCACCGCCCGTCAGCTGCCACGGCCCGCTGCCCTGCGTACGGCCTCTATGAACCGGCGTGCCGCGGGTGGGCCCGGCTCGCCCGGGGCGGGGTCGTGCTCGCCCAGGGTCAGCACATAACGCTTGCCGTTGAGGTCGGCCAGCGCGCGGTCCCCGGAGGCGAACCACGGCTTCGACGCCCGCACCGCCTGCACCGGCGCGCTGTCGATCTCGCTGCCGTAGCTGGTGAGCAACTCGACCCGGCCGCCGCTGATCCGGACCTGCCCGGCCCGCGTGAGAGAGCGCAGGCCCTTCCCGATCCGCACGCCCAAGGCCGTGAACTCCGGCTCCGCCATGCCCTCCCGCCCCTTCGTCGCCCGCGGGTCCTGTTCGGGGTGTCCGTCCCACCCGGTGCAGTGTGCACGCCACCGAAGTCGCGCACCAGTGCGCACGTCACCCAGGCATAGGCCACCCGGTGCACTCACGCGAATGCGCCCCCGAGGGGGCTGGGGCGGGGGTGTGGTGTGCGGCGGATCGCGGCAGCGCTGGTGCGTGACAGTCGTCCCCGATGCAGCGCGTAACGGTGCCTGGTGAGGCTGTGCGTGAAGGGCTCTCGTGAGGGGTCGAGGGGCCGGTGCGGCGGTCCGCTACGAGGAGCCGACGCGACGTCCTTTCGCGGGTCCGGCGCGGCGGCTGCGCGACGTCCCCCGTAGGCTGCCGCGCTCAGCGGTCGAACTGTCCGACGACTCCACCCCCAGTGCCGCCTTTGAGCCGCCCAAAGATGCGTTTATGCAGGTGAGAAGCGTGCGCAAGCTGCTTATGATCGGTGTGTCGGCCGCGCGACGCGCCGTCGGCGTGCAGCCCTAAGGAGCCCCGCCGTGACCACCCCCCAGCAGATCCGGACCGGCGCCACCGTCGACGTCGACCGCACCGACGCCGCCTACCGCGTCTGGCTCAAGGACGCCGTCCGCAAGGTGCAGGCCGACGCCAACCGCTCGGCCGACACCCACCTCCTCCGCTTCCCGCTGCCGGAACACTGGGGCATCGACCTGTACCTCAAGGACGAGTCGACCCACCCCACCGGCAGCCTCAAGCACCGCCTCGCCCGCTCGCTGTTCCTCTACGGCCTCTGCAATGGCTGGATCCGCCCGGGCCGCCCGGTGATCGAGGCGTCCAGTGGCTCGACGGCGGTCTCCGAGGCGTACTTCGCGAAGCTGATCGGCGTTCCCTTCATCGCGGTGATGCCGCGCACGACCAGCGCCGAGAAGTGCCGCCTGATCGAGTTCCACGGCGGCCGGTGCCACTTCGTGGACGACTCCCGCCGGATGTACGAGGAGTCCGCCCGCCTCGCGGCCGAGACCGGCGGCCATTACATGGACCAGTTCACCTACGCGGAACGGGCCACGGACTGGCGCGGCAACAACAACATCGCCGAATCCATCTTCCGCCAGCTGGAGTTGGAGCGGTTCCCGGAGCCCGCGTGGATCGTCGCCACGGCTGGCACCGGCGGCACCTCGGCGACCATCGCGCGCTACGTCCACTACATGCAGTACGACACGCGCGTCTGCGTCGCCGACCCGGAGAACTCCTGCTTCTTCGAGGGCTGGACCACCGGCGATCCGGACGTCACCTGCGACTGCGGCTCCCGTATCGAGGGCATCGGCAGGCCCCGTATGGAACCGAGCTTCGTGCCCGGCGCGATCGACCGGATGATGAAGGTGCCGGACGCGGCGAGCGTCGCCGCGGTACGCGCCCTGGAGCAGGCCATCGGCCGCAAGGCGGGCGGCTCCACGGGCACCGGGCTGTGGAGCGCGCTGAAGATCGTCGCGGAGATGGTCGCCGAGGGACGTACCGGCAGCGTCGTCACCCTGCTGTGCGACCCGGGCGACCGCTACCTCGACAAGTACTACTCGGACGCCTGGCTGGCCGAGCAGGGCCTGGACATCACCCCGTACACCGCGGCGATCGAGTCGCTGCTGGCGACGGGCATCTGGCCGGACTGACGCGCCAAGGCCGCCCACCGCGCCGGCCGCGGGTCGAGTCGCCGCGGCTACGGGCGTCCGGCCTGGGTTGGGTGCCCTGCTGCGTCGGCCGAGGGTCGAGTCGCTTTGCCCACGGGCGTCCGGCGGGACCGAGGCTCCCCCTACCGCGCCAGGCGCGGGCCGAGTCCGCCGTGGTCACGGGTGTCCGGCCTGGGTTGGGTGCCCTGCTGCGTCGGCCGAGGGTCGAGTCGCTTTGCCCACGGGCGTCCGGCCGGACCGAGACCGACCTACCGCGCCAGCCGCCGGTCCAGCGCCGTCACCGCGTCCCGGAACGCCCGCCCAAGGCCCGGCCGGGCCAGTCTCAGCACCGCGCGGAACACGGGCGGTCCGTCGGCCGCGAACGTCCACTGCACGCGTGTACCGGCACCGGCAGGTGTCAGCCGCCACTCCTCGACGAGTGCGCGGACGCCCGGTGCGTTGGTCTCGTCGACGCGATACGCGTACGCCTCGGGCGCCTTCGCCACGAGGATCGTCTCCGCGAACCGCGTACCGCCCCGCAGCCGGACCTCCCGCCCGGCACCGCCGTCGGTCGGCCGGGCCAGCGTCACCGCCGAGAACCACTCCGTCCAGCCGGCCACGTCCTCGGCGAGCGCGTGGAAGACAGGCTCCGGGGGAGCGGCGATCTCCCGTGCGAAGACCAGCCGTACCGGAGCGGACCGGACGAAGTCAACGTCCACCGGACGCAGACGGCGCGCCATACGAACCCCCTGTGCGACGAGCAGGGACCGGGCCGCTCACCCTAGTTGGCGATCCGTCCGATGTCTGCGCCCAGGACGGCGTCAGAGCGCGTCGGCGCCCTCGTCCTCACCCGCCACGATCAGATGCCGCAGATGCTCCGCGATCTCCTCCCGCGCCTCGGCGGGCAGCCCCGCGTCGGTCACCAGCGTGTCGACCTGCTCCAGCGTCGCGAACGAACTCAGGCCGACCGTGCCCCACTTGGTGTGGTCGGCGACCACCACGACCCGGCGCGCCGACTGCACCAGCCGCCGGTTTGTCTCGGCCTCCGCGAGGTTCGGCGTCGACAGACCGGCCTCCGTCGATATCCCGTGCACACCGAGGAACAGCACGTCGAAGTGGAGCGTGGCGATCGCCTGGTCGGCCACCGGCCCCACCAGGGAGTCGGACGGCGTGCGCACCCCGCCGGTCAGCACCACCGTGGCCGCGCCCTGCCGCTGGCCCGCCGAGCGCTGCGCGGAGTGGAAGACGTCGGCCACCCGCACCGAGTTCGTGACCACGGTGAGGTCGGGGACCTCCAGCAGATGATGCGCCAGCGCGTACGTCGTCGTACCGCCCGACAGCGCGATCGCGGAACCCGGCGCCACCAGCTCCGCCGCGGCCTTCGCGATGTCCTCCTTGGCGCTCAGCTCCAGGCCCGACTTGGCCTCGAAGCCCGGCTCGTGGGTGCTCGCCTCCAGCACCGGCACCGCACCGCCGTGCACCTTCTCCAGGACGCCCTGGCGGGCCAGCGCGTCCAGATCGCGGCGGACGGTCATGTCCGACACGCCGAGCTTGCGGGTCAGCTCGTTGACCCGCACGCCGCCGCGCCGCCGCACCTCGTCCAGGATCAGGGCGCGCCGCTGCTCCGCGAGGAGGTTCTGATTCTCGCTCACGTACGCTCCGGTCCTTTCCTCAAGCCGTCTGACACACCCTCGCACCTGCTCCGACTAGGACATTCTTGCCGCCCCGGTGCGTTGGCGTCCCATATTCGCACGGGTTGGCCCGGGTCGCGCCACCGGCTGCTCGACGCGCACATGTCACCTGCGTCTCATCGGTTGCTCGTTCCTCACTAGGATCGGGGAGATTCCGTGACGAGGGGTGTGCATCGCACCGCCAGGGGAGATCCTGGTCCCGCATGGACATGCCGATGGCGCGTCCTGGGGGAACTGCACAAGACACGGGGGAAGTACGAAAAGTGGAAAGCACGCAGGAACGCGGCCTGAACGACGGGGCGACCGGCCCCGCGCCCCGGCCCGCGCAGGCCGGGGCCGCCCTGGAACTGCTGGTCCACGGCGTGGGCGGGGCCACGCCCGAGCACATGCTCGACGATCCTCGCACCGTGCGGGTCTCCGGTGACGACACGGCGGCCGTGTTCCGGCGTGCCGACGACGTGGAGGCGGAGAAGCGTCCCGTAGACCCGGACGGCCGCCCGGTGCCGGAGGCGTACGTCTGGTGCAACCTCACCTCCGGAAACGGCGCGCGAGCCCTGTGGCTGCTGTTACTGCCGTTCATGGTGGCGAACCTCGCCCACTGGATGCGCCCCACGGCCCACGATCGCACGCGCACCATCCGTCTCTACGGGCTGCTGGTGCGGCTCGTCGGCCTCAGTCTGACCGTGCTGCTGGTCGCGGCCGCCTGCGAGGTCGCCCTGGACCTCACGGCGTGGCAGTGCGCGGGCACGCGCGCGTGCGCCGAGCGGCACACCTGGCTGGGCTTCCTGTCGCCCACCGCCTCGGGCGACGGCTGGTGGAGCCCGCCGGGCCGCCGCCTGGCCCTGGCGTCCCTGGTGCCCATCGCCCTGGTCGGCCTCCTCTGGTACCTCTCCCGGCGCACCTGGAGCGCGTACGAATCCGAGCAGCCGCTCGTCCGCGAACCCGACGAGGACACCGCCCGCAGCGCGCTGGGCCGCCCCGGCTTCTGGTACGGCCGGCGCCTGGTCGCCCGGCTGCGCGGCGCCCACACCGCCGCGGGCCTGCTGACGGTGGCCGCCGCCGTCGCCCAGGCCGCCGCCCGGCACGACCGCGAGGCCGGTGGCCCGGCCGCCCTGGAGACGCTGGGGTGGCTGCTGGAGGCAGCGCTCGTGCTCGGCGCGGTGATGGTGGTCGTGGCCGTCTGCCGACGCGGCCGCAGCGAGAAGCACCTCGACCGGGAGATCGACGCCTCCCTCGTACGACACCTGCCGCTCGCCGCCCTCGTCCTGCTCGCCCTCACCCTGGTGTACGCCTGCTGGGAGCGCCCGGCGTGGGAATCGGACGGCCGGTTGCCGGGCGACGCGGCGTTCGGCGGCATCGCCCTGGTCCAGGGCCTGCTGGTGATCGTCCTCGCTGTCGTCGCCCACTTGCTTTACCGCAGCGATCCCGACCCACGTTCCGCGATGCGGGGCCTGGCTGGTCCCGCCGTCGCGATGCTGGCCTGCGCACTGGGGGGCGTGATGTCCGGCGGCGTGTCCCAGCGGGTCGCCGACTGGGTGGACGGCACCCGGGCCTCCATCCCCGGCGCACCGGTCCTGCTGACCTGGCAGGCGTCCGTCATCCCGCCGCTGCTCGTGGTCCTGCTGCTGCTCGCCGGCTCGCAGGCCTGGCGCACCCTGCGGCTGGCCCGCGCCGAGCGTGCCGCCGTCGAACAGGACTACGCGGGAGAGGCCAAGGACCCCGACCGCACCCGCCGTATCGCCCGCACGCGCGCGATGGCCACGCTCACCGACCGCGGCCCACTCTTCGTCGCCGCCCTCTCCACCGTCACCCTGCTCCTGGGCACCGGTGCGCTGCTCGGCGCGCTGACGACCGACAAGACCCCGAGCCACGCCGCGCAGCACGCCCACCCCTTCGTCCACGGCGCCGTGGACACCGCCCAGGCCCTCGGCTCCTGGCTGATCGGGCTCGGCTTCATCCTGTTCGTCACCCTGGGTCGGCGCGCCTACAAGGACAGGTCCGCGCGGCGCACCGTCGGCGTCCTGTGGGACGTCGGCACCTTCTGGCCGCGCGCCGCCCACCCCTTCGCACCGCCCTGCTACGCCGAGCGCGCGGTGCCTGACCTGACCTGGCGGATCAGCACCTGGACCCGCACCACGGGCGGCCGTCTGGTGATCTCCGGCCACTCCCAGGGCAGCGTCCTGGCCGCCGCCGCGGCCTGGCAACTGACTCCGGCCGTGCGCAAGCGGGTCGCGCTGCTGACGTACGGCTCACCCCTGGAGCGCCTGTACGGCCGCTGGTTCCCGGCCCACTTCGGCCCGGCCGCCCTCGCCGCCCTGCACGACGAGGTCGACTGCTGGCGCAACCTGTACCGCGTCACCGACCCGATCGGCGGCCCCGTACGACTGCCCGACGGCGACGGCACGGCGGTCGACTGCGCGCCGATGAAGGACCCCCTGGCGCACGGCCGCACCGCCCTCCACCCACTGCCCGCCCCGATCCTCGGCCACTCCGACTACCAGGCCGACCCGACCTTCGACCGGGAACGCGGGCAACTGCTCGACCGGCTCCGCCCCGACCTGCCGGGCCAGCGCCCCGGGGACGCGCTCTAGCAGCTCACGTGAGGTCGGGCAGATCCTCCGCGTACAGCAGAGTCAGGTCGTCCGTGCTCGGTTCGTCGAGCTGGGCGACCCGGCTCGCGTGGCGCTCCACCATCGCCTCGAACGTCTGCCGCGCGGTACGGCCGTTGCCGAACGCGGGGCCCTTCGGGATCGCCGTGAAGTACTTCAGCAGGGCTTCGGCGGCACCCGGCGCCAGCCGGTACTCGTGCTCCTCCGCTTGCTGCTCCACGATCCGCAGCAGCTCCTCGGGGCCGTAGTCGCTGAAGGTGATGGTGCGTGAGAAGCGGGACGCCACCCCGGGGTTGACGGACAGGAAGCGCTCCATCTCGGCCGTGTAGCCCGCGACGATCACCACGACCGCGTCCCGGTGGTCCTCCATCAGCTTCACCAGCGTGTCGATGGCCTCCTTGCCGAAGTCCCGGCCCGCGTCCTCCGGGGACAGCGCGTACGCCTCGTCGATGAACAGCACGCCGCCACGCGCCCGTTCGAACGCCTCCTGGGTGCGGATGGCGGTCGAGCCGATGTGCTCGCCGACCAGGTCGACACGGGACACCTCGACCAGGTGGCCCTTGTCCAGCACACCGAGCGAGGCGAGGATCTCGCCGTACAGCCGCGCGACCGTGGTCTTGCCAGTGCCGGGGGAGCCCGTGAAGACCAGGTGCCGCTTGACCGACGCGGCCTTCAGGCCCGCCTGCTGCCGGCGCCGGCCCACCTCGATCATGTCGGTGAGGGCCCGCACCTCGCGCTTGACGCTCTCCAGGCCCACCAGAGCGTCCAGTTCACCCAGGACGGCCTTGGACGTCCGGGCCGGCGTCTGCGGCTGTGCGGCGGCGACGAGCGGCTCCTGCTCGGTCGTGCGCTGCCCGGGGATCGCCCCCAGCAGCCCCGGCGACTGAGCGGCCGTCTGGACGGCCGGCTCCGGAGGTGCCGTGGGCATGCGCAGCCCCGCGCTCTCGTCGCTGGTGCAGTCCTCGACGACCGGTCCCGCGCCCGACTCGGCGTCCGGACCGCCGTCCGCGAACTCGTAACCGCCGCGCGCGCAACGCTCCGTACGGCACTTCCTGAGCGTCGTACGGCAGCCGTCGAGCACATGGAAGCCGTACCCGCCACTGCCCCGCACCCGGCAGTTCAGGAAGCTGCCGCGGCCGCCCGCCGAGACGTAGAACCCGGCCTCGGCGGGGGAGTCGACCGTGCACCGCTCGATGGTGGGGTCGGCGCCCTTGGTGACGATCACGCCGGTCTGGGTGCCGTCCAGCGTGCAGTTGTTGAGGGTGCCGCCGCTGCCGTGGTCGCGGAACCACGCGCCGGTCGCGGCGTCCCGGATCCGGCAGTCGTCGAGCTGCGCGGTCGCCCCGTCGCTCACCGACACCGCCGTGTTGCGCACCTGGGACAGGTCGCTGTCGACGACGTCCGCGCGCGAGCCGCGGTCCAGGACGAACAGCGCGTCGGGCACGTCGTGCACCCGGCAGGAGTCCAGCACCGCCGTGGCGCCGTCGCTGACCCAGACCGCCGGGTAGTCGCCGGTGCTGTCGAAGATCTCGCACTGGTTGGCGTCCACGCGCGTGCCCGGGTCCCACACCGACAGGCCGTTGCGCCCGAACTGCCGCACGCTGGTGCGGGTCAGCGTCAGCACGGAGCGGGAGCGCAGGTCTACCGCGTTCTCGGGAATGTCGTGGATGCGGCAGTCGGCGAGGGTGAGCACGGCGTCCGTGTCGAGGGTGACACCGTCGGCCGTGGTGCGGTGCACATCGCAGTCGGTGAGGTGGGCGGTGGCCCGGCCGGTGATCTGCACACCACTGCCCCGGACCTCGTACACCTCGCAACCGACCGCCTCCAGCGCGGAGTTCTCACCTGTCGCGGTGAGGCCCGAACCCGAGGCGTGGTGCACCCGGCAGCGCTCCAGACGCGGATGCGCGCCGCCGCGCACCGCCACGCCGGCCTGCCCGGCCGCGACGACCTCGCAGTCCTCGAACACGCCGCCCCCGCCGTCGACCACCGCGATCCCGATGCCCGCCGGATTGTCGACGGTGCACCGCCGCACGGTCGGCCGCGCGCTCCCGCGCACCTCGATCCCGGCGGCGGACCGCGTGACCACCCGCACGTCGGTCAGCTCGGGCGCGCCCTCCTCGACGAGCAGCGCGGGCACGGCCGCGTCCTGGCCCTCGACATGCAGGTCCTGGACCACCGCGGAGGCGCGCACGGTGAGCGGCACCCCGTCGACGGGCGCGATCCGCACGGAGCCGGGCGAGCCCTCGGGTCCGCGCAGGGTCACCGCCCGCTGGACGACGAGGTTCTCCCGGTAGGTCCCCGGGGCGATGGTGAGCACATCACCGTCGGCCGCGGCCTCCAGGGCGGCGGCGAGCGATGTGTACTCACCCGTGCGGCGCCGCCACCGCGATGTACCGGCGTGCGTCACCTGGACCGTGCCCTGTGCCATGGCGTTGTTGTGCCCCCACCTCGGTCGTACTGATGGCTTGTTCGCCCTCGGGGCGCGCCCCTGAAGCTCGCTCGCGCGCAGGTCGATGCCGAAGTCGGCTTCGGCCGGTCCACCGTAGCGTGCGCGCGGACGCCGGGTTGACCGGAGCCGGAAGGCTGTCAGCTGCCGGTGCCGGTCCTGCCCCAGTCCGGGCCCGCCCGCTCCCATGCCTGGTCCCAACGCGCGTACCGGCGAAGGACCATACGCCAGACGATCAGCCGTCTGCCGCCCTCCACGAGGCACGCGGTCAGCAGCGCCACGCCGAACCCGGCGAGGACGGCGTGCGTCGACGCCGTGGCGGGGTCCAGCGGGCGGGCCACCATGCGCCCCTGCTCGTCGGTCCATATCGTGAACCGGTCGCCCGGCTCGGGCGACTTGAGGCGGGTCAGTGCCGGGCCGTTCTGATAGGTGCCGTCCGGGGCGGTCCAATGGGCGAGCACGCGCGTCCTGCTGTCCCGCGAGGCCGTCTCGGGGTCGGCGGCAAGCGGGGCGCGGTCCAGCTCCCGGACGACGGTGGCCGTCACCAGGTGCCGGGACGCGCGCTGCTCCCGGACGGACTTCTGGAGGCTGTCCTCGGCGACGGAGCCGACGAGGGAGCCGATCACGGGCGCGACGAGGAGTATCAGCAGCAGGGCGGTCAGCGCCACCCAGGCCTCGACGAGGTCGGTCGTGCGGCGCAGCGGATTGTGCCGCCAGCGCCACAGGCCGCGAACAGCGCGCATGTCCCGCACCCCCTTCCCGCTCCATGACAACCCCCGGCGGAGCCGCTCACAGGCGGTCCCGGTCAAAGAGAGAGCGACATCACGTGCGCCCCGGGCCTCTCATGAACGACTCACAAAGGCCCAACGCCCAGGTGGCGCGCATGGGTTCCCGCCCGACCGGACTTCCCGGCGATATCGCTCATTCGAGGACACGGACCGGGTCACCGACCCGGATCGTGCCCTGGGACCTGGGCACGAGATTCTGACCGAAGATCAGCTTTCCGTCGATCCGGCGGTGCCGCCCGAGGGTGCGCAGGGGCTCCCGGCCGCGCTCGGCGGTGCCCTGGTCGGTCGTCGTCACGACGCACCGGCCGCACATCTTGGCGACACGGAACTCGACCTCGCCGATGGCGATGCGCCGCCAGCCGTCCTCGGCCCAGGGTGCGGTGCCCGCGACGACCACGTTCGGCCGGAAGCGGTTCATCGGCAGCGGGCCCTCCTCGGCCAGACCGTCCTCGGCTATCAGCGAGTTCAGGGCGTCGAGGGAGGCGACCGAGGTGAGCAGCAGGGGATAGCCGTCGGCGAACGAGACCGTCTCACCGGGCAGCGCGTAGTCCGGGTCGACGGGCCGACGGGTGGCCGGGTCGTCCATGTGGACCAGACGTGTGCCCGCACCGACGTACGCACTGCACCACGCGTGCGCGGCGTCGGCGGCGAGGACCCCCTCCACCTTGGTCCCGAAGATGTCCAGCGTGACCATGGCGGCCGGCTCCGGGACGGGCACGGTCAGGGGGTCGAGACCCGGCGCGGACAGCCGGACGCCGCCGCCGGGCAGCAGCTCGGCGGCGGCCAGCGCAAGGCGCGGTTGCTGGCGTTGCGTGACGACCTTTCCCCCGTCGTCGATCAGCACCCAGCGTCTGTCCCCGGCCAGCCCCCAGGGCTCCACAACGGCCTCACGGGGCGCCAGGCCCCGGAACGCCTTGACCGGATGGACGTGAATCGAATGCAGCTCCGCGTTCCCCATGAGGCCATCGTGCCAGGCGGCACCGACAACCACGCGGGGATCAGTAGCCGCGGTACTGCTGGTTGTTGTACGGGTCCTGGTACGGCGCCGGGGTGGGCCGGGGAGCCGCCGGGCGCATCGCCTCGTACCCCGTGCCGCCGGGCGCCGCGGGGCGCGGCTGCTGCGGCTGCGGGCCGGGGTAGCCCCGGGGCGCGGCCGCCTGCTGCGGGATGTACGCGGTCGGCGCCTGCTGCAGCGGAGCGGGCTGCGGCGCCTGGGGGTAGCCGTAGGAGGGCTGGGACGGTGCCGCCGGGAGGGCGGGCAGCGCGGACGGGAGCGCGGGCAGGTGGCTGCCCGGGGTGTCGTACGCGGCGGGGACCCGGATCGGGGCGATCTGCGGGGTGCCCCGCTCGGCCACGAGCGAGTCGTAGATCGGAGTGTCCGGGAAGGAGGCGGAGTAGTAGCCGCCGCCATAGGTGGAGCGGGGGGAGGTCATGGCACATAAGTTAAGCCCACGATGTGCTGGTTGGGGAGACCGATAAGAGGGTTGTTTTCTGCGTCCGTGGTGACGTGGGATCCCCAATGCGAGCGAACTTGGGAAAAAGGGGCGCCAAGCGGCGGCAGAATCGTGTAAAGGCTCAGTTCCCAGGGGGTTACCGGCGGTTGGCCACTCGTCTTTCGCACTCCCCATGGGCGTTCGACGTCATGGGCAATACGTTGGAACGCACGGAGAACCCGATGGGCTGCCGGGACGCGACCTGGCGGTGACAGGTGATGGGGGCGGACATGTCAATGCCGAAGGGATCGAATGTCCCGGTGCCGACGACGGCGCTGCGGGTGGAACTGGGGTGGCGCTCCGGACCGGGCGTCCCCGACACCGACGCCTCGGCGCTGCTGCTGGTGGGCGGAAAGGTGCGCTCGGACGCGGATTTCGTCTTCTACAACCAGCCGCAGCACTCCTCCGGAGCGATCCGGCACGAGGGCAAGCGGGACGCCGGCGGCCGGGTCACCGACACGCTGCTCGTCGACCTCGCGCGCGTCGAGCCCGCCATCGAGACGATCGTGCTCGTCGCGTCGGCGGACGGCGGGACGTTCGCGCAGGTGCCGGGTCTGTACATCGAGGTCAAGGACGCCGCCCAGGGCACGGTGGCCGCCCGGTTCGACAGCGCGGGCGCGACCGTGGAAACGGCCTTCGTGCTCGGTGAGTTCTACCGGCGCCAGGGCACCTGGAAGTTCCGCGCCGTCGGCCAGGGATACAGCAGCGGCCTGGAAGGCCTGGCCACGGACTTCGGCATCACGGTGGACGAGCCGCAGCACACGGCACCCAGCGCGCCGCCGGTGACCACGACTCCGCCGCCTGTCCCGACGGCGCCTGTCCAGCTCACCAAGGTCACGCTGACCAAGGCCTCCCCGTCGGTGTCGCTGACCAAGCAGGGCGGGACGTCGGGCGCCATGCGCGTGAACCTCAACTGGCGGGTGCGCAAACAGTTCTCGGGGTGGGGCGGCAAGCGCGGCCGTGCGGTCGCCATGCACTCGGACCTCGACCTCGACCTGTGCGCCCTGTACGAACTCAACGACGGCAGCAAGGGCGTCGTACAGGCCCTCGGCAACGCGTTCGGATCCCTGCACCAGCCGCCGTACATCCACCTCGACGGCGACGACCGCACCGGTGCCGTGGAGAGCGGCGAGAACCTCACCATCAACCTCGACCACAAGCAGGCGTTCCGGCGGATCCTGGTGTTCGTCACCATCTACGAGGGCGCCAGCTCCTTCGCCGATCTGCACGCCACGGTCACCCTGCAGCCGCAGTTCGGCGCGCCGATCGAGTTCTCCCTGGACGAGTGCACGGTCCGCTCCCCGGTGTGCGCGCTCGCGCTCATCACCAACACCGGCACTGACCTGGTCGTCCAGCGCGAGGCCCGCTACCTGGTGCCCGATCGCGGGGTGGGCATGCAGCGGGCCGTCGACCGCGCTTACGGGTGGGGCATGAACTGGACGCCCGGCCGCAAGTGAACCCTCGCAGGACTCACCCCTCGTCGGGGACGGTGTCCGGACGCGTGTAGGTGCGGCCCTTCCAGGCCGCACCGCGTCCCCTGTAGTGCTGCACGGCGGAATCGACCGTCATCAGGAGGTACAGAGACGCGGTGAACGGCAGCAGGGGAGCCAGCCACAGCGGCTGCTCGTAGTAGCGGAGCATGGGCAGGTACGTTCCCGTCATCACCAGCCATGCCAGGGCGCCCAGCGCCGCCGTCGGCGTACTCCCCAGGGCCAGGCCCACGACGAGCGTCACGGGCGGCACCAGATATACGACCGCAAGCCCGGCGACCGTCCCGGCCAGCAGGAGCGGGTTGTGCCGCAGCTGGGCGTATGCGTTGCGCGAGACCATGCGCCACAGGTCGTGCAGCCGGGGGTAGGGGCGCACGCTGTCCACCCGCTCGGCGAGCCCCAGCCAGAGGAGCCCGCCGCTGCCTCGGACGGCCCGGGCGACGGCCACGTCGTCGATGACCGCGTGCCGGATGGCGTCGGGGATCCCCGCCCGCTCGGCGGCCTCGGTGCGCAGCAGTACACAGCCGCCCGCCGCGGCGGCGGTCCGCGCTCCCTTCCGGCCGATCCGGCGGAACGGGTACAGCTGTGCGAAGAAGTAGACGAAGGCCGGAACGACGAGCCGCTCCCACAGGCTCTCGACGCGCAGCCGCGCCATCTGCGAGACAAGGTCGTAGCCGCCCGTGCGTGCTGCCGCCACCAGCTCGCGCAGACTGTCCGGCCCGTGCGCGATGTCGGCGTCCGTCAGCAGCAGGTACTCGGGGGCACGCGCGCGTGCGAGGCCGATGCCGTGCCGCACCGCCCAGAGCTTGCCGGTCCAGCCCGCGGGCGGCTCGCCGGGCGAGTCCACGGTCAGCGGCAGCCCGCCGTACCGACGCGACAGCTCGCGCGCCAGCTCTCCGGTGCCGTCCGTGCTGCCGTCGTCCACCAGGAAGACCTCAGCCCGCCCCGGATAGTCCTGCGTGAGCAGGGACGGCAGGCTGACCGGCAGCACGGCGGCCTCATCGCGCGCGGGGACGACGACACCCACGGTCGGCCAGACGTCGGGTTCCGTCCGGGGCGGCAACCGAACATCCGTACGCCAGAAGAAGCCCTGACAGAGCAGCAGCCACAGCCAGGCGGCGAGGGATCCGGCGGCGATCCACAGGAAGGCGCTCACCCGCGCAGTCTGCCCCACCGGACCGGCCGCAAGAGGCCCATCGTCTATCGTGGCCGGGTGAAGATCGCGCTCATGGACTCCGGAATCGGTCTGCTGGCAGCCACCGCAGCGGTACGGCGCCTCCGCCCCGACGCCGATCTCGTACTCTCCCTCGACCCCGACGGCATGCCCTGGGGGCCGCGCACGCCCGAGGACCTCACCGAGCGCGCCCTGGCCGTCGCCGAGGCGGCCGCCGCGCACCGGCCCGACGCGCTCATCGTCGGCTGCAACACCGCGACCGTGCACGCCCTGACCGCCCTGCGCGCCCGCCTGGAACCCGCGCTGCCGGTCATCGGCACGGTCCCGGCGATCAAGCCGGCCGCGGCCGGCGGCGGCCCCGTCGCGATCTGGGCCACACCCGCCACGACCGGCAGCCCCTACCAGCGCGGACTCATCGAGAACTTCGCCGAGGGCGTGAAGGTCACCGAGGTGCCGTGCTGGGGACTCGCGGAAGCGGTCGAACGCGCTGACGAGACGGCCATCGACGCCGCCGTAGCGGCGGCCGCCGAGCTGACCCCCGACGACGTCACGACCGTCGTCCTGGGCTGCACCCACTACGAACTCGTCGCCGAACGCATCCGCGCCGCCGTGCAGCGCCCCGGCCTGCCCCCGCTCGTCCTGCACGGCTCCGCCGGGGCGGTGGCCGCCCAGACGCTGCGCCGGATCGGCGCGCGTCCCGGGCCCGGGGCCACGCCCCTCGGCAGCGTGACAGTGCTGCTCAGCGGCCGCGAGGGAGCGCTGCCCGCGGCCGCCCTGACATACGAGGAAGGCCGCCTGCTCACGGCCGCCACCCCCGTCCGGTGACCGCCGGTCACTGATCGGAATCCCTCGGTCCGCACCGAGCCCTGCCCGCTGGTCACTGTGTGCAACACCGCTACCCCCTCAGCGAAACCTGAGTAGTCTCAATGGCATGAGGGACCACCCCCACGGCGAGCACACCCCGCCTCCCGACGTCTGGACCGGCCGGGCCACCAACCGGGTCCAGTGGCTGCTGGCGCTCGTCGGCGCCGCCTGCCTCGCGCTCGGCATCGAGCTGGCCGTGGCCTCAGCGTGGACCGAGGACGGCCTCGCACCGCTCGTGATGTCCGTCGTCGGCTGCATCGCCGCAGGACTGCTGGTCCTGTTCGGCACCCTCGCCTTCGTGCACGTCGCCCTGCGGGTGGACAAGGAGTGCCTTGAGGTGCGCTGCGGGCACATCGGTGTGCCGCGCCGCCGTATCCCGCTGTCGCAGGTCGTCGGCGCGGAGTTCGTCCCGCACGTCACGCCGCGCCACTGGGGCGGCTGGGGCTACCGCTGGCGGCCCGAGAAGGGCACCGCGGTCGTCGTACGGCGTGGCGAGGGTGTGGAGCTGCGGCTGTGGGACGGTCACACGTTCACGATCACCGTGGACAACGCGGAGACGGCCGTACGGATCATCAAGGAGCGGCTGCGGCCGACCACGCCCGGGGCGGTGCACTGAGGTCGCGGGGAGCGGCTCGCCCAGGTCACTACACCTGCCGGTCTCCCGGTACGACGCTCTCCTGATGCGTCGGCTCACCCGCCAGCGGACGTGCCGTGGCCAGCCCCGCGAGCAGCCCGGCGCCCACCGACACCGCCGTGAAGCTGAGCGCGTTGCCGACCGCGGCGATGGCCGCGAGCGCCGTCAGTGCCGCGCCTGCGCTGAGCGCGACCGGTGTGGGCCGCGCGGTGCGCCACAGGGCGTACAGCACCCAGCAGAAGGCCGCCGCCAGCAGCGCCACCCCGATGGCTCCCTGTTCGGCCGCCTGCTGCAGCAGCGCGGAGTGGGGCTTGCCGTCGGACAGCGGGGATGCGACCGAGGTCGCGCTGAGTTCACCGAAGCGCCCCGGGCCCACCCCCAGGGCGGGGTCCTGGCGGGCCAGCGCCAGCGCGTCCTGCCACAGCTCCACCCGGTGCCCGGTCAGCGGACCCTCCAGGGAGGCGGCGAGCCCCTCGGGCAGTGCGCTGCTCGCGACCGCCCAGGTCAGGCCGGTCACCACCGCCGTCACCGCGGCCAGCGCGGCGAGGCCGACCCCTCGGTGGCCCACGCGGCCGGCCGCCAGTGAGCACAGCAGCACCGCGGCACTGGCGACGACCCCGGTGGTGGTGCCGAGCACGGCCGCCGTCGCCACGATCCCGGCCGCCAGTACCCACAGGGCCGGCCGCAGCGCCGGTACGGCCGTGGACCAGGCGGCGCAGCACGCGGCGCCGGTGGACAGCGCGAGCAGGGCGGCGGTGGCGCCGGCGTGGCCCAGTGGCACGCCGGGCTGCGGCCCGGGGGCGAGGTGCGGGACGCCGATCGTCAGTACGATTCCGGCCAGCGCCCCGGTCAAGGGCGCGGCGACCGGTGCGAGCGCCCCGCAGATGCGGCCCGCGGCGTAACCGGCGGCCACGGCCAGCACCGCCAGCAGCACACCTTCCGGGCGCCCGCCGTGCGCGGCCGCCGTGATCAGCGACCACAGGGCACAGGCGCCGAGCACGATCACCCCCGCCGCGTCGGAGGCGCTCCGTCTTCCGCCGTCGGCCTCCGCGCCGGCCGCCGGCGTCACTCCCGTGGACCCCACCCGTCCCCCCGCAACCGGCCGTTTCCCGACCTGTGAGGGCCCGGCCGTCCCGCCGTGCGACCTGGGCTCGGGCACACGGTAACGGCTTGTGGGTGATTTGTGGATTAGTGGCGACGACTTGTGCAGAAACGATGTGGCATGGGCGCGAGGGGGCGTCCGGACCATGCTGTCGGCCTCCGAGTGGGCCGCCGTACACTCCCGGAGTGACCGTCACCGCAACCTCCGTGGACGAGTCGGACGTCGTACGACCGCGACCCGCGACCGAGTCGCGCGCCGCGCGGTGGCTGCGCCGCCTCGTTCCGGCCGCCGCCGCAGCCCTCTCCGGAGTGCTCCTCTACGTCAGCTTCCCGCCACGCACCCTGTGGTGGCTGGCCCTGCCCGCCTTCGCCGTCTTCGGCTGGGTGCTGCGCGGCCGGACCTGGAAGGCGGCCCTCGGCCTCGGCTACCTCTTCGGCCTCGGCTTCCTGCTGCCGCTGCTGGTGTGGACCGGCGTGGAGGTCGGTGCGGGACCCTGGCTCGCCCTGGTGGCGATCGAGGCGATCTTCGTCGCCCTGGTGGGTGTGGGTGTCGCCGCGGTGTCGAGGCTGCCGGGCTGGCCCGTGTGGGCGGCCGCGGTGTGGATCGCCGGTGAGGCGGCACGCGCGCGTGTGCCGTTCAACGGCTTCCCCTGGGGCAAGATCGCCTTCGGGCAGGCGGACGGTGTCTTTCTGCCGCTGGCCGCGGTGGGCGGCACCCCGGTCCTCGGCTTCGCGGTCGTCCTGTGCGGCTTCGGCCTGTACGACGTCGTACGCCTGGGCCTGAAAGCCCGCCGTACGCGCGCGGTACGGCGGGGAGCGGCGGCCGTGGCGCTGCTCAGCGTGGCCGTGCCGGTGCTGGGTGCCCTGGCCGCGCGCCCCCTGGTGAGCGACCGGGCCGAGGACGGCACCACCACCGTCGCCGTCATCCAGGGCAACGTCCCGCGCGCGGGCCTCGACTTCAACTCCCAGCGGCGGGCCGTACTCGACTACCACGCGCGCGAGACGGAGCGTCTGGCCGCCGAAGTCGCGGCGGGCAAGGTGGCCAAGCCGGACTTCGTGCTCTGGCCGGAGAACTCCTCCGACATCGACCCCTTCGCCAACCCCGACGCCTACGCGGTCATCGACAGTGCGGCCAAGGCGATCGGTGTGCCCATCTCGGTCGGCGGTGTTGTCGAGCGCGACGGCAAGCTCCTCAACGAGCAGATCCTGTGGGACCCGCAGAAGGGGCCCGTCGACACCTACGACAAGCGGCAGATCCAGCCGTTCGGCGAGTACCTGCCGCTGCGTCCGCTGCTCGACATGATCAACAGGAGCTGGACGTCGATGGTCCGCCAGGACTTCAGCCGGGGCAGCGAGCCGGGCGTGTTCGACATGGACGGCGCCAGGGTCGGCCTGGTCACCTGCTACGAGGCGGCGTTCGACTGGACCGTGCGTTCCGAGGTCACCGACGGCGCGCAGATGATCTCGGTGCCGAGCAACAACGCGACCTTCGACCGCAGCGAGATGACCTACCAGCAGCTCGCCATGTCCCGCGTCCGCGCCGTCGAGCACAGCCGTACCGTCGCGGTACCGGTGACCAGCGGCGTCAGCGCCATCATCCTGCCGGACGGGACGATCACCCAGCGGACCGGCATGTTCGTCGCCGACTCGCTGGTCCAGGAGGTGCCGCTGCGCTCCTCCCTGACGCCCGCCACCCGGCTCGGCATCCTGCCGGAGATCGCCCTGGTGCTGGTCGCGGCGGGCGGCATCGGCTGGGTGATCGCCGCGGCCGCGCGCGGGCGGCGCGCGGGTGACCTGTAGCGGTACGCCCGCCGTACGCCCCCGGAACTGGTCCGGGACCGCGGAATCCGCCCGTTAGGGTCGCCCCATGGCTACTCCTGACTTCATTCGCACCCTGCGGGCGTCCGCCGGTCATCAGCTGCTCTGGCTCCCCGGAGTCACCGCGGTCGTCTTCGACGACGACGGCAGGGTGCTGCTGAACCGCCGCTCCGACACCGGCCGGTGGTCGCTGATCGGCGGCATCCCGGATCCCGGGGAGCAGCCCGCCGCCTGCGCGGTGCGGGAGGTCCACGAGGAGACCGCGGTGCGCTGCGTGCCCGAGCGGGTGGTGATGGTCCAGGCGCTGAAGCCCGTCACGTACGGCAACGGCGACATCTGCCAGTACATGGACATCACGTTCCGATGCCGGGCCGTCGGCGGCGAGGCACGGGTGAACGACGACGAGTCGCTGGACGTCGCCTGGTTCGACGTCGACGCGCTGCCGGAGCTGGGCGAGTTCGGGCTACTGCGGATCAAGCAGTCCCTGTCGGACGCACCCACATGGTTCGACCCCACGACTTTCGAATGAAGTATGGGGGCTGACCACATGGGGCGGAAAGCCTCGGCTGCCTAGGGTCAACCGCATGACCGCGTCCCGTGCCCTCCCCGGCCCCCACGCCTCCACGCTCGACCTCGGCGGCCGCACGGCCCTCGTCACCGGCGCCGCCGGCGGTATCGGCCGCGCCTGTGTCCTGCGGCTCGCGGCCGCCGGCGCCAAGGTTAGAGCGGTCGACCGGGACGACGCCGGCCTTCAGGCGCTCACCGAGCAGTCGGCGGGCCTGCCGGGCAGCGTCGAACCGCATGTCCTCGACCTCACCGATCTGGACGCCGCCGAGGCCGCGGCCGCCGGCACGGACGTGCTGGTGAACAATGCCGGTCTGCAACTCGTCCGGCCCATCGAGGAGTTCCCGCCCGACGTCTTCCACACCGTGCTCACCGTGATGCTGGAGGCGCCGTTCCGCCTCATCCGCGGCGCGCTGCCGCACATGTACGGGCAGGGCTGGGGCCGCATCGTGAACATCTCCTCCGTGCACGGCCTGCGCGCCTCGGCCTACAAGGCGGCGTACGTGGCCGCCAAGCACGGCCTGGAGGGGCTGTCCAAGACCGCCGCCCTGGAAGGCGCGTCCCACGGCGTCACCTCGAACTGCGTGAACCCCGCCTATGTGCGCACGCCCCTGGTCGAGAAGCAGCTCGCCGACCAGGCCCGGGCGCACGGCATCCCCGAGGAGCGCGTCCTGTCGGAGGTCATGCTGCAGGACAGCGCCGTCAAGCGGCTCATCGAACCCGAGGAGGTCGCCGAGGCCGTGGCCTATCTCTGCAGCCCGCAGGCGTCCTTCATGACCGGCACGTCGCTCGTACTCGACGGCGGCTGGTCCGCGCACTAGTTCGATCGGGGCTCGGGGTCCCCGGAGTTTTCCACAGGGCTGACGGGGCGGCCCGGCGATGAGGAATCCTGTGACCATGTCCCGCGATCACGTGCCGTCCGCCGAGCGCCCCACCGGCGACCCCGAAGCGACCTCGTACGGAGCCGAGGCGCCGTTCCTGGAGCTGTTGGCCCGTGGCGCGTCCGCCGACGCCTACGAGCAGCCCGTGCTGCTCGCCCGCGCCCAGGACCGGCCGGCCGAGTGGGTCGCGGCCCTCGAACACGCCAAGCTGCTCGCGCTGCGCGTCCGGTCGGAGCTGGAGGGGCGCCGCCGCCGGGAGGCCGAGCTGTCGGCACTCTTCGAGACCGCCCACGACCTGGCCGGACTGCGCGACCTGGACGCCGTGCTCCAGGCGATCGTGCAGCGCGCCCGGTCGCTGCTCGGCACCGACGTCGCCTACCTCAGCCTGAACGACCCGGACCGCGGCGACACCTATATGCGGGTGACGGAGGGCTCGGTCGCGGCCCGCTTCCAGCAGCTGCGGCTCGGCATGGGCGAGGGCCTCGGCGGCCTGGTCGCGCAGACCGCCCGGCCGTACGTCACCGACGACTACTTCCGCGACGACCGCTTCCAGCACACCGCCACCATCGACGCGGGCGTGCGGGACGAGGGCCTGGTCGCCATCCTCGGCGTGCCGCTGATGCTCGGGCACCATGTGATCGGCGTGCTCTTCGCGGCGGACCGGCGCGCGCGGGTCTTCGAGCGGGAGCAGATCGCGCTGCTCGGCTCCTTCGCCGCCCTGGCCGCCGCGGCCATCGACACCGCCAACCTGCTCACCGAGACCCGCTCGGCCCTCGCCGGCCTGGAGCGCGCCAACGAGATCATCCGGGACCGCAGCGCCGTCATCGAACGCGCCTCCGACGTGCACGACCGGCTCGCCGAACTGGTGCTGCGCGGCGGCGGGGTGCACGACGTGGCCGCCGCCGTCTCCGAGGTTCTCGACGGCACGGTCGAGTTCACCGACGTCACCGCCGCACCGGCCCAGGCCCTGGAGGCCTTCCGCACCGAAGGGCACGCGGTCCGGCACGAGGACGACTGGATCGCCGCCGTCGCCGCGGGCGGAGAACTGTTCGGCGCGCTCGTGCTGCGCGGCCATCCCGGCCTCGACCCCGTCGACCAGCGCACCCTGGAGCGCGCCGCGATGGTCACCTCACTGCTGCTGCTCGCCCGGCGCTCCGCCGCCGAGGCGGAACAGCGTGTCCGGGGCGAACTCCTGGACGACCTGCTCGACGCCCGCGACCGCGACCCGCGCCTGCTGCGCGAACGCGCCTCCCGGCTGCACGCCGACCTCGACGCCACCCATGTCGTCCTCGCCGCCCGCCTCGACGGCCCCGCGGCCGACGCCGACCAGGAGGCGGACGCCCGCCGCCGCCTGTGGTCCGCCGCGTCCCACCTCGCCGCCACCCGGCACGGCCTGGCCGCCGCCCGTGACGGCGGCACGGTCCTGCTGCTGCCCCTCGACGCCGGGCACACGGCGACGGACCTGGCCCGCCGCACCGCACGGCAGCTGGGCACCGCCGTCCACGAAGCCGTCACGGTCGGCGCGTCCGCACCGGTCGAGGACCTCACCGCCCGCCCTGACGCCGTCGCCGGCGCCTACGAGGAAGGACGGCGCTGCCTCGACGCCCTGCGCCTGCTGGGCCGTACGGGCGACGGGGCCGCCGCCGAGGACTTCGGCTTCCTGGGCCTGCTGCTGGCGGGCGACCGGGACATCGGCGGTTTCGTCGACCGGACGATCGGCCAGGTGGTGGCGTACGACGAACGCCGTGGCACCGAGCTGCTGCGCACGCTCGACGCGTACTTCGCCTGCGGGATGAGCCCGGCCCGCACCAAGGACGCACTCCACGTCCACGTCAACACCGTCGCCCAGCGCCTGGAGCGCGTCGGTCGGCTCCTGGGCGACGACTGGCAGACCCCGTCCCGCGCGCTGGAGATCCAACTGGCCCTGCGGCTGCACCGCCTGGCGACTCCGATACGCAAGTGACCCCCGCACGCACGGGCGTACGGGGGTCGGGGCCGGGCATCAGACGGTGTGCGCGTCCGCGGCCCGGGACGCCGACGGCTCGGCGTCGGAGGGCTCGATGTCGGCCAGATCCCGGTTGCGGGTCTCCTTGGCCGCCGCCACGGCGACGATAGTGAGGAGCGCCGCGGCGATCACGTACAGGGCGATCGGCGTGGAGCTGCCGTAGTCGGACAGCAGGGCGGTGGCGATCAGCGGGGCCGGCGCGCCCGCGGCGACGGAGGCGAACTGGGCGCCGATGGAGGCGCCGGAGTAGCGCATCCGGGTCGCGAACATCTCGGAGAAGAAGGCGGCCTGCGGCGCGTACATCGCCCCGTGCAGCACCAGGCCCACGGTCACGGCGAGGAGCAGGTTGCCGAAGCCGCCGGTGTCGATGAGCGCGAAGAACGGGAACATCCACAGGCCGACGCCGACCGCGCCGATCAGATAGACGGGACGGCGGCCGATCCGGTCGGACAGCGCGCCCCACAGCGGGATGACCGCGAAGTGCACGGCCGACGCGATGAGCACCGCGTTGAGGGCGGTCTGCTTGGAGACGCCGGCGGAGGTGGTGGCGTAGACGAGGATGAAGGCGGTGATGACGTAGTAGCTGATGTTCTCGGCCATCCGGGCGCCCATCGCCACGAGGACGTCCCGCCAGTGGTGCCGCAGCACCGCGACCAGCGGCATCTTCTCGGCCTGTGCCGTGCGGTCGGCCTTGCGGGCCTCGGCCTGGGCGAGCGCCTGCTGGAAGACGGGGGATTCGTCGACGGAGAGCCGGATCCACAGTCCGACGATCACCAGCACACCGGAGAGCAGGAACGGAATGCGCCAGCCCCAGCCGGTGAAGGCGGCCTCGGACAGGACGGCGGTGAGGAAGGACAGCACGCCGGTCGCGAGGAGTTGCCCCGCGGGCGCCCCGGTCTGCGGCCACGACGCCCAGAAGCCACGGCGTCGCGCGTCGCCGTGCTCCGACACCAGTAGGACGGCACCGCCCCACTCACCACCGAGCGCGAAGCCCTGTACGAGCCGCAGCACGGTCAGCAGCACGGGCGCCGCGCTGCCGATCGTCGCGTGCGTGGGCAGCAGCCCGATCGCGAAGGTCGCGCCACCCATCAGCAACAGGCTCAGCACCAGCAGCTTCTTCCGCCCGAGCCGGTCGCCGTAGTGCCCGAAGACCAGCGCACCGAGCGGCCGGGCCGCGAAGCCCACGGCGTACGTCAGGAACGACAGCAGCGTGCCGACGAGCGGGTCGGAATCCGGGAAGAACAACTGGTTGAACACCAGCGCGGCCGCCGAGCCGTAGAGGAAGAAGTCGTACCACTCGATGGTGGTGCCGATGAGGCTGGCGGCGACGATGCGCTTGAGGCTGGCGGGGGGTGGGGGAGCGGTCGCGGGGGAGGACATCGGTACCACTTCCAAGCGGTTGGCGGGGACGTATGCGTGCCGCCATACCGTAGGAATCCGCAGGTCAGTGGCACATGTGGTGGGGCACCATAGTTCTGCGCGCGGAGGTGCGTGCGGCCACCATGAGGGCGCCGCCGGAGCCGCCGCGAGAGCCTCAATCGAGCCCGCGAGCGTGCCGCCCGAGTTGCACTATTCGAGCACGATTTGGGAGGTGGGATGCTGACTCCCGTGCTGACTTGGTGCTGGCTACGCTGCGTCTGCTGGTGGTACACCGTCTACGTGGCTCTGACCAGCGCAAATCGGCACTCCGGTACGCGCCGGCACCGGTCAGGGCGCGCCGACCGGCTCCGTGGGACGATCGGCCCACTGGATCGTGGCTTCGGCATGCGAGGAGACCGCAGTGTGCGTTCTGGTCTTTGTTGATCGACGCATCCCTGCCGGTACGTCGAGGTCCTGGCAGAGGTGTGCGGCCCGCGCTTCGGACGGGGGCGCGGCGTTGACTGATCGGGAACCGAGGGGCTCCGGCGCGACCGCAGCGCCGCGTTCCGCGCGGCTCGTCGCCGACTTCGCGGCCGTCGGCCGGTGCGCTGCGGCGGTCAAAGCCCGCGGCTTGGGGTGGGTGTGAGTTGTGGCGCGTGAACTGGTGCTCGGTGTCGACGCGGGACACACCGTGACCAAGGCCGTGCTGTTCGACGCCACCGGCCGAGCGGTGGCGCGGGGCAGCGGCACACTGCCGCTGAAGACCCCTCGGCCTCACTGGGTCGAGCGGGACATGGACGAGGTGTGGCGGACGGCGCACCAGGCCATCGCCGCCTGTCTCGCCGAGGCCGGTCCGGACGCGGGGCGGGCTGTCGCCGCGGTGGGGGTGGCCGGGCACGGCGACGGACTGTATGCCGTCGACGAGCTCGGCCGGCCGGTGCGCGCTGCGATCGTGGCGATGGACACACGCGCCGAACCAATGCTGGAGGAGTGGCGGGGCACTCCGGTCTGGTCCCGTGCCTTGGATTTGTCGGGCACGGTGCCCTTCGCGGGTTCCCCGGCCGCCCTGCTGGCCTGGCTCGCCCACCATGAACCAGGGGTGCTTCAGCGGGCGCGTTGGCTGTTGTCCTGCAAGGACTGGCTGCGCCTGAGGCTGACGGGTGTGGCGGCCACCGATCCCACGGACGCCAGTGCCTCGTTCACCGACATGCGGCGCGGCGGATACTCGCCGGAGCTGCTGGACCTGTACGGCCTCGGCGCGCTCGCCGACCTGCTGCCGCCCGTGCTGCCCTGCGACGCGGTGAGCGGAACCGTCACCCGTGAAGCCGCGGCGCTCACCGGGCTCACCGCCGGCACGCCCGTTGTCACGGGCGCCCACGACGTCGACGCCGCCGCGCTCGGGGTCGGCGGCACGACGCCGGGCGAACTGTCCCTGATCGCTGGGTCCTTCAGCATCAACCAGGTGATCAGCGAGCGCCCGGTCGTCGATCCGCGCTGGCAGGTCCGGCACTTCGTCCGCCCGGGCCAGTGGATGACCATGTCCACCTCGCCCGCGTCGGTGGCGAACCTGGAGTGGTTCCTGCGGGTCACCGGCGCACCGACCGACCAGCGGTACGGCGTCCACGAGGCGATCGGCCGAGAGGTCGAGGCATGCCTGGACGGTCCGTCGGAGGTGCTGTTCCACCCGTTCGTCTACGGCTCCCCGCACCCGCAGCCCGCGTCCGGGACGTTCCTCGGCCTGCGCGGCTGGCACGGCCGCGGCCACCTGCTGCGGGCCCTGATGGAAGGCGTGGTCCTCAACCACCGCTGGCACGTCGACGCGCTCTGCTCGAAGCTGCCGATCGCCGGGGCGGCGGCCCGGCTGACCGGCGGCGCCGCACACAGCGCCGTATGGAGCCAGATGTTCGCCGACGCCCTACGGCGGCCGGTCGTGGTGACCGACGTGCAGGAGAGTGCTGCCCGGGGAGCGGCCCTGCTCGCCGCCACCGCCGTCGGACTGCTCGACGACGTGACGGACCCGCGCGCCACCCCCGACGTACTCAGGCGCCACGAACCCCGCCCCGACCGGGTCGCCGTACTCGACGAGGCGTATGCGGTGTACCGGGAGGCGCTGGAGGCTCTCCGACCGGTCTGGGCTCGCCTGGACGCGCCCAAGACTCCGGAGTGAGTGCCGGACGAGCCGGCGACATGAGTGATCGTCAGGCACTCAGGCACGGCCGGTGCCGCTACACGGGGATCGGCTCGTCGTCGTGGTGGTACGGCGGCTGGGCGCCCGCGCGGGTGCAGGTGTCGGCGGCGATCTCCACGGCGTAGGACAGCAGCCGGGCGAGGTCGCCGACCCCGAGAGCGGCGACGCCTTCGCGGCTGAGCCGGCCGACGTGGTGCAGGTGGGCGAGTACCCCGGCGGTGAAGGCGTCGCCCGCTCCCACCGTGTCGACGACCTCGACCACCGGAGCGGGCACATGCACATCGGCGTCGCGACCGGCGGCCCAGGCGCCCCGGGAGCCGAACGTGATCAGGACGAGTCCCGCCCGGACGCGAGCCGGCGTTCGGCCACCGCCTCGTACGGCTCATGCGGGTGGAGCCGGGCCAGGTCCTCGTCGCTCGCCTTCACCGCGTCGGCGAACGCGACCTACTCGGCGAACCGCCGGAGACAGGCGGCGCGGTCGGTGACCAGGCCCGGCCGCACGTTCGGGTCGAGGGATACCAGCCGCCGGCCCGCCTCCCGGCGCGTCAGTCCGTCGAGCGTGGAGGCCAGGGTTTCGAGCAGCAGATCCAGCGACCCGAGGTGCAGAGCCGTCCCCGCGGGCAGCGCGCCGCCGTCCGGGAAAGAGCAGCGAGGAGTTCGGGGCGCAGGCCGCGGTCGGCGGTGCCGTTCGCGTAGAAGAAGTAGGCGGCCGACCCGTCCTCGCGCAGCTGCACGGCGGCGAGAGTGGTGGGGTCGGACGCGGGCAGCGCATGGGTGAGCCGGGTGCCGGATGCCGCGAGGTGCGCGCGCAGGAGATCGCCGAAGTGGTCGTCGGAGATGCGCGCGAGCAGTGCCGTGGGGACTCGGAGTCGGCCGAGACCGGCGGCGACGTTGAGGCAGGAGCCGCCCGGGCGCGGCTGGAAGGCCGCGGCACCATCCGCCGTGCGGGCGGGGGTGAGGTCCACCAGCGCGTCTCCGGCGACGACGACGGCAGGCTGGTCTGCGGGTTCCTGATCAGCGGGTTCCGGTCCGGCGCTCATGTGGGTTCCTCGTGGACGGCGGCGGCAAGGTCGAGGGCTGGGCTGGGCTGTTCGGTGGACACCCGTAGCCCCCCAGAGGCCGCTTGACGATAAGTCGGCAGAGATTTTCTCGCAAGATGTGTTAACAACGGCGCAGTCTCCTGCTAATAATTCGGCCATCGAAACGCGCCCGACTCCCCAAGGACGCATCCACACCCCTGCTCGACCCGCCGCGCCTCAGTCGAGGTCCGGGCGAACCAGCACGAGAGGCCCCCCGTCACATGGCATCGACCAGATACGCCCTCATAGCCGGCGCCGCCGCCACCGCCCTGCTCGCCACCGCCTGTTCCGGAGCCGGAGCGGGCGGGTCCTCGGGCGGAGGGAAGAGCATCAACGTCCTGATGGTCGGCAACCCGCAGATGGAGGACATTGCGAAGCTCACCAAGGACAACTTCACCAAGGACACCGGGATCAAGGTCAACTTCACGATCCTTCCCGAGAACGAGCTGCGCGACAAAGTCACCCAGGACATCGCCACCCAGGCCGGCCAGTACGACGTCGCCACCATCGGCGCCTACGAGGTGCCCATCTGGGAGAAGAACGGCTGGCTGCACGACTTGGGCTCGTACGCCGACAAGGACAAGAGCTTCGACAAGGCCGATCTGCTCAAGCCGATGGTCCAGTCGCTCACCGGCTCGGACGGCAAGCTCTACGCCCTGCCGTTCTACGGCGAGTCCTCGATGCTCATGTACAACAAGGACGTCATGAAGGCGAAGGGCATCACGGTGCCCGAACGGCCGACCTGGCAGCAGATCGCCGACATCGCGGCCGAGGTCGACGGCGCCGAGCCCGGCATGAAGGGCATCTGCCTGCGCGGTCTGGCCGGCTGGGGCGAGCTGGGTGCTCCGCTGACGTCCATGGTCAATACCTTCGGCGGCACCTGGTTCACCAAGGACTGGAAGGCGCAGGTCAACAGCGGCGGCTTCAAGGAGGCCACGAAGTTCTACGTCGACCTGGTCCGCGAGCACGGTGAGGCCGGCGCCCCGCAGGCCGGGTTCACCGAGTGCCTGAACGCGCTGAGCCAGAAGAAGGTCGCGATGTGGTACGACGCGACCAGCGCGGCCGGGTCGCTGGAGGACCCCGCCTCCAGCAAGATCGCCGGCAACGTCGGCTACGCCTACGCACCGACCGTCAAGACGGACAGCAGCGGCTGGCTGTGGGCCTGGTCGTGGGCCATGCCGAAGACCACGAAGAACGCGGACGCCGCATCGCAGTTCATGCTGTGGGCCTCCAGCAAGAAGTACGAGAACCTCGTCGGCGAGAAGCTCGGCTGGGCGCGTGTCCCGGCCGGCAAGCGGGCCAGCACGTACGAGATCCCGGAGTACAAGAAGGCCGCCGCCTCCTTCGGTGACATGACCCTGAAGTCCATCGAGGGCGCCGACCCGGCCAACCCGGGCGTCCAGCCCCGGCCGACCGTGGGCATCCAGTACGTGGCCATCCCCGAGTTCCAGGACCTGGGCACCAAGGTGACCCAGGAGATCTCCGCCGCCATCGCCGGCAAGACCAGCGTGGACAAGGCGCTCGACGACGGCCAGAAGCTGGCCGAGGAAGTCGCCAAGAACTACCAGAAGTGACCTTCAGCGCCCGGCCGGCCCGTGAGTCGGCCGGCGCCGCTTCCCCGACCCCGGCCTTCACCGGCAGAGGAACCATTCATGACCACGCTCACCGCACCCCCCAAGACAGCACCCCCACCCTTCCGTACCCGGAAGTCCTCGGGCGCGGCCGCCAAGTGGAAGCGCCGTATCCCGCTGCTGCCCGCGCTGATTTTCACCATCGTCGTCACGCAGTTGCCCTTCGTGGCCACGTTGATCATCTCCACCTTCCAGTGGAACATCCTCAGGCCGGGCGACCGGCACTTCGTCGGTCTGTCCAACTTCTCGTTCGTCTTCACCGACGAGCGGCTGCGCACGGCCGTGCTCAACACGGTCGTGCTCACCGCGTCTGTGGTGATCATCAGTGTGATCCTCGGACTCGGTCTGGCGATGCTCCTCGACCGCCGTTTCGCCGGCCGCGGGCTGGCGCGCACGCTGCTCATCGCACCGTTCCTGGTCATGCCGGTCGCGGCGGCGCTGCTGTGGAAGCACGCCATCTACAACCCCGACTACGGACTGCTCAACGGCACCCTCAACGCCGTATACAGGTTCTTCGGAGCGGACAACGGCCCCACGGTCGACTGGATCTCCTCCTACCCGATGCCCGCCGTCGTGGTGTCGCTGGTCTGGCAGTGGACCCCGTTCATGATGCTGATCCTCCTGGCCGGCCTGCAGGCGCAGCCCGGTGACGTCCTGGAGGCGGCCCGCATGGACGGCGCCTCCGCGCTGCAGACCTTCCGCCACATCACGCTGCCGCACCTGCGCCAGTACATCGAGCTGGGCGTCCTGCTCGGCACGATCTACGTCGTGCAGACCTTCGACGCGGTCTTCACCATCACCCAGGGCGGCCCCGGCTCCCAGACCACCAACCTGCCCTACGAGATCTACCTGACCATGTTCCGCAAGTACGAGTACGGCGAGGCAGCCGCCGCCGGTGTCGTCGTCGTCCTCGGCGCGTTCGTCATCGCGACCTTCGCGCTGCGCACCATCGCGTCGCTGTTCCGCGAGGAGGTTTCCCGATGACCCATGCAGCAGTCGCCGCGCCCGGGGCGAGGTTCAAGAAGCTGCTTCGCCGTAAGGACGACCATGGCGGTGCGCCCAAGCTGTCGCCGCTGTGGACGTTCGTCGCCTGGCTCGCGACGCTGGCGTTCTTCGCGCCCGTGGCCTGGATGGTGCTCACCTCCTTCCACCAGGAGGCGGACGCGGCGACCAACCCGCCGACCCCGTTCGCGCCGCTCACCTTCGACCAGTACGAGCTGCTGTTCAGCCGGGACATCACCCCGTTCCTTCTCAACTCGGTCATGGCCAGTGTTCTTTCGACGCTGCTGGTGCTCGCCCTGGCGGTGCCGGCGGCCTACGCGCTGTCCATCAAGCCGGTCGAGAAGTGGACCGACGTGATGTTCTTCTTCCTGTCCACCAAGTTCCTCCCCGCCATCGCCGCCCTCCTGCCGGTGTACCTGATCGTCAAGGACGCCGGGATGCTGGACAACGTGTGGACGCTGGTCGTCCTCTACACCGCCATGAACCTGCCGATCGCGGTGTGGATGATGCGTTCCTTCCTCGCCGAGGTCCCCAAGGAGATCCTGGAGGCGGCCGAGGTCGACGGCGCGGGCCTGCTCACCGTGCTGTGGCGGGTGGTCGCGCCGGTCGCCATGCCCGGACTCGCCGCCACCTCGCTGATCTGCTTCATCTTCAGCTGGAACGAGTTCATGTTCGCCGTGAACCTCACCGCGACGCAGGCATCCACCGCGCCGGTCTTCCTGGTCGGCTTCATCACCAACGAGGGCCTGTTCCTGGCCCGGTTGTGCGCGGCGGCCACCCTGGTCTCGCTGCCCGTCCTCATCGCCGGTTTCGCCGCCCAGGACAAGCTCGTCCGCGGCCTCTCTCTGGGAGCGGTGAAGTGAGGGCGGCCGTCATCACCCAGCCCGGCAGCGTCGAACTCGCCACTGTCGAGGACCCCGCTCCCGGCCCCCGCGAGGTCGTCGTCGAGGTCGCGGCCACCGGGCTGTGCGGCACAGATCTGCACATCCTCCAGGGGGAGTTCGCCCCGCAGCTGCCCATCACCCCCGGCCACGAGTTCGCCGGGGAGGTCGTGGCCCTCGGTAGCGAGGTCACCGAACTCGCGCTCGGCGACCAGGTCGCCGTGGACCCGTCGCTGTACTGCTTCGAGTGCCACTACTGCCGCCTCGGCCACAACAACCTCTGCGAACGCTGGGCTGCCATCGGCGTCACCCACCCGGGCGCCGCCGCCGAGTACGCCGTGGCGCCCGTCGCCAACTGCGTACGACTGCCCGACCACGTGGACGCCCAGGACGCGGCGCTGATCGAGCCGCTGTCCTGCGCGGTGCGCGGCTACGACGTCCTGCGTAGCCGCCTCGCCTCCCGCGTGCTCGTCTACGGCGCCGGAACCATGGGCCTGATGATGCTCCAGCTCGCCAAGGCCACCGGCGCGGCGAGCGTCGACGTCGTCGACATCAACGCCGAACGCCTGGCCACGGCACGGCAGTTGGGCTGCTCCGCCGGTGCCGCGTCCGCCGACGAGCTCGACCGGCCGCCCTACGGATGGGATCTGGTCGTCGACGCCACCGGCAACGCGAAAGCCATTCAGGACGCCCTCGGCCGGGTGGGCAAAGGGGGCACGTACCTGCAGTTCGGGGTCGCCGACTACGCCGCCCGGGCCACCATCGCGCCGTACAGGATCTACAACCAGGAGATCACGATCACCGGCTCCATGGCCGTCCTGCACAGCTTCGAACGCGCCGCGGACCTCTTCGCCACCGGTGTCATCGACCCGCGCGTCTTCATCAGTGACCGCTTTCCCCTGGCGGCGTTCCCGGACGCAGTCGCCCGCTTCCAGGCAGGCATCGGGCGCAAGATCCAGATCCAGCCCGGCCTCGCCACCGCGTGAACGCCCGAACCGAACGGAATCCCCACATGACCGAGCAGATCCGCCGCGTTCTCGTCCGCTCCCTCGACGACATCACCCTCGAGGAGGTGCCCGCCCCCGTACCCGGAGACGACGAACTCCTGGTACGCACCACCGTCGTCGGCGTGTGCGGCTCCGACACCCATGCGGCGGCCGGCCACCACCCCTTCATCGACCTGCCCTACCGCCCCGGCCACGAGGCGGTCGGTGTCGTCGCCGCGGCAGGGAAGGGAGCCGAGGACTTCGCGCCCGGAGACCGGGTGATCATCGAGCCCAACCTGTACTGCGGCCGGTGCCCCCAGTGCCGCTCCGGCCGCTACAACATCTGCCGGGAGTTGAAGGTGTTCGGCTGCCAGACGCCCGGCGCCATGGCCGACCTGTTCACCATCCCGGCCGACCGCGTCCACCGCGTTCCCGACGGCATGACCGACATCGAGGCCGCCCTCGTCGAGCCCCTGGCCACCCCGGTGCACGCCGTGGCGAAGGCAGGTGACCTCACCGGACGCACGGTCGTCGTGCTCGGCGCCGGGCCCATCGGTCTGCTCGTCCTCGCCGCCGCCCGGCACGCCGGCGCCGCGAGGATCGCCGTCACCGACCTGCTGCCGGACAAGAGGGACCGCGCCCTGCGTCTCGGAGCCGACACGGCCCTGCCCGCCGACGCCACCGACCTCGCCGACCAGGCCCACGCGGCGCTCGGTGGACCGGCCGACGTGGTCTTCGACTGCGTGGCACGCGAACAGTCCATCGCCCAGGCCACCGACCTGGTCACCAAGGGCGGCACGATCATCGTCGTCGGCGTCGGCGCCGCAGGGACCACCCCCGTCCGCCTCGACCTGATCCAGGACCGGGAGATCCGCATCGAGGGCACCCTGATGTACACCGGCGACGACTACCGCACCGCGATGTCCCTGATCTCGTCCGGCGCCATCGACACCGCCGAGATCGTCACCGCCACCTACCCGTTGGAGGACGCCGCCAAGGCGTTCGCCGCTTCCGTCGACCCAGAGCAGGTCAAGGTGCTGGTCACGGTGGACCGACCGTAGCCCACGGCCGCGCAGGCAGGGACGCCGACATGGACGCGGACACGCACGTCGTACGCAGCAGCCGCCGCCGCACGGGCGGCCCGAGGCCCGCGAGCCGGACAGGCCCCGACCCGCACCGGCCCGTGTGGGAAACTGCGAGACCGGAGCAACCGGGAAGGAGGGGCGCCGTGACCGCCCGTACGCGACTGTCCCAGGCGGCCGTCGAGGAGCGGCGCCAGGCCGTGCTGCGGTACGTCGCCGAACACGGCGAGACCCGCATCGACGACCTCGCCCGGCACTTCGACGTCAGTCTGATGACGATGCACCGGGACCTGGACGACCTCACCGGGCGACATCTGCTGCGCAAGGAGCGCGGGCGGGCCGTCGCGTTCCCCGCCCTCACCATGGAGACGGCCACCCGCTTCCGCGAGAACAGCGCCCTCGCGGCCAAGAACGCCATCTGCGCGGCCGTCGCCGGCCGGATCAGGCCGGGCAGCACCGTGCTCATGGAGGACTCGACCACACTGTTCCCCCTGGTCCCGGCGCTGGCCGAGGTGGATCAGCTACACGTCGTCACCAACTCGGTCGGCCTCGCACAGCGCCTCGGATCCGCCGCCCCCGCGGTGAACGTCACCCTGCTGGGCGGCCACTACCGGGGCGACTTCAACTCCTGCACCGGCTCCACCGTCACCCGCGCCCTGTCCCAAATCCGGGCCGACCTCGTCCTGATGTCCGCCACCGCCGTCCTGGAAGGACGCCTCTTCCACCCCCTGAACGACTACGTCGAGGTGAAGCTGGCCATGCTCGCCTCCGCCGAACAGGCGCTGCTCCTGGTGGACCACTCGAAGTTCGGCAAGACCGCCACGTACGCGTACGGCACCGTTGCCGACTACCACACAGTCATCACCGACACCGCCACCCCCGACGCGGAACTCGCGGCCATACGCGACCTCGGAGTCCCCGTCGAGACGGTCGAACCCGAAGAGCCTTCCCTGTGACCCGCACCCTGTTCGAAACCCCGAGCGCCTACCGCCCCAGCGACGCCGAGACGGCCGCGCCGGTGCCCCCGGTCAAGGCCGTCCTGTTCGACTTCAGCAACACGCTCTTCCAGATGATCGACCTGGAGACGTGGCTGCGGCGGGTCGGCTCCGCCGCCGGCCGCCTCGCCGTGCTGGACGAGCCCGGCGCAGTGGCCGAAATCTCCGACCAGTTGCGCGCCGCCTTCCGGCTGCCCTCCGTCGCATCCCTCCAGGAAGGCCGTGATCTCTCTTCCGCACAGCACCGCCGCGCCATGTGGGGATGGTGGGAGCAGGTGGACTTCCTGCGCGGCGCGGAGGAGGCGGCCTACCGGGAGCTCACCGCTCCGGACGCCTGGGTTCCCTATCCCGACACCGCACCGGTCCTGCGTGCCCTGCACCAGCGCGGACTGCGCGTCGGCATCGTCAGTGACTTCGCCTGGGACCTGCGCACCCACCTCGCCCACCACGGGCTGGACGCCTTGATCGACACCTGCGTCATCTCCTACGAGCAGGGCCGCGAAAAGCCCGACCCGCAGCTGTTTCTCAAAGCCTGCGCCGATCTCGGCGCGGACCCCCGCGCCACCCTCATGGTCGGCGACAACCCGGTCCGCGACGGCGGCGCGGCCGCCTGCGGTCTGCGCACGTACATCCTGCCGGCGGAACACCGCACGGGAGAGCGCGGCCTGATGGACGTGCAGCGGCTCGTGATCTGAGGGTGGAGCCGTCTCCTTAAGGCGTGCCAGGAACCTGCCTGTCGCGCGGGGCCGGGCTTCGGGTAGCCGCGTGGTCGCGGGATGTCAGCGCTCACAGGACAGCACCGTCAGCGTTCGGAATAACTCTTCCAGCCGCCTTCATGGCGGCGGCCCGGCGCGGTCAGCTGACGGGGGAGGAGGCCGGCAGGTGCTGGTCGGCGGCCCAGGAGGCCAGGATGCGCAGCCGTTCGTGGGTGGGGGAGCCGGGCGCGGCGGTCCAGACGGTGAGGTGCTGGTCGGGGTCGGTGTTGGCGGTGAGAGTGTCCCAGTCCAGGACGAGTTCGCCGACGACTGGATGGTTGAGGGTCTTCGTGCCCACGGTGCGGGCGGCGACCTTGTGGTCGCCCCACCACTTGGCGAACTGCTTGTCACGCGTGGACAGTTCACCGACCAGCTCGATCAGACGGGGGTCCTCGGGATACTTCGCCGCCTCCATCCGCACCTGCGCGACGGCGATCTGTGCCGAGCCTTCCCAGTCCGCGTACAGGCTGCGCATCGCCGGATCGGTGAAGATGAGCCGTGGGTAGTTGCGGTGCTTCTCCGGAATACGGGAGAAGTCGGTGACCAGGGCGGCGGCCAGCGCGTTCCAGGCAAGAATGTCCCCGCGCCGGCCCTGCACGATGGCCGGAGTGGCGGTGAGGTCGTCCAGGACCCGCTGCAACTGTGGCTGGACCTTCTGTCGGCCGCGGCGCCGGGTGCGGGTGGTGGTCTTTCCCGCGAGCTGGAAGAGGTAGCCCCGCTCGTCGTCGTCCAGATGGAGGACCCGGGCGAGAACGTCCAGCACGGGCGCCGATGCCTGCATACGGCCTTGTTCCAGGCGGGTGTAGTAGTCGGTGCTGATGCTGGCGAGCTGGGCGACCTCCTCGCGGCGCAGCCCCTCCACCCGGCGGGGCCTGTCGGTCTCGGGCAGTCCGACCGTGCGTGGGCTCAGCTCGGCGCGGCGCTTCTTGAGGAATTCTCCCAGCTCATTGAGGGGAACGTTGGCGGTCATGCTTCCCAGCATGACATCGATCGCACCTGCGCAAGGGGGGAGAATTTCCTCCCCGGATGTGTCCCTCCCGGGATAGTTCCCTCCGCTTTTCGCGCCTGCCCTCGCGTGTGAGGCTCGACCGTGAGCAGTCGCATTCCTCACCACGGCTGCGGTCCACAGACCCCCGCACTGAAGGAAGCACCCCATGCGCGGAGCAGTCATCCACGCCCCCGGCGACGTGCGCTTCGAGAACCTCGACGACCCGAAGGTCATGGAGCCGACCGACGCGGTGATCCGTACGGTCGCCACCTGTGTGTGTGGCTCGGACCTGTGGCCGTATCGCGGTCTCGAGCCGGTCGGCGACCCGCACCCGATGGGGCACGAGTACGTCGGCATCGTCGAGGAGGTGGGCAGCGAGGTCGCCAACGTCAGGCCGGGCCAGTTCGTGGTCGGTTCCTTCGCCACCTCGGACAACACCTGCGTGAACTGCCTGAACGGCTGGCAGTCCTCCTGTCTGAACCGCGAGTTCATGAGTACCTGCCAGGCCGACTACGTGCGCATCCCCAACGCCCACGGCACCCTGGTCGCCACGGACGAGCACCCGGACGCCGAGATGGTGCCCAGCCTGCTCGCCGTGTCCGATGTGATGGGCACCGGCTGGTACGCCGCCCTCGCCGCCGAGGTGAAGCCCGGCTCGACGGCCGTAGTGGTCGGTGACGGTGCGGTCGGCCTGTGCGGTGTCATCGCCGCTAAGGAACTGGGTGCGGAGCGGATCATCGCCATGTCCCGGCACGCGTCCCGCCAGAAGCTCGCCCTGGAGTTCGGCGCCACCGACATCGTGGCCGAGCGCGGCGACGAAGGCATCGCCCGCGTCAAGGACCTCACCGGCGGCATCGGCGCCGACAGCGTGCTGGAGTGCGTCGGCACCGCGGATTCGATGCGGCAGGCCCTGCACTCCGCCCGCCCCGGCGGCAACGTCGGCTTCGTCGGCGTCCCGCACGAGGTGGCCATCGACGGCGAGGAACTGTTCTTCTCCCACGTCGGCCTGCGCGGCGGCCCCGCCCCCGTACGCCGCTACCTGCCCGACCTGATCGACCGCGTGCTGACCGGCCGCATCAACCCGGGCAAGGTCTTCGACCTCAGCCTGCCCCTGGACCAGGTCGCCGAGGGTTACCGGGCGATGGACGAGCGCCGCGCCGTCAAGGCCCTGCTCAAGCCCTGAGCGCAGACGCGTCCACACCCGGGGCCGCACCGAGGAGGTGCGGCCACAGGACCGGCAACCACTCCCGCTCACACAAGGACTGACCATGACGACCTTCGCCCTCGTCGGCGCCGGCCCCGGTCTCGGGCTTGCCACCGCCCGCCGCTTCGGAGCCGCCGGCCACACCGTCGCCCTCATCGCCCGCGACGCCGAGAAGCTGGACGGCCTGACGGCCGACCTCGCCCGTGACGGCATCCAGGCGCGCGGCTACACGGCCGACGTCCTCGACATCGAGTCCCTGACCGCGGCCCTGTACGCAACCGCGGCCGACCTGGGGCCCATCGAGATCCTCCAGTACAGCCCCGTGCCCCAGGCCCACTTCATGAAGCCGGTCCTCGACACGAGCGCCGACGACCTCGACGCCCCGCTCGCCTTCTCCGTCAAGGGCCCCGTCACCGCGGTGAACGTCGTCCTGCCCGGCATGCGTGAACTCGGCCGCGGCACCCTGCTGTTCGTCAACGGCTCCAGCGCCGTACGTCCCAACCCGAAGGTCGCCGGCACCTCGATCGCCTTCGCCGCCGAGAGCGCCTACGCCCGCATGCTCCACGACACGCTCGCCCCGGCGAACATCCACGCCGCCCAGCTGATCATCCCGGGAGCCATCAGGCCCGACGTCGAGCACAGCAGCCCCGACGTCCTGGCCCAGCGCCTGTACGACATCCACACCAAGCGGGACGGCTTCCGCCACTACTCCGAGCCTCTGCCCGACTAGCCACAGGACGACCCCGTGAACCCCGCCCCCCTCCGCGCTCTCGCCCGCGTGGTCCCGGCCGCCGCCCTGCTGCTGGTCATGACCGCCTGCGCCGACGATTCCCCGCCCTCCTCCGCCTCCTCCGCCTCCGAGCCCGCGTCGCCGCAGGCTTCGACGGCCCCGGCAGCCACCACACCGACCGGCAGGACAACCGCGATGAACATCCGGCTCACCCTCGACGGCCACCACATCGCCGCCACCCTGAACGACAGCCCCACGGCCCGCGACTTCGCCGCCCAGCTCCCCCTGACCCTCTCCCTGCGCGACCTCAACCAGGCCGAGAAGATCGCCGATCTGCCCCGGAAGCTGTCCACCTCCGGCGCCCCGGAAGGCGCCGATCCCGAGGTCGGTGACCTGGCGTACTACGCCCCCTGGAACCAGCTCGCCACCTACTACCGCGACGCCCCGTACGCGACCGGCCTGGTCATCCTCGGGCACATGGCCGACGGCGGCGCCGAGCAGCTCGCCACCGCCGACGAGATCACCATCGAAGCCGCGCCCTGACTCGCCCCACCGCTCGCCCGTACATGAAGGGGGGAGGAGATCCTCCCCTTTTCGTCCGGTTCGCTGCATGGAACCGTCGAAGACGTGCCGCGCCGTCCACTGTCCGCCGCGACGGCTTCAGCCGCCACCATGATCCCCCGTTTTCCACGCAAGGAAAGACCACACGTATGCCTTCCGCGTCCGGGACGACCCCCGGCAAGCTCCCCTTCGTCGTCTGGGTGCTCGCCGCCGGCACCTTCCTGATGGGGACCACCGAGTTCGTCGTCGCCGGCCTGCTGCCGGAGCTGGCCGGTGACCTGGGCGTCAGCGTCTCCCACGCCGGCCTGCTGATCACCGCCTTCGCCATCGGCATGATCGTCGGCGCGCCCACCATGGCCATGGCGACCCTGCGCCTGCCTCAGCGCCGGACGCTGATCCTGGCCCTGTCCGTGTTCTGCCTCGGACATCTCGTCGCCGCCCTCAGCACGTCCTTCACGATCGTCCTCGCGGCCCGCGTCGTCACGGCCCTGGCCACCGGAGCGTTCTGGTCCGTCGGCTTCGTCGTCGCCACCACCGCCGCAGGCCCGCACAACGCCACCCGCGCCACGGGCGTCATGATCGGAGGGCTGACCCTGGCCAACGTCGTCGGCGTGCCGATCGGCTCGTTCGCCGGCCAGTTCACCGGCTGGCGCGGCCCCTTCTGGGCCCTGGCCGTCCTCTCCGGGCTCGCCGCCGTGTTCATCGGCCGCTTCATCCCGGTCCGGGAGCAGCGAGTCGAGGTGTCCGTCCGGGCCGAGGTCGGGGCTCTGCGCCAGGGCCGGCTGTGGCTGGCGCTCGGCGCCGCGATGCTGATCATGGGCGGTGTCCTGGCGACGTACACCTATGTCACGCCGCTGCTGACCGACCGCGCGGGCGTCCCCGCAGGCGCCGTACCGCTCGTCCTCATCGCCTTCGGCGTCGGCGCCCTGGGCGGCACCACCACGGGTGGCCGCCTGGGCGACCGGCGTCCGATGGTCACCACCATCACGGCCGCCGCGGCTACGGCTCTGGTCCTGTTCCTGATGATCCCGCTGTCCGGCAATCCGGTGACAGCGACCCTCCTTGTCTTCCTCATGGGCCTGACCGGCTTCACGGTCAACCCGGTCGTCACCGCCCTCGCCATGCGCTTCGCGGGTGACGCGCCCACCCTCACCTCGGCGCTGACGACCTCCGCCTTCAACACCGGCATCGCCGCCGGTTCGGCGATCGCGGGTACGGCCCTGGACTCCTCCCTCGGCCTGACCGGCCCGCCCCTGGTCGGCACCGTCATCGCCGTCCTCACGCTGCTGCCCCTGATCGCCCTCGCCGTCCACGGCCCGTACCACAAGGGCCGGATCGTGGCCCGGAGCAGCGCTCCCGCGCAACGGCGACGCGACGAACCCGCGCAGGTGCCGTCGCAGCACTGACTCAAGCCTGATCCGCGTACTGCCGACGACGTACCGGCAAGCGAGAGGACTCCGCACATGACTGTGAGCAGCACGGGCTTCACCGGGAAGGCGGCCTTCGTGACCGGAGCCGGCTCCGGCATCGGCCGCGTGACTGCCGGCGCCTTCGCCCGGGCAGGTGCCCGCGTCGCCCTCGCCGACCTGTCCGCGGACGGCCTCCAAAGACCGCACGGCTCATCGAGGAAGTGGGCGGACAGGCCCTGGCCCTCGCTTGCGACGTCACCAGCGAAGACGATGTGCGGTCCGCGCTGGACGACACCGTCCAGGCGTTCGGACGACTGGACGTCGCCTTCAACAACGCCGGCGTCGAGCAGCCGGTCAAATCGGCCGCGGACATCACGAAGGACGAGTGGGACCGTGTGGTCGGCGTCAGCCTGACCGGAATGTTCCTGTGCATGAAGCACCAGATCCCCTGATGCTCCAGCCGGGGGGGGCGGCGCGATCGTCAACGCCTCGTCAGGCGCCGGCGGCAAGGCTTCAAGGGACAGGCGGCCTACGCCGCCGCCAAGCACGGCGTCATCGGCCTGACCCGCTCCACCGCCCTCGACTACGCGGCGTCCAACGTCCGCGTCAACGCGGTCTGCCCCGGCATCATCGACACCGAGATGATCGAGCGCTTCGCCGAAAGCACACCCGGAGGGCGGGACGCCCTGGTCGCGGACGAGCCGATCGGACGCCTGGGCACACCGGAAGAGATCGCAGCCGCCGTCCTCTGGCTCTGCTCGGACGCCGCCTCCTTCGCCACCGGCCACGCCATGGTCGTCGACGGCGGACAAACCGTCTGACGGCGTCGCGGCAAGGCGTCGTGCCGCCGCGGTTCATCCAGGCACCCCTGACATCAGTCGTGCCGCCACATCTCCCCAGCTGAAGGGATAACACCACGTGAATCCCACATACGACTTCAACGGCCAGGTCGCCCTCGTCACCGGCGCCGGCGCCGGTATGGGCCTGGCGACCGCCCGCGCGTTCGCCTGGTCCGGAGCCGCCGTCGCCCTCACCGATATCGACGAAGCGGCCCTGAACGCTGCCGCGAAGGAACTCACCGACGCCGGCCACCAAGCCCTCGCCCTCACCTGCGACGTCGGCGACGAGGACCAGGTCGCCGCCGCCGTCGACCGTACGGTCGAGACCTTCGGCCGCCTCGACATGGCCTACAACAACGCCGGCATCCAGATCCCGCCCAGCGACGCCGCCGACGAGCCCGCCGAGCGGTTCGACCGTGTCAACGCCGTCAACCTGCGCGGCGTGTGGGCCTGCATGAAGCACGAGCTGCGACACATGCGTGCCCAGGGCAGCGGCGCGATCGTCAACTGCTCCTCCCTGGGCGGCCTGGTCGGCCTGCCCGGTCGCGCCTCGTACCACGCCTCCAAGCACGGAGTCATCGGCCTGACGAGCAGCGCGGCACTCGAATACGCCCCCCGAGGCATCCGCATCAACGCCGTCTGCCCGGGCACCATCGACACCCCCATGGTCAGCGACATGATCGCCAAGGGAGAACTCGACCGCGCCGAGGCCGAGGCCAACCAGCCCATCAACCGGCTCGGCACCGCCGAGGAGATCGCCCAGGCGGTCCTGTGGCTGTGCAGCCCCGGAGCGAGTTTCGTCGTCGGTGTCGCCCTCCCCGTGGACGGTGGCTACGTCGCCCGCTGAAGACAGCCCACGCAGGAAGGAGAGCTGAGAGACATCATGGAATTCATCAAGCAGCAGCCCAGCAGCAAGGCCCCGGCGGACTGGTTCACCGGCGACGTGTGGTGGGACGTCATCGTGGCCGGCCAGGAGCCGTCGAGGATGCGCGCCAACCTGGTCCGCTTCTCGCCTGGTGCCCGCACCAACTGGCACTCCCACACCCTGGGCCAGACCCTGCACGTCGTTTCCGGCATCGCCCTGATCGGCACCCGGGACGGCACCGTCTTCGAGGCCCACCCCGGGGAGACCGTGGCCTGCCCGCCGAACGAGGAACACTGGCACGGCGCCGCCCCCGACCGGTTCATGGAACACATCGCCCTGTGGGAGGGCACAGGCGACGGCACCCCCGAGACCACGTGGGCCGAGCCGGTCTCCGACCAGCAGTACAACGGCCGCCGCACCCGCGACCAGTAGCCCCGGCCCATCCATCACGCAACCGGGGCTCACTCAGGGCATCACGGCGTCCCGGGGAGGGCCGCCTGCCTCGCCTCGCGCGCCAGGGCCCCGAAGACGTCGGTCAGTCGCTCCTGGTGGAGTTGGTCGAGGCCGCCGCCATACACTGGTCCAGCCGTGGAGGACCGCCATGCTGAACATCGCGGACACCTCGCACCGCTGGTGCCGCAAGGCACGCCCCTTCGCCCTGGCAACCGTCGTCGACGTGCACGGCAGCGCCCCTCTGCCGATCGGTACGTCGGTCGCGGTGAACGAGGACGGCAACGCCGTCGGCAGTCGCCGTGGCACAGGTCGTGGACGGCTCGTGCTCTGTCGGTCCGCGAGCGTGACCGGCTGCTCGCGCGTGGGACGAGCCAAGCGCCGCGTCAGCCAATGGCCTTGGTGCCGCACCCGATCGACTGGTCTGCGGCTGCTCGGAGTTGAGGCGGGGGCGTCTCGGAGCGGGTGGCGCGCATCAGTGCGAGTGCGGTCAGCGGTATGAGGGTGAGGGCGGCCGCCACTGTGCCGACCAGCGGGGGCCCGGCTTGCCCCAGCGGTGAGGTCAGGGCGACGCCCGCCGTCCAGGAGCCGATGGCGATGCCCACGTTGGGTGCCGCGCCGCTGACGCCGGAGACGAGGGTGGGCGCGGAACCGGCGAAGCGCAGGGCCAGTGCGCCGAGCGCCGGACTCGCCGCGAAGCCTGTCGTCCCCATGAGTGTCACCAGGACGACGGCTGCCACGGGGCTCGGGGAGAACAAGGTCAACAACAGCAGGACCAGTGCGGTCGTGGCGGCGGCCGTGATGAGCGTGGCAAGGGGGCGACGGTCGCCCAGGCGCCCGCCGACCGTGGTGCCCACCAGGGCGCCCAGGCCGTAGCCGGTCAGGACCATGGGCACGGCTCCAGCGGAGATGCCGGCCCGCTCGGTGAGCAGGGGCGAGATGTAGGTGTACGTCGCCAGGACACCGCCCATCAGCAGCGTCATGGCACTCAGCGTCAGCCAGACCCGGACATCCCGCAGCGCGGTGAACTCGGCCCGGACGGAAGGCGCTTCGCGCCGCTCGTCGGCAGGGATGAACCGGCCGATGACGGCCGCCGCGCCGGCTGACAGCGCGGCCAGCACCCAGAACGGCCCGCGCCAGCCCGACAACTGACCCAGCCAGGCGCCCAGCGGTACGCCGGCCACGGTGGCCACGGTCGCACCTCCCAGGAGCATGCCCAGGGCCCGTGACGTCGCCGCCGGTCCTGCCGCGGTCGTGGCCACGACCGCGCCGACGGACCAGAAGGTCCCGGTGGCCAGTGCGGTCACCACGCGGGCCGCGAGTACGAGCGCGAAGGACGAGCTGAGCGCGGCGACCAGGTGGCCGAGGGCGAAGACGACGAGCGCGAGGATCAGCGTGGAGCGCCGGGGCAGGTGCAGCGTCGCGACAGCCATCACCGGCGCCCCGGCGATCATGCCTGCCGCGAACGCTGTGATCAGCAGACCTGCCTGAGACAAGGAGACATTCAGATCATCGGCGATCTCGGGCAGCAGGCCCGCGATGACGAATTCGGTGGTGCCCATGAGAAACGTTCCGGCGGACAACGCAAGGACGACGAAAGGCAGTTTGCGGGGTCGGTCGTCGGTCGTGGGTGACATTCGGTGGGATTCTCTTTTCAGGGCCACGTGCGACCGCGGCGGGGTGGGGACGCCGTAGAGCATCGCACCGCACGGGCGTTCTGTGAGGGGGAGGAATTTCTCCCTGCTAGATGCGGTAGAGGCTGCGTCGGCTTCAGACTGCCCCCGACATCGATGGGCCGGACACTCACCAGTCGTCAGGACGCCGAGCGGGGGAAGTCCTTACGTCTGCCGGAGCCGGAGCCGGAGCCGGAGCCGGAGCCGAAGCCGAAGCCGGGCCGCGGAGCCTGCGCCGGGCGACCAGGGTCGAGCCTGCGACAAGCCCGAGGGAGACAAGGGTGAGCCGGCCGGCGATGGACGGGCAGTCCGACGGCGTGTCATAGCCGCCGTCATCGAGCCCGGCCTGACGTTCGAAGTGGTTGAACGCACCGGGGAAGAATGCCTCGTCGAGGGCGTACAGCGCGGGGAAGGCGGCAGGCCCGCCGACGAGCGAGAAGGCCGCCCACTGGTCGGCGTGCCGGGCCTCGTGTTCCGCCAGGCGCTGCGTGCGCGGCGAGTCCACCTGCATGCGCTGGTCGGTCAGGAAGACCGTGCCGAACATGGTGCCGGCGCGGACGACTCCGTCGTCCAGGACCACAGCGGTCGTCCCGTTGTCGCCCTGACGCACCTCGCCGCCCTTGCCGACGCCGTAGAGCAGGGCCGCTCCGGAGACCGGCGCGTTGACCACCACGCGGGTGGTCTCCCCACAGACCTCCGTCACCCTCGGATCCTGCCACCGCGAAGGCACCGCCAGACGCCAGCTGCACCGCCGCCCCGGCCGTGACCACCCCGCGCCGCAGCCGGGACGGCGCCCGCCCGCGCAGCGTGCCGACGATGGCGAGGACAAGGCCCACGAGGCCGCCAAAGATCAGGCACGCCGCCCACCACAACGCCCTGCGGGCTCTCCGGTTCCCCGGCCGCATGGCGGGCACCTGTCGCTCCGGGACGGCCGGGCGGCGCTCCGGGGCAACCGCGGGAGCGGGCCGGTCCAGCGTCGGTGTCGTCATGGGCGCCTCTCGGAGTCCCGGTCGGCGCCGGTGATGGAGATGACCTTGCTCATCGTTTCCTTGCGTTCCGTCAACGGTTTCAATGACCACGCAGAGGAATTGCCAAGGCGTGATCCATCAGCGAGAAATAGCTCGATCCCGACCCTCACACGCGGGCGCGGGCACGAAAAGAGGAGGAATTCATCCGGGAAGAAGAACATCCGGGGAGGAAACTTCCCCCTTTACCGGGCGCGATGCGACGGCTGCACGGACACGGACCGTGTCCGGCCCGGTGCGTCGGCCCAGGCGCCTTGGGCGGCGAGGGCGCGCAGTCGATCGGCGGCCAGGGCGTGCCCCGTCTCCGGGTGGGTGGCCGAGTGGGCGAAGACCATCCCGTCCACCTGCCCGTCCGTGGTCAGCAGCGGTCCGCCCATCGAGGCCGGCGGCGTCCATCGGGTCTCCCTCGTCGCGGCCCGTAGGCCGAGGCCGCCGTCGTGCGGGTATCCGGCGACCACGGGGGGCGGAGCTGCCTCGCGTCGCGTCGTCCTCGGCGAGGGAGATGGCCGGGGCATCCAGCCCGGGGACGCGCAGCACCGTGGCGCCCGTGCCCGGGGCGTACAGGACGACGGTCGCGGGCAGCGACTGCTCCACTCCGCCGAGCGGACCCACGGACGGTCCGCGCCGGCGACGACATGGGCGTTGGTCATCGCCAGGCCGTCGCCGTAGACGAACCGCTGCCCTCGGAGCCCCGCCCGGTGTCGCCGACCTGTCCGGTGACCTTCACCGTGCTCTGCTGCGCGACGCGGGTCGCCGTGGCGGTCACGGCGTCGCCGGAGGGCTCGGTTGTCGACCCGCGTATCTGATGCTGCATGGCGGTCAAGGTGTACGGGGATCCCAGGGCCGCGTTCCCCGTGATCCGTACGACGCCGAGCAGGGCAGCCGTGTTCACGGCCGCCGAGGAGTGGCCGACTCCGTCGAGGACCCAGAGCAGAAGAGCCAGGTCACTCCGGCGGAACCCAAGAAATGCAGCGGCGAGCAGTGGGATCTTTTCTCCCAGGAGGGCTTTTGTCCCAGGAGAGAATTGCTCAGCCTCCGATCGCTGACATCGGGCGATCCGGCTGGACGAAGGTCGGGGCGTCCAGGCCCGCGCCCGCCTTCTTGCCCCACATCGCCTCGCGCCAGAGCCGCGCGATCTCCTCGTCCGGGGCGCCCGCGCGCAGGGCCGCGCGCAGGTCGGTCTCCTCGCGGGCGAAGAGACAGGTTCGTATCTGGCCGTCGGCGGTGAGCCGGGTCGGTCGCAGGCCGCGCAGAACGGGCGGGTGACGGAGGCGATGACGCCCACGACGTGCGGGCCACCGTCGACCAGCCAGCGCTCCGCCGGGGCCGAGCCACGGGCCTCGTCGCCCTCGGGGCTGAGGTCGAAGCGGGTGCGCAGGGAGGTCAGGATGTCCCCGGCCGTGATCATGCCGTCGCGCTTCCAGCCGTGCTGGGCGTCCAGCGGCATCTGCTCGATGAACCGCAGTTCGTAGTCGTGCTCGACCGCCCAGGCCAGCAGGTCGGGCGCCTCGTCGTCGTTCAGGCCCGGCATCAGGACCGAGTTGACCTTCACCGGGGTCAGGCCCGCCTGACGGGCGGCGTGCAGGCCCTCGATGACGTCCTTGTGGCGGTCACGGCGGGTGAGGGTCCCGAAGACGTCCGGGCGCAGAGTGTCCAGGGAGACGTTCACCCGGTCCAGGCCCGCCGCCTTCAGGGCGGACGCGGTGCGCTTGAGGCCGATGCCGTTCGTCGTCAGGGACATCTGCGGACGCGGGGGCAGGGCGGCGACCCGCTCCACGATGCCGACCAGGCCGGGGCGCAGCAGGGGCTCGCCGCCGGTGAAGCGGACCTCCTCGATGCCGAGGGAGGTGACGGCGATGTCGATCAGGCGGACGATCTCGTCGTCCGTGAGCAGGTCGCCCTTGCCCAGCCACTGCAGGCCCTCCTCGGGCATGCAGTACGTGCAGCGCAGGTTGCACCGGTCGGTCAGTGAGACCCTCAGGTCGGTGGCCTGCCGGCCGTAGGTGTCGATCAGCACGTTCCTGAGACCATTCCTGCCCCGTGCCACGCTGTGTCCGGTACCGCCCCGGAAACGCGGTGGATCGGGCCGCTGACCCGGACCAGAGGCAAGCCACTCCCTCGGCCGGCGTGGGCGATGATCTCGGCGGTGATGGAGATGGCCGTCTCCTCGGGGGTGCGGGCGCCGAGGTCGAGGCCGATCGGGGAGCGCAGCCGGGCCAACTGCTCCTGCGTGACGCCGACTTCGCGCAAACGGAGAAGGCGCTCTTCGTGGGTGCGCCGGGAGCCCATCGCGCCGACGTAGCCGACGGGCAGGTCGAGTGCCAGTTGCAGCAGGGGGATGTCGAACTTGGCGTCGTGCGTGAGCACACAGACGGCGGTACGGGCGTCCACGGCCGTCTGTGCCAAGTAGCGGTGGGGCCAGTCGACGACCACCTCGTCGGCGTGCGGGAAGCGGGCCTTGGTGGCGAAGACGGGGCGGGCGTCGCACACGGTGACGTGGTAGCCGAGGAAGCGGCCGGCCTGGGCGAGGGCGGCGGCGAAGTCGATGGCGCCGAAGATGAGCATGCGGGGGCGGGTGGCGGCCGCGTGGACGAGGACGGAGAGCGTCTCGGGGCAGGTGTCGGCGTCTCCGCCGAGGGCGAGGCGTGCGGTGCGTCCGGTGCGCAGTTGGGCGGTGGCCCGGTCAGCCATGGCCCGGCCGGTCGGCCTGTCGCCGAGCGTGCTGTCGGCGATCCAACTGTCGCCGAGGACACACAAAGTGACGCCGAGCAATCCTTCAGGCCCGTCCACGACCTGGGCGACGGCGGCGGGCCGGCCCTCAACCGCCTCGGCGAGCGCCGCGCCGAGATGCGGCCGGGCGGCCGGATCGACACGCTGCACGAGCACGTCGAGTTCCCCACCGCAGGTCAGGCCCACGGCAAAGGCGTCGTCGTCGGAGTAGCCGAACCGGGCACGCTGTGGAGCACCTTGCCCCTGGAGCACCTGCCGGCACAGTTCGTACACCGCGCCTTCGACGCACCCGCCGGAGATGCTGCCGATGGCGTTGCCGTCCTCGTCGACCGCGACCGACGTACCGATGGGCAAGGGTGCGCTGCCGGTGACGTCGACGACGGTGGCCAGGGCGAAGGGGCGTTCCTCGCGGCACCAGCGGTGCAGTGTGTCCGCGATGTTGAGCATGGAGGGTCTCCAGAGCAGACGGTCGCTGTCGCAGAAGGTGGGCCGGGCCGCCGCCGCGTCGACGGGGGCACATGCGCGGTGGCGGCCCGGGGAGGGTCCGGCAGCCGTACGGGGGGTTCGGCTGCCGGACCCGTCTGGGGAGGCGGTGGTGTCAGAGCAACGCCTCGGCGGTGATGGGAAGTTGGCGGATGCGTCGGCCGGTGGCGTTGTAGACCGCGTTGCCGATCGCGGCTGCCACGCCCACCTGGACGACCTCGCCGAGTCCCTTGACGCCCAGCAGGTTGCCGGCGTTGTCCTCGCCGTCGAGGTAGATCGCCTTGATCTCGGGGACGTCGGCGTTGACCGGGACGAGGTAGTCGGCGAGGCTGGAGTTCACGATCCGCCCGTCGCGGTGGTCGGTGACCGTGTGCTCCAGCAGCGCCTGGCCGATGCCGCCTACGATGCCGCCGATCGCCTGGCTGTCGGCGAGCTTGGGGCTGATGATCCGCCCCGCGTCGTAGACGCCGAGCATCTTGCGCACCCGTACCAGTCCCAGGTCCGCGTCCACCGAGACCTCGGCGAAGGTCGCGCTGTAGGCGAAGTAGGCGGACCGCTCGGAGCCGGGTCCCTCGTAGGAGCCGTTCGCCTCCAGGTGGGAGCGGTCGTGGCGGGCCAGCAGGCTCTTGTACGTCTCCCCGCGCACTGTGTTGTTCCGGTCGTGCAGTCGGCCGTTGCGCACGACCACGTCGTCCGCGTTCACCCCGTACAGCGGCGACTCGCGGTCCTCCACGGCCAGCTTGATCGCCTGCTGGCGCACCTTGTTGCAGGCGTCGACGACGGCCGAGCCGACACTGGCCATGGTCGACGAACCGCCGTGCGGCGAGGTGAACGGATACTCCGAGTCCCCCAGCCGGAAGGTCACCGTGCGCATGGTCAGCCCGAGGGCGTCGGCCGCGACCTGGGTCTGGGAGGTGTACGTGCCCGGTCCCATGTCGGTGGTGGCCGCCTCCACGACCGCCGTGCCGTCGGCATCCAGCCGCGCCCTGGCCTGTCCCGGATACCGCCCGCAGTCGTAGGCGCCGGCGGCCATGCCCAGGCCGATCAGCAGGTTCCCCTCCCGTGTGGAGCGCGGCTTGGGGTTGCGGCGGTCCCAGCCGAACTCGCGGGCGCCGACCGTGTAGCACTCGCTCAGCCGGCGGGTGGAGAAGGGCTCGTTGGTCGACTCGTCCTCGGCCGGTTCGTTGCGCCGGCGCAGCTCGATCGGATCGATGCCGAGCTCGGTGGCGAGCTCGTCCATGGCCGACTCGATCACGAACGACGCGGGGGCGAAGCCGGGCCCGCGCATCCAGATCGGGGTGTTCACGTCCAGCGGGACCTGCCGGTACGCCTGGCGGACGTTGGGCATGCTGTACATCATCTGGCCCGTGCCCAGGACGGCCTCGAAGAACGTCTCGTACGACGAGGTCTCGTGGTCGATGTCGTGGATCGCGGCGTTCAGCCGACCGCGCCGGTCGCTGCCGAGGCGCAGCCGGTACTCGTAGGCCGGCCGGAATCCGGTGCCGAAGTACATCTGCTTGCGCGACAGCACCAGTTTCACCGGGCGCCGGGTCACCCGCGCCGCCAGCGCGGCGACGATGGTGTGCGGCCAGCAGCGCAGCCCGCTGCCGAAGCCACCGCCGACGAACGGGTTGATGACCCGCACCGCGTCCGCCGGGAGGTCGAAGACCGCGGCGATCTCGTCGTGTGTGCCCATCACCCACTGGGTCTTGTCCCAGACCGTGAGCTTGTTGCCGTCCCAGCGGGCGACGGTGGCGTGCGGTTCCATCGGGTTGTGGTGGTTGCGGGCCAGTTCATACTTCAGGTCCAGCCGTACGGCCGAGGAGCGCAGCCCTGCTTCCGCGTCTCCGCGCGCATAGGGCGTCGGCTCGCCCGGCTTGGCCTTGGTGATGTCGGTCGAGGGCTGTTCGGCGTCGTAGCGGACCTTGACCAGGCTCGCCCCATGCTGGGCGGCCTCCAGCGTGGTGGCCACGACGACGGCGACGGGCTGGCCGTGGAAGAGGACCTTGTCGTCCTGGAAGACCCGGAGCCTGCGTCCGGCCGGGTTGTTGGACCCGGCGTTGTCGCGGTACGGGAGCTTCGGCGCGTTGCCGTGGTGGATCACCCGCAGCACACCGGCGTGTTTCTCGGCGGCGCGCGTGTCGATGGACCTGATACGGCCGCGGCCGATGCTCGCGTCGACGATGACGGCGTGCGCGACACCCTTGAGGTCGTGCTCGGCGGCGTACTCCGCCCTGCCCGTGACCTTCAGCACGCCGTCCACCCGGGACAGCGGTGCGCCTACGGCTGCCTGCGGCTGGGGGCTCATTCCATCTCTCCTACGGTGCGCAGCTGGCGTTCGACGGTCCGCTTCAGGAGCTCGACCTTGAACCGGTTGTGCTGAAGGGGGCGGGCACCGTCGGCCGCGTGGCGGGCGGCCTCGACCCACAAACCGTCCGAGGGGCGCTCGCCGATCAGGGCCCGCTCGACGGCCGACAGCTTCCACGGCACGGTGGCCACACCGCCGGCGGCGACCTTCGCCTCGCGGATCAGGCCGCCCCGGGTGTGCAGGGCGACGGCCGCCGAGGCGAGCCCGAACGAGTAGGACTGCCGGTCGCGGAGCTTCAGATAGGCCGACTTCAGCGGACGCGGATACGCCGGGATCTCGACCGCCGTGATCAACTCGCCCTGCCGGATGTTCTGTTCGCGGTGCGGAGTGCTGCGGGGACGGAGCAGGAAGTCGGCGAAGGGGAGGCTGCGCTCCTTGCCGTCCGGGGCCTGCAGGTGGACGGTCGCCTCCAGGGCGGCGAGGGCGACGGCGAAGTCGGAGGCGTGGGTGGCCACGCAGTGGTCGGAGCCGCCGAGGATCGCGTGGCCGCGGTTGTAGCCGCCCAGGGCGGCGCAGCCGGAGCCGGGCTCGCGCTTGTTGCAGTCGGCGGTCACGTCCCGGAAGTACGTGCAGCGGGTGCGCTGCATGATGTTGCCGCCGATGGTGGCCATGTTCCGCAGCTGGGCCGAGGCGCCCCGCAGCGCCTGGGCGGCCACCGGGAAGAGGGAGTTCAGCTTGGGGTCGGCGGTGGCCACGGCCATCGGGACCAGGGCGCCGATGCGGATGCCACCGCCGGCGGTGGCGGTGATCTCACTCAGGGGCAGGGCGCTGATGTCGACCAGCGTGTCGGGGTGCTCGACGCTCTCGCGCATCAGGTCCACCAGCGTGGTGCCGCCGGCGATGTAACGACCGCCGCGTCTCCCGGCGTCCAGGGCTTCCCGGACGCTGCTGACGCGGGTGTAGGAGAAGGGATGCATGGCGGCCGCTCCTTACTTCCGGGCGGCGGTCTGCTCGACCGCGCGCACGATCTTGACGTAGCAGCCACAGCGGCAGACATTGCCGCTCATGTACTCCCGGATCTCCTCCGGCGAGCTGGTGTGGCCCTCCTGGATGCAGCCGACGCCGGACATGATCTGGCCGGGCGTGCAGTAGCCGCACTGGAAGGCGTCCTCGTCGATGAACGCCTGCTGCAACGGGTGGAGTTCGGCACCGTCGGCCAGGCCCTCGATCGTGGTGACCTCGGCGCCCTCCAGCCGCACCGCCAGCGTCAGGCAGGAGTTGACCCGCTGCCCGTCGACCAGCACCGTGCACGCCCCGCAAGCACCGGCGTTACAGCCCTTCTTCGAGCCGGTCAGGTCAAGGTGCTCGCGCAGCAGATCCAGCAGCGAGGTCCGGTTGTCGACCGTCACCGTCCGCCGGGTGCCGTTCACCGTCAGGGACACACGGCTGGAGGGGGCCGAACCGGTGGCGGTCGCTTCCTCGGCGCCGGCCAGGAACGTTCCTCCGGCCACCACGACACCGCCCACCGCGACACCGGTGGCGATGACGGTGCGCCGACTGGGCCCCGAGGTGGTCTCACCGGTTCCGGTGGGCGGGGAAACAGCAGAATCAGGGAGTTCAGAGGACATACATTCGCCTTTGCATCACGGACGGATCAGTCGTGTACACCAGCGGGAGACCAGGCACGGGATCGACGCCACCGCGGGAACAGGGTGACCGCTCGCCTCGACAGGGCGGCTGATCACGCGGAAAGTCTTGCACCACAGGCGTCACCCATGGCAGGGAGAGTTTTGTCCCCCCTTGCATTTCCTTGGCCTTCCCTTGGTCGGATGAGAAGGCGCGAACTGATCTCGAAGGGCGTCGGTGCCTCGACCGGCTGCCAAGACGCCGCTTGAGGTCTTCACGCTCTGCGTGTCCACCGCTGACGAAACCCGGCGCCGCGACCGCGCGCTTCGTCGCTCAACGGGTCGTGGACTCACCGGGAGGCCGAGATCGGGGTGGCTGAGCGGCGCCGGCGGCCTGGGGGGCAGGGAACACCCCCCCAGACACCGATGCCCGTGGAACTCGCCACCACCCTTGAAGGTGGACTTACCGGAACCATTCGCTCCGGCGAGGACGCTGAACCCGCCGGGCAGATCGCAGATCATCGGATGCTATGCGCTCGCTCGCAGACCGCTCACCGTGACAAGACTCAGAGGCACGACTGCCCCACCCTGACCGTCGACCAGGTCGCGGAGCGCCTGGAGAACCGCTTCGCCCCGCTCACTGGCGGTACCGCGCCGCGGCTGCTGTGGAACCGGCTGTCGGTGGTCGCCGGTGACTTCGGCCTGGACACGGCCGAGGGTGTGGGTGCGGGGGAGAGCGTCGCGCGCCAAGATGCCTTCGATCTTGTCAATCGCCTGGTGGCACAGTTGTGGTCCTCATCAACGAGCGCAAGGGACAGCCTTGTTACGGGAGACCATCCGCCAGTACGGCGCTCAGAAGCGCGCGGCGGGCGGTGTGGAACAGCACGTCCGGCTGCTTCACTGCGACTTCTACCGCTTCCTCGCCGAGCGGATGGCCGACGACTGGCACGGCTCTGGCGAGGAAGAGGGCCTGGAGTTGACGCGGGTCGGCCTCGACATCCAGCGCGGCGCCCGCAAAGACCAGGTGGCGCCGACGGGCGAGACGCTGCCGGACCAGGCACTCGCCTCGAAGAACTCGGTCTCCGCTGGTGGCTCGGAGTTGCGAAGCCAACCGCGACCCGGAGACTCGGCGGCGGAGGTGCGCCTGTGTGACTGACTCGACGGAGTGATCCGTTTGCCTTCGGGAGGCAAGGATCCACGACGTTGGACAGCCTGGAGACGGCGGCTGGGTTCGCGACGCTGTGTAACGGCGCCCTGGAGTCAACGGGTTCAGCGGTGCGCGCTGAGGAGCAGGTCGACCAGCCCCGAGTCATCACGCCACCATCCCTGTGCTGGTTCCGTGCTGACTTCGGCAGTCGGAATCGTGGAAAACCGCAGGTCCTAGCCCCTATCGAATGAGTTGTCGTACCACTCGATGGTGGTGCCGATGAGGGACGCGGCGACGATGCGCTTCAGTTTGCCGGGGATGGGGGAGCGGTTGCTGCGGAGGCCATGTGCGCCACTTCCTCGTGTGCGGTGGGGACGGGTACGTGTGGGGACACCGTAGGAACGTGCAGGTCACCGGCACATGTGGTGAGGCAACATAGTTCGGGCTTTGGCTATGCGTGCGGTCACCATGGGGGCGCTGCCGAACCTTGTACGAAGCCCTGGGCGAGGCCACGACCGGGGGCTCACCCCGAAGCGCCGGCGGAAGGCCGTGCTCATGGCACTCGCCGAGGAGAAGCCCGAGGCGTACGCCAAGTCCGTGATCGTCATGTGCTCGCAGTCGGCGCGCAGGAGACGCTCGCGGACCAGACGCAGGCGCTCCTCGCGGATCAGGTCACGGGGCGTGGTGCCCACGTGCTGGAGCGCGAGCTGGACCTGGCGGAGGGACCAGCCGAGGGCGCGGGCCATGGAGGCGCCGGACAGGTCGGGGTCGGCCGCGTGAGCACGCACGTAGCGGCGGACCATCGCCTCGACCTCGCTCAGATTGCCGCCCCGCAGTTCGACGCCGTCTGCGACCGCGTCGTCGAGGTGGCCAGCGGCGCCTTCCTGTCCAGCGGGCCGTCGATCTCCTGGGCCGGGATCGACATGATGACACCGCGCAGGGACGCGCCGTGCAGGAGTTCGAAGGGTGCACCGAGTGTGATCAGGCTGCCCGTGCCCGGCGTCAGCCGCACCTCCTGGTCGTCCTGTCGCAGTAGCAGTTCGCCGGAGAGCGGGAAGAGGAGCCGGTAGTCGGGGTCCGGCTTCTGGCGGATCAGGCCCGGTGTGCGGGCGTACTCGATCCGGTCGCTGTACCAGGTGACGACCTGGTAGCTGTCGCTGCGCTGCCGGATCATCTCGCCGCGGAAGACCCCGGCACGGGCGTACCTGTAGTCCAGCCTGGTCTGGTACGCCCCGACGCGCTCACTCCACAGATCCGTCTGCTCGCGTGCCTCGACCTCGGCGGTCCTCGTCGTTTCCACGACGCAGCTTCCCGTGGGCAATGTATCCCCTCCGCTGCGACGTGTCCCGACGGCCTGGAGAGCAGCCCCGAAAGCCCTGCGTCCGAGGGCTGTTACTCGGCGCAGACTAGAGATCAGCAATCGGTTTCCGGAACTCGTCCCAGCCTCATATGCCTACGCCGGAGACAAGCCCGTTGCGATCGGCCGGTCCCACGAACGCGCCTGCGTCCCACGGCAACTTCCCTGCGCGCACGGACAAGTGCACGCCAACGCGCCGCTACCGTCGTGCGCCCGTCGACCCGCCACCTGCTGTGAGGACTTGATGACGGAATAGACAGCGGAGGCGGTGTTCTGGTGCCTGGCCGTGGGCCTGTTCGCCGTCGCCGTCCTGCTGGTGCGCGAACGCGGCATCACCGCACGGCAGCGCAGAAGGAACGCGGAACTGAGGGACGGCCTGCGGGCCCGGGACGAGGAACCGCGGCACCTCATCTCCACCCGCCTACCGGGCCTGGAGCACGCGGCCCACGAGCAGGTCCCGGCCGTCGGTCTGCTCGACGACCGGCTGGCCGACACGGAGTTCGCGAAATGTCTCGACGGTGTCCTGGAACGGTTCGCCGACGCGGTCGAGCACGCCCGGTCTCGCGCCGACCAGTCGGCGAAGGCCGCCCTGAAGGCGTCGATGCGCTCCATCCAAGCCCAGGCCAACGAACAGCAGGTGTCCATCGCCGAGATGCAGGACCGGCACGACAACCCCGACGTCCTGCGCGACCTGCTCGGAATCGACCACGCCAACGCCCAGTTCGGCCGCCGAGCCCAGGCCATCGCCGTGGTGACCCGGGGCGCCCTCGGCGCGCTCGTCCTCGCCGACACCCACCATGCCGGTGGAGGACGCGCTCGACGAGGTGTTGTGGACCGACCCGCCCATGGCCAACTACGCCGCGCACTACGCGATCCACGACGTCGTCCACGAAGGGGTGCTGGTGCGGGCGGGGCATCCGCTCGTGGTCAGTTTCGCCGCGGCGAACACCGATCCGTCCTTGACGGTGGATCAGCGTGCGGGCAACCGCGCCCACTTGGCGTGGAGCGCGGCCCGCACAACTGCCCGGCGCAGAGTCCGGCCCGGCTGGTCGCGGCGGTCGCGGTGGAGAAGCTGCTCGACCGGCTTCCTGATGTCGAACTCGCCGTGCCGGTCGATGAGTTGGCCTGGCGGCCGGGCCCCTTCCACCGAGCGCCGGCCGCGTTGCCGGTGGTGTTTCCGCCGACCGTCGTCACCCCGTCCGGCACCGGCGACGAGCCGCCCGTCGAGCGCACCGCGCCGACGCCCCTGCCGTCCGCGGCGCCCGAGGCCCGCCGCGAGCGGCGCGGGCGGGCCGCCCGGCTGCTGGCGTGGTGGCGCGGCGAGTGATCAGGACAGGCGTACCGGAAGGGAGCGGTGGCCGTTGGAGATGAAGGAGTCGACCGGCTCCAACTCGTCCTGAGAAACGGCGAGTCGCAGTCCGGGGCAGCGGTCGAAGAGCGCCCGGAGTGCGATGCGGGCTTCGAGCCGACCCAGTGGGGCGCCGAGGCAGAAGTGCACGCCGTGGCCGAAGGCGAGGTGCTCCTTGTCGGCGCGGGTGACGTCGAAGCGGTCGGCGTCCTCGCCGTACTTGCCGGGGTGACGTCCGGCGGCCGCGTACGCGGCGAGGATGGCCTCGCCTTCGCCGATCACCACCCCGTCCGGACCGCCGAACTCGCTCATGACGAGGTCCTCGACGGCGTACCGCAGCGGCAGGCTGGCGACGGGCGCCTCCATGCGCAGCGCCTCTTCGACGACGTCCTCCCAGGAGACGCGGCCGGAGCGGACGTGGGCGAGCTGGTCCGGATGGGTCAGCAGGAGGTGGATGGCGTTGTCGATCAGGTTGACCGTGGTCTCGTGGCCGGCGCTGACCATGAGCACCAGGGTGTCGAGCAGTTCCTGCTCGCTCAGCCGGGTGTCACTGTCGTCGCGTGCCGCGATGAGCGCCGAGGTCAGGTCGTCGCCCGGTGACCGCCGCTTGAGGGCGACGAGTTCGCCCAGCGCCGCGTAGAACCGTGCGTAGTTGTCGGTGACTTCCTCCGGGGTGGCGGAAGTGTGGAAGACGCCGTCCACGACGGCCCGTAGCTCCGCACCCTGTTCCTCGGGCAGGCCGAGAAGTTCGCTGATCACCTGGATCGGCAGCGGATAGCAGAACTCCTCGCGCAGATCGACGACTTGGCCGTGCCGTCCGGCCACCTCGACCCGGTCCAGCAGGGCCGCGGCGATCTCCTCGATACGGGGCCGGAGCGCCGTGGAGCGGCGTGCGGTGAACGCCTTGGAGACCAGGGCGCGCAGCCGTTTGTGCTCGCCTCCGTAGGCGGTGAACATGTTCTGCACCGCGACCCAGGTGAAGAGCGGCCACTCCGGGGCGATCTCGCCGGTGATCCACTGGGTCCAGTGCCGGCGCGGGTCCTTGGAGACGCGTGGGTCGGTGAGGAGGCGCTTGAGGAGGTCGGGACTGCTGACGGCCCAGGCCCGCACACCGTCGGGCAGTTCGACGAGGGTCACCGATCCGCGCTCGCGGATCCGGGAGGCCTCGCCGTGAATGTCGCGGCCGGTCGGGTCGATCACTAAGGGGCGGGGGTGTCCCATGGCAGCCTCCCAGATGCTCCCACATCAATACGACCCGCGAAGCTACTTGGCTGTAGCCTGCCCGAGGTACGGCTGATTCCGCCTGGTTCCGCCGCCGATTGGGACCTCCCGCGGGTGCCTGTCCTGGGCCTGGGCTGCCACGTGGTGATCCCTCCGATCCATCGCGTCACGTGCCCCGGTCTGTGCTGGCAGATCCCTCCGTCGCGCGACCACCAGTGGACGAACACGCCCCGCCTGCACTCCGCCCTCCTCCGCGAGAAGTCCCCCACCCTCTGGCGCCTGCCAGACGCGGTCGGCGCGTACATGCCTCGTTCCGGCCCCGGATCCCGCCCGTGGCTTGTGGGCAATATCACGCCAGTCGACGTACCTACTGGTCGGTATGCTCCCGGGGAGCCGCGACGACAGGAGGCGCTATGTCTGCGACCAACCGCCAGATCCGTCTGGCAGCCCGCCCTGTGGGCGAGGTCAGACCCAATGACTGGGAGCACTGTGCGGGTTCCGTCGACGAGCCGGGGCCGGGCCGGTTCGCGGGCCGGACTCGCGTGATCTCCCTGGACCCGGCGATGCGGGGATGGCTGGACGACCGTCCCTCCTACCTGCCGCCGGTGGGCATCGGTGAGGTGATGCGCGCCGGATCGGTCATCGAGGTCACCGCATCGAACCACCCCGACTTCCAGCCGGGCGATCACGTGGTCGGAACATTCGGCGTCCAGGAGTACGTGGTCTCCGACGGCAGGGGCGCCATGAAGATCGACACGTCCCTCGCCCCGCCCTCGACGTATCTGGGCGCGCTGGGCATGCCCGGCATGACCGCCTACTTCGGCCTGCTGGACGTCGGGGCGCTGAAGGACGGCGAGACCGTCGTGGTGTCGGGGGCGGCCGGCGCGGTCGGCACCATCGCGGGTCAGATCGCGAAGGCCAAGGGCTGCCGGGTCGTGGGCATCGCGGGAGGGCCGGAGAAGTGCGCGTTGCTCACCGACGAACTGGGATTCGACGCGGCGATCGACTACCGCGCCGAGGACGTCAGGAAGGCACTGCGCGGCCACGCCCCCGACGGCATCGACGTCTACTTCGACAACGTGGGAGGTGACATCCTCGACGCAGCCCTGACCCGGCTGGCGATGCACGCGCGCGTCGTGGTGTGCGGTGCGATCAGTCAGTACAACAACGCCACCCCGGTCAAGGGCCCCTCGAACTACCTCTCGCTGCTGGTGCGCCGCGCCCGCATGGAGGGCTTCGTCGTCTTCGACTACGCGGGGCGCTACACGGAGGCCGCCCAGGAGATCTCCGCCTGGATCGGCGCCGGCCGCATCAAGGTCAAGGAACACGTGGTCAGGGGGACCGTGGACGACTTCCCCGAGACGTTGCAGATGCTCTTCCGCGGCGAGAACGTCGGCAAGCTCGTCCTGGAGCTGGCATGACGGCCGCCGAGAGCGGGGCCGCGCTCCAGGGCAAGGTGGCGATCGTCACCGGCGGGGCGAGCGGACTGGGCCGGGCCACGGCGCTGGCGCTGGCCAAGGCGGGGGCGCGCGTCGTGGTCGCGGACCTCGACGCGCGGGGCGGCCGCGAGGTGGCCGAGATGATCGACGGCCATTTCCGTGCCTGCGATGTGTCCGACCTCGAGGCCAACCGTGCGCTGGTGGAGTTCGCCGAGCAGCAGTGCGGCGGCGTCGACATCGCGTTTCTCAACGCGGGGGTGGCGACCGGATGTGGCGTCGGCGAGGACTTCGACCTGGCGCGCTACCGGCGTGCGATGGGGGCCAACCTCGACGGCGTGGTGTTCGGCACCCATGCGGTGCTGCCGGCGCTGCGGGCCCGCGGCGGAGGAGCGATCGTGGCGACCGCGTCCCTGGCGGGCCTGGCGGCGGTACCGCTGGATCCGCTGTATGCGGCCAACAAGCATGCGGTCGTGGGACTCGCACGCTCCCTGGGACCGGCTCTCGCGCGTCAGAACGTGCGCTTCAACGCCGTCTGCCCGGGGTTCGCAGAGTCGCGGATCATCGACCACCTGCGCGGCATGCTCGCCGAGCAGGAACTGCCGATCATCCCGGCCGAGGTCGTGGCGGACACGGTGCTGCGGATCGTCACCGGCGACGGCACCGGGGAGTGCTGGTTCATCCAGGCCGGACGCGACCCGGAGCCGTTCCGTTTCCGTCACGTGCCTGGTCCGGGCAAGCCCGTCGGCATTTGAGAAGGCTCACTGCAGCCCGTGTCCGCCACGGGCTGCAGTGGGCATCGCACTTGGTGCCGCCACGAGTTCCTCATGGGTGATGCGCTCTTCCAGCTCGATCAGCAGGTCGCTGCCCCGCCGCTGCCGGCGGCCGGGCGGACAACGTCGTACGGACTGACGGCGGCAAACTTGACCGGCGAGCCCGGTCCGCGGTCAGCCCAGGTTGAGAAGGCCGGCGTCGACGACCGCGCGGCCGAAGGGGCTCGCGAGTTCGGCGAGGCGCTCACAGCCGGCGTCACCCAGGGGGGCGTAGGCAGGAAGGGCCAGACGGTCGGTGCGGTCCTCGATGTGGCGGCGCAGGAGTACGCCTTCTGGGCTGAGGGAGTCGCCGTCGAGGAGACCTCGCTCGCTCAGGCGCTCCTGGGTGCCGGCCCACTCCTCCTCGGGCCATCCACGGCTCGCCTTGAGGAAGTCGACGGGAACGTCACCGGTCGCGGCGTGCAGAATCAGGGCCTCCAAGCCCCCGACGCCCTCGCTCAGCAGGCACGCGACATGGCCGTCCCCGCGGAACTCCCGGAGCAGGGTCTGGGCATGCCACAGCTGCAGTACCGGCTCCTCCGGCCAAGGCAGCGCGGCATGAGCGGCGAACAGCGGGCGGCCTTGCGCATGTTCGCAAGCCGCCTCGGCGGCCCGGCGGGTCAGCGCCAGGACTTCGGGCAAGTTGGGCAACTCGTGGATTTCCGCCCGTCGCAGGGCTTCGCACGCCGCGGCGTACCGCGCGTCCAACACCTGCTGCGGCGTCGTCGCGTCCCAGGCTCCGTCGACCGCCTGCCGTACGACATCGGGGTTGAAGTTGTAGAAGGTCGAGATGACCAGCTCGGCGGATGCTCGGCCGAACGCGGCGCTCCGGGACGTGAAGTACCCGGCGCGTCCGCTCAGGCCGAGGTCCGCGTACCGTCGCCTTCCCTCGGGGACGAAGTAGATCATGGCGTGTAGGGGCTCGAGACGGCGCCAGGCCGTGCGTGCTGCCTTCATGGGGTCACCTCTTCGGAGAGTCGACGAACGGGGTATTCGCTCGCAGGTGTTCGAGCAGCAGGCGGCTCAGCGTTTCGGGAGCCTCCTCGGGGATCCAGTGGCTGACGCCCTGGAGGGTCTCGAACCGGTACGGCCCGTTGACCCACCGCCCGGTCTGCTGTGCGGCTGCCGGGCCGAACGCGCTGTCCCCCGTGCTCCAGACGTACAGCGTGGGCACGTCGATGACGCCGATCGTGCCGTCGGGGCGGCCGGCCCGGTACCAGTTGAGCGCCGCGGTGAGAGCGCCCGGCTGGGACAGGTGTCGTACGTAGGCCTCGGCACTGTCCTGCGGGACCTTTCCGGCGAAGAAGCCCCGAACCTCTTGGGCATCGTCGGCGAGCATGCGCTCCTCGGTCGCGGGTGTTTCGCGCCAGTCGATCATGTAGTGGGAGCGTTGGCGCTGATCCTGGTCGGTGCGCAGGGTGGTGGCAAGTGCGCCGGGGTGCGGGGTCGAGACAACCGTCAGGGTGCGTACCCGGCCGGGATGGGCGTGCGCGGTCCACCAGGCCACCGCGCCTCCCCAGTCATGGCCGACCAGATCGAACGCCGCCCAGCCCAGTTGCTCGCTGATCGCGACCACGTCGTCGACGAGAAGGCCGATGCGATAGTCCTCGGGTCGCTGGGGGCGGGCGCCGGGGGAGTACCCACGCTGGTCGGGTGCCACCACCCAGTAGCCGTGCGCCGCCAGCGCCGCCATCTGCCGCTGCCACACCAGCCCTGTCTGCGGGAAACCGTGCAGCAACAGCACCGGGCGACCTTCGGGCGGACCCGCCGCGATGGCGTCGAACACGCCCACACCCGTGCGGATGCTCAGCTGGGTCACCATCCACCTCCACGCACCGACTCTGATGATTGAACTTGACGCCGAATTCAACTATAACGGGTCGGAAGGCCGACTCCCATCACCCCCGTGGCCATGGCTCGTTGTCATCGGTCACCCGAGGAGACGGTCAACGAGCCCTCAACGCTTTCCGGCCCCCCCAGCTCACGGAAGAACCGAACCGAAAGGAAGCAGTGAGGCGACATGAGGGAAGCAGTCATCGTTTCGACGGCACGGACACCGATCGGAAAGGCTTACCGCGGCGCCTTCAACGACACCCAGGCGCAGGAACTCGCCGCCCACGCCCTGTCGCAGGCCGTGCAGCGCGCCGGGCTGGAGGGAGGTGAGGTCGAGGATGTGATCTTCGGCTGCGCCGTGCAGCAGGGATCCTCCGGTGTCAATGTCGCGCGTCAGGCCGTTCTGCGTGCCGGACTTCCGGACACCGTGTCGGGGATGTCGATCGACCGGCAGTGCTCGTCGGGCCTGATGGCGATTGCGACGGCCGCCAAGCAGATAGTCACGGACGGCATGCAGGTCGCTGTCGGCGGCGGTGTCGAGTCGATCTCCTTGGTGCAGAACAACCACATGAACACCCACCGCATGGCGGATCCCTGGCTGGTCGAGCACAAGCCGAGCATCTACATGCCGATGCTGCACACGGCTGAGGTCGTCGCCGAACGCTACGGCGTGAGCCGCGAACGCCAGGACGAGTTCGCGCTGGTGTCACAGCAGCGCACCGCGGCGGCGCAGGAGGCCGGCCGGTTCGACCAGGAGATCGTCGCGCTTCCCAGCGTCAAGAAGGTTTTCGACAAGCAATCCGGAGAGGTGCGGGACGAGGAGGTGACCCTGGCCCGGGATGAGGGCAACCGCGCGTCGACGACGCTTGAGGGCCTGGCCGGGTTGGCGCCGGTGCTGCCCGACGGTCAGGTGAGCGCGCATTCCACCGTCACGGCGGGCAACTCCTCGCAGTTGTCGGACGGGGCCTCGGCGTCGGTGTTGATGGAGTCGAAGGAGGCCGAGCGCCGCGGACTGGAACCGCTGGGGGTCTACCGGGGTATGACCGTTGCCGGTTGCGGGCCGGACGAGATGGGCATCGGGCCGGTGTTCGCCATTCCGAAGCTGCTGAAGCAGCACGACCTCACCATCGACGACATCGGCCTGTGGGAACTCAACGAGGCGTTCGCTTCCCAGGCGCTGTACTGCCGGGACGAACTGCACATCGACCCGGAGCGGTTCAACGTCAATGGCGGCGCCATCTCGGTCGGCCATCCGTACGGAATGACCGGTGCCCGGCTGGTGGGGCATGCCCTTATCGAGGGCAAGCGCCGGGGCGTTCGGTATGTGGTGATCTCGATGTGCATCGGCGGCGGTATGGGCGCGGCCGGGCTGTTCGAGGTTGCCTGAGATGTCGAGTGTGACGGACAAGGCGCGAAGCGCGGTCCTGGTGGACTTCGGTGGTGTCATCACCTCAAGTGTGTTGCGGGCTTTCACCGACTTCGGCGCCTCGCTCGGCGGCGACCCGCGCCTGCCGCTGGACCTCCTGGCCCGCGACCAACCATCACGCATCCTCCTCACGGACCACGAGTGCGGCCGTATCGACACCGAAGCCTTCGAGCGAGGATTCGCCGAACGTCTCCGCGTCCATGGCGCGGACGTATCCGCCGAGGGGCTCACGGCCCGGATACAAGCGGGAATGTCGATCGACCGGGACATGCTCGCGCTGCTCGGTGATCTCCGAGCCGCCGGCCATCCCGTTGCGCTCGTGTCCAATTCGTTCGGTACCGGAACCTACGACGGTGTCGAACTCGCCGCTGTTGCCGATGCGATCGTCATCTCCGCCGAGGTCGGGATCCGCAAACCCTCCCGGCGGATCTACGCGATCGCATGTGAACGCCTCGGCATCGATCCCGAGGAGGCAGTCATGATCGATGATCTGCAGCAGAACCTTGACGGCGCGGCACGGATCGGAATCGGGGGCGTACTGCACACCAGCGCCGCCGACACCCGCCGCCAACTCGCCGAACGCTTCGGGATCACCGCCTGACCGATCGACCGACCGAGCGCAGTGAGGCCGGTCATCCGGCCACTTGTGCCGCCACGCGGCCGCCACTCCCGACATGTGACACGGCGCCCGCCGACGTTGCCGCCCACCGCCACTGAGCGTCCCGCCTCGCGGGTTTATGATTGTGGTGTCGGATTCAAGTACAGTTTCCTGGATGGACACTACTGCGCCCGAGGAGATCGACGGCGAGAAGGCACCGCCCATGGCGCCCCTCTCGCACCTTCGTGAGCCACCCACGACGAAGCGTGGAGCGCGGACACGGGCCGCTTTGGTGAAGGCCGCGCGGAAGGTGTTCGAGCGGGACGGCTACCTCGACGCCCGCCTGACGGACATCACCAAAGAGGCTCAGTGCGCGGCGGGATCCTTCTACACCTACTTCGCCAACAAGGAAGAGGTGCTTGCCGCCGTCCTCCTGGAGGCGCAGGAGGACATGATGCACCCCGGCATGGGCCGGGTGCAGGGTACCGATGATCCCTATGCGGTACTGGAGGCGAGCAATCGCGCCTATCTCGCGGCATACAAGCGGAACGCGAAGCTGATGGCACTGCTCGAGCAAGTCGCCCAAGTGGAGCCGGAGTTCCGTGAGTTCCGAAGGCGGCGCGCCGACGCGTTCATCCGCCGCAATGCCCGCGGCATCGCCGAGCTGCAGGCGCGGGGTGTCGCAGACCGTGAGGTCGATCCGATGATGGCGTCCCGGGCGCTGTCCGGCATGGTCAGCGTCATGGCCTACAACGCCTTCGTGCGCAGTGAAGCGCAAGAAGAGGATGCGCCGGTGGACTTCGAGGAACTCGTGTCCACGGTCACCCGCCTCTGGGCGAACGCCCTGCGGTTCCCCGGCCACCGCTGATCCGTCGGCCTCGTAGCCGCCCATACCCCTGTGGTTGGGCGGCTTTCTCCATGTGGTTCCGTGAGGGCATCTATTGAACTTGACGTCGGATTCAATTAGTGTCGGACCCCGAGCAGATCCAGCAGTTGGCTGTTGCCCCGGCTGGTGGGGTACAGCCGGGCAGCGGACCTGCCTGGTCCCCACCGGCAGCGTGGTGGATGCCGCCGTCGCGTATGCCGCTGATCTGGCGAGGCGCTGCTCCCCGGCATCCATGGCCACCATCAAGAGCCAACTGAGTAACGACGCGGACGGCACCTACGCCGATTCCGCGGCCCGCGCCCGCCCAACTTTCCCTCCCTATCCGTCAGGAGTTCGGATGTCCCTGTTTGAGATGTCGGACCGCGCCAAGAAATACCGGGCGGATCTGCTCGAGTTCATGGATTCGCACATCTACCCCGCCGAGGCGGTGTACCACGAGCAGATGCGCGCGTCGGGTGACCCGCACTTCCACCCGCCGATCCTCGAGGAACTCAAGGCGGAGGCGCGCAGGCGTGGACTGTGGAACCTGTTCCACCCGCATCCGGAGTGGGGCCCCGGTCTGACGAACCTCGAGTACGCGCCGCTGGCGGAGATCATGGGGCGCAGCCACATCGCCTCCGAGGCGTGCAACTGCAACGCGCCCGACACCGGCAATATGGAGGTGCTCACGCTGTTCGGCAGCGACGAGCACAAGGAGAAGTACCTCAAGCCACTGCTCGACGGAACGATGGCCTCGGCCTTCGCGATGACCGAACCGCGTGTCGCCAGCTCCGACGCCACCAACATCGAGCTGCGGATGGAGCGCGACGGCGACGAGTACGTCCTCAACGGCCGCAAGTGGTTCGCCTCGAACGCGATGCACAAGAACTGCAAGGTGCTCATCGTGATGGGCAAGACCGACCCCACGGCGGCCCCGCATCGCCAGCAGTCGATGATGGTCGTCCCGATCGACGCCCCCGGGGTCACCGTGCTCCGGAACCTCCCGGTGTTCGGGTACGCGGACCGCGAGGGCCACGCGGAGATCATCTTCGAGGATGTCCGGGTGCCGGCCAAGGACCTGCTCAAGGGCGAGGGTGAGGGTTTTGCGATCAGCCAGGCCCGGCTCGGGCCCGGTCGTATCCACCACTGCATGCGGGCCATCGGCGCGGCCGAGCGGGCGCTGGAACTGATGTGCCGGCGCGCACAGTCACGGGTGACCTTCGGCAGTCCGGTCGCCGAACGGTCCAACATCCAGGACTGGATCGCGGAAGCGCGTATCGACATCGAGATGATCCGCCTGCTCACGCTCAAGGCCGCGTATCTCATGGACACGGTCGGGAACAAGGAAGCGCGCACCGAGATCGCGGCCATCAAGGTGGCCGCTCCGAACATCGCGTTGAAGATCGTCGACCGCGCGATACAGGTGCACGGGGGAGCGGGAGTGACCGACGACTTCCCCTTGGCGATGATGTACGCGGGTCTGCGGACGTTGCGGCTCGCGGACGGTCCCGACGAGGTCCATAAGCGGGCCATCGCCAAACAGGAACTGCGGCAGTACCGCGACGCGGCGACGGCGGCGGTGAGCTGAGATGGCAGGACTCGATCTCACCGGTCGCACCGCCGTCGTCACCGGGGCCTTGCGCGGTATCGGGCTGGCGATCGCCCAGGCCATCGCCGCTGCCGGCGGAAACGTCGTCCTCACCTCCCGGTCCCAGGAGGCGGCGGACGCCGCCGCGGCCCAGGTCGAGGGCACAGCGGTCGGCGTCGGTGCGCACGCGGTCGACGAAGAGGCGGCCCGGCGCTGTGTGGATCTGACGCTAGAGCGCTTCGGCAGCCTGGACATCCTCGTCAACAACGCGGGGACCAACCCGGCCTTTGGGCCGGTCATCGACCAGGACCACGGCCGGTTCGCGAAGACCTTCGACGTGAACCTGTGGGCGCCCGTCCTGTGGACGGGTCTGGCCACGCGGGCCTGGATGGGGGAGCACGGCGGGGCGGTCGTCAACACCGCGTCGGTGGGCGGCATGGCCTCCGAGGCGAACATCGGGCTGTACAACGCCTCGAAGGCCGCACTGATCCATCTCACCAGGCAACTGGCTCTGGAACTCTCGCCGAAGGTCCGCGTCAACGCGGTGGCACCGGGTGTGGTGCGCACGAAGCTGGCCGAGGCTCTGTGGAAGGAGCACGAGCAGGCCGTGTCCGCCTCGGTGGCCCTGGGCCGCATAGGGGAGCCTGCCGACATCGCCTCCGCGGTCGCCTTCCTCGTCTCGGACGCCGCGAGTTGGATCACCGGCGAGACGATGGTGATCGACGGCGGGCAACTGCTCGGTGACGCGCTCCCGTTCAGGCAAGGAGCCGGTATCGGTGTCTAGCGCGGACATCGTCGGAATCGACGCCGGGGCGGTGGGCCGCTGGTTCGCCACCCTCGGCGTCGACTTCGCCGGGCCCTTGACCTTCCGGCGGATCGGGCTGGGCCAGTCGAATCTGACGTATCTCGTACAGGATCAGGACGGCCGCAGATGGGTCCTGCGGCGCCCACCGCTGGGTCGCCTGCTGGCGTCGGCGCACGACGTGGCCCGCGAGGCGCGGATTCTGACCGCCCTGGAGAGCACTGCCGTCCCGACCCCGCGGGTGCTCGGGCTGACCGATGATCCCGCCGTGACTGACGTCCCGCTGCTGCTCATGGAGTTCGTGGACGGCGAGGTCGTCGACAGGATGTCGATCGCGCGGTCGTTGACGCCCGAGCGCCGCCGGGCGATCGGGATGTCGTTGCCGCGGACGCTGGCGAAGGTCCATGCGATCGATCTCGAGGTGACCGGGTTGACCGGTCTGGCCGGCCACAAGCCGTATGCGCAGCGTCAGCTCAAGCGGTGGTCGGCCCAGTGGGAGAGGTCCAGGACCCGCGAGCTGCCCGCCCTGGAGGACCTCACCCGGCGCCTCGTCGCGGCCGTGCCGGAGCACCATCGAGGTGACGCTCGGACATGGGCAGCCTGCTGGCCTACTGGCCGGCCAAGAGTGAGAACACCTCGGGCGACTTCGTCGCGACCGCTCTCGACGGCTTCCCGCCCCGCGAGGAACTCGTGGCGGCCTACGCGGCGGCGTCGGGACGCGACCTGACGGCGCTGGGCTACTGGCACGCGATGGGACTGTGGAAGGTCGCGATCATCGCGGAGGGCGTCATGCGCCGCGCGATGGACGAACCGCGGAACAAGGCCGCGTCCGGGGACTCCGACCGCAGAGCGCATCGACGCACTGGTGGCGAAGGCCCACGAAGTCGCGGACACGGCAGGCGTCTGAACCGATCGCCTGCCCGCGGTCATCGTATCGACGAGGCACACCCGTACGGCCACCAGGTGCCGTGCGCGGCTGGTGGTGGGGAGAGTGCTCATGGTGGGAATGTTTCTTTCCGCCGTGTTCACGCACGGCTGGGGGGATCAGCTGAGGGGCTTGGCGAGGACGGCTTTGCGGTGGCTGAAGGTCTCGATGGAGTAGCGGCCGTGGTAGCTGCCCATGCCGCTTTCCCCGACGCCCCCGAACGGCAGGTCGGGGATGGTGAGATGGGCCAGCGGCAGGCCGAACCCGAGGCCGCCGGAGGAGGTTTCGGCGGCGAGCCGCTCCCGGGTGGTGTCGGACTCGGTGAACGCATACAGGGCCAGCGGCTTGTCGCGGTCGTTGATGAAGTCGATGGCCTCGTCGAGCCCGGCCACCTCGACGATCGGGAGGATCGGGCCGAAGATCTCCTCCTGCATGACGGGCGCGTCCGGCGACACCTCGGCCAGGACGGTCGGCGCGATGTACTTCGTCTCGCGGTCGTACGCGCCGCCGGTGGCCTGACGGCCGGAGTCGAGGAGCGCGGTCAGCCGGTCGAAGTGGCGTTCGCTGACGATACGGCCGTACTCCGGGGAGGCAGCGGGGTCGGCCCCGTACAGCCCCTCGATGGCCTTGGCCAAGGCGGCTTCCAGAGCGCGTGCGGTCTCGGGGTCGGTGAGGACATAGTCGGGCGCGACGCAGGTCTGCCCGGCGTTGAGGAACTTCCCGGCGGCGAGGCGGGCGGCGACGGTGTCCAGGTCGGTGCCCCGGTCCACGAACGCCGGGGACTTGCCGCCCAGTTCGAGGGTGACGGGCGTGAGGTGCCGGGCGGCCGCGGCCATCACGATGCGGCCGACCGTGCCGTTGCCGGTGTAGAGGATGTGGTCGAAACGCTGCTCCAGCAGGGCAGTGGTCTCCGCGACACCGCCTTCGACCACGGCGACCGCGTCGGTGTCGAGGTACTGCGGCACGAGGCGGGCGAGGGCGGCGGAGGTGGCCGGGGCCAGTTCGCTGGGCTTGGCGACCACCGCGTTGCCCGCGGCCAGGGCACCGGCCACCGGGGCCAGCAGCAGCTGCGCCGGGTAGTTCCAGGGGGCGATGACCAGTACGACGCCCAGCGGGTCGTACTGCGTCCAGGCACTCGCCTCGCCGATGAACGCGGGGACGGGGGCCGGTTCGGGGCGCAGCCACCCGTCGAGATGCTCCAGGGTGTGGTCGATCTCGCGTATGACGAAGTCGATCTCCGTGCGGTAAGCCTCGGTGGAGCTCTTTCCCAGGTCGGCGTGGAGCGCCGCGGCGAATGTCTCCCCCCGCTCGGTGAGCAGGGTACGCATCCGGTGCAGCTGCCTGGTACGCCAGGACACGGGCTTGGTCTTGCCCGCGCGGAAGGTGGCGCGCAGCCGGGCGAGGAGCTCGGCTGGCTGCTGGGGCGCAGGGTTGTTCATGGTTCCCTCACAGGTGCGGTACGTGGACGGGCGCGTTGTCGCCGCGCCGCGGGGCACCCCGGGCGTCGGCTTCGGACAAGGGATCAGCCGCGGTTCAGGGTGTCGATGAGGTTCCGGGCGAGCTGCGCCGAGGAGGCGGGGTTCTGACCGGTGTGCAGATTGCGGTCCGCCACGACGTGCTCGCTGAACGGGGCCGCGGCCTGGAAGTCGGCTCCCAGTTCCACCAGGCGGTCCTGGAGCAGCCACTTGGCCTTGTCGGCGAAGCCGGCTGCGGTCTCCTCGGTGTTGGTGAAGCCGGTCATGCGGTAACCGGCGAACGGCCAGCTGCCGTCCTCGCGCCGGGCGGCGAGCAGGGCTGCGGGGGCGTGGCACAGCACCCCGAGCGGCTTGCCGGAGTCCAGCGCCGCGGTGAGCAGGCGACCGGAGTCGGCGTTGACGGCGAGGTCCTCCATAGGGCCGTGGCCACCGGGGTAGAGGACGGCGGCGTACACGTCGAGGTCGACCTCCTCGACCTTTACCGGGTTCTCCAAGTCGGCGCGGATGGAAGCCAGGTACGCGGCGATGGCGTCGGCCTGATCCTTGCCGCCGGTGGACTCGGCGGCGAGGCTGACGGCGTCGACGGTCGGAGCCACGCCGCCGGGTGTGGCGATGGTGACATCGAACCCGGCCTCGCGGAACAGCCGGTGCGGTGTGGCGAGTTCCTCGGCCCAGTAGCCGGTGGGGTGCAGGGTGCCGTCGGCGAGCGTCCAGTGGTCGGCGCCGGTGACGACCAACAGAACTGCGGTCACAACTGTCTCCTTCGAAGTGCGCGCGGGTCGCGCGGTGGTGGGGGGTGTTGTCCGGCTGGGTGCCGGTGGTGTGCGGCGGCGAGCGGTGGCTCAGGCGACGGTGATGATGATCTTGCCGCGGGTGTGGCCCTCGCGATTGAGGCGCTGGGCGTCGGCGGCCTGCTCAAGGGGGAACGCTGCGGCCACGTCCACCCGCAGCTCCCCGCGCTCGGCCAGTTCGGTGAGAGCCTCGAGGTCCCGGGCGTCGGGTCGCACGAAGACGTACCCGCCACCGAGGCCGAGCACGGCGCCGTCCACGGCCGAGGCCAGGCGGCCGCCCTCGGCAAGCAGCCCTGGCGAGACCTTCAGGGCGTCCCCGCCGACGAGGTCGAGGACGGCATCCACGCCCTGCGGCGCGAGGGCGTGGACGCGGTCGGTGAGGCCCTCGCCGTAGGCGACCGGCTCCGCTCCCAGTCCTCGCAGGTAGGCGTGGTTGTACTCACTGGCGGTGCCGATCACCCGGGCGCCCAGCGATCGTGCGATCTGTACGGCCAGGGAGCCGACGCCACCCGCCGCGGCGTGCACCAGCACGGTGTTGCCGGCCCGCACCCGCAGGGATCGTGTCAGCGCCTGGTACGCGGTCAGGCCGGCCAGCGGAAGGCCGGCAGCCTCCTCGAAGGAGAGGTTGGCGGGCTTGCGGGCGAGCGTACGGACCGGGGCGGCGACGTACTCGGCGAAGGTCCCGCGCGAGACGAAGTCCTCACGGACGTAGCCGATCACCTCGTCACCTGGAGTGAACTCGGTGACTCCGGCACCGGTCTCCTCGACGACGCCCGCCACGTCCCAGCCGGGGATGACGGGGAAGACGGCGTCCATGACGGCGTCCAGGTACCCGGCCTGGATCTTCCAGTCGACCGGGTTGACGGAGGCGGCCTTCACGCGGACCAGCACGGTGTCCACGCCTAGCTTCGGGTTCGGCACATCGCCGTACTCCAGGACTTCCGGGCCGCCGTAGGTGCGGTAGGTGATGGCTTTCATGGTGGTGACTCCTCGGTGTGCAGTGGTGCAGTGGTGCAGTGGTGCGGATCGCGGTGGGGCTCGTCAGGCAGCGGTAGGGGCAGCGGCCGGCTCCGTCGCGGGCAGGTGTTCCGTACGGAGCGCCTGCTGTTCCCGCTTGAGGCCGACCAGCGAGAGGGCCAGGACGAAGGCGAAGGCGATACCGGCAAGGGCGAAGCTCAGGGTGAACTGGCTCTCGGCGGGCAGCGGAGGCACTCCGGCCGGAAGGTTCTGGATGGTTCTGGAGGCGAGCAGCGAGGTGATCAGCGCGCTGCCGATCGCGCTGCCGACGGACCGGGAGATGGAATTGATGCCGTTGGCGATGCCGGTCTGGTGGGGTGGCACCCCCGCGACGATGAGGGCGGGCATCGCGGCGTACCCGAGGCTGATGGCTGTTCCGACAGCCATTCCGGCGCCGATGACCGAGGGGGTCGAGGAGTGGGCGGCGGCCAGCCACGTGAAGCCGGCGACGCCGATCATCGCGCTGAGGGCGAGGGTGAGGCGTGGTCCGGTCCTACGGATCAGCAGGCCACCGAACTGGGAGGCGACGAGGGACGCGATCGTGCTCGGCAGCAGGTACTCGACGGAAGCGCGGAGAACGGAGGCGCCGAAGCCGTACCCTGCGACGTCCCTCGGCACCTGCGCCAGGTAGGAGACGCCGAGGAACTGGGCGAACATCCCGAATCCCACGAAGAGGCCGGCGAGGTTGCTGAGGAGCACCGGGCGGTGGAGGAACATCCTCATGTCGACCATGGGTTCGCGGACGCGGCTCTCGGTGAAGCTCCAGACGCCGGCCATGACGACCGCCCCGGCGAAGCTGCCCAGCGTACGGGCGGATGTCCAGCCCCACTCGTGCCCCTGGGAGATCGGCAGCAGCAGGAGAACCAGGAAGAGGCCGAGGGTGAGGGCGCCGAGCATGTCGGTGCGTCCGCCGGTCTTGGTGCGGCTCGCTGGTACGAGGACGACAACGGCGAGCAGGGTGACGACTGCGAGGCCGGTGGCCAGCCAGAAGACGCGGTGGTAGTCGGCGTCCTCGCCGCGGGTCAGCAGGCCGGTGGTGACCAGTGCGAAACCGCTGCCGAACGCCAGGGTGCCGCTGACCAGTGCCATCGCTCCCGGCAGACGGCGAGCGGGGACCTCCTCGCGGAGCACCGACAGAGCGAGCGGAAAGATCGCGGTGGCGGCGCCCTGCAGCACGCGGCCGACGATCAGCCAGAGCAGCGAGTCGGTCGTGGCGGCCAGGACAGAACCGGCGATCATCACCGCCAGCACGCCGACGAGGGTCGGTTTCTTGCCGTGCTGATCGCCGAAGCGGCCGAGCAGCGGGGTGAAGACGGCTGCCGAGAGCAGGGTCGCGGTGGTGACCCAGCTGACCTCGGCGGAGCCGACGCCGAGGCTGCTCTGGATCAGGCCGAGGATCGGCACCACCAGTGTCTGCATCATCGACACGATCATCGCGGCGAGGCTCAGCGCAAGGACGACTGCGGTCTCGGCTCGGTGTCGGCCATGCGGCGGAGCAAGGGGTTGTGACACGGCTTTCTCCCGACGGGGGACTGGTCGAGCATTAGATGCTTGATGCAGCCAAGCAATGACGGAGACGGTAGACCTCAAAGGTTGAGGAAGTCAAACGTTGAGCTTCCCTCTACACTTGAGGCATGGCCCACACCCCCGCCCCGCCCGCCGACCGCTCCGCCGCGCAGGACAGCGACCCTTCCCACCACGCACTCATGGAGCGCTTGGCACGCGCCGCCGCCGGCTACTACCGGGACCTGACAGCGGCGGCCGCAGTGCACGGCCTCACCATGACGCAGGCCAAGATGCTCATCCTGCTTCGGCAACCGCTGCCCATGCGCGCCCTCGCAGGGCGGCTCGCCTGCGACGCCTCCAACATCACCGGACTCGTCGACCGGCTGGAGGCGCGTGGACTGGTCTCCAGACACGCCGACGCCGCCGACCGGCGGATCAAGAACGTGGTCGCCACCGAAGAGGGCAGGGAGGCAGTACGCCTCATCCGAGCCGACATGCGGGCCACCTCGGCAGCCTTTGCGCGTCTGGACGAGGAGGGCCGCCGCAGTCTCTACGAGCTATTGGGGCGCCTGCACCCCGAGGAGACAACCTGATCGCAGCCGGGGTGCCGACCGCTGCATTTGACCTGGGTAGGTTCGCGAAGACCTTCAACGTGTGGTGCGCAACAAGCTGACCGAGGGCCGCACAGGCGAGCCTGCCGACATCGAGTCATGCGCCGCGCGTTTCAGCCAGGCGGTGCCGACAGATGGATCAGGATGCCGCACACCTCGTCCACGATCTCCCGGGCCTCCGACTCGTCCCCACAGTCGCCCAGTTCGCGCGCGGCCCCTCCGATGACGGTGGTCAGCACCCTCACCCGGACCCGCCCGGCGCGTCGCCGCTCGTCCACCTCCAGGAGCCGGGCGTTGCGCCGTACCCACGCGCGGTCCCACTGGCGGCGCAGCGCGTCGAAGCCCGCGGGGCCGTCGTCCTCCACGAGGAGTCTGCCGAGCCGCCGGTTGTCCCAGGCACCCTCCAGGTACGCCCTGGCTCCGGCCACGAAGAGGGCGATGGGGTCCTCCACCCCGCGGCTGCGCTCGGCGGTCACCGTGGCCGCGGTCCGGCGCTCCTGCTCCTCCCGGAACTCCTCCCAGAGGGCGAGGTAGAGCCCTCGCTTCCCGCCGTAGTGCTGGAAGAGGCTGCCCACCGGGATGCCGGAGCGCGCCGCGATCTCGGTGAGGCCGGCGTCGGTGTAACCGCGCTCGATGAACACGTCCAGCGCGGCGTTCAGCAGCGCGCGCCGGATCGAGCTGTCCTGACCGGCGTGGCCCTCCGACGGGCCGATGCCCCCCTGCTCGCCCGGCCGTTGACGCGCCGCCTCGGTTCCGGCGGACTCCACGATGCCGCTCACTGGTCGTCCTCACCTTCCCCGGCCCCGTCGCGAATGGCGAGGGCGACCAGCAGTTCCAGGAGGTCGGCGATCCGGCGCGGATTGCGGCCGGTGCGTTCCTCGATCCGGCGCAACCGGTAGTGCGCCGTGTTGTGGTGGATCCGCAGCCGGTCGGCGGCCAGCCGCAGGTTGAGGTCCGCCTCCGCGAAGGCCCGTATGGTGGCGGCCAGCGTGTCGCCACGTCTGCGGTCCTCCTCCAGCAGCGCCCGCACGCGGCAGTCGACCAGCTGGCGGGCGAGGTCGTCGGCCCGCAGCGCCAGGTAGTCGAAGGGGGACAGCCGCGGCAGCGCCGCCACCCCGCCCCCGCTCGGCACCAGGTCGAGGGCGGCCCGCGCCTCCGCGTGGGCGCGCGGCAGTTCGGAAGCGCCCTGTGCGACGGTGCTGATGCCCATGGAGAGCATGGTCCCCTCGCGCGCGAGCCGCCGCTGCACGGCCTCGAAGTGGGCGCATATGTCCTCCGCGTTCATGCCGGCCCGGACCACGGGCACGGCCACCACCTCGCCGTGCCGCACGACGACCAGGGTCCTGCCGGCCCAGGGTCCGGCGACGCTGATCGACGCGCTGGTGGCGTACCCGTTCTCGGCCGAGGTGAGGTCTCCGGTACGGGTGTCGCCGACGCACACCGCCACGACCGCCATCATCGGCGAGCGCGGCCCGATGCCGTAGGCCTGCGCCGCGGCGGACAGCGGACCTCGCGTCGGTGCCACGCCGATCAGGAGCTGGTCCAGGAGATCCCGGCGTTCCCGGTCCGCGTCCGCCACCACGTGCTGCTGGTACTCGACGTATGCCTGTGCGGCATGGGTGCTGGCGTAGTCGACGTACCTCATCAGCGGTGTGACGAGGGACAGCGCGGCCTGCTGGGCCTCGGCGGACGTGCCCGCGCAGTGCAGCAGCGCGTCCCACAGCACCTGCCGGCCGACCCGGAAGGCACTGATCCAGTCCTCCAGGGCGAACCCCGCCCGGGCTCTGCGCATCGCTGCCGCGCGGCTGAACACCAGGTCCTCGGGGGCGATGTCCCGGTCGCCGACCAGCGCCGCCAACTGCATCCGGTAGTGCTCGAGCACCTGCTCCCGTACGTCGCCGAAGAACCGCTCGTCCTGGAGTGCGTACGACGGGATCTCCGCGCGCATCACCTCGACGGCGGTCTCCGCCACCTCCTCGATCCGGTCGTGTACGGCGTGCAGGATCCGCCGCCGCTCCTGGCGGAGCGGTTCGGAGAGTCGGGGGGTGCCCGGAGCGGGACCGCGAGGCATGGCGCCGATCGTCGCCGTCCGCCTCGTGCTCCGTCAACAGGGTCGGGGTGAGACATCTGCGGGGACCTGTGCGTGGCGCACAGTCCGGCGCCCCGGAAGTTGGGTGCTCACAACCAATGTGCGCCCGGAACACCCCCACCTACTGTGACGCTCGCCCACCCCCCAGCACGTCGGAAGGGGCGTCACTCATGCTCGCGGTCGAAGGTATCACCGTGCGCTTCGGCGGGATCACGGCACTGGACGGCGTCGCGTTCACCGTCCAGCCGGGCACCGCCGTGGGGCTCATCGGGCCGAACGGAGCCGGCAAGACCACCTTGTTCAACTGCCTCACCAGGCGCTGCACCCCCGATGCCGGAACGGTGCGGTTCGAGGGTGAGGACCTGCTCGCCCTTCCGCCGCACGCCGTGGCCGGGCGCGGCATCGCCCGCACCTTCCAGAACCTCGGCCTGTTCCCGCGACTCACGGTCCGGGAGAACGTCATGGTCGGCGCCCACAGCCGGGGGCGCACCGGACACCTCGCCGCGGCGCTCCGGCTGCCCCGCGTCCGGCGGGAGGAGAGGGAACTGTGTGACCAGGCGGACGACCTGCTACGGCGACTGGGCCTCGCGGACGTCGCCGACCACCCCGCCGCCGGGCTGCCGTTCGGCACGCTCAAACGCGTCGAACTCGCCCGGGCGCTCGCGGTACGGCCGCGGCTGCTGTTGCTCGACGAACCCGTCAACGGGCTCAGCCATGGCGAGGTCGACGAATTCGCGGATCTGGTCCGGGCGGTGCGCCAGGACTTCGACCTCACCCTCGTGGTGGTCGAACACCACATGGCATTCGTGATGGGCCTGTGCGACAAGGTGGTCTGTCTCGACTTCGGCCGCAAGATCGCCGAGGGCCCGCCGGAGGAGATCCAGCGCGACCCGGCGGTCGTCGAGGCGTACCTGGGGGTGGCCGCATGAGCGAGCCCACCACCGGCCGCACCGAGTCCGCGGAGAGTGCGGAGCCGGACTTCCTGAAGGTCTCCGACCTGCACGCCGGATACGGCCAGGCCCGCGTGCTTCAGGGCCTCGACTTCTCTGTCGCACGCGGCGAGGTGTGCGCGATCCTCGGACCCAACGGCGCGGGCAAGACCACGACGCTGCGGGCCCTGTGCGGCATGGTCCGCGGCCGCGGCTCGGTCACGTTGAACGGTACGGAACTGCTGGGCCGCTCGCCCGAGCAGGCCGCCCGGCTCGGCGTGGCGCATGTGCCCGAGGGCCGGGGCACCTTCAACGACCTGACCGTCGAGGAGAACCTGCGCATCGGCGCCCACCTGCGCACCGGTCTCGGGCGGCGGGGCCGTGCCGGGCGTGCTGCCGTGGCGGCCGACCTGGAACGGATCTACGACTACTTCCCCAAGCTGCGCCAGCGGTCCCGTCAGGCCGCCGGCAGCCTCAGCGGCGGGGAGCAGCAGATGCTCGCCATCGGCAGGGCGCTGATGCTGCGGCCCTCCCTGCTGCTCCTGGACGAGCCGTCCCTGGGGCTCGCCCCGCTGGTCACCCGCGAGCTGTTCGAGATCGTCCGTGCTGTCAACGAGGAGGAACGCACCACCGTGGTCGTCGTCGAGCAGAACGCCCAACTGGCACTGGACGTCGCGCACCAGGCCCACGTACTGGAGGCCGGCCGGCTGGTGCTGTCCGGACCGGCCGCACAGATCCGGGAGGACGGGCAGGTCGCCGAGGTGTACCTCGGTGTCTCCGTCAGCTCCCGCAAGGCCGGGTGAGCGCCGTGACCGAATTTCTCCAGCAAGTGACGGAAGGACTGGGCTCCGGCGCGGTGTACGCCAGCCTGGCCCTGGCCCTGGTGCTGATCCACCGCTTCACCGGGATCGTCAACTTCGCCCAGGGCGAGCTCGCCATGATCTCCACGTACGTGGCATGGCAGCTGGTGGCGTCCGGGATGTCGTTCTGGCTGGCGCTGCCCGTCACCCTCGCGGTGTCCTTCGCCGGTGGAATGCTGATCGAGCGGATCGTCATCCGCCCCGTGCAGGGCGCGCCCGAGCTGACGGTGGTCATCGTCACGGTCGGCCTGTTCGTCTTCGTCAACGCGATGGCCGGGCTGATCTGGTCCTTCACCGTGAAGGACTTCCCGCAGCAGTTCCCCGACGGCGGCATCGACCTGGCCGGGGTGCGCGTGGACTGGTCGACGCTCGGGATCATCGGCGTGGTGGCCGTCGTCATGGGCCTGCTGTACCTGCTGTTCCAGCACATCTCCGCCGGCCTGGTGATGCGGGCGGTCGCCTGCAACCCGGCCTCCGCCCGGCTGGCGGGCATCCGAGTGAGCCGGGTGCTGATGCTCGGCTGGGGGCTGGCCGCGACGGTCGGCGCGGTGTCGGGCGTCCTTGTCGCCCCGGTGCTGTTCCTGGAGCCCAACATGATGGGCGGGGTGCTGATCTACGCGTTCGCCGCGGCCACCCTCGGGGGCTTCGACAGCCCGGTCGGTGCGGTCGTCGGAGGCCTGTTCGTGGGTGTCGCCGAGACGCTGACCGGGGCGTACGTCGATGTGGTCGGCGCCGATCTGAAGGTGGGCGTCCCGCTGGTGATCATTCTGGCGGTGCTGCTGGCGCGGCCGCAGGGGCTGTTCGGACGAGCGGCGGTGGAACGCGCATGAGCACGATCGTCGCCACACTCGGCACGGACCGCTCCCGGCGCCTGCGGGCCGCGCTCACCGTCCTGCTCGCCGCGGCCCTCGCCGTCGGCGCACCGTTCTACTTCGCCCCCTTCCAGGTCTTCCAGCTGACCATGGTGCTCCTGTACGCGGTGGCGCTGGCGGGACTGAACCTGCTGGTCGGCTTCGGCGGGCAGATCTCGCTCGGGCACGGCGCGTTCTTCGCGGCGGGCGCCTACACGGCGGCCGTCATGCTCGACCGGTACGACATCGGTCACCTGGCCACGCTGCCGGTCGCGGCAGCCGGATGCTTCCTGCTGGGCCTGGGATTCGGAGTGCCCGCGCTGCGGCTGCGCGGTCTGTACCTGGCCCTGGTCACCCTCGCGTTCGCGGTGTTCCTGCCGCCCCTGCTCAAGCGGCTCGAACCGGTGACGGGCGGCTCCATGGGCCTGACCGTGGACAAGCTGCAGCCGCCCGCGTGGAGCGGGCTGGCCGAGGACCAGTGGATGTACTTCGTCGTCCTCGCCGTCACCGCGGTGGCCCTGCTGCTCGCCCGCAACCTGCTGCGGTCCCGGGTCGGCCGGGCGCTGCTCGCCGTACGGGACAACGAGAGCGCCGCCGAGGTCATGGGTGTACGGCTGGCGCTGCACAAGACCCTCGCCTTCGCGTGGAGCGCGATGTTCGCGGGTGTCGCCGGGTGCCTGTACACCTGGGTGATCGGCTTCGTCTCGCCCGACTCCTTCAGCTTCGTTCTGTCCATCACGCTGCTGGCCGGCCTGGTCGTCGGGGGACTTGCCTCGCTGTACGGGCCCCTGCTGGGGGCGGCGTTCGTGATGTACGTGCCGAGCGTGTCCCAGGACGTGAGTGAGGCGGCACCGGGAGTGGTGTTCGGCTTGCTGATCATCGCGGTGATGTTCGTGGCCCCGACGGGACTGGCCGGTCTGCCGGGGCGTGTCCGGGCCGCTGTCGCGGATCGCCTGCCCCGCACCACCGCCGGCCTCGACCGGACGCCCGAGACCGAATCCGCGCCGGACACGGAGCCGGAGTCCCGGGCCGCATCCGAACCCTCCGCGACGGTCACCCCCGCGGACCCCGCAGTTGTCGACGCCGAACCCGTGGGCGCACCGCCCCGCACGGAAAAGGAATGAACCACATGCGCAAGACCACCGCTCTGCGGGCGGCCGCGGCCGCGACCGCCGCCCTGCTCACCGCGACCGCCTGCAGCAGCCATCGAGGGCAGGACGCCCAGGACACCGCCGCCGACGGTGCCTGCAAGGGCCAGCAGACCACCGGCATCACCGACGAGACCATCAAGCTGGGCGGGATCTACCCGCTGTCAGGACCTGCCTCCGCCTACGGCACGATCAGCAAGGGTGTGGCCGCCTACTTCAAGCATGTCAACGACAAGGGCGGCATAGACGGCCGCAAGGTCGAGTTCACCGTCCGCGACGACGGCTACCAGCCGCCCAAGGCGGTCGAGGAGGCCCGCAGACTGGTCGAGCGCGAGAAGGTCTTCGCCGTGTTCCAGACCCTGGGCACCCCGTCCACCGCAGCCGTCTGGGACTACCTCGACAAGCAGAAGGTGCCGCAGCCCTTCGTCGCCACGGGCGCCTCCATCTGGGGTACGGACGACAAGCACCCCTGGACCATCGGCTGGCAGCCCAACTACGTGTCCGAGGCGCGGGTGTACGCCAAGTACCTCAAGGACGAGAAGCCGAAGGCCAAGGTCGCGGTCCTCTTCCAGAACGACGACTTCGGCAAGGACCTGCTCGGCGGGTTCAAGGAGGCTGTCGCCGGCAGCGGCATCAAGGTGGTCGCCGAGGAGAGCTACGAGGTCACCGACCCCTCCGTCTCGGCGCAGATGACGAGCCTCGCCCGGTCCAAGGCGGACGTGCTGCTCAACATCACCACGCCCAAGTTCGGCAGCCAGGCCCTCGCCGCCGACGCCAAGAACACCAAATGGAACCCGCTGCACATCGTCAACAACGTGTCCTCGTCCGCCACCGTGCTCCAGCCCGTCGGGTTCAAGAACGTCCAGGGCGTGGTCTCGGCGACCTACTTCAAGGACCCCGCCGACCCGCAGTGGGCCGACGATGCGGAGATGAAGGCGTACAAGGACGCGCTGCGCAAGTACGCGCCCGACTCGGACCCGGCCAACCAGTTCAATGCCTACGGCTGGGCCGCCGCCTCCAGCCTGCACGAGGTGCTGGACGGGATGAAGTGCCCGACCAGGGAGGGGCTGCGGGACGCGGTGCGCGACCTGAAGGACGTTAAGGTGAACATGCTGCTGCCCGGCGTCACCCTCTCCACCGGGCCCGACGACGCCTTCCCGATCGAGACGATGCAGCTGATGCGGTTCAAGGGCGAACGGTGGCAGCTGTTCGGCGAGCCGGTGGATACCCGCAAGGAGTTCGGCCCGCTCGCCAAGTGAGCCGGCGGGGGCGGTCCCGGTCGATGCCCTGACCCCTCGGGACCGCCCCCGCTCTGTCATCGGCGCCGAGCGCATGGGGCCGGCTTTCGTGAGGGACGCGCTGGTGGCGCGAGCACACGGCGTGACGGTCCATGCGTTCGTCGTGATCACGAGAAGGCAGTCGCTGTCCAGCCGGCGCGGAGTAGCCACCTCCAGGCGCGACGCCCGCCACGCCGTGCCGCTCGGTGGGCGAGGTCGCGGCTCCACCGGATTCAATAGGCTTGCATGGCATCAGCAGGTCAGCGTGCCGTGAGGAACGCCTGGCCACCGACCCGGACGCCGTTGCGCCGGTCACCGGCCGTGGCGGGACCCGAGGCACAACACCGGTGACCGAGGACAAGGTGGTGTCCAGCGGTGGAGAAGCGGATGACGGAGCTCAGCGAAAGCCACGACGATCCGTTCGCCCTGCATCTCGCCGCCCTGGCGGTGCTCGACGACCGGGGAACCGTGGTCGGATGGAACCGGCGGGCCCAGGAACTGCTCGGATATCCGGACACAGCCGTGATCGGTCGTCCGGCGTTCGAGGTCCTTGTCGATCCCCGCGATCTGCCGGCGGTCAGGGACGCCGCGGCGAGTTGCAGGAGAGCCGGCGGCTGGTTCGGGCTGCTCAGTGTGCGGCACCGCGACGGGCGGCTCGTGGAGATGGGGCTCAGGGCCCTGGCGCTCTCGCGCGACGGCCACATCCGTGAGTGGTTCCTTGCCGGAGCACTCGCGGTTGACGTCCTGGAGTGGCAAAGGGACCGCGCGGTGCTCGACGGGTTGTACCGCCGGTGCCCGATCGGCCTGGTCGTGCACGATCCCGACCTGCGGCTGCTGCGGGTCAACCGGGCCATCGAACGCTTCAGCGGCGTCCCGGCAGCGGAGTTTCGGGGGCTGCCCACCGGCTGTTTCCTCGTCCCCGACGACGCACGCAAGGCCGTGGACCGTGTGCGCCAGGTGATGGAGACAGGCAGGCCGATGGTCTACTCCGAGCAGTTCGTTCGCCTGGAGTGGGATCCGGCACGAGAGCGGGTCGCGATGGTCTCCTCCTTCCCGATGGAGGACGCGTCCGGCCGCATCCTGGGTGTGGCCGAGATGATCGAGGACATCACCGAGCGCCATCGGGCCCAGCGTCGGCTCGCGCTCCTCGACCAGGCGGGCAGCCGTATCGGAACCACCCTTGACGTGGCAGAGACCGCCCGGGAACTCGCCGAGGTGATGGTGCCTCACCTCGCCGACCACGTGTCGGTGGACCTGCTTCAACCCGTGACGCGCGGTGAGGAACTGGCGCGGGGCCTGGTGGGACCGGTGGTCCGGGTGGGCGCCAGCAGTGTCGGTGCCCAGCAAGCCGACCCGCCCCACCCTCAGGGCGAGCCGGTGGAGTTCGCGCCGGACACACCCCAGGCCAGATGCCTCGCTGAAGGGCGGCCCGTCCTGGAAGCGGTCCTCCCGCCCGACTGGTTCTCGGCGCAAGGCCGCCAGGGAGCCCACGCTCCCGACCTGGGCGCTCACTCGTTGATCGTGGTCCCTGTGGTCGCGCGGGGCCTGGTGCTGGGCGTGATGACCTTGTGGCGTTCGCGCCGCCCCGATCCCTTCGAGGCGGACGATCTCACCCTCGCCCTGGAACTCGCGTCGCGCGCCGCCGTCGCCATCGACAATGCCCGGCGCTTCACCCAACAGCAGCAGACCGCGTTCACCTTGCAGAGCAGCCTGCTGCCCCGGACGGTCCCGGACCAGTCGGCCGTCGAGGTGGCCATGCGGTACCTGCCGGCCAGCGCGGCCCCGGGCCTGGGCGGCGACTGGTTCGACGTCATTCCGCTGTCCGGGGCCCGGGTCGCTCTCGTGGTCGGCGACGTGGTGGGACGCGGCATCCACGCCGCCGCCACGATGGGTCGGCTGCGTACCGCCGTGCACACGCTCGCGAGCCTCGACCTGGAGCCGGACGAGGTCCTCTCCCGCCTGGACGATCTGGTCCTGCTGCTGGCGGCCGAACAAGAAGCGGTCGGCGAACGGCCCGTGGGTGAGCAGGTCGTCGGCGCCACCTGTCTGTACGCCGTGTACGACCCGGTCTCCGGGAGGTGCTCCGTGGCCCGCGCCGGCCACCCCCCGCCGATGGTGACCTCTCCGGACGGACAGGTGGCTCTGCTCGACCTGCCCGTCGGCCCACCGCTCGGCCTGGGCGGCCTGCCATTCGAGGCCCGGGACGTCGAACTGGCCGAGGGGAGCCTGCTGAGCCTGTACACCAACGGGCTCATCGGCGAACGCCACATCGATGCCGACGTCGGCCTGACCAAGCTGTGCGCGGCGCTCGCCCACCCCGCGGACGCGCTGGAACGGACGTGTCAAGCGGTGGTCGACTCACTCGTGCCCGCCCGCCCCGGCGACGACGTCGCGTTGCTGATCGCCCGCACCCGCATGCTGCCGCCGGACGATGTCGCTTCCTGGCGTCTGCCGCTGGAGCCTGCCAGCGCCGCCCGGGCCCGGGCACTGACCTCGGCCAAGCTGACCGAATGGGGCCTGGAGCACTTGGCGTTCACCACCGAGTTGATCGCCAGCGAACTGGTCACCAATGTCTACCGGTACGCAAGCGGCCCCGCGACCCTGCGGCTGATCCGTGAACGGTGTCTGGTGTGCGAGGTCAGCGACACCAGCCACACCTCACCCCACCTGCGCCGCGCCCGTACCACCGACGAGGGCGGGCGCGGCCTGTTCCTGGTGGCTCAGATGGCCGAACGCTGGGGCACCCGATACACCCGCGAGGGCAAGACCGTCTGGACCGAACAATCACTGGCCCGGACGTTCGCCTGACCGTCCCGGACCTTGCTACTCCTGGCCGGGAACCGCCATCTCCCCCAGCAGCGACCAGTCGTCCTGCGGAACGTTCATGTTGACGATGCGCGGCGTCTCGACCAGATGCGGCGGCAACGTCTGCTGCGCGGCCTTGAAGTGCGCGGACTGCACATGTTCGGCCCCGGCCTCGTCGTCGCGGAAAGCCTCGACCAGGACGTACTCCGTCGGGTCCTCCACACTGCGCGACCAGTCGAACCACAGGCAGCCGGGTTCGGCGCGCGTGGCCCGGGTGAAGTCAGCGGTGATCTCGGGCCAGCGGTCGGCGTGCTCGGGACGGACTCGGAACTTGGCGGTGATGAAGATCATGGAATTCCTTCGCTGTGTGTACGTCGTTTCGTTCGACCTCGGCGGGCAGGCAGGTGGCGCTTCCTGCCCGCCGGTCATGACGACCGGAGTACCAACTGACCGTCCGCGTACGGAAGGACCTTGGCCCGCGGAAGATGGACCAGGACCTCCTCGCCCGGCGGAACTCCCTCCTCCCGCGGCGTCTTGGTCCTGACGAGCTGCCCGGCCACCTCCACCTCGAGCACGCGCTGCGCGCCATGGTCCGTGACGCCCCGCAGTCTGCCGGGGAAGGTGTTGGGACCGGGGTCCGTCACGATCTTGACATACTCGGGGCGAACGCCCACCTGGACCTCGGTGGTGCTGTGCGGAATGCCCCAGGCGGCGGACAGCGTCCGGCCACCCAGCGCGAGGGATCCGTCGCCCTGGTCCACGGTCAGGACGTTCATCGCCGGTGAGCCGATGAAGTAGCCGACGTAGGTGGACGAGGGCGCCTCGAAGAGCTGCTCCGGGGTGCCCTGCTGCACGGCGCGGCCGTCCTTCATCACCAGCACTTCCTGCGCGAAGCTCATCGCCTCGTACTGGTCGTGCGTCACGTAGATCACGGTGGGCCTGAACTGCTCGGTGATCTCCCGGACCTTGCGCCGCAGCAGGTGCTTCAGCTGCGGGTCGATGACGGTGAGCGGCTCGTCCATCAGCACGGCCGCGACGTCGTCCCGGACCAGACCGCGGCCGAGTGAGATCAGCTGTTTGTCGTCGGCGGTGAGCCCGCGGGCGGGCTGCTTCAGCCGGCCGTGCAGGTCCAGTGCCTCGGCGACCTGCTGGACCTTGGCGTCGATCCTCGCCCTGTCCCAGCGTCGGCATTGGAGCGGGAAGGCGAGGTTCTCGTAAACCGTCATCGACCTGTAGATGACGGGGAACTGGAAGACCTGGGCGATGTTGCGGGCCTTCGTGGGCAGGGCGGTGACGTCGACCCCGTCGAACAGGACCCGCCCCCGGGACGGTCTGACCAGGCCGGACAGGATGTTCAGCAGCGTCGTCTTGCCGCAGCCCGACGGCCCGACCAGTGCGTATGTCCTGCCGGACTCGAAAGTCAGGTTCAGCGGCTTGAGAGCCCACCGCTCCTCTTCGACGCCCGGCGCGTACGCGTGCCCGACGTCGACGATGTTCAACTGCGCCATGTCAACGCCCTTCCACTGAAGCGAGATCGTATGAAGGTGTCCGCACGAGCGTGCCCTGCTCGTCGAAGGCGAACAGCCGGTCGGGACGGAGTCGCAGTCTGACCAGGTCGCCGAGGGTGAGGTCGTGGATGCCCTCGATCTGTACGACGAAGGGGCTCTCGCCGACGACCACGTGGACGAAGGTCTCGGAACCGGAGATCTCCACGAAGGTGACCTCGCCCTCGACCCCGCCGGCGGCCAGCCCGACGTCCGTGGCGCGCAGCCCGAACTGGTAGGCACCGTCGGGCAGATCGGCCAGGTGCGCGGAGACGTGCGTGGCCTGGAAGCCGGCCACCGTGACCTGGCCACCCTTGATCCTGCCCGCGAAGATGTTCATCGGCGGGTCGTTGATGATGGACGCCACCGTGGTGGTCGCCGGGCGTTCGAAGACCTCCTGCGGGGTGCCGGTCTGGAGGATCCGCCCCTCGTGCATGACCAGCACCACGTCACCGAGCATCATCGCCTCGGCGGGTTCGGTGGTCGTGTAGATGACGATCGTGTCCCCCCGGTCCGAGAACAGGGTCTTGAATTCATCGCGCAGTTGTTCGCGCAACTTGTAGTCCAGGTTCGCCAGCGGCTCGTCGAGCAGGAGAATGCCGGTACCGCGCGCCAGGGCGCGGGCCATGGCGACGCGCTGCTGCTGGCCGCCGGAGAGCTGGGACGGCTTGCGCTTGTCGAGGTCCGCAAGCCCGACGCGCGCCAGGCTCTGCCGGACTCGTTGCTCGATCTCCTCCCGTGACAGCCCGGCCCGTTTCAGTGGAAAGGCCACATTGCGGAACACGTCGAGATGCGGATAGTTGATGAACTGCTGGTAGACCATGGCGGTGTCGCGCCGCCACACCGGGGTCTTCAGGAAGTCCGCTCCCGCCCGCGTCAGGGAGCCGGAATCCACTTTCTGCAGGCCGGCCAGGACCCGCAGCAGCGTCGTCTTTCCGGCCATCGTCCGGCCGATGACGGTGTGGAGCCGCCCCGGCCGGAAGGTCGCGGTCACGTTCTTGAGGTGGTCGACGCCGTCGACGGTCAGGCACAGATCAGTGGCGTTCAGGTTCATCGGACCGCTCCCGACAGGTTCCCCTTGGACAGATAGCGCTCCACCCAGATGGCGAGCAGGATCAGCGGTGTCACGCCGAAGAGCGCGGCGGCGGAGAGCGTCCACCACGGCGGAACGGAGGAGTTGAGGGCGACGACCGCCTGGGGCAGGGTCTGCACCTCGGTGAAGGTGAGGCGGAAGGCGAAGAAGAAGTCGTTCCAGCCGAACACGGCGCAGAACATCGCCGCCACGGTCAGGCCGGGCAGGGAGTTCGGCAGGATCGCACGGACGAAGGTCTGGAAGGGGCCGCAGCCGTCCAGCATCGCCATCTCGTCGATCTCCCGCGGGATGCCGTTGAAGAAGTCCACCATCACCCAGACCGCGATGGGCAGCAGCAGGGCGATCGTCACGATGACCAGGCCGGGGATGCTGTCCAGGAGGCCGCCCCACTGCAGGAGGTAGAAGAAGGGGATCACCAGCACGACGGGCGGCATGATTCGTTGGGAGACGAAGAAGAAGACGATGTCGCTGTTCTTGATGAATCCCAGTCTGAACCGGTAGCGGGACAGTGCGTAGGCGGCCAGAGACCCCAGGGCCAGGCTGATGGCGGAGGCGGCAACGGTGACGATCGCGCTGTTGACGAAGGGATGGATCACATCGACACCGCCCGCTCCACCGAAGATGTTGCGCCAGCCGGTGAGGGTGGGCTCGTACTGCAGCCAGGGAAGGTAGGTGGGACCGCCCTGGACTGCGTTGGCGTTCTTGAAGCTGGTCGTCATCGCCCAGAAGAACGGTCCCGCGACGAAGCAGGCCCACAGTGCGATGACGGTGTATTTGAATACGGGATAAAGGCGTGACCTCATGAGTCCCCCTTCAGCTTGAAGGCCCTGGTGAGCAGGGTGGCGACGACCGTGAGCGTGACGCTCATCAGCACCAGGTAGAGCAGGGACATTGCGCCGCTGTACCCGGTCTGCTGGTCCCTGAGCCCCTGGATGTAGAGGTAGTAACCCGGGGTCTCCGTGGAGGAGCCCGGCCCGCCGGAGGTCAGGACGTAGACGCTGTCGGAGAGCTTGGACGCCTCGATCAGCCGGATGACGACCGCCGCTACCGAGACCGGCGCCATCAGCGGGAAGGTCACCTTCCAGAAGGTGCGCCAGGTGCCCGCGCCGTCGATCGCGGCGGCCATGAACGGCTCCTTCGGCAGGCTCAGCAGACCGGCCAGCAGCAACAGGAACATGAACGGCGTCCACTGCCAGACCTCGACGGTCATCAGGGCGAACAGCGCAGGTGCGGACTCGGTGAGCCAGGGAATCCGGGTCAGACCCAGCATCCCCAGCAGATCGTTCGCCGGACCCAGCGACTCATGAAAGATCGTCTGCCAGATGGCGGCCATCACCACGGGCGTGGTCATCATGGGGACGAGGAACAGCACGCGCCAGAATCTGCGGCCGCGTACCTCGCGCCAGACCAGCAGGGCCATGCCGAACCCGATGACGTACTGGATCAGGACCGTGCCGCCCGCCAGCAGGATCAGCCGGGTGATGGACGCCCAGAAGCGGCTGTCGTGCAGCACGGCGGTGTAGTTGGCCCCTCCGATGAAGTCCATGGAGGGGTTGCTGACGTTCCAGCCGGAGAAGCTGACGCGGATGGTGAACAGAAGCGGGAAAATGATGATCAGAAAGAGCGTGAGCAGTCCCGGCAGCAGGAACATGCTCTTGTGCCGGCGCAGGCCGTCCATGGTTCTCCTTGCGGAAGGGGGCGGGCGTCCCCGGGGGCCGGCCGGTCCGGTCCGGCCCCGAGGCGTCCTGCGGTCGGATCAGGAGTTGTCCTCGAGCGCGACCACATCGCGATAGGCGCTCTGGACCTTGTCCTTGCCGATCTGGTCGGTGATCTTGGACCATTCCCGGGCCACGCCGTCCAGTGCCTGCTGCGGCGACTCCTGGCCCGCCACGGCCGATGCGATGCCGTTGGCCAGCGCGGACATGTACTGGTTGACACCGGGAACACGCAGGTCGAAGACGCGGTTGCGGCTCTCCTCCATGCCGGAGAGTGTCAGTACGTACGACTCGGCGACGTCCTTCTCCCAGCCCTGCTCCTGCCAGAACGCCGGGTCGAAGTGGGCATAGCGGTACGGGTTGACACCGAACCGGCCGATGGTCAGGTCGAGGGCGGTGTTGGCCTCGTTGCTGAAGAAGCACAGGTAGTCGAAGGCCATCTGCTGGTGGCGCGAGGCCTTGGCCACTGCTGACGTCCATCCCCAGGTGAAGTAGGGCGCCTGGTTCGCCTTCTTGTCCCACGACTTCGTGGTGCGGTTGTAGACCTCCGAGGAACCCGGCAGCGGCGCCGCCTGGACCTGGTTGCGGATCCTGCTGTCCGGTTGCTGGGCCTGGATGAAGGCGTCGTCCCACGAGTACGACATCAGCGTCTGCCCGCCTCCGAAGGAGAAGATCTCGTCTCCCAGGCCGAAGTTGGCGCCGCCTGGTGCCCAGGTGGACTTGGCCTTCACCATGTCCTCCAGGGCGCGGACGAAGCCGGGCGTGTTGATCAGCGGCTTCATGGTCTCGACGTCGAAGAAGACGCCGCCCTTGACATCCGGGTTCTTCACGTACGGCGCCGCCCGGCTGATGAACGCGGAGAACGTCAGGTCGTCGCGCTTGGTCACCTCGGCGCTGCCGTGGTTGCGCTTGCCGTCACCGTCGAGATCCTTGCCGGTGAAGAACTGGGCTATCTGCTGGAACTCGGCCCAGGTCTTGGGGACCTCCAGGTCGTTGCCCGTGGCCTGCTTGTACGCCGCCTTCCACTCCGGGTCCTTCAGCACATCGGTGCGGACCTTGAGGTAGTGGCGGTCACCGTCCACCGGGTACTGCACGACCTTCCCGTTCCAGGTCGCCACGTCCATGTAGGCCTCGGTGACGTCCTTCATGCCGGGGGTGTCGAGATACTCCTGCGGCACCGGTTCCAGATACGGGGCCATGTCGCCGATCCACAAGGACGGGTAGAACATGACGTCGTACGCGGGCTGGCCCGCCTGAAGGGGCGTGAGGATCTTCTGGTGCAGCTCGCCGAAGGGGACGTTGACGACCTCGACCTTCCCGCCGGTGATGTCCTCGAACTGCTTGGCGTGCAGCTGGGTCGGCTCGCCGATTACGGGAACGGCGTGGCTGATGATCTTGAGTGTCTGGCCGGAGTAGTCCTTGCGGCTGATCGAGTCGTAGCTGCAGGGTCCGGGGACGTCCTTGACCTTCGTGGCCGGGTAGTCCTTGCCGTACTTCTGGTAGCTGATCTCCGAGCCGGGCTTGAAGAGCCCGGCCTTCTCCTTGGGCTTCTGCTGTGCCTGGTTCTGGGCGGTGCACGCGGTGGCGGTCAGGGCCGCGACGGCCGCGACGGCGACCAGGGCCCGGTACGGTCTGCTGCGCATGGGGCTTCTCCTGCGGTGTCAGGGGACCAAGATCGCTCGGCCGCGTACGGCCCCGGCGTCCAGGTCGTCGAGGGCCTGCTGGAAGGAGGCGAGGGGGTAGCGCCGGGTGTGCAGGGTGACCTTGTCCTGGGCCGCGAGGACCATCAGCTCGGAGAGGTCGTTGTAGGAGCCCACGAGGTTGCCGATGAAGTTGATCTCCGTGGAGATGACGTCGATGGTCGGCACGTGGAGGTGGCCGCCGTAGCCGATGACGTAGTAGTTGCCGTTGCGGCGCAGGCATGCCACGCCCGTCTCGACGGCGCCCCCCTCACCGACGAAGTCCAGGACGGCCTCCGCCCCGTGCCCTGAGGTGAGGTCCCGTACGCGGTCGGCTTCGCTGCCGTCCGCGACGAGCGTGTGCTCGGCGCCCAGTTCCTTGGCCAGTGCCAGGGCCTCCGGGCTGCGGTCGATGACGATCATCTCGACCGGCGAGAGGGCCCGCAGTACCTGAATGCCGATGTGCCCGAGCCCGCCTGCGCCGATGACCACGACCCTGTCGCCAGGCCGCAGTACCCGGGCCGCCTTGGCGACGGCGTGGTACGCCGTGAGCCCGGCGTCGGCCAGGGCCGCCACCGAGGCCGGCTCGAGGGACGGGGCGAGGGGCACGACCGAGCGGGCGTTGGTCTTCAGGTACTCGGCGTAGCCCCCGTCGGCGTCGATGCCGGGAAAGGCCGAGTTCATGCAGTGCACGTCGTCGCCGGCCCGGCAGGCGCGGCACAGACCGCAGGTCACCAGCGGGTGCAGGATGACCGGGTCACCGACCTTGACGTGGGTCACGGACTGGCCGACCTCCGCAACCCAGCCGGCGTTCTCGTGGCCGATCGTGTACGGAAGGGTGACCCCGCTCTTCTCCTTCCACTGTCCTTCGAGGATGTGCAGATCGGTCCGGCACACTCCGGCGCCCCCGATCTTCACGATCACATCCAGCGGACCGGTGATCTGCGGGTCCGGCACGTCCACGAGCACGGGCGGCTCGTCGTACTCGATGACCTGCACGGCTTTCATGGCGGCTCCCAGCGAATCGGCGGGTGGATGGTGCGCCGATTACACAGGCCGCCGCTCGCGGGCCGATGTCTCAGAAACCGTCCGCGGATGTCTCAATGTGATACACGCCGTAGGCGCCGCGCCGTAGAGCTGGTCCAATCACTGCATTGAGGGAACGTGACGCGCGCAGTACGGGAGTGTTAATGCCCCGCCACCAGCCCGGAAGCTCGCTGAGAGCAGCCAGAGAGCTCTACCTGGAAGTCACCAAGGACCCGAGCGCCCGGCCGCTTGTGGTGGCCTCGTGGCAGCGCTCGATGGAGCACAGGGTGAAGTCGGGCAGTCTCGACGCTCCGTACCTGGACAACCCCAATCTCGAGAGCCCCCTCGCCAGGGCGGCGCTGCCGATCCTGGACAGGCTGCACGAGCAGCTCGCCGACGACCCGGTGTCCATGATGATCACGGACCGGAACGGCGTGGTGCTCTCCCGGAAGGTGTCCCACGAGGGGCTGACGACCAACCTCAACCGCGTGCGGCTGGCCCCGGGCCATGTGTTCGCCGAGCGCTACGTGGGCACCAACGGCATCGGGACCGCGCTGGCCAGCGGCCGCCCCGTCATGATCGCCGGAATCGAGCACTACGTCGAGGCGTTGCGGGACTTCCACTGCGCCGCCGTACCGATCCTGCATCCCACCCGGCGCACGCTGCTGGGAGCCTTCAACCTCACCACCATCCGTCAGGGCTCCGACGGCATGCTGATGGCCTTCGCCCGCTCGGTCGCGGCCCAGATCGAGGGTGAGATCGCGGCGATCACCTCGCGGCGCGAGCGGGCCCTGTTCCATGACTACATGGAGGCCTGCTCCTCGGTGCGTCCGGGACCCGTGCTGGCCCTGAACCGCGATGTCGTCATGATGAACGAGCAGCTCAGCACTGCGGTGACCGGGCCCGACCACTACGCGCTGCTCGACCACGCCCGCGAGATCGCCGACAGCCCCCGGACGCAGGGGACGCGCAGCCTCGCCCTGCCCTCCGGACGGGTCGCCGAACTCAGGGTCAGGCGTTGTCGGCGCGAGGACAGCGACGCGGGCGCCGTCTTCAGAGTCCGGCTGATCGGACGCCCGCAGCCGGGACCCGCGGTTTCCGCCGCGCCTGCCCGGTCCGGCCTGGGACTGGTGGGCTCGTCCCCGCACTGGCTGCGCGCGGTCGCGGACAGCCAGGCGGCGTTCGTCGCCGGGACGGCGCTGCATCTCCTGGGCGAAGCCGGTGTCGGCAAGAGGACGCTGGTCGAGACCCTGCACCGGGCCCACGGCGCCGGACGCCGGCTGGAGATGACACAGCCGCCGCTGTCCGATTCACCTGCCGTCACCGAGGGCTGGCTGCATGACATCGGAGAGCTGCTCGCCGTGCCGTCCAACGTGCTTGTCCTGTGCGAGGTCCACCTGTTGGGCGACCAGCTGCGGCAGCGGCTCAGGAACCTGCTGACGCACCTGGACGGCACCGCCACCGGGCAACTGGTCCTGACCAGCCAGCCGTCGATGGTCAGCACCGATGACCAGCTCGACCAGCTCTGCGGTGCCTTGGTGGAGGTGCCGCCCCTGCGCCATCGCCCCGGGGACATCGAGGACTTGGCGCGGTTCTTCCTGCGCAAGTACCGGCCGAGCGCTGAGAGCAGGTTCTCCTCGGACGCCCTGACGATGCTGCAGCGATGCCCCTGGCCGGAGAACGTCCGGCAGCTCGAGGCGGTGATGCGCGGGCTGGCGCGGCGGCCTTGCGGCCCGATGATCCATGCGGAGGACCTCCCGCCGGAATGCCGGGTGTCCTCGCACAAGGTCCTGACCACCATCGAGGCGCTCGAACGCGACGCCATCCTGCGCGGGTTGATGGACCACAACTCCAACGTCCAGCGCACCGCGCAGGCCCTCGGTATCTCCCGCGCCACGATGTACCGCAAGATGCGCCGTTACGGGATCGTCCCGTCGACCCTGACCTGACGGGCTGCCTGGATCGTCCCTCGGTAGGGGAGAGACGGCCCGGGGAGGCGTGGAGGTGGTGGCCTCTCATCTTGCCGAGCCCGCCCGCCGCCGTGGTCATTCGGCTGCGGCGAGCAGCCGTGCCTCGCTCTCCTCGTACAACCGCCGGCTCTCCCGGCTGTCGGCGGTGCGGCGCCAGTGGTCCAGACGGCTGCCCAGCCAGCCCGCCAGGTAACCGAACGGGACGGAGACCAGTCCGGTGGACTGCATCGGGAACAGGGCGAAGTCGACGTCCGGGAAGACGGCGGACGGCGTGCCCGAGACGGCCTTGGAGAAGACCATCAGCACCAGCGCGCAGGCCGCGCCGCCGTAGAGGGTGGCGAGCAGGCCGGTGCGTGTGAATCCCCGCCAGAACAGGGAGTAGGTGAGCGCGGGTGCCACCGCGGATGCTCCGATGCAGATGGCCAGAGTGGTCAGCACGCCGACGTTCCAGCCCTGGACCAGGGTGGCGAGCCCGATGGCCACGGTTCCCACGGCCACACTCGTCCACACCGCCACCGTCATCTCCGTGCGCGGCTCTGCCTGCCCCCGCCGTGCCACATGGGCGAACAGGTCGTGGGCGAGCGACGAGGCCGCGGCCAGGGTCATGCCCGCGACCGAGGACAGCAGGGTGAGGAACACCATGCCCGCCACGGCCGAGTAGAGAATCGTCGTGCCCGTGGAGCCGGGTGCTCCGCCGAGTATCTGCGACAGCATGAGCACCGACGTCCTGCCGTGTGGGTCGGCCGCGGTGATGGACTGCGACCCCACCAGCGCCGCCGCGCCCGTGCCCATGACGATCACGAGCAGGCAGAACGTGGTGACCGTGCCGACCGCCCACGACATGGAGCGACGCACCGCCGGCACGTCCTGCGCCGAGTACAGACGCATCGTGATGTGGGGCAGGCAGGCCACGCCGAGAACCACGGTGATCTGGAACCCGATGAAGTCCAGCCGCTCACCGGCCGAGGTGCCCAGCTGGAGGCCCTGCTGGAGAAACGCGGCGCCCGCGCCGCTGCCCTGCTGGGCGGCCCTCAGCACGTCGCCAGGGCTCCAGTCGAAACGGTTCAGCACCAGGGCGGCGACGACAATGCTGGTGGCGAGCAGAAATACGATCTTGACCATCTGAACGAGCGCGGTGCCTCTCATACCGCCGAGCGCCGCGTAAATGATCATCAGGCTGCCGACGATGACGATGCTGCCCGTCCTGGCGCCCGCCACGTGCGGGAGGTCCAGGATGAAGGTGAGCAGCGACCCGGCCCCGGAGAGCTGGACGATCAGGAAGGGCACGGTCGCCGAAAGCGTCACCACGCAGGCGGCGACACGGACGGCCCGCCCGGGGATGTTGCGGGCCAGGACGTCGCCCATGGTGAACTGGCCGGCGTTGCGCAGGGGTTCGGCCAGCAGGAACATCAGCAGCACCAGCGACAGGGCGGTGCTGACCGCGAGGACATAGCCGTCGTATCCGGTGAGCGCGATGATGCCGGTGGTGCTCAGCACCGTGGCCGCGGATATGTAGTCGCCTGCGATGGCCAGGCCGTTCTTGAACGGGGTGAGCGAGCGGTAGCCCGTGTAGAAGTTCTCCAGGTCGTCGCGGTCCGGCCCCGCCATCACGCACATGAGCAGCGTGAGGGTGACCAGCACGGTGAACAGGAGAAGGACGGTGGCCTGCGTCCCGGAGCTGAAGTCGTTCATCTCGCCACCTCGGTGTGTCTGCCGGCAGTGACCGCCTGCTCCCTGACGGCGCGGGCCAACGGATCCACCGAGCCTTGTGCGCTGCGTCCATACCAGAAGACCGCCGCGAAGGTGACGACGAGTTGGAGGATCCCCAGGGCCATGCCCAGGCTCAGCTCTCCGGCGATCTTGGACCCCATCAGGCCCGGGGCGCCGCAGGACAGCACGACATACACCACGAAGGAGCCGAGTGCCGTGAGCGTGGAGGTTCGGCGGAGCAGACGGTAGGCCGAGCGGAGGGCGGCGAGGTCGGCGCTGTGCCGATGAGTCTCCTGCATATACGGCTCGTCCCAAGGGGCTCGCCCGTACGGGTCGTACCGAGGAGGTGACGCTGATGGCGGATACCGGTTCTCGTCGGGGTGTGTCATCGCCTGGCCTTCCACTACGGCTCGGATCCGTGGATGTGAACGGGGAGAAGTGGCTCAGCGGCGCACCATACCGACTGGTCGGGATGCCTGTAAGTAGGCGGTGGATCACGTTTCGGGGTCGATGCGGATGCGGCTCCCCAGAGAAGGCCCGTAGTCCCCGCGTGCGACATCCTGTGCTGCGGGGTGGCGCCCTGGGCGGCGGGCACGCGTGCTGTGAGTGGAGTGCGCGTGCCCGCCGTGGGGGCGCTGCTGGAGCTCGGAGCGGTCCATGTCACCGCCCCGACCGGGACGTCGGGTTCAGGAGAGGTCGAACCGGTCGAGGTTCATCACCTTGTCCCACGCGGCCACGAAGTCACGCACGAACTTCCCTCCCGCGTCCTGGGACGCGTAGACCTCCGAGACGGCTCGGAGCTGGGAGTGTGAACCGAAGATGAGGTCGACCGCGGTGGCGGTCCACTTGATAGTGCCCGTGGCGCGATCAAGACCTTCGAATACGTTCTCCTCCGAGGCCGATGCCTTCCACTCCGTGCCCATGTCGAGCAGGTTGACGAAGAAGTCGTTGGTCAATGTCTCGGGCCGGTGAGTGAAGACGCCATGCGGGGATCGCCTGAAGCCGGTGTTCAACACGCGCATGCCGCCGATCAGCACCGTCATCTCGGGAGCGGTCAGCGTCAACATGTTGGCGCGGTCCAGCAGGAGGGTCTCCGGCGACAACTTCTCTCCCGCCCGGAGGTAGTTGCGGAACCCGTCGGCCCTGGGTTCGAGCATGGCGAACGACTCCACGTCGGTCTGTTCCTGCGTGGCGTCCGTACGACCCGGTGCGAACGGGACTGTGATGTCGTACCCGGCGTTCTTCGCGGCTTGCTCGACGGCCGCGCAACCGCCCAGGACGATCAGGTCGGCGAGCGAGACCTTCGTTCCGCCGGCGTGTGAGAGGTTGAAGTCCTGCCGGATCTGCTCCAGCTTCTGCAACACCTCGGCCACCTCGGGCAGGTGGTTGACCTCCCAGTCCCTTTGCGGTGCGAGTCGAATCCGCGCCCCGTTGGCCCCGCCACGCTTGTCGGTGCCGCGGAAGCTCGCCGCCGCCGCCCAAGCGGTGGTGACCAGCTGGGAGATGGACAGTCCCGAGGCGACGATCCTGCTCTTGAGGGCGGCGATGTCCTCGTCCGCGACCAGTTCGTGATCGACCTCGGGGACGGGATCCTGCCACAGCTGCGGCTCGGGAACCCACGGGCCCAGGTAGCGCGTGACGGGGCCCATGTCGCGGTGCAACAGCTTGTACCACGCCTTGGCGAACGCTTCCGCGAGCCTGTCCGGGTTCTCGTGGAAGCTCTTCGCGATCGGGCCGTAGACCGGATCCAGCTTCAGCGCGAGGTCCGTCGTCAGCATCATGGGAGCGTGCCTCTTCGACGGATCGTGAGCGTCGGGCACCGTGTCCTTGGCCGAAGGATCCGTGGGAGTCCACTGCTTGGCACCGGCGGGGCTCGTCGTCAGCTCCCAGTCGTACCGGAACAGGTTGTCCAGGTATCCGTTGTCCCACCTGGTCGGCTCGGAGGTCCATGCGCCCTCGAGCCCACTGGTGAGCGTGTCGGCGCCCTTGCCGCTGCCGTACGTGTTCCGCCAGCCGAGGCCTTGCTGCTCGATGGGGCCGGCCTCGGGTTCCGGACCGATGTACGCGGGATCGACGGCGCCATGGCACTTGCCGAATGTGTGGCCGCCGGCGATGAGCGCAACCGTCTCCTCGTCGTTCATCGCCATGCGCCCGAATGTCTCGCGAATGTCCCGGGCGGCGGCCATCGGATCCGGGTTGCCGTTGGGCCCCTCCGGATTGACGTAGATCAGTCCCATCTGCACGGCACCGAAGGGAGTGGCGAGTTCCCTGTCGCCGCTGTAGCGCTCATCTCCGAGCCAGGTGTCCTCGGGCCCCCAGAAGATTTCCTCGGGTTCCCAGATGTCCTCTCGCCCGAAGCCGAACCCGAACGTCTTGAACCCCATGGATTCCATGGCGCAGTTGCCGGCGAAGACCAGAAGGTCGGCCCAGGAGATTTTCTGGCCGTACTTCTGCTTGACCGGCCAGAGCAAACGGCGCGACTTGTCGAGGCTCGCGTTGTCCGGCCAACTGTTGAGGGGGGCGAAGCGCTGAGCGCCGGAGCCGCCACCGCCCCGGCCGTCGGCGACACGATACGTGCCCGCGGCGTGCCAACTCATCCGGATGAAGAGCGGCCCGTAGTGGCCGTAGTCGGCAGGCCACCAGTCCTGTGACGTCGTCATCACCTCGAAGACGTCCCGCTTCAGCGCGTCGAGGTCGAGGGTCGCGAACTCTCTGGCGTAGTCGAAGTCCTCGTCCATCGGATTGGAGCGGGACGAGTGCTGGTGGAGAATCTGAAGGTCCAGCTGATTCGGCCACCAGTCCCGGTTTGTCTTGGGGCGAGTCGGCGTGGGGGTCGGGGAGGGGATTGCTGGGTTCTCGCTTTCGCTGCGGGACACGTCCGTCCTTCTTTCCGTCTCGGTTTTTCCACGCACAATGCCGATGATTGTGATGTGTCGGCGTCCGTATGGTCGCGCACCGGAGACGGCACTGCTAAGAAACACGCAGAGCGTCCCCGCATGACAAACGGGAGAGAAGCGGCTGCTTTTCTGCTCCCGTTTTGACGGGGACTCACGCCGACAGAGGCGGCCGCGGCCTGGTTCCGTGACAGACAGGGGTTCCGCGTACAGGTGGGCTTGTCGCCGGTCCGGGGACGGTTGATGACGCGGACGGCCGCAGCCTTCTGGATGCCGAACCCATCCACCTTCGGCATTGGCCAGAAAGCCAAAGCACCCCTCACTGTCTTGGCCAACGCGCACACGCCTTCCCACCTCGCCCTTCCGCATCATCAAGGGCCGGAACGGGAGCTGTGAGAGGAGTGGACGCGTGGACACTGTGCAGACGAGACCGCCGCGACCCGCGGGTCGAGTCGGGACCGCGAGCAGGTTGACGCGGCGGCGGGACGTCGCCGATCTGGTCGCCGAGGCCCGTGGAGGTGAGCTGCGTCGGACGATGGGGCTCACACAGCTCACGCTGCTCAGCGTGGGTGCCACCCTCGGCACCGGGATCTTCGTCGTCCTCGGCCAGGCGGTGCCCGAGGCGGGCCCCGCCGTCGTCGTCTCGTTCGTGCTCGCCGGGATCACCGCATTGTTCTCCGCCCTGTCCTACGCCGAGCTGGCGGGCATGATCCCGGGTGCCGGATCCTCGTACAGCTATACCTACGCCACGCTCGGCGAGCTGGTGGCATGGGTCTGCGGCTGGTGTCTGGTGCTGGAATACGGCGTCTCGGTCGCCGCCGTCGCGGTCGGCTGGGGCCAGTACGTGAACGAACTGCTGGAGCTCACCGTCGGCTGGACGCTGCCCGAGTCGCTTGCCGCCCCGCCCGGCGCCGGCGGCGTGCTGAACGTTCCGGCCGCCGCGATCGTCGTCCTCGCCATGGTCGTGCTGCTGCGCGGGGCCCGCGAGAGCGCCGTCGTCAACACGATCATGGTCGCGGTGAAGGTGGCCGCCCTGGTGCTGTTCTGCGCCGTCGCCTTCACCGCGTTCCGCGCCGGGAACTTCCAGCCGCTGTTCCCGCTCGGCATGGCGGGTGTGAGCGCGGGCGCCGCCTCGCTGTTCTTCTCGTACATCGGCTTCGACGCCGCGTCGACGGCCGGTGAGGAGGCGAAGAACCCGCAGCGTGACCTGCCGCGCGCCATCCTCCTCTCCCTCGGGCTGATCACCGCGCTGTACTGCGTGGTGGCGATCGCGGCGGTCGGTGCGATGCCGTGGCAGAAGTTCGCGGGTACCGAGGCCACTCTCAGCGAGGTGCTGGTCCGCTCGGTCGGCGGCGGCAACCTGTGGCCGATCCTGCTGTCCGTGGGCGCGGTCGTCGCCACCACGAGCGTCGTCCTCGCCGTGCAGTACGGGCAGACGCGCATCCTGTTCTCGATGGCGCGCGACGGGCTGGTGCCGCCGGTGTTCGCCAAGGTCCATCCGAAGACCGGGGTGCCCCGCGCCAACACGGTGATCGTGTCCGTGTTCGTCATGGTGCTCGCCGCACTGGTGCCGCTGGGCGCGCTCGCCGACGCCACCAGCATCGGCACCCTGTTCGCGTTCGCGCTGGTCAACTGTGCCGTGCTGATCCTGCGCCGGCGCAGCCCCGAGGCGCCGCGCAGCTTCCGGGTACCGCTCGCGCCGGTGACGTGCGTGCTGGGCACGTTGTGCTGCGGCTATGTGATGTGGGGGCTCGGCGCCGACACCTGGATCGCGTTCGGCCTGTGGATGGCGGTCGGGTTCGCGATCTACGCGCTCTACGGCATCAAGCACTCCCGGCTGGGCCGGCCCGCCACGCAGGAGAAGACCGTCGTATGACCTCGTTGAACCCGACCGGCGATCTGGTCGACCTCACCCGGGCCCTGGTGGACACGCCGTCCGAGAGCGGGGACGAGGCCGGTCTCGCGGACGCCGTGGAGTCCGCCCTGCGCGGCTGCGCGCATCTGACGGTCGAACGCATCGGCAACTCCGTCGTGGCCCGCACCGACTCGGGCCGCGCCGAGCGGGTGGTCATCGGCGGCCACCTGGACACCGTTCCGGCCGCCGGGAACCTGCCCTCCCGGCTGGACGGAGAGCTGCTCCACGGGCTCGGGGCGTGCGACATGAAGGGCGGCGTAGCCGTCGCCCTGCGCCTCGCGGCCACCCTCACCGCACCGGTACGCGACGTCACGTACGTCTTCTACGAGTGCGAGGAGGTCTCCGGTGACCGCAACGGCCTGAACCGCATCGCCGCCGAGCGCCCCGACCTGCTCAAGGCGGACCTCGCGATCCTCATGGAGCCGTCCGAGGCGGGCGTCGAGGCGGGCTGCCAGGGCGTGCTGAACGCGGACATCACGGTGCGCGGCGAGCGCGCGCACACGGCCCGCTCCTGGATGGGCGTCAACGCCGCGCACCGAGCGGCCGCCGTGCTCCGGCGCCTCGACGACCACACCGCCGAGCGGATCGTCATCGACGGCCTGGAGTACCGCGAAGGGCTGAACGCGGTCGCCGTCCGGGCGGGTATCGCCGAGAACGTCGTCCCCGACACCTGTGTGATCACGGTCAACCTGCGCTTCGCGCCCAGCCGTTCGACCGGGCAGGCCGAGGCGTATCTGCGCGGACTCTTCCCGGAGTACGAGGTCGAGGTCACCGAGGTCGTGCCGGGAGCCCTGCCCGGGCTCGGACGGGGCCCGGTCGCCTCGTTCGTCGAGGTCCTGGGTGCCACGCCCCGCCCCAAGCTGGGCTGGACCGACGTCGCCCGCTTCGCCGCGCTCGGCATGCCCGCGCTCAACTACGGCCCCGGCGACCCGACCCTCGCGCACACCGCCGGGGAGTACGTGCCCGTAGGGCAGCTAAGGGAGTGCGAGGCCCGGCTCACGGCCTGGCTGAGCGGCTGAACCCCACCCACGACCGGCCGCGGGCGGGGTCATTCACCGGTCGGCGCCCCGCAGGCCCCCGAGCGTCCGCAGTTGCAGCCACAGCACCAACCGCTCGTCCGGGTCGTCCAGATCGATGCCGAGGTGCTGCTGCGCCTGCCTGAGGCGGTACCGGCAGGTGTTGGGGTGCACGGCGAGCAGCTTCGCCGTCCGCGCCATGTCGCATCCTGTGTCCAGCCAGCACACCAGGGTCCTGGCGTAGTCGGTGCCGTGCCCGGCGTCGTACGCCAGCACCTCCCGCCAGGAACCCGCCGTCAACTCCCGCTGATCGCCGATGAGTTCACGCAGCCGGAGCAGGGTGACACGGGCACGTACCTCGGTCACGGCAGCGACGTCCTCGTCCGGCGCGAGCACCCGCAGGACGAGGTCGGCGTCGTCCCGTGAGCCGCGCACGGCCGCCAGGTCCGCGACCACGTCGCCCAGCCCCGCCCGCACCGGCACCCGCAACGCCTGACCCGCGCGCCGCACGATGTCCTCGACGAGTCGCTTGTGCCGCTCCCCACCGCGCTCACCGGCCACCGGCAGCAGCGCGTACACCCTCCCGTCCACCTGCACGCACGCGTGCCGCCCGTAGCGCGCCTCGCACTGGAGCCGTACGAGGTCCAGCAGCCGCAGCGCGGTCTGCTCCCCGTCGGGCGCGGACACCGTGCCGTCGAGTGCGAAGGCGGCGACACGGACCGGGGCGTCCGCGGCGAGGCCGAGGCGGTGCGCGGCGCCGGCGGGATCGGCGGTGCCGTCGAGGAGGCGGCGCAGCAGGTCGCTCGTCAGATGCCGGGACAGTTCCTCGCTCGCCCGGGCCCGCAGCAGGAGCAGGGCGGCCGTGGACGCGCCTTGGGCGAGCGCCTCCTCGGCATCGGGGCCGAGATGCCCGTCGTCGACGGCCCACACCGACCCCAGCGTCTCACCGCCGGCGCGGATCGCGACGGCGAGTCGCGGCAGCTCGTCGCCGTCGAGTGCGGCGAGACGTACGGGTCCGGGGGCGGCGAACAGGACGCGGTACTGCTCGGTGTTCTCGGGGCTGCTCGGCACCTGGCGGCCCAGGATGCCCTGCCGCCGGGCCTCGTCGACGGCCTGCCCGGGGACGGTGGAGTAGGCCAGAATCCGCTGGCGGGCGTCCTCGACGACGGTCGCACCGCCCACGGCCGTGGCCACCGCGTTGGCGAGTGCGAACAGGTCCCCGAAGGCGGCCCCGCCGCCCGCCGGGCCGGGCCGGGAACCGATGGCGGATGCCAGCAGCAGATGGACGTGATGCCAGGCGGCTTCCTCGTCGACGGCGAGCAGCACGAGGCCGTGGGCCTTCGCCGCCGCCACCCCCTCGGGCTGCCCGTCCCTGTCCCGTACCACGAGCCCGGCCATCCCGGCCGCCGCGGCATCGTGGACCAGCGGCCCGACCTCACCCGCTCGCGCCCCGACCGCCAGCAGCAGGGCGCCGGGCGCGCTGCGCGGAAGCGGGGCCGCGGCGTCGTGGAGCAGGACGTCCGAGACGGGTCCGCTGAGGCCGGCCGGGGCGGTGAGCACGCGGAACATGGGCTCGCCGAGCGTGTCGAGAAGCTCCTCGAGGGTGCAGGCGTCCATGGGCGGGGTGGTCCCTCCGGTGGGGGCGGTCACATGGGGACGATTGGCGTTTTTATCGGACGGTGACCGCTGAGGGCCTTGGCCGATCGCAACAAAGGCATGGGGTCTCATTGTGCCTGATGACAATGGCCGACAGGTCGCGGCCTTGGAGACTCGAGGCATGACACCTGTGACGAGCTCCGCCGCCGGGCCCGGTGCGGCGGACGGTACGCCGAACGTGGGCGCCCTCGCCGGGGACGTGGCCCGTGGCGCCGCGGACGCATCCCGCATCACCCGGGAGGGACTCGCCGTCGCCGCGGCCCGTAACGCCGGGGTCACGGTGCGTACCGTGCACGACGTGGCCGGTATCCGTGCCGTGGCCGACTTCTTCGCCGATGTGTGGCAGACGCCGCGCGCCACCGCGCCCTACCCCTCGGAGGTGCTGCACAGCCTGGTGCACGCCGGTGGCGCGGTGCACGCGGCGTACTCCGCCGGGCCGTCGGGCGAACGGCTGGCCGGGGCGGCGGTGGCGGTGTTCGGGCCACCCGCCGAGCGGGACGTGTACTCGTTCGTGGCCGCGGCGAGTGCGTCCGGCCGGGGCGTGGGCTTCGCGGTCAAGCAGGCGCAGCGGCTGTGGGCGCTGGAGCGGGGCGCCACCACCATGCGCTGGACCTTCGACCCGCTGGTCAGCCGCAACGCCCGCTTCAACCTGGTCAAGCTGGGCGCCGTCGGCAGCGAGTACCTGGTCGACTTCTACGGCCCGATGAGCGACGGCGTGAACGACGGCGACGAGAGCGACCGGCTGACCGTCGTGTGGGACCTGGTGACCGGGACCACCCGGAAGGACGACCCCGCCGAGGGCCGCTCGGCCGCCGATGTCGTGCGCCGGGCACCGGACGGCGGCCCGCTCGCCCTTGGCGACGCGGACAGGCTGTGGTGCCGCGTCCCCGAGGACATCGTCGCGCTGCGCGCCGCCGACCGTGCGCTCGCGCTTCACTGGCGGCACGCCGTGCGTGAGGTCTTCACCGAGGCGTACGCCGACGGCCTGCGCGCGACGGCCATGTCCCGCGACGGCTGGTACCTGCTGACCCGCGGCCCGTCGCCCGACCCCTCCGAGTCCGCTTCCGAGGAGCAGGAATGAAGCTCGAACGCGTTGAACTGCTCCACGTCGCCATCCCGCTCGTCACCCCGTTCCGTACCTCGTTCGGGACGATGACCAGCAAGGACACCTTCCTGCTGCACGTGGTGACCGACGAGGCCGAGGGCTGGTCGGAGTTCGCCGCCGACCCGCAGCCGCTGTACTGCTCGGAGTTCGTCGCCGGCGCCGAGATCGTGATCCGGGACTTCCTGCTGCCGCGCGTCGCCGCCCTGCCCGAGCCGACGACCGCGGCTGTCGCCCCCGTCATGGCCTCCGTGAAGGGCCATGAGCTCGCCAAGGCCGCCCTGGAAACCGCCCTCCTGGACGCCGAACTGCGCGCCTACGGGATGTCATTCGCGACCTTTCTCGGTTCGGTCCACGAACGGGTGCCCGCCGGGGTCTCGGTCGGCATCAAGAACTCCGTGCCCGAACTGCTCGACGACGTCGAGCGGTATCTCACCGAGGGCTACCTCCGCATCAAGCTGAAGATCGAGCCGGGCTGGGACATCGAGCCGGTGCGCGCCGTACGCGAACGCTTCGGCGACCGACTCCGGCTCCAGGTCGACGCCAACACCGCCTACACGCTCGCCGACGCCGAACACCTGTGCGGACTCGACGACTTCGGGCTGCTGCTGATCGAGGAGCCGCTGGAGGAGAACAACCTCCACGCCCATGCCCAGCTCCAGAAGCGTCTGGCCACCCCGGTCTGCCTCGACGAGTCGATCCACTCCGCGCGCGACGCGGCGTCCGCGATCGCGATGGACGCCTGCCGGGTGGTCAACGTCAAACCGGCCCGCGTCGGCGGCTATCCGGAAGCCCGTCGCATCCACGACGTCGCCGCCGCCCACGGCGTACCCGTGTGGTGCGGCGGAATGCTGGAGACGGGCATCGGCCGCGCCCCCAACCTCGCGCTCGCCGCCCTCCCGGGCTTTACCCTCCCCGGCGACACCTCCGCCTCCAGCCGGTACTTCGCCGAGGACATCACCGAACCGTTCGTCCTTCAGGACGGCCACTTGCCCGTACCAACCGCCCCGGGCATCGGCGTCGCCCCCCTGCCGGACGCGCTCGCCCGGTTCACGACGGGGACTCGGGTGTTGTACGCGGGACCGAAGTGATCAAGCGGCGGTGGTGACGGCGGCGTGGGCGGAGCCGTGTGGCCGGCGGCCGGTCGACGAGGACGCGCGTGGACACCGGCCTGCCGACCAGCACGCCCGAAGGCGCGACGGACCCCATCGACGCCGACCTGCGCAACCAGGTTGGCGCCCAAGGAGACTGGAGCGCAAGCGAGGGCGACGGCGAGTGGCCACCGCCGCTCACTCGGCCACGGGCGAAACGTCACTGGCTTCGTCGCGGGTTCTGGAGCCCGCCCCCGTTCGAGACGGAGATGGGGTTCCAGGCGTTTCCTCGCACGCCGTCCGAGGGCGTTGGACTTCGGCTCGCCGGTCGACGGGTCCGGACCGTCATGAGCTCGATGACCGCCGCCCGACCGAGCCGGTGCGATGATGGCGGCGTCGGGTCGACAACCAGGCCCTGGTCGCCGAACTGCGGGCGTCCCGTGGCGCACTCGATCGTGGCCGTACGGCTGCGCCCGGCTCGCTGACCGGCGGACTGTGAAACCGTGAACCAGTGAAAGGACCCGATGCGGGTGTCGAGCGTGCCCGAGACGGGCAACACCGTCAACAACCCAGTGATCCCCGGCTTCTTCCCGGATCCGAGCATCTGCCCGGGTGGGTGAGGACTACTACGTCGCGTGTTCCAGCTTCGAGTACTTCCCGGGCGTGCCCGTCTTCCACAGCCGGGACCTGGTGCACTGGACGCAGATCGGCAATGCGCTGGACCGGTCGAGCCAGCTGCGTCTGCCGCTGGACTCGCCTTCCTCGGGAGGGATTTACGCGCCCACTCTGCGACATCACGACGGCCGGTTCTGGCTGATCGTCACCAACGTGAGT
>NZ_BJND01000020.1 GCF_006539505.1 Streptomyces spinoverrucosus
AGTTGCCGCTTTGGCGACCAGCCAGTTCGCGGTCCCGGTCACTTTCACCCCGAACTTAACCTGCACCTCACCCGGCTGCAGGGCCTAGACCTGCTCCAGCACCGCCCGCGCACCTTCCACGGCTGGTGCCACGGCCTCGCGAATCTTGCCGACGATCTGCTCAGAGCCGACCTGATGCCACTCATCGGTTGGTTCGATCTCGAACCGGACCTCGGTTCCGCCCTCGACCTCGTACGACACGACCTGCGACGCCACGTGTCCCCCCATCGCTCTTTCCGACCTCAACGTAACAACGCAGCTTATCCCCAGCCCAGTTGCCACGGACCCGCAAAGGAACATCGAGGTCGCCTGGGCAGGCCTCCGTGCGTGACAGCGATGCCGTCGTCCCTTCAGGTGATGGCGTCACAACTGTTGCAATGGTTGTGCTCGGGATCTCTTGGTACAGCGCCTCACCGATCGCGCTCTGGGCGCGGTGGATCCGGGTGGCACCATCCTCAGACGTGGCGGCCCAGCTCTCCCGTAGTTCTCGTGGTACCAGCGCAGGTCCTCCGGGAGGAACCGGTCGACCCTAGGCCGGAAGGACGGTAACGCGGTCGCCGTCCCAATCGAGTTCGACCACCCGGGCACCGTCCCGATTTCGGTGGTGATGCGCAGCGTCGGCACACGCTCTTCCTTCCAGGCACTCCGAAACCGGGCCACACGAGTCCTTGATCTATCCCGCTGCTGGCGGACGCCTCACGAGATCAGGCGTCCGCCAGCAGGGTGGCGAGGAGCAGAACGGGAGCGGTAGGTCGTTGCTCCAGGCCATCCTGGCCGCATTCGCATTCGACCTGGGATGCGGGCCTCTACGGCGCGCCCCTTACCTGATCGGGTGATAGCGCAACACTTGTTGCACGCGGTAGCGTACTTCGCACTGCCGCTGAGCTGCACTGATCCTCACCGGATCACGCTGCACGACAGTTGACCCCGCTAGAAGCGACGATGTCCCCGTGGTCGGCGCTGTCCTGGCGGCGTACGGTCACGATGTCGCCGTCACAGATCGCCGCGTCGATCATCGAGTCGCCGGACACCTGAAACCGACGAGTTCGCCGAATCCCAGAGGACTTTTCCTGGGAACGTGTGGTGAATCGGCCCCTACGGCATTGAGCCTGGCGTGGGTTCCGGTCTCAGGTGCCCAGCAGCCGCATCACACAGGCCGGTGGGGAACTCGCCGCCCAGACCACCCGGCGCGTGACCTCCCCTGAGTGCGGACACCGCCCCCACGGCACAAAATGGCTGAAACAATCACATATTCCTACCAACCCCACCCGCATCACCCTCTTGACAGGTGACGCATTGGATTAACAGTCTCGTCACCAGTCGAACAGGTGACGGGATCTCGTCCCCGAAACCCCACACGAAAACGGACACCCCACATGGACCTCAAGTTCGAACTTCTCGTCGTCCCCGTCTCCGACGTCGACCGCGCCAAAGCCTTCTACGAGAAGGCCGGCTTCCATCTCGACGTCGACGAAGCCCCCCACGACGGCTGGCGCCTCGTCCACCTCACCCCGCCCGGCTCCGAAGCCTCCATCATCATCGGCAAGGGCCTCACCCCCGCCGCCCCCGGCTCCTACCAGGGCCTCTACCTCATCGTCACCGACATCGAGGAAGCCCGCACCAACCTCATCAACCGCGGCATCGACGTCAGCGACATCTTCCACGACGCCAACGGCCTCCTCTACCACGGCCACGACAACGGCCAGGTCACCCACCACGCCGAAGGCGGCCAGGAACGACTCGCCGGCCCCCACCCCGACCGCACCTCCTACGCCTCCTACGCCACCTTCACCGACCCCGACGGCAACGGCTGGGTCCTCCAGGAAATCACCCAGCGCCTCCCCGGCCGCTAAACACCACACCCCATGTCGGCGTACACCTGAACGTCCCCAGCCGCGTACGGATGAACGCGGCCAGTTTCTGATGCGTTGAGGAGTATCGATCGGCACTCTGCTGCTTGGTCGGTATAGGGCGGCGGAGGGCGGTTGACGGTGGTCTTGGATCCGCATCGCTGGTTGGAACTGCGGCGTTTCCGTGGCCTGTTGGAGTCCGGGGCGATGAGTCTGTCGGAGATTGCCCGGGAGACGGGTCTTGACCGGAAGACGGTCCGGAAGTACCTCTCGGTCGCGGGACCGGCGACCCCGCCGCGTCGGTCTGCGAACGGACGGTCCCTGGCGAGAGTGATCGACGAGTTCGCGCCGCTGATCGACTCGATGCTGCGGGCTGAGGTCCTGATGAAGGCGTCGGTGATCCACGCGCGGCTGGCTGCTAAGTACGGCTTTACCGGCAACTACCAGCGCGTCAAGCTCTACGTTCAGGAAGCCCGTCCCAGGATCGCCGAGGAACTCGGCATCACCCCGAAGGAACTGGCGGGCATGCATCGCCGGTTCGAGGTGATCCCCGGGGCCCAGGCCCAGGTGGACTGGGGCGACGAGGGCAAAATCCTCGCCCACATGGGCATTGCGAAGGTCTACTCCTTCCACATGACGCTGTCGTACTCCCGGGACCCGTTCTGCTGCTTCACCACCAGCCAGGACCTGCAGACCTTCTTCGACTGCCACCGCCGGGCTTTTGCCCACTTCGGCGGGGTCCCGATGACGATCGTCTACGACCGCACCAAGACCGTCGTCCGCCGCCACGTCGCCCCCGGCGAGGCGGTCCCGCTGCACCCGGAAGCGGTCGGCTTCGCCGGCCACTACGACTTCGACATCGACGTCCTGGCCGCCTACCGGCCCACCGGCAAAGGCCGCGTCGAACGCCAGGTCCTCATCGTCCGCGACCACGTTCTGTCCGGACGGGCCTTCTCCTCCACCGAGGAGATGGATGCGGCCTTCGCCGCCTGGGTGCCGCAGCGTCGGGCCCAGATCCACAAGACTCACCGGGAAGTCATCGGCGAGCGTGCGGCCCGCGACCACGCGGCTCTCAGGCCGCTGCCGCCGACTCCGTATCTGGTGGCCGAACGGCACCTGCGGCCGGTCGGCAAGGACTGCCTGGTCGCCTTCGGCGGCAACCTCTACTCGGTGCCCGCCCGCAAGGTCCGTCCCCGCCAACTGATCGAGGTCCGGGCCACGAAGTCGCAGGTCATGCTGCACTCGACCGTCGCGGATGCCGGTGGCGAGACGCTGCTGGCCATGCACCAGCGGGCCGTCGGCCGCGGTGTCCGCGTCGTCGAGGAGACGCACTGGGACGGCCTGCCCACCGGCAAAGGTCGCAGGACCACCACTGGTGACGTCCCGCCCCGGCCCCGTCACGAACGGCCACTGGGCGAGGAGGCCGGACCCTTGCAGGCCCTGCTGAACCGAGCCGCGGCCACCCGGGTCGAGGTCAGCCGCCGTCCGCTGTCGGTCTATGACGAACTGACCGGCACCCGCCCCTTCACCACCCACCCGAGCACGAGGAAAACGTCTTGAGCGAGCTGGTCAGCACCCGCATCCGCAGCACGGCCGGCAAGCTCGGCCTGCCCCACCTGACCGAATCCATCAACGAGTACATCCGGCGGGCCGACGAAGGGAAGATGGGCTACCTCGACTTCCTTGACCTGGTGCTGTCCGAGGAACTCGCCATCCGCGACGACCGCCGCTTCCGGCAGGGCCTGCGGCTGTCGAGGCTGCCGCACCACAAGACGTTGGACGAGTACGACTTCGCCTTTCAGCCCGACCTCGACCCGCGCAAGGTCAAGGACCTGGCCACCCTGCCCTTCGTGGAGGCCAAGGCGAACGCCGCCCTGCTCGGCCCACCCGGTGTCGGCAAAACGCACATCGCCGTTGCCCTCGCGGTCGCCGCCTGCCGGGCCGGCTACTCGATCTACTTCACCAGCCTCGCGCAGTGGCGACCACCTTCGACGCCGAGGAGTTCCCGCTGATGAGCTTCCGCAAGTACCGCGTGATCGGCGACCTCACAATTAACAACGTGACGAAGCCGCTCTCGATCGACCTGGAGCTCAACGGCACGGCCGCGGACCCTTACGGCAACGAGCGCGTCGGCTTCGAGGGCTCGGCCGAGATCCTGCGCTCCGAGGGGGGCCTGACCTGCAACGCGGTCCTGGAGGCCGGCGGCGTGATGATCAGCGACAAGGTGAAGCTGAACTTCGACATCTCCGCGATCGAGACCGTTGGTGGTTGCCAAGACCCAGCGAGACGGCCGCCTTCCGCCCGCTGCTGGGATCCTCGATTTGGCCGGCGCCGTGGTCGCCTTCGACGCCCTGCACAGCGTCAAGGGCCAGGTGCGCCGTCCGATGCGGTAGAAGAAAGCAACTACATCGCGGTGATCGAGGAAATCAGCCGACCGTGTTGGCATAGTCAAGGCCCCGCCCTGGAACAGGTGCCCGTAGTGCACGCTGTCTCCGGGAGTGGGCACGGGCGGCGGGAGCCCGCTCGATCAAGACCATGGCTGTCGCGGCGAAGCTGAGCGGGATCGCTTCCCTCAAGCGCGGCTCGCCTTGCGCACCCAACGGCGCTGACAGGAGAGCGCCGAGTGCAGACACGGGAGACGGTCTACGACTTCACAAGTCGCCATACCCACGAGGCCAGCCCGCCGACCCGGGCGGATACATGCGCGGACCGGAACGAGGACTCCAGCTGCCATGTCAGGGATGCCGAGCGATCCGGGACGCATCCGAACACGCCTCTGGATCTGGGGCATCACCGCCAGCCCGCTCCTATCGGGAACTTGGAACCGCCCTGGTCGCCTGGCCGATCAACATTTCGGCAAGTTCCCGGGCATCCTGGTACGGAAGCGTGTCGTTGAGCGAGGTGGAGAGGGCTCGGGCGCCCTCGAACAGCAAGGCGAGCTGCCGTCCGAGGGTTTCGGGCTGGTGCGCGCCTGCCTCGGCGGCGGTTTTGATCAGACGCTCGGTGAACTCTCTTTTGTGACGCTCGACCAGTGCTGCGGCCTCGGGCATCGTCCCGGCCGCTTCGACGGTGGCGTTGTGCAGTGGACAGCCGCGTACGACCTTTGCTGGCGGCGAGTCGGCGAACAGTGCCAAGAGACGCTCGCGCGCGCTGAGGTCGCTGCGCTCCAGAACGGTCTCGAGGTGCACGGGCCCCTCCGAGTCCGACTCGACACGTTGCAAGTAGGCGCTGACCAATGCCTCCTTGCTAGGGAAGTGCTGGTAGAACGTGCGAGTCGACACGTGCGCCACGTCTGTCAGCTTCGCGATACCGGTGACGTGTATGCCGTCGCGCGCGAACAGTTCGACCGCGGCGCGCAGGATGCGCTCCCGCGCCCCGCGCCCGCCTCGAGGGGTACCGGCCGTTGTTTTACTCGTTGCCATGCCGCAAGTATACCGATCGCTTTACTTCCCCCGCGGGGCGTGCTACGTTCGACGAAGTACAGCGATCACTTTACTTGTGAGGGTTTCGCGCACTACCTGAACGCCGGCTCGTCTGGCGATTCTGTTGGCGGCTGCCCTTGCGATCGGATCGCGTACGGCGGCTCGGCTGTTGACCGGGCCGGTCAGGTTGATCAGGAGGCCACTGCCGCGGCCGTGCGGGAACAGGCCGGATCTAAGAGAGGTAATCCATGCAGGACAAGGAAGCCTCCGTCGGCGCGGTGCCGGCGGGAGACAATGAACTGACCGAACTCGGTGTAGCGGCCGCAGCCGCCGCAATTCGTGACGGCGACATTACGTCCGAGGCGTACTCGGCCGCACTTCTGCGGCGTGCGCGGCAATATTCCGATCTGAATTCCTTCATTACGATAGATGAATCCGCCGTGCTGTCCGCGGCCAGAGAAGCGGACAAGGCGCGCGCGGCGGGTTCCAGCGCTCCTTTCCTTGGCGTCCCCATCGGAGTGAAGGACAGTTACTCAACGCGTGATCTCCCCACAACGCTCGGCGTAAAAACCCTGGAAGGTTTCACGCCAGCCGGAGACGCCGATGTTGTCGGCGCAGTCAAAAATGCCGGTGGTATCGTCTTCGGCAAGAACAATCTCGTTGAGATGTCCTGGGGGCTGACTGGAAACAACAGCCGCTATGGGCAGGTGAAGAATCCCTACGGCCGCGCACACGTGCCGGGAGGGTCTTCGAGCGGCGCCGGAGCGTCTGTCGCGGCCCGCATCGTGCCTGCGGCACTGGGCGGCGACACGGTCGGCTCCATCAGAGTGCCCGCGTCACTGTCTGGCGTGGTGGGCTTCAAGCCGACCACGGGACGGTGGCCGAGTCGTGGCATCGCGCCGGTTTCGCACACGCTCGACACGGCAGGGATCCTGGCGCGCAGCGTGGATGACGCCGCGCTGATCGACCAGGTCGTCACGAATGATGTAGCCGCTCCCCTTTCTGATCGTTCCGATCTGCAGGGGGCGAGGTTCGCTTACGCTCCCAGGCAGCACATGGAGCTGATCGATCCTGACATCGAAAAGCATTTCCAGAGTGCGCTCCTGCGCCTGCAGGACGCTGGTGCCGAAGTTGTCGAGATCGACCTCGGCGAGGATTATTCCACGCTAACGGATCGGATAGCATGGAACCTGTTCTTCCGTGAGACGATGGAAGCGGTGACAGATTTCCTTTGCCAGAACAACTTCCCCGTTTCTTTCGATGAGATTTACCACGATCTCAAGCCGGAACTCAAGGGAGCGTGGGATCATCTCGTCCTGCCGAGCGGACAGGGCTATATTTCGCAGGAGGCCTACGAGGCGACACTGTCCGTCGATCGCCCGGAACTCCAGCGCCGACTCGGTAAGGTATTCACGCGCAGCGGCTTCGATGCGCTGCTCTTCCCGACGACGCCCAGCCCCGCACCGCTGATCGAGCAGCGGTCGATGTTCACAGTCGCGGGCGAAGAGGTCCGTGACCTGTTTCTCGCGAAGAACACCGTTCCCGCCAGTGGAGCCGGCCTGCCGGGCATCAGCATCCCCATTGGTCTGACCGGACAGGGCCTGCCCATCGGGCTCGAAATCGACGGCGCACATGGTCATGACAGGAAGCTCCTTGATCTGGCACGTCGAGTGGAGTCCGTCTTCGACACCCTGCCCGCGCCCGCGTAAAGGTACGCGCGACGCCGCCTCACATGGAGTCATCCGGGCGAACAGCAGTCCGGAACCCATGACTCAAGCGGCGCCCCGGCGACCGGTGCTCAGCGACATTTCGAGTACCGCCTGACCAGGGTGGTTCCGGGGCTGTGCGGCTGGTCGGGTTGTGATCGGTTGAGGCACATAACAGGGCAGGCACCGGCTGCGTGATCATTTGGGCGTCTAAGCCCGATGATCAGGAGGTGGCCTAGTGCCTGCCCTGTCCTCTCCCGTCCCCCGCCCTGGTGAACCTGGGTCCGGCGGACACCGGCCGGATCGCCGATCCGTGCTTCCGTAAGGTGCCGGTGCCGACCACAGGTGGGAAGGACCGGTGAAGCCCTGGCCTGGGCCGCCCTGCTGGGGTTGCTGGCGTAGCGGAAGAGCCCTATCGCCGCCGCTGTAGCCGTCCGCACCCCACACTCCCGGGCCGACGGCCACTCCGTGGCCACCGGAAGCCTCCAGGCCGCGCTCTACTGTCTCTCCGGCCCTCGGGCTGCCCTGCTGGGCGTCTCACTGAACCTCTTTCATCCTGTGCTGGAGGGTGAAATGGCTGGTCAGCGGGCGTGGTGACGAGGCAGGGCCCCTCGTCGTTGGCGTGGTGATTCCACTCAGCACACCGGCGACCGAAGGGACCCTGTGGTTCCGTATCCTGCCATGCTCGATGTCCCGTATGAGCTCGTTGAGCATGTTGCCTGGCTGCTGTACGAGCATCGCCAGGCCCGTAACATCCGGTGGCGCAAGCTCGGCTGTTTCCAGCAGGCGTTGCTCACGCTGGTCCATCTGCGCACGCAAGAACGAGACGTTCTCGCAGCTCGGAGCCGGTTTCGGGATATCCCAGACCACCGCCTGGCGATACGTCAACGAGGCCCTGGACGTTCTGGCTTCCTGGGCGCCCGGCCTCCATGAAGCGCTCACCGGCCTCGGTGAGGGCGACCACGTCATCGTTGACGGCACCCTGATCCCCATCGACCGGTTCCGCGCGGACGAGCCGTACTACTCGATGAAACACCGCCGGAACGGGATGAACGTGCAGGTCATCGCCCGCCCGGACGGCACGCCACTGTGGTTCTCCCGCGCGACGCCGGGCCGCACCCACGACCTGACCGCGGCCCGGGCCCACGGCATCGTCCAGGCTTGCCTGACCCGGCAGATCCTCGTTCTCGCGGGCCGCGCCTATCAGGGCGCCGGCGCCACGTTCCGCACCCCGTACTACCACCACCGCGAACAGCCCGAGCACTACCAGCAGTTCAACCGCGACCATGGACTGGTTCTGTCGGTAGTTGGTGACGTCAGTTGTTCGTGAAAGCTGACGGCACCAGGTGATGGCCCAGAAAGATGTTCGCGAATTCTGACGTCACCATCGGGGTTGCGGTGTCAAGCTGGATGTGCTCAGTAAAGGAGCACCCCCGATGCCGCCTGGCCAGTCGAAGGTCGAGTTGTACGCCGCGCTGCGGCGCGACTCCCGCGATGGCATGTCGAACCGGGCGTTGCAGTGCAAGTACGGCGTCACCTGGAGCACGGTCAACAAGGCCCTGACCTCGGCTTGGCCGCAGCCACGCACGACAACCGCTTCGGCGCGGCCGTCGAAGCTGGATCCGTTCACGCTGCTGATCGACGAGATCCTGCTCATTGATCTGGACGCGACCAGGAAACAGCGCCACACCGTCACCCCGGATCTACCGCCGTCTGATCGACGAGCACTCCTCGTCCGAGGCGTTGCGTTGACCACTTGAACCCGCACCGATGAGAGGGCGCAAGCGTCCTGCGAGCAACCGCGCGGTCCGGCCAGGGACTGAGAGTCCGGTGTTTATACCTTGCTCGCGACCACCATGTAGTTCTCGGCCTCAAGATCGAACGTGCTCAGTTCCGTCTGGAGTCCGACCCGGTGCAGCTCGACTTCGAGTTCCTCGTACCGGTAGGGCCAGCAGGACAGCAGTTCCGAGCGGACAAGAACCAACCCGGTCGCATCAACTTGCGCGATCGCAATCTCGATGTGGTGCTCCTCCTCCCAATGCCGTGCAATCTCCCAGCGGTAGACCACGACGGCATCGCGACCGTTCCGGCGGACGAGTCGGTCACTGATCTCCAGCCGGGAACCTCTGGCCCTCACGAGTTCCCAAGTGCGGGATGTGAGTACCAAGCGCCCGCCGGGACGCAGAAGCCGTGACATCGACTCCAGAGCAGCACCCCTGCCTGTCGCGCCCGCGGCATGGTGAAGCGAGTTGCCAACGCAGAACACCATGTCGAACGTGTTGTCCTGGAAATGGTCGGGCAACTCTTCCCAGTTCGCCCGTACGGCCCGGACGGATGCCCCGAACTCCTCAGACAACTCTGCAGTCCGACGAACCATCGCCTCGCTGGCGTCAGTTGCGACAACCTGCATGCCACGACCGGCAAGGCCAACCGCCAACTGTCCGGTTCCGCACGAACAGTCGAGGACGTGAGCGTTCGACGGCAGGAGATTGAGGACGTCGTCGAACGACGCAGCGAACTCGGCTGGAGGCAACTTTGCATCCGAGATGAGCCATTCATACACCTCGGCAAGCACCTCATAACCTGTCACAACCACTACCTCCGTCACGCGGCAGACTCACGGTAGGACGTCAGTCCATCAGCGGAGCAAGCCGGGCACCAATGGTTTTCGCAAGGATGGCTCTGACGGTGTTTGTGGGTTGTCAGTTGTCCGTCTGAGTGGATGTCACCGGCTGGTTAGCTGGGAAGTTGTTCGTGAGAAGTAGTGTCACTCGCGGGGTTGCGGTGGCAAGGTGAATGTGCTCAGTGAAGGAGCACCGCCGATGCCGCCTGGTCAGTCGAAGGTCGAGTTGTATGCCGCGCTGCGGCGTGACGCTCGCGAGAGCATGTCGAACCAGGCGCTGGAGCGCAAGTACCGGGTGGGCTGGCGGACTGTTCAGAAGGCGCTGAGTTCGGCGTGGCCGCAACCTCGGGAACCGTACGCGCCTCGCCGTTCCAAGCTGGATCCGTTCAAGCCGGTGATCGACCAGATGCTGCTGGCTGATCTGGATGCGCCGAGGAAGCAGCGTCACACGGTGGTCCGGATCTATCGCCGGTTGATCAACGAGCACGCGATGGACGACGTGTCCTACCAGGTCGTGCGCGCCTACGTCGCCAAGCGGAAGCCGGAGATTCGGGTCGAGGCCGGCCGTGGCCCGGCGCAGGTGTTCATCGAGCAGTCGCACCTGGCCGGCGCCGAAGCCGAGGTCGACTTCGGCGAGGTCGCGGTCCGTTTGCGGGGCGAGCTGGTGAAGTGCCATTTGTTCTGCCTGCGGTTGTCGTTATCCGGGAAGGCGGTGCACCGGGTGTTCGCCTCCGGCGGTCAGGAGGCGTTCTTCGAGGGCCACGAGCACGCTTTCAGAGTGCTGGGCGGCGTGCCGTTCGGCAAGATCCGGTATGACAACCTGAAGGCCGCGGTCGCGTCGGTGCTCGGCTTCACGCGGCGCCGGGTCGAGACCGACCGGTGGACCGCGTTTCGGTCCCACTATGTCCATGTTCCCGTGAGTTCCCGCCGCCTCCCGACCGTGCCAGTGGCCTCGGCGGCTGCCTGATCTCGGGGTTCCCCGGCTTGGACACGATCGGGTGATTCCATGCTGATTCCTCGGAAATTCCGAAGCCTTCTCGGCTGTCATGGCGAAGTCGCCGGATAGCTGAACGGGAGGAACGGCATGGCCCTGGCCGTCGTGCGCGATCTGCGGTCGGAGCTTCGGCTGGAGACTTCCGAGGAGATCGCCGCCTTCGAGCAGGACCTGCTGGCTGAGTTCGTCCTTGCCCGTGCTTCGGCCGGTGTCCTCGACGACACCATCCGCGGCGACGTCGGGCCCGTGATGGCTCTGCGTGAGTGGTTCGGCCGACCGTTGTGGGAAATGGAGCCCCAGGACCTGGACCGGTACTTCGGCCGGCATCGCCGCGACTCGGCCGCGGGCACCAAGGTCCGCCAGGCCGCGGCCTTCGCGGTGTTCTTCGAGTTCCTCGAACTGCGGCACAAGGCCGCCATCCACGATGCGACAGGCTTCGTCGTCGAGTCCCCGCTGGATGAAGTCAACCGGCCCCGCGGCGGCACCTCGGCGAGGCTGCGGATCCCGCCGCCGGAAGGCGAGATGCCGCCCTTTTCGGCGGCTGGCGGTGTGACATGGAGGAGGCTCGCAAGTACGCTCCGGCTGCCAGGAACTACACCGCCTCACGGCTGACCAGCCTGATCGGGCCGCGGATCTCGGAGTTGTGCCTGTTGCGGATCGGGGATGTCCGCTGGGACCTGGGCCGCTTCGGCAAGGTCTTGCTGAAGGGCAAGGGCAGCCAGGGCCGCGGCAAGAAGGAACGGCTCGTCCCGCTGATCAACGGATCACGTGACCTGCTGGAATGGTGGGTCACCGGGCCTCGCTGGGAGTTCGACGACAAGGTCAACGACCTGCGGGCCCCGCTGTTTCCCTCCGAGCGCCGATACGGCGACGGCTCCAGCCGGCCGGTGACCGACGACGCCTTGCGGACCGGGCTGTCCGAGGCGGTCGCCCGACATCTGCCGCACCAGGCCGGCCAGCTCACCCCACACGTGTTGCGGCACTTCGCGGCCTCAGACCTTTACCGCAACGGCATGGACGTCGTTGCCATCCAAGAGATCCTCGGACATGAATGGCTCAACACGACCATGATCTACGTGCACGTCGAGAAATCCCACGTCGAAGACGCTTGGATCCGCGCGGGCCAGCGGGCCGCGGCTCGATTCGGAGGGACCCGCTGATGAAGTGGAACCTGCGGATGGTCGCCGCCCAGCGTGACATCTGGAAAGCGTCTGAACTGCAACGGATGTTCGCGGACGCCGGACTGGTGATCTCCGCAGGCAAGATGTCTCACCTGTGGTCCGGTCGACCGCTGACCGTCCGCCTCAATGACCTCGACATCATCTGCGAAGTGCTGGACTGCACGCCCGCTGACCTTCTGGTTCCGGAGAAGCGGGCTGACCGTCAGACCTCCCCGGCGGCGGAGGCGGAGAGGCAGGTCGTCGGCGGCACCCCGATCAGTCATTAGCGGCGGCCCGGCCGCTCGGGACCGCCGCTATGAGTCGGCCGGTTCGACGCTCACGGCCGTGGGCCACTCGCAGTTGCCGTGACTGCCTGGGGTGGGGCTGGTTCGACCGTCCGCGCTGCAAGGCATGCTGGGGCTTCGTCGCGAAAGCAACGAGCCGCTACTGCGACATCTGTCAGCGTGATGTCGCGGCGATCGACGGCGTCTGTCGGCTCTGCCGCCGCCAGGCCGGCCTTATCGCCGGCCCGGACAACAAGACGTGCGTCGACCTGACGGTGGCCGCCCACACCGGGCACCAGTTGTTCATCATCGGCACCCTGCGGCCTCGCGGCGGCCCTCCTCCCCGGCCGGTCCCGCCGGAGCCGACCCGGGTGAGTTTGCGCTCTGTCCCGCCCCGCTGGACGGAGCTGACGCTGTTCGACATGCCCCGCAACCTGTGTGGTGTCAGCAGCAAACAGCCGCTGCTGGACCCGGAGTTGGCCGCCTTCTTGAGTAGCCGCGCTGCACGGATCGCGGAACTGCGGGGCTGGCCGCCTCGCACCGTCGGCTCGATGGGACGCGGCATCCGCATCCTCTGCGCAGTCCAAAGACCGGGCGAACGGATCAGAGCCTCGACCATCGCCCAGCTCACCCACACCGCGGTGCCCGCCAACCACGTCCTGAAGGTGTTCGAAGGTCTGGAGGTCTTCCTCGACGACCGGCCCGACTCGCTCGACCGGTGGTACCACAAGCACTTCGCCTTCCTGGCCCCGGACATCCGGGCGGAGCTGGACACGTGGATCGGGCTCCTGCGGGACGGAACCTCCCGCCGCAGGCCACGAGCCCGGTCCACGATCGGCACCCTGCTCAGGCTCGTCTTGCCGTTCCTCACCGAGTACGGCGGAAAGTACACAACTCTGCGTCAGGTGACGCGAGATGACCTCGCCACGTGGCTGACCAACCGGCCTTACCGGGCCTACGAGGCCAGTGCCCTGAGATCGCTGTTCGGGGCGCTCAAGGCCGAGCGGCTGATCTTCAGCAACCCGATGCGCGGCATCAAGGGCGGCAGGCTCACCACGACGATTCCTTCCCCACTCACCGCGGAGGAGGTGGCGGAGGTCGCTCAGGCTGCCCAGCAGGATCCGGCCCTGCGGGTGGTCGTCGCGCTGTCCGGGATCCATGCGCTGGCGGCTCACCAGATCCGCACGCTGCTGCTGGACCAAGTGGACTTGGCCGGGTGCCGTCTGGAGCTCGAAAGCCTCAACCGTCCCCTGGACGAGTACACCGCCGAGGCGATCACCGACTACCTCGACTACCGACGCAGCCGCTGGCCGAACAGCACCAATCCCCACCTGCTGGTCAGCCGGAACACGGCCACCACCACGACGGCAGTCGGCACGTTCTGGCTGGACAAGTTGGTCCAGCCGCTGCCCGTGGGCCTCGACCGGTTGCGGCAGGACCGCATCCTGGAGGAGGCCCTCGCCAGCGGCGCGGATCCTCTCCACCTCGCGCACGTCTTCTCGCTCGGCGCCAAGACCAGCCTCCGCTACACAACCGCCGTCGCCCCCTCGGCTGCCGAGCACGAGACACCATGAGCTGAGCTGATGGACGGCTTCCCGTGAGACGCTGCACTGCATGGGCGGAGTGTCGGGCGATGAGGCTTCCCGGAGGTTTCTGGCTGTGTTTCAGGTCGGTGACCGCTGCAGCGGGATCGTGGCAGAGGTATCTCGACGAGGAGGGGTGTCAGTGATCCTGGACGGTTTCACGGAACGTCCGCTGGGGTTCGTGGGGCCGTTGGACCTGTCGTGGTGCAAGTTTCCGGCTGCAGCGGTGGAGGTCGGCCAGCGGATCACCGCCGAGGTGACCGCCATCGACCTGGAACAGGGCCAAGCCTGGCTGTCCATGGCTGCCACGGAGAATGCCGAACTCTGGGCATTTCTGAAGTCTCAACGCGTCGGCGAAATGCTCGAGGGCAGGATCGCGTCGATCGAACGGTTCGGCGTGTTCGTGGCGTTGGACGACGGCCCTGATCACCCGGTCTTCCCCGGCGTCGGGTTCATCACGATGCCCGAACTGTCTTGGCGACGCTTCGAGACAGCTTCGGACATCGTTCAGGTGGGACAGCGTGTTTCGTGCGAGTTCCTCCAGTTCGACACAACGAACGGAGAGGCCAGGCTGTCCCTACGAGCAACACAGCCTGACCCATTCCAGACCTTCGCCGAGAGCACCACGGTGGGGCAGACGCCGCAGGGACAGGTCACCAAGCTGGTCCCGTTCGGTGCCTTCGTCCAGGTCGCCAAGGACATTGAGGGACTGGTCCATCTGCAAGAGCTCGCATGGACACCTGTCGAGGCTCCGGAGGAGGTGGTCCAAGTCGGCGACAAGATCACGGTCGTCATCACAGAAATCGACCGAGAGCGACGCAGGCTGGCCCTCTCCCGACGACAGGCTTCTACGGCTATCGAATGACCTCTCCAGGTATCGCCGACGCCTGAACCAAGCTCTGAACCGCCGTCTCAGTCCAAGCAAACTTCGCCCCTGAACCCGTGAGTTCGTCACGACGACCCTTCAGAATTCGCGAACCCACGGAGGTTCGGCATCGAGCCGTTCTACTGCACGCCGGGAATCGAAGGCGCCCACGAGAAAGGCGGCGTCGAGGGCCAGATCGGCTGGTTTCGCCGCAACCACTTCGTTCCCGTCCCCGAGATCGACTCGCTGGCGCACTTGAACATGCTGATCGACGAGTGGGATCTGGCCGACGAGGCCCGGCGGATCGGGACCCGTCCCCGCACGATCGGCGAGCTGTTCGCCGTCGAACGGCCGTCGTTGAAGCCGTTGCCCGTCGAGACGTTCGAGACCGGCCGCTGGTTCACCCCACGGGTCGACCGGTTCTCCCAGATCACCGTCCGCACCAACCGTTACTCGGTCCCGACCCGGTTCATCGGTCGCCAGGTCCGGGTCTTGCTGCACGCCTCCGAGCTCGTGGTGTTCGACGGCCGCACCGAGATCGCCCAGCACGAACGGCTGCTGACCAAGAGCGGATCACGGCTCGAGCTCGATCACTATCTCGAAGCGCTGCTGCGCAAACCGGGCGCGCTGCCCGGCGCCACGGTCCTCGAACAGGCCCGGGCCGCGGGCAAGTTCACCCCGATCCACGAAGCCTGGTGGACAGCCGTCTGCAACGCCCACGGCGACACCGCCGGCACCCGCGCTCTGATCGAGGTTCTGCTGCTGCACCGGCACATGCAGCACGACCACGTCGTCGCCGGCCTGGCCGCCGCGCTCCAGGTCGGAGCGCTCACCGCGGACGCGGCCGCGCTGGAAGCCCGCCGCATCGCCGACAACGACGAACCGACCTCGGCCAAGCCACGACGCCGAGCCACTACCGAGGCAGACCGGGCCGTCGCAGCGACCGTCACCTCGCTGACCCAGCGGCGCCTGGCGCAACTGCCCAAAGACACCCGCCCCATGCCTGACGTGTCGATCTACGACCAGCTGCTTCCCAGCCGGCGAGCCGCCGTGGCCGCCGCTGGGCGCGCGCCGGCCCCGAGACCTACCCAGAAGCCGAGCAGGAAGAAGCCGCCGCCATGAGCCCTCGCCGCCGGATGAGTGAACAAGCCGCCGAAGCCGCCGTCGACCAGGCATGCCGGGTCCTGCGACTGCCCACGATCCGCAACCAGTTTCCCGACCTGGCGGCCAAGGCCGGCAACGACCAGATGTCCTACCTGGTGTTCCTGGCCGAACTGCTGCTGGCCGAGTGCGACGACCGCGCCAGGCGCCGCTCCGAACGCCGGATCAAGGCCGCCCAGTTCCCCCGGGAGAAATCGCTGCGCGAGTTCGACTTCGATGCCAATCCGAACATCGACTCCGCCGTCGTCGGCTCGCTGGCCACCTGCGAGTGGGTGAAGAAGGGCCTGCCGCTCTGCCTGATCGGTGACTCCGGCACCGGCAAGTCTCACCTGCTCATCGCGCTCGGCACCGAAGCCGCGATGGCAGGTTTCCGGGTGAAATACACCCTGGCATCGAAGCTGGCCAACGAGCTGGTCGAGGCCGCCGACGAGAAGATCCTGACCAAGACCATCGCCCGCTACGGCCGCGTCGACCTGCTCTGCATCGACGAACTCGGCTACATGCAACTCGACCGCCGCGCCGCCGAACTCCTCTTCCAGGTCCTCACCGAACGCGAGGAGAAGAACTCCGTCGCCATCGCCTCCAACGACTCCTTCGCCGGCTGGGGCAAGACCTTCACCGAACCCAGACTCTGCGCCGCCATCGTCGACCGGCTCACCTTCGGCGGCAACATCCTCGAGACCGGCACCGAGTCCTACCGCCTCGCTCACAGCCGCGAACTCGCCCGCTAAGCCATCCCCACACCATCCGGACTGCCGTCAGAATTCACCAACATCCAGCCGGCCCGAGGCCACGAACCGCCGTCAACTTTCACGGCCAAACGACGTCAGCATTCACGGTCAAAGCCAATGGACAGTCCAGTTTCGGTCCAGGACCTGTTGCCTCCCCATGCCTGTGGCGTCGTGGGAGGTCAGGATTTGCCCTACGTGCCTGACACGTCTCTGGCGATGCGACCAGGTCAACACTTGATAGCTGTGAATTCACGAAACTGTGGATCATCACTCGTTGCTCATCGCGCGTCCGCCGACGCGCTCGAAGACGAAGGGGCGCGGCGGAGGTGAGCACCGCCGCGCCCCGCCGCAGGCGGTTGTCCACGCCGGCCTCGTAGTCCACGTGGGGTCCCGCATGTCTGCGTTCTTCGGTTACCGCTAAGGCGCCTACGGGGCGATGGGGCCGTTCCTCTCGTCGGGGTGTGCCGATAGGACGTAGCGGGTGGCGGAGAGGTTGGACAGGCCGAAGAGCTCCATCAGCCGGACGGGGTCGGCGCTGTGGCGCGCCTCGTCGACGATTCGGTCGACGCGTAGGCGGCCGGCTGGCAGGCCGACTCGTTGGAAGAGCTGCTGGACCACGCCGGCGCTGATGGGCGGGCCGGAGTCGTTGACGGCGGTGTTGCGGGTGACGAAGAGATGGGGGTTGGAGCTGTCGGGCCAGCGACGGTGGCGATGGAGTTCCCACGTTGTGGCCAGGCGCAGGGTGAAGGCGTCGAGGTAGATGACGTGGTCCATGCGTCCCGCACGGCGTAGGCGCAGTCGGCCCTTGCTGCGGTCGAGGTCGGTTCGTCGGAGGTGGACGAGCTGTCCGGGGAGGAGGGCGTAGATGGCGACGAGGGCGACCATGAGGCGGTCGCGGGGATCATCGAGGCGGTCGAGGAGGCCGGAGATGCGGTCGGAGGGCAGCGCGGCCGGCACGGTTCGGTTGCTGGTGAGGGAGATGCTGCGGGCGGGATCGCGGAAGACGAGGCGTTCGCGCTTGAGGGCTCTAAAGAAGGAGCGCAGCGCGGTGTGCAGCCGGCGGGCCTGGTCGCCGCGGAGCGGGTCCAGGGCGTCCTCGATGTGCTTCTTGGTGATCTCGCGGGGATCGGTGTGCCCGTCGGCGATCCATGCTTCGAGGATGTGCAGGATGGCGGCCACATAGTTCTCGACGGTCTTGGGGCTGCGGGCCCGGCTGGGGGTGCTGCCTTGGCCGAGGAGTACGTCGATGAAGGTGTGCACGGCTGCGGAGAAGGTGGGGTGGCTGATGTCGGCGGCGCGGTGCCGGGCGCGGGCGATGCACGGATCGCTGGGGGGGGTTGGGCGTCGAGCAGGCCGCGTAGGCGGAGGTAGTTGATGACGCGCGCGCCTTGGAGGCTGGCGCTCATGGAGGCCAGGGCCCGGATGTCGCTCTCCTGGATGGGAAGGTCGGCACCGAGGTGTCCGGTCACGATGCGCAAGGTTCGGATGCTGCCGCTGAAGGAGTCGGTGTTCCATCCACGGCCGCGCATGTACGCGGTGAAGTCAGCGACCAGGTTGGCTGCCGCCGGGGTGAGGGTGGGCGGCCTGGTGGTGTCCAGACGGGTCCAATTGCGGGGCGGGGCCGGGAAGAGTTCCAGCTGGGCGGGGTCGAAAAGGTGCTCGGACGGCCGCTGTGCCGACCTGGCCCGGGCGCGGGCGCGGCGGCGTTTGAGGGCGAAGCGGCCTTGGAGCGCGGCGGTGCCGGGCAGCAGGCGTCCGACGGCCAGTCCGGCGGCGTGGGGGCGGGCGAACCATAGCTGGTCGCCGTTCTTCATCGCGATCTGGGCGGTGTCGACCTCGGTTTCGGCGACGACGATCCGGCACATGCGGCACATCCCGCCGCTGAGCATCAAGGTGCGGTGGCAGCGGTCGCACTCGGCTTCGTTGCCGCCGCGTTTGCGGATCTCGTAGCACCAGCTGGTGCACGGCACACATAGGACCCGGCGGTCGTTCGCCCAGGCCAGGCAATGCGTGCACTGTCCCCGCAGCTCAGGTTCGCGCTGTCCGCGGCGAGGCCCGGTCCCGCGCGGCGGAGCCAGCCGGCGCGGTGGGGGCGGTGCGAGGAGACCGGCACGGTCCAGGGCCTTCCCGAGGATCGGGCCGTTGTAGAGGAGGTCTTTCAGGGACTCGGTGGCGACCTGGTCCTGGTCGGGGTCGCGGGCGGCCAGCGCCAGGCGGGCGAAGCCTTCGAGCCGCCAGATCCACATGGTCCGGGCGCGTACCCGGCGCTCGTCAGCCAGCTGCTGCAGCTGCTGCAGCTGCTCGGCGACGGCCTCGAAACCGGGGATGTTCCGGTCACCGATGCGGGCCGCGTGGGTGCGGGCGAAGCGACGGGCCGGGGTCGGGAAGAGCCCCAGTTGCCCGGGAACCTGAACAGGGCAGATCCGGGGATCGTCCCGGACCGGCTGGGGAAGCCGGTCCCGTAACCATGCGGGGCTGCCCGCGCGGCGCCCGGATCTGCCCTGGGGCATCCGGACCGGCCTCGCCTCGGGCAGGGCGATCCCCTCGATGTCCAGGACGAGCTGACGCGGCCGGCCCGGCACGAGGGCCTCGTCGCGGAGCTCGCCCCAGGCCCAGGGATTGTCTTCCCCAAGGCGGACAGCCAGCAGGCAAGGCGCGCACACACCCGCCCGCGTCACCGGCACGGTCCACGCGCATCGGCGGCACGGAGCCTCGCTCCAGCCATCTCTGCCCGAGGAAACGCGGATCCACGCCCACGCGCATCGAGGGCACATGGCGTTCCCGTTCACCGCTCCCCAGCTCGCGCACGTCTCGCACGACCCGAGCAGCCGGAATCCCCTGATCAACGGTCGACCAGTCAGTTCGGCGGCAGCGGACGCCGGGCTCCGCCGCTGCCCGGCCGGGGGATCGGGCGTGCGGGCCCGTTCTCGCCGACGGCACGCTGCTCGGTCTCCGGGCGTCCCTCGGCCGCCGCCAGCGGCTCGGCCTCCATCAGGTCCGCGACCGTGCACTGGAGGGCGGCGCAGATCTTGTCCAGGTCCTCCAGCCGGACGGTGACCGGCTTGTTCGACCACAGCACAGCCACCTTGCTCAGGGACGGGGTGAACCCCACCTCCCGAAAGGCCGCCTGCAACTGGGTCGGGCGCCAGATGTCGCGCTTGGCCGCGGCCCAGCGCAGGTTCCATTTCAATGGATCACGCCTCCGTGCTCAGCCGGCGAACCGCTCGCCGGGAAGATCGGAGAGAACTACTGAAATCTGCGAGAAATCGTCAGATACTCACACGATCGAGTGAAGCGTCTACCCACGGCTCCGACCTGCATGAACAGCCATAACTCCCGCACGGAGCATCGGAACGAACCCGTCGGCGCTCCAGTTTCCAGCCCGCCGGCACCCGCTCGGCGGACCTGCGGCGACTGGGGCACCGGAGCCCCGGTTCTCCAGGCTGATAGATGTCTCACGAGACACCCCAACACCCACCCACTGTCCTCGACTATTGGGGAGGCGGTCCCGTTGGGCCGACGCTCGCCTGTCCCGTCCCTCAAGTCGGCTGCCTCTCGACGGGCGAGAGGCAGTGGGACGACGACGCCAGAGCGCTACTGCCAGCGGTGCATCATCCACCGCTCTAGTCCCGGGGCGCTATTCAGCCGTTGTAGAGCTCGTCGAGGCGGCTGATGCCGCCTCTTTTGTCGGTACGACAGGGCCGCTGAACGCTACGCTGGCCGGCCTCGGGCTGGAAGGGGTGACGGCGTAGCCGCGTTGGAGGCCATCCTGCTGGGCGCGCGGAGTGGTTCCGCCAGCCCGCTGCTGCGGATGGCTTCGGCCAGCCTCTAGTACTCCAGTGTGACTTCGCGATCTTGGGTCGGACCCGCGTGAGAACTGGAACGGCCACCGCGTGATCATCAAGGGTTGTGTGGACTCATGACGATCGTGCGGTGGCCGCAGGTCACAGCATAGACGGCGCCCGCTGGCGGGAGATGTTCGAGCAGGTAATGGCCCGGATCGCGGGCCGTTTCGGCCGAGTTGAGCCGAGGGCGAGTGCCCGCGCCTATCTGCTCGGGCTGCTGTCGAAGGCAGAGCGGAAGAACTGCTGGCAACTGGCCGAACAGACCGGCCTGGCCCGGCCGGGGCCGATGCAGCGGCTGCTGCGCTCCGCCCGCTGGGACGCCGACGCCGTCCGCGACGACCTGCGCGCCTACGCCGTCGAACACCTCGGCACCGACGGTGGTGTCCTCATCGTGGACGAGACCGGCTTTGTGAAGAAGGGCCACTCCTCGGCGGGAGTGCAACGCCAGTACACCGGCACCGCCGGGCGCATCGAGAACTCGCAGGTCGGCGTCTTCCTCGCCTATGCCACCAGCCCGGGGCGGGCGCTGGTCGACCGCCGGCTCTACCTGCCCGAGCAGTCCTGGTGCTCCGATCCCGAGCGCCGCCACGCTGCCGGGATACCCGACGAAGTGCAGTTCCAGACCAAGCCCCGCCTGGCCTGGGAGATGATCGCCGCCGCGCAGGAGGCCGGGGTGAAGGCACGATGGGTGACCGGCGACGAAGCCTACGGGCAGGACCCGCAGCTTCGTGCAGCCCTGGAAGCGCGCGGCACCGGCTACGTGATGGCCGTCGCCTGCTCGACGCGGGGTGCGGATCAACCACGGCCGCACCCCTGTCCGCGCGGACACCGTCGCCGCCCGACTGCCCGCCACCGCCTGGCAGCGGCACAGCGCCGGAGCCGGTGCGAAAGGCCCGCGCTACTACGACTGGGCCTGGGTCCACATCGGCAGCGACAACCACCGCCACCTGCTGATCCGCCGCAACCGCACGACCGGTGAACTCGCCTTCTACCTGTGCTGGTCACCCACCACGGTCACTCTTGCGGAGCTGGTCCGCGTCGCCGGTGTCCGCTGGAGCGTCGAGGAGTCCTTCCAGGCCGCCAAAAGCCAGGTCGGACTCGACCACTACCAGGTCCGCAACTGGACCTCATGACACCGGCACATCACCCTCGCCATGCTCGCCCTGGCCTTCCTGACCGCCCTCGCAGCCAGCACGGCACTAGACCGGACCGCCGATCCACACCAGCCCGCCCGCAGCCGCGATCCGATCGCCTTGACGGTCCCGGAGATCCGCCACCTGCTCGCCGCCGTCCTCACCCCGCCGGCCATGACCACCGCCAGACTGCTGCACTGGTCCGCCTGGCGCAGACGCCACCAGGCAACCGCCCGGCGCTGCCACTACCGACGACGCTCCGCCGACGAACCCACCGGATAGATCACGAAACCGCACTGGAGTACTCGCCCGTCCAGTATGGCGACCTATGGTTCGAGTTTGTACGGCGCCGGGCGGGCGGCCGGGCCGAGTCGGGCCATGGCGCGCAGGATGTGCTTCGGCGGAAGCTGCCACCGCACCCGCGCCGGGACGGCGCGCAGCAGGGTGCCGGTGCGGCGCAGGCGGCGGGTGACGACGTCGGGTGCGGGGGCGGGACGGCCGTACAACGCGTGGGCGTACGACGGCAGGGAGGCGTACGCCAGCCCGGCGACCCGGCTCCACAGCAGCTCGCGCAACGGCGTCAGCGCCGGGGGTGTCGGCGGGCGGCGCAGGAAGGCGTCGACGTCCCTGGCCTCGGGTCCGGCGGCGAGTTCGGGCCGTACCTTCTCGAAGTAGGCGGCCATTTCGGCACGGTCGGCCGGTACGGCGTCAGGGTCGAGGCCTACCAGGCGGGCGCTGGTCCGCTGTTCGCGTACGTAGCGGTCGGCCTGGGCGTCGGTGAGCGGGTAGCCGGAGCGGCGCAGCACGTGCAGATAGGAGTCGATCTCGGCGCAGTGCACCCACAGCAGCAGGTCGGGGTCGTCGATCCGGTACTCCTCGCCGGTGTCCGGGTCGGTGGCCCGCAGCATGCTGTGGATCTTGCGGACGCGGGCGCCCGCACGCTCGGCGGCCTCGGTGGTGCCGTACGTCGTGGTGCCGACGAAGTTGGCGGTGCGCATCAGCCGGCCCCAGGCGTCGCGCCGGAAGTCGGAGTTCTGCAGGACGCCGCGCACGGCGCGCGGGTGCAGGGCCTGGAGGTGGAGCGCGCGGATACCGGCGATCCACATCATCGGGTCGCCGTGCAGCTGCCAGGTCACGGACCGTGGAGTGAACAGCCCCGGATCACCCGCCATGCGGGCAGGCTAACGCCGTACCCGGGGCATGCCCAGGCCGATCCACGAGATGATCTCGCGCTGGATCTCGTTGTTGCCGCCGCCGAAGGTGAAGATCACCGCGGAGCGGTAGCCGCGTTCCAGTTCGCCGTGGAGCACCGCGCCGGCCGAGCCCTCCTGCAACGCGCCTGTCGCGCCCACGACTTCCATGAGCCAGGCGTAGGCGTCGCGGCGCGCCTCGGAGCCGTAGACCTTGACGGCGGAGGCGTCCTGCGGGGTGAGCGTGCCGTGCTGGACGGCGCTGACCATCTGCCAGTTGAGGAGCTTCAGGGCGTCCAGGCGGGTGTGGGTCTGGGCGAGTCGGCGGCGGACCCAGGGCAGGTCGATGACGCGGCGGCCGTCGGTGAGCTTGGTGCGGCTCGCCCAGCGGCGGACGTCGTGCAGGGCGCGGATCGCCATGGTGCCGTGTGCGGCGAGGGTGACGCGTTCGTGGTTGAGCTGGTTGGTGATCAGCCGCCAGCCCTGGTTCTCCTCGCCGACCCGGCGGGCGACGGGGACGCGGATGTTCTCGTAGTAGCTGGCCGTGGTGTCGTGCCCGGCGAGGGTGTTGATGACGGTGCAGGAGTAGCCGGGGTCGGTGGTCGGCACCAGCAGCATGGTGATGCCCCGGTGCGGCGGGGCGTCGGGGTCGGTGCGCACGGCGAGCCACACCCAGTCGGCGGTGTCGCCGTTGGTGGTCCAGATCTTGTGACCGTTGACGACGTACTCGTCGCCCTCGCGCACCGCCCGGGTCTTGAGGGACGCCAGGTCGGTGCCCGCGTCGGGCTCGCTGTAGCCGATCGCGAAGTCGATCTCGCCGGAGAGGATGCGGGGCAGGAAGTACGCCTTCTGCTCCTCGGTGCCGTACTGCATGATCGTCGGGCCGACGGTGTTCAGCGCCATCAACGGCAGCGGTACGCCCGCCTGGGCGGCCTCGTCGAAAAAGATGAACTGCTCCATCGCCGTCAGCCCACGCCCGCCGTACTCCTCGGGCCAGCCGACGCCGAGCCAGCCGTCGGTACCGAGCCGCCGGATGGTGTCGCGGTAGAACCGCTTCTGCGCGGCAGGCTCGGCATGCCGCAGATGGCCGTCGTCCGGCACCAGCTCTGCGAAGTAGGCACGCAGTTCGGCGCGCAGCCGCTGCTGCTCGGGCGTGTATTCGAGGTGCACAGCGCCTCCAGGCTCCCAGGGCCGGTCGTGCCTGACGGCGCACACCGTAGAACGTGTTCCAGAAATTGGGAATGGCAACGGTACGGGAAGTCCCCAGCGGCGGAGCCCAGCACGCCCACGGGCCCGGTCACCCGGCACACCCACGGGACCCGTCCACCCAGGCCCCCGGGGCCCCAGCGTCCGGCACGCCGCAAGACCCGCCCGCCCAGCACACCCGCAGGACCCGGCTGTCCGGCACCCCGCGGAACCCCGTCTACCCAGCCGCCCGCGGAGCCCCACTGTCCGGCACATCCGCGAGACCCGCCCGCCCAGCACGCCCGCAGGACCCGGCTGCCCGACACCCTCGCGAAGCCCAGCACGCCCGCAGGGCCCCGGTTGCTCGGCACCCCGCCCAACCCCGTCTACCCAGCGCGCCCGTAGGCCTCGGCTGTCCCGCACGCCCGCAATGCCCGTCCGCCCAGCACGCCCGCAGGACCCGGCCGCCCGACACCCCCGCGTAGCCCAGCGCGCCCAGAAGGCCCCGCTGTCCGCCGCACCCCCCGAAGCCCCAGCGCGCCCAAGAAGCCGGGCTCAGCCCAGTGTTCCCAGGAATTCCGTGCAGGCCCGGGCGGAGGCGCGGCATGCTGCTGCGGCGTCCTCGGCAGTGGGGTGGGCGTCGAAGGTGTGGGCGGAGTCCAGGCAGACGGTGCGGCACCACTCCAGTTGGACCCGTAGGGCCTCCTCGTCGGCGAGGGTCTGCTCGGACAGCATCCGGCAGGTCGCGTCGCAGACCTCCGCGCACATGATGCCTTTGCGGCGCAGCAGCTCCTGCTCCTCGGTTCCGTCCGGATCCACCAGGCTCGCGCGCAGCGCGCACGCCCGCGCACACTCCGTGCACGCCTGCGCGCAGGCGAAGCGATCTTCCAGGAACCGGAAGACGTCCTGCTGCGAAGTCGTCGAAGTCACACCGCGCGGGTAGCCATGGCCGCCCCCGCCAAACCCCCGAGGGGCGAAGGGTACGGCCTGTTTTCCGCCGTCGCTCGCGGGCACCCGGATCCCGACGAACAAGGACAAGGGAGGTGGATCGGATGCCCGGACGAGAGGAGCTCCCCTCGACCCTGGAGCGCTCCTCCCGGGAGGCCCAGCGCACCTGGATCAAGGCGCACGACTCGGCGGTCGAGCAGTACGGCGAGGGCGAGCGGGCCCACCGCGTGGCCTACGGCGCGCTGAAGCACACGCACGAGAAGGTCGGCGACCACTGGGAGCGCAAGGAGGGCGGCCGCAAGGGCCCCTCGGACCCGCAGTCGGCCAGGCCGCGCGGCCAGGGCGGGCGCAGTGGCGAGGGCGTCGATGAGAGCGCCTCGAAGCAGCATCTCTACGACGTCGCCAAGCGGCTCGACATCGACGGCCGATCCCGGATGTCGAAGTCGGAGCTGCTCGACTCGATTCGCAAGGCGAACCGCTCCAAGACCCGCGCCGCCCGGTCCCAGTGACCCGGTTCACTGTCGATTTAGGGGGTATTCGTCCGATATGAACACTGCATCCATGCAGCTGGCCGCGCCGAGCGGACTGCTCCTGCTCGTGCCGATCGTGGTCGCCGTCGCCGTTCTCGTCGTGCTGTGGGGGGGCTTCTGGCTCGGCAACCGCGTCAAGCTCGGTGAACCTCCGCGCCCGCGCCCGGAGGAGCAGCCGCACCTGCCGCCGGAGGGCGCGGTGCACGAGATCCGCGAGAACCGGGAGCCGGACGACGTGCCCGTGATCCCCAAGGGCGGTCGCCCGCTCACGCCGTACGAGCTGACCAACATGCGGACCCGGCCGAGCGCGTCGAAGGACCGGCCCCGCTGGGGCAAGGGCACCACCGGTTCGTTCGGCGGCGGCGGGCTCGGCGCGCACTGAGCGCCGCCCCGGCAGCACGGACGCAGAGCAACAGACAGAGGGAAGGGAAGATCATGGCCGACGCCGGCCGCAGCGCCCTGCCACTGCCCGACTACGACCATCTGCCGATCGGCGGTCTGGAGGCCCGTGTGCGGTCGCTGACCACCGAGGAGGTCGAGGAGCTCCTCGCGTACGAGCGGACGCACGCCGACCGGGTGCCGGTGACCGAGCTGCTCACCACGCGGCTGGAGCAGCTGAAGGCGGGCGCGGAGCCGACGTCCGGCGACCCGTCGGCGCTGCGCCCCGAGCAGGGCCCAGCGGGCCGGGCCGGCTCCCCGGTGTCGCCCGCGACATCGCCGGAGCCCTCCAGCCCGCCGCCGCACGGGACACCGGACCAGCGGGGGAAGCCGAAGGGGGACCGTACGTAGAGGTGGGAAGCCTCAGGGCATGGCCCGACCGTCGTCCAGCTGTTCGATGCGGGCCACGTTCCCCCGGTCCTCGGCGTCCTCGCTGGCCTCCCCGGCGAACCAGGCGTCGAGGATCTCTTTCAGGACCGGCTCGGAGGTCAGCCGCAGGCTCAGCGCCAGCACGTTGGCGTCGTTCCAGCGGCGGGCGCCGTCGGCCGTATAGGCGTCGGTGCACAGGGCCGCCCGTACGCCCGGCACCTTGTTCGCGGCGATCGACGCACCGGTGCCGGTCCAGCAGCACACCACCGCCATCGCCGACGTCCCGTCGGCCACGTCCCGCGCGGCCGCCGACGAGCACGCCGCCCACTGCGGGTCGTCACCGGCGCGCAGCGCGCCGTGGGTGAGCACCTCGTGGCCGCGATCGCGCAGTTCCGTGACGAGCAGGCGGGCGACGGGTTCGTCCATGTCCGAGGAAACGGAGATCCGCATGCCTCGGAGCCTACGTCAGCCCCGGCTCAGGTGGAGGCCTGAGCGCTGTCCTTCAGGGCGCCCCAGCCGTGCCAGCGCTCGACCTCGATCCAGGCGCTGACCCGGGCGCGCACCCGGTCCGGGTAGGGGTTGCCGATGTAGTGCCGGGCGAGCCGGTCGATGTCGGCCAGTTGCTCGTCGTCGTACATCTTGGTGACGCGTCCGACGAGGGTGACGTGGGTGTACCAGTCGTCCTTGTCCATGACGGTGAGAGTGACGCGCGGGTCGCGCCGCAGGTGCTTCAGCCGGACCCGGCCCTCGTCCAGGCTGATCAGCACCTGCCCGTTCTCCCACAGGTACCAGGTGGGCGTGGAGACAGGCGTGCCGTCGGAGCGCAGGGTGGCCATCACGCAGGGGTTGGGACGGGCCAGCAGTGCGTCGACCTCGGGCGGCAGCGGGGTCCTGGACATGTGGTTTCCTCCTGGGGCGCAGGTGAACGGGGGTCAGGCGGAGGGCGTTTCAGGTGCCTCGGGCACCTCGGGCGTCTCGGGCCTTTCGTCGAAGCTGGCGAAGTACGCGGCGGCCATGTCCTCGTCGCCGTGGCCCTGCGCGGCGGCGCGGGCCAGCCGCTGCGCGCCCGCGGCGGCGACATCGAGCCGTACGCCGTGCCGCTCACCCGCCTCGACGATCAGTCGCGCGTCCTTCGCGGCCGTGGCCACCGCGAACTGGGGCGGGGACAGCCGGTCGTCGAGGATGAGCCCGCTCTTGACGCGCAGGTAGCCCATGTCGAGCGGGCCCCCGGCGATCGCGTCGAAGAAGTTCTGCGGGTCCACGCCGAGCGCCTGCGCCAGGGCGAGGGCCTCGCCGGCCGCGTTGGTGGCGGCGAGGACCCAGCTGTTGGCGACCAGTTTCAGCCGGGTCGCGGTGCCGGCGGCGCCGTCCTCGCCGGTCCACACCGTGCGGGTGCCGACCGCGTCGAAGACAGGCGTGACCGCTTCCCGGCCGCGGCTCGGACCGGCGGCGAGCACGAGCAGCTGCCCGGCCTCGGCGGGCTGGCGGGTGCCGAGCACGGGAGCGTCGTAGAAGACCAGGCCGTGTTCCTCGGCGAAGGCGGCCAGTTCGGCGACGGAGTCCAGGCCGGCGGTCGTCGACTGCGCCCAGGCGGTGCCGGGCCGCAGGGCGGGCGCGGCCTGGCGCATGACGTCCAGGACGGCGGCCCCGTCGTACAGCATGGTGAGGACGACGTCGGCGCCCTCGACGGCCTCAGCCGGGGTGCCGGCGATGTGCGCGCCGTCGGCGGCGAGCGGTTCGGCCTTGTCGCGGCTGCGGTTCCAGGCGCGGACGCCGAGTCCGGCCCTGGCGAGGTTGCGGGCCATCGCGGCGCCCATGATGCCGGTGCCCAGGACAGTCACGGTGCGTGTGTCGGTCATGCGTCAACTTCCTGATCGGTGCGGTGATCGCTGCTCTGCTCGGACCGCCGGTTCCGACGATGCCACTCCTCGGACGGGTCGCGCGCGGCGGGGTCGGGCCGGATGGCGGTGGCCGCTCACTCCGGCAGCAGCAGTCGCCCCGTCTCCCCCGGCTCCAGCCGTACGGCCCGGCCCGGCAGGCGTACGTCGATGGGGGTCTCGTCGGACGACGGTACGGTGATCTCCAGGCGGCCGTGGCGCAGGCGCAGGCGGACGCCCCAGTTGCCCTGGTAGCGCAGGGAGAGGCCGTACGAGGACAGCTCCGGCAGCGGGACCGGGTCCAGCCACAGGGCGCCTTCTCGGGTCTCCAGGCCGGTCAGGCCGCGCTGGACGAGGTCGAGGGTGCCGGCCATGGCGCCGAGGTGGATGCCCTCGCCGGTGGTGCCGCCCTGCACGTCGGCGATGTCGCCGCGCAGGGCCTCCTGCACGAACTGCCAGGCCTCGGCGCGCCGGGCCCGGGTGAGGATCCAGCCGTGCACCAGGCCGCTGAGGGTGGAGCCGTGGCTGGTGCGGTGGAGGTAGTAGTCGACGGTGCGCTGCCAGGTCTCCTCGTCCAGCCACAGCCCCAACCGCGCGAACAGGCCCTGCAGTTCCTCGGGTGCGAAGAGGTAGCCGAGCATCAGGACGTCGGCCTGTTTGGAGGCCTGGTAGCGGTTGACGGTGTCGTCCTCGGCCTCCAGGATCCGGTCGAGCCGGCGGATGTCGCCGTACTCCTGCCGGTAGCGGTGCCAGTCGAGTTCGGCGAGGTCGCCGTAGCCGTCGAACTGGCTGATGACGCCCTCGTGGAAGGGCACGTGCAGGGTGCGGGAGATCTCGTCCCACAGGTCGAGCTCTTCGTCGTCCAGGCCGGTGCGCTCGGCGAGTTCACGGCGCCGCGGCTCGGGCAGGCCGTGCAGCAGCTCCAGAGTGCGGGTGAGCACCCAGGAGGCGGTGACGTTGGTGTAGGCGTTGTCGTTCAGGCCGGGCTGCTGGGCGTCGGGGTAGGCGTCGTGGTACTCGTCGGGGCCGACCACGCCCCGGATGCGGTACCGGCCGAGGACCTTGTCGTAACGGGCCGCGTCGGCCCAGAAGCGGGCGATCTGGAGCAGCATCTCGGCGGCCTTGGTGTGCCGGAACTCGGTGTCGCCGCTGGCCTCGCAGTACTGCCACACGTTGTACGCGATCGCCGAGCCGACGTGGTGCTGGAGGTGGGAGTGGTCCGGCAGCCAGCGGCCCGACCTCGGGTTGAGGTGCAGCTGCTGGGTCTCCTCACGGCCGTCGCTGCCGCTCTGCCAGGGGTACATCGCGCCCCGGCGTCCTGCGTTCAGCGCGGCGGTGCAGGCCTGTTCGAGGCGGCGGTGGCGGTAGCGCAGCAGAGCCCGGGAGACCTCGGGGAAGTGCAGGTTGAGGAAGGGCAGGACGAACAGCTCGTCCCAGAAGACATGGCCGCGGTAGGCCTCCCCGTGCAGTCCGCGCGCGGGTACGCCGACGTCTAGGTCGGCGGTGTGCGGGGAGAGCGTCTGCAGTACGTGGAACAGGTGCAGCCGCAGGATGCTGCCGGCCTCGCCGGGGACGTCGAGGTCGGCACGGCGCCACAGCTGCGCCCAGGCGGTGCGGTGGCTGCGCAGCAGTTCGTCGAAGGCGGGAGCGCGGCCGACCCGGGCGACGGCGGCGTACAGCGGGTCGCTGATCGCCGGGTCGCGCGAGGTGTACACGGCGACGGTCTTGTCGACGGTGGCGGGGCGGCCGGGCACCAGTTGCAGCCGGGTCCGCTGGGTGGTGCGGGGGCGGGCGTGCCGGATGGTCACGGGCGCGTCGGCGGTGAGGCGGGAGGCCATGCCGATGCGGATGTCGGAGGTGCGGGTGCGGCAGCGCAGCCACACCGTGTCGTGCTCGGCGGTTCCGGCGTGTTCGTGGGTGAGGTGGTGGCCGTCCAGGTCCCGGTAGCGCTCCACTCCGGCGTTGGTGACGCCGCCGTCGAGGGCGGCCTCGACGTGCAGTTCGCCGGAGAAGCCGTCGGCGGTGAACTCGGTGCGCAGCGCCGCCAGGTGCGGGTCGGCCATGTGCACCAGCCGCTCCTGGCGCACGGTCAGCGCCCGTCCGTTGCCCAGCCCGTAGCTGGTCAGCCGCTCCAGCACGCCCGAGGACAGGTGCAGCACCAGGCGGTGTTCGAGGACGGTCGCGGTGTCCGGGGTGAGCCAGGGACGGCCGCGCAGCCGGAAGCGCAGCGGCAGCCAGTTGGGCACGTTGACCAGGTCCTCGTTCTCGACCCTGCGTCCGGCCACATCGGAGGTGAGCCGGTTGTAGCAGCCGGCCACATAGGTCCCCGGGTAGTGCACATCGTCCGCGGAGCACTCCGGCAGGGCGCCGCGGGTGGCGAAGTAGCCGTTGCCGAGCGTGCACAGCGACTCGCGCAGCCGCTCGTCGGCCGGCTCGTAACCCTCGTACTCCCAGGTCCAGCCCGTCACCTCGGTGCTCCTCCCGCAGCAGGCGGCGTGCCGAGTTCCCGGTACGGCTCGCTCGGCACCCGTGCGCAAGCAGTCTCTCCCCGGCGCCCTGCCGGGGGGTGCGGCCCACGCCGGTGACGAGCGGGAACCGCGCCGGAGCGGCCCTACGGGGCCAAGGGTGCCACGCCGGCCGGGTCGCGGCGCAGGACCGTGACCCGGTGGAAATTGCACCCGCCGGGTGGGGCGGGCTCGGCCGGGGGCTCGGCCTGGTGGGCCTGGAGGGCGACGCTCACCAGGCTCAGCAGCAGGTCGACGTCCGTGTCGCAGTCGAGGTGGACGGTCACCCACCGGGAGCCGGGCACCAGCCGGATCGCCGTGGAGACGGTGAGGTCCTGGGCGAACCGCCGGATGGCCCGGCTGGTCAGGTGCAGGTCCACGTCGTGAGCCGTGTGGAAGTGGGCGATCTCGCTGCGGGCGGAGCGAACTGCCCGCCCTGTGCCGCAACTGGCCGGTCCCGCCGTGAGGTCGGGCCAGGCTTCCAGTTGCTCCAGGGCGCGCTGGGCCAGAGTCATGTCCCCATCGTCACCGCATCACCCCACCGATACCAGTGGTTGAGCGTTTCGTAACCCAGGCGTGAGGATCCTCACGCGGGTAACCGCCGTACTGGGCGCGCCTTGCGCGTCGCTGCCAGGGCGTTCAAGTGGGCCTCGATGTACGGCACGGCGACCGTCTCGACCTCGCCGTCGACGAAGGCGGGCTGCACGTTCACCTCGAAGACGACTCCGCCGTTCTCGATTGCGAGGTCGACGCCGGCGAAGGGCAGTCCGACGGACGCGGTGGCCGCGATCGCCAGCTGGGCGAGGCGGGGCGGGAGGTCGGCCGGGGCGATGGGGACGGGCGTGGCGCCCTGGCAGGTGTTGCAGGGGGTGTCGGGCTCGGGCTGGAGGTGTTCGCGGGCGTGGATGACGCGGCCGCCGAGGACGAAGACGCGGAACTGGTGGCGTGAGCCGTCGGCGGTGATGTTGCCCGCGTCCCGGGACAGCAGCCAGTCGGTGCGGCGCTCGGCGTAGAAGGCGGTGGCCCGCTCCACGCCGTCCTCGGTGGTGAGGTGGAAGGTGTCGCCGCCGCCGGTGCCGATGACGGGCCGGGCCCAGGTGTCCCGGCCGAGCTTGTCGAAGGCGGCGAGCGCCTCGGCCACGCCTGGCCGGGACAGTACGACGGTTTCCATGTGGGCGATGCCGTCCCGTCGGAAGCGCTCCACGGTCAGGTCCTTCTCGGTGGCGGTGCGCCAGGCGGCGACGCCGGTGCCGAGGGTCACCACGTCGTGGTCTTCCAGCAGGCACTGAAAACCGGCGAGTTCGTGGCGGCGGTGCGGGGGGATCTCGTAGAGCACCACGACGTCGGGTACGAGGTCCAGCTGCTCGTCGGGGACGTGCAGCCGTAAGCCGTCTCCCGCCGGAAGTCCGCGCCCGGTACCGCCGGTCGCGAAGTGCCGGGAGTCGATGGGGACCGGCGCGGCGCCGGTGAGCAGTTCCACCGCCCGGGCGAGGAACTCGGCGCAGCCCTCGGGCGAGGTGGGGTCGGTGATCAGGGCGATGCACGGTCGGGACACGGCGGCCTCCAGCGGTTCTCGACGCGCACGGGTGCCGCGCACACTCGGTCGCGCGGCCCGAGCGAACTCATGGGGTGATGCCGGTCGCGTGGGCGGTCGTCGCTGCGGGCTGAGCCGTGCCGAACGCCCGGCGCGGACCGGGGCGCCACACTGTAGGCGCAGGGCGGAACGCCATAACAGGGCGCACACACCCCCACCCCCTGCTCCCACCTCTGCGCCACCCGCCCCCTGGCGTACGCCTTGCGGGCGACCAGGGGGCGGCGCCTGGAGCCGTGGCCTTGAGGTCGGCAACCCAGCCAACAGCCCAAACCTCAGGGCCGCACCCCAAGCCCTACGAACACTCAACCCACCAGACAAACAACCCCGCAACCATATGAGCCGTCAGCACGTCGGGGCCGAGCCCGCAGCCCTGCCGACCGTCAGGGCCCCGAAGCCGGGCCCGTGCTCTGGCGGATGATCAGTTCGACGGGGACGACGGGCTCGACCCTGGGTTCGACGCCGTCGATACGGTCCAGCAGCAGGCGCAGGGCGCGGCTGCCGATCTCGGCGAAGTCGGTGCGCACGGTGGTCAGCGGCGGCAGCAGGTGCGCGGCCTCGGGAATGTCGTCGTACCCGACCACGCTCACGTCGTCCGGGACCCGCCGCCCCGCCTCGTGCAGGGCGCGCAGCAGGCCGAGGGCCATCTGGTCGTTGGAGGCGAACACGGCGGTGACGCTCGGGTCACGTGCGAGGCGACGGCCCAGTTCGTAGCCCGAGTCGGCGCTCCAGTCCCCGATCAGCGGCTCGGGGACGGGGACGCCCGCCGCGTTCAAGGTCTCGCGCCAGCTGTCCATCCGTACGTCCGCCGAGGTCCAGCCGGTGGGGCCCGCGATGTGGTGGACGGTGGTGTGGCCGAAGCTCAGAAGGTGCTCGGTGGCCTTGCGTGCTCCGGACCAGGAGTCGGCGCTGATCAGGGGCGTACGGCCGCCGAGGTCGTTCTCCAGCACCACCATCGGGGCGTCCAGCCCGGCCTCGGCCAGGGCCGTGCCGACCCGGCGCTGCGGGGCGATGGCGATCACGCCGTCCGCGCCCTCCGCCGACAGCCGGTCCACCGCCCGGACCACGGTGTCCCGTTCGGCCGTGTCCAGGGCGATGGAGCTGACCAGGTAACCGGCGCCCTGCGCCGCCGTGTTGATCGCCGTCAGGATCGAGGCCGGTCCGTACCGCGCCGCGTCGAAGGAGATCACGCCGAGCATCCGGGTCCGCCCACTGGCCAGCGAGCGGGCGCTGCGGCTCGGCCGGTACCCCAGCGCGCGCATGGCCTCCAGCACCGCCTCCCGGGTCTCGGTACGGACCGCCGGATGGTCGTTGAGCACCCGGGACACGGTCTGCTTGGACACCCCGGCGAGCCGGGCCACGTCGTCCATCACCGGGCGCGTTCCGGCGAAGCTGCGGCGGCTGCGCCCCCTGGGAGGCGGGCCGCCGGGGGTGCTTCGGGTCATGGCGAGTGGTGGTTCCTTCGGCCTCGTCCCGGCGGTCCTGTCCCGCCCGGCGGAACCACAGGATAGGCCGGGCGGGCCTCCCCCGGACGCCTCGGCCATGGCCGACGCCGAGGCGCGGCCGATCAGCGCTGCACCGGCCCGAGGTCGGGGGTGTCGGTGAGCTGGGCGCGGGTGCTGGTGCTGGCGTGCAGTTCGAGCAGGAGGAGGTCGTTGACGCCGGGGCGGAGGACGGGTGCGGGGACGTAGAGGGTGCGCTGGGGGCCGCGGTTCCAGTAGCGGCCGAGGTGGAAGCCGTTGATCCAGGCCTGGCCCTTGGTCCAGCCGGGCAGGGAGAGGAAGGTGTCGGCGGGTTCGGCCACCTCGAAGGAGCCGTGGTGGAAGGCGGGGCCGACGACGGTGGTGGTCTCGAAGGGCAGGTCGTCGATGTCCGTCAAGGGCAGGGGGTGGCAGTCCCAGCCGCGCAGCGCCTCGCCGTTGAAGGTGACCGGTCCCAGCAGGCCCTTGGGCTCGCCGATGCGCGGGCCGTAGTTGGCGCCGCCCATGTTCTCCACGAGGACGTCCAGCGTGGTGCCGGGGCGGGGGACGCGGACGGGCAGGGTCTCGTCGTGGCGTTCGCGTTCCAGTACGCCGACGGGGGCGCCGTCGAGGAAGACCTGCGCCCGGTCCCCGACACCGCCCGTAAAGTGCAGCAGGCCGTCGCCGGCGGTGGGGACGGTGGTGCGGTAGAGGGTGTAGCCGGAGCGCTGGCCGAGCTCCTCCATGGTGAGGGGGCTCTCGGCGTGCACGGGCTTCGCCGTGCGAGCTGCGAGAGGCAGCAGCGCGGCCTGCCGACCCAACTCGACGACGGTGGGCGGGAGTTTCGGGCTCGGTGCGGGGCCGGGCTCGTCGGGTACGGGGGCGTGGCGGGCGATGACCTCACGGAAGGCGTGGTACTTCGGGCCCGGGTCGCCGCTCTCGGTGAGCGCGGCGTCGTAGTCGTAGGACGTGGTGATCGGGGCGTAGGCGTGGTCGTGGTTGGCGCCGTTGGTGAATCCGAAGTTGGTGCCGCCGTGGAACATGTAGATGTTCACCGAGGCCCCCGCCGACAGCAACCGGTCCAGGTCAGCCGCCGCGTCGGCCGCGTCCCGCACGTGGTGCCCCTCGCCCCAGTGGTCGAACCAGCCGATCCAGAACTCCGCGCACATCAGCGGCCCTTCGGGCTGGTGGGCGCGCAACAGGCCGAGGTTCTGGTCGACCTTGCTGCCGAAGGTGGCGGTGGCCAGGGTGCCGGGCAGACTGCCGGCCGCCAGGTCGGCGGGCTGGTCACAGGTGAACAGCAGCTCCTCGACGTCACGCGAGCGCAGGGAGTGGTGCAGATGCTTGAGGTACGCGGTGTCCTCACCGTAGGCGCCCTGTTCGTTCTCCACCTGGACGGCGATCACCGGCCCGCCGGATGCCGCCATGTGCGGCAGCAGCGGGGGCAGCAGCAGGTCGAGGTAGCGGTCCACGGCATCCGTGAAGCGCGGGTCGGCGCTGCGCAGCCGGATGTCGGGGTCGGCGGTGAGCCAGGCGGGCAGGCCGCCGCCGTCCCACTCCGCGCAGATGAAGGGTCCGGGCCGCAGCAGGACGTGCAGGCCCTCGGCCCGGGCCAGGGTCAGGTAGTGCGGCAGGTCGAGGATGCCGTCGAGGACGAAGGGGCCGTCGGGGTCGGGCTGGTGGAGGTTCCACGGCACGTACGTCTCCACCGTGTTGAGCCCCATCAGCCGGGCCTTGCGCAGCCGGTCGGCCCACTGGCCGGGGTGGACGCGGAAGTAGTGCATCGCTCCGGAGATGATCCGGAACGGCTCGCCGTGCAGCAGGAAGCCGTCGGAGGTGGTGGTCAGGGCGGGCATAAGGACTTCCCTTCGGGTGGAATGGGTCGGTCTACGACGAGCGCGTGGCCCGGATCAGCCAGAGCGTCGCCGCCAGGCACAGCGCGGACACACCGCTCAGCAGCAACGGCACGGCACGCGTCCCCGACCACTCGATGGCCTTGCCGAGCGCCGGACCGGCCACGACGCCACCGGCCACGGACGCGGCGATGACCGTCGCCCCGGCTCGACGGGCTTGCGGGACCGCCCGGTTGAGCCACGGCAGCCCGGTCGGGAAGATCGGCGCGATGAACAGGCCGACGCCCGCGTACGCGTAGGGTGCGAGGCCCGGCACCGTGGCCAGCAGCAGACAGCCGGTCATGCCCGCGCAGGAGACGGTGATGATGGCCTGGGCGGAGAAGCGCAGGGCGATCGGCACGACCAGGAACCGGCCGACCGTCATCATCAGCCAGTACACGGAGGTGGCGGTCGCCGCGAACCCGGCGCCGTACCCCACGCTCTCCAGATGGGTCGGCTCCCAGCCGCCGACGCCGGCCTCGATACCGACGTGCAGGACGTACAGCACGACGAACACCGCGAGCACGGAACCCAGGCTCCGGCCGAGCACACCGGACTCCCCCACCGCATCGCCGGGCTTCGGCGACCGGTCCCGTACGCCCCTCAGGCACAGCAGCAGCGGCAGGGTGACCAGCGCGAAGCCGAGGAAGACCGCCGGGTAGCGATCGGCGCCGATCACGCCGACGACGGCCGGGCCGAGCATCGCGCCCACGCCGAAGTGGGCGTTGAGGACGTTGAGCATGGCCGTCGAGCGGTGACCGAAGCCGATGGCGAAGAGCTGGTTGAGCCCGTAGTCGAGGCCGCCGAACCCGAGCCCGGCGAGCAGCGCCATGGCCAGCGCCGACGGCCAGTCGGGCGCCAGCGCGAAGCCGGCCGCGCCCACGGCCATCAGCAGATACGAGCAGCCCAGGAGACGCCGGTTGCCGATCCGCCCGTACAGCCGGTCGAAGAGCAGCACCCCGGCGAAACCGCCGGCGAAATGGGCGCTCAGGCCCATCCCGGCGGCCGACGGGGACAGCCCGAACTCCCTCCGGAAGGCGGGGATCGCGGGCCCGTACAGCGCCTGGAGCGCCCCGATGAGCACGAAGCCCACGCAGGAGGCGATCACGGCGACGGGGCTGAAGGCGGGGGTGTCCGGGGTGGTGGTGCGGGTGGCTTCGACGGGGGGTCCGGTCGTTGGATCGGTCACGCAGACGAGTGTTACCGGTAACATCAGGCCCGTCAAGGCACTTTGCACGGTGCCGTGAAAGTGGGTTCGGGCCCCGAACCCGTCCCTTTTTCGTCAGGCCTGCTCGATCAGGCCTGTTCGCTCAGGCGGTCGAGGCGGGCGAGGTTGGACGGGGACAGGTCGAGGCCGCCCGCGGCGACGTTCTCTTCGAGGTGGTCGATCCGGGCGGTGCCGGGGATGGGGCAGATCACCGGGGAGTGGGCGAGCAGCCAGGCGAGTGCGACCTGCGTCGGCGTGGCGCCGAGCTCGTCCGCCACGGCGGCGATCTCCGCGTGCGTGCCGGACGTGCCGTGCGCGACCGGCCGCCACGGCAGGAAGGCGATGCCCGCCGTCGCGCAGGCCTTGAGCACCGGCTCGTGCTCCCGGTCGAGCAGGCTGTACCGGTTCTGCACGCTCACCACTTCGACGACGGCGCGCGCTTGGTCGAGCTGGTCGACCGTGACCTCCGAGAGACCGATCCGGCCGACCTTGCCCTCGGTCTGCAACTCCCTCAGCGTGCCGAGCTGTTCGGCCGGCGGGGTCTCCGGGTCGATGCGGTGCAGCTGGAGCAGTTCGAGCCGTTCGACGCGCAGTCGCCGTAGGGCCTGGTCCACCTGGTCGCGCAGGATGGCCGGGCGTCCGTCGAGGCGCCAGTCCCCGTCGGGGCCGGTGCGGGCGACGCCGACCTTGGTGGTGATCAGCAGGTCGGCCGGGTAGGGGTGCAGCGCTTCGGCGAGGAGTTCCTCGTTGGCGCCGCCGCCGTAGAGGTGGGCGGTGTCGATCAGGGTGATGCCCAGTTCGACCGCCCGGCGGGCGACCGAGAGGCCGGTCTGCCGCTCGGGGGCCGGGTCGATCGGCAGCCGCATCGCCCCGAAGCCCAGCCGTCCCACGGCCAGCTCCCCGCCGATGTGAAACACGTCCGCTGTCATGCGCCGCCCACTCCCCCTCGTCCAAGGGCGCACGTTATCAACCCGGTTGTGGCCGCAGTGCCCCGAACGGGCCAGTGCGCGCACCGGCACCTCCGCCGACGGGTACGGATAGCGCACCAGCCCAGCCCCGAGGAGGCCGATCGTGCAGCCCCCGAACCAGCCCTCCGGCCCCGAGCAGATGCCGTATGGGACCGCAGCCGATCCGACCCCGTTCGCCACACGTCGTGGCGTCTGACGGTACGGCCCCCGAACCGGCCCCCGACCCTCCCGCGGCTTCGGCGTCTTCGGATTCTTCGTCGGCTTCGGATTCTTCGGCGGCTTCGGCATCGTCCACCTCGTCCGAGCTGGACCTTCGACGGATCCTGCTGAGCCGCGGCTATCTACGTCTGCTGCTGATCAGCGCGGTGCTCGGTGTCCCGGTCTCCATCGCCTGTTTCTTCTTCGTCGCCGCTCAGCACCAACTCCAGCACTGGGTGTGGAACGCGCTGCCCGAGGCGGCCGGGTACGACCGTCCGCCGTGGTGGTGGCCGTTGCCCGCGCTGCTGCTCGCGGGGCTGGTCCTGGCGCCGATCGTGACCCGGATGCCGGGCGGGGGTGGGCACATCCCGGTGCACGGATTCGGCGGTGGTCCGCCGATCGGTCCGCGCGCGGTGCCCGGCGTGGTGCTGGCGACGCTCACGACGCTTCCGCTCGGTGTGGTCCTCGGCCCGGAGGCACCGCTGATGGCGGTCGGCAGCGGGCTCGCCCTGCTCACCCTGCGGTGGGCGGGGCCGGTCACGGATCCCAGGATGACAGCGGTGTGCGCCACCGCGGGTTCCACGGCGGCGATCTCCACGATCCTGGGCGGGCCGGTGGTGGCCGCGGTACTGGTGATCGAGGCGGCCGGGTTCGGCGGCGCCCGGCTGGTGGCCGTACTGCTGCCCTGTCTGGTCGCGAGCGCGGCGGGTGCGCTGGTCTTCACTGGTTTCGGCCACTGGACCGGTCTGGAGATCGGCGCGCTCTCCCTGCCCACCGTGCCGGCGGACGTCAACCCGGACGCGGGCGATTTCCTGTGGGGCATCCCGGCGGCGGCGCTGGTCGCCCTGGTCGTCGCGGTGGCGCGGGGACTCGGTTACCGGACCCTGCGCTGGACCGGGCGGCACACCGCCGTGCGCACCGTCGTCTGCGCCACCGCGGTCGGCGTATGTCTGGCGGCGTACGCCGTGATCACCGACCGCTCGCCCGAGGAGGCGGCCCTGTCCGGCCAGGCCGCGCTCGGCCGGCTGGCGGCGCATCCGCAGGCCTGGTCCGTGGCCGCCCTCGTCGTGCTCGTGCTGTGCAAGGGGCTGGCCTGGGGCATCGCGTTGGGCAGCCTGCGGGGCGGTCCGGTCTTCCCGGCGGTACTGCTGGGCGCCGCCACGGCCCTGGCCTGTGCCGGGCTGCCGGGGCTCGGTGCGACCCCGGCCCTGGCGCTCGGCATGGCGGCCGCGGCGACCGCGATCACGGGCCTGCCGCTGTCCAGCGCGGTCCTCACCGTCCTGCTGATGGGCGACGACGCGTACAACCAGATGCCGCTGATCATCGCCGCTGCGGTCGTGTCCTTCGTCGTCACCCACCTCGTGCGCGGGCGCGAGTCGCCACGGAAGGACAACGGCACGTCATAAAGAATGCCCGTTATGTCACACGCGGGGACTCTCGTCCTGATCATGGCCGTCGCCGTGCTCGCTCCGCTCCTCGCCTATGGTCTGGGCCGCTGGATCCGCGTTCCCCTGGTCATCTTCGAGATCGTGCTCGGCATCCTCATCGGCCCGGACGTGCTCGGCTGGGTCCATGAGGAGCAGGTGATCGACACGCTCGCGGACCTCGGGCTGTGCATGCTGATCTTTCTTGCGGGCTACGAGATCGAGTTCGCGACAGTACGCGGGGACACGCTGCGTCGCTCGGTGTGGGCCTGGGTGGTCTCGCTGGCGCTGGGGCTCGGCCTGGCGTTCGCCCTCAGCGGCGCCGACGTCGACAAGAGCTTCGTCATCGGTACGGCACTGACCAGCACCGCGCTCGGCACGATCCTGCCGATCCTGCGCGACAGCGGCGATCTGCGCGGCCGGTTCGGCACGGTGGTGATGGCGTTCGGGGCGGTCGGCGAGTTCGGCCCCATCATCGCCATGGCGCTGCTGCTCAGCGGACGTGGGCCCGGTGAGTCCGCGGTGCTGCTCGTGGCCTTCGCCGCCGTCACGGCCGCCGCGGTGTTCTGGGCGCTGCGGCCGCGGCCGCCGTGGTTCTCGCGCGTCATCGCGGCGACCCTGCACAGCAGCGGGCAGTTCGCGGTCCGCTTCGTGATGCTGCTGCTGACCGGCATGCTCGCTCTGGCGTATGTGTTCGGCCTGGACAGCCTGCTCGGGGCCTTCGCGGCGGGGATGCTCACCCGACTGGTCCTGCAAGGGGCGGCGCCTGGCAGCGGCGAGGAGATCCTCGGCCGCGTCGAGGCGATGGGATTCGGCTTCCTGGTACCGCTCTTCTTCGTCGTCACCGGTGTCGAGTTCGACCTCGCCTCGCTGCTGGACGGCGGGCGGGCACTGGCACTGCTGCCGGTCTTCCTGCTGCTCTTCCTCGTCGTGCGCGGACTGCCGGTGTATCTGCTCGCACCGCGCGACCAGGGGCGCAGTGAGCGGGCCGCGCTGTCCTTGTACGCGTCGACGTGCCTGCCCCTCGTCGTCGCCATCACCACCATCGGGCTGGAGGAGCGGGTCGTGGGGGCGGGCGAGGCGGCGGCGCTGGTCGGGGCGGCGATGATCTCCGTGCTGGTCTTTCCGCTGCTGGCGCTCCGGTTGCGCACGGCGCGTGGCGAGGCGCGGGTACCGGAAGGAGCATCGCCGGGTTTCGAGAGCTGGTGACGCCCCGCGGGACGCAAAGTGCGGGGCGCCAACTCGGTGTGCCGTGCGGTCAGTCGGCCTGCGGCTCGGTGGTGGTGACCGCCGCTCCCCTGCCGCGGGCGCGCCGGTGGACGTACCAGCCGGTTGCCGTGAGCAGCGCGGCGAGGGCGGCCGCGATGCCGACCGTCGTACCGGTGGAGGCGAGGCTGCCGCCGCCGGAGGTGGTGGTCGTGCCGGTGCCGCCAGTGCTGCTGCCGGTACCCGTCCCACCGGTCGTACCGCCACCGGACGTCCCACCGCTCGACGCTCCGCCGCCCGAGCCGTTGCCGCCGGTGTCGCCGGTGTCGTCGTCGGTGTCCACCGGGTCCTGGCCGACGAAGCTGACCGGGACCTTGACGTCCTGAGAGCGGTCGCCGGACAGGGTGTGGTCGGCGCGGGTGGCGAGCACGCACTTGGCCTTGAAGCAGTCGGTGAACTCGTCCTTCGCGTCGACGGTCAGCTCCACCTCGAAGGTGCCGCCGTCGCCGTACGGGATCGCGAGGTCCTCGCCGTAGTCCGGCGGGTTGGAGGAGATCCACGCAGAGGAGTGGGAGGTGCCGGTCATGTCGACGCCGCCGATGCACGGCGTGGGCAGTTCGCCGGCGCCGTTGTCGACGCACAGGGCGACGTAGATGCCCTTGTCGACGTCGTAGCCGGAGCCGGTGACCGTCAGGGTCTGGTCCTCGGTGGCCAGGTTGTTCACCGGGGTGACTGTGAGCTTCTGGCCCTCGGGGCCGGTGATGGTCCTGGAGCCGGACGGCTCGGTGTTCTCGTCGTCGCCGCCGTCACCCCCGTCGTTGCCGCCGTCGTCGGGCTCCGTGACCGTCAGGGTGATGGGTGTCGTACGCGTCGTGCCGACCGGGTTGGTGAACTCCGCGCGGTACTCGTAGCCGTCGTGCGAGGCCTTCGCCGTGAAGGAGTACGCGTTCTGTGTCGCCCCCTCGATCGTGGACCAGGTCTGGCCACCGTCGGCGCTGACCTGCCAGCGCACGGTCGGCTCCGGCGTGCCCTCGGCCGCCGCCACGAACGTGACCTCGTCGCCGGGGCTGACGGACTGGTCGGTGGGGGCCTGGGTGACCTTGGGGGACATGCGGAGGTCGAACTTGACGACCTTGCTCTCCGCCTGGTGGGTGAGGTAGACGGAGGTGGCGCCGGGGGCGACGGCGACCCCCGCGTAGGCGCCCGCGCGGCTGCCGGGCAGCTCGACCGGAGCGGCCGCCTGCTCGAAGGTCGCGCTGTCGAACACCTGCAGGGAGCCGTTGTTGTCGGCGCCGTTGTCGGCGTTGCCGTAGTCCTCGCGAAGGACGAAGGCCCGCCCCGAGGTCTTGTCGAAGGCCATCGCCGTGGGACGGTCCTGGCCCGTCAGGGTGGTCAGGAGCTCGGCGTCCTTGTCGAAGACGAGCACGGAGTCCCCGACGCTCACCCAGACGTTGCCGGTCGCCGGGTCCGGCTCGACGAAGAAGACGGATCCGTCGGGGAGCTGGGCGGTGGCGGTGACCGTGAAGGAACCCGTGTCGACGCGGCGCAGCACCGGCTGCCCCTCGGCAGTGCCGACGGACCAGGCGGCGCCGTGGGCGGTGTCCACGCCGAGTTCGTTGCCGCCCTCCAGGTTCACGGTGCGCTTGACGGTGCCGGTGGCGGTCTCGATTTCCGAGAGGCTCGCGCCCTGGGCGACGAGGACGGTGGAGGCCTCGGTGCCCGGACCGACGCCGGTGACCGTGGAGCCGGTGAGCCAGACGCCCCGCGCGGCCGTGTCGCCGTCCTTGGCGGTGCCTATGCCGCGCAGCGGGTAGTGGAAGGCGACGCCGTCGCCGGGCAGCGGTGCGGCGATCCAGCGGACCACGCGGGCGGCCGGTGCGCCGGTGGATCCCGGGGCCTGCGCGATGTGGCTGAGGAGCTTGCCGTCGGAGGCGTCGAGGACGTACAGGCCCTGCTCGGCGACGTCCGCGGTGTCGGGGATGTTCTCCGAACCGACGTACAGCTTCCCCGAGTCGGGGTGCAGCAGGAGGTCCAGGGGGCGGCCGGCGGTGGTGAACTCGGCCGCCTTCACATAGCTGACGGTGCCCGCGGGTACGTCCACGCCGTCGCCGCCGTCGCCGGGGTCCTGGCCCTCGAAGGTGACGGGGATGCGGACGTCCTGGGAGCGGTCGCCGGCGGCGCGGTGGTCGACGCGGGTGACGACGGAGCAGGCGACCTGGGTGCAGTCGAGGCCGCCGTCCTCGGCCTTGACCTCGATCTCGACGTCGAAGGTGCCGTCCTCGCCGTAGGTCTCGGTGAGTTCGCCCTCGTTGGGGTCGCCCTCGGGCACGATCCACTTCGAGGAACCGCTGCCCCCGGTCTGGTCGGCACCGCCGAGGCAGGGGGTGGGGATGCGGTTGTCGCCGTTGTCCTTGCACAGGGCGACGTAGATGCCCTTGATCTCGTCGTAGCCCTCGCCGGTGATGCGGAGCGTCTCGCCGTCCGGGTCGAGGTTCGCGGAGGCGGAGACCGTGAGTTTCTGGCCGTCCTTGCCGAGGGCCGTCTTCGGCGTGTCGGCGGCCTGCGCCGGGGAGCCGACCGTCATGGCCGTCGCACCGGCGGCCACCAGGGCGGCGGCGCCGAGCAGCGCGGCGGGGCGTCTGAGCCGGGGTCTGGCCGGTCCGTCCGGCCGGTTGCGGTCCGTCGTGTCGTCAGTCATGGGAATTCCTCGCGTGTGGGGCGTGATCGGCACCCCCGGGGACGCCGAGCGCCGGGCCCTTGGCGGTGGGCCCGGCCGGTGGCGGTTACTGGAAGGTGATGGGGACGTGGACGTCGTACTTGCGGTCGCCGCTGTCGAAGTGGTCGGCGCGGGTGACCACGGCGCAGGTGACGTCCTCGCCGCAGAGGCTGCCGTCGTCGAGGGTGGCCTGGACGTAGATCTGGACGCTGAAGGTGCCGCCGGTGCCGAACTTGGAGCTGTTGGCGAACATGCCGCCGAAGGTGTTGTTCACCCAGTGCGAGGCGCCGGTCGAGCCGTTCTCGTCCTGGCCGCCCAGGCACGGGGTCGGCTTGTTCACGCCGGGGGCGCCGTCGACCACGCACAGGCCGACGTAGACGCCCTGGCCGGTGTTGTAGCCGGAGCCGGAGACGGTGATGACCTGACCGGCGGCCGCGGCCGTGTCCGGGCTGGTCAGCGACAGGTTGTAGGTGGTGCCGCCGTCGACGACGGTGCGGGTGGAGGTGGCGGCGGAGGCCGAGGTGGCCAGGCCCAGGGTGAGGGCGGCGGAGGCGGCGACGGCGAGACCGGCACGGGCGGTGTTACGGGCGGAGAGAACAGATCTCATGGGGTGCGAGCACCTTTCTCGATTTGAGCGCCCAACTTAGGCAAGGCAAACCTAAGTAGACGGTTCAGCCTTCTGTCAATGGGCGGCAAAGAATCCCCAACTCCGCGCGCCGCCAAGAGATTTGGGCATGCCGAGGAGCGGGCCGTGGCTCGGCCCGCTCCTGTCCGGGGTAAGTCCAGTAACACGCCGGTCAGCCCGCGCCCTGCACCCCGAACCGGGCGACGGCGCTGCCGTGTTCGCCGGTCACGGTGTACAGCTCGGCGAGGTGCTCGCCCTCGGCGGCGCCGGCGTACACGGGGAAGGTCCGGGCGACCCGGCCCTGTTCGTCGGCGACCACCTGGTAGCGGGTGTCGCCGTCGATCGCGACGAGGACCACCGCGCCGGGCGCGAAGCCCTCACCGGTGACCTCCTGTTCACCACCGGCGGTCAGGATCGGGTGCGCCACAGCCGCAGTGGGCCGTTTGGCCGGGGCAGCGGGGGTTGCGGTGGCCGTCGGGGACAGCTGCGGCGCGGGGCTCTCGGCCGGGCTTTCCGGCCGCTCGGGCGACGGCGAGGCCGCGCTGCCCGTACCGACCGTCAGGTCCAGCAGACCCAGGGCGTCCCCCGCGGCGAACTCCTGCCCGCTCCAGGCGGCCAGCAGCCGGGCGCCTTCGTCCGTGAGGGCGGCCCGCAGGCCGGTCCACGTCACGCCGCCGTCGCGTACGGCGGGCGCGGTGCCGCCCGACTCCACGTCCGCCAAGGCGACTTCGCGCTTCTCACCGTCGAGCTCCGTACGGACATACAGGGCGCCGCCCCCGTCGGCCAGCCGCAGCCGCAGGGCGCCGAGGAGCAACTGGTCGGCGGGCTCCGCCGGTAGCGTGAGCCTGACCGTGCCGTCGAACTCGACGTCCGCGTCGCCGGATTCGGGGTTCGCGCCGCCGCCGGTGGCCGGGAACCAGGTCCGGTTCGCGGAACCCTGGGCTCCCTCGCCTGCGATCAGGGACACACCCTGGTCCGTGAGCGCGGTGGCGGTCGTCGTCGCCCAGCTCGCGTAGCCGCCAGACACCTCGCGCGAGAACGCGTCCCCGTCCTGGGCGACCGCCACGCCCGGGCCCAGCAGCCCGAGCAGGGCGGCGCCCGTCAGGACGACGGCACCGGGTCTCTTCCTCGCCTTCACATCCAAGCCTCTCTGTGCAGCACGACTTTTTCAGTACGACGCTGACGACGACTTCGGTACGACGCTGATGGCGACGCCGATGTCGATGTCAGCCCGCATGTCCCGTGCGCCGCCGGCGCGCCCAGAACCACGTGCCGGTCCCGGCGGCGACCAGCCCGGCGGCGGTGAGCCCGAGCGGCACCGCGAGGTCCGAGCCGGTGCTGGCCAACGGGCCGCCCGGAGCGTTGTTGTCGGTGCCGACGCCCTTCGCGCCACCACCGGTCGTGGCGGACGCGCTCGGCGTGGCCGACGGCGAGTCATCGGCCGTCGCGCCCCCGCTGCTTCCGCTGAACGTGACCGGAATCCGTACCGTCTGGCTCTGGTCACCGCCCCGCGTGTGGTCGTTGCGCGTGATGACCGCGCAGGTGATGCCGGACTTGGTGCAGTCGGTGTTCGCGTCTTTCGCCCGCACCTTGATCTCCACGGAGAACGAGCCCTTGTGCCCGCTGCCCTCGTACGGCTTGGCGAGTCCCTCCCCGTACGACGGCGGGTTGGAGGAGACCCACACGGACGCCCCGGACTCGCCGGACATGTCCACTCCGCCCACGCACGGCGTGGGGGTCTTGCCGGATCCGTTGTCCACGCAGAAGGCGACGTAGATGCCCTTCTCGGTGTTGTAGCCGGAGCCGGACACGGTCACCGTCTCGCCCGCCGGATCGAGGCCGGACGCCTTGGAGACGGTGAGTTTCTGCCCCTCGGGCCCGGTGGCCGACGTCCCCGCGGCAACCGCCGGGGACGTCGCCGTCAGCGCCAGCGCGACCGATACGGCGGCCACGCCGAAGCGCCCAACTCGCCTGACGCGCAGGTCACTTACCCATGTCATGCAACACCCCCACCACACGATAACTTAGGGGAGCCTAACCTAAACTGTCGCTCAAGTGAGAGCCCGCCTACAGAAGGCCGATTCCATGCCCACTTCCGGAAAACCCCGTCAACGCCGGTGGCACGGGCGGGGCGCCGCCGTTGTCGCCCTGGCCGTCGCGCTGCTGACCTCGGCCTGTGGAGGCGGCTCGGGTGGTGCCACGGGGGCGGACGCGTCACCGCCCTCGGCGAGTGAGCGTGCCGTGGCGGCGCAGAAGCAGCTCGCGAAGAACTCCCTCGTGCCGCTCCAAGGGGAGCCACCGGAGTCTGAGTTGCCGGTCACGGTCGACTCGTCCGACGGACGCGAGGTCACCGTCGAGGACGCCTCCCGGATCCTGCCGCTCAACGGCGGCGTGGCGGAGATCGTCTTCACCCTCGGGCTGGGCGACCGGGTCGTGGGCCGCGACATCACGGCGACGTTCGAGGAGGCGAAGGATCTCCCCCTGGTCACCAAGGCGCACGACGTGAGCGCGGAGAGCGTGCTGTCCCTGCGTCCCACCGTCGTCCTCGCCGACACCGACACCGGGCCCAGCGAGGCGATCGACCAGATCCGCGACGCCGGTGTCCCGGTCGTCGTACTAGACCCGGCCACGGAACTGGCCAACGTCTCGACCCGCACCACCCGTATCGCCGAGGCGCTCGGCGTCCCCGAGGCGGGCAAGGCCCTCAACTCCCGTATCGACAAGGACCTCGCGGCTGCTCGCGCGGCGGTCCCCGAGGGCAGCCGTCCGAAGGTGGCCTTCCTCTACATGCGCGGCAGCGCGGCCGTGTACCTCATGGGCGGCAAGGGCTCCGGGGCCGACTCGCTGATCGACGCCGCGGGGGCGGTGGACGCGGGCGTCGAGTCCGGCCTGGACAAGCCGTTCACCCCGCTGACCAGCGAGGCCCTCATCAAGGCCCAGCCGGATGTGATCCTGATGATGAGCAAGGGCCTGGAGTCCGTCGGCGGCATCGACGGCCTGCTCGACGTGCCCGGCATCCGCGAGACACCGGCCGGCCAGACCCGCCGCGTCGTCACCCTGGAAGACGGCGTCCTGCTCAGCTTCGGCCCGCGCACTCCCCTGGTCATCGACATCCTGGTGGACCGGGTGCACCAGGCGTGAACGGGAGCCTCAACGCACGGCCTGCGCCTCGGCCATGCAGTACGGCCGAGGCCGGGCTCCCAACGCGCCCGGGCCGAACGCCGGGAAGGGGCGCGGGGAACTGCGCGACCAGCCACGACGGTGCCGCAGACGATGAACCTCACATCCCGGCACTTCCAGCGGAGCGCTCAGCCGGCGGAGCGCTCAGCGCACCGCCGCCCGCTCCTCCAGCCGCCGCAGCGCCAGTTCGCACCAGCGCAGGTTCTCCCGCTCGAAGGACATCCCCCGCAGCAGCGTGAGATACGGCCCGATCCGCTCGGCCACCGCGAAGTACTCGTCCTCCGTACGCCCGCCCAGCATCCGCTCCCGCAACCGCTCGTAGCGGGCCAGCTTTGCGGTGGCCCACTCCCCGCGCTCGGCGATCGCCGCGCGCACGGCCTCCATGTCGCCGACGTCGGCGCACTGGACCTTGACCATCAGCTCGTCCCGGATCGCGCTCGGCCGGGCGGGCGGTTCGGCGACGTAGGCCCGTACGGCCGCGAGGCCTGCCTCGGTGAGGGAGAACAGCCGCTTGTTGGGCCGCCGCTCCTGCTCGACGACGCGGGCGGCGACGAGGCCCTCGCGCTCCATGCGTTCCAGCTCCCGGTAGAGCTGCTGAGGGGTGGCCATCCAGAAGTTGGCGACGGAGGCGTCGAACCCCTTCGCGAGGTCGTACCCGGACGCCTCGCCCTCCAGCAGTGCGGCCATCACCGCGTTGCGCAATGCCATCGCGCCACGTTAGCACCGCGTTGACTAGTCAACGAGTTGAGCACCAAACCCTGGACAAGCCGGGCGTCCACTCCTAGCCTCACTGTCACCTATTCAATTCGTTGACTATCCGAGTGCCCGAGGTGAGCCGGATGCATCCCTTCCGTCAGGCGGTCGAACGCAAGGACATCGACGCCGTGGAGGCCCTGCTGGCCGACGACGTCGTCTTCACCAGCCCCGTCGTCTTCAAGCCGTACATCGGCAAGGCCGTCACGGCCGCGATCCTGCGCGCCGTCAGCGAGGTCTTCCAGGACTTCTCCTACGAGCGGGAGATCGGCGCACCCGACGCCCGCGACCACGCCCTGGCCTTCACCGCGACGGTCGCCGGAAAGCAGCTCCAGGGCTGCGACTTCCTGCGCATGAACGAGGACGGGAAGATCGCGGAACTCATGGTCATGGTCCGCCCACTGTCGGCCGCCAAGGCCCTGGCGGAGGAGATGGGCGCCCGCTTCGACGCCATCGCGCGGGAGGCGGCCGGGGCCTGACCCGCTGAACACGCCGCGGTGTCCATGCCTTCAGGACTGGTACGGCTGCTGCTGCGGCTGCCCGTACGGCTGACCGCCCGACCCGCCTGCCGCCTGCGCCTGCAGCTGCTCCGCCTGCTCCTTGGTCACCCTCTGCTCCGCTCCGCAGAACGTGCACTGGGTCGCGTACTTCGTCGAGAACGGGAACAGCGGCACAAAGAACAGCGTGAACTTCGTGACGCGCTTCCTGAGCGTGTGGGCGGCGGGATTGCCGCACTGGCCGCACACCAGCGTCAGTATCGCGAGCTGGTACAGGTATCCCTTGGTGCCGAAGATGATCATGAGGGCGTTCCTTCCGGGGCGGCGTCTGTCGGCGGTGAGCCGGTGCGTGGCGCGACGCGCTCACGGAACACAGCCTCGTACACACCCGCGCACTGGACCAAATGCTCAGGTCCCCTGCTGTTAACCCGTCCTCCCCGGGTACTCGCTGCACTGTCCCGAGATCCGCACGGCGGGCCGACGGCCTGCCGCACACGATCGCCAAGGAGGTCGGACATGAGCAAGGTCAAGGAAGCAGTAGAGGTCGAGGTCCCCCTGCACACCGCCTACAACCAGTGGACCCAGTTCGAGGAGTTCCCCAACTTCATGGAGGGCGTCGAGGAGGTCAGGCAGCTCGACGACCGCCACAACCACTGGACCACCAAGATCGGCGGAGTGCGCCGGGAGTTCGACACCGAGATCGTCGACCAGCTCCCCGACGAGCGGATCACCTGGCGCACCACCTCGGGTGAGACCCAGCAGAAGGGCACTGTCCGCTTCCAGCGCGTAGACGACACGCACACCCGCGTGGAACTGGTCATGGACGTCGAACCCACAGGCGCGGCGGAGAAGGCCGCGGACATGACGGGGACCATCGACCGGCGCATCAAGGGAGACATGCACCGCTTCAAGGACTACATCGAGCAGCGCGGAAGCGAAACCGGAGGCTGGCGAGGGCGCATCAAGCCCGGACCGTCCTGACCCCGACCGGCACAGCCCCCGAGAGCCGTGCCCTCAGCACGAGCATCCTCGGGGGTTGCGCCTGCCCCGAGCCGTAACAGTGCGTGATCCCCAGGTGCAACCTTTCGGCCATCCCGGTTGTCCTGGTAGATATCACCAACATGCACACCTTGGGGGATGCAATGGCGCGAAAAAGGACAGTGAAACCGCCGGTGTGGGTAGCGCTCGCGCTGATGAGCGCCACGTCGGCGGTGGCGGCCACCCCGGCCCAAGCCACCACGGCCCAAGCCGCCTCGACCCAAGCCGCCACCGCCCGCGCCTCGGTCGCCACCGCGCCGGCCACGGCGTGTCCGACCGGCTGGGGCAGCACGGCCAAGACCCGTACCGCCACCACGACGGTGCCGGTCACGAACATCAGGACCGGCCGCCAGGCCTGCTACGACCGGATGGTGATCGACCTCCCCGGCGCAGGCACCCGTGGGCTCGGCTACTCGGTCAGGTACGTCGACCAGCTCCACCAGGACGGATCAGGCCAACCCATTACGGTCGGCGGCGGAGCCATCCTGGAGGTACGGGTGACCGCACCCGCCTACGACCCCGACACCGGCGCGCCGACGTACCCCGCGCGGGCGGGCCGCCCGCTGCCGGGCGTTGACCTCACGGGATACCGCACCTTCCGGGACGCACGCTTCGCAGGCAGCTTCGAGGGCGAGACGCAGATCGGGCTCGGGGTGCGGGCCCGGCTGCCCTTCCGGGTAGTGGTGCTGACGGACCGCGTCGTGGTGGACGTGGCGCACAACTGGAACGGGACCCGCTGAGGACCGACGGACCACCGGCCCCGTCCCTCAGCCTCAGTCCGAACGAAGCTCGCCCGACTCCACCAGCCTGGCGAGCTTCGCCAACGCCATGCGCGTTCCCGTCTCGTTGTCCGCGGCGGGCACGGCGTCGGGGATGCCCTCGTGCACGATGAGGACGTCCGTGCCGCCGTCCGCGTCGGTGAGCGTGGTGGTCATCGTCATCGTGCCGCGCAGGGCGGGGTCCGCCGTCTCGAACTCCAGGACCTCCACCACCTGCTCATCGGGCACGAGCTTCGCGAAATGACCGTGGTACGTGTCGGTGTGCGGACTCGTCTTACCCGCCCCGTCCGGCATGTCGTACGTGAGCGACACACGGAACCTGCCACCTTCACGGGCCTCGAACTCGTGCACCTCGCTGCGCATCCCGTCCGGCACCCGCCACCGGGCGATGGCCTCCGCGTCCACAAGCGCCCGATACACAGCCCCACGCGAGGCGTTGACACGCCCCGAAACTCGCGTCGAATGCATGCCCTCAACGTACTCGGTGGGCACCGGTACCGCTGTCCCGCGCACGGCACTGACGTCGATCCGCGCCCGCCCCCGCAGACCCTCACGCGTATGCCATACTCAGCGGCGTTCTGCATGGTCCAACTCGGGGGATCTTCGTTGTTGCTGCGTTGTGCGCGCTCCGTCGTGGGCGCGCGGGTGGCGTTCTGGGGCTGTACCGGATGAGCGGTATAGCACTCGCCGCCCCGTATCTCGACACCGACGCCGACCAGTTGTCGTTCGCCCTCGGTCATCCCCCGTACACGGCGCTGGCCGTGCGGGACCTGACCGTCGGTGGACTCGACGTGCAGCTCCGGCTCCTGGGCGCCTCGCATCAGGTCTTCGCGGGGCCCGTCCGGGAGACCGTGGCCTGTCTGCCCGGTGTCGAGGGGGGCCTGCCGGACTCGGCGGAGCGCGAGCTCGACGGCTGGAACTACCGCTTCGGCGCCGGCGTCCGGCGTTTCCCCGCAGACGAGTTCAGCACTCAGGTGGCTGGGATCCGCGGTCGAGCGGAGGCACATCCCCGGGCGCTGTACGGCGTCTTCCCCGGCTCCCCGGACGCGGTCACCGCACTCACCGTCGAGTGGCGCGATACAGGACCGAGCTGGCGCACCTGGCACACGTATCCGCAGAGCCGCACGATCGTGGCGACGCACACCCGGCTGGAGGTCCGTTGAAGACCGCCCGACGCATCAGCGTCCTGTTCCTCGCCACGGCAGCGCTCGCCGCCTGCTCCGGTGACTCCGGCGGCAACGCCGTACCGTCGAGCTGGATCCGCAAGGAATACCGTGCCGGCGGCGGGGGCTATATCGACAGGACCGACCCGGTGTCCACGGTCGCGGACGAGATCGACAAGCACACCTCGGCCCAGGACCGCACCAGCAGCAGCTCCATGGTTTTCCTCCGCTACCGGGACGACATCGTCGCGGTCAGCCCCTACCAGGGCGGCAGCCGGATCGAGATCGACGACTACCGCAACGGCTACCGCCGTTGGAAGTCGCACCTGAGCTCGGTGTGGCCGGATCCCGACAGCGACTCGTTCCGTGGCGGGGGCCCCGGCTCCGGCAAGTGACCACCGCAACACACCACAGCCACCGCAGTACACATATCCGAAGTCCTCGAAAGGCACCCCGTGGCAGAGATCTTCGAGTCCGCAGGCACTGCCCTGCTCTACGGCCTGGTCGGCTTCGTGGTGATGGCGGTCGGGTTCATCGCCCTCGACCTCGTCACCCCCGGCAAGCTGATCCATGTGGTGTGGACGGAGCGCAACCGGGGCGCGGCCGTCCTCCTCGCCGGCCAGACGATCGCGATCGGCCTCGTCATCGACCAGTCCATCCGGGCCAGCGAGTCGGAACAGGGCCTGGGATACGGCCTGTTCAGCACCCTGCTGTACGGCCTGGCCGGGGTCGTCGTGATGACCCTGATCGCCTGCGTCATCGGGCTGCTGACCCCCGGCCGCCTCGGCCACGCCGTCCTCGACGACCAGGACGGCCGCCCCCACCCCGCCGCCTGGGTCCAGGCGGCCATCTACATCGGTACGGCCTTCATGGTCGGCGCTGCGGTCTCCTGAGCCTCCCGCCGTGAGTACCACCGCCCTGGATCGCACCGATCCGGCCGTCGCACCGCCGCCCGCGAGGTACTCGCGGGCGGCGCGTTTCCTGCTCCTGCTCGCGGTGTTCGTCTGTGCGGCCTGCGGTCTGGTCTACGAGCTGGCGTTGACCGCGCTGGGCAGTTACCTCATCGGCAACTCCGTGACGCAGACCTCCGTGGTCATCTCCGTCATGGTCTTCGCCATGGGCATCGGTTCCCTGGCCGCGAAGCCGATGCAGCGGCGCGCGGTCGGAGCCTTCGCTCTGCTGGAGGGGGCGCTGGCGCTCGTCGGCGGTCTGTCGGTGCTCGTCCTGTACATCACGTTCGCCTGGCTGCGGATCTATATGCCGGCCATGGTGGCGATGTCGTTCGTCGTGGGCCTCCTCATCGGAGCGGAGATTCCGCTGCTGATGACGCTGCTGCAGCGGATCAGGCGGCAGGAGGCGGGCAGCGCGGTCGCCGACATGTTCGCCGCGGACTACGTCGGGGCGCTGGTCGGCGGGCTGTGCTTTCCGCTGCTGCTCCTGCCCACCTTCGGGCAGCTCAAGGGCGCGCTGGTGGTGGGCGCGGTCAATGCCGTGGCCGGTGTCGTTGTCGTCCTGTGGATCTTCCGCCGGGAGACGCGACGCGCCGTGCGCCTGGCGTTGCTGGCCGGGTCCGCCGCCGTAATCGCCATTCTGGGCACGGTCTATGTCCTCGCCGACGACATCGAGGTGACGGCGCGTCAGAAGCTGTACCGGGACCCGATCATCCACGCCGAGACGACGCCGTACCAGGACATCGTCATCACCCGGTCCACCGCGTTCACCGGCAGCCCCGACACCCGGTTGTTCCTCAACGGGGACCTGCAGTTCTCGTCCGTCGACGAGTACCGCTACCACGAGGCCCTGGTGCATCCGGCGCTGTCGGGGAAGCGTTCCTCCGTCCTGATCCTTGGCGGCGGGGACGGGCTGGCCCTGCGGGAGGTGCTGCGCTACGACGGCGTCGAGGAGGTCACGCTGGTCGATCTCGACCCGGCGATGACACGGCTCGCCCGCACCTTCGGGCCGTTGGCCGACCTCAACGACGACGCGTTCGACGATCCCCGGGTCAACGTCGTCCACGCCGACGCCTTCAACTGGCTGCGGGACGCCGGCCGGCGCCATGACGCGGTCGTCATCGACTTTCCGGACCCGGACACCGCCGCGCTGGCCAAGCTCTACAGCGTCGAGTTCTACCATCTGCTCCGGCACGTCCTGAACCCGGACAGCCGGGTCGTGGTGCAGGGCGGGTCTCCGTTCTTCGCCCCCAAGTCGTACTGGTCCATCGCCACCACGATCGAGCAGGCCGGCTTCCGCACCACCGAGTACCAGGTGGATGTCCCCAGCTTCGGCAACTGGGGGTACGTCCTCGCCGCCCCCGGCGCCGACGGCCCGCCGCCGACACTGCGCCTGGCCGCGGACGCCCCACCCCTGCGCTTCCTGGACGACGCCGTACTCAAGGCCGCCACCGTCTTCCCGGTCGACCGCCGCCCCCAGAACGTCCGGGCGAGCACCTTGATGGATCCGGCGGTACTCGAATACACACGGCACGAGTGGCAGAACTACTGATCCGTAGGGGCATCGAGGTCCTCACCCGCCTGGCCTTCTACGCCGGATGGCCCAACTCCATGACCACGATGAGCCAGCTCAAGGCGATCCTGGAGAACGCCGACCATTCCGGCTGAGGCTCGCTCTACGATTGGAGAAGCGCCGATGACGACATGGACGAGCGACGAGCTGTCCCGCATCGCCGAAGCCGACGAGTTGGAGATGGCGCCGCTGCGGCCTGAGGGCACCCTGCGCAGGCCGGTACCGATCTGGGTCGTCCCCGACGGTACCGACCTGTACGTCCGCTCCTATCGAGGTACCGACGGCACCTGGTGGCGCACGGCCCGCGCGAGCCACGAGGGGCACATCCGCTCCGGCGGCGTCGACAAGGACGTGACCTTCATGGAGGAGGCGGACTCCGAGGTCAACGACCGTATCGACACCGCGTACCGCACCAAGTACGGCCGCTTCGGCGGCGCCTACGTCGACCCCATGGTCGCGGCACGCTCGACGACGCTGAAGCTGGTGCCCCGATGAGCGAAGAGTCTCAATGCGGTCGATGAGCGCGAAACCGATAGGACCCCGACCCGACCTCGAACACGGCCGCTCCGCCCTCCATCCGGAGGAAGCGAACACCCTTCGCGGCATCGGCCCGTCGGCCGCCCTCGGTCACCGCCCAGCGGGTCGTCGCCGGCACATGCACCTCCGCGACGGTGTTGACCGGCACTGTCACCCTCAAGTCGACAGCGCCGTTGTGGGTGCTCCAACTCGACGACAGAGGGCCGTAGACGGTCTTGAGGCTTCCTGAGCCTTCCGTCAGGTTCCCGCCGGGCACCGGCGCGATCCGGGACCGCTTGTAGCCGGGCTCGATCGCGGAGAGGCCGCCAATGTTCTGGAACATCCAGTCCCCCACGGCGCCGTAGGCGTAGTGGTTGAAGGAGTTCATGTCGACCGGGCCGAAGCTGCCGTCAGGCATGATCGAGTTCCAGCGCTCCCACATGGTGGTGGCCCCGTTGACGACCTCGTAGCCCCAGGACGGGTAGTCCTTGTGCAGCAGCATCCTGTAGGCGAGGTCGTCCCGGCCGATCCTGCTCAACGCGGGCAGCAGCAGCGGCGTGCCGATGAAGCCGGTCCGCAGGTGGTAGTCGGTGAGCGCCAGTTTGGCCACGAACTTCTCGCCGACCTTCTCCACCAGTGGCGGATCCGAGACGAGGTCCATGCCGAGGGCCATCGCGTACCCGGTCTGCGAGTTGCCCTTCACCGTGCCGTCGGCCGCGACGTAGGTGGCGGTGAAGGCGTCGCGGATGTCGGCGGAGAGCTTGCGGTAGTCGGACGCCGCCCCTTCATCGCCCAGGGCCTCGGCCATCTCCGCCATCATGCGGGCGTTCTCGGCGTAGTAGGCGGTGCCCAGAATGCCCTGCTCGGTCGGGTCGTCCAGATGCAGCCAGTCGTTGGTGAAGAACGTGGTGCGGCCGGGTTCGAGAAGGTCCGGTCCCGCAGTGTCGCGCACGAACTGGAAGAACTTCTGCATGGCGGCGTAGTTCTCCCGCAGGATGCCGGTGTCGCCGTATGCGCGCCACACGGAGTACGGCACGGTGATCATCACATCCGACCACCCGACACCGCTGTCGCCGAACTGGCCCTGAGGGGTCGGTACGACCGCCGGCAAGTCACCGTTGACGTACTGGGAGTTGCGTACGTCCGCCATCCAGTGGGACAGGAACGCCCGGGTGTCCACCAGATAGTTGGCCGTCGGCGCGAACAGGCTGATGTCACCCGTCCATCCCAGGCGCTCGTCGCGGGCCGGGGTGTCGGTGGGGATGGACAGGAAGTTGCCCCGCTGGCTCCAGGAGATGTTGCTCACCAGCTGGTTGAGCATGCCGTCGGAGGTCTTCAGCGTGCCGGTGGACGGGAGGTCGGATCCCCACACGACGCCCTTGACGTCGGAGAGCGCAGGCGGCTCGTTCACCCCGGTGATCTCGATGTAACGGAACCCGTGCTGGGTGAACGTGGGCTCGTACGTCACCGTTCCGGACTCGGCGAACGTGTAGCGGTCGGTGACCTTGGCGCTGCGGAAGTTGTCGGTGTAGAGGGTGCCGTTCTTGTTGAGCACCTCCGCGTAGCGGATGCGGACCGTCTGACCGGCGGAGCCGGTCAGCCTGAGCCGCGACACACCGACCATGTTCTGGCCGAGGTCGTAGACATAGGTACCGACGGTGGGCTCGGTCATCTTCTGGGCCTTGAGCACTTGGGTCTGGCGCACCGGCTCGTCGCTCTGCGGGACCAGCAGCGCGGTACGGGACGGAAGGCTCGCTGCGGGCTCCCACGTCGCGTCGTCGAATCCCGGCCGGCTCCAGCCCGACGGTTCCAGACGGGCGTCGTAGGTCTCGCCGTCCTGCAGATCAGCCTTGACGTAGGGCCCGTCCGCCGCCTTCCACGAACCGTCCGTGACGATCCACTGGACCGACCCGTCGGTGTACGTGATGCGCATCTTCGCCACGAGAGCGGGCGTGTCCCCGTACTGACGGCTCCAGCCGAGCCCGACCTTGCCGGCCCACCAGCCCTCCGCCAGGGACGCGCCGATCACGTTGTCGCCGCCGTCGAGCAGCTTTGTCACGTCGTACGTCTGGGACTGGATGCGCTTGTGGTAGTTCGTCCAGCCCGGGGCAAGCACCTGGTCGCCGACCGGCTTGCCGTTGATCTCCAGCTCGTAGAGGCCGAGCGCCGAGGCGTAGACCCGCGCGGAGGCGACCTCCTTGCCGGACTCGGTCGCGAAGTCCTTGCGCAGCTGCGGCTGCGGCCGGGCTGCGGGTCCGTAGAGGGCGTCCGTGGTGCCGGACACGACGAGGGCGGAGTCGACGATGTCGCCGCCGGTGAACGGGTTCCGGCCGGACGCGAAGTCGGTGTCGAGCAGCGTGCCGCCATCGGCGCCGGTCACGACCGCGTCGTAGACCGTCCCCCGTTCGCCGCAACACGCGTGTGTGCGGAAACCGATGTAGCCCTTGGTGAACGTGGAGTCAGTAAAGGTGTTGACCAGCTTGCCGTCGAGCGTCGTCTTGATGGTGCTGCCCACCACGTCGTAGCGGACGGTGTGCCGGCCGGCGAGGAGACTGGCGTTGGTGAAGCCGTAGGGCGCGAGATCCACCTGCTGAACCACGGAGTAGGAGCCCTTGACCTGCTTGTGCAGTCTCAGCATCGGGGATGAACCCGTGGCGTTGAACTGCCACATGTACCCGTTGCTCACGTCCGAGGCACGCAGGAACATGCCGAAGGCAGCGCTGTCGAGCTCGAACTCGACCGTGGCGGTGTAGTCGGTCCACTTGTCCAGCTCGCTCGGAGCCGCACGGCGAGTGATCCACTGGGCACCGTCCCAGTCGCCGGCATCCAGCAGACCTGTCTCAAAGGACGCAGGCGCGCTCCACGGACTCGCAACTCCCTTGTCGTCCCAGGCCCGCACGCGCCAGTAGTAACGCGTGGCCGCCTCCAGGGCAGGACCGCCGTACCGCACGCCGACCTGACGGTCGGAGGCCACCCTTCCGGACGACCACACATCAGCAGACCCCGGCGTGCGTCCAACCTGGACTTCGTAGGCCTTCTGCGAAGTCGCACGCCGGACCGACTCCAACTGCCAGCCGAAGGCGGGGGCTTCGCCGCCGGTGCCCAGCGGGTTCACTCGACTGTTGGTGGTCAGAGCCTTCACGGTGAGCCGCGCGTCTCGCGCCGATGCCGCGCTGGACACGGACGCCGGTAGGGCCGTCATGCTTCCGAGTACGACAAGCACCAGGAAACCCCTCAGGAGCACGAGCAGGACTGAGCGCTTTTCGCCCATGGCAGCAACTCCGCATTGAATCGTTTCAAACACTCAGCTTGCCCGGACGCTACTGATATGGCGCGGAACACGTCAAGAGGCGGTAAGCAGTGGATTCGCGAACCGGAGTGTCATGCCAGTGCGTTCACCGCTGCCGCGAACAGGCGTGGCAGGCGTGCGGCCGTGGGCACGATGTGTGGGGAGAGCGTCGGCTGTTGACGGGCCCTCACCAGGAGTTCTGTCAGGAGCCGGTGGTGGCGGGTCGCTCGGCTCCAGTCGGTCTCGTAGCGGCTCGGTGTGCCCCGGCGCACGTTGGCGACCAGGGCTTGGGCGCCGGTGAGGGCGAGGGAGATGCCCTCGCCGGTCAGGGCGTCGATGTATCCGGCGGCGTCGCCGACGAGCAGGACCCGCCCGTGGGCGCGGGTACGGGCTCCCTGGCGCAGCGGCCCGGCGCCACGCACCGGGGTGACGGCCGCTTCCCGGGGCAGGCGGGCGACCAGTTCCGGGAAACTCTCCAGTTGGGTGGCGTAGGGGGCTCGCCGGGTCGTCAGCAGGGCGACGCCGACGAGGGCGGGGCCGAGCGGGGTGACGTAGGCCTCCGCGTGCGCTCCCCAGTGCACCTCGACGTAGGGCGACCAGGGGGGCACCGCGTAGTGTCGGCGCAGCCCGTATCGAGGCGTCCCCCGGGTCGTCGTCCCCAGACCGAGGGAGCGGCGTACGGGTGAATGCAGGCCGTCGGCGGCGACCAGCCACCGGGCGCGCAGACCGGTGCCGGGGACGGTCACGCCCGTGGTGTCCTGCCGTGCGTCCTCCACCCGCAGGGGCAGTACGGGCACGCCGGCGTCCAGGACGGCCTGGTGCAGGGCGTTGTGCAGGCCGGTGCGGCGTACGCCGAGGCCGGGACCGTGCCGGAACGCGGCTTGGACTTGACGGGATCCCTGGACGTAGCGGATGCCGGTGATGGGGTGGCCGGGGACCTCCAGGCCGAGGGCGGTGAGGGCGCGGACGGCGCCGGGCATCAGGCCCTCACCGCATGCCTTGTCGACCGGCGCCGGGCGTGGTTCGGCGATGACGGCGTCGAGGCCGGCGCGGGCGGCGTGCAGGGCGGTCGCCAGGCCGGCGGGTCCGCCTCCGGCGATGAGCAGGTCGTGGCAGCCGCTCACGCGGGCACCGCGTGGGTGAGGGCCGCGTTCTCGCAGCGGATGCGGACCGTGAGCAGGATCGCGTTGGCGACGGTGAACGCTGCCGCGGTCAGCCATGCGGTGTGTACGAGGGGCAGGGCGGCGATCTCGACGACGACCGCGAGGTAGTTGGGGTGGCGCAGGAAGCGGTAGGGGCCGGCGCCGACCAGACGGGCTCCGGGGACGACGATGACCCGGGTGTTCCAGTACGGCCCGAGTGTGGTGATGCACCACCAGCGAAGAGCCTGAGCGAGTACGGCGAGCGCCAGCATGGGCCAGCCCAGCGCGGGCAGGAACGGCCGGTCGGCGAGCGCGGGTTCGAGCAGACAGCACGCGAGCAGGCCCGCGTGCAGGGCGACCATGACCGGGTAGTGGCCACGGCCGTGCTCCACACCGGCGCGGGCAAAAGTCCAGGCCGCGTTGCGGCGGGCTACGACGAGTTCGGCGAAGCGTTCGGCCGCAACGGCGAGAACGAGGAGGACGTACCACGGCATGAGGGCCACTCACCAGCGCAGCAGGACGAGTTCGGAACAGAACCCGGGGCCCATCGCCATGAGCAGCCCCCAGGTGCCGGGTGCGGGCCGACGGCATTCCCAGGTGTTCTGCAGGATGTGCAGGACGGAGACGGACGACATGTTCCCCACCGTCGCCAGTGCCCGCCGCGTGGAGTCCAGGGCGTCGCCTGGCAGGCTGAGGGTGTCGGTCACGGCCGAGAGGATCCTGGGGCCTCCCGGATGACACACCCAGGTCCCGATGTCGTCGGTGGTGAGGCCGTGTGCGGCCAGGAAGGCGCGCACGTGTCGGCCGAAGTGGTCCCTCACGATGCCGGGAACACCGGGATCGATCACGACGCGGAATCCGCCGGCGCCGATGTCCCACCCGAGGAGCCTCTCGGTGTCCGGGTACAGGTGACTGCGGGTGGCGACCACCGAAGGCCCGGCCGCGTCCGGACCCGCGCTGTGGCTGTCATCGCCACTGCCACCGCCGTGTGCGACGAGCGCTGCCGCACCGTCACTGAACAGGGCACCGGCGACGAGGTTGGCGCGGGAGTCGTCGCGCTGCTGGAGCGTCAGCGAGCACAGTTCGACGGTGAGCAGCACAGCGGTGTCGTCGGGGTGTCCCCGTAGGTAGTCGTGCACCCGGGCAAGTCCGGCGGCGCCCGCCACGCAGCCCAGGCCGAACACCGGAAGCCTTTTCACGTCGGGCCGCAGTCCCATGCGTCCGACCAGCCGGGCGTCGAGCGACGGGGTGGCGACGCCGGTGATGGACGCGCACACGAGCAGGTCGACGTCGGACGGTCGGAGCTCCGCCTTCTTCAGCGCGCCGGTGAGAGCTTCCTCGCCCAGTTCGAGGCCCGCCGCCAGCCAGGCGTCGTTGCTCTGCCCGAAGTCGCCGAGAGCGGCGTACCGCTCGATCGGCAGGGCGAGATGGCGCGTGCGCACACCGGCAGACCTGTGCAGGCGGCGTAGCACGGCCCGGTCGGCGCCCGGGGGCAGGCACAGGTCGCCGATTCGCTCGGTGAGGTCGTCCTGGGCGTAACGGTGCGGCGGCAGCGCGGTGTGGACGGCGACGATCGTCGTCGCCGTGGAGGGCACGGTCGTCCGGGACGCGGTGGGCGGGTGGGGGACCTGATTGACGATCACAGGGACACGCATGTCCGTAATGCCTTCCTTGCCCTGGCTGCTGGACTACCTTGCCCAGGTGTCTCTCCACCCGTCTGGGGTCCTCTCGCGAACGACGCACCGTGTCCCGGTGCTGTTGCGCTCCTGCCATCTGGAACCGGCGCTCGCCGTGACAGTGTTCGTGACCGCCCTGGCCGTGGCGGCGGGCCGCGGGGTGGCGGGGTCGGCGGCGGTGGCCGCGGCCGTGCTGGCCGGTCAGCTCTCGATCGGCTGGTGCAACGACGCGGCCGACGCGCAGCGCGACGCGGTCTGCGGGCGCGCCGACAAGCCGCTGGCCACCGGTGAACTCCCGCCCCGCGCTGCGGTTGTCGCGGCCGGGACGGCGCTGGGGCTGTGCGTGCCGCTGTCACTGCTGAGCGGCGTCGCTGCGGGGGCGGCGCACCTGGGAGGCATGGTGGCCGCGGGCTGGACCTACAACCTGCGGTTGAAGCACACGGTGCTCTCACCGCTGCCCTATGCCGTGGGCTTCGGCTCGCTGCCTGCCTTCGTCACCCTCGGTCTGCCGTCACCGTCCTGGCCCGCCTGGTGGGCGGTGACGGCGGGGGCGCTGCTGGGCGTCGGAGCGCACCTGGTGAACGTCCTTCCGGACATCGAGAACGATCTCGCGACCGGTGTGCGCGGGTTGCCGCAGCGGCTGGGCGGTCCGGCCTGTCGGTGGCTGGCCCCGTGCGTGCTGCTGGCGGCTTTGGGCGTGCTCGTCGCAGGGCCGCCCGGGGCTGCGGAGACCTCGGACTGGGCGCTGGCGGCCGCGGCCGGGATCGTCGCGGCCGCGGGTACGGCCGTACCGTCGAGGGGCGGCAGCCGGTGGCCGTTCCGGGCGGCCATCGTGGTGGCGGCCATGGCTGTGGCACAACTCCTGGTGCAGGGGTCGGAGATGGCCTGACCAGGGTCCCGGCGAGCCCTGTCCTTCGCTCAGCCGTCGGCCTCGCCATCGGACCGGTCTGCGTCGATCGCCGGTTCCGGGGCCAGTCGGCCGGCCACCACCACCCCGTACAACACGTGGTCGAGCGCGATCAGGACACGCCACACCACCTTCCGGTGCTTCGCCTGTTCGATGCCGAGAAGGGGAGCGATCCCCATCTCGAAACCCAGCCAGAAGGCCAAACCGTAGACCGCGCCCGTCCCGGGGAATCGGCGGATCCGTGCGGGCAGCAGGCCGAAAGCCACGCCTCCGCCGGCGCCGTACGCCCAGTGGAGCAGTTCGGTCACCGCCTCGCGATGGTGCTCGTCCAGGCGCGAGAACAGCGCCGGCGCATGCCTCTCCACGATCGCCTCCGGTGGCGTCCTCTCCTCGGGAGCGACACCGGCCGCCACCGTGCGGCTGCCCGTCATCGCCATGGCCGCCACCAGGCCGCGTGCCCCGGCACGGCTGATCGACGACCACGTCCTGTCCGGTCTGGCCACGGCTTTCACCTTCCCCGCGTTCCGGCAATATGCCGGGAGTACCCCATTTCACGCAGCCGAACCCGCTCGTCACGGCGCCGCACTGGAGCACTGGCTGCTCGGCAGGCGGCGCCCGCTCCCTCGGACGGCTCAAAGCGGGTGGGCCGCAGGGGGCGGGGAGGAGTGATCGCTGCGACGGTGGTGGAAGGGATGACTCCGCGTACAGATCCGAGGAGGCGGGATGGCGGAAGCTCTCGTGGGGAGCGGCATGCCACCCGCTGCTGCCGAGAACGGCGTGAGAGAGCCGTCCGACGACTCCGCAAACGCCTTCGCGCAACTCCGTGCCGTCGCCGACGCCGTCCTGTACGAGGGCTATCTGCTCTATCCCTACCGACGGTCCTCTCCCAAGAACCGCGTCCGGTGGCAATTCGGCGTCCTGTTCCCCAGGAACTGGGTGGAGCATGAGGGCCCCGTCCCTCCCGGCATCTCCGGTTCCGCCGACTCCTGGTACCAGCGGACCGAGTGCCTGGTGGTCGGTCGGCGGCCCGACGCGCTCGTGCGGGTGGGCGTGCGATACCTGCAGATGCAGCACAAGCAGGTGGAGGAGGCCGATCGGCACGGGCGGTACCGGCCCGTCGAGTCGCTGCGCACGGACGACGGAACCATCCACCTGACCTTCGTCGAGGCCGTGCCGCACGAACGGGACGTCGTCGTTCGGCTGGACGAACTGGTGCGGGAGGAGCACACCTTCCCCGTTGGCTCGTCCGACGGAGAGGAGATCGAGCCCCTCCCCGGGGGCACCGGGCGGTTGGTACGGCGGCGGGCGGCCGTCGGCGCGACCAGCACCGTCCGTGCCGAGAGAGTCGAAAAGGACGTCTACCGGCTCCGGATCCGCACCGAGAACACGGAGTCCGCACCGGATTCCCACGCCGCTCGCGACGAGGCGCTGAGCCACGCGCTGATCGCCACACACACGCTCATCGGCGGGGACGGCGTGGAGTTCCGCTCGCTGATCGATCCACCGCCGAGCCTTGAGGGACATGCCCGCGACTGCCGTAACGCATTCACTTTCCCCGTCCTCGGCGGCGGATCATCCTCAGCCGTGCTCTCCGCACCGATCATCCTTCCCGACCACCCGCAGGTGGCTCCGGAGAGCCCGGGGGATCTCCACGACGCTGCGGAGATCGACGAGATCCTGACCCTGCGCACCCTGCTCCTCACCGACGAGGAGAAGCGCGAGGCGCGCGCCACCGACCGCCGCGCCGCCGAGATCCTCGACCGGGTCGAGACCATGCCCCCGGAGGTCTTCTCCCGGCTGCACGGCGCCATCCGCTCCCTTGTGCCCGCCCCGCCCGGCGTCCCCAGTGCGGCCACACGTCCGGCCGTCTCCCCTTGCCCCGAAGGTACGGCTCCATCCACCGCATCCACCGCACCGAGGGACCCGGCGCGGCCGACGTGGTGGCAGGAGGGCGCCGACGACGACCTGTCTCCGGTGACCGACACGGTCCTCGTCGACGGTGTGCCGGTGGGGAACGGTCACCGGGTGCGGCTTCGCCCGCGCGTCCGGGGGGCCGACGCCCAGGACATGTTCCTGGCCGGGCGGACCGCCCGGGTCGCGGCGGTCTTCCACGACGTGGACGGCGGCGTGTACCTCGCCGTCACGATCGACGACGATCCGGCGGCGGAGCTGCACGACTGGTACGGCCGCTACCACTACTTCCGGCCCGATGAAGTCGAGCCGCTCGCGCCCCTCGACGTCACGGGTCGGCCCACGACGCCCGACCCGCCCCGGCTGCCGCACGAGCGGCCCCGACAGCCGGCCGACGGGCCGGAGAAGGGACGGTCCGATGGACGGTCTTGAGGTGCTGGTGCACGACCATCGCATGGTGGAGCAGCTTTTCCGCGACTACTACTCGGCCGCCTCCCCCACGCAGCGGCGCGCAGTGGTGGAACTGCTGATCCGCGAGCTGTCCAAGCACGCGGCGCTGGAGGAGCTCATGGTCTACCCCCTTGCCAGGAAGGTCCTGCCGGACGGCAAGCGGCTGGTCGACGACCATCTCGGCGAGCACATGGCCGTCAAGGAGACCCTCGCTGATCTGGACCGGCTCGGCGAGGACGACGAGCGCACCGACGAGCTGATCGCGCGGCTTCGGCGCGACGTCGAGGCGCACGTGCTTGAGGAGGAGGGCGAGTTCATGCCCAAACTGCGCGAGGCCGTCGACCAGCAGCGGCTCGACGAGCTGGGGCGGATGCTCGTGAAGGCCAAGCAGACGGCGCCGACTCGCCCGCACCCGCACGCGCCGGACCGGCCGCCCATGCTCACCTTCGCGGGGCCGGTGGCCGCGGCGTACGACCGATTCAGGGACCGACTGCAGCGGAGGCCCAGGACATGACGACCGCGAGCGGCACCCAGGAGGTCGCCACCGAACCGAGCCGGGCCGAAGCGCGCAACGGCTTCGACGAGATCAACATCCTCTGGATCTCCGAGGGCATGAGCTGCGACGGCGACTCCGTGTCCCTCACCGCGGCCGGCCAGCCGGCGATCGAGGACCTCATCCAGGGCCTTGTCCCCGGGCTCCCGAAGGTGAACCTGCACAACAAGGTGCTCTCCCCCAGCCTCGGCGGCGAGGACTTCCTGGCCCCGTACCGCGCGGCGATCCGCGGCGAGCTCGCGCCGTTCATCCTCGTCATCGAGGGCTCGATCCCGAACCAGAACATCATCCAGGGGGAGGGTTACTGGACGTCGTTCGGCAATGACCCGGGCACCGGCCAACCGCTCACCCTCAACTGGTGGATCGACCGGCTGGCCCCGAAGGCGTGGGCGGTGGTCGCCGCCGGCACCTGTGCCACGTACGGCGGCATCCACGCGATGGCGGGCAACCCGACGGGCTGCATGGGCCTGGCCGACTACCTCGGCTGGGACTTCAAGTCGGAGGGCGCCCTGCCGATCGTCAATGTCCCCGGCTGCCCCATCCAGCCGGAGAACTTCATGGAGACCCTGATCTGGGTCCTGTACCACGCGGCCGGCGCCGCCCCGGCACCGCCGCTCGACCACATGCTGCGCCCGCAGTGGCTGTTCGGCAAGACCGTGCACGAGGGCTGCGACCGCGCCGCGTACTACGAGCAGGCCGACTTCTCCAAGGACTACAACTCCCCCAAGTGCCAGGTGAAGGTGGGCTGTTGGGGTCCCGTGGTGAACTGCAACGTGCCCAAGCGCGGCTGGATGGCCGGCATCGGCGGCTGTCCGAACGTGGGCGGCATCTGCATCGGCTGCACGATGCCCGGCTTTCCCGACGCGTTCATGCCGTTCATGGACGAGCCGGCCGGCGGGAGCCTGTCGTCGATCCTCATCAAGCCCTACGGGGCGGTCATCCGCCGCCTGCGCGGCATCACCAACATCGCGGTCAACCGCGAGCCCAAGTGGCACCACAACAAGCCGGTCCTCACCTCCGGCTACGACCCGCACTGGCGTCCGTGACCGTGGCCCCGTGCCCCATGGACCCCGCACCACCGACCGCCGAACACAGCGAGCAGCGAGCAGCGAGGGCAGGAACGCACATGACCACAACCGAGGACCGGGCCCGGGCGGGCGAGCGGAGACCTCCGGAGCTCGTCGACATGTCCTGGGACCCCATCACCCGGATCATCGGGAACCTCGGCATCTACACGAAGATCGACTTCGCCAACCGGGAAGTCGTGGAGTGCCACAGCACCTCGTCCCTGTTCCGCGGCTACTCCGTCTTCATGAAGGGCAAGGACCCACGCGACGCTGGTTTCATCACCTCGCGCATCTGCGGCATCTGCGGCGACAACCACACCACCTGCTCCAACTACGCGCAGCAGATGGCCTACGGCATCAAGCCGCCGCCGCTGGCGGAGCACATCACCAACCTGGGCGAGGCCGCCGAGTACATGTTCGACCACACGATCTTCCAGGACAACCTGGTGTTCGTGGACTTCTGCGAGGCGATGGTCAAGGCCACCAACCCGAGTGTGCTGGCGCGGGCCGAGCAGTCCGAGGCGCCCCGCGGGCACATCCACGGCTACCGGACCATCGCCGACATCATGCGGGCCTTCAACCCCTTCGAGGGCGAGGTGTACAAGGAGGCCCTCAAGGTCAGCCGGGTCACACGCGAGATGTTCTGCCTCATGGAGGGGCGCCACGTCCACCCGTCGACGATGTACCCGGGCGGCGTCGGCACGATGCCGCAGCCGACGACGTTCACCGACTACCTGTCCCGCCTGATGAGGGTCCTCGACTTCATCAAGCAGGCCGTGGCGATGAACGACGACGTGTTCGACTTCTTCTACGAGGCCCTGCCCGGCTACGAGGAGGTCGGCCGCCGCCGGATCATGCTCGGCTGCTGGGGCGCCTTCCAGGACCCGGACGTGGTCGACTACCGCTACGAGACCATGAACGACTGGGGCAAGGCGATGTACGTCACCCCCGGCATCGTCCTCGACGGCGAACTGGTCACCAACAACCTGGTCGACATCAACCTCGGGATGCGCATCCTGCTGGGCAGCTCCTACTACGAGGACTGGGTCAACGAGGAGCCGTTCGTCACTCACGACCCGCTCGGCAACCCGGTCGACATGCGGCACCCCTGGAACCAGACGACGGTACCGGTGCCGCAGAAGCGGGAGTTCGACGCCAAGTACAGCTGGGTCATGAGTCCGCGCTGGTACCACAAGGAGAGCGGTGAGCACCTCGCCCTGGACACCGGCGGCGGCCCGCTCGCCCGCTTGTGGTCCACGGCGCTCAACGGCCTGGTCGACACACCGTACATCAAGGCCACCGGGCACAGCGTGCGCATCTCGCTGCCCAAGAGCGAGAAGCTGCCGGAGACGGCGCTGGAGTGGCACATCCCCCAGTGGAGCAACACCATCGAGCGGAACCGCGCCCGGCCCTATTTCGTCGCCTACGCGGCCGCGATGGCATTGCAGTTCCTGGAGGAGGCCATGCAGCTGGTGCGGGCCGGGAAGACCAAGGTCTACGAGGACTTCGAGGTGCCCGAGGAGGCCATCGGCTGCGGATTCCACGAGGCGGTGCGCGGGGTCCTCTCCCACCATCTGGTGATCAAGAACAAGAAGATCGCCAACTATCACCCGTACCCGCCGACCCCGTGGAACGCCAGCCCCCGCGACAGCTACGGCACCCCCGGTCCGTACGAGGACGCCGTCCAGGGCCAGCCCATCTTCGAGGAGAACGGGCCGGAGGACTTCAAGGGCGTCGACATCATGCGCACCGTCCGCAGCTTCGACCCGTGTCTGCCCTGCGGAGTCCACATGTACCTGGGCAAGGGCAAGACGCTCACCACGCTGCACTCCCCCACCTATGGAGCGTCCCATGGCTGAGCCGGTTCACCCGGCCGTTCATCCGGCCGTCGGGGAACCGGCCGATGGGACTGTCCTGCCCTGGCGGTTGAACGACGGCGAGGTGATGGCGCGTCTGGCCCGCATCGACGAGGTGCTGGAGAAGGTCGGCATCACGCCCGGTCCCACGGCTCAGGCGGCCCTCGACGCGGTCCGCGCGCTGACCGAGGTCTACGGCGAGGCGCTGGCCCGGGTGCTGGACCTTGCAGACCCCGCGCTGCGCGCACGCCTGACCGGCGACGAGTTGCTGGACCACCTGCTGGTGCTGCACGACATCCACCCCGAGCCGCCCGAACTCCGAGCCTCCCGGGCCGTCGAGCGGCTCCGGCCCGCCCTCCAGGAGCGCGGCGGTGATGTGGAACTGGCCGGCGTGGAGGGCCCGGTCGCCCGGGTCCGCCTTCGTACCCCCGGATGCGGGTCCGGGTGCGGGTCGGCGTCCGCCGGGTTCGAGGAGGCCGTTCGGGAGGCGGTCCTCGCCGCGGCGCCCGAGCTGACGGCCGTCGAGCCGGTGCCGGAGCCGGAGTCCGCGAAGGCCGCGTTCGTCCCCCTGGACACCGTGCTGCGCCGGCCTGCCCAGCCGCAGGGGGCACCGTGACCGTCGGCGGCGCCCTGAGCCGGATGATCCGCTCGTCCGCCGACCGGCGCACGGGAGACGCCGAGGAACGCTGCGACCTGTGCGGCGCGCCGATCGCCGCCGACCACCGGCATCTGTACGACACAAGCCGCGAGGAGGCGCTGTGCGCCTGTCGTGCGTGCTCGGTGCTCTTCGTGGAGGACGGCGCGGGCGACGGCCACTACCGGCTGGTTCCGCAGCGGCGCGTGAGGCTGGCGGCGGTCGAGACGGGACCGCTCGGTGTCCCCGTCGGTCTGGCGTTCTTCGTGCCCCGGACGGACGGCAGCGTGTCGGCGCACTACCCGAGCCCAGCGGGCGCCACCCGCTGGGAGGTGGACGCGGGCGCCTGGCAGGAGACGGTGACGAAGTGTCCGGAGCTGGCCGGCGTGGAACCCGAGGTGGAAGCGCTGCTGGTGAACACCGCGCGGTCGTTGCGACAGCACTGGATCGTACCGCTCGACGACTGCTTCCGGCTGGTCGCCCTCGTGCGCCGGGAGTGGCGGGGGCTGTCCGGCGGTGGCCGGTTCTGGCCCGCCGTCGAGCAGTTCTTCGCCGAACTGACCGAGCGGCCGTAGGGCCGCGGGAGAGGAGAACGGCATGGGCACCATCAAGGTCGGCAAACCCCAGGCGAAGCCGGACACGCCCACCCACGTCCACGGCATCCGCCAGGGCAACAAGGGCCCGTACCAGCACCAGCCGGGACACCACGAGGACGGCACCGCCGACGCACGCCGGTCCACCGGGATCCACTGGAAGCGGCACAACGCGATCATGAAGATCATGCCGAGCATCTCCCCCGGATGAGGACCCGGTCGAGCGACGGCGGAAAAGACACAGGCTACGAGCGAGCAGGGAGCGGCGATGACGGCCAGACGGATCCTGATGGCGGAGGCGGTGCTGGTGGGCGGTGCGCTCCTGGCACTGATGGTGAAGGAGTTTCCGGGAGCGGTACGCGAAGTGCGGATCTGGCGGATGGCCGGTTTCCACGTCGGTTCCCGGCACCCGCGCTGAGCCGACGGTGCACGAGCTGTCGATCGCGACCGCGATCGTTGACCGGGCCGCCGAGCTGGCGCGTGCGGACGGGACGGACGCCGTCGCGGCGGTGACCGTCCGGGTGGGCGAACTGTCGGGCGTGGTTCCCAAAGCCCTCGACTTCGCCTTCGAGGTGGCCCGCGACGGCACCGCCCTGGCCGAGGCGCGGCTGGTCGTCGAGGCGGTGCCCGCGCGCGCCTGGTGCGAGCCGTGCGCGGCGGAGTTCCCGGTGGGCATGCCGCCGTTCTTCTGGTGCCCCGGCTGCGACCGTCCCTCGACGGCGCTGCGGAGCGGGCGGGAGCTGGAGATCAGCCGCATCGAACCGAGGGCCTGAGGGCCCGAGCGGAGCGATTGCGCCGACGTGGGCCGACCGCGTCGCCGTCAGTGGTAGTCGTTTCCTCGTCTCAGGAAGCCTCAGGACCGGCGTCCTCGCCGCCGCGCATCGGCGCGTGTTCCTGCTCCAGCTGTCCTGCCTCCTTCTCCATGGCCCCGGCGGTGGCCTGCGCCCCGGCGCGGATCCGGTTGCGGGCCGCCATGCCGAGGGCCGCGGCGCCACAGGCGTACGCGCAGGTCAGAGCTACCGCCGCTTTCCCCCTCGGCAGTACGGACTCGACAGCCCGCAGCAGTGCCTCGTGCGCCGCCCACAGGGCGAGCACACCGCAGGTGCCCGCGCCCGCGAGCAACAGTCCGCCCGCCCCGAACCGCTTGAGCGCGGTCACGGCCTCGTCCTGGATCGCCCTGACCTCCCGCCGGGCCAGTTCAGCGGTGTCCTCGGCCAGCCGGGCCGCGGCATCACCCATGCGGCCCCCTGCCGATGCGGCTTCGTCACCTCGGGTGTGCATCGCCGTCTCCTGCCTGCCGTTCCCAAACCACCCGCCGGCCTCGTGGTCGCCGACTCCGGACCACACGCAGTACCCAGGCAGCGGGTCCTTATCACCCAGTGGAGATCACCGGCTCATGCCGAACACGCCTCCGATCGCCGCGCTGATCCTCCGCCGCACGGAGCCACCGGCACGAGGCCTGAGCGACGGCCCCCGGGCGCCCACCGAGCCGTCGAGATCCGCCCAGTCCGGTGGCGTGTCCCCGTCGACCATGAACTCCAGGAGCGTCGGCCCGCGCCCGGCGAGCGCGTCCTCCCAGGCGGCACCCACCTGCGCGGGCCGGTCGCAGCGGGCACCGGGCAGGCCGAGCAGCCGGGCGTACTGCGCGTACGACACGGCGGGGACCTCGCCGGTCGCCGGGATGCGCGGGTCCCCGGCCGCTTTCCGGCGCTCCCAGGTGAGCCGGCTGAGGTCCTCGTTGTTGAAGACGCAGAAGATCGTCGGTGGCAGGGCGGCGAACCGTTCGAGGTGCCGCCGCACGGTGATCAGCTCGTTCATGCCGCCCGCTTGCAGGGCTCCGTCGCCGACCAGGGCGATCACCGGCCGTTCGGGGAAGGCCAGCCGGGCGGCCACGGCGTAGGGAACGGCCGCTCCGGGGGTGGCCAGGTGTCCCGAAAGGATCGAGCGCATTCCGTTGCGCAGTTCCAGGTGACGGCTCCACCAGTCGAGGGCGGAGCCGGAATCGGTGACGACGACGGACCGGTCCGGCAGCCGGGCGGACAGCTCGGCGACCACGGAGCGGGGGTTGATCGCCATGCCGAAGAACCGGTGGGCTTTCGCGTGGCCCTCGGCATGCCATTCCCGGACGGCGCGCTCGACGTTCGTGCGCCAGCCACGGCCGGACTTGCGGTGCAACAGCGGGATGAGCATCTCCAGAGCCGTGGCGACGTCGCCGGTCAGCCGCACGTCGGGGGACGCGTCACCGCCTTCCGGGGAGGACTCGGCGTCGGCGTCGACGGTGACGATCCGACGCGCACCGGACTCGGGCACCGGGCCGACGTCGAAGTCCTCGGCGCCGATCAGCAGCAAGGTGTCGCAGTCGCGAACCAGGACAGCGGCGACCGCGCTGCCGAAGGGGCCCGCCACGCCCGCGACGTAGGGCAGGTCGTCGGGGAGAACGTCCCGGGCCGGCGACGTCTTGGCGACACCGGCGGCGAGAAGCTCGGCAACGCCCACGACGTGGCCGGATGCCCGCGCGGCACCCGGGCCCACGACGACCGCGACCCTGCTGCCCGCGTTCAGGACATCGGCCGCCCGGCGTAGGTCCCGCTGGTCCGGCGACCGCAGCGGCAAGGAGGGGCGCACGGGAGCGCCTTCGTCCGCGCTCAGGCCCCGAGGCGCCCGAGCCTCAAGGACGGAGCTGGGAACGATCAACGTGGCCACGCCCCGCTCGGACAGCGCGGCTCCGAAGGCACGGTCCAGCGTGTCCCCCACCACGGTCGGGTCGGAGACCGGCTCGCAGTACACGGACACCTCGGCGAAGTGGTGGGGCGTCCGGATGGCCGACCGCCGGGCGCCGACCGCGGGCGGCGATTCCTGGCCGACCAGGGCCACCACCGGCCGGCGGTCCAGTGCCGCGTCGTACAAGCCGCTGAGGAGGTGGAGTGCGCCGGAGCCGGACGAAGCGAGGCAGCAGCCCACCCGTCCGGTCAGCTTGGCGTGGGCGCATGCCATCAGGGCGGCCGACTCCTCGTGCCGCACGTGCAGGAATTCCGGTGTCTCGCTTCCCTCGGTCAGAGCGGTGACCAAGGGGTCCACGTCCCGGCCGGGGAGGCCGAACACCCGGTCCACATCCCACGCCCGCAGACGTGCCGCAAGGAACTGAGAGACGCTGGCCACGTGGACCTCCCGCGCCGTGGGCCCGACGGTCGTACGACCGGGTAGCCCGCGGCCCGCACCACAAACAGAAGCATGATCACTGGCGCACCCCGCCTCACTCGCCACTCTCCGCCCACCGTCAGTCCCTCCGACGCCGTTTCAGCCGCGCGAGCCCAGGGCACCCGTGGCAGGCTCGAAAACGGACAGTCGGCGACTGGTCACGCGACGCAGTCGCCGCAACGGGCGGCAGGAGGGCGAACGCGCCGTGGCGGTGGCTGGCGAGGACGGATCGAGTCGGTCCACCGCGCGTGGCGAACGGGTGGTGAGCGCGCTCGACAAACGTCTGCCGGTCAGTCAGGCGGGCCGGGAGTTCCTGCGCAAGGCGTTCCCCGACCACTGGTCGTTCCTGCTGGGCGAGATCGCCCTGTACAGCCTGCTCGTGCTGGTCGCGACAGGCGTCTTCCTGGCTTTCTTCTTCCACCCCTCCATGGCGAAGCAGTCGTACACCGGTTCGTACGAGCCGCTGCAGGGCGTGCTGATGTCGGAGGCCTTCGCCTCGGTCATGCACATCAGCTTCGACGTGCGCGGCGGTCTTCTGATCCGGCAGATCCACCACTGGGGCGCACTGGTGTTCGTCGCCGCGATCTGTGTGCACCTGCTGCGGATCTTCTTCACCGGCGCCTTTCGGCGGCCTCGGGAAGCGAACTGGACGATCGGCGTGACGCTGTTCCTGCTGGCTGTGCTGGAGGGCTTCTGCGGCTACTCGCTCCCCGACGACCTGCTCTCCGGGACCGGCCTGCGCACCACTCAGGGCATCGTGCTGTCGATCCCCGTCGTCGGCACCTATCTGTCGTTCTTCGTCTTCGGCGGCCAGTTCCCCGGGCACGAGATCATCCCGCGCCTGTACGTGGCCCACATCCTGCTGCTGCCCGGACTGCTGCTGGCGCTCGTCACGGTCCACTTGACGTTCATCGTCTATCACAAGCACACCCAGTGGGCCCTGCCCGGCCGGACCAACCGGAACGTGATCGGCAAGCCCTTCTACCCGCAGTACACGACCAAATCCCTCGGCCTGTTCTTCGCCGTGGCGGGCGTGCTGACCCTGCTTGCGGCCCTGTTGCAGATCAACCCGATCTGGGCTTTCGGCCCCTACCGCGCCGACCAGGTCTCCATCGGCTCCCAACCGGACTGGTACGTCGGTTTCCTGGAGGGCGCCCTGCGCCTGATGCCCGCCGCGGAGACCGACGTCGCCGGGCACACCGTCGTGTGGGACGTCTTCCTGCCGGGTGTGGTGCTGCCCGTCACCTTGTTCCTCGTCCTCTACAGCTATCCGTATTTCGAACGGTGGATCACCGGCCCCGCACCCGAACAGCACCTGTGCGACCGCCCGCGCAACCAGCCCACCCGCACCGCCCTGGGCGTCGCCGCCGTCTCCGCCTACGCCGTCCTGCTCATGGCGGGCGGACAGGACGTCATCGCGTTCGTCTTCGGCATCCGGCTGGAATGGGTGACGTACACCCTCCGCACCGCCCTGTTAGTGCTGCCGTTCCTGGCCTACCACGCCACCAAACGGGCCTGCCTGGGGCTGCAGGCGGCCGACCGAGGGCGCCTGCTGGAGGGGCGGGCCGCCGCCGAGGTGCGGCAGACCGCGGACGGCGGCTACCAGCAGGCGCGGACGCTGCTGCCGCCGGCCGAGGTCTATCGCATCCTCGTGCGTGACGAGCCACGGCCGCGGGCACACGGCACGGAGGTGTGGCGCTGGTTCCGCAAGCACCGCATCAGGAACGCGCTGAGCCGGTGGTACTTCGGCAAGCGGGTGGAACTGCCGGCCACCGACTGGCAGCGGCAACGCGTCGAACTCGTGCGGGCCGCCCCCGGTGCGGCGGAGGAGGCCGACGACACATGACCGAGGAGGTCACGGCATGACGGATGACACCGACGCGTCGGCGGCAACGCCCGGGCGGAGCGAGGATCCGGTCCGGGGCAGTGCGCTGTTCGGCCCGCAGCCCGACGTGGCAGGAGAGGCCGGGTACACCGACGCACCGGCCCGCGTGGGCTTCTTCACGGACACCTCCGTGTGCATCGGCTGCAAGGCGTGCGAGGTGGCGTGCAAGGAGTGGAACGCGATCCCGGAGGACGGCCTGGAGCTGACCGGCATGTCCTACGACAACACCCAGGGACTCGGTGCCAGCACCTGGCGGCACGTGGCCTTCATCGAGCAGCGCAAGCCGCTGGGCGGTCAGGAGCCCGGCGTCGGCCACGAGGACATCGACGTCTTCGCGGCCGCCGGGAACCTGGGCACCTCCCCCTCCTCCCCCGGCCCGGGCGCCACGGCTCCCGAACCCGGCTCCGCTCCTGCGGGCGCGCCGGCAGGAGAGATCTCGCCCGTCGCACCCGACGGACGCACCGAGTTGCGCTGGCTGATGTCCTCCGACGTGTGCAAGCACTGCACGCACGCGGGCTGCCTCGACGTGTGCCCGACCGGGTCGCTGTTCCGCACCGAGTTCGGCACGGTCGTCGTCCAGGAGGACATCTGCAACGGCTGCGGCTACTGCGTCCCGGCCTGCCCGTACGGCGTGATCGACCAGCGCCGGGGCGACGGGCGCGCCTGGAAGTGCACCCTGTGCTACGACCGCCTCGGCGTCGGCATGGAACCGGCCTGCGCCAAGGCGTGCCCCACGGACTCCATCCAGTTCGGCCCGCTGGACGAGCTGCGGGAGCGGGCGGCGGCCCGGGTCGCGCAGCTGCACGCGGCCGGGGTCACGGACGCGCGCCTGTACGGCGAGGACCCGCAGGACGGCGTCGGCGGCGACGGCGCGTTCTTCCTGCTGCTGGACGAACCGGAGGTCTACGGCCTGCCGCCCGACCCGGTCGTCACCACCCGCGACCTGCCCGCCATGTGGCGGCACGCGGCGGCCGCCGCCGCGTCGCTCGCCGCGATGGCCGTTCTCAGCTTCGTCAGGAGGCCACGATGACCGGGTCCGACGTAACCCGCGACGGGATGGAGGGCGCCCACCCCGGACGCGACGCCCTCACCGGAGCCTCCACCGGGCGCCGACGGCGGCGCCGCGGACGCGGTGAGCAGGCGATGGTGCCCGACGCCGAGTTCTCCTCGTACTACGGCAAGCCGATCCTGAACAAGCCGACGTGGCGGCCGCTGGACATCGCGGGCTACCTCTACCTCGGCGGCCTCGCCGGGGCGTCCTCACTCCTGGCCGCAGGTGGTCAGGTCACGGGCCGCCCGGGGCTGGCCCGCGTGGCGAAGCTGGGCGCGGCCGGAGCGATCTCGATGTCCCTGGCCGCGCTCGTGCACGACCTCGGACGCCCCGCCCGCTTCCTCAACATGCTCCGCATCTTCAAGCCAACCTCCCCCATGAACCTGGGATCGTGGCTGCTGGCGAGCTACGCGCCGCTCACGGTGGCCGCCGCTGCCGCCGACGTCGCGGGCCGCCACCGGATCGTCGGTGCCGCCGCCACGGCGGGCGCCGCAGCTCTCGGCCCGGCGGTCGCCACCTACACCGCCGTGCTGTTGGCCGACACCGCCGTGCCGTCGTGGCACGAGGGGCACCGGGAGATGCCGTTCGTCTTCGCGGGTTCGGGCGCCACCGCGGCCGCCGGGCTGGCCCTGGCCTGCGCGCCGTTCCGGCAGACCGGACCCGCGCGCCGTCTGGCGGTGCTCGGCGCGGGACTGGAGCTGGGCGCTTTCCAGCTGATGAAGCGGCGTATGGGCCTGGCTGCCGAGCCGTACGAGAAGGGCAAGCCTCACTGGCAGCTGCGGTCGGCGGAGGTGCTCACCGCGGGCGGTGCGGTGCTGGCCACGTACGCGGGCCGGCCGGGCCACACGGGCGGCCGGGCCCGACTGCTCGCCGCGTCGGCGGGTGCGGCCCTGCTGGCCGGTTCGGCGGCCCTGCGCTTCGGCGTGTTCCACGCCGGTGTGGCCTCCGCGGAGGACCCCAAGTACACCGTCGTACCGCAGCGGGAACGTCTGACGTCCCGAGCCCGCTCCGACGGCGACTGACTGCTCTCAGCGGGCAGGCGGGCCACCGGCCTGTACCGCCTCCATCCGCGCCTGCCGTTCCTCCCGGAGGATCCACGACCAGGTGAGTGCGGCCGCGGCGATGCCGAGGGGCAGCATGCCGACGATCATGGCGACTCCCTCCGCCGAGTGTCCCGCCGCGATCACGCCGAGTGCGGGGAGATCCAGCAGCGGTGCGGCCAGGAAGAGGTAGAGGCAGCGGCCGGGGTCGCTCAGGCGGTGCCGTGTGTACGCGACCACGGGCACCCAGAACGTCACCGCGGCCGAGAGCAGGACCAGCTCCGAACCGAGCGTGACAGCGGCAGGCAAGGGGTGCACCAGGTCGGCGAGCACCACCCAGGCGTGCAGCAGGACCAGCAGCGGCAGGGCGACGCCCGGGGGCAGGCTCACGCGCTCCCACAGCGGTGCCCGTCCGACGAGCGACATCACACCCGGCACGACCGCGGTCGGCACGAGGCCCGACAAGGCCATCGCGGCCACGGATGACAGGTGCGTCCCGTGGGTGGTGTGGTCCAGCACGGGTTCACTCCTCCCGGGCCGTCGTACCGCGCACCGCGAGAGCCACCGCCACGAGCAGCAGCGGACCGGCGAGGGCCAGCAGCCACAGACCGTAGACGAACGCCAGTGCGACCAGCAGGAGTCCGAAGGCAGCGGGCACCACCGCACCGGCTCCGCGGTCCGGCACCCGGTAGCGGACGTGCTGGTCGGGCCCGGAACGGCAGGCGGCGAGCACAGCAAGGGCAACCAACGCCAGCAGCACGACGGCGCCGCCCCACAGCCAGAACACCATCGAACTCTCGCCGTACACCGCCAGCACCGCCAGCAGCACGCCGTTGAGCGCACCCCATCCGGCCACGACGACGAAGGGCAGGTGCCGTTTCACGATGGGCTCCTGTCGACCGCGGTCACCTCCTGCCGCTGCCGGAGATCCAGCAGCGGAGCGAAGCTGGTGACGGGCGGCACCGGGTGCTCCGGGGTGAAGTTCAGCCGGGGCGGCGGGGACGAGGTGGCCCATTCCAGGGTGTGACCGCCCCATGGGTCGTCCGGGGCCTTCTCGGCGCGGCCCAGGGTGCGTTTGCGCAAGGTCCACAGCACGTTGACGGCGAACAGGATCACCCCGGCGGCCAGGAAGGCGGCACCGATGCTGGACAGCAGGTTCAGCCAGCCAAAGCCCTCGAAGGCGGCGTACGTCGACACCCGGCGCGGCATCCCGAGGTAGCCGAGGGCGAACATGGGCAGGAAGGTCAGGTTGGCGCCGATGACCAGCAGCCAGAAGTGCAGTCGGCCCAGCCGGTGGCCGAGCATCACGCCGGTCACCTTCGGGAACCAGAAGTACACCGCGGCGAACAGCCCGAAGGCGCTGCCCGCGAACAGCACGTAGTGCAGGTGCGCCACGACGAAGTAGCTGTCGGTCACGTGGTAGTCGATCACCGGGGTTCCGACCATGATGCCGGTGAGCCCGCCGATCAGGAACTGCGGGATGAACGCGAGCGCGAACAGCATGGGGGGAGCGAACCGCAGCCGCCCGCCGGCGATGGTGCCCAGCATGCTGAAGTACTCCACGCCCGCGGGGACGAGCAGGGCGATCGAGGTCAGCGAGTAGTAGTCGTTGGCCGCCTGGCCGGTGGCGAACATGTGGTGGCCCCACACGCTCATCGACAGCGCGGCGAACACCAGCAGTGAGAGCACCGTGCCCTGGTAGCCGAAGAAGCGGCGCCCGGAGAACACGGCGAGCACCTCCGCCACCGCGGCCAGGTACGGGAAGAACATCACGTACACCACAGGGTGGCCGTAGAACCAGAACAGGTGCTGGTAGCCGATGTTCCACACGTTGTGGTCGAAGATCGACGGGTCGGCGCGTCCGACGGCGAGCAGGCCGAGCGCGGCCAGCAGGGCGGGAAAGGCGCCGATCACCATCAGGCAGGTGGCGATCATCGACCAGGAGAACAGGGGCAGACGCAGCATCGTCATCCCGTGCGTGCGTTTGCGCAGCACCGTCCACAGCACGGTCCAGCCCATGACGATGGTGCCGGTGGTCGCCAGGAAGACCCCCGCGATCCACAGGTCGGACCCGGCGCCCGGCGAGTGGATGCTGTCGGCCATCGGCGGGTAGGAGAACCAGCCGTCGGCGTGCGCCCCCAGGGGCGTGGCAAACCCGGCGAGCATGACCGCCGCGCCGAGGGCGTAGAGCCAGTAGCCCAGCAGCGTGAGGCGCGGCATGGCGATGCCGGGAGCCCCGATCTGCAGCGGCACGAGGTACACGCCCATCCCGATCGCGAACGGGGTGACGACCATGTAGATCATGCCGGAGCCGTGGATGGTGAACAGCTGGTTGAAGGTGTGGGTGTCCACCAGCTGCTGCTCCGGCTGGGCAAGCTGGGCGCGCATGGTCAGGGCGAGGATGCCCATGGCCAGCAGCAGCACCAGCGAGGTGCCGACGGTCAGCACGCCGATCCGTTTGTGGTCGGTGCTGGTCACCCAGCCCAGCCAGCCGCTCGGCGGTACCGGCCGCCCGCCGGTGACCGCCTTGGCGGTGGGTGGCGTGACCGTCATACCGCCGCCCCCTGCCCGCCGCCCGGCTGGTCCTGCAGCCACCGGTCGTACTCGTCGGGCGACACGGCCTTGATCCAGAAGTGCATGGTGCGGTGCCGCTCCCCGCAGAACTCCGCGCACTTGCCCCTCCAGCGGCCCTCCTTGTCCAGGGTGAGGGTGAAGGTGTTCACGTGGTGGGGGAAGGCGTCCATCTTGTACCGCAGGTGCGGCACCCACAGCGAGTGGATGACGTCACGGGAGGTCAGCCGCAGCTGCACGGGACGGCCGGTCGGTACGACCAGGGTCGGCAGGTCGTCCCCCCGGCAACTCCCGGACACGGTGCGCCGATCGGGTGCCTGCGGGTAGTTGAAGGACCAGCACCACTGGAACGAGGAGACGTCGACGCGCACGGGCGGGCCGGCGGCCGTCTGGTGTTCCCGGTGGTTCTGCCATGCCGTCCAGGCCACGAGGAAGACGGAGAACGCGGCGAGAACGCCGACGTAGTAGGCCTCCAGCCGGGGGCGCTCCGCTCGCTGCGAGGCGGTGACCTGCCTTCCGGCCCGCCGTCCGATGAGCGCGTAGACGAAGACGGCGACCACGACGACGAAGACCACGCCCGCGATGATCGACTCCAGGGTGAAGACCTCACCGAAGATGTGACGTTGCCTCACTCTGCCGTCCTGCCGTCGTGGTTGGCCCTGACGACCATCCGCTCACTCCCGTCGTTACCGTTCGAGACCGAGGCCATGCGGACATTACGGGCAGGCCGTGGGGTCCGCGAGCTGACACACCGCCGAGGCGGAGTGCCCGGGGATCCGGCGCTGACACCCCCACGACACGGATGGCCGCCCGTTTCGGCGTCGGCTCGCGGGGTACTCCGCGGCACGGGAGAATGGGACGGGCACCCGGAGACGGCAGCGAGCACCACCGAAAGGGCGGACGTCATGGGCGTACGCACATGGATCGACTCCTGGCCGGTCTACCGCCAGCTCAAGGGGACGGACCCCCTGGGCCGCGGGGCGGCCGCCAAGAGCGGGCCCAGCGCGCGGCTCACTCCCCGGGTCGCCTCGGCGGACCGCGTGGTGAAGTCGATCTGCCCGTACTGCGCGGTGGGCTGCGGCCAGAACGTCTACGTCCAGGACGAGCGGGTCACGCAGATCGAGGGCGACCCCGACTCCCCCGTCTCGCGCGGACGGCTGTGTCCCAAGGGCTCGGCCAGCCTCCAGCTGACCACCGGAAGCGCCCGCGAGCACCATGTCCTCTACCGGCGCCCGCACGGCACCGCCTGGGAGCGTCTCGACCTCGACACGGCCATGGACATGATCGCCGACCGGGTCATCGAGGCGCGCCGGGCGGGCTGGCAGTGGGAGGTCGACGAGACCCGCACCCGGCGCACGCTCGGCATCGCCAGCCTGGGCGGTGCCACGCTGGACAACGAAGAGAACTACCTGATCAAGAAGCTGTTCACCGCCCTGGGAGCCGTGCAGATCGAGAACCAGGCGCGTGTTTGACACTCCTCCACCGTTCCCAGTCTGGGAACCTCGTTCGGCCGCGGCGGCGCGACCACCTTCCAGCAGGACCTGCAGAACTCGGACTGCATCGTCATCCAGGGCTCGAACATGGCCGAGTGCCATCCGGTCGGGTTCCAGTGGGTGATGGAGGCCAAGGCCCGGGGCGCGAAGGTGATCCACGTCGATCCGCGCTTCACCCGCACCAGTGCGCTGGCCGATGTGCACGTGCCGCTGCGCGCGGGCTCGGACATCGCCTTCCTCGGCGGGATCGTCAACTACGTGCTGCAGCACGACCGGTACTTCCGCGACTACGTGGTGGCGTACACCAACGGCCCCGTCGTCCTGCGGGAGGACTTCCGTGACACCGAGGATCTCGACGGGGTCTTCTCCGGCCTCGATCCCGATACCCGCAGTTACGACAACAGCAGCTGGCAGTACGCCGGTACGGAGATCCAGGCGGCCTCCGGTCAACGGGACCAGGAGTACGGCAAGCGCACCGGCGGCGGCAGCTCGGTGTCGGACGCGGCGCGCGGCGAGGCCCACGGGGCGGGCGGCGCCGACGTGGGCGAGGGTGAACCCGAGCGGGACGAGACGCTCACCCATCCGCGCTGTGTCTTCCAGGTGCTCAAGCGGCACTACGCCCGCTACACCCCCGAGATGGTCGAGAGGATCTGCGGTGTCCCGCAGGACCTCTTCCGCCAGGTGTGCGAACTCGTCACGGAGAACTCCGGACGCGACCGCACCACCGCCTTCGCCTACTCGGTGGGGTGGACACAGCACACCGTGGGCGTCCAGTACATCCGCACGGCCTGTGTCCTGCAGAGCCTGCTCGGCAACATCGGCCGGCCCGGAGGCGGCATCCTCGCCCTGCGCGGGCACGCCTCCATCCAGGGCTCGACGGACATCCCCACCCTGTTCAACCTGCTGCCCGGCTACATCCCGATGCCGCACGCCCACCAGAAGCAGGACCTGGACACCTTCGTGCGGGCCGACGCGGCCCGCAAGGGCTACTGGGGCAACATGCGTTCGTATCTGGTCAGCCTGCTCAAGGCCTACTGGGGTGACGCCGCGACCGCCGAGAACGACTTCTGCTTCGACTACCTGCCGCGCCTGACCGGCTCCCACTCCACCTACGAGACGGTCATGGCCCAGCTGGAAGGAACCTGCAAGGGCTACTTCCTCATGGGCGAGAACCCGGCGGTCGGGTCCGCCAACGCCAAGATGCAGCGCCTGGGCATGGCCAACCTGGACTGGCTCGTCGTACGGGACTTCTCCCTCATCGAGTCGGCCACTTGGTGGCAGGACGGCCCGGAGATCGAGACAGGTGAAATGCGCACCGAGGACATCGGCACCGAGGTGTTCTTCCTGCCCGCCGCCGCGCACACCGAGAAGGACGGCACCTTCACCAACACCCAACGCCTGCTCCAGTGGCACCACCAGGCCGTCGAACCGCCCGGCGAGGCGCGCAGCGACCTGTGGTTCACGTACCACCTCGGGCGGATCGTCCGGCAGAAGCTCGCCGCGTCCACCGACCCCATGGACCGGCCCGTGCTGGACCTCGCCTGGGACTACCCGACGAAGGGCGAGCTCGCCGAGCCGGACGCCGAGGCGGTCCTCGCCGAGATCAACGGCCATGACGCCGAGGGCAACCCGCTGGCCTCGTACGAGCAGCTGAGCGACGACGGCTCCACCGCCTGCGGCTGCTGGATCTACTGCGGTGTCTACGCCGACGGCGTCAACCAGGCCGCCCGCCGCAAGCCGGGCGAGCAGCAGAACTGGGTGGCCAACGAATGGGGCTGGGCCTGGCCCGCCAACCGGCGCATCCTGTACAACCGCGCCTCGGCCGACCCGGACGGCAAGCCGTGGAGCGAACGCAAGGCGCTGGTGTGGTGGGACGCGGAACGGGGCGAGTGGAGCGGCCACGACATCGCCGACTTCAAGAAGGACAAGGCCCCCGATTACCGGCCGCCGGAGGATGCGACCGGCCCCGAGGCCCTGTCGGGCACCGACCCGTTCATCATGCAGGGCGACGGAAAGGCCTGGCTGTACGTGCCGTCCGGCCTCACCGACGGCCCGCTGCCCACGCACTACGAGCCGCAGGACTCTCCGTTCCCGAACCTGCTGTACGGCCGGCAGCGCAACCCGGTACGGCAGTTGCTTCCACCGCACCCGGACAACCGCTACCAGCCCAGCGGTGACGAGCCCGGCTCGGAGGTCTTCCCGTACGTCGCCACCACTTACCGCCTCACCGAACACCACACCGCCGGTGGCATGTCCCGCTGGCAGCCCTACCTGGCGGAGCTGCAACCGGAGTTCTTCTGCGAGGTCTCCCCCGGACTCGCCGCCGAGCGCGGCCTGGAGCACACCGGGTGGGCGACGATCGTCAGCGCCCGCGCGGTGATCGAGGCCCGGGTGCTGGTCACCGACCGCGTGCCTGCGCTGACCGTGCACGGGCGCACCCTGCACCAGGTGGGACTGCCCTACCACTGGGGGCCGAACGGCTACACCACCGGGGACGCCGCCAACGAGCTGCTGCACATGTCCCTCGACCCCAACACCCACATCCAGGAGAGCAAGGCGTTCGCCGTCGACATCCGGCCGGGACGGCGGCCGAGGGGTCCCGCCGCCGTGGAGTTGGTGCGCGCCTACCGGGCGCGGGCGGGCATCGACGACCGGACGGGCACGGAGCTCTGACCGGCGTCGGCGCTCAGCTGAGGACGACGGAGTGCTCCCGGCGCAGGACGAGTTCCCCCACCACCGGCGCTCCGGGCACCTCCCCCGCCACCAGCAGTCCGCCCGAGGTCTGGGCGTCGGCCAGGAGCAGCCTGGTGTCGGCGTCCGTGTCCCCGAAGTCCGTGAACGGCGCCACCCACTCCAGGTTCCGCCGGGTGCCGCCGCTGACGTACCCGTCCCGGACCGCCTCCCGCGCCCCGTCGAGATACGGCACGGCGGCGGTGTCGACCACCGCGGTCACGCCCGAGGCCCGGGCCAGCTTGTGCAGGTGGCCGAGGAAGCCGAAGCCGGTGATGTCGGTGGCGCATGTCGCGCCGGCCGCCACAGCCGCGGCCGACGCGTCCCGGTTGAGCGCCACCATCGTGGCCACCGCCTGCTCGAACCGTTCGCCGGTGGCCTTGTGGCGGTTGTTCAGCACGCCCAGGCCGAGGGGTTTGGTCAGCGACAGCGGCACGCCGGGTCGGCCCGCGTCGTTGCGCAGCAGGCGGGTCGGATCGGCCAGACCGGTGACGGCCATGCCGTACTTGGGTTCGGGATCGTCCACGCTGTGCCCGCCGCCCACATGGCAGCCCGCCTCGGTGGCGATGTCGAGCCCGCCGCGCAGCACCTCGCGGGCCAGGTCGAACGGCAGCACATCCCGCGGCCACGCCAGGAGGTTGACGGCGAGCACCGGGCGGCCGCCCATCGCGTACACGTCGGAGAGGGCGTTGGCCGCGGCGATGCGTCCCCAGTCGTAGGGGTCGTCCACGACGGGGGTGAAGAAGTCGGCGGTGGACACCACCGCCTGGGTCGGGGCACCGCCGTCGGCGGGCAGGGTGACGACGGCCGCGTCGTCGCCGGTGGCCAGTCCGACCAGGAGCGGGGTGTCGGTCGTGGTCGTCATCGGTGCGGCCAGTCCGCCGAGCACGTCCTCCAGTTCGCCGGGCGGGATCTTGCAGGCGCAGCCGCCGCCGTGGGCGAACTGCGTGAGGCGTACGGGCGTTTCGCGTGTGGTGGTCATGCCGGGTCCTCCGGGTCGATGATCTTGCCCTCCGGTAGCCTGGGTGGGCGTGGGAGGCGTGTGGGTGCCTGGTGGCCCTCCCGGTCTTCAAAACCGAGGTGTCCGAGGATCTCGGGCAGGCGGGTTCGATTCCCGTCCGCCTCCGCTCTCCGTACCGGCCCGGCAGCGCCGACGCTGGTCGTCCACGCGTTCGGTGTAACCGCGGGCGTCCAGGAACTCCAGCAGCGGCACGGCCACCCGGCGTGTGGTGTCCAGGGCCCGGCGGGCCTCGCTGAGCGTGAACGGCTGGGGCAGCCGTCGCAGTACGGCGACGGCCCGTACGTCCGCGTCCGGCAGCAGCACGATTCCGTCGCCGACCCGCAGCAGCGCGCCCGCCGCGACCGCGGCGGCCAGGGTCTTCCGGGTGAGCCCGAGTTCGGTGAGCCGGTCCGCCTCCGGCGCGCGGAACGGCGCCCGGACCAGCTCATGCCGCAACGTGTCGACAGCTGTCTGAACAGACGGCGGGAGCGCGGGCCGGAGGTCTCCAGGGCCGTACAACCGCCCCTGGTTGCGGTGCAGCTTTCCCGAGGTCCCGGCGAGGGCGTCGACCAGTGACCGGTCCGGCAGGCCGAGCAGGCGGCGGGCCGCCTCGGTGGGCAGGCCGGGCTCCAGGGGGTGCTCGGCCGCATGGCGTTCGACCTCGGCTTCCAGGCGGTCCCGAAGTGCCGCCCAGTGGGCCGCGTCGGCCAGCCAGTCACCGGCGACCGGTGCGGTGGGGGCTGGTACTCCCATGGCCGCCAGCTCCGTACGGCGGACGAGCCCGCGTCGGCGCAGTTCCGCCGCGCCGTCCGGGCGGCCGGTCATGCCCGCCAGCTCGGCCGCCCTGGCGCGGGCCGCTCCTCGCCGGGTCAGCCGGGGCGGTCGTACGTCCAGGACGGTCACCCCGCACGGCGTGCGCCGGCCGCCCGGCTCCCGCAGGACGGCCCGGTCGCCCACCCGCAGGGGCAGCGCGCGGGAAAGGGTCAGCCTGGCCGTGTCCGGGCCGAACGGGCGGACGGTCACGGGCACCGCGGCCGTTCCGATGTGCAGGGTGACCGTCCGGGGCAGGTCATCGACCGGAACTCCGGAAACCCGGACGTCGATCAGGTCGGTGAGCAGCCAGCGGTCCGGAGTGAGGAGCACCTGTCCCCGGCCCAGAACGCCGTCGGAGGGGCCATGCACGTTGACCGCCACGCGCGCCACCCCGCTGACCGCCGAGACGTCCTCGTGCAGGCACTGCAGACCGCGCACCCGGAGCATGGTCGTGCCGTCCGCCACCAGCCGGTCGCCGACGCGCACGGATCCCGCGCCCAGGGTGCCGGTGACGACCGTGCCATGACCGCGCACGGTGAAGGCACGGTCCAGCCACAGCCGTACGTCCGCGTCGGCGGGCGGAACGGGCAGCGTGCGGCCCAGCTTGGCCAACTCCCGGCGCAGCGCGTCGAGTCCGGCGCCGGTCAGCGCGCTCACCGCGACGGACGGCACGGTACCGAGGGAGGTGGCGGCCATGCGCTCGACGGCGTCGGCACGGACGGGCTCGGGGTCCGCGAGGTCGCTGCGGCTGACCGCGAGCACGGCGTGTCGTACTCCGAGCGCGTCCAGGATCTCCAGGTGTTCCTGCGACTGCGGCTGCCAGCCCTGGTCGGCGGCCACCACGAACAGCACGGCGGGCACGGGCCCGACACCGGCCAGCATGGTGGCGACGAACCGTTCGTGTCCGGGGACGTCGACGAAGGCGATGTGCTCCCCGCCGGAGCCGCCGGTTGCGTCCGATGCGAGCCGCGTCCAGACGAACCCGAGGTCCAGGGTCAGACCTCGGCGCCGCTCCTCCTCGAAGCGGTCGGGTTCCATCCCGGTCAGCGCCCGCACCAGGGCGGACTTGCCGTGGTCGACGTGCCCGGCGGTGGCCAGTACCCGCATGCCACCTACCCTTCCGTGGCCGGTTCCGTGACCGACCGCACGGCCTCGGCCAGCCGCTCGTCGTCCTCCGGCGGCACCGCACGCAGGTCCAGCAGACAGCGGCCCGACTCCAGCCGCCCCACCACGGGGACCGGGCCCGTCCGCAGGGCGGCGGCGTACCGCTCGGGCAGCGACACTGCGGCGCTGGGCAGTGTCACGCCCGGGGCACCGCCGCCGCCCACCGTCGCGGCGCTCTCGACGGCCCGGACATCGATGCCGTCGGCGGCCAGAGTGGAGGCGAGCCGCTCGGCACGGCGGGCGAGCCGTGCCGGGTCGGCGGCCAGCGACGCGGCGGTGGGGGTTTCGGGCCCCGTCAGCGTCGCCTCCAACGCGGCCAGGGTCAGCTTGTCCACGCGCAGGGCACGGGCGAGCGGGTGCCGGGACACGGTCCGCACCAGTTCCTCCTCACCGAGGAGCAGTCCGCACTGCGGTCCGCCGAGCAGCTTGTCGCCGCTCGCGGTGACCAGCGATGCTCCGGCCCGGAGCTGGGTCTCGGCGTCGGGTTCGTCCGGCAGCAGGGGATGCGGTGCGAGCAGGCCGGAGCCGATGTCGACGACCACCGGAACGCCGAGGGTCGCCAGTTCCCCGGCGTCGGCGGTGCGGGTGAAGCCGGTGATGCGGAAGTTGGAGGGGTGCACCTTCAGCACGAAGGCCGTCTCCGGGCCGATGGCTGCGGCGTAGTCGGCGATGGTGGTGCGGTTGGTGGTGCCCACCTCGCGCAGCCGGGCTCCGGTGGACACCAGCAGGTCCGGCAGGCGGAAGCCGTCCCCGATCTCCACCATCTCCCCGCGGCTGATGACGATCTCCTTACCGGCGGCGAGCGCGGTCGCCACGAGGACCAGCGCGGCCGCACCGTTGTTCACGACGTGCGCGGCAGCGGCCGACGGCACCCGCTCGCGCAGTGCGGCCAGAGCGGTGCGCCCCCGGCGAGCGCGGACACCGGTGCGCAGGTCCAGCTCGACGTCCGTGGGTCCGGCGGCCTCCTGCACCGCCTGGCGGGCGGCCGTGGACAACGACGCCCGGCCGAGGTTGGTGTGCAGCACCACGCCCGTGGCATTGATCACCGACCGCAGCCCGCCGATCGTGCGCGGCAGCAGGGCGACCGCCGAGTCCGCCACGTCCTCCGGCGCGATGGCACCGTCCCGCGCCCGCTCCTGGGCCTGCCGGACGGCCGCCTTCACCACTCCGGATCCCAGTCGGTGTGCCGCCTCTGCCAGGCGCACGTCTCGCAGGAGTGCATCGGTGCGGGGGATCCGCCGCCGCACATCTGCCCCGTTTGCGGTGCCGTCTGTGGTGATCCGCTGGTCCACGCAGCCCCTGCCTCTCTGCCCGATCTCGTGGCTGCCCGAGGAACGCCCATCGTCTCCCAGTGCCCCGCGCCGACGTCACGACACGCCCAGCTGTGGTCCTGACCGGTGTGGAAGAGCGGTGCAGCTCATTTGCGGTCGGCTTCCTGGCTGGAGTCCGCCGGTTTGGGGTGGGCGCGCAGGGAGCCGGGGTGGGCCTTGGCGGTCGGGTCGTGCTTGGTCTTGATCAGGCTCGCCACGGTGACGACCGCGAGGACGACGGCGATCACGGCGAGGCTGACCGGGGTGGAGATCTCGGGGACCGCCTCGTGCAGGTCGACGTGCGCCCAGTGCAGGATGAGCTTGACGCCGATGAACGCGAGGATCAGCGAGAGCCCGGTGGACAGGTACACCAGCCGGTCCAGCAGGCCGCTCACGAGGAAGAACAGGGCGCGCAGGCCGAGCAGGGCGAAGGCGTTGGCGGCGAAGACGATGTAGGGCTCTTCGGTGACCCCGAACACCGCGGGGATGGAGTCGAGGGCGAACAGCAGGTCGATGCTGCCGATGGCGAGCAGGACGATGAACAGCGGGGTGACCATCCGGCGCCCGTCGACGCGGGTGGTGAGTTTTCCTCCCACGTAGTCGGCGGTGATCGGCAGAAGCCGACGGGCGGCTTTGACCATGACGTTGTCCTCGATGTCGGGGTCCTCGTCGCGGTGCCGGAACAACTGCACGGCCGTGTAGATCAGCAGCAGGCCGAACAGCAGGAACATGAACGAGAACAGCGCCAGCAGGGTGGCGCCGAGCGCGATGAAGATCGCGCGCATGGCCAGGGCGAGCACGATGCCGAAGGTGAGCACCTTGTGCTGGTGTTCCGCCGGTACGGCGAACGTGGTCATGATGATGACGAAGACGAACAGATTGTCGACCGACAGGCTCTTCTCGACGATGTAGCCGGCGAAGTACTCGGTGCCGAACTCGCCGCCGTATCGGGCGGCGAACCAGACTCCGAAGCCGATCGCGACGAGGATGTAGAACACCGACCATGCGGTGGCCTCGCCGAAGCCGACCCGGTGCGGGCGCGCGGCGGCCAGGATCAGGTCGACGGCCAGCAGGGCGAGGATAAGGCCGATGGTGACGGCCCAGGTGAGTACGCTGATGTCCAGCACCGGTCCTCCATTCAGTAGTCCTGGCTCGACGTAGTACCGGCGGTGCAGCAGGACCAGGGTTCCCTCCCGGCGACGATCCTCAACATCGCCTGCGTACGCCACGCGCGGCCTCGTTCGCGGGCGCCGGTCTTCACCTGCGCCGTTCGTAGGATGGCCACATGCCCGGCCTGCGCGAGCTCGCGGAGCGCACACCGCCGCAGCGGGAACGCTACGTCGACCTGCTGCGGGCGCTCGCCATCCTCATCGTGGTGCTCGGTCACTGGACGGTGATCGTGGTCACCGGCGGGGCACGCGGCCTGGACGGCTTCAGTGCCCTTCAAGTGCTGCCGTGGGGCCGCCCGATCACCTGGCTGGTCCAGGTGATGCCGGTGTTCTTCCTGGTGGGCGGGTTCGCCAACGCCGCCTCGCTGACCTCGCACACCCGTCGGGGTGGCGGCGTCGCGGACTGGCTGCTCGACCGCAGCGCGCGGCTCGTACGGCCGACGACCCTGCTGCTGGTGACGCTCGCCGCCGCCGCGCTGACCGCCCGGCTGGCGGGCGTTGATCCAGCTCGGGTGGGCCGGGCGGTGTGGCTGGCCTCGATCCCGCTGTGGTTCCTGCTCGTCTACCTCGTGGTGGTCTTCCTGACGCCGCTGATGCACCGCCTGCACCGGCGGGCGGGGCTGGTAGTGCCGCTGGCACTGGTGGGGCTGGTCGCTGCGGGGGACGTGGCGCGGCTGGCGTTCGACGCGCCGACGCTGCAGTTGGGCAACTACCTGTTCGCCTGGCTGGCGGTGCACCAGATGGGCTTCGCCTGGCAGGACGGGATGCTGCCGGTCCGGCCCGGGGTGGCCGTTCCGCTGCTGGTGGGCGGTGTGGGAGTGGCGGTACTGCTCACGGTGGCCGGTCCCTACCCGGTCAGCATGGTCGACGTTCCCGGCACGTCGTTCCGCAACCTTTCGCCGCCGACGCTCGCACTGCTCGCGTTGGCCACGGCCCAACTCGGGCTGGTCCTGCTGCTGCGCGACGCGGGCGAGCGGCGGATGCAACGGCTCGGGCCGTGGATGGCCGTCATCGCCGTGAACTCGGTGATCCTGACCGTGCTGCTGTGGCACATGAGTGCGTTCGTGCTCGTCGCCGTGGCCGTGTACGCGTCCGGCCTGGTCCCGCTGCCCCAGCCTCCGGGGGACACGGGAGAGTGGCTGCTGTGGAAGCTGCCGTGGCTGGTTGTGCTCTTCGCCGTGCTCGGCGCGTTGGTGGCGCTCTTCGGCCGGGTCGAAAGGCGCGGCCTGCGGCGCGGCGCCGGGTCTTCGCGCAGTCGGTGGGCGCCGAGGGCGCTCGGTCGGCCCAGGCCGCGCGCCACGGCGACCGCCGTCGGCTACGCCGCCTGCGTGCTGGGCCTGCTCGGGGTCGCCGACGCCGGTCCGGCCGACCACGGCCCGCTGGGGCTGCCGACCGCTGCGCTGGCCGTTTTCCTGACCGGCGCGGCCCTGCTCCGCGCGGCCCGCGCGGCAGGCGACCGCCGGGCCACGCGCGGCAGCTGAGACGGGTCGGCTGTCCGTGGTGGCGCCGGTGTGGGGCTCGGGAGAGGCTGGGAGAGCAGGGCGCTGGGTCGCTGCCCGCGTCGACGCCGGGACTAGGAGAGCGCGGCATGATGTCCGGGCCGGTCGTGGTGGGAGTGGACGGCTCCCCCTCCGCTCTGGCCGCCGTGGAGGCCGCGGCACAAGAGGCACTGATGAGGGGAGCCAGACTGCACGTCGTGCATGCCTTCATCTGGCCCGCGATGCATGTCCCGCCCGGCGGATCGCCGCTGGGCCCGCCCGCAGGGGGCGTACGGGAATCCGTCGAGCACGTACTCGCCGAAGCCGTCGAGCGCGCCCTGGCTGCCGCGCCCGGGGTGGTGGCCGACCACGCGGTCATCCCGGGCGAGCCAGTCACAGCCCTGGAGGCGGAGTCGAGGACGGCCCAGCTGATGGTGGTGGGCCATCGTGGCTCGGGCGGTTTCGCAGGGCTGCGGCTGGGATCGACGTCGGTCCACCTGGCCGCCCACAGCCACTGCCCGGTCATGGTGGTGCGGGACCGGCCGGTGAAGGACGGGCCGGTGCTGGTGGCGGTGGACGGTCCTCGTCACAGCCATGGGGCGATCGCCTTCGCATTCCAGGAGGCTTCGCTGCGCGGCGCGGACCTGGTGGCGCTGCACGTGTGGGGGACGTGGAGCGACCACGGTGATACCCGCCCCTTGGACGTGGTGGACCTGATCGGTGACGTCGAGACGCTTCAGGCACACGAGGAACAACTCCTGGACGAGGCCCTGTCCGAGCACCGGAGGGAGCACCCCGAGGTGCCCGTACGTGCGCGTGTCGTACGAGGCCGTACGCGGCCCACGCTGATCGAGGCCAGTCGTGGCGCCCAGCTGATGGTGGTAGGTGCTCGCGGACGCGGCGGATTCACGGGACTGCTCCTGGGCTCGGTCAGCCAGGCCGTACTCCATCACGCGCACTGCCCGGTCGCCGTGGTGCGTTCTGGCCTGACGTGACGCCTGCGCAGGGGTAGCCCGCCCGTGCTCGGTAAGAGGTGGGGTACCCACCATGAGGTCCACGGTGGGTACCCATGTCGTCACAGGGCAGTAGTGTGGATGCTCGCTCCCGCCGCAAGACCCTCGGCCGAACCGACAGCCATGAGGTCGGCGCAGACGGCTGCGATCGGCGTCTCGATGAAGAGGCCGCCGGAGCCGCCGGCCGCGAGGCCGCCGGAGACGTTGTCCAGGTCGACATCGGAGATCTCGGTTGTTGCAACCGTGGAGGCAGGGTTCATAACGCGCGGTTCCCTTCGAATAGGTATTTCGGAATGGCAGAGTTCGCCCGATTCCCAAAAGTGGAAACAGTCCCGGCGACTTGTGCCACGCGCAGGATCAAAGCATGCGGACAAAGGGGCGGCCAGCCGCCGGAAGCTCAAATGGGACGCACCGCGAAAAGCGACTTCACCGGTGTGACAGCACAGTGACCGAACACACCGATTCCTTCACACGAGCTGCCGCTTCGGTGCACCCAGGACGGGCACATCCGCACCGACGACCGCCGCAATCCGCCCCAGTCGTGACTACCGCTCAGTTCCATTCCATCCGTCAGTGAACGCTGTGCAGGGTTCGGGGAAGGTCAGTGGCCTACCACCGTTCAGTGCGCGTCCGGATCACTGCCGTACGAGGAACGCGCCCGTTCGGCGCAGGCGGGCGGAGCGTTGGAGCCGTCCTTCGAGTGCGCGGCACGCGTACCCGGGTCGAAGCGGACCTCGCCGTCGACCCGGTCGCGCAGATCCCGTTCGAGAGCACGGGCGTCGACATGTTCCGACGAGCGGCGGACGACGGGCAGGGGGAGATCCACCTGGTTCATGGGCCATAGCCGCCGCGGACATCGCTCCCCCAAGGGCTGCATTCGTCTCCGCTCATCACTATTGTTAAAGAATGCGTAAAGCAGAGGGCAAAGAGCATGAGACCGGTCCGCAAGGTGTGCTGACGTGCCCCGTCTGCAAACAGCCCGTGGACACGATCGTCAAGCGGCGACACAAGACGCTCGGGCTCTTCGTGCCCGTGTGGCACCCCGCGCCCTGCCGCAACCCCGACTGTCCCGAGTACTTGGAGCCCGCGGAGGAGACTTCGTCCTCGGACCACTCGTAGCGCCTCAGTCGGAGGGTTGCAAGGGGAGTGCGGGCCAGTTGAGCAGGCGTGCTCCGAGGGTGGCGGTCTGCAGGGTGTAGCGCTGGTCGGGGATGGTGGGGTCGTAACCAGTCAGGGTGCGGACGCGGGCCATTCGGTAGGCCACGGTCCGGACGCTGAGGCCGAGGCGTCGTGCGGTCACGGTGTTGGTGCAGCCGCTGTCGAAGTACGTGGTCAGGGTGTGCAGAAGCGTGCCCGGCCCGCCGCGGGCCCGCTCCAGACCCCCGAGCACCGTGGCCACAAGGTCGGTGATCGCCGCTCTGTCCCGGCCGAGGACCTGGAACACCAGCAGGTCCGACGCGTGGATCACCGGGCGGGAGACGGCAAGGCGGTGGGCTAGGTCGAGGGTCTCGCGGGCTTCGCGATACGAGCGGACGACACCGTTCGCCCCCGGCCGGGAGCGGCTGACGGCGACCTGAGGATGCCGGGCGATCGAACGCTGAACGTGCTCGGCGAAGTGGTCGGCGGCGGTCGTGCCGCTTCCGGCGCAGATGCAGATCAGCATGCCGTCCTTGGCGGCGACCAGGCTCTCCCAGGCGTCGTACCCCGAGGCCATGGCCTCTTCGACGTACCGGGTGGCCGGGTCCGCCGCACCGAACGGTGCCTCGGCCCGGGCCACGGCGACGCGGTGTGGGCCCGCGAACCGGAAGCCGATGCGGTGGGCCTGCTCCGCCATCCGGCCGAGATCGCCTGCACCGTGCAACAGCTCGTCGAGGAATGCCTGCCTGATCTCCTCTTCCCGCCGGATGGCCGCCCGGTGAGCGGCCTCGTACCCCTCGGTGAGCGTGACCGCGACGTCCCGGATGGGCCGTAGCGCGTCCGCCGGGATCGGCGCCGAGGCCTGGCGATCCTGGGCTGCCCCGGGCGCAGAGCGTGAGCAAGTCCGGCACAGAGCGCCCAGGTATGTGTCGATGAGTTCGCGCAGCGGGGTGCCGTTGTCGGCGGCGTGAGCTGCCGCTTCACGCAGCCGGGCACGATCCTCGGCGTCCAGATCGCCGGTCCGCACCAGGGCCTGGGCCAGCAGCTCCTCATGGGGCGGTGCACCCCATGTCCCTGCGTGGGGACCGCTGCTGCCAGCCATCGGGGCCACCCCATTTGTCCGTTCCGCGAGCTTCGAGTTTACCGTCACTTTGCCGACCCTCGGCAAGGTGGCGCACCTCCAGATGTCCGCCGATGTCTCTTCGCGGGCCGTATTCGGGCAGGTCAGCCGGGTAGTCCGCAAAGTAGGGCCGCCGCCCATCGGTTCCAGGAACCAGGGGGTACCGCACTCGTGCCCCGAACTCGCCCCACTGGTCTCGTCCGGAGACTCGCCACAGTCCTCCAGACAGCGCTCGGCTGCCCGCTCGCCGCCCCGGGGATGCGCGCGGCCGAGACGCCGAGCGTGCTTCTCACGCGGGTCAACGGTGCAATCAGCCCCGTGGGCAACGACGCGGTCGACCTCTCGGCGCCGTCGTGCGATGGCCTCCTCACCGAGTTGGACGGCCGTCGCGTCTTGGTCGGTCCGCAGGGTGACATCGGCGGCCTGCTCCTGCTGATCCTGGCGGGGGCCTCGTTCGCCGCGGAAGTGCTCACGCCCGGGTCGGTATCAGGACCGGGCAAGTCGTAGTCCTCGACCGCCGTCGACCCGTTTCGGCCCGTTCCCCCAAGGCTTCGAGGAGGTTGGCATGAACCCCGAGATGGACGAGGAACGCGTCCTCGCACAGCTCGAACGACGTCTTGCCCAGGACGATCCCGCCCTGGCGGCGACCATGGACGCGCTCAACGAGCAGTTTCCCGACGAGCCCGGAGCGCAGGCCGCCGACAGCGAAGAGCAACAGCGCAATTGGCGGCGAACCGCCGCCATAGCCTGCGCCGTCGTCGCCTTCCTGGGTCTCTTCCTCACCGCGGTGTTCAACAACAATCCGCAGCAGGCCGACAGGGACCCGCCACCTCCCAAAGGCGTGGTGCCGGGCGTCTCCGAACACACCCAACGCCGCTCCCCACGCCGGCGCCTCCGGGAACCGGGCAGACGACCACTGCCCACCGACCTACCGACGGCATACCCGGGGGAACCGTGCGCGCACGTGATCTTGCACAGCTCACCGGTGTGATCGACGAGCCGCACGCCGAGGCCATCCGGCCACATGCACCACCCGAAAGGCATCCGACCGCATGCCCCACCGCAACGGCAGGCCCCACACGTTCCTCGGCCGTCTCCCCCTGCCGGAGCGCACCTTCGTGGCAGACGCGCTCCGCACGGAGACCGTCGGCGGCATCGTGCTGCTCACCGCGGCAGCGGCGGCACTGGTCTGGGCGAACACGCCGCTGAGAAACGCCTACGAGGCGGTGCGGGACTTCCACTTCGGTATCGGGGCGCTGGGCCTGGACCTCTCCGTGGCCCACTGGACGGCGGAAGGGCTCCTGGCGATCTTCTTCTTCGTCGCCGGGGCCGAACTAAAACGCGAACTGGTCGTCGGGGAACTGCGCGACCCCAAGGCGGCGACCGTGCCGGTGGTCGCGGCACTCAGCGGCATGGCCGTACCCGCCCTCGTCTACGGAATCGTCGCCACGGCCGGCGGGGGAACCTGGAACGGCTGGGCCGTCCCCATGGCCACCGACATCGCCTTCGCACTCGGCGTGCTCGCCGTGATCGACACCCACCTGCCCTCCGCGCTGCGCGCCTTCCTGCTGACCCTCGCGATCGTCGACGACCTGGGCGCCATCATCGTCATCGCCCTCTTCTACACGTCAACCATCCACCTCCCGGCCCTCCTCGGCGCCGCCCTCGGGCTCGGCCTGTTCTACGTCCTGCACACGCGAAAACACGTACACGGCTGGTACTGGTACGTCCCCCTGGCTCTGGTCATCTGGGGCCTGACCCACGCCGCCGGCGTCCACGCCACGGTGGCCGGAGTCGCGATGGGACTGCTGCTGCGCGCGGCCAAGGACGGAACGGTGGGACACCGCCCGGCCGAACACATCGCCCACTTGGCACGGCCGATCTCCGCGGGAGTGGCCGTACCGCTCTTCGCCCTGTTCGCGGCCGGCGTGAGCATGTCCGGCGACACACTCGGAGCCGTGATCACGACCCCGGAGCCACTGGGCGTGGCGCTGGGGCTGGCGGCGGGGAAGGTCCTGGGGGTCTTCGGCGGAACGTACCTCGCCATCCGTTTCACCCGTGCCCAGCTCGGTCCCGGCCTGGCGTTGGCGGACGTATTCGCCCTGGCCGTGCTGGCCGGGATCGGCTTCACCGTCTCGCTGCTGATCGGGGAACTCGCCTATCCGGACCCGGTGGACCAGGAACACATCAAGGCCGCGGTCCTGGTCGGTTCACTGACCGCCGCGCTCGTGGCATGCGTCCTGCTGAGACTGCGGAACAACAAGTACAGGCGGTTGTACGAGGCGGAGACCGCCGACACGGACGCCGACGGCATACCCGACATCTACCAGGCCGACGACGCTACCGCACTGCACGGCGGCGATCTCGCTCCCGAGAACCCGCACGCCGACCGCCCGCACCGAAGCCGCAGACCCGGCAGTCCGTCCGAGAGCGACGGATGACGGTCGGCAGGAGACAGCCATGAAGAACTCGCTACCCATCGGACGGGTTTCCGGGGTCCCGCTGCGGATCCACTGGACGGTACCGCTGCTGGTGTTCCTGTTCGGCTACGGCCTGGCCGGCGGGACGCTGCCCGCCTGGCTCCCGGGACGGTCCACGATCGCGTACACCGTCGCGGGGCTCGTCGGCGCCCTGTTGCTGCTGCTGAGCCTGCTGGCACACGAGTCCGCGCACGCCGTCACGGCTCGGCGCAAAGGCATAACCGTCCACAGCGTCACCCTCTGGGCGCTCGGCGGCATGACCGAGATGGAGAAACCCACCGCCCCGGGCGCGGCCTTCCTCGTCGCCGTGAGCGGGCCGCTCACCAGCCTGATCGCCGGTGGAGCGGCGCTCGGCGCGGGAGTGGGACTGAGCGCGGGACCGGGCTGGCAACTGCCCGCGGCCGTGCTGGTGTGGCTGGGCTGGGCGAACCTCCTGCTGGCAGTGTTCAACCTCCTGCCTGCCGCCCCGCTCGACGGCGGACGGGTCGTGCAGGCCGTGATGTGGTGGCGCACGGGTGACCGCGAGCGGGCCGAACGGACGGCCGGCCGCAGCGGACAGATCCTCGGCATTCTGCTCATCGTCCTCGGCTGGCTGTTGTTCTTGCGCGGCGCCTGGAGCGGACTGTGGCTGGCCCTCATCGGCTTCTTCGTCGTGATCGCCGCCAAGGCCGAGCTGCAACAGGCGTCCCTGACCTCGGCGCTGAAGGGGCTACGAGCCACCGACGCCATGTCCAGCCCGGTCGAGACCGCCCACGACTGGATGACCGTGCAGCGTTTCATCGACGGCCCCGCGATCGAGGCCCGCCACTCGGCGCTGCCCCTGCTGGACTTCGACGGCAGCCCCAGCGGCCTGCTCCGGCTGCCGCAGCTGACCCGAGTCCCGGCACCGGAGCGGGAGACACTGCGCCTGCGCGACGTGGCCACTCCCCTGTCCCAGTGCACCACCTGCGCACCGGACGACCTGCTGGAGGAAACCCTCAAACAGCTCCGCCCGGCGGGCGGCCTGCCGATCCTCGTCCTGGACGGCCGCCATCTCACGGGAATCATCACCGCACACGACATCATCCGCCTCACCCAGCGCCTCCGACTGCGCAGGAACGGGGCCGGATGACCGTCCACGTGACCTTCGGCGCCGCAAGGTCGATACTGCCGACAGCAGCCCTCCCCCTATCTGGACCGCGCCAGGAGGCACCGATGAAGATCCTCATGAACGTACCGGAGACCGTCGTCGCGGACGCCCTGCGCGGTATGGCGGCGGCCCATCCGGAGTTGACCGTCGATGTGGAGAACCGGGTGATCGTACGGCGGGACGCGCCCGTCGAGGGCAAGGTCGCACTCGTCTCCGGTGGGGGCTCGGGGCATGAGCCGCTGCATGGCGGGTTCGTGGGGCCCGGGATGCTGTCGGCCGCCTGCCCCGGGGAGGTTTTCACCTCCCCCGTACCGGACCAGATGGTGCGGGCGGCGGCGGCCGTGGACAGCGGGGCCGGGGTGTTGTTCGTCGTGAAGAACTACACCGGTGACGTGCTCAACTTCGACATGGCCGCCGAGCTCGCCGAGGACGAGGGCATCCAGATCGCCAAGGTGCTGGTCAACGACGACGTGGCCGTCACCGACAGCCTCTACACCGCCGGTCGGCGGGGCACCGGCGCCACGCTGTTCGTGGAGAAGATCGCCGGGGCCGCCGCCGACGAGGGGCAGCCGCTGGAGCGGGTCGAGGCGATCGCGCGGCAGGTCAACGAGGTCTCGCGCAGCTTCGGGGTGGCACTGAGCGCCTGCACCACGCCCGCGAAGGGCAGCCCCACCTTCGATCTGCCGCCCGGTGAGCTGGAGTTGGGCATCGGCATCCACGGCGAGCCCGGCCGGGAGCGGCGGGCGATGATGACCTCGCGCGAGATCGCCGACTTCGCGGTGAACGCCGTACTGGAGGACCTGAGCCCGCGCAATCCCGTCCTGGTCCTGGTCAACGGCATGGGGGCGACCCCGCTGCTGGAGCTGTACGGCTTCAACGCCGAGGTGCAGCGCGTGCTCGCCGAGCGCGGCGTCGCCGTCGCCCGCACCCTCGTCGGCAACTACGTGACCTCCCTCGACATGGCCGGCGCCTCGGTCACCCTGTGCCAGGTCGACGAGGAGTTGCTGCGGCTGTGGGACGCGCCGGTGCGGACGCCGGGGCTGCGCTGGGGTATGTGACACGGCGACGGGACGATCAAGGCACCTACCACGCAAGGAGACCCAGTGCTCGACGCCGACTTCTTCCGCCGTTGGATGACGGTGACCGCCGCGTCCGTGGACCGCGAGGCGGAACGGCTCACGGCCCTCGACTCCCCCATCGGGGACGCCGACCACGGCAGCAATCTGCAACGCGGGTTCACTGCCGTGACGGCGGCGCTGGAGAAGGAGGCCCCGGACACGCCGGGCGCCATCCTCATCCTGGCGGGGCGGCAGCTGATCTCGACGGTCGGCGGGGCCTCCGGGCCGCTGTACGGCACGCTGCTGCGCCGCACCGGCAAGGCGCTCGGGGACGCCGCCGAGGTCGACCGGGCACAGCTCGCCGACGCGCTGCGGGCGGGCGTGGACGCCGTGATGACGCTCGGCGGGGCCGCGCCCGGCGACAAGACGATGATCGACGCCCTGGTGCCGGCGGTGGACGCGCTCGGCGAGTCCTTCGGCGCGGCGCGGAACGCCGCCGAGCACGGCGCGCTGGCGACGATCCCGTTGCAGGCCCGCAAGGGCCGGGCCAGCTATCTGGGCGAGCGGAGCATCGGGCACCAGGACCCGGGTGCCACCTCGTCGGCGCTGCTCATCGCGGGGCTCGCCGAGGCGGCCGATGAGTGACGAGAAGATGAGTGCCGAGAAGATGAGTGACGAGAAGCTGGTCGGGATCGTGCTGGTGTCGCACAGCGCGCAGGTCGCCGCGTCCGTGGCCGAGCTGGCGAAGGCGCTCGCGGGCGGCGCTACGGCGGTGCCCGTCGCCCCGGCGGGCGGCACCGAGGGCGGCGAGCTGGGGACGAGCGCGGAGCTGATCGCCGCCGCGGCCGCGTCCGTGGACCGGGGCGCCGGGGTCGCCGTACTCACCGACCTCGGCAGCGCCGTCCTCACCGTGAAGGCGCTGCTGGCCGAGGGCGACGAACTCCCCGCCCAGTCGCGCCTGGTGGACTGCCCGTTCGTCGAGGGCGCCGTCGCCGCGGTCGTCACGGCGGCCACGGGAGCCGACCTGGACGCGGTGGCGGCGGCGGCCTCGGAGGCGTACAGCTACCGCAAGGTCTGACACCCGGGCCGACCCCTCCGCTGACGGCGGCGGAGGGCGAACGGGCGGTCATCTCCCGCCCGTCCCCCTCCGCCGCCGTATCGGCTCACCGCCTCACCTCAACCCCTCCGCGACCACGCCCAACGCCGACCGCACCGCCGCCTCCAGCTCATCCCCCTGTGCCCCGCGCCCGGCGTCCCGCCACGCGTAGTGCTCCACGGCCGCCCGCAGGGCCGCGTTGAACATCGCCGCCTGGATGGCCGCCCGCGGATCGTCGGCCGGGAGCCCGGCCCGCTCGGCGAGGGCGCGGGCGAACGCCGGTTCGGCCTCGTCGTACGTCTGGAGCCAGACCGCGCGCAGGCCCGGCTCGGTCCGGGTCAGCCGTACCAGCGGCCCGAGGATCGAGCGCTCGGGACCGGCCACCAGCTCGGGCTCGCCCGCGAGCGCCCCGTCGAAGGCGGCGACGAGCGGCTGTCCCGGCCGCCAGTCGCGCAGACACCCGACGAGCATCTCTATCCCGGCCGAGAACAGCGGCCGTACGCAGCTCTCCTTGCTCGGGAAGTACCGCCACACCGTACGCGCCGAGACCCCGACCGCCTGGCCGATCTGCTCGCCGGTGGTCGCGTGGACGCCCTGACGCACGAACAGGTCCACGGCCGCGCGGGCGATCCGCAGCCGTATCTCGGCCTTGCGCGCTTCAGTCAGCGGTGGTCGGCCCGTGCGTCCATGGGCTGCGGCCATCTGGTCCTCCGGTGCCGGGGAAGGGGAAACGGTCTTGCGGAATTCTCCACCAAGACTTTATGTCACGCAGAGACACTAAGCCGTACGGTAGGACCGCACACGCCTCCCCTCAATCCCAGGAGCACCCGTATGACCATTGGACTGGACGGCCGCAGCGTCATCGTCACCGGAGCGGGCTCGGGCATCGGGCGCGCCGCCGCCCTGGCCTTCGCAGCCGAAGGCGCTCGAGTCGTGGTGGCGGACCTCAACGCCGAGGGCGCGGAGGCGACCGTCAAGGAGATAGCGGAGGCGGGCGGCACCGCCGTCGCCGTCACCGGCGACCTCAGTGAGCAGGCCGTCGTCGACCGGGTGACGCGGACGGCGGTGGAGCGCTTCGGCGGGGTGGACGTGCTGGTGAACAATGCCGGGATCATGGACCGCATGTCGGCGCTCGCGGATGTCAGCGACGCGGAGTGGGAGCGGGTCATCCGGGTCAACCTCACCGCGCCGTTCCTGCTCACCCGGGCGGTGCTGCCGCACATGCTCGCCGTCGGCCGGGGCGCGATCGTCAGCACCGCCTCCGAGGCGTCCCTGCGCGGCAGCGCGGCCGGTGCCGCCTACACCGCCTCGAAGCACGGGGTGGCGGGGCTGACGAAGTCCCTCGCGGTGATGTACCGGAAGCAGGGCATCCGCGCGAACGCCATCGCCCCGGGCGGCACCAGCACCGGCATCGCCGTCGACGCCGAGCAGGGCGCGCACGGGCCCTCGACCCTCGGCCCGCACTTCGTCAACCTGGGCAGGCTGGCCCAGCCCGAGGAGCAGGCCGCCGCCATCGTGTTCCTCGCCTCGGACGCGGCGAGCAACATCAACGGCGTGATCCTGCCCGTCGACGACGGCTGGTCCGCCGTCTGACGGTCACTCAGCCACCGCGGGCAGCCGTGACGGCCGCTCACCCACCATCCACGAATCGCCGCGCCAGCCGCTCCCCCTCCGCCACGGCGGCAGCATGGCTCCCCAGGGGCGAGACCTGCGAGTCCTTGAAGATGATGTAGGTGACACCGGAGTCCGTTCCCCCACTCAGCGGGTCGGGCGGGATACCGAGGGCCCGGGCGGCGGCGTACGACGCCTCGCCGATGACCTCGCGCGGCCCGGTGTCACCGACGACCGCGTACTGCACCCGGCCGCGATGGATGACGGCGGCCACCGATCCGCCGCGCACGCCGTGCTCGCGGTAGTCCCAGATGCGGCTGGGGACGGGCACGACGACGTAGGGGAGGCGTTCGGCGTTCAGGTGACGGCCGTCGGAGGTCTGGAAGGCCGTGCTGGCGGCGAAGTACGGGTCGGCGCGGCGGTTGCAGCGGCGGCCGGGGCGGCCGTCGCAGTCGATGTCCATGTCGGCCGTCCAGAAGACGGCGTCCCGGGTGCCACAGACGGGGATGGTTCTGGGCCGGCCGGCGTCGGTGCGGTAGCGGCCACTGGACACGGGGGTGCAGTCCCGCAGCTTGGCCAGCAGGTCGGCCGCCTGGACGGCATCCTCGGCCGGTCTCTCCTGCCGGGAGCGGGGTTCCTTGGGCGGGTGGGCGGTCGAGGGGGTCGCCGGGGCGAGCAGGGCGGCACCTGCCGCGGCCAGGGCGAGCAACTGGACACGCACGATAAGAAACTCTCTGATGGGGGACACTGACGGTCACTCAGCACCATCTGATGCTGTCCCTGATCATGGGGCCACCCGAGGGGTCCGGAGGGTGCACGCCACGCTGTCCACCAGGGGCCGGGGCCCGAGCCCGTGTCGGCTCGGTCTCCCGGCCGCCCCGGCCGGCGCGGGATCAGCGACGACAGCGGTCCGCGCCCGCAGCACGAACTTCCCCTCGCTCAGGGAGAGTTCGGCCGTGCTCGCTTCAGCATACGTAACCGTGCCGGGCGCTCAGGAAGGCACCGCCCTCTTGATGTGATCGCGTCAGTCACGTCATATTGGTCCGGACCATTGCCGACGTGCCGTCCCGGGAGGCCGAGTCGTGCGACGCGTTCCCGTCCCCGCTGCCCTGGCCCTCGGCGTCCTGCTGCTCGTCCCGTCCTGCGGCTGGGGCGGTACGGCGGACGGCGACGAGGGACGGCTGCCCGCCGCGCCTACCGGGGTCACCGCGGCGGCGGGCAGCGCCACCAGCGTCCATGTGATGTGGAACGCGGTGGCCTCGGGCGACATCAGCGGCTACGAGGTGTACCGCGACGCCACGAAGGTCGAGGAGGTCCACGGCTCCGAGCACATGGTGGACGTCACCCGGCTCAGGCCGTCGACGACGTACGTCTTCACCGTGCGGGCCCGGGACACCGAGGGGCGGCTCGGGCCGCGCAGTCGTGCGGTGCGGGCGCGGACACCCGCCGCCGTCGCGGCCGACACCTCGGCCCCCTCGCGGCCGGGCGGGACACGGGGGCGGGCCGCCGGGAGCCGGGCGGTGCAGTTGTCGTGGGCCGCTTCGACGGACGACCGGGGCGTGGCGTCGTACGAGGTCTACCAGGGCAGCACGAAGATCCACAGCGTGGGCGGGGAACAGACCGCGACCGTGGTGACGGGGCTGCGGCCGGGCACCAGCTACACCTTCACGGTGCGGGCGCGGGACGCAGCGGACAACGTCTCCGCCGCCGGCGCCGCCGTCCGGCTCACCACCGCGCCGGGCACGGACGACGGGCGGGACACCGCGCCGACCGACTTCCGTGCGACGACCCGGCGCGCCGACGGGGCCTACCACCTCGACCTGTCGTGGGTGCCGCCCGAGGCGGACGGAGTGATCACCGAGTACCAGGTCCACCTCGACGGCCGTCCGGCCACCTCCCTCGTCTGGGGCGGGACCGCGCCCCGGGGCAGGGCGACGTACAGCTTCTACGTCGGGCGGGAGGCCGGGGTGAGCCATCGGGTGCGGCTGCGCGCCCGGTTGCCGGACGGCACGTGGGGCGGCTTCTCGGCGGAGCGGACGGTCACGACCGGCGGGGGGCGCTGAGGGCCCGGTTATCCCCCGGGCGGCGGAGTCCGTCACCTGTGCGGGTGCGGTCCGCATGCGGGACGGGCCGGGGGCACGTTGGCTACCCATGAGGCAGCACGGGCGTTCCCCGACCTCGGCGGCGCAAGGGATGTACCGCCAACCGTGCCGCCGGAGGGCAGTCCCATGCGTACTTCTCAGCCTCTGCTCGGGGCGGCCGTGGCGGCCGCCGCGCTGCCGCTGGCCCTGGTCGCCGGACCGGCCGCCGCGAACTCCGGGATCTCGGTGAGCACCCGCGGCTCCACGGTCTCGGTGACGACCAGCGCCTGCACCCTGTTGAACGGCAGGTGGGGCACCGCCTCGCTGCTCAGCAGCGGCCAGGCGACCTTCGCTCAGGGCCGCCAGGTGGCGTTGTCCGGCAGGACGACCGCCCTGCAGAGCTCGGTCTGGTCGAACGTCAGCCCGGGCACGTACACGGTGATCGTCATTTGTTCCAACGGCAACACCGCCGGCACCCAGTCCGTCATCGTCTCCCCCGGGTCCACGCCGACCATCTCGGCGACGTCCACGGCCTCGCCCACGCGCGGTGTGGTCGGCGGTGTCGGCGGCGCCAGCCGGGACTACGGCACGCTGACGCTCGTGGGGGGTGGGGCGCTGGTGGGGACCGGGGTGATCGCCACGGTCTGGTTCCTGCGCCGCCGCTCGAAGCCGTACCGGCTCTGAGGCACACCCGCGCTCACTTCGCGTCGCGGTCCGGAATTTCGGCGAACTCCGCCAGGGCGTGCTCCAGCCACCCCGTCCAGAACGTCTCCAGGTCGATACCGGCCCGCAGCACCAGATGCTGGAGCCGGTCCTGGGGGCTGTCCTTGCCCGGCGGGAAGTCGCGCCGTTCGATCTCCTCGTACTCCGCCAACTGCCGCCGGTGCAGATCGAGATGGCGGCGCAGATCGGCCACGATGCCCTCGGTGCCGACCACGGCCGCGGCGCGCAGCCGCAGCAGCAGCGGGTCGCGGTGCGGCCTGGGGTCCTGTGCGGCGGCGGTCCAGCGGGCCAGTTCGGCGCGGCCCGCGGGCAGTACCTCGTAGTTCTTCTTCTGCCCGCGCACCGGCTGCTCGGCGGGCAGGGCCCGGATCAGCCCCTCGGCCTCCAGTTTTCCCAGCTCGCGATAGATCTGCTGATGCGTCGCCGACCAGAAGTAGCCGATCGACCGGTCGAAGCGGCGGGTCAGCTCCAGCCCCGAGGACGGCTTTTCGAGCAGGGCGGTGAGGATCGCGTGCGGGAGTGACATGGGGGCCATCCTAGGGACGGCCCCTTGACGTCAGAGGGCGGCCGCCAGTTCGGTGCCCTGCTTGATGGCGCGCTTGGCGTCCAGTTCGGCGGCCACGTCGGCGCCGCCGATGATGTGCACGCTGCGGCCCGCGGCGAGCAGTTCCTCGTACAGATCCCGGCGCGGGTCCTGCCCGGTGCACAGCACGATGGTGTCGACCTCCAGGACCGTGCTGGTCTCGCCGACGGTGACGTGCAGTCCGGCGTCGTCGATGCGGTCGTAGCGCGCGCCCGGGACCATGGTGACGCCGCGGTGCTTCAGCTCGGTGCGGTGGATCCAGCCGGTGGTCTTGCCGAGGCCCGCGCCGACCTTGCTGGTCTTGCGCTGGAGCAGGTGGACGGTGCGCGGCGGGGCGGGACGCTCGGGGGCGGCGAGTCCGCCGGGGCCTTCGTAGGTCATGTCGACGCCCCAGTGGCGGAAGTACGTCGCCGGGTCCTCGTGCGCCTTGTCGCCGCCGTCGGTGAGGTACTCGGCGACGTCGAAGCCGATACCGCCGGCGCCGAGGATGGCGACGCGGTCGCCGACGGGGGCGCCGTCGCGCAGGACGTCGAGGTAGCCGAGGACCTTCGGGTGGTCGACGCCGGGGATGTCCGGGGTGCGCGGGGTGACGCCGGTGGCGACGACGACCTCGTCGTAGCCGGACACGTCGGCGGCGGTCACGCGCGTGTCGAGGCGTACGTCGACGCCGTGCGCGTCGAGCTGGTGGCGGAAGTAGCGCAGCGTCTCGTCGAACTCCTGTTTGCCGGGGACCTTGCGGGCGACGTTGAGCTGCCCGCCGATCTCGCTCGCGGCGTCGAACAGCGTGACCTGGTGGCCGCGTTCGGCGGCGCTCACGGCACACGCGAGGCCCGCCGGGCCCGCGCCGACGACCGCGACCCGCTTGCGCCGCCGCGTCGGGGAGAGCACCAGCTCGGTCTCGTGGCAGGCGCGCGGGTTGACCAGGCAGGAGGTGATCTGCCCGCTGAAGGTGTGGTCGAGGCAGGCCTGGTTGCAGCCGATGCAGGTGTTGATGGCCTCCGGCGTGCCCGCTGCGGCCTTGGCGACGAAATCGGGGTCGGCGAGCATCGGGCGGGCCATCGACACCATGTCCGCGCAGCCGTCCGCCAGCAACTCCTCGGCCAGCTCGGGGGTGTTGATGCGGTTGGTGGTGACGAGCGGGATGGACACCTCACCCATGAGCCGCTTGGTGACCCAGGTGTAGGCGCCGCGCGGCACGGAGGTGGCGATGGTGGGGATACGGGCCTCGTGCCAGCCGATGCCGGTGTTGATGAGGGTCGCCCCGGCGGCCTCGACCGCCTTGGCGAGCGTGATCACCTCGTCGAGGGTGGAGCCGCCGGGCACGAGGTCCAGCATCGACAGCCGGTAGATGACGATGAAGTCCTCGCCGACCGCCTCTCGCACGCGCCGGACGATCTCGACCGGGAAGCGCATGCGGTTCTCGTAGGAGCCGCCCCAGCGGTCGGTGCGGTGGTTGGTCTGCGCGGCGATGAACTCGTTGATCAGATAGCCCTCGGAGCCCATGATCTCCACGCCGTCGTACCCCGCCTGGCGGGCGAGGCGGGCGGCGCGGGCGTAGTCGTCGATGGTCCGCTCGACCTCGGCGTCCGTGAGCTCACGGGGCGGGAAGGGGCTGATCGGCGCCTGGAGCGGGCTCGGCGCCACCAGGTCCTGGTGGTAGGCGTACCGGCCGAAGTGCAGGATCTGCATCGCGATCCGGCCGCCCTCGCGGTGCACCGCCTCGGTGATGTGCCGGTGCTGTTCGGCCTCCGCCTCGGTGGTGAGCTTGGCGCCGCCCTCGTACGGCCGTCCCTCGTCGTTGGGCGCGATGCCGCCGGTGACGATCAGGCCCACTCCCCCGCGCGCCCGGGCGGCGTAGAACTCCGCCATGCGTGCGAAGCCACGCTCGGCCTCCTCCAGGCCGACGTGCATGGAGCCCATCAGGACCCGGTTGGGCAGGGTGGTGAAGCCCAGGTCGAGCGGGCTCAGCAGGTGCGGGTAACGGCTCATGGCCCCTCCGTGCGCGGTGACGTACCTCTGTTGTAGAGGACCGCGCACGGTTTATGCAACTAGTTGCATAACGGCAGGGGCGTCGTCAGCGACTCTCCAGCCTCACGTGCAGCTCTCGCTCCTGGTCGCCGGAGGCCGTGGCGAGGTCGTGCACCCTGAACAGGTCGTGCAGGGTGGTGCGGAAGCGGTCGATCGCCCAGTAGCCGCCGTGCGCGTCGGCCTCGACGGAGGCGGAGAGCCGGGGGTTGGTGGTGTGCGGGCCCGTGTGCGGTGCGGAGACCTCGAAAGTGCCCAGCCACACCGTCGGCCGGACCTCGTGCCAGTCGCGCGGTACGTCCTCGGAGCACCGGTCCGAGTCGAAGTACTCGCACAGGGTGTCGAACACGATCCGGGCGTCCTCCTTGCTGCATCCGCTGATCTCCACGGAGACGGATTCCGGGTGCAGTCGCTCACTGTCCATCGTGGTGACTCCTCTCGTGGCCGCGCTGCGGTACGGCAGCGGGTTCCCGCACGGCGCCGTGCCGCACTCCCAGAAAACCACCACATTCCGGGATGTACAGCCCCGAGAGGAGCGCCGGCTCAGCTTCTGGTGAAGCGGTATGTCTTGCTGTCGGTCAGGATGCAGAAGCCGGGCGACAGCACGATCACGCGCAGGGTGCCGGTGCGGCGGTCGTAGTCGATGCCCTCCGCCTCGTAGGTGCCGGAGCAGCCACTGCGCAGCGGGAGCTGACGCAGGGCCGTGACCTGGCCGGACACGTCGGAGGTGCCGTTCGGCGGGGCGGACAGGTCGATCTGGAGCAGCGGCTTGGTGATGCCGAAGAGCGTGCCCGCCGGGTCGTCGGAGGAGCACAGCAGGGTGGTCGGGCCGGTGAAGTCGCAGCCCTGTACGTCGCGGACCGCGTGGTCGAGGTGGACGGTGGCGGCCTGCGGGAGGTTGGCCGAGGGCGAGGTACTGGGGTTGACTCCGGGCGTCGGGAAGACGAGCAGGCGGTTCATGGTGCCGTACTCGCCCGCGAGCATCCACTGGCCGTCGGGTGAGATCGCGACCCAGGAGTTGTTCAGGGCCTCTCCCGCGCTGAGCGTGTGGACGTACTCCGACCAGGTGCCGCCGGGCGACTGCACCCGGAACATCTTGGTGCTGCCCGAGTCACGCTGGTACGGCTCGATGTAGTGGCCGTCGTAGGAGGCGTCGGGGTCGCCGACGTGGTTCCAGCCGCGGCTGCTGACGGAGGAGGGGATGGTGCCGACGCCGGTGTACCGGTTGGGGCTGCCGGCCGGGGCCTCGACCGAGGTCAGGCCCTGGCTCTCGGTGAGCGGGTCGGCCCGGTCGGAGCCGACCTCGGTCCAGGTGTCGGCGGCGGTGGCGGAGGGGGCGGCGAGCAGGGTGAGGGCGCAGGCGGCGAGCCCGGCCAGGAGGGTGCGACAACGTTGCCGCGGGCGGCGTGAGGGCATAGGGGCTCCTCGGTTGGGGGTGGGTGCGCTTGGCGGAAGAGTGTGGCGAGAGGAGATGGTCATGTACAGACCAACGACAGAACGGGAGTTGTCGTACAGGCGACTGCTGCTCCCGAGCCCCCACCCGTCCAATCGGCCATCGCCAGACACCCCCAGTCATGTTGAGGGATGGTGGAGTAGGGCGGTCGTGGCGTAAGAGAGATGGTTGAGCGCGGTACCCAAGGGGAGTCGGCACGAGGACGACGTGCCGTGTGGAAGGCGAAGGCGGTGCGTGGGATGGGAGCAACCGGGCCACCGGTGGCCGACGGGACCGAGCCGGGCAGCGGGACGGCGCGGCCCAGCGGCCTGCTCGACGTGCTGGGCGTGGCCTCGGTGGTGCTGGACGCCCAGGGCCGCATCGTCCTGTGGAGCCCGCAGGCCGAGGAGCTGTTCGGCTACTCGGCGCCCGAGGCGCTGGGCCACTACGCCGCCCGGGTGATGGTGCACGAGGAGCACTTCGACCTGGTCAAGAAGCTGTTCGCCGACGTCATGGCCACCGGCCGAGGGTGGGCGGGTGCCTTCCCGGTGCGCCGCAAGGACGGCACCACGCGCCTGGTGGAGTTCCGCAACATGCGGCTGCTGGACGACCGGGGCGACGTCTACGCCCTGGGCCTCGCCGCCGACCAGCCGACCGTGCGCCGGCTGGAGCAGGACGTCGCGCTGTCCACGCGGGTGATCACGCAGTCACCGACCGGGCTGGGCGTCCTGGACACCGGGCTGCGCTTCGTGTCCGTGAACCCGGCGCTGGAGCGGATGCACGGCGTCCCGGCCGAGGAGCACATCGGCCGGACCGTCGGTGAGGTACTGCCGATGCTGGAGCTGGCGCCCCTGGAGGCCGCGCTGCAGCACGTCCTGGACACCGGGCAGCCGCTGGTCGACCACCCCGCCGCCGGCCGGACCCCGGCCGACCCGCACGAGGACCACGCCTGGTCGGTCTCCCTGTACCGGCTGGAGGACGCCCGCGGCACGGTACTGGGCGTCGCCCTGTCGGTCGTGGACGTCACGGAGCAGTACCGGGCGAGTGTCGAGACGGAGGCCGCGCGGCGGCGGCTGGCGCTCATCGCGGACGCGTCGGCCCGCATCGGCACCACGCTGGACCTGGACCGCACCGCCAGCGAACTGGCCGACGTCGCGGTGCCGGAGCTGGCGGACGTGGCCGCCGTGGACCTGCTGGACTCGGTGGTGGGCGGCCGCCGCAGCAGCTCCGACCCCTCCCAGCCGGCGGTGATCCGGGCGCTGGCCGTACGGGCGGACGACGCACCGGAGGCCCTGCGGGCGGCCGACACGCCGGGACAGGTGGCCCGCTACGGCCCCGACCGCCTGGTCACCGAGTGTGTGCGCACCGGTCGGCCCGTGATGGTGCCGCAGGTCAAGGACGAGGACCTGCCGCGCATCGCCCGCTCCCCGGAGGCCGCCGCTCTGCTGGCCCGCGCGGGCGTCCACTCGTATCTTGCCGTCCCGCTCATCGCGCGCGGCGAGGTGCTCGGCGCCCTCGACCTCAAACGCATCCACAACCCGCTGCCGTTCGGCGAGGACGACCTCCTGCTCGCCCGTGAACTGGCCTCCCGTGCCGCGGTGCAGATCGACAACGCCCGCTGGTACCAGAACGCCCGCGACACCGCCCTCACCCTCCAGCGCAGCCTGCTGCCCAGCCATCCGTCCGTCACCGGCGGCCTCGAAGTCGCCTCCCGCTACCAGCCGGCCGGCGCCGCCACCGAGGTCGGCGGCGACTGGTTCGACGTCATTCCCCTGGACGGCGGCAAGACCGCGCTCGTCGTGGGCGATGTGATGGGCAGCGGCATCACCGCCGCGGCGACCATGGGCCGGCTGCGCACCGCCACCAACACCCTGGCGTCCCTCGACCTCGACCCCGCGGTGCTCCTCGAACACCTCGACCGGATCACCGAGGGCCTTGACCACTCGATCGCCACCTGCCTGTACGCCATTCACGACCCCCGACAGCGGTGCTGCCGGATCGCCAACGCGGGCCATCTGCCGCCCGTGCACGTCCGCCGCGACGGGACGCGGGGGCTGCTCGACCTGCCGACCGGCGCGCCGCTGGGCGTGGGCGGCGTCGAGTTCACCACCACCGTCTTCGATCTCGCCCCCGGCGACGAACTCGTCCTCTACACCGACGGCCTGGTCGAGACCCGGAGTCACTCCCTCGACGAACGCCTGGACACCCTGCTGGACCTCCTCGACGACCCGGCCCGCCCCCTGGAAGACGTCTGCGACCTCCTCGTCCGCACCCTGCACCACCCCGACAACCACGACGACGTGGCCGTCCTCATCGCCCGCGCCCAGACGGGAGACTGACCCGAGCCCGATCCCTTTGGACCGGGGTCAGTTGGTGCCGATCACCACATGGGCGTACAGCTCCTCCGACACCGCCAGACGGGTCGTCAAACCGGCCCGGGTGAAGGCGTCGACGGCCTGAGGCGCCTGGCGTTCGCTGGTCTCGGTCAGCAGGCAGCCGCCGGGCGCGAGCCACTCGGCCGCCCCGGCGGCGACCCGGCGCAGCACGTCCAGTCCGTCGGCGCCGCCGTCGAGGGCGGTGGGCGGTTCGTGGTCACGTGCCTCGGCGGGCAGCAGGCCGACCTCGGCGGTGGGGACGTAGGGGACGTTCGCGGCGAGGATGTCGACGCGGCCCCGCAGTTCGCCGGGGAGCGCCGCGTACAGGTCGCCTTCGTGGACCCGGCCGCCGTGCCCGGCGACATTGCGCCGGGCGCAGTCCACCGCGGCCGGATCGATGTCGGCGGCGTGCAGTTCGACCCGGCCCAGGGCCGCGGCCAGGGCGGCGCCCACCGCGCCGGAGCCGCAGCACAGGTCGACGACGACCGAGGCTTTGGGGGCGGCGGCGAGGGCCTGTTCGACCAGGAACTCGGTGCGGCGGCGGGGGACGAAGACGCCGGGTTCGACGGTGATGCGCAGCCCTCTGAACTCGGCCCAGCCGACGACGAGTTCAAGGGGCAGTCCATCGGTGCGGCGGGCCACCATGGCGGCGAGTTCGTCCGGGGTGCGGGCGGCGCCGAGGAGCAGCTCCGCCTCGTCCTCGGCGAAGACACAGCCCGCGGCACGCAGCGCGGCGACCACGGAGGCGTAGGAAGGTGAAAGCGGTAGGGGCATGCGAGTGAGAGCCTTTCGGAAGCCGAAGGGCGCGCTCTCGGTCGCTACTGCCGGTGATCCGCGCCGACATGAGGAGAGAGCACCCGACCTGACACAGCGGTAATGGGTCTCACCTCCTCGGTCGCACACGGCTGGGACCGCCCCCAGCCGGACGGTCACCCTACCTCACGGGTCGGACGGCGACCGTCTCCGGGGGCATGTCCTCCTACCACGTACGGTGGTACGCGTACGCACTGATCACGCTCTACCCGCGGGCCGCCGCACCGGCGGTCTGGAGGCACCACCCGCATGAACGTCACCCGAGGCTTCACCGGGCGCCCGCGCGTCGACAACCCGGGGCTGCCGCCCGGGCAGTACGACGCGGGCGACGACTGGCCCGTCCTGTCCGCCGAGGTCACCCCCGACCTCGGCGCCGCCGACTGGACCTTCCGCATCGACGGCCTGGTGCAGGCGCCCCGTACCTGGGACTGGGCACAGGCGCACGCGCTGCCTGCTTCGGCGTACGAGGGTGACATCCACTGCGTGACCAGCTGGTCGAAGTTCGGGGTGCGTTTCGGGGGCGTCTCGCTGGACGCCTTCCTGGAGCAGGTGCGCCCGCTGCCGACGGCCACGCACGCCGTCGCCTACGCGCACACCGGGTACACCACAAACCTCCCGCTCGCCGACCTGACCGGCGGACGGGCCTGGATCGCCTGGGAGTACGACGGCCGGCCGCTGCCGCCCGAGCACGGTGGCCCGGCGCGGTTGCTGGTGCCGCATCTGTACTTCTGGAAGAGCGCCAAGTGGATCGCGGGCATCAGTCTGCTCGACCACGACGAGCCCGGTTTCTGGGAGCAGAACGGCTACCACGCGCGGGGCAACCCGTGGGAGGAGCAGCGGTACTCCGGTGACTGACACGTTCACTCCCCCGACGCGGTTCGCCGTGCCCGGCCGGATCGCCGTGGGCAACGGCACCGCGGGCCACTGGCAGACCGCCACGCTCACCGAGATCCGCCGCGAGACGCCGCGCGCGGCCACCTTCCGGTTCGCGGTGCCCGGCTGGGCGGGGCATCTGCCCGGCCAGCACCTGATGCTCCGGCTGACCGCCGCCGACGGCTACACCGCCCAGCGGCAATACTCGATCGCGTCCGCGCCGGACGACTCGGGGCACATCGAGCTGACCCTGGACCACGTCGAGGGCGGAGAGGTCTCCGGCTGGTTCCACACCGAGGCCCGGCCGGGTGACCGGGTCGAGGTGCGCGGCCCGCTGAGCGGCTTCTTCGCCTGGCCGGGCGACCGGGCCGCGCTGCTGATCGGCGCCGGATCCGGGGTCGTACCGCTGATGTCGATGGTGCGGCACCACCGGACGCGCGGCCTGTCCGCGCCGCTGCGGCTGCTGGTGTCCGCGCGGAGTCCCGAGGAGCTGATCTACGCGCGGGAGTACGGCGCCGAGACGACGCCCGTCTTCACGCGCACGGCTCCGCCGGGCGTACCGGTGGGTCGTATGACGGCGGCGCATGTGGCGTCCTTGCTGGACGCGGCGCCTCCCGGTGGGTGGGAGGCCTATGTGTGCGGCTCGAACGCCTTCGCCGAGCACGCATCCCGCCAGCTCGTGGCGGCGGGTCAGCCGGTGGACCGGATCCGGATCGAACGCTTCGGCTGAGCAGCACCCGCCTCTTCGCCGCGCCGTCCCTGTCATCGGTCCGTCCCGATGAACGAAGTCCGTGGGACGGGGTACCAGATCCATGTGGACTCGCACGCGTACGTGGGCCCGGGGGCGCCGGTACGGCTCCCCGGCTCCGGTGACGGCGAGGAGGCGGAGATGCGAACCCGGGTGCGCGCCTGGCGTTGGCGGCGCAATCCGCTGCGGCGCAGGTCGGACGTCGTCGAGGCGTGGACGGTGCTGGTCGTCGCCGTCCTGCTGTTCCTGGGCGCGCCGCTGGCCGGGGCGCTGGCGGGCTGGTGGGCCCACGGCGAGGCACAGCAGACGGCGGCGGCCCAGCGGGAGGACCGGCGGCACGTCCGTGCCGAGGTCGTCGGCAGGACCCCCGACACGCTGCCCGCGGTGCAGGGCGGCCGGGAGTACTCGTACCGCGCGACCGTGCGCTGGACGGAGCCCGGTGAGGGACCCCGGACGGGCACGGCGCGGGTCCCGGTGGGGACGCGGCCCGGGCAGACGGTCGACGTGTGGTTCGACGGGCGGGGCCGCAGCGTGGCGCCGCCTCCGAGCGCCGCGACGGTCTGGCAGCACAGCCTGACCATGGGCGTCTGCGCCACGGGCGGCACAGTCGCCGTGGTGCTGCTCGGCCAGGCGGCCGTCCGCCGGGTGGCGAACCGGCACCGGATGGCGGAGTGGGAGCGCGCGTGGGCGCGCACGGAACCGGAGTGGACCCGGCGGCGGGCCTGACGCGCGGCTCTGGCGACATCCCGTCGCAACCTGCGCGCGGGGTCCGCGTATCTGGCGAGTGGTCCGACCACCCGCGTACGGTGTGATCACCAACGTCGTCTGCACTCAAGGCGGTCCTACATGGCCCTGTTCGACCTCCCCCTCGACGAGCTCCGCGAGTACCGGAGTTCCTCCGCCGAACCCGAGGACTTCGACGCCTTCTGGTCCAAGACCCTCCAGGAGGCCCGCGAGCACGACCTGGACGCCCGGTTCGAGCCGGTCGACACGGGACTGACCACCGTACAGGTGTTCGACGTGACGTTCGCCGGGTACGGCGGTCACCCGGTGAAGGGCTGGCTGACGCTGCCCGTCGCCGCCGGGGAACCGCTGCCGATGGTCGTCGAGTTCATCGGCTATGGGGGCGGGCGCGGGCTGCCGCACGAGCATCTGCTGTGGGCGTCCACGGGCCGTGCGCACTTCGTGATGGACACCCGCGGTCAGGGCAGCGCCTGGGGCGCCGGTGGCGGCACCCCTGACCCGGTCGGCGGCGCTCCGGCGTACCCCGGTTTCATGACCCGCGGCATCGACGCGCCCGAGAACTACTACTACCGCCGGGTGTTCACGGACGCGGTCCGCGCCGTCGAGGCGGCCCGCTCGCATCCGCTCACCGACCCGGCCCGGACCGTCGCCCTCGGCGCCAGCCAGGGCGGCGGTATCGCCATCGCCGTTGGCGGCCTGGTCCCCGACCTGGTGGCGGTCGCGCCCGACGTGCCGTTCCTGTGCGACTACCCGCGCGCGGCGACCCTGACGGACCGTCACCCGTACCGGGAGATCGGCCTCTACCTCAAGACGCACCGCGGCCGCAGCGAGGACGCGCTGCGTACCCTCTCCTACTTCGACGGCGTGCACTTCGCCACCCGCGCCAGCGCCCCCGCCCTGTTCTCGGCGGCGCTGGAGGACCAGACGTGCCCGCCGTCCACGGTGTTCGCCGCGTTCAACGCCTGGGCGCACGAGGAGAAGGCGATCGAGGTGTACGACTTCAACGACCACGAGGGCGGCGGCCCGTTCCAGGAGGTCGCCAGGATGCGCTGGCTGCGGTCGTACGCCTGAGCGGTCCGTCGTGGAGACTTGGGAGGCCGCCGAGCGCTTCGTCCGCGTGTGGGAGCGGGGCTGGGCCGCGCACGACGTGGACGCGCTGCTCGCGCTGTACGCCGAGGAGTGCGTCCACCGCTCCATGCCGTTCCGTGAGCCGCACCGCGGGCGCGGCGAGCTCGCCGCGTATCTGCGCTGGTCGTTCGCCGACGAGCGGGTGACCGACGTGCGCTTCTCACCGCCGGTGGTGGGTGAGGGCGGGGTGGCGGTCGCCGAGTTCCGGGTGCTGTCCGAGGAGGGCGGCGAGGCCGTCACCCTGGCCGGGTGCGTCTTCGTGCGGTTCGACGCGGCGGGGCTGGCGGTCGAGACGCGGGACTACTGGCACAGCGTCGACGGCCACCAGGAGCCGACGGGGTCGCTGTTCTTCGGCCGACCTTCCCGCTGACATTCCGCGCCGTCCGACCAGTCGGTACGTTCATGGAGCCCGGTCCGCAGGGTCGCGGACCGGGCTTCCTGCGGACGACGGAGGGTGCATGTCCGAGCGCGAGCCACAGATCCACGGCCACTGCGACGCTCGTTTCGCGGCGGTGCGTGTGGCGTTCGAGGAGAACTTCCAAGAGCGCGAGGAGCTGGGCGCGGCCGTCACCGTCGTGGTCGACGGCGTGACCGTGGTGGACCTGTGGGGCGGCTGGGCCGACCCGGCCCGCACCCGGCCGTGGGAGCGCGACACGCTGGTCAACGTGTGGTCGACGTCCAAGGGGGCGGTGGCGCTGTGCGCGCACCTTCTCGCCGACCGGGGCCTGCTGGACCTCGACGCACCGGTGGCCACGTACTGGCCGGAGTTCGCCGCGGCGGGCAAGGAGAAGGTCCTCGTACGGCATCTGCTCTCGCACCGCGCCGGGCTGTCCGGACTGCGCGAACCGCACGCGTTCGCCGATCTGTGCGACTGGGAGGTGACGACCCGTCGGCTCGCGGCGATGGCGCCCTGGTGGGAGCCGGGGACGCGGTCGGGCTACCACGCGCTGACGTACGGCCATCTGGTCGGCGAGGTCGTCCGGCGGGCCTCGGGGCTCCTGCCCGGCGCGTTCCTGGAGCGGGAGGTGACCGGGCCGCTCGGCATCGACTTCACCATCGGGCTGCCGGAGAAGGACGCCGGGCGGGCTGCGGATCTGACGCACCGACGAGCCGCGCCGAGCACCGAACAGGCGTCGATCTTCAGCCAGTTGGCGCCCGCCGCGCTCGCCGCGCTGACCAACCCCGCGGTGGGCGCGGCCGAGGCCAACACGCCCGAGTGGCGGGCCGCCGAGATCCCCGCCGCGAACGGCCACGGCACCGCGCGGGCGGTGGCCGCCCTGTACGGGATCCTCGCGGGCCGGGGACCGTACGGCGGCCGGCGCGCCCTCTCCCCCGAGGCGGCCGAGCGGGTGCGCGAGGGGCAGGGCAGCTGCCGGGACCTGGTGCTGGGCGCCGGCCTCGGCAGGGACACGGAGGCCGGGCTCGGCCTGTGGCTCAGCGGGCCGCACGGCTCGTACGGGCCCAACCCCCGCGCTTTCGGGCACGACGGGTTCGGCGGGTCCTGCGGGCTCGCCGACCCGGAGGCGGGCGTGTCGCTCGGGTATGTGATGAACCGCATGGGGCCGCACATCGCCGACGATCCACGGAAGATGGCGTTGGTGAACGCCCTGTACGGCGCCCTGTGACGGCCGTGCGCGCGTGCTCGGCGAGTTCCCGCCCATTCTGTTTCGGCCGAACCGCCGGGCCGGTCTTCCCTGCTGGTTTAGACCAATGCTAGATCTGGTGGCGCAATGAGCCCGCACGGCTACGGCACGTCACCAACAGGAGGGCGCGGCATGGCCCGCACCACCCCGCACGACCGCCCGCACACCGACGAACGGCCCCTGTACTGGCGGATCGCGACGGAGCTGCTCGGCGAACTGAGCGACGGCACGATCCCGCCCGGCGAACGGCTGCCGGGCGAACGGCAGTTGGCCGAGCACTTCGGCGTCAGCAGGGAGACCGTACGGCAGGCGCTGGAGGTGCTGCGCCGGGACGGCCTGGTCGCCACCGACCGGCGCGGCAGCCACGCCACTCTGCCCGGCCCGCCGGTCGAGAACCTGACCTCGCTGGCCTTCCCGGTCGGCGCCCGGCGCGCCGCCGACCCGCGCGCCGTCGACCGGGCCACGGTCACCTGGGAGACACCCCCGCCCGAGCACGCGGCGGCCCTCGGGCTCGCTCCGCACCGGCCGACGCTGATGCACCGCTACGAGTCCGCCTCCGCCGACGGCCGCGGCCTGCGCAGGGCGGTCACGTCCTTCTCGGCCGTGGCCCTGGCCGAGGTCGAGCAGCTGGCCCGCTACCGCGACCGCGCCGACGGCACCGCCTCGGCCCAGCTGCGCCGCGCCTACGACTGGATGCGCAAGGCAGGGCTGACCCTGCACCACCGCGACGCCATCACCCGCCTCCCCGACAGTCCCTCGGTCCGGGTGACGCGCCTGGTGCACGACCAGTACGAGCGGCCGCTGGAGGTCACCGACCTCGTCGTGGACGCCCAAGGGGACGCGCTGGTCTACGAGTTCACGCTCCCGGCGGCGGTCTGACGATCGCGGACGCCAGTACGCCGACGACCTGGCGAGTTGATCGAGACGCTCAACCTCAACAACGTCATCCTCGTCGGCCATTCGACCGGCGGCGGCGAGGTGGCCCGCTATCTCGGGCGGCACGGCAGCGGGCGGGTCGCCAAGGCCGTGCTGCTCGGTGCCGTCCCGCCACTGATGCTCAGGACGGACGCCAATCCGCAGGGCACACCGCTGGAGGCCTTCGACGGGATCCGGGCCGGTGTCGAGGCGGATCGCGCGCAGTTCTACTGGGATCTCAGCGAGAGCTTCTACGGCTTCAACCGGCCCGGCGCCATCGAGTCCGAGGGCGTACGCCGGGCGTTCTGGATGTGGAGCATGCAGGTCGGTCTCAGGGCCGCGTACGACTGCGTGGAGCAGTGGTGTAATCCGGGCCGCCCCGCACGGCCTGGTCGGCGACTTCGAGCGGGCCTTCAACGCCGATCTGCTCGACTTCATCCGAAGCTGAGCCCTACGGGAGGCGTCGGGCCACGACCATCCGCACCCGCGGGCTGCCGTCCCGCTGCCGCCCGAACTCGGGCAGCGGGTGCAGATGCACCCGGAACCCGGCGCCTTCCAGCTCCCTCAGCAGGTCCCCGAACCGCACGGCCCGGTAGTACATGACGAACGGCGGCCGCCACACGGCGTTGCGCACCCGCATCACCAGGTCGAAGCCCAGCAGCATGCAGTACATCAGGGAGCCGGGCCGGGGCGGCGCCACGACCGGGAACGCGAAGCACCCGCCCGGCCGCAGCACGGAGTGCACCTGCGCGAACAGCCCCGGCAGTTCCCGCGGCAGGAAGTGCCCGAACGCACCGAAGCTCACCGCCAGGTCGAACGCGGGGCGGAACGGCAGGGCCCGGGCGTCCGCGCGCACCCACGACACCCGGGGCAGGCCGGACGGGACACGCTCCCGCGCGACCGCGAGCATGCCCGCGCTGAAGTCGACCCCTGTGACACTCCCCTCGCACACCTGCCGCAGCACGCCGACGCCCGCGCCGGTACCGCAGCACACGTCGAGCCCGTCCTCGAACGGCCCGATCCGACGCAGCGCCGAGGCGACGGCGTCGAGCACCGAGTCCGGCGTGCGGAAGGGGGTGTGGTCGAACTTGGGGGCGAGCAGGTCGTAGCCCCGCTCGACCGACGACAGCGCCTGGACGGCGAGTTCACGCAGGCTGGGGCCTTGGGGGCTGAACATCGACTTCAGCTTAGTCCCGCCTGGACAGCAGGAGCGGCGTGGCAAGGATCAGTAGCCCGGCGAGTGCGATCGCGGTGCGCGGGCTGGTGACGGCGGCCAGCACGCCCCACAGGGCGGTCAGGGCCGCGATGCTGAGCTTCACCGAGATCGACCAGGCGGACAGGGTGCGCGCGACACGGTCCGACGGGGTCCGATCCAGCCGGCGGGTGGCGAGCACCGGGTTGTACACGCCCATGCAGGTGATCAGCCCGAACTCGACCACCCACACGAGCAGCAGCCCGGTCACACCGGGGTGGACGAAGGCCAGCCCGACCGGCCAGCACGCGCGCAGTGTCCCCACCGTGAGCAGGATCTTGCGCTGCCCGAACCGTGCGACGAGCCCTGGGGCCAGGCGGGAGCCGATCAGCCCGCCGATGCAGGGCACGGCGAACGCGAGGGCGTACTGCCAAGGCGGGAACCCGAGCGGACCGAGCATCAGGACGGCGAGCGGCGGCGAGGCCGCCATGATCAGGCCGTTGACCAGGACCGTGTTGCAGAACAGCGGGCGCAGCACCGGGTCGGTGAGGATGTGCCGCCAGCCTTCGAGCAGGTCGGCGGCCCGGAGCCGGGACGACGCCCCCGCACGCGTCGCCGGGCGTGGCTCGCCGGCGCCCATCGCGCGGATCCCCACCGCCGAGAGCAGGAAACTGACCGCGTTCGCCGCCACGGTCACGACCGGGCCGAACATCCCGACGGCGAAGCCGCCGAGCGGCGGGCCGAGCACGGTGGAGGTCCACATCGTGGCCTCGAACCGCCCGTTGGCGACGACCAGGTCCCCGGGCGGCACGAGCGCCTTCAGGCACGCCCCGCTCGCCGCGGTGAAGGTGATGTCCGCCGCCGCGACGACCACCGACACCACCAGGAGCTGGGCCAGGCTCAGCTCACCGAGCAGAAAGGCCACGGGTACGGTCATCAGCGCCGCGAACCGGACCAGGTCCGTCACGATCATCACCGGCCGCTTGCGGCGGAACTCCATCCACGGCCCGAGCGGCACCGCGACCACGGCCCCCACCACCAGCCCGGCCGCGGCAAGCGCCGACACCTCGCCGGGCCCGGCATGCAGCACCAGAACGGCGATCAGGGGAAACGCGTCGAAGGCGAGCCAGGTGCCCATCGTGCTGACCGCGTAAGCACCCCACAGCCATCCGAAGCGCCGCCCCAGCGACCGCCCCTCCCCCATCCCCGGCACACCCTCCACCGCCCACGTTGATCCACCCCATCCAACCGGGGTAGGGCCGCCGCCCGCGAGCCGGTGAGACGCATGTCACAGCGGCAGTCGCAGGTGAGGGGGTACAGTGCTGGGAGCACTTGTGTACGCCCCGTTGTGGCGCCGGTGCCAGTTCCTTCCTCAGCCCGCGAGACACCCGCCGTTTTCTGCCGGCTGGTGCAGCGGCTTCCCAGCACCACCTCAATTCACGTGCCTTCAGGCCGTCGCCGAGGTGCTGTTCCCGCCGCCCGGAGGCACGCACGTACGCCTCGTCTGCGGCTCTTCCCCCCTTCCCTTCCTCCCGCTCGCCTGCCCAGCAGGCCTCCGAGTCCGTGAAAGGACCGACCACCATGACCACCACACTCGAACACCCTCCTCTTCAGCAGCAGGCCCTGGCCACCCAGGTCGTCACCGGTGTCCTCGACATCGACGCGGGCGGCAAGGGACACCTCCGCGGCCTCGACTGCCTGCCCTCGCCCGCCGATCCGCAGCTCCCGGCCGCACTGATCCGCCGGTACGGACTGCGCAAGGGCGACCTCGTCGAAGCCGTGCGCGGCGCGCAGCGCGCTATCACCGGCGTCGAGCACATCAACGGCCACGCGCCCGCGCAGCTCCGGGGCCGCCGTCACTTCCATGACCTCACGCCCCTTCACCCCTGCGAGCGGCTCCGCCTCGAACACCCGGCGGCCGGGCTCACCGGACGCGTCGCCGACCTGCTCTCCCCCGTCGGCAAGGGGCAGCGCGGGCTGATCGTGGCCCCGCCCAAGACCGGCAAGACCGTCCTGATCCAGCAGATCGCGGCCGCCGTCGCCGGCAACCACCCCGAGTGCCGGCTGATGGTCGTGCTGCTCGACGAGCGCCCCGAGGAGGTCACCGACATGCGGCGCTCGGTGCGCGGCGAGGTGTACGCCTCGACCTTCGACCGGACGCCCAAGCAGCACATCGCGCTCGCCGAGCTGGTGATCGAGCGGGCCAAGCGGCTCGTCGAGGCCGGTGAGGACGTGGTGATCCTGCTCGACTCGCTGACCCGGCTGTGCCGGGCGCACAACAACGCCGCGGCCTCCGGCGGCCGTACTCTCTCCGGCGGTGTGGACGCGGCCGCGCTGCACGGGCCCAAGCGGTTCTTCGGAGCCGCACGGCTGGCCGAGGAGGGCGGTTCGCTCACCATCCTGGCCACCGCCCTGGTCGAGACCGGCTCCCGGGCCGACGACTTCTTCTTCGAGGAGCTCAAGAGCACCGGCAACATGGAGCTCCGGCTGAGCCGCGAACTCGCCTCCCGCCGTGTCTTCCCGGCCGTCGACATCACCGGCTCGGGCACCCGTCGCGAGGAACTGCTGCTGTCCCCGGCCGAGTTGACGGCCGTACGGGGACTGCGGCGGGCGCTGCAGCCCCGGGACGGCGAGGCCGGTCTGGAGACGCTGCTGGAGCGGATGCGGCAGACCCCCGACAACGCCACGTTCCTGCGCCGGATCCAGCCGACGCTGCCGGCCGGCTAGCCAGGCCCACGCGTCCCGGTTGGTGGAAGCGCGAAACTCGGGGTTCACGCATCCGGGTGCACGCGGCCCCCGCTTGGCCCGGGCAGCGCGCATCGGGGCCGGTCCATTCCTAGGTTGATCATATGACGATCGGACTCACTTCCCGGGTGGCTGTGGCGGCCTGTGGCCTCTGCCTGGCTGGTGCCCTCGCGTTCGCGCCCGTCGCGACGGCCGCCCCGACCGGAGCCGACCCCGGAACACCGGGCGCGCCCCGCGGAACGGCACCGGTGCCGGCCGTGCTGTACCGCTCCGGCACGCAGGTGCGGCCGCGCCCCGGCGCGCCGGAGGTCCCGGACGTCTCCGCCCTGTCGTGGCTGGTCGCCGACGCCCGCACCGGCGAGGTGCTCGCCGCGCACGACGCGCACCGCAAACTGCCCCCCGCCAGCACCATCAAGGCGCTGTTCGCCCTCACCGTGCTGCCCAAGCTGCCCGGCGGCATCCGGCACCAGGTCACGTACGGCGAGTTGTCGGAGGTCGGTGAGGGCAGCAGCCTGGTCGGCGTCAACGAGGGGGACTCGTACCGCGTCGACGACCTGTGGCGCGGGGTCTTCCTCAGCTCGGGCAACGACGCCGTGCGCGTACTGGCCCGGCTCAACGGCGGCTGGCGCGTCACCGCCCGGCAGATGGAGGCCAAGGCCCACGCCCTGGGCGCCCGCGACACACGGGTCCGGTCGCCCGACGGCTACGACGCGGAGGGCCAGGTGTCGTCGGCGTACGACCTGGCCCTCTTCGGCCGGGAGGGGCTGCGCAACGCGGACTTCGCCCGGTACTGCGCCACCCTGGAGGCCAAGTTCCCCGGCGGCGGCGACTGGGCATACGACATCCGCAACACCAACCGGCTGCTGACCGGCGACGACGGCGTGATCCGCTACCCGGGCCTGATCGGCGTCAAGAACGGCTACACCAGCGAAGCTGGACACACCCTCATCGCCGCGGCCCGACGCGAGGGGCGCACCCTGGTCGTGTCGGTGATGAACCCCCAGTCGGGCGGCCCCTTCGACGTCTACGAGGAGGCCCGGTCGTTGCTCGACTGGGGCTTCGGCGCCGGCGACCGGGTAGACCCGGTCGGCTCGCTGGACGCCCTGCGCAGCAGGCCCCGCCCCGGTCCCGAGACCGCGCCGGAGCCGGTGGCCGCCGCGGTCACGCCGGAGCCCGAGCCGGGCTGGCCGGAGACCGCGGCGATCGCGGTCGCCGCCTGTCTGGGCGCGGCGGCCGTCGCGCTGGTCCTGCGGCTCAAGGTCTTCCACATCGAGGACTGACCCACCGGCATCCCCAGCAGCAGCCCGAGGGTGATCCAGGCGTACGTGTTGCTGCCGAGGAACCCGTCGACACCGGACGCGTCGTCGAACCAGAGCCACACCACGCTGGTGCACAGCACGGCGTACAGCACGGCCGCGATCCGGGGCTGTCCGGCCCGCACCAGCACCACGAAGGCCGGCAGCAGCCAGACGAGGTGGTGCACCCAGGTGATCGGGCTGACCAGACAGGCCGTCAGACCGGTCAGTGCGAACGCGGCATACCAGTCGCCGGCCGCCACGGCCTTGCGGGCGCGCCACGCCCACACGCCCAGCACCAGCAGCACGGTGACCGCCCAGACCGCGCGGCTCTCGATGTCCAGCCGGGCCAGGATGCCCTGCAGGGACTGGTTGGAGACGTAGTCCAGCCGGCCCACGCGGGTGGTGTCCCACATGGCGTGCGTCCAGTAGAAGCGCGACGCTTCCGGTGTCACCACGGCCGCGAGCCCCGTCGCCCCGGCCGCCACGCCCGTCGCGACGGTCGCGGCCCGCCAGCGCCGGCCGAGCAGCAGCAGGCCGATGAAGAGGGCGGGCGTGAGCTTGATGGCCGCCGCGAGGCCGATGCCGATTCCGGCCCAGCGGCCCCGCCCGGTGGCGAGCAGCCAGGCGTCGACCAGGACGAGGGCCAGCAGCAGGACGTTGACCTGCCCGAAGCTGAAGGTGTCGCGCAGCGGTTCGTACAGCGCGAGGGCGCAGGCGGCCAGGGCGCAGCCGTACCAGCCGTGGCGGCGCCAGGCCCGGCCGGTCAGCACGCGCAGCGACACGGCCAGGGCCGCCAGGTTGAGCAGCAGCGCGATCACGATCGCGGCCTGCATCCCGACCAGGGCCATGGGCAGCATGGCGACGGCGGCGAACGGCGGGTAGGTGAAGCCGTACATCGTGCCCGGCACCCGGTAGTCGTAGATCCGGCCGCCGTCGTCGATCCAGCTGTGGATGGTGCCGTGGTAGACGCGCAGGTCGAACCAGTCGCGCAGGAGCGGCACGGTCGCGGTGAAGACGGTCACGGCGGCGGCGAGGACCAGCACGAGCAGCAGCCGCCCGCGGTCGGTGCGGGGTGTCCTCATGCCGTACGCCCCAGGACCGGGGCCTGCGCGGCCTGGTGGGCCTGCCACAGCACGACCACGGCGAGTACGCCGCCGGAGACGGCCAGCACCAGTTGCCCGAGGTCGGCCGGGCCGCCGCTGGGCAGGACGCCGAGCGCCAGCACACAGGTGACCGCGGCGACCCGGTGCCGTACCGAGGTGTTGGGCGCGGCGGCGGCGATCAGGAACAGTCCCCACAGCGCGTACCAGGGCCGGATGGCCGGGCCGAAGGCGGCCACCGCCGCCAGGCTGAGGCCGAGCGCGTACACCGGGCGCGGGCGCAGCCGCACCCATATGACGAGCAGCGCGGCGGCGGTGATGACCAGGCCGATCGTGTGCCAGACCGGGACGGCGAGCGGTGCGAGGTCGCTGCCGAGCCGCTCCAGCAGGGCGCCGGTGGCGCGGCCGAGCAGGCTGGTGAGCGCCCAGTTGTGCGGTGAGACGGGGGTGTTGAGGGCGGCGATCCACCCGTATCCGGTCCCGGCGACCGCTGTCGCGGCGACCGTCGTGGCGGCCGACGCGGCGGCGGTCGTCAGCACCGCCCGCACGGCGCTGCGTCCCGCGCGTATCTGCAGGACGACGATCGCGGCGAGGCCGAGCACGGCGGGCGCCTTGACCAGAGCGGCGAGGGTGACCAGGACCGCGCCGAGGACCGGCCAGCGGCCCAGCGCCGCGACCAGGCCCACGCCGAGGAGGCCGAGCATCATGGCGTCGTTGTGCGCGCCGGCCACCAGGTGCAGCAGCACCAGCGGGTTGAGGGCACCGAGCCACAGGGCGGCGGCCGGGTCGGCGCCGTTGTGCCGGGCGAGGCGGGGCAGCGCGGCCGCCATCAGGGCCACGCCCAGCAGCGCCAGCAAGCGCATGCCCATGAGACCGGCGGGGAGTTCGCCCCGGGTCAGGCCGGACAGCGCGGAGGCGGCGGCGAGGAACACCGGGCCGTACGGGGCGGCCGTGTGCTGCCACACCGGGGAGACCTCCTCGGCGAGCGGGCCGCCGAGCCGGGACGGGCCGTGCGTGTACACGTCGATCTGCGCGTCGACCATGGCGCCTTGGGCGAGGTAGCTGTAGACGTCGCGGCTGAACAGCGGCGGGGCCAGCAGCAGCGGGGCCGCCCAGACGGCGAGGACCAGCAACAGGGAGCGTGGCGTGGGTGGTTCGGGGCCGCGCAGCAGCCGGCCGAGCAGCGCCCAGGCCGCTATCAGCAGGACGACGCCGAAGTAGACGCCGACGAGTCCGAGCGCGGCGCCGGCCGAGGACGGCGACAGCAACTCGCGGACCGGGAGGGCTCCGGCCGTCTCACCACCCAACGCGAGAAAGGCGGTACCGGCCAGACCGAGCATCTGGCAGCGGCGGAGATCGACGGAGGAAGCCATGGCCAACACTCGGTCAGGGTGTCAACGCCGGGTGGCCGGAAAGCGACGCGCCGCCCTCCGGGGGTTAGCCTGCGCATGACTGCCATGTGATCAGAACACCGACAGTCCGGTGAGCGTCGTGAAACGGTCCAGGGCAGCGACCCCCGCCACCGAGTTGCCGCGGTCGTCGAGCCCCGGGCTCCACACGCACAACGTGCAGCGGCCCGGCACCACGGCGACGATTCCTCCACCCACCCCGCTCTTGCCGGGCAGGCCCACCCGATAGGCGAAATCACCCGCCGCGTCGTACGTGCCGCAGGTCAGCATCACCGCGTTGACCTGCTTGGCCTGGCTGCGGCTCAGCAGCCGGGAACCGTCGGCGCGCACCCCGTGCCGAGCCAGGAACGCGGTGGCCAGGGCGAGGTCGGCGCAGGACGCGCGGATCGAGCACTGCCGGAAGTACTGGTCGAGCAGCAGCGGCACCGCGTTGTCGATGTTGCCGTAGGAGGCCATGAAGTGGGCCAGTGCGGCGTTGCGGTCGCCGTGCGCGGCTTCGGACGCGGCGACCTCGGCATCGAAGTCCACCTCGGGGTTGCCGCTCTCGTCGCGCAGGAACTCCAGGAGGGTGCCCGCCGCGTCGCCGGTACGGGTCTGGAGGCGGTCGGTGACGACCAGCGCACCGGCGTTGATGAACGGATTGCGCGGAATGCCGCTCTCGTACTCCAGCTGCACCAGGGAGTTGAACGGGTTGCCGGAGGGCTCGCGGCCGACGTGCTCCCAGAGTTCGTCGCCCTCGCGGGCCAGGTCGAGGGCGAGGGTGAAGACCTTGGTGACGGACTGCGCGGAGAACGGCTCGCGCCACTCCCCCACGCCGTACACCGTGCCGTCCAGTTCCGCGACGGCCATGCCGAAGCTGCGGGGGTCGCGGGCGGCCAGCGCCGGGATGTAGTCGGCGGGGCGGCCACGGCCGGGGGTGTGCTCGATCTCCTCGGCGATGCGCTCCAGGACCGGTTGGAAGCTCAGCGACGACGTCATGATCACTAGTGTGCCTCCGGTCCGGTCCTGGCGCGCATCCCCAGGTCAGACGACGGGTGAGCCGCTGCCCGCGAGGACCTCTGGCTTCAGCAGCGCGGCGAGCCGCTCGGCCGGCAGCAGGCCCTTCTCCAGGACGAGTTCGGCCACGCCCCGGCCCGTGACCAGGGCCTCCTTGGCGATGTCGGTGGCCGCGGTGTACCCGATGTGCGGGTTGAGGGCGGTGACCAGGCCGATGGAGTTCTCCACGCTCGCGCGCAGCACCTCGGTGTTGGCGGTGATGCCGGCGACGCAGCGCTCGGCGAGGGTGAGGCAGGCGCTGTGCAGATGCGTGATGCTCTCGGACAGGGAGTGCAGGATGATCGGCTCGAAGGCGTTGAGCTGGAGCTGTCCGGCCTCGGCGGCCATGGTGATGGTGACGTCGTTGCCGATCACCTCGAAGGCGACCTGGTTGACGACCTCGGGGATCACCGGGTTGACCTTGCCCGGCATGATGGACGAACCCGCCTGTACCGGCGGCAGGTTGATCTCCCCAAGGCCCGCGCGCGGGCCGGAGGAAAGCAGGCGCAGGTCGTTGCAACTCTTGGAGAGCTTCACGGCGATCCGCTTGAGCACGCCGGACATCTGGACGAACGCGCCGCAGTCCTGGGTGGCCTCGACGAGGTTCGCCGCGGTCACCAGCGGCAGGCCGGTGATGGCGGCGAGGTGGCGGCGGGCGGCTTCGGCGTACCCGGCGGGGGCGTTCAGTCCGGTGCCGATGGCGGTGGCGCCCAGGTTGATCTCATGGATCAACTCGACGGCCTCGGCAAGACGGCTGCGGTCCTCGTCAATCATGACGGCATATGCGGAGAACTCTTGACCGAGCGTCATCGGTACCGCGTCCTGCAACTGTGTACGGCCCATCTTGAGCACATCGCGGAACTCGACGGCCTTGCGGGCGAAGGCGTCCTGCAGTACAGCCATCGCCTTGAGCAGTCCACGTACCGCGAAGACCGTCGCTATCTTGACGGCGGTCGGGTAGACGTCATTGGTTGACTGGCCGAGGTTGACGTCCTCATTGGGGTGCAGATACCCGTACTCGCCCTTGGCGTGGCCGAGCAGCTCCAGCGCCCGGTTGGCGACGACCTCGTTGGCGTTCATGTTGGTCGAGGTGCCGGCGCCGCCCTGGATGACGTCCACGACGAACTGGTCGTGCAGCTTGCCGTCCCGGATCTCCCGGCAGGCGGCGACGATGGCGGCGGCCTTGTCCGAGGCGAGCAGGCCGAGTTCCTCGTTGGCGAGGGCAGCGGCCTCCTTGACGGCGGCGAGGGCGTCGATGAGGTGCGGGTAGGCGGAGATCGGCGTGCCGGTGATGGGGAAGTTCTCCGTGGCGCGCAGGGTGTGAATGCCCCAGTAGGCATCGGCGGGGACGTCCCGATCGCCAAGCAGATCGTGTTCGGTGCGGGTGGCGATGGCAGTCATGAGGCAGGTCTACTTTCTGAGAAGGGTGAGGTGACGCCCCCAAGGGGCGCGGGGAACTGCGCGACAAGCCACACACAACCGCAAGCCCGACGACGGCCCGCAGTCCCCCTTCGAACCGGCAATCAGCTCTGGGCGCTACGCCGAAGACGCCAGCGGAACCGGCTCCAAGGCCCGAACCACCCGCACACACCCCACCGGCCGCCCCCCACCAAGCAGCGGCTCCCCCGCGAACTCGCTGAGCACCGCCGGATCAACGCCCGCGCGAGCAAGCGCCGCCGCGGCGACCGGAACCCGCGCCCGGCTCGCCCCGTCGGCGATCTTCACGGCCACGGCCCGCCCGTCCGGAAGCGCGGCCACCTGAACGCCCTCGAACCCGTCCTTGGCCAGCAGCCCCGGCACGGCCCGCATCAACGCGGCCACATCCCGCCCCGAGCCGGAGGCCATCTCGGCATGCTCGCGCATCGCGTCCGCGACGCGTGCCTCGGGGGTGCCGGGCTCGGCGGTGACGATCCGGGCGGCGGCGCGGGCGAGGCCGTGCAGGGAGACGGAGAACAGGGGCGCGCCGCAGCCGTCGACGGTCACCTGGGCGACACGCTGCCCGGTGAGGTCCTCGACGATCTCGGCGATGGCCTGCTGGAGGGGGTGCGCCGGGTCGAGGTAGTCGTCGAGGGACCAGCCGTTGAGCCGGGCCGTGTACAGCATGGCGGCGTGCTTGCCGGAGCAGTTCTGGGCGAGGCGGGAGGGCATCCGGCCCTCGCGCACCCAGGCGTCCCGGACGACCGGGTCGAACGGCAGGTCGGGGACGTTGCGCAGGTCGCTCTCGGCGAGCCCGGCCATGTCGAGGATGCGGCGGGTGCCGGCGAGGTGGCGTTCTTCGCCGGAGTGGCTGGCGGCGGCGAGGGAGAGCAGCTCGCCGTCGAGCGGCAGCCCGGCGCGCACCATGGCCACGGCCTGGACGGGCTTGAGCGCCGAGCGCGGGTAGAACGCCGCCTCGATGTCGCCGAGGTGGAAGGTGACCTCGCCGTCCGTGCCGAGGACGACGACGGAGCCGTAGTGGACGCCCTCGACGATCCCGCCGCGTACGAGGTGGGCGACGGGGGCGTGGAGGGGCTCACGGACGAGGGGTGCGTCCGTGACGGAGCTGATGTACATCACTGCCTGGTTCACTGAGGGGTCGGGGTGGGCCGGTACGCGGGTCACGCGCCGGGTCCGGGGCTGGTGGAGTGGGTGGTGATCCGGCCGCGGATGGCGTACCAGCCCGCGACCAGGGCTCCGACGATCAGCGGCAGACACAGCACGGTGGTGCGTCCGGCGCCGCCGTCGGCGTACATGAGGACCAGGACGGAGGCGAGGAAGGCCAGCGTCACGACTTCGGTCCAGGGGGAGCCCGGCAGTCGGTAGCCGGGGCGGGTGAGGTCGCCGCGCTGGGTCAGCTGCCAGAACCGCAGGTGGCAGATCATGATCATGCCCCAGGTGGCGAGGATGCCGATCGCGGCGAAGTTCAGCACGATCTCGAACGCCTCCGCGGGGACGACGAAGTTGAGGCCGACACCGAGGACACAGATACCGCTGGTGAGCAGGATGCCGCCGTACGGAACCTGGCTGCGGCTCATCCGCGCGGTGAACTCCGGGGCGGAGCCGGCGACGGCCATGGAGCGCAGGATGCGGCCGGTGGAGTAGAGGCCGGAGTTGAGTGAGGACATCGCCGCGGTCATCACGACGAGGTTCATGATGCCGCCGGCGGCCGGGACGCCGATGTTGGAGAGCACGGTGACGAAGGGGCTCTCCCCCGCCTTGTACGAGGACCAGGGCAGCAGCATCGAGAGCAGGACGACCGAGCCGACGTAGAACAGGCCCACGCGCCACATGATCGAGTTGATCGCCTTCGGCATGATCTTCTCGGGGTTCTCGGTCTCACCGGCGGCGACGCCGACCAGCTCGACGGAGGCGTAGGCGAAGACGACGCCCTGGATGATCAGCAGCATGGGCAGCAGGCCGCTCGGGAAGAGGCCGCCGTTGTCGGCGATCAGGGACGGGCCGGGGGTGTGGCCGTCGACCGGGTGCTGCGTGACCAGCAGGAAGATGCCGATCAACATGAAGATGACGAGCGCGCCGACCTTGACGATGGCGAACCAGAATTCAAGTTCACCGAAGATCTTGACCGAGATCAGGTTGACGGCAAGGACGACAGTCAATGCGATCAATGCGATCACCCACTGCGGGATGTCGGAGAACATGCCCCAGTAGTGGGTGTAGGTGGCGACCGCGGTGATGTCGGCGATGCCGGTGGTGGCCCAGTTGAGGAAGTACATCCAGCCCGCTGTGTACGCGCCCTTCTCTCCGAGGAACTCTCGGGCGTACGACACAAAGGCCCCTGAGGACGGCCGGTACAGCACGAGTTCGCCGAGGGCGCGCACGACGAGGAAGGCGAAGACGCCGCAGACGGCGTAGGCGATGAAGAGGGAGGGGCCCGCGTCGGCGAGGCGGCCGCCGGCGCCGAGGAAGAGGCCGGTGCCGATGGCGCCGCCGATGGCGATCATGTTGACGTGCCGGGACTTCAGGGACTTGCTGTAGCCCTCGTCTCCGGCGTCGACATGGCCGGAACGTTTCTGCATCTGCCCGGGCTGCACCTCGTCGTGCAGGGACTGCTCGCTCACGCCTCGGGTCCGCCTTCCGTGGGGATGTCTGTGCGCGCGGAGCGCACGATGTCGGTGAGGGTGGTCTCGACCCGGTCGAGGTGGTGGGACATGGCCTCGACCGCGTCGTGCTCGGAACCGTCGACCAGTGCCTCGACGATCGCCCGGTGCTCCCGGTTGGACTGCTCACGCCGTCCGCCGAGCTCGTTCAGGAACGCCGACTGGCGGGCCAGCGCGTCGCGGATCTCCTCGATGACCCGGCGAAACACCGGGTTCTGCGCGGCCTCGGCCACCGCCAGGTGAAAGAGGGTGTCCATCGCGACCCACGCGGTGGTGTCCGTCTCCCGCTCCATGCGGTCCAGCAGGTGAGCGAGGTGGTCCAGGTTCTCCGGGGTGCGGCGCACCGCCGCGTACCCGGCGACCGGGATCTCGACGTGCCGACGCACTTCCAGCAGGTCGCTGGCCGAGTAGTCGCCGAACGTGGGGTCCTCGACGCTGCTCGCGACGACGAACGTGCCCTTGCCGGTCTTGGCCACGGTCAGCCCCATCGTCTGCAGGGCGCGCAGGGCCTCCCGCAGCACGGGCCGGGAGACCTCAAGCGTGCGGCACAGCTCCGCCTCGGAGGGGAGCTTGTCGCCGATCGCGTACTCGCCGCGCTCGATGGCGCCGCGAAGGTGGGAGAGCACCGCTTCCATGGCGCTGACGCGCCGCGGGCCCCGCCCACCTGTCTGGCTGTCTGACAGGTTCACGGAGGTGATACTCCGGGTGACCCGTGGGTGGTGTCAAGCGGCCGAGGTGCCGGGCGCCCGCCGCAAACCGGTGGACCCCCCGTTTCGGCAGTGGGGCTACCCGCACCCCGCTTGGGGGGAAGACGTCATTCTGCTGCGGGGAAATCGTTCACATAATGAAGCGCATGGTCAATCCAACGGTGCTTACGGGGAACTCGTCCACGCGCGAAGGACAAGGTGAAAAACAAGGCGGGCAACAAAAGGGAAGCGACTTTTCCGAACTGTCGCGCCGCATCACCGAAGCAGGGCTTCTGCGGCGCCGTCCGTTGTATTACACCGTGCGTTTCGGGGCGGTGGCTCTCGCTCTCGCGGGAGGCATCGGGGCGTTTTTCGCGCTCGGGAACAGCTGGAGCCAGCTGATCGTCGCCGTTTTCCTGGCCGTGGTCTTCGGCCAGCTCGGGCTGGCGGCCCACGACCTCGCCCACCGGCAGGTCTTCTCCCGCCGACGCCCCAGCGAGGCCGGCGGTCTGCTGGTCGCCAATCTGCTGCTGGGCATGAGCTACGGCTGGTGGATGAACAAACACACCCGGCACCATGCGAATCCGAATCACGAAGGAAAAGACCCGGACGTCTCCCCCGACATTCTGGTGTGGTCACAGCGGCAGGCCCGCAAGGCAAAGGGGCTGCCCCGTTTCATCGGAAAGCACCAGGCCGCGCTCTTCTTTCCACTGCTCACCCTGGAAGGGCTGAATCTGAGCTTCGCCAGCTTCAAGGCGCTGAGGAAACCGTCGATGAAACGGCCGGTACTGGAGGGGACGCTGCTCATCGTCCATTTCGTCCTGTACTTCGGTGCCCTGTTCACCGTCCTCTCCCCCGCCAAGGCGCTCGCCTTCATCGCCGTCCACCAGGGCCTGTTCGGGATCTACCTCGGCTCGGTGTTCGCCCCCAACCACAAGGGGATGCCGATGATCGAGGAGGGGATGCGGCTGGACTTCCTGCGCCGCCAGGTCCTCACCTCGCGCAACGTCAGGGGCGGGGCGCTCATCGACGTCTTCATGGGCGGGCTCAACTACCAGATCGAGCACCACCTCTTCCCCAGCATGCCGACGCCGGCGCTCGGCAGGGCCCAGATCATCACCGAGCGGTACTGCGCCGAGCTGGGCATCCCGTACCACCAGACGGGACTGCTCGCCTCACACCGCGAGGCGCTGAGCCACCTCAGGAGCGTGGGAGAGCCGCTGCGCGAGGCAGGCCACTGACCAGGGCATGGCCGGACGCGCCCCTACCAGCCCTTCTCGAACATCCGGGCCACCTCGGCGATCCGGACCTCGTCGCGGCGGTAGTAGGTACGGCGCCGGACGCGCTTGGCGCGCAGCATGCCGAGGTCCGCGAGGAGGGTGAGGTGGGTGTGGGCCACCGTGCGGCGGACGCCGAGCTTAGCGGCGACGGCGTCGGCGGAAACCCCGTCCGCGACGAGGTCGGCGTGCCGCTGGCGTGGGAAGTGGGCGACCGGATCCTTCAGCCAGTCCAGGATGCGCAGGCGGGTGTCGTTGGCGGGAGTCCTCAGCATCACGTCCCCCTCGGTCCGGTCCCTCTACGTGGGGCTTTCCCACTGTGGCGCCGGGCAAGCCGCCGCACCGGGCACACCACCGGACTTGACCGGGACCGAACGGGCCTTCGACTCAATGTCGCGGAACAGTGGAACAGCGAGGACCCGGCCGCGGAGGTGCGTACTCTCGCGGCCGGGTCCCCGGCCCCCTCAGCGGTGGCTGAACCACGCCATCGCCGGCAGTGCCCTGTCGTCGTAGCCGAACAGGGCCTGGTTCTCCCAGCCGTTGCCGGAGGACGCGTCGGTCGGGTCCCAGCCGTTGCCGGTGACCGCGGTCCAGGTCGCCTCCCAGTAGAAGACGCCGAGGCCTCGGCCGTTCGGGACGGCCTCCACGATGCTCGCGATGTCCTTCATCCACTGCGTCTGCCCGGCCGTCGAGGCCGCGTAGCCGGGGACGAGCTCGCTGGAGAGGTCGATGATGTTCTCGTGCGCGTCCTCGCTGTCGAGACGGAAGGGATAGGCCGTCTCGGCGACGAAGACGGGCTTGCCGTAGCGGGCGGCCGCGTCGTCCAGCGTGGTCTGGAAGTCGTACAGCGTGCCGTGCCAGTAGCCGTAGTACGACAGGCCGATAGCGTCGAACTTCACGCCGTTCGCGACGGCGCTGTCGAACCACCAGCGGGTGCCGGACAGGTCACCGCCCTTGGCGAGGTGCAGCGCGACGGTAGTGGACGAGTTGACCGCCTTGACGGCGTCGTATCCACTGTTGAGCAGTCCGGCGAGCTGAGTCCAGTTGTTGGTTGATCCCTCGTTCCACAGCATGCCACCGTTGATCTCATTGCCGACCTGGACCATGTCGGCGGTGGTGCCCTGTGCCTTCAATGCGTTCAACACGTCGTACGTGTGGTTGTACACGTCCGTCCTGAGTTGACTGTACGAGTGGCCCGCCCACGCCGCCGGCTTGCTCTGGGCGCCCGGGTCGGCCCAGGTGTCCGAGTAGTGGAAGTCGACCAGCAGCTTCATGCCCTGCGCCTTGACGCGCTTGGCCATCGCCAGCACACGCGACTTGTTGTTGTAGCCGTCGGCCGGGTTGACCCAGACCTTCAGGCGCGCGTAGTTCATGCCGGAGGACTTCATGATGGCGAGCGGGTCACTGGTGGCGCCGGAGCTGGTCCGGTAGACGCCGCCGAGCGCCTCGCTCTTGGCGAGGGACGAGACGTCGGCACCCTTGATCGACGTACCGGACGTGCCCGACGTGAAGGTCAGGTCGTCAACATTGATCCAGTTGCCCGCGTTCGCATCACTGTTGATGCTGATGGTGCACTGGTTGTTGGTCACATTGATCGGCACGACGATCCGGATCCACCCACTGGCGGACACCGGCAGATCCGTGCGCTGCTCCGCGCTGCCGCAGTTCTTCAGGGCTATGTACGCGGACTTCTGCCCGCCGCCGGAGCGGACCCAGGCCGTCAGCTTGTAGTTGCCGTTGGTCAGCCCGGACAGGTACTGGTACGTCTCCACCTTGTAGGCGGTGGACGCCCAGTGGCTCAGCCGATAGCTCCCGCTGCGGCCACCGGCCTCGACGTACGAGGCGCCGGTCGAGCCGTACTCGGACCAGCCGCTCGGAGTGGCCGCGCCGGTGCCGTCGGCCTCGAATCCGCCGTTGGTGAGCGTGCTGGCCGCACTCGCGGTCTGGGCGGGCAGCGCGGTGAGGGCGAGCCCGGCCGTGAGCGGCAGCAGCAGGGCTCTGAGGGTGCGTCTGGGATGGAACTTCATCGTCCGTCGTCCCTTCGACGTGGTGGGGATGGGGTGCCCCCTCCCGTGGGGAGGAGGGCATGCCCCCTCCGCCCACGGCTCTCGTGGCACACGCGGGCGGAGGGGAGTCGGCTCAGCCGTCGAGTCGTACGACCCGTACGGCGCCCGCCGGGACCGCGAGGCGGCCGGCGGCACGTTCGCCGGTCAGCAGCTCGGTGCCGGGCGACTCCAGCGGCACCTTGGCGTCGGCGGTGGTGTGGTTGAAGGCGAACAGGAAGGTGCCGGACTCGCCGGTGCGGCGCACGACTTCGACGTCGTGGGGCAGGTCGGCGCGCGGGTCGAGCCGCGCGTCCTCGGCGGCCCAGCCCAGCAGGGCGTCCAGGCCGTCGTGGCCGAGGCGGGTGGAGACGTACCAGGCGGTGCCCTCGCCGAGGCGGTGCCGGGTGACGGCCGGGTGGCCGGCGGTGAGGCCGTCGGCGTACGTCCACACTGGCTCGGCGCCGCGCGGCACCACGAACTCCGTCCACACGTCGGCGCCGAGCTCGGAGCCGTCGGGGTCGGTGATGCGGACCTGCTCGCCCTTCAGCAGCGGCGAGAACTCCTCGACGGTCAGGCCGAGGACGTCCCGCAGCGGGCCCGGGTAGGCGCCCTCGTGGACGGCGTCGTGCTCGTCGACGATGCCGGAGAAGTACGACACGACGAGGGTGCCGCCGTTCTCGACGTACCGCTTGAGACTGAGTCCGGCCGCCTCCGTCATCAGGTACAGCGCGGGTACGACGACAAGGGGATACGCCGACAAGTCGGCTTCCGGGTGGGCGAAGTCGACGGTGAGGTGGCGGTCGTAGAGCACCTCGTAGAAGGCGTCGGCGCGTTCGCGGGCGTCGTGGTCCTCGGTGGGGCGCCAGTCGAGGTTCTGCGCCCACCAGGAGTGCCAGTCCCACAGGACGGCCACGTCGGCGACCGTGCGGGTGCCGCGGATCGGACTCAGCGAGTCGAGCGCCGCGCCGAGTTCGACGACCTCGCGCCACACGCGCGTGTCGGTGCCGCCGTGCGGGAGCATCGCCGAGTGGAACTTCTCGGCGCCGCGCCGGGACTGCCGCCACTGGAAGAACATCGCGCCCTCGGAGCCGCGTGCCACGTGCGCGAGGGAGTTGCGGGCCATCTGCCCGGGGGCCTTGGCGGGGTTGCGGGCCTGCCAGTTGATGCCCGAGGTGGAGTGCTCAAGCAGCAGCCAGGGGGCGCCGTCCGCGACCGAGCGGGTCAGGTCGGCGGCCATCGCGAGGTTCACGTGGGTGCGGCGGCCGTCGGTGATCAGGTAGTGGTCGTTGGTGACGAGGTCGACCTCGCGGCCCCAGGCCCAGTAGTCGATGGAGTCGCACTGGCTGAGCGCGGTCATGAAGTTGGTGGTGACGGGGACGCCCGGCGAGAGGCGGTGCAGGATGTCCCGCTCCATGCGGAAGTTCTCGCGGATGGTGGCGTCGGCGAACCGCTTGTAGTCCAGGGCCTGTCCCGGGTTGCCGACGGTAGGCGTCAGGCGCGGCGGGTTGATCTGCTCGAAGTCGGTGTAGCGCTGGCCCCAGAAGGCAGTGCCCCAGGCCTCGTTGACGGCCTCGACCGTGCCGTACGTCGTCGCCAGCCAGCGGCGGAAGTGCGCGGCGCAGGAGTCGCAGTAGCAGGCGGAGACGGGGACGCCGTACTCGTTGTGCACGTGCCACATCGCGAGCGCGGGGTGGTCGCCGTAGCGCTCGGCGAGCCGTGTGGTGATGTTGGCGGCGGCCGTGCGGTAGTCGGCGTTGCTGTGGCAGATGGCGCCGCGCGAGCCGAACTCGTAGCGGGTGCCGTCGGCCGTGACCGGGAGCGCCTCGGGGTGGGCCCGGTAGAACCACACCGGCGGTGCCACGGTCGGCGTGCCCAGGTCGACGCGTACGCCGTTCTCGTGCAGCAGGTCGAGCAGACGGTCGAGCCAGCCGAAGTCGTACTGGCCCGGCGCGGGTTCCAGCAGCGCCCAGGAGAAGATCCCCACGCTCACCATGGAGACACCGGCCTCCCGCATCAGCCGGACGTCCTCGTGCCAGACGCTTTCCGGCCACTGCTCGGGGTTGTAGTCCCCACCGAAGGCGAGCCTGGTGAGGCCCTTGGGCGTGGTCTCCGGCATGGATCTCTCCGTTTAATCGATCATTTGGGAACGTGCACACACACCATCGGCAGTGCGAGCCCAACATAACCGCACAGCAACAACCATTGACAAGTGTCCGGGATGTTTCTCTACTGTGAACGCTCACAGAAGCATGGCAGGTCCTCGCAGCAGGCGAGGACCCAGGTCAGGGGAGAGATCCATGCCCAACACGAAGCGCCGCCGCCTCGTGGCATCCGCCGTCGCCGTCACGCTCGGCACCACCGCCCTCGCCGCTTGCGGCTCGTCCGACGACGGCGACGCCCAGTCGGGCCCGGTCTCGCTGACGTACTGGACCTGGACGCCCGGCATGGACAAGGTCGTGGACCTGTGGAACAAGGGGCCGGGGAAGAAGGACCAGATCACGGTCACGGTGAAGAAGCAGGCGTCCGGCGACACGCTGGTCACCAAGATCCTCACCGCGCACAAGGCGGGCAAGGCCCCCGACCTGGTGCAGGCCGAGTACCAGGCGCTGCCGACGCTGGTCAGCAATGACGCGCTCGCCGACATATCAGGCGAAGTCGCCGATGCGAAGGGCAAGTTCGCCGAGGGCGTCTGGCAGCAGACCACGCTCGGCACGGACGCGGTCTACGCCGTCCCGCAGGACATCGGGCCGATGATGTTCTACTACCGCGAGGACCTGTTCAAGGAGTACGGCCTGAAGGTCCCCACCACCTGGGACGAGTTCGCCGACACGGCCCGCGCGCTGAAGAAGAAGGCCCCGGACAAGGACCTCACCACCTTCTCCGCCAACGACTCCGGCCTGTTCGCGGGCCTCGCCCAGCAGGCCGGCGCCAAGTGGTGGACGACTTCCGGCGACAAGTGGAAGGTCGGCATCGACGACGCGGCGACGCAGAAGGTCGCCAAGTTCTGGGGCGACCTCGTCAAGGAGGGCGCCATCGACAACCAGCCGATGTACACCCCGGCCTGGAACAAGGCGCTCAACACCGGCAAGCAGATCGCCTGGGTCTCCGCCGTGTGGGCGCCGGGCACACTGACCACGGCCGCGCCGGACACCAAGGGCAAGTGGGCCATGGCCCCGCTCCCCCAGTGGTCCGCGAGCGAGAACGTCACGGGCAGCTGGGGCGGTTCCTCCACCGCCGTCACCACCGACTCCCAGCACAAGGAGGCCGCCGCGAAGTTCGCCGCCTGGCTGAACACCGACCGCGACGCCCTGAACGCGCTGGCCAAGGAGAGCGGCATCTACCCGGCGTCCACCTCCGCCCAGCTCAGCGGCGCCTTCACCACGCCGCCGGAGTACTTCTCGAACCAGGCGGACTTCTACACCACGGCCGCCGAGATCGCGGAGACCACCGCCCCGTCCGCGTGGGGCCCCAACGTGAACGTCGCCTACACCACCTTCAAGGACGCCTTCGGCGCCGCCGCCAAGAACAAGTCGGACTTCACCGCCGCCCTGAAGACCATGCAGGACGACACGGTCGCCGACATGAAGAAGCAGGGTTTCGAGGTCGCGGAGTGACGAGCACGGCACGCCGGAAGTCGTACGGGGTCAAGGGGGCCCCGTACGCCTTCCTTCTCCCCGCAACGATCCTCTTCGCCCTGTTCTTCGCGCTGCCCATCGGGTACGCGATCTGGCTCAGCTTCCGCAAGGTGCAGGTCTCCGGCCTCGGCCTGGGCTCCGGTGCGCGGAAGGAGGTCTGGGCCGGTCTGGAGAACTACACAGACGCGCTCTCCGACAGCGAGCTGCTGAACGGGGCGCTGCGCGTCCTCGGTTACGGCTGCATCGTCGTCCCGGTGATGCTGGGCCTCGCCCTGCTGTTCGCCCTGATGCTCGACTCGGAGAAGGTCCGGCTCGCCCCCTTCACCCGGCTCGCGATCTTCCTGCCGTACGCCATCCCCGGCGTCGTCGCGGCCCTGCTGTGGGGCTTTCTGTATCTGCCGGACGTCAGCCCCTTCTACTTCGTGCTCGACAAGCTGGGCCTGCCGCAGCCGGATCTGCTGGACGGCGGTCCGCTCTATCTCGCCCTGTCGAACATCGCGGTGTGGGGCGGCACCGGCTTCAACATGATCGTCATCTACACCTCGCTGCAGGCCATCCCGGCCGAGGTGTACGAGGCGGCGAAGCTGGACGGTGCCACCCCGCTGCAGATCGCGCTCCGGATCAAGATCCCGATGGTGGCGCCCTCGCTGGTGCTGACCTTCTTCTTCTCGATCATCGCGACGCTCCAGGTGTTCAACGAGCCGACCACACTGAAACCGCTCACCAACTCCGTGTCGACGACCTGGAGTCCGCTGATGAAGGTGTACCGGGACGCCTTCGGCGAAGGCGACATCTACGCGGCGGCGGCCCAGGCCGTGATCATCGCGCTCGCCACGCTGGTGCTGTCCTTCGGCTTCCTGCGGGCCGCGAACCGTCGCAACAAGCAGGAGGCAGCACGATGAGTTCTCTTGCCCTGCGCAAGGCCGCCCCGGCGGCCGGTACGACCCCGGGCACCGCCCAGGGCCCGCCGCTGCGCCGCCGGATCGCGCTGGTCCCGACCGTGGCGCTGCTGCTCGGCGCGCTGTACTGTCTGCTGCCGGTCGCCTGGGTGGTGATCGCGTCCACCAAGTCCGGCAGCGAGTTGTTCTCCACGTTCACCTTCCTGCCGGGCACCGGGTTCACCGAGAATCTCTCGGATCTGAGCGCCTACCGCGACGGCGTGTACTGGCAGTGGATGGGCAACTCCGCCCTCTACGCCGGTCTCGGGGCGCTGCTGTCGACGGCGGTGTCGTCCGTCAGCGGCTACGCGCTCGCGACGTACCGCTTCCGGGGCCGGGAGGCGATCTTCAACGTGCTGCTTGCGGGCGTACTGATGCCGCCGGTGATCCTCGCCGTCCCGCAGTACCTGCTGCTGGCCCAGGCGAACCTCACGGACTCGTACCTGTCCGTGCTGCTGCCGCAGATCCTCTCGCCGTACGGCGTCTACCTCTCGCGGATCTACGCCGCTGCCGCCGTCCCCGCCGATGTGGTGGAGGCCGCCCGGATGGACGGGGCGAACGAGTGGCGTATCTTCACCCGGATCGCGCTGCCGATGATGATCCCGGGGCTGGTGACGGTGTTCCTGTTCCAGTTCGTGGCGGTGTGGAACAACTTCCTGCTGCCGTTCATCATGCTCAGCGACGACGAGAAGTTCCCGATCACGCTCGGCCTGTACACGCTGCTGGAGCAGGGCGCCAACACGCCCGCGCTCTACACGCTGTTGATCACGGGCGCGTTCCTCGCGGTGCTTCCGCTGGTCGCGCTGTTCCTGGTCGTCCAGCGGTTCTGGAGCCTCGATCTGCTCTCCGGAGCCGTAAAGTCATGACCATGAGCAACACGGGGGGCCGGCGCAGGCCGCCGACGATTCACGACGTGGCGCGCGAGGCGGGCGTCTCGCGCGGCACCGTTTCGCGCGTACTCAACGGCGGCCACTACGTCAGCCCGTCCGCCCAGGAGGCGGTCAACGCCGCCATCCGCAAGACGGGTTACGTCGTGAACCGCCACGCCCGCTCGCTGATCACCGGGCGTTCGGACTCGGTCGGCTTTCTGCTGACCGAGCCGCAGGAGCGGTTCTTCGAGGACCCCAACTTCAATGTCCTGCTGCGTGGTTGCACCCAGGCGCTGGCCCAGCACGACATCCCGCTGCTGCTGATGCTGGCCGGGACCGAGGACGAACGGCGGCGCATCACGCGGTACATCACCGCCGGGCACGTCGACGGGGTGCTGCTGGTCTCCAGCCACTCCGGGGATCCGGTGGCGCAGGAGTTGCGTGAGGCCGGTGTGCCGCTGGTGGCGTGCGGCAAGCCGATCGGGCTGGGCTCGAAGGTGAGTTACGTGGCCGCCGACGACCGGGACGGCGCGCGGGACATGGTGCGCCATCTGCTGTCGCTCGGGCGGCGCCGGATCGGCGTCGTCACCGGTCCGCTGGACACGCCCGGCGGTGTGGAGCGGCTCGCCGGTTACCGGGAGGTGCTCACCGAGGCCGGTGTCGAGGTCGACGACCGCCTCATCGTCTCCGGCGACTACAGCAGGGCCAGCGGCGAGGCGGGCGCCGAGCGGCTGCTCGCGCAGGCTCCCGACATGGACGCGGTGTTCGTGGCGTCCGACCTGATGGCGCAGGGCGTGCTCACGGCACTGCAGCGGGCGGGGCGGCGGGTGCCGCAGGACGTGGCGGTCGGCGGCTTCGACGACTCCCCCGCCGCCGTCGCCGCCAGCCCGGAGCTGACGACCATACGGCAGCCGTGGGACCGGATCAGCGCCGAGATGGTGCGGGTGCTGCTCGCGCAGATCGGCGGCGAGGATCCGGCGGCGGTGATCCTGCCGACGGAGCTGGTGAAGCGGGAGTCGACGTGAGGGCGCGGGGGACCGGCATGGCCGCGTGAGCGACCGATCAGGATCGGAGAAGCCGTCCGCCGCTCCCCCGGCCTAGCGTGAGACCACCGACGGAATCGACCGTCGGACCACGCCACACGGAGGAGTACGCCATGACCGCCGGCCTGCAAACGATCATCTACCCCGTCAAGGACCTCGACCGGGCGAAGTCCCTGTTCAGCGCGCTGCTCGGGGTGGAACCGCACACGGACGAGCCCTACTACGTCGGTCTCCGGGACGCCGGTCAGGAGATCGGCCTCGACCCGAACGGCCACGCGAAAGGCCTGACCGGCCCGGTTCCCTACTGGCACGTGGCCGACATCCGGGCGACCCTCGCCGCGCTGCTGGCCGCGGGCGCGGAGACGTTGCAGGACGTACGGGAGGTCGGTCCCGGCCGCCTGATCGCCTCGGTGAAGGACCCGGACGGCAACCTGATCGGCCTGCTCCAGGACGAGACCGACTGAGGCCGGGGTTGCTCCTTGCACACGCACTAGTTGCATACTCAACAAATGGCCGGATCGGTGTTACCGTGCGGATATGGCAGCGAACACGGTCGGCACCGGTCTGGAACAGCGGTGGCGGGACATCCTGTCGGTGCACGCGCGCACGATCTGCGAGATCGACCGCGTGCTCCATCCGCACGGGCTCGGCGCGAGCGACTTCGAGGTGCTGGACATCCTGGCCACCGCGGCACCCGAGGAGGGCGACCACTGCCGGGTACAGAACCTGGTGGGGCGGGTCCACCTCAGCCAGAGCGCCCTCTCCCGCCTCATCGGCCGGTTGGAGAAGGACGGCCTGGTCGAACGCTCCGTATGCGCCGAGGACCGGCGGGGCGTGTGGGTCGCCCTGACCGGCAAGGGCCGCGCCCTGCATGCCGAGGTGCTGCCCCTGCAGCGGGCGGCACTGGAGCGGACCCTGAAGGGCTGAGTCGGTTCCCCCTGATGGCGGGCCACCCGCCGGGGTACCTGGTCGTGACGGACACACACCCTCGGGAAAGCTGCTCCCACCGGGCCACCGAACACGAGAGGTGCCGAACATGACCGACTCCGACCCGACCGCGCTCACCCTGCTGAGGGAGCGGGCCGACAGCGGCGACCCCGACGCGATCGACGAGCTGGTCGAACTCGCCGCCGAACGGGGCGACCTGGCCGAGCTGCGCCGCCTCGCCGACCGGGGCAGCAGCACCGCGACCGACCAGCTCATCGAGGTAGCCACCGAGCAGGGCAACCTCGATGAGCTGCGCCGCCTGGCCGACGCGGGCAACACCACCGCCGCCGACCAGCTCCTGGACCTCACCACCGAGTGACGCCCGAAGGGTTCACAGGACGAACTCGGCCCCGTCCGAAAGGACTTCGATGCCCGCCTCGACCGCCTGCCCACGGGCCGCCGAGGCGGGGTCGAAGAGGGGGCTGGCGTCCTCCAGGCGGGTGTGGACACGGCGGATCCGGGTCGACGGGGAGAGGGCGGCGTCGGCGGTCGTGACGTACGTACCGTCCAGCACGGCGCAGTCGGCGCCCGCCAGCAGCTCGTCCAGCTTCGCGTCCCGTCCGGCCAGGCGGGGCGCGTAGACGAGCACACCGCCGGTGGCCAGATCCTCGACGCGGTACGCCGTCACCCAGCACTCGTCCGCGGCGCGCCGGGGCAGATACGCCGGCGCCGACGCCCCGACGGGGTGGGCGGTGACGACCAGGCCACCGGAGAGCACGAACCCGCCCGCGGTGAGGCTGTCGTGCCACTCCCACGGCGCATACCGGTCGACCATGTCAGCAGCACACCCCGCACCGGTGTGGGCCGGGGTCCGGAGCCCGGCCACAGCGGGGATGTGGTCCCGGGAGTTGCCGGTGACGGCGGCCGCCTCCTGGGTACGGGTGGGCAGCTTGCCGTCACGGGCGGCGGCGCACGGCGTGCAGCCGCAGTTCCACCGTGGGAAGCCGCCACTGGCCGCGGTGCCGAGCAGGACGACCCTCAAGACGACTCCCGACGTTCCTTCGCTGCGGATCCTTTCGCTGGGGTCTTCCCGTCGCGCGGGGCGTGACCACCCCGGCGCGGGGGAAATTTCCGGCCGACCTCGGCACGCGTCGGCCCGGCGGATGGCGTGTGACGTGGGCGTTCACCCGAGGTGAACGCCCAGGCTCAGCCGTGCGGACGGGCCAGCAGGGTGCGGACGCCGTCCGAGGTGAGCGTCAGACCGTGCGACGAGCTGCCGTCGATGGTGAGGGACAGGTCGTCGGACGGCCACTGCGAGGCGAGGGCGCCGAGCGGTACGAGGCGGTAGCGGGAGACGAACGGCAGCAGCTCTGCCATCTCCAGCTCGGAGGTGAACACGGGCACCACCGGGCGCCCGTCCGGCTCCTCCAGCACGGGCAGCGCCACCGCGGTGGGGTCGGCCGCCTCCTCGTCCATGGCGTCGTCCGGCACGGGGACCAGTACCTCGCTGCTCGCGAGCGTGTCCAGCGCCGACTCGTCCTCGGTGTTCACGACGAGCGCGTCCAGCGCCCGCTGGGCCGGTGTGGGGGTGGGGTCGTTCGCGGGTGTCTCCATGGCGGATTCCCTGGTCGTGGCGGTCGTGGGGGCCCGCCCGGGCCAAGATCGGACTCCGGTGCGGCCCTCGACGCGTACCCCGGGGGGCGGCGGTCATTCCCCTTCCGGGCGAGAATCCTGGACGTCCTCTGCCGAGGTCAGTCGCCGCTGCCCGCCGGGCTCAGCCGCAGCACCGTGCCCTCACCGTTGGCCGCGAGCAGCAGGGTGTCGTCCGGGGCGGCGGCCAGCCCGGCGAAGGGGTACGGCGCCCCGGGCATACCGCCCGCGAAGAGGGCGGGCCGGGTCCGGGGTACGACGCCCGGGGGTGGCCCGACCGGCAGGTCCTCGGCGTCGGTCCGGCTCTCCCCCGTGGTGAGGGAGATCGCCCGGAGCCTGCGGTGCGCGGTCTCCACCGTGAAGATCTCGTCACCCAGGACCACCAGTCCCTGGGGCGCACCGAGCCCGTCCGCGACGGTCACCGTGCTTCCGTCCGCCTCGATCCGCAGCACCGTCCCGAGCCGGTCGTCGCTGACGTAGCAGCGCCCGGCCGCGTCGAAGGCCACGTCCACGGGATGGTCCAGCCCTTCGGCGCGGACGGTGAGGGTGTCGCCGTCGTCGAGGGCAACGATCCGTCCGGCGCCCGTCTCGGCCACGACGAGGGAGCCGTCCGGCCCGACCGCGATGCCCAGGGGCTGCCGCAGACCGACCGCCCGTTCCCGTGTGGTCCCGTGCTCGGGATCGTAGGTCTGGACCGTGCCGTACTGCGAGGTCACGTGCAGGAGCCCGCCGTCCGCAGCGATGCCGTGGGAGAAGTGCAGCAGGGCATGCGTGGTCACGCCCTCGCCGTGCGAGCCGTTGATCGGCACGCCCTCGTGGGTGTCGGCCGGGCTCGCTAGCCGGTAGTGGTCGGCCGCGTACACCGTGCCGCCCAGGTCGATCGTCACCCCGTACGGGCCGTCCAGCCCCCGCGGCACCAGCTCCCGGGTGCGCCCGTCGGGCCGCAGCTCGGTGATGCCGCCGCTGGCGTAGCTGGAGACGAACATGCGGTTCTCGGCGTCGAAGGCCGCGTTGTCCAGGCCGACCACCCCGCTGCTGACGAGCGTCCGGGAGCCGGTGCCGTGCAGGTCGATGCGGGTCACGATGCCTTCCACGCCGCGCGACAGGACATGCAGCACGCCACCCTGGTCGAAACGGACGGCGACCGGCTGGTGCACGTCCTCGGCGACCACTTCGGGCGCGCCGCCGTCCGGCGGGATGCGCCAGACCTGGCCGGTGATCATGTGCGGGTAGTACAACCAGCCGTCCGGGCCGAGCTGCATCGCGTTGCCGAGCGCGAGTCCTTCGGTGAGTACCACCGGCTCACCGCCGTCCGGGAACAGCTCCATCAGCCGCCCGTCGGGCTTCATCTCGTTGACGAACAACCGGTCGCCGACGCAGGTGAGGCCGTTGGGGTTGGTCACGTCGCCGGAGACGAGGGTGTACGCGCCGTCGGGGCTGCGCCGCCACACCCGGCCGGGGACCAGGTCGGCGATGTACATGGACCCATCCGCGCCGAAGGCGAGGTCGTCCGGCGACTGCACGGGACTGTCCATCGGCACGATCACGTCGACGTCTCCGGTGGCCGGATCCACGGCGCTGATCCGGCCGGCCAGGAACTCGGCGACGTACAGCCGCCCGTCGGGTCCGAAGGCGACGCCGTTGGAACCCCACAGCCGGTTGGGCGGGTTGAGGCGTAGCGGGCCCGCATGTGATCGCCCCGGTCGGTGGCGATAAGCCACCCCGACTCGGCCTCGTCCCAGCGCAGTTCGGTCGCCAGGGTCTGGAAGCAGACGTCGTCGTACAGGCCGAAGCGCGTCGCGATGGCCCGCGCGTGCTGCCGGATCTCCTCCCCCGGCGCGTACTTCCACCGCGGGACGTAGTCGACCTCCTCCAGCAGCGGCATGTAGATGTACGACTCGATGTCGCAGTGGATGCCCGGGTAACGGTTCCAGTACCAGGTGCCGCCGAAGTCGCCGCCCTTCTCGATCACACGGATCGAGCGCACGCCGGCCTGCCGCAGCCGCGTCCCGGCGAGCAGGCCGCCGAAACCGCCGCCGATGATCAGCACCTCGACCCGGTCGTGCAGGGGCTCCCGGGAGAAGTCCCGGTCCGCGTAGGGGTCTTCCTCGAAGTAGCCGAACTCTCCCGTGGTGCGCCGGTACTGCCTGCTGCCGTCGGGGCGGATCCGGCGGTCGCGTTCGACGCGGTACTTCTCGCGCAGTGCCTCCAGGTCGAAGCCGGGCTCATGCGCGGGGTGGGGGGCGGACATCCGTGTCCTCTCTCCGGGGCGTGGGGGCCAGGGCAACAGTTAAACCAACCGAACTGACAACTCCCGGACAGTTTCCGGACAGGCGATCAACATGACCGAGGTCACACCGTCGGGCTCCCCCACTCAGCCCGGCGTGGAGCGGCCCAGCCAGTAGCCGAATCCCCGGCGGGTGTGGATCAGCGCGGGCTCCCCGTCGTTCACCTTGCGGCGCAGCCGGGAGACCAGCCGCTCGATCGCCCCGTCCGTGGGGCGCTCGTCCCAGACGTGCCGGCCGATCTGCTCCTTCGACAGCACCCGCTCGGGGTTGAGGAGGAGGCAGCGCAGCAGGCGGTACTCCGCCGGGGTGAGGGCGATGGCCCGCTGCCCGCGCAGGGCCCGGCACCTGCTCTCGTCCAGCACGAGGTCGTCGTAGCGCAGGGTGCTGGGCTCGCCGCCCCGTGCGGGGTCGTCGTACCGCCGCGCCCTCCCCACCAACTGCCGTGCCCGGGCCAGCACTTCAGCCTCCCGCCGGGGCGCCCGCGCCGACGAGCCCTCCCCCGGCCCTCTGTCACCGGCGGGGATGGTCCCCAGCGGCTCGCCCTCGGCGAGCAGCAGTACGGCCGGACGGTCGGGGGCGACGAGGCTGCGGGTCCGGCGGAGCTGGTCCACGTCCGGCAGCAGCACATCCAGGATCACCAGGTCGAACCGGCACTCCCGCACCCAGGCCAGTGCCTCGGCGCCGGTGCGGGCGGTCGTGGTCCGGTAGCCGGCGAGTCGCAGCAGTGTGGGGAGCGGCTCGGCGGCCGTCGGGTCGCCGACCGCGATCAGCACGAGCGGCGCACCGCCGTGCCCCGCGAGGGTCTCCCCCGTGCGCTCCCGCGCGGCGATGACGGTCGGCGGGTTGGGCATGTACGCCACTTTACCTGGCCGTTGCCTGAGTCAAGCAATACGTATTCCGGTCGCCGGGTGGGCCGGAAGGCCCCTGACCCGGCCTTGGCGGCCGCGGCGGGCGGGCCTTGGGTGCAGGCCCGACGCGCCCGCCGTCGCCCCTACCGTTTACAGTCGCCCCCCACCGCCCCGCCGACGCGGCCCGCGCCGTAGTCGAGCTGCTGCGCGGTCCTCACCAACGCGGCGAGAGGGTCACTCGAAGGAGTGCGACGCACAACCCGGATACCGCGGGTTTTCCGCACACGGAGCCGGTCCAGCCATCGTGCGACCGTGATTCCTGCCAACCGTCCTCCCCTTTCCAGCACTTCGGGGACACCTACGCCCGGCGGCGCTTTGCGCCAGGGTAATTCGCCATGCCCCGCCACCCCTTCCGCCGCGTAGAAATATCCACCTGCACGGGCATGCGCATCAGATCAGACCAGCGGAAATTCGCACAAGATGCGCGTTATTCGCACATGCGTATTAGCTGCTGTGGACGCCCACCTCGTAGAGCGAATAGCCCCAGTCGGTGCCACGGTCCAGACCCTGGACGCGGACATACCGGGCGGGCGTCGGGGTGAACCGCGCGGTGTCCAGGCCGCCGTCGCCGGTGGTCGTGGACCAGGCGGTCTGCCAGGTCACGGCGTCGGTGGAGAGCTCGACGCGGTACGACGTCCCGTACGCCCGCTCCCAGTCCAGCGTGACGCGCCCGACCAGGTTCGTGGCGCCGAGGTCGATCCGCAGCCACTGGTCGTCGCTCCAGTCGCTGGCCCAGCGGGTGCTGCGCGCACCGTCCACGGCCCGGTCCGGCGCATAGCTGGTGAACGGGTTCCACTCCGCCGAACTGGCCGTGGCCGAGCCGCCCGTGGCGAGATTGACGCCGGCCTGCTGCCGCTCGGACGCTCCCCAGGTGTCGAGGTAGGACTCGGCACCACGGAAGAGGTCGTCCACCACGCCCTGACCGCCGACGAGCCGGACGTCCTCGATCCAGTCCGGGACGAGGCCGTAGTGCGCGGCTCCGTCGGTGTTCAGGTCCCAGGTGCGCTCACCGGTGGTCTGCCGGTCGATGACGGAACCGCCGTCGACGCTGCGGAAGGGGTACGTCACGGGGTTGGGGGCGTCCGCGCCGCGCGGGCCCGGCCAGCCGCCGACGCCGTTCATGTCCGTGCCGTAGCCGTAGCCCACGTCGTACTTCTCGCGCAGCGCGTCCGTGCGCTTCGCCTCCGCGCTGAACGCCTCGGAGCCGTGCATGTACTGGGCGATGAAGCCGCCGAGTGAGTAGACCCGCTCCGTCCAGTTGAGGTCCATCCAGCTGTGCGAGGACAGCACACCCGGGTACGACTCGGCCTCGAAGATGTCGAGCACCCGGCCCGTGGCCTTGACGCTCATGTGGTCGATCTCCAGCATCATCTTGCGTTTCATCATGCCGCGCACGGCGTACTCACCGAGTTCGGAGAGCCCGCGGACGTTGCACTGGGCGTCCGCGTTGTACGCGGGGACCTCCACACCGTCCGGGAGTTTCTGCTCGGCCTCGGGCGCCGCCGCGCCGCCGATGGGATTGTCGGCTTGCGGTCCCGTGCACTTCTCCGTCTTCCAGAAGGTGCCGGTCGACAGGAACTGCCCGACGTTGATCGCCGTGCCCAGCGTGCCCGAGTCGAAGCGGACCCCGCACAGCGCGTTGTCGAACTTGTGGCACAGGAACATGCTGCGCACGCCGAGGGCGTACAGCTCGTCCAGCCCCTTGTCGATGTCCTCCTTGCTGCACTGCGGGATGTCCAGGATCTGTTTGCAGCCGAACGGTTCGGAGGTCTCGACGCCGAGGATGACCGCCAGCTTGCCCTGTTCGATGACCTGGCGGGCCTGCGCGCTGTCGGTGACGATCCGGAACCAGCCCTTGCCGGGGCCGCCGTACATCCTGTCGACGTAGGCCTGGAGGTCGTATGTCAGCTTGGCCTGCAGCCGGATCGACGTCATCTCGTCGCAGCTGCGGTCCTTGAAGAAGTAGACCGAGCAGATCACGCCGTTGGTGACGAGGTCGTTGACGAGAACGCGCTGGCCGCCGCGCCAGGCCCGCTCGATCCAGGCGTAGTAGTTCTGCTGGTGGGTCAGCGAGTCGTGGGCGGGCCAGTCCTTGAACGTGGGCCAGCCGACCGGGTCGTGCCTGCCGTCGCCGCCGTTGGTAATGAAGTCGAAGATGGCGAGCGAGCCGTCCGGGTAGTGCTCGGGGCAGTCCTTGAGCGCGTCGGCGATGCCGGCCTCGGAGAAGGGCTTGCCGCAGATGAGCCGTCCGCCGAACGCCTCGTTGGAGAAGAGGTGGTTGTGCGCGTCGACGAAGCCGCGCACCTCGCCCTCGGCGGTGGTGCCGGTGAACGGTTCGCCGGTGACGTTGATCCGCGAGTCCGGGGCGGGCCGTGCGACCGGGTTCCACCAGTCGGCTCCGGCCGCCGAACTCGGCGCCGGGCCGAGGACTGTGGCCAGCACGAGGAGGAGCAGCGACACGACGGTGACGTGTCTGCGGCGGTTCGGGTGGCGTGGAGCCATGGTCGTTACCCACGTCCCTCGGTTGGTGGGATGGCACGGTCGACGGGCCAGGCCCTTCTGGGGCCGCTACTGACGGGTTGTCATGACCGGTGCGAGATATGCGACGAGGATGGCCAGCGGCGCATTCGACGTCAAGAGCTGTGCGGCGTGGAGCCGTTGAGCAGTCGTGGTACGCCTGTGCCCCGGTCGCCGGTCGCCCCCGGCGACCGGGGCACAGGCCGCTGTCAGGTGTCGGGACACTCCTTCCACGCCAGGTGGTAGATGGTGCTGATGTCCCCGTCGGTCGAGTCCATCGTCATGAAGCTGGTCTTGGCCGGGTCGGAGCTGCCCGCATTGACCCGCAGCTCGGTGTTGATGTTGAAGTTGCGCTGGACGCCGCACGGCGCCCACACCAGCTGGGCCCAGTCGGTGGTGTCGGTGGCCTGCCAGTTGTCGTTGTAGGGCCCGCTGAAGGGGTGGCTCCGGTACGCCGTGTTCGGCGAGCCCTGGAAGTAGTACGAGGCCCGCTGGACGCTGCTCGCGCCCGGCTGGAGGGCGGCGAAGCCGCGGTAGTCGGCGCTGGCGATGGCGTAGGTGAAGCCCTGCGGCACGTGCACGATCAGATTGAGCTGGCAGTTCTTGCGGAACGCCGTGGGGTCGGAGGTGCCGCCGACCTGGGCGAGGTAGTCGCTGTACGTGACCGTGAAGGCCGTGTTGTCCGCCGAGACGGCGACGGCGGCGGTGCCCTGCGGGCAGCCGGAGCCGTTCACCGTGGCGACCTTGATGACGATGCGGTCCGGGGGCGGGTCGACGAAACCGGACGACGGGTCCTGCGCGGGTACCGCGGTGGCGAGCAGCGCGCCGATCGCGCTGCTGAGGAGCAGGCCGGCAGCCATGGTTCTCCCATCTCTGCTTCGGTTGGAGGGTCCGTTCGGGTTTCCGTCCGGGTTTCCGGTCGGGGTTTCCTCGGGCCCTCTGTTCGGGGGGTGGCAACCACGATGGTTCAGTCATGAACATGTCAAACTCATGCCCATGTGGAGCCAAGCGCGTCCCCGACCTGGGGGGAAGCTGTGAACGCACGGTGAAGGTCGGGAGCGCTCGCATCGTAGGGGCGGGGCGATCGGGCGGACAGGGCTCTATCCGGCCATCCCCGCTCGTCTTGGTGCGCGCCTTACGGGCGGGCGATCGGCAGCGGTGGGGTGCCGGTGACGGACAGGACGACGGAGTAGAGCGTGGTGTCGGCGGCGATGAACATGCGGTTCCGTTTGGGGCCGCCGAAGCGGATGTTGGCGACGGTGTCGGGGACCAGGAGGCGACCGAGGAGGGTGCCGTCCGGGTCGTAGCAGTGGACGCCGCCGTCAAGGGCGGCGGCCCAGAGCCGGCCCTGGTCGTCGAAGCGGATGTTGTCGAAGTTGCCGATCTTGCACTCGGTGAAGACGCTGCCGTCGCCGAGGGTGCCGTCGTCGTGGACGTCGAAGACGCGGATATGGTTGGCCCGGCTGTCCGAGACGTACAGCTGCCGCTCGTCGAGGGAGAAGACGAGGCCGTTGGGGCCGCTGAAGCCGTCGGCGACCAGCCGTACCTCGCCGGTGGCGGGGTCCACACGGTAGACGTTGCAGGCGCCGATCTCGCTCTCGGCGCGGTGACCCTCGTAGTCGGTGCTGATCCCGAAGTCGGGGTCGGAGAACCAGATCGAACCGTCTGACTTCACTACCGCGTCGTTCGGGCTGTTGAACCGCTTGCCCTGGAAGCGGTCGGCGATCACGGTGACCGAGCCGTCGTGTTCGGTGCGGGTGACGCGACGGTTGCCCTGCTCGCAGGTGATGAGGCGGCCCTCGGTGTCCAGGGTGTTGCCGTTGGGGTGACCGGCGGTTGAGCGGAAGACGCCGACCGCGCCGGTGGTCTCGTCCCAGCGGAGCAGGCGGTCGTTGGGGATGTCGCTCCACACCAGGTACCGCCCGGCCGGAACGTAGACGGGGCCCTCTGCCCAGCGGCAGCCCTCGAAGAGGATCTCCAGCTTCGAGTCGCCCGCGTGGCACCTGCCTGTGCGGAACCGGTCATCGAGGATTTCGTACAACTGCGGTCGCTCGCCGGGCATATCGCGGTCCTCACCTGTTTGCTTACGGCCTGATGTCGTACAGGACGTTGAACGGGTCGTCCGCCGTGGAGCGGGCCACGTCGCTGAAGCCCGCCTCGGCGCAGAGACTGCGGACCACCGCCTCCGGCATGCCGCACGTGCCGAGGGCGGCGCCGTCGTTCGCGAGGGAGGTGGTCATGCAGTAGAACATGCTGAAACCGTAGAACATCGTCGCCACCGGGCCCACGTTGTCCTGGGGCCGGTCCTCGCAGTTGATCTCCAGCATCAGGTAGTCGCCGTCGTCCTTCGTCGCGGCCCTGATGGCGGCGAGCAGCCGCTTCGGTTGGGCGGAGTCGTGGATGACGTCGAAGGTGGTGATGAGGTCGTACCGCCCGGGGAGGCCCTGGGCGGCATCGACCGTCTCGAAGGTCACGCGGTCGGTGACACCGGCCCGCTCCGCGTTCTGGCGGGCACGTTCCACCTGGACCGGGAAGTTGTCGAAACCGGTGAAACGCGAGCGGGGAAACGCCTGGGCGAGCACGATCAGCGCGCGGCCGGCGCCGCATCCCACGTCCGCGACGTCAATGCCCCGTTCCAGCTTCTCCACGACGTGGGGGAAGGTGCTCAGCCAGTCGTCGACCATCACGCTCTCGAACCAGCTCCCCGTGAAACGGCTCATGCCGTCCCACAGGATGTCCGGGTATTCGCTCTGCTGTACGCCGCCCCCACGCCGAAACGCCTCGCACAGTCGCTCGTACGGCGCCAGCGCGGCGGGCACCATCTGGTAGACGCCGCCGAGGAACATGGGCCCCGACTCGTCGGCCAGGGCCGGGGCGTGCTCCGCGGGGAGGGCGAAGCGCCCGGGCTCCGGTTCCTCCAGATAGCCCGCTGCGGTGAGGCCGCGCAGCCACTCGCGCACATAACGCTCATTCAGATCGAGACGGTCCGCGAGGTCCTGGCTGTTGGCGGGGCCATGGGCCACGAGGTCCTTGAACAGGCCCAGCCTGTCGCCCAGATGGCACAACCCGACCGTCATCATCCCACTGAGGTCCCCGAGCGCCTTCTCCATGAAGGCCTCGACCTTCGCCTCGTCCACCTCGCGCGGTGCCGCCATCATGTTCCTCCTCGCCGTCGAGCACGATCGCGGAGAACGACCGTTCGGCAAGCCAAACACCGGGCTGCTGCGTCGTCCGTCAGCCACGGCGACGGGACGCGTGAAGTCCACTCCGCGGGAGGGGTGACGGCCGACCGAACGCTGCTTCAGGGAACGTCGAGCGGCCCTGGCGGAGTTGCTCCGCCTCGATGCGGATCTTCGCCTTGCCTACTCGACCCGGGATACGGAGGAAGGTCAAGGGTTGTTCAATCCCTGGGTATCCTGCTTGTCGCACATCATGTGCAAGTAAGGTTTCCAGGCAATAAGGGTGTGGGGCTCATGACGTCGACCCGTCGAATACGAGGTGCCGCCGTCGCGGTGGCGGTGGTGGCCGGGGTCGCCGCCTGTTCCGCGCCCAGCGAGGGTGGGAGTGGTGGCAGTTCCGCCGAATCCGTCGTGATCGGCGTGGGCTCCGAGCCGGACACGCTCAGCCCGCTGCTCGGCTACGGCAAGGACGGCAACTCCAAGATCTTCGACGGGCTGCTCGCGCGGGACGCCCACCTGGAGCTGAAGCCCGCCCTGGCGAAGTCGCTTCCCGAGGTCGCCGACGACGGCCTCACCTACACGTACACCCTGCGCGAGGGCGTGCAGTTCAGCGACGGCGAACCGCTGACGGCCGCCGACGTGGTCTTCACGTACCGGACCATCCTGGACGAGAAGACCAACAACACGGCCAGGAGCGAACTGGACGCCGTCAAGGACGTCCGGGCGAGCGGTGACGACAAGGTCGTCTTCACGCTGAAGTACCCGTACGCGCCCTTCGCCGGGCGCACGGTGCTGCCCATCGTCCCCGAGCACATCGCGGGGAAGCAGGATCCCAACACCGGCTCCTTCAACACCGAGCCGGTCGGCACCGGACCGTACGTCCTCTCCGCCTGGAGCAAGGGCGAGAAACTCACCTTCAAGGCCAACCCGAACTACTGGGGCGGCGCGCCGAAGGTGAAGACGTTCACCATGGCCGTCATCGCGGACGACAACGTACGCGCCACCCGGCTGCGTTCCGGCGACCTGGACGGCGCGGTCCTCCCGCCCAACCTCGCCGCCACCTTCAAGAGCGACACGGGCATGAAGTCGTACCAGGCGAGGTCATACGACTTCCGTGCCGTCACCCTCCCGACGGCCGACAAGGTGACCGGCGACCGCGCGATCCGGCAGGCGCTCGATGCCGCCGTGGACCGGAAGGCCATGGTCGACAAGATCCTCGACGGCGCGGGCACACCGGCGTACGGGCCGCTGCCCGTGGACGATCCCTCGTTCGCCAAGGGGATCGAGCGTGAGCAGGACCTGGGCAAGGCCAAGCGGATTCTCGACGAGGCGGGGTGGAAGGCAGGCAAGGACGGCATCCGCGCCAAGGACGGACAGCGGGCCGCGTTCACCCTGCTCTACCCCTCCGGTGACAAGGTCCGCCAGGACCATGCCCTCGCCTACGCCTCCGACGCCAAGAAGGCCGGTATCGACGTGACGGTGGAGAGCGCGACCTGGGAGGTCATCGAACCGCGGATGAAGGACGACGCGGTCCTCGCGGGCTTCGGCAGCACCGGCGACCCCGACTTCGGCCTCTACACGCTGCTGCACTCCTCGCTCGCCGGAGACGGCTTCAACAACATGGCGCACTACGACAACCCGGCCGTGGACCAGGCCCTGGACACCGGCCGCCGCACCCAGGAACCGGCCGAGCGGAAGGCCGCTTACGCCGCGCTCCAGCGCGAGCTTGTGAAGGACCCCGGCTACACCTTCCTCACCCACATCGACCACCTCTACGTACTCGCGGACCGGTGGGACGGTCTGACCACGCAGCTCGAACCGCACGAGCACGGCTTCGCCAGCGGGCCGTGGTGGAACATCGAGGACTGGCAGCCCAAGAAGTGACGCCCCTGCCCTGGGGAGCGATGGCACGCCTGGCGGGACGGCGGGCCCTGTTCGCCGTCCCCGTCCTCCTCGTCGTGACGTTCGGCGTGTTCGCCATCGCCGCCGCCTCCCCGTTCGATCCCGTCAAGGCGTACGCCGGCACGGCCGCGCTCGGCGCCGACCAGGAGACCCTGGACCGGCTGCGCGACAACCTCGGTGTGGACCAGCCCTTTCCCGCCCGCTGGTGTGAGTGGCTGACCTCGGCGCTCACCGGTGACCTGGGCCATTCCAGCGTGCTGCGGCAGCCGGTGGCCCAGGTGATCGGGGAACGTCTGGTGTGGTCCTCGCTGCTCTGCGCGGTCGCGTTCGCGGTGGCCGTGCTCACCGGAACGCTGCTCGGTGTACTCGCCGCCCGCCGTCCCGGGTCGATGCTCGACCGGGCCGTCACCTCGCTCGCGTACACCCTGGAGGCCGCACCGGTCTTCTGGATCGCCCTGCTCGCCGTCTGGCTGTTCGCGCTGCAACTCGATGTTCTCCCGGCGGGCGGACTGACGGACACCGGCAGCGAACAGGTCACCCCGGGGCAGGTCGCGAGCCACCTCGTGCTGCCCGCCGGTGTGCTCGCCGTGTCCCAGCTCCCCTGGTTCGCCCTCTATGTGCGACAGGGAGTCGGCGACGCCCTGGCGGAGGATCCGGTCCGTGGCGCCCGCGCCCGGGGGCTGAGCGAACGTACCGTCCTGCTCGGGCACGCCCTGCGCTCCGGGCTGCTGCCGGTGCTCACCCTGATCGGCTCCCGCGTTCCCGAACTCATCACCGGAGCACTGCTGGTGGAGAGTGTCTTCAGCTGGCCGGGCATCGCCGCGGCCACCGTCGAGGCGGCCACCGCCGTCGACTTCCCGCTGCTCGCCGCCCTGACCACCCCCGCCACCGCCGCGGTCCTCGTCGGCAACCTGCTCGCCGACCTGCTGTACGGACTGTTCGACCCGAGGGTGAAGCTCAGTGACATGTGACGTTGGTGACTTCCATGGCTGATACCGCAGTTGAGAACGGGATTCGGCCCGGCACCGTATGGCGCTCCGCCGGTCCCGCGCGCCGCTCGACCCGCACGCTGCGCGTACGGGTGTCCGCCGCGCTGGTGGCCCTGACCGTCCTCGCCGTCGTGCTCGTCCCGCCGCTGGTGCAGCTCGACCAGCAGGCCGTCGATCTGGCCGCCAAGCTGCAACCGCCGTCTTGGGCGCACCCGTTCGGCACCGACGACGTCGGCCGGGACCTGCTGCTGCGCTGCGTGTACGGCCTGCGGGTCTCGCTGCTCGTCGGTGTGGCGGCGGCGCTGACGGCGACCGTGGTCGGCACCGCCGTCGGGGCCACCGCCGGTGCCGTGGGCGGCTGGGTCGACCGGGGCATCATGCGCCTGGTCGACACCGTCTCGTCGGTACCCCACCTGTTGCTCGGCATCTTCATCGTCGCGATGTTCCGGCCAGGTGTCTGGCCGGTGGTCGTCTCGGTCGCGCTCACCCACTGGCTGTCGACGGCACGCATCGTCCGCGCCGAGGTACTCTCCCTGCGCTCGCGCCCGTACATCGACGCCGCCGTCTCCGGGGGCGCCTCGCGGTGGCGGGTGGCGGTACGGCACCTGCTGCCCGGTGTGCTGCCGCAGGCCGCGCTCGCCGCCGTACTGATGGTGCCGCACGCCATGTGGCACGAGTCGGCCCTGTCCTTCCTCGGGCTGGGGCTGCCCACGCACACGGCAAGCCTGGGCACCCTCATCCAGACCGCGCGGGGCTCGCTGCTGGCCGGGCAGTGGTGGCCGACGCTCTTCCCCGGCCTGTTCATCATCGTGCCCACCCTCGCCCTCGCCGGACTCGCCGGCGCCTGGCGGGAGCGCATCAATCCCCGCCGCCGATCGGAGCTGATGCTGTGACCGAGCGATTGCCGCAGGGTGCGGCCGGACGATTGCCGGAACGACTGGCCGAGGGTAGGCCTCAACAACTGGCCGAGGGTAGGCCTCAACAACTGGCCGAGGGTACGCCTCAGCGAGCCGTCGAGGGCGTCGCCCAGGAGCGGGTCGACCTCGTCGGGTTCCAGGCCGAGCGACCAACCCAACCACCGGCCGATCGGCTGCCCGAACAACCGGCCGAGGGCACGTCTCATCGCCCCGCCGAGCGGCCAACGCAGCAACCTGCCGGGCAACTGCCGGAGCAACAGGGCGAGCGACCAGCCAAACCACTGCCAGAGCACCCCACCGAACGACCAACCCAGCCACCGGCCGAACGCCTGCCGGAACAACCGGCCGAAGGCACACCTCAACGACCCGCCGAACGACCGCCCGTCCTGGCGGTGCGCGGGCTCTCGGTGCGGTTCCTCATGCCCGGCGGGCGCCGCGTCGCCGCTGTCGCCGACGCGCACTTCGATGTGGCGGCCGGTGAGTGTCTGGCCCTGATCGGCGAGAGCGGCTGCGGCAAGTCCGTTCTCGCCTCCGCCCTGCTCGGTCTGCTCCCGGCCAACGCCCAGACCGCGGGCGAGGCCCGGCTCGGCGGCATCGACCTGCTCTCCGCCGGTGAACGGACCCTCGCGCGCCGGGTGCGGGGCCGTCTGATCGGGCTCATCCCGCAGAGCCCGGCCGCGCACCTCACCCCCGTCCGCACCATCCGTTCCCAGCTGGAGGAGACGGTCGCGGAACTGACCGGCGTCCGTGGCCAGGCCGCCCGGCGTGCGGCCGCCGAGGCGGTCGCCGACCGTGCGGCGTTCCCCTTGGACCACCTCGACCGCTACCCGCACCAGCTCTCCGGCGGTCTCGCCCAGCGCGCCGCCACCGCGCTCGCCCTCGTCGGCGACACGCCCCTGCTGCTCGCCGACGAGCCGACGACGGGGCTGGACCGCGACCTGGTGGACCGCACCGTCGACGAACTGCGCCGCCACATCGACCGCCCGGACGCGGCGAACAGCGGCGGACGCGCCCTGCTCATGATCACCCACGACCTGGCGGCAGCCGAACGCATCGCCGACCGGATCGCCGTCATGTACGCCGGTCGTATCGTCGAACTCGCGGACGCCACGGCGTTCTTCGGCTCACCCGGCCCCCGCCACCCCTACAGCCGTGGCCTCCTCCAGGCCCTCCCCGACCGCGCCTTCACCCCCATCCCCGGCCTGCCCCCGGAGCTCGGCGACCTCCCCGACGGCTGCGCCTTCGCCGCCCGCTGCGACCGCGCCAGCGACACCTGCGCCGCACTGCCGCCCATGACCGAAGACGTCGCCTGCCACCACCCCCTCGCAGGTCACGGCCCGGAGCACCCGCGCCCCGCCGCACCGGCCCCCGAGGACATCCGTGCTTGAACTACGCGCCATCACCGCCGGATACGACCGTCACGCACCCGTCGTACGGAACGCCTCCCTGACCCTCGCGCCCGGCGAGGCCGTCGGCCTGCTCGGCCCCAGCGGTTGCGGCAAGTCCACCCTCGCCCGCGTCGCCGCCCTCCTGCACCGCCCCGACTCCGGCACCCTGCTCCTGGACGGCGTCCCCGTACGGCACTGGCGCCACCGCGCACCCCGCGAGCTGCGCACCGCGTTCGGCGTCGTCTTCCAGCAGCCCAGGCTCTCGGCGGACCCCCGGCTACGGCTCACCGACCTGATCGCCGAACCGCTGCGCGCCACCGGCCGCCGCGCGGAGATACCCCAGCGAGTCGCCGAGCTGGCCACCACCGTCGGCCTCACCCCCGACCTGCTGGGCAGACAGCCCCACGAAGTCAGCGACGGCCAGCTCCAACGCGCCTGCCTCGCCCGTGCTCTCGTCCTGCGGCCCCGCTGGCTGGTGTGCGATGAGATGACCGCGATGCTCGACGCCTCCACCACCGCCGCCCTGGTCGCGGTCGTCGAGGAGTACCGCGCCACCACCGGCGCGGGCCTGCTCACCGTCGGCCACGACCGCACCCTCCTGCACCGCTGGTGCGACCGCACGGTCCCCTGGGAGGCGGTGTGCGGGGAGGAGCCGGTGCCCGCAGGGTCCTGAACCGCCACGCCCGCCGCACATGTGGCACACGCCACAACAAGGGCCGGAACCCGGAAGCGGTTCGGGCCGACTGCTCTTGCTGGGAGGTGCGTCTGTGACGACGGGTCGGAGTGGGACAGGGACGGCTGCCGAGGTGGGCGAAGCGAGGGCGGGCGGCGGTGCCTTGACCGCGTTGCTGACCTGCGCCATGGCCTTCTCGATGATGCAGTTGTTCCTGCTGGGGGCCCTGGGCCCGCGACTGGTGGACGAACTCGGCGTCTCCCCGACCGTGCTGGGGCTGACGACGACCGTCGGGTTCGCGACCGCGACCGTGCTCTCGCCCGTCGGCGGGCGGGTGGTGGACCGGGTGGGGCCTCGTCGGTGTCTGGTCGCGCTGCTGGCGGTGTCGGCGCTGGCGCTGGCGCTCATCGGGGCGGCGCCCGGCGCCGGTTTCCTGCTGGCGGCGGTCGCACTCGGCGGGCTGCCGCAGGCGCTGGCCAACCCGGCCACGAACAAGGCGATCCTGGCCGCCGTACCGCCTGCCCGGCGCGGCTCGGTGACGGGGACGAAGCAGTCGGGGGTGCAGCTCGGAGCGTTCGCGGCCGGGCTGCCACTCGCGGCGCTCGCCGGCCTCGCGGGGTGGCGGGCAGCGGTGTGGACGGCGGCGGGCGCCGCGGTCGTGGCGGCCGTGTGGGCGGCGCGGGCGCTGGCCGGCGATCCGCCCGCGAAGTCCACCCCGGCGACCTGGGTGCCGCGCGGCATGATCGCCTGGCTGATGGTCTTCTCGCTGCTGCTGGGCTGCGGCATCGCTTCCGTGAACACGTATCTGGCGCTGTACGGCGTTCAGCGGCTCGGTCTCGGCCCGACCGCGGCGGGCGCGCTGGTGGCCGTGCTGGGCGTGGCAGGGATCGCCGGGCGGGTCGGCTGGTCGAAGGTCGCGGGCCGCCCCGGCTGGTCGGTGTGGCTGCCGGGTCTGCTGGCCGCCGGGGCGGTGGGGGCAGCGCTGCTCCTGGCCGTCTCCTCGTACGCCCCTCCGCTCGCCTGGGCCGCCGCCGTGGCCGTGGGGGTCTTCGCGGTCGCCGCGAACGCGGTGTCGATGGTCCTGGTGATGCAGCGTGCCGCTCCCGGCCGGGCGGGCCAGGACTCCGCGCTGGTCTCGGCCGGGTTCTTCGCCGGGTTCGCGATCGGGCCGCCGCTGTTCGGTCTGCTGGCGGAAGCCGGACGGTACGGGGCCGGGTGGGGGCTCGTGGCGGGCGAGTTCGCGGGCGCGGGAGCGGTCGCCGTGCTGTGGGCGCTGCGGGAACGTCGTACGGCCGTACGGACATGACGACGCCCGCCCCGTCGTGGGCGCATCGTGCCCTTGCTTCGGTGCTCGGCCGGGTCGCCGTGACCCGTGCCGAGGTCGGCGACCGCTTCCCGCTGTTCGCGGACCCTGCCGACGGGAGGTGGACGACGACCGGGCGCGGCTCGTGGACCGGCGGTTTCTGGGCAGGGCTGTTGTGGCTGCGCGCCCGGTATACCGGTGATCCGGGGGACCATGAGGCCGCGCGGCTCCGTACGGCCCGGCTCGCGGGCTGGTCCGAGGCGGACACCGCCACGCGGGGGCTCATCTTCTGGTACGGCACTGCCCTGGCCGAGGGTGGACTTCGCCTGCGGGAGCGGGCGGCCCGGGCCTGTCTGGACTCCTTCGACCGGGAACTGGGCCTGGTGCCCTGGGGTTCGGCGTTCGGCGGGCCCCGGCTGCTCGCCCGGGTGGACGGGGTGCCGGGGCTGGTGCCGCTGCTCGCCACGGTGGACGCGGAGGCGGCCGTATCCCATCTGCGGCGCCATCTCGACCTCTGTCTCGGACAGCGGCCACGGCGCTGGTCGTGGCGGTACGACCCGACGGCGGGCTGGACCGCCCGGGAGGATCCGCCGCCGGGCTGGAGCCGAGGCCCGGCCTGGCTGCTGCTGGCGGTGGCAGAGGCCGTACACCATCTCGGTGTCGCCGGTCCCGCGGACGAGTTGCTGCCCGACGACCTCGTCCCGCTCGCCGACGCCGCGCGACCCGACGGCCCTCGCGACACCTCCGCCGCCGCGATCACCGCGACCGCCCTGCTCCTCCTCGGGCAGCGGGAGCGGGCCGTCGCCGTCCTCGAAGAGCTGGCTCGCTCCCATCTCACCGATGACGGCCGCCTGTTGGACGGCTGCTACGACCTCACCTCCGCGACGGCCGTCCGACACGAGCTGATCTGGGGCGACTTCTTCCTCGCGTGCGCGCTCGCCCTGCTCACCGGCCTCGTCGACGCCGCTTAAGCAGGGTCCGTCCGCAGCACCCGGCGGGCCACCGAGGTGATGTGCAGTTCGTCCGGGCCGTCCAGGATGCGTGCCGCGCGGCCGGTGCGGAAGAGGGCGGGCAGCGGGGTGTCCGGGCCAAGCCCTGCCGCGCCGTGGACCTGGATCGCGGCGTCGGCCACCTGTTCCAGCGTCCGGGCCGCCGCCACCTTGGCCAGGCCCACCTCGACGCGGGCGTCGAGCCCGGCGTCCAGCCGGGCCACGGCCTCGTGGACGAGCGGCCGGGTGGTGCGCAGGGCCAGCAGCGACTCGAAGATGTGCCGCTGGACCAGCTGGAGGTCGGCTAGCGGACCACGGGAGCGGGCGCGTGCGCGCATCAGGTCGAAGGCGCGCTGGGCCTGTCCGAGCCAGCGCAGACAGCGCAGGGTGCGGCCGAGCTGCAGCCGTTCGCCCGCGACGGTCAGGGCCTTGCCGCGCTCGCCGATCAGGTGGTCGGCGTCGACGGTCACTTGATCCAGTTCGATCTCGGCCTGACCCGCCGCGCCGAGCACCGGCAGGTCGCGCACCACCCGGAAGCCCGCCGAAGCGGTGGGCACCAGCAGCAGTGACAGCCCCTCCCGGTCCGGCGCCGAGCCGTCCGTCCGCGCCAGCACCGTGACGAGGTCGGCGTCCGCCGCCCCGGTGGTGAACCACTTGGGGCCACTGATCCGCCAAGCCCCGCCGTCGGCCGGTTCGGCGCGGGTGGCGATGCGCACGGGGTCGGTTCCGGGGACGTCGGGTTCGGTCATCGCGTAACAGGCCCGCAGCTCCCCGGCGATCAGGGCGGGGACATACGTCTCGCGGACGGGCGGGCTGCCGTGCCGCCACAGCATCAGGGCGTCCAGCAGCGACGCTGAGCCGAGTGCCGCCGGGCCGTGGTCGCTCGCGCCCTCCACTTCGGCGATGTGCGCATACGACCGCAATGGCAGCCCCTGCCCGCCGAGTTCGGCGGGATGCGGCAACGCCCAGAGTCCGGCGTCCTTCGCCTCCTTCCGAAGCTGGGCCAACACGGCTCTCGCCTCTGGCCCGCCCCCGTCCAGCACCGGCTCTTGGGGCATGACCCGCTCACGGACGAATTCCGCCACCCGCTGCCGCAACTCCGCGATGTCAGGCGGGCATTGGGGCTCACCCTGCGTCACTCGCACCACTTTCCTCCGCTCCCGTGGGAACTCCGGCCCTCGCCGGTCCGACTGCTCTTGTCGTGGAACAGGTCGGGGGCGACCGCCCCCGGGTTCCCGAGCGTCAGGAAGGAGAGGCATGGCAACTCCAGCCACACCCATCACCCTGCGCACGGCCCGTCCGCTGGAGGGGCTGCGCGTGGAGACCTCGGGTCCGCCCGGTCCGGCGGACGGTCTCGTCGCGGAGCATCTGCGGCTGCTGGGCGCCACGGGCGACGGCCGTCCAGGTGGCCGGTTCGCCCTTGCCGGACGGCAGTCCGGGTCGGGGGCCGTCACCGCCCGTACGACGTGGGGTGACGGCGTCGTCGACGAGGCGACCGTGCAGGCGGCCACCGGCATCATGGCGGTGCACGGCCGTCGCGACGGCGGCCCACGCGGCCTCGCCGTCGACTACGCGGGCACCGCCACCGGCGTACTCACCGTGCAGGCACTGCTGGCCGGGCTGCTCGCGCAGGCCCGTGGCGGACGCGTCCCCGACGCGGAGGTGAGCGCCGAGCGGGCCGGGTTGCTGACGGTCTCGCAGTATCTGGCCGCCGCCGGGGCCGAGGAGGGCGAGGCCGCTGAACTGGCGCCGGGCGGACCGCCGTTCACCGCGGCGGACGGCACCCTCTTCGAGCTGGAGACGCTCGACCCGGGCGCCTGGGCCGCGTTCTGGCGTGCGCTCGGCGCGCCCGAGGAGGCGATACGGCGCGGTTGGCGACCCTTCCAGTTCCGCTACGCCACCGCCTGCGCGCCCTTTCCGCCCGTCCTGCACGAGATCGTGCGGGCCAGCCCCTGGGAGCGGGTCCGGGAGGCCGCCGACGGCTCCGGCGCGGACGTATGCCCGCTGTCGTCGCTCGCGCGGCGGGCCGCTGAGTACGACGGCGCGCCGCCCTGGGAACTGGCCGCGCACGGGGCGTCGTACGCCGGTACGACGGCACCTGTGGACGCCCCGCTCGCCGGGCTGACCGTCCTGGAGGCGGGCCGCCGTATTCAGGCACCGCTCGCCGCCCATCTGCTCGGCCTGCTGGGCGCGGAGGTCGTCCGGATCGAGCCGCCGGGCGGTGATCCCCTACGGGGCATGCCGCCCGCCTGCTCGGGGATCTCGGCTCGCTGGCTGGCGCTCAACCGGGGCAAGAAGGCCGTCGAGGTGGACATCAAGTCCGCCGCCGACCGGGAGCGACTGTACGAGATGGCGGCGCAGGCCGATGTCTTCCTGCACAACTGGGCGCCCGGCAAGGCCGCCCAGCTCGGCCTGGACCACGAGCACCTGGCCGCCGCCAACCCGGCGCTGGTCTACGCGTACACGAGCGGCTGGGCCGATCGGCTGCCCGGCGCGCCCATGGGCACCGACTTCATGGTGCAGGCCCGTACCGGGGTCGGTGAGGCCGTCCGGCCCGCCGACGAGCCGCCGGCGCCGTCGTTGATGACTCTGCTCGACGTGCTGGGCGGGCTGCTCGGCGCCGAGGCGGTGCTGGCGGGCCTGCTGCTGAGGGAACGCACGGGATGCGGGGTGCGGGTGGACTCGTCCCTGCTGGGGGCCGCCGACGTCCTCACCGCGCCCGCCCGCGCCCGGGCGGTACAAGGGCTCGACCCACGGCAACCGGCGGGCTTCCGCCGTCCGCTGCCGACGGGCGACGGCTGGATCGCCCTGCCGGACCACGCCGCGATCCCCCACGACCTGCGCGCGCTGTCCACCGGACAGGCGCTGGAACAGCTACGCGGCCGCGGGCTTGCGGCCGTCCCGGTCGTCACCGACCTCGCCGACCTGCTCTCCACCGGCTCGATCAGCCGCGACGCGCACGGCGCCCCCGCCGTCCCCGACCCCTGGAGCTTCGCATGACCGTCACCCTGCACGACCTGCTGCCCGCCGACCTGCGCCGCTCCTGGGCCGTCGACGGCACCTGCCCCGACCTCGACCTCTACAGCCTCTACCGCGCCCACCAGATCGCCGACCCGCACCGCACGGCGGTCATCGACGCCAAGGGCACACTCTGCTACACCGCGCTGGACCGCAAGGCGCGATGTCTCGCCGCGGGACTGTCCGGCCTGGGCATACGCGCCGGTGACGTGGTCGGCATACAACTGCCGGGTGGCCGCAACGCCGTCATCGCGGACCTGGCACTGGCCGCCCTGGGCGCCGTCGCGCTGCCGTTCCCGGTGGGCCGCGGCGGACGGGAGGCGGTGTCGCTGCTCGCCAGATCGGAGGCGGTCGCGGTCATCGCCGCCGCCGAGCACCGGGGCAACCAGCACGCGGCCGACCTGTTGGCCCTGGCCGGTGAACTGCCCGCCCTGCGCGCCGTGATCGCGGCCGGGCCGGGCACCACGCCCGAGGGTGCGGTCGCGCTGTCCGAGCTGCTGCGCACCGACCCCAAGACGTTCGTTCCGGCCCGCCCTCACCCCGACTCCGCCGCTCGCATCCTCGTCTCCTCCGGCTCCGAGGCCGAGCCGAAGATGGTGGCGTACTCGCACAACGCGCTGGCCGGTGGGCGCGGCAACTTCCTCGCCTCCCTCATGACCGACGGGCGGCCGCCGCGCTGTCTGTTCCTGGTGCCGCTGGCTTCCGCGTTCGGCAGCAATGGCACCGCCGTGGCGCTCGCCCGGCACGGTGGCACCCTGGTCCTACTCGACCACTTCACCCCCGAGGCCGCGCTGGAGGCCCTCGCCGCGCATGAGCCCACACATGTCCTCGGCGTGCCGACCATGATCCGGATGATGCTGGACCGCGTCGCCGAGGGCGGCCACCCCGAGTTCACCCCGCCCACCGCCCTCGTGGTCGGCGGCTCACCCCTGGACGAGGCCACGGCAGCGGAGGCGCGGCGCGTCTTCGGCTGCCCGGTCGTCAACCTGTACGGCTCGGCCGACGGCGTCAACTGCCATACGGGACTGGCCCCGGAGAGCGCGGGCGGTGACGGGCCGGGCGTCCTGGCGGGCCACCCGGACCCGCGCGTCGCCGACATCCGCATCGCCGCGCCCGGGACCCGTGAACTGCAGGAGCTGCCGCGGGGCACGGTCGGCGAGATCGTGGCACGCGGGCCGATGACCCCGCTGTGCTACGTCGCCGCCCCCGACCTCGACAGCCGCTACCGCACCGCCGACGGCTGGGTGCGCACCGGCGACCTGGGCGTGCTCCAGGAGGACGGCACCCTGCGGATCGTGGGTCGGCTCAAGGACGTGGTGATCCGTGGCGGGGCCAACATCAGCCCGGCGGAAGTGGAGATCGAGCTCGCGACCCATCCGCTGGTCCGGGACGTGGTGTGCGTCGGCGTGCCCGATCCGCTGATGGGCGAGCGGCTCGCGGCCTGTGTGGTGCCGCGCGAGGGCCGGGTCCCCACGCTCGAAGAGCTGTGCGCCCACCTCGACGAGCGTGGCCTGGAGCAGCGCAAGCACCCCGAACGGCTGCTCGTCGTCAACGAGTTGCCGCTCACTCCGGCGGGCAAGCCCGACCGGGCCGAGCTGCGGGAACGATTCGCCGCACAGCCGCTGGCCTCGGCGAGCTGACCCACCCACGCACTGAGGGCCGCCCGGACCGGGGCGGCCCTCGACGTGCGCGACTGGACCGCCTTACGACGCGGCCATCGCCGTCTCCACCATCTGGGCGGCGTCCTGGTAGACCGCCAGCAGGTCCAGGTCCTCGCCCGGGTAGTTGACGATGTCCACCTGCTCGGCGCCCGAGTCGGGCAGGACGGTGCCGGTCGTCATATGCGCGTTGTTCAGTACCAGTTGGGGCTTCTTCTTCGACAGGTCGGACAGCTGTTTCGCCGTCACGGCCTCCGGCCCGTAGGTACCGGCGAGGTCCGCGCCCGCCATCTTCGCCGCCCACGTCGAGAAGACCTGAGCAACGACGGTGGGCCGCTTTCCGTCCGGCCACTGGGCCTTCAGGTCCTTCTGCAGCGTGCCGTACTCGGAGTCGAAGGACGCGGTCCACCGGGCGGCGGCGTCCTGGGTGCCGAACATCTTGGCCAGTCGGGTCACCTCGGCCTTCGCCTTGTCCGCGTCGTTGTCGAGGCTCACCTCGACCAGTTCGGCATCGGACCCGGCCGCCTCCTTGATCTTCGCGGCGTACGGCTCGAAGGGCGCGTAGAGCACGTAGTCGGCGTCGGCCACCGCCGCCAGGTCGGAGGGCTTGGGGTCGTAGTCGGGGGCGTGCTGCACCGACTGCGGGACGATGACCTTCACGTCCTGCGCGCCCGCGGCCTTGGCGAGGGCGCCCTCCCAAGTGGTGGTGGCCACGACGACCGGCTTGTCCGAGGAGTTCTCGGCGCCCGACGACGAGGATTCGCTGCCGCAGCCGGTAGTGGTCAGGGCGAGCCCCGCGGTGAGGGTCAGTGCGAGGACGGGAGTGATGCGGACGCGGGTGCGCGCCATGAGCTGATTCTCCGTTCAGGGATGAGATGGACGGCGAGGACGACCACGCCGGCGGTGAGGACGAGCACGGGCCCGGGCGGCCAGTCGAAGCGGAGCGCGACGAGGAACCCGGTGAGGTTCACGGCGATTCCGATGCCGACGGCCCAGGCGGTGATGGACTTCAGGGACGTGCCCAGGCGGCGGGCGGCGAGCGCTGGCAGAAGGGTGAGCGCGTCGACGAGCAGCGCACCGGTGAGCTTGATGGCTCCGCCGACGGCCACCGCGACCAGCACGAGCAGCACCAGGGTGAGCCGCTCGCCCCGTACGCCGGAGGACAGGGCGACCTCACGGTCGTACAGCAGCAGGGCGAGATCGCGGCGCCGCCACCAGAACAGGGCCGGGACGACGACGGCCAGGGCACCGATCACCCACAGGTCGGCGGTGCCCACCGACAGGATCGACCCCCACAGCAGCGCGAACGCGCCCGCCGCGTTGACCCCGGAGACCGCGAGCACGAGCAGCGCGGCGGCGATCGCCAGGCTCATCAACAGGCCCATCGCGCCCGACAGTCCGTCCGGGGTGCGGGCCAGTGGTGCGACCCCGGCCCCCGCGAGGGCGCAGGCGAGCAGCGCGCACAGCATCGGGTCGAGGCCGGTCAGCAGACCGACCGCGATGCCGAGCAGCGCCACGTGCATCATCGCGAACCGCACCGGCATGATGTCCAGCCCGACGATCACGACACCGATCACGGGCAGGCCCACGGCCGCCAGCAGCAGGGCGACGCCCGCGCGCTGGACCGGGGCGAGCTGCAGCAACTGGCCGACGTCGGCCCAGGCCACGGCGTTCACCGCACCTCCCGCAGACAGCCCGCGGCCATCTCCAGCACCCGGTCGCAGCGATCGGCCAGCGCCCGGTCGTGCGTGACGACCACGACGGTCACCGGCAGGGACAGCAGCACATCGGCGGCCTCCTCCTGCCCGGCGAAGTCGAGCGCGGCGGTGGGCTCGTCGGCCAGCAGCACCCCGGCGCCGGCGGCCACACAGCCGACCGCCCGCGCCAGGTACATCCGCTGCAACTGTCCCCCGGACAGGGTGTGCAACGGCCGCTCCACCAGGTGTCCCACACCCAGCTTCGCCGCCGCCTCCACCGCCTCGGCCCGCGCGCCGCCGCTGGCCAGCAACTCCCGGGCCAGCAGCGGGAACCGGCCGGTCGCCGGTTTCTGTGGAATCCACGCGCAGGCCCGGCGCCGCCACGCCCACTCGGCCGCGCTCCGGGTGTCCCGGCCGCCCACCAGGATCCGGCCGCCGCACTGGCGGTGCAGGCCGAGAACCGCCCGCAGCAACGTGGTCTTGCCCGAACCGTTGGTGCCGGTCAACGCCACCCGCTGGCCGGCCGCGACGTCGAGGTCGACGTCCCGCACGGCCTCCACACGGCCGTGCCGGCAGGCGACCTCGCGCATCACGACGTCCAGTCCGTCCATGCCACCTCCTCGCTCCTCCACAGCAGTCGGAAGAACGGGGCGGCTGGTTCCCGGCGATCGCAGGCAGCGCGCGGCCGGGCCGCCTGTCCGAGGCCCGGCTAACGCGCCGCGTCCGCGAGCAGTTTCAGTGCCAGCGTTTCCGTGGCCTCGTCGGCCTTCTCCGGGCTGCCGGTGTCGTACGGCGGATCCGGGTCGTACTCGACGGCGAGTTGCATCGCCCGCGCCACGTTCTCGTCGGACAGGCGGGCGGCGAGATGCAGCCCCATGTCGATACCGGCGGACACCCCCGCGGCCGTGATGATCTTTCCGGCCTCCACGAACCGTCCGGGTGTGTACGTGGCGCCGAGTTCCTTCAGATAGGGGCGGGACGCCCAGTACGTGGTGGCCGGCAGGCCGCGCAGCAGTCCGGCGGCACCGAGGATCAGTGAGCCGGTGCACACCGATGTAGTCCAGGTCGAGTGGCGGTGGATGTGGCGGATCCACTCGTGGACGGCGGTGTCCTCCATCATGGCCACGGTTGCGCGCTGACTGCCGCCGGGCACCAGCAGCACGTCGGCCCTGCGGACGTCGCGCATCGCGCGTTCCGCCACGAGCTCCAGCTCACCCGTGTCCGTACGCACCCGCCCCCGCTCACGGGCCACCATGGTCACCCGCACGTCCGGCACCCGGCACAGCACCTCGTACGGTCCCACCGCGTCCAGCGCGGTGATCCCGTCGTACAACAGCACGGCCACCCGTAACCGGGCGTCCTTTCCCCCGGTTGCCGCGACGGCCGGGCTGCTCACCCCGGTGGCGACAGCCAGCCCCGCCCCCAGGGCACCGGTCACCGCGCCGCGCAGCACTCCGCGCCGGGTCCCTCCGGGCTCGGCATCCATGTGTCATCAACTCCCCTGATGTGCATGTCGGTTGGCACACCAGGAGTCGTCCCGCGCGTGGTGGGAGTTCCCGGCACGGAGGAAAAGTCCGCCCTGTTCAGGTGACCGGCGGCATCTCGCTGGGGCGTGAGTCGAGACCGGTGCGGTGGTTGACCCAGGAGCCGCGGGTGAAGTCGGGGACGGTGACCGGACGGCCGCCCGCCGCGAGGGACTTGACGCTCAGCGGGATCGGGGAGCACCAGACGGCGGCGTCGTAGACATCCATGTCGGGGACGAGCCCGGCACGCATCTGCTGCACGGTGCGCCACTGCAGGACGTAGTCCATTCCGCCGTGCCCGCCGTTGTTGGCGGCGTCGTCACCGATCTTCTGCCAGAGCCAGTGGTCGAACTCCTTGAGGTAGGTGTCGAACGGCCGCCAAGCGTGGCCGCTGTGATCCGGCTCCAGGTACACGCGGCCCCCGCTCGCGGAGGTCACTCCGGCGTAGTCCTCGAAGATGCCGCGGCTGCCGGCGAGTGAGTTGATACGGCTGTAGGGGCGGGGCGAGCTGACCTCGTGCTCGGCACGGATCACCCGGCCCTGGGCGGTGTCGATCAGGCAGGTGATCAAGTCACCGTTGATGTAGGTCTCCTTCCAGCTGGGGTGGGATCGCGGGACGAACCGCTCGCGGTAGTCGGCCAGGCCTCTGGGCTCGGTGGCGGTGGCCCGCAGCGTCGTCATGCGGTCGCCGCGGTTGATGTCCATGGCCGCCGCGATCGGGGCGAGGCCGTGCATGGGGTAGAACGACGCGGTACTGCGGGTGTGCCACAACCGCCGCCAGGAGTCGGTGTAGTACGTGTCGGAGAACAGCAGCGCGCGCAGGTCGTGCAGGTAGCCGCCGTGGCCGTTGGTGACGTCGCCGAGGAGACCGTCGTGGGCCATCTTCAGCATCGCCAGCTCATTGCGGCCGTAAGAGCAGTTCTCGGACAGGAACAGGTGTCTGCGGGTCCGCTCGCTGGTGTCGACGAGGTCCCACAGTTCGCGCAGTTCGGTGGCGATGGGCAGTTCGACGATGGCGTGCCTGCCGGAGAGCAGGGCGGCGCGGCCCTGCTCGTAGTGGAACTCCCAGGGGGTGGCCACGTAGACGAGGTCGATGTCCTCGCGACGCAGCATGCGTTCGTAGGCGTCCGCGGAGCCGCCGTACTCGGCGGGCCGGGGGCGGCCTTCGGCGGCCAGTTGGTCGGCGGTTCGTCTGGCGCGGTCGGCGCGGATGTCGCACACGGCCGTGACGGTGCAGCCGGGGACGGCGGCCCATCCCGAGGCCATGCCGTGGCCCCGGTTGCCGAGGCCGATCAGGGCGACGCGGACCGTCCGGTACGTGTCGAAGGGGACGTTGATCATCGACTTCTGGCCGCGGCGCCGGGCCGGTGGGGTGTCGGCGGTCGGGCCCGCGTGGGCGGTGGCGGTGCCCAGACCTGCGACGACGGCACCGGAGGCCAGGGCTCCACCCATGAGAGTACGGCGTGAGACAGCAGGGATTTCATGCATGGCGCTGAACGCTCCCTTGTGAGTGGCCGACTGCTCTTGTCGCCGAACGACTCTGTCGACCGGGCGACGAGGTGTCAATAGGTGCTCAGAGAGAGGCTGTTGCAAGCAGAAATGAGCACCCAAGGGTGAGCGGTAGGCAACGAGCCGGTGCGCCTACGGCGCCTGCTCCTCCGCCTCGCCGAAGCGGGCCAGCGCGAGGGCGCCCGCGATGGAGGCCGCGAAACCGGCGACGGCCAGCGGCGCGAACCCGTGGCGGGTGGTGTCGCCCAGCCAGACGACGCCGAACAGCGCGGGCCAGACGGTCTCGCCGGTGACCATCGCCGCGGTGGCGCAGGTGACCGAGCCGGACTGCAGGGCCGCGATCAGGAGCAGATAGCCGGTGATCCCGGAGACGATCACGGCGTACACCGCCGGATCGACGAGCAGGCCGGGCAGAGTCAGTCCCGGCAGCAGCCGCGCCGCGACGGACACCACGCCGAAGCTGATCCCGGCCAGGCCGCCCAGCACGGCCGCGCGGTGCCGCAGCTCCCCCAGACGGAGGTTCAGCGCCCAGCTCACCAGGGCGAGCCCGACCGACCCCACCAGCACCGCGAGCCGCATTCTCTGGTCGCCGTCCCCGCCGGTCTCCCGGCCCGCGGCGATCGCCATCAGCGCGAGCCCGCCGCACACCGCGGCGACGGCGGCCCACTCCACCCGTCGCAGCCGGATGCGCAGCACGATCGCCGAGACGATCGCGGTGACCGCCAGTGCTGCGGCGACCGCCGCTTCGACGAGGAAGAGGGGGACCGAGCGCAAGGAGAGCAGTTCGGCGCCGAATCCCAGCGTGTCGAGGGCGACTCCCACGATGAACGGCCACTGCCAGGTGGCCCGCACGGCCGCTCCGGCGCCGCCGGGAGCCACCCTTCGTGCTCCGAGCGCCTGGAACACGGTCGCCGTTCCCATGAAGACGGCGGCGCACAGCGCGAACAGCAGGCCGAGTCCCATGACCGCAGGCTAATCGGCAGACGGTGCCTCGCAGCGGAGGGCGGTCCGCCGTGGTGTCGCGACCGGCATCGGGGCGGTCCCGCCGGTCAGAGGCCGTCCTCGCCCTCCACGAACGTGTCCAGCACCTCGATGTCCGCGATCCGGGAGGGTTCCACCTTGTACGGGTCGTCGCCGAGCACGACGAGGTCCGCACGCTTGCCCGGGGTGAGGCTGCCCGCGTCGGACTCCCAGTGGCAGGCGTGGGCGGCGTCGATGGTGTAGGCGCGTAGGGCCTCGTCGACGGTGATCGACTCGTCGGGGCCGATGGCCCGCCCGGACTCCGAGGCCCGTTCGACCATGAACTGGACGGCCCGTAGCGGTGCGCCGTTTGCGACCGGGCGGTCCGAGCTGCCCGCCACCCGGACGCCGTGGTCGAGGAAGCCGCGGCCGCGGTAGAGCCAGCCCGCCCGGTCTTCCCCCATGACCGTGGCGTAGTCGTCCCCGTAGTAGCGCAGAAAGCTCGGCTGGACGACGACGGTGACTCCGAGCGCGGCCAGCCGGGGCAGCTGGTCGGGGCGGACCAGGCCCGCGTGCTCGATGCGGTGACGTGCCTGCGGGCGCGGGTGCAGTCGCTGCGCCCGCTCCAGGGCGTCCAGGGCGACGTCGACCGCCCGGTCGCCGATGGCGTGAATCGCGAGCTGCCAGCCCGCGCGGTGCCCCGCCACGATGGTGTCCCCCAACTCCTCGGCGCTCGCCTGGAGTTGCCCGGAGGTGTCGGTTCCCCGGTAGGGGCTGGTCAGCGCGGCCGTGCGGGCCATCATCCCGCCGTCGGTGAAGATCTTCAGGGCTCCCAGGGAGAGGGCACCGTCGCCGAACCCGGTGCGGAGGCCTAGTGCGAGGGCGCGGCTGGTGGTGTCCTGCGGGGCCGTGCGGACGTGGTCGAGGGCGTCGGCCGCCACCATGAGCTGCACACGTATCGGCAGCCGGCCTGCGTCGTGGGCGAGCTGGTAGGCCGCCGCCTCGATGGGGCTGTGGCCGATCAGACGGCCGCCGACTCCCGCTTCGGCGCACGCCGTCACCCCTTCGGAGCGGCAGACGCGGGCCGCGTGCTCGATGGCTCCGGCCAGTTCCTCCAGGGAGTGCGGTGGCCGGGTCCGCAGGGCGGCTCCCATGGCGCCCTCGACGAGGAAGCCGTCGGCGCTGACCGCCTCGGCGGGGAGGTCTCGCAGGATCGCGGTGTTCACCAGGCAGGCGTGGCCGGAGAGATGGCCCAGGTACACCTTGCGGCCCGCGCTGACGGCGTCGAGGTCCGCGGCCGTCAGCGGGCGGTCGAGGGTGCGCTGGTCGTAGCCGCCGAAGTCCAGCCAGGCGTCGGCGGGCGCCTGGGCGACCGCGTCCGCAACGACCCGGAGTACGTCGTCGGCCCGGGTGCTCGGCGCGACACTCGGGACCGCCGCCTTCAACCCGGTCCAGGCCAGATGCACATGGCTGTCGATGAAGCCCGGCAGCACCACGGCGCCGTCCAGGTCCAGGGTGCGCCGCGCCGGCAGTCCCGCCACCTCTTCGTCCAGGCCGACGATGCGGCCGCGCCAGATGCCGAGTTCGTGGGCGATCGGGCGGGCCGGATCCATCGTGATGATGCGGGCGTTGGTGATCCTCGACGAGAGCAAGGACGGCTCCTTCCGGTTCTCCCCGGCGACCTGCTGGCACATGGCTCGTTCATGTGTTTAGGTAAGGCTAACCTAAGGGGGCTCCGGTGACGGAAACAGCTGGCCCCGACCGCGACTTGGCGGCCTGGGCCGATGGTGTGCTGGCGCGGATCGACGCGCAAGAAGGACTCGACGGCGAGTTGCTCGCCGCGTTGGGGCGTGGTCCGAGCCTGCGCGAGGAGACACTGGCGCGCATGGCCGAGGCCGTGCGGGCGGCGGCCCTCGGCTTCGGTCCGGCCGGGTGTGCCGCGGCCGCCGGGGTGCCGGAACGGCTGCTGCTGAACTGGCAGGACCACAACCCGGCGTTCGCCGCGGCGTTGTCGGGTGCGCGGGCACTGGCCCGGTCGCACGGGTCCGACGGCAACGGCGCTGCGCGTCCGCCGGCCCCGGCCGCGTTGCTCGTGCTGCTCCAGGCGATTCGCGGGGGCGCCCAGCACGCGTCCGCGGCGGCGCTCGCCGACATGCCCCGGGCGGCCCTCAACAGGCTGCGCAAGGAACGCCCGAAGGTGAACGCGCTGATCCTCGCCGCGCGCCGCGCCCGGCCCAAACGGGCAGATCGGCGCGGCAGTTCGACGTACGCACACAGATACCGGCTCATCAGCGTCGACGATGCCCCTTCGAGACCTCAAGGGGGTAGCCGCGAGGGGCAGTTCTGATTAGCCTTACCTAAGTTTTGTGCACGATGTATGGACGCTGTGAACCCCCTTCCGGAGGGATGCGTGAGAAAAGCGGACCTGCCGGGGCGGAGTGTCCTGTGGCGTGCGGTCGGCGGGCAGCGCCGCGACGTCGCGCTCGGCGCGGTCCTGGGCATGGGTCACCAGACGGGCGAAGCCCTGGTGCCGGTGCTCATCGGACTGGCCGTCGAACGAGGTGTCGTGGACGGTGATGCGGGCGGACTGCTGCTGTGGCTCGGCGTCCTGGCCGTCGTCTACGTCGGGCTGTCCTTCAGCTTCCGCTTCAGCGCACGAGCCGGCGAACGCGCCTCCGTGACCGCCGCGCACCGCCTCAGGACCCAGCTGATCGGCCGCGTCCTCGCCCCCGAAGGCGGCGCGGAGGACGGCCGGCTGCCCGGGGAGCTGGCGAACACAGCGACCGAGGACGCCAAGCGGGTCGGGGCCGTCACGATGGCGCTCATCGTCGGCATCGCGGCCGCGACCGGCCTGGCCGTCGGCGCGGTCGTCCTGCTGCGGATCTCCCTCGTCCTCGGTCTGCTCGTGCTGCTGGGCACCCCGCTGCTGCTATGGCTGGTGCATCTGCTGAGCAAGCCCCTGGAGCGGCGCAGCGAGACCGAGCAGGAACGCGCGGCGCGGGCCTCGGGCGTCGCGGCGGACCTCGTGGCCGGGCTGCGGGTGCTCAAGGGCATCGGCGCCGAACCGGCGGCCGTCGCCCGCTACCGCCGTATCAGCCAGGAGTCGCTGACCGCCACCCTGCGCGCGGCCCGGGCCGAGGCCTGGCAGAACGGTGTCGTCACCATCCTCACCGGCGCGTTCCTCGCTCTGGTGGCGCTTGTCGGCGGACGGCTCACCGCACGCGGCGACATCGGCCTCGGCGAACTCGTCTCGTCCGTCGCGCTCGCGCTCTTCCTCATCGGCCCGCTCTCCGAGTTCTCCTGGGTCAACGCGCAGCTGGCGCAGGGCCGGGCGTCCGCCGCCCGGATCGCCGAGGTGCTCGGCGCCGACCGGGCCGTGACGCCGGGAGGGCCGTCCGACGGCGCCGTCCTGCGACGGGTCGAAGGTCGACTGCGGCTGAGCAGCCTGTCGTACGGCTCTCTGCGCGAGGTGGACCTCGACATCGCCCCGGGCGAGACGGTGGGCGTCGTCACCACCGACCCCGGCGACGCGACGGCCCTGATGCGCTGCCTGGGCCGCCACGCCGACCCGGAGAGCGGGGCCCTGGCACTGGACGGGACGGAACTGCCCGCGCTGAGCCTCGCCGAGGTGCGGGCGGCGATCCTGGTCGCCGAGCACGACGCCGACCTCTTCGAGGGCACGCTCCTCGACAACGTCACCGCCGCCGTCGGCGCCCACGCCGCCGCTCCCGTCACCGCCGCGATCGCCGCGTCGGGCACGGACGAGGTGGTACGCGCCCTGCCCGACGGTCCCGACACGGCCGTCACCGCACGCGGCCACTCGCTCTCCGGAGGTCAGCGGCAGCGCGTGGCGCTGGCCCGGGCGCTGGCCGCAGACGCGCCGGTGCTCGTGCTCCACGAGCCCACCACGGCCGTCGACGCCGTCACGGAGGCAGGCATCGCCGCCGGGATCCGGGACGTCCGCGGCGGCCGCACCACCGTCCTGGTGACCAACAGCCCCGCACTGCTCGCCGTGACCGACCGGGTCGTCCTGATCGAGGGCGGCAGGGTCACCGCGAGCGGCATCCACGAGCACCTCGTCCACGACCTCGCCGCCTACCGGACGGCGGTCCTCACATGACCGAGCCGCGCACCAACAACCACTCCGACTCCCCCCTCCTCCCCGTCGCGACCCCGGCCCGCACCCGCGCCGCCGTCGCCGAACTGCTGTGCCCGCAACGGCGGTTGGCCCTCACCGCTTTCGCCGTCATGGTCGCCTCCACGGCCGTCGGACTGCTCGTACAGCCGCTGTTGGGCCGGATCGTCGACCTGGCCGCCGACCGCGGCTCCGTCGACGCCATCACCACCACCGCGGCGCTGCTGCTGGCCGTCGCCGTGGCGCAGGGCGTCACCGCCGGGTTCGGTCTGTCCCTGATCTCACGGCTGGGTGAGACGACCCTGGCCCGGCTGCGCGAGCTGTTCGTCGAGCGGGCGCTGGGGCTGCCGCTGGAGCGGATCGAGAAGGCCGGCGCCGGTGATCTGACCGCACGCGTCACCGCCGACGTCTCCCTCATCGCCGAGGCCATCCGCAGCGCCCTGCCCGAACTGGCCAGGTCCCTGCTGACCATCGTCCTCACGCTGGGCGCGCTGGCGCTGCTCGACTGGCGTTTCCTGCTGGCCGCGCTGCTCGCGGTGCCCGTGCAGGCGGCCACCGCGCGCTGGTACGTCGACCGCGCGGTCCCGCTCTACGCCGAGCAGCGCCGGGCCGCGAGCGCCCAGCAGCAGCAACTGCTCGACACCATCGCGGGCAGCTCCACCGTGCGCGCCTTCCGGCTGGAACGGGAGCACACCGAGCGGGTCACCGAGCGGTCCTGGTCCGTGGTGGCGCTGACCATGCGCGGGGTGCGGCTGGTGCTGGGCTTCTACAGCCGTCTGCACATCGCCGAGTACATCGGACTCGCCGCCGTGCTGTTCACCGGCTACTGGCTGGTCCGCCAGGGCTCGGCGTCCGTCGGCACGGCGACCGCCGCCGCCCTGTACTTCCACAGCCTGTTCGCCCCGGTCAACTCGGCGCTAGTCCTCCTCGACGACGCCCAGTCGGCCACGGCGAGTCTGTCGCGGCTCGTCGGAGTCACCGACCAGCCACCGCCCCCGGAACGGACCGGTTCCGTCCGGTCGGGCGGCGTCGAGGTCACCGTGCGGGGCCTCGGTCACGCGTACCGGCCCGGCCATCCCGTCCTGCACGACATCGACCTGACGATCCAGCACGGCGAACGCGTTGCCCTCGTCGGCGCCAGCGGCGCCGGCAAGACCACGCTGGCCCGACTGATCGCGGGCATCCAGCCGCCCACCACCGGCACCGTCCTGATCGGCGGCGTGCCACCGACCGAACTCGGCGCGGCAGCCTCCCGGACGGTCGCCCTGATCACCCAGGAGACCCACGTCTTCGCGGGCCCGCTCGCCGACGACCTCCGCCTCGCCAAACCCGACGCCACCGACGGCGAACTGCGCGCCGCACTCGACCGCGTCGACGCCCTGGCCTGGGCCGAGGCGCTGCCCGACGGCCTCGACACCGTCGTCGGCGACGGCGGCCACCGGCTCAGCGGCGCACAGACGCAGGCTCTCGCGCTCGCCCGGCTGATCCTGGCCGACCCTCCCCTGGTGATCCTCGACGAGGCCACCGCCGAGGCAGGCAGCGCCGGAGCCCGCGCCCTGGAGAAGGCGGTCGCCCAGGCGGTGGACGGCCGCACCGCGCTGATCGTCGCCCATCGCCTCAGCCAGGCGGCTACCGCCGACCGCATCGTCGTCATGGACGCGGGCCGCGTCGTCGAGACCGGCACCCACGACGAACTCCGCGCCGCCCAGGGACGCTACGCGGCCATCTGGAAGGCGTGGTCGGACACCCGCGACACCGGCAACCACACCGGCAACCACACGCACCCCGGCCCCCACACCTCGTAGACGCACCGCTGAGATCCGGCCCCCACACCCCGTAAACGCACCACCGAGATCCACCCCGCACCACCCCGCTCCACTGGAACCCGAACAACAAAGGACCACGATGTTCCGCTCCCGCAGAGCACCACGGCTCGCCGCCACGCTCGCCTCAGCCCTCCTGCTCCTCGTCACGGCCACGGCCTGCGGCGGTGACGACTCCGGATCCGACGACACGGACGCGAGTGCGCAGGCAGGCGCCTCCGGAGAGTCCGCGTTCCCGGTCACCGTCGCGCACAAGTACGGCAGTACGACCATCAAGTCCGAGCCGAAGCGGATCGTCACCGTCGGCCTCACCGACCAGGACTCGGTCCTGGCGCTCGGCGAGGTCCCGGTCGGCACCACCGAATGGCTGGGCGGCTACAAGGGCGCCGTCGGACCCTGGGCCGAGGACAAGCTCGGCAGCGGGGCGGCACCGACCGTACTCAAGGACACCGGTACCGGCCCGCAGGTGGAGAAGATCGCCTCGCTCAAGCCGGACCTGATCCTCGCGGTCTACGGCGGACTCACCAAGGAGCAGTACGAGTCGCTGTCCAAGTTCGCCCCCGTGGTCGCCCAGCCGAAGCAGTACAACGACTACGGCGTGCCGTGGCAGGAGCAGACCGAGACGATCGGCAAGGCGCTCGGCAAGCCCGAGCAGGCCGCCGCGGCGGTCAAGGAGACCGAGGACGCGATCGCGGCGGCCGTCGCGGAGCACCCCGAGTTCAAGGGGCAGACGGCCGTGATGGCCACGCCGTACGAGGGCATGTTCGTCTTCGGCAGCCAGGACCCGCGGTCGCATCTCCTCACCGACCTCGGGTTCACTCTGCCCGAGGACCTGGACAAGGTGATCGGGGACCAGTTCGGCGCGAACATCAGCAAGGAGCGCACCGATCTGCTCGACCAGGACGCCATCGTGTGGCAGGTCGCGGACGTGACCAAGGACGCCGACAAGCTGCACAAGGACGCCTCGTACAAGGACCTGAAGGTGGTGGAGGAGGGCCGCGAGGTCTACGTCAACGAGACCAGCGACTACGGCAACGCGCTGTCCATGGGCACCGTCCTCAGCCTGCGGTACGTGGTCGAGCGGCTGGTTCCGCAGCTGGCGGCGGCCGTCGACGGCAAGGCCGACACGAAGGTGGAGCAGCCCGCTTCCTGAACCGGCAAGGCGATGGGGGCGGTCCCTAGGGGCCGCCCCCATCGTCGTGTTCAGCCGTCCATGGCCTCGGCCAGGCTGCGCGGCCGCATGTCGGTCCAGTGGGTCTCGACGTACTCCAGGCAGGCCTGCCTGGGCGCGGGCCCGTGGACCACCCGCCAGCCGGCCGGTACGTCCACGAAGTCCGGCCACAGGCTGTGCTGGTTCTCGTCGTTGACGAGCACCAGGTAGACGCCCTCGGGGTCCTCGAACGGGTTGCTGCTCATGCCTGTCCTCTCTTGTGCGGGTTGCTCTGCGCCCACGCGATGAGTCCCTCCAGGGCCCGGAACCACGTCCGGGCCAGGTCCTCGACCGTCTCGCGCGGCAGCAGACCTTCCAGATAGGACCAGTGGGCGGCCAGCACCGGCCCGTCCGCCCGGTCCTCGGTCACCACGTTGATGCTCAGCGCGTGGCCCTCACGCATCGCGGCCTCCGGTCCGATGTCGGCCGCGTCCTCCTCGGGCGCGTACGACCAGTCCGTCTCCTCCGGGATACCGAACCGGCCGAGGTAGTTGAACTCGACGCGGGCCGGTTCTCGGACCGCCAGTACCTCGCGGGTACGGGGGTTGAGGTGGCGCAGCATGCCGTAGCCGACGCCGTTCGCGGGGAGCGAGGCCAGGTGCTCGCGGACCCGGCGTACCGCTTCCTCGGCCGCGGGGCCGCCCGCGAAGGCCTCGGCCAGGTCGATCGGGCCCGGATCGAGGCGGACCGGGAAGACGCTGGTGAACCAGCCCACCGTGCGGGAGAGGTCGACGCCGTCGCCGCCCAGCTCCTCCTCGCGGCCGTGGCCCTCCAGGTCGACCAGGACGGAGGTGTCGGTTCCGCCGCCGCGCCGCCGCCAGTCGGCGAAGGCCAGGGCGAGACCGGTGAGCAGCACGTCGTTGACGCCGGCGCCGAACGCGGCGGGCACGGTCGACAGCAGTGGCCCGGTGGGCTCGGCAGGCAGCCGCGTGATCACCTCGCGCTGGGTCTCGGTCGTGTCCAGGTCCGGATCCAAGGCCCGTACGAGAGGGAAGGGTTCGCTGCCGCCGTCCAGGACGGCCGTCCACACGGGCAGCTCCGCCTCGCGCGCGGGATCTTGGGCCAGTTCGGACAGCAGCCGCGACCAGCGGGCGAATGACGTGTCCACCGGTTCGAGCCGTACCGGCCGCCCGGCGGAGACGTCCTGCCAGGCCGCCGCCAGGTCCGGCAGCAGCACCCGCCACGACACGCCGTCCACCACCAGGTGGTGGGCCATCAGCAGCAGCCGTCCGGGCGCGTCGCCCGCGTCGAACCACACGGCCCGCACCATCGCGCCCTCGTCCGGGTCCAGCAGCGCCCGGGCCGCGTGCGCGTGCTCGCGCACGGCCTCGCCCAGCGCCTCGGCGTCGAGCCCGGCCACGTCCACCCGGTCGATCCACCCGGCGGCGTCGACCGCCCCGACGAACGGGACGTGCAGTGACCAGTCCTCGGTGTCGTCGCGCGACGGCCGCACCAGGGTGGCCCGCAGCAGGTCGTGCCGGTCGGCCAGTGCCTGGAGCACGGCGGTCAGACCGGGCAGGTCCAGTTCCGCGGGCGTACGGACGAGCGCGGCCTGGTGGTACGTCGAGAAGGGGCCGCCCAGTTCGCGCAGCCAGTGCATCACCGGGGTGAGCGGCACGGTGCCGGTGCCGTCGTCCTCCGGGCGCGGTGCGGCGCTGTCGGCGGACTCGGCGACCGTGCTGAGCGCGGCGACCGTACGGTGCCGGAAGACGAGACGCGGAGTGATCCGCGCGCCCGCCGCCCGGGCCCGGCCGACGAGCTGCATCGCGACGATGCTGTCGCCGCCCAGGGTGAAGAAGTCGTCGTCCACGCCGACCTGTTCGAGCCCCAGCACCTCGGCGAAGACCGCGCAGAGCGCCTTCTCCATGGGAGTGGCGGGCGCGCGGCCGGACGACAGGGCGGAGAAGTCGGGCGCGGGCAGGGCGGCCCGGTCCAGCTTGCCGTTCGCCAGCTGCGGGAACCGGTCCAGGGGTACGACGGCCGCGGGGACCATGTGGTCCGGGAGCCGGGCGGCGACGTGGGCGCGCAGCGCGGCCGGGTCCGGTGTTGAGCCCGGGACCGGGATCACGTACGCCACGAGCTGCTTGCGCGGACCTTCCTGACGTACCGTCACCAGCGCCTGAGCGACGGCGGGATGGCCGGTGAGCGCGGACTCGATCTCGGCCGGTTCGATGCGGAAGCCGCGGATCTTGACCTGGTCGTCGGCCCGGCCGAGGTAGTCGATGCGGCCGTCGGCGGTCCAGCGGGCCAGGTCGCCGGTGCGGTACAGCCGCGTGCCCGGCGCGCCGAACGGGTCGGCCACGAACCGCTCGGCCGTCAGGGCGGGAGCGCCCAGATAGCCGCGGGCCAGGCCGCCGCCCGCAAGGTACAGCTCGCCGGTGACGCCGGGCGGTACCGGTTGCAGCAGGTCGTCCAGCACGTAGGCGCGGGTGCCGGTCACCGGCCGTCCCACGAGCGGGCATTCGCTGTCGCGGACGCGCACGACAAGGGCGTCCACGGTGGACTCGGTCGGACCGTAGAGGTTGAACGCCTCGGTGCCGCGCAGCGCCGCCAGCCGCCGCCACAGCGCGACCGGGACGGCCTCACCGCCGACGCCGACGACCGCGAGGGGGCAGTCGTCCCCGTCCAGGAGGCCGCTGTCGGCCATCTGCGCGAAGAACGACGGCGTGACCTCCAGGAAGTCGAAGCGGTGCTCCACCACGGCCGCGGCAAGGAGTTCGGGATCGCGCTGGACCTCCTCGGAGACGATGTGGACGCAGTGCCCGTCCAGCAGCCACAACTGCGGCTGCCAGGAGGCGTCGAAGAAGAAGGACCAGGCGTGCCCGGCCCGCAAGTGCCGCCTCCCGGTGGCGTGGGTCGCCGGGGTGTACAGCGTCTCGCGGTGGCTGCGGAACAGGTTGCCGAGGGTGCCGTGGGTGACCACGACGCCCTTGGGGCGGCCGGTGGAGCCGGAGGTGTAGATGACGTATGCCGGATGAGCGGGCGACAGTGGGGCGGTCCGCTCGGCGTCGGTGAGGTCGGCCGGATCGTGGGCGGCGATCCGCTCCTTCACCGCGGGCTCGTCCAGCGCCAGCACCTCACCTCCCGCGGGCAGGGCACCCGCGAGGTCGCGGGTGGTGAGGGTGAGCACCGGACGGGCGTCGTCGAGGACGTCGGCCGTGCGCTCGGCCGGTGCGTCGGGGTCGAGCGGCAGATAGGCGGCCCCCGCCTTGTGCACCGCGAGGACGGCCACCAGGAACCGCGCGGTGCGGGGCAGGGCCAGTGCCACGAACCGCTCCGGGCCTGCCCCGTGTGCGACCAGCAGCCGGGCCAGTCGGTTGGCCTCGGCGTTCAGCTCGGCGAAGGTGAGCTCGATGCCCTCGGAGGCCACGGCGGGCAGTTCGGGGCACTGCCGCACCCGGTACTCGAACAACGCGGGGACGGTCGTCGGCGCGGCGAGGAGCGGCCGGCTGTGCCAGCCGCCGACCAGGCGGTCCCGCTCGTCCTCGCCGAGGATGTCCACGCGCCCGACGGTGACGTCCGGGTCGGCGGTCACGGCGCGCAGGACGCGCCGCAGACGGTCGGCGAAGGACTGCGCGGTGGTGTGGTCGAACAACTCGGCGCTGTACTCCAGGACGCCGTCGACACCGCTGCCGTCGCCGCGCTCCACGAAGTCGAAGGACAGGTCGAACTTGGCCGTCGTCTGTACCACGTCGTCCCGGCGGGCGTGCAGCCCGGGAAGCCCCGTGTCGTCCTCGCCGCCGGACGCCAGGTACACCACCATCACCTGGAACAGCGGGTGCCGGGCCAGCGACCGGGCCGGGTTGAGCACCTCGACCAGCCGCTCGAACGGCACGTCCTGGTGGTCGAAGGCCGCCAGGTCCGTCTCCCGCACCCGGGCCAGCAGCTCCCGGAAGGTGGGATCGCCGGAGGTGTCGGTACGCAGGACCAGGGTGTTGAGGAAGAAGCCGACCAGGTCCTCCAGGGCGGCGTCGGTGCGCCCGGAGATCGGGCTGCCGATCGGGATGTCGTGCCCGGCGCCCAGCCGGGTGAGCAGGGTCGCCACGGCGGCCTGGAGCACCATGAACACGCTGACGCCGTTGTCCCGGGCCAACCGGTGCAGGTCTGCGGCCAGTTCGGCGTCGAGGGAGAGGTCGGCGGAGCCGCCCCGGTAGCCGGCCTCCAGTGGCCGGGGCCGGTCGGCGGGCAGCGCCAGCTCCTCGGGCAGACCGGCCAGCGCCTGCCGCCAGTAGGCGATCTGACGCTCGCTGACCTCGGCGAGCAGCCGCTCCTGCCATAGCGTGTAGTCGGCGTACTGGATGGGCAGCGGTGCCCAGTCCGGGGCGCGCCCGGCCGTTCGGGAGGCGTAGGCGAGGGCCAGGTCCCGGTTGAGGGGCACCTCCGACCACTCGTCACCGGCGATGTGGTGCAGCAGGAGCAGCAGGGTCCACTCGTCCTCGCCGGTGCGGAACACATGGACGCGCAGCGGGGGTTCGCGGTCCAGCTCGAAGCCGTACGCCCCGGCCTGCGTCAGCCGCTGGGCGAGCTGCTCCTCGTCCGTGTCCTCCACATCGAAGGGGATGCGGACCTCGTCCGGGGCCAGCACCCGCTGGAAGGCGCGGCCCTCCTCGTCGGGGAAGACGGTGCGCAGCGTCTCGTGCCGTACGACGAGATCGTGAACCGCGGCCCGCAACGCCTCGACGTCCAGCGCTCCGGTCAGCCGCCAGGCCGAGGGGATGTTGTACGTCGCGCTGGGGCCCTCCACCTGGTACAGCACCCACAGCCGCTGCTGGGCCGACGACAGCGGCAGCCGCTCGGGGCGCGGGCGGACCGTCAGCGCCGGGCGGGTGGCGGCCTCCGTCGTGCCGTCCGCCGTCAGCCGCTCGGCGAGCCGGGCGACCGTGGGCGCGTCGAACACCGTGCGCAGCGACACCTCGGCGCAGAGCACCGCGCGGATGCGGGCGGTCAGCCGCATGGCCAGCAGCGAGTGGCCGCCCAGGGCGAAGAAGTCGTCGTCGATGCCCACCTCGGGCACGTCGAGGACCGCAGCGAACGCCTCGCACAGCAGGTCCTCGCGTGGTGTGCGGGGCCTGCGTCCCGAGGTGAGGGCGGCGAAGTCAGGTGCGGGCAGCGCCTTCTCGTCGAGCTTGCCGCTGACGGTGCGCGGCAGAGCGGGCACCGTGACGAAGGCCGCCGGCACCATGTGCGAGGGCAGCGCGGACGCCGCACGCGCGCGCAGGTCGGACGGGTCCGGCGTACGGTCGCCGACCGGGAGGACGTACGCCACGAGCCTGCGCACGCCCGGGGTGTCCTCGCGGACGACGACCGCGGCTGTCGCCACGCCCGGGTGGTCGGCGAGCAGCGCCTCGATCTCCCCGAGTTCGATGCGGAAGCCACGTAGCTTGACCTGGCTGTCGGCCCGCCCCAGAAACTCCAGCGAGCCGTCACGGCGCCGCCGGGCGAGGTCGCCCGTGCGGTACATGCGGCTGCCGGGCGCCCCGAAGGGGTCGGCGGTGAACCGCTCGGCGGTCAGTCCGGGCCGGTTCAGGTAGCCGCGGGCCAGGCCCTCGCCCGCCAGGTACAGCTCGCCCGTCACTCCCACCGGCACCGGCCGCAGAGCGCGGTCGAGGACGTGGGCGCGGATGTTGTCGAGCGGCGCGGCCCACCGGCCGGAGGCGTCGTCGTGCCAGCCGTAGGCGTCGACCGCGCACTCGGTGGGGCCGTACAGGTCGTGGACCTGCACCCCGGGCAGGGCACACAGCCGTTCCCACAGCGGCGCGGGGGTCGCCTCGCCGCCCACGGCGATCACACCGGGGATGTGGCCGCCGGGCTCCAGGAGGCCGTGGTGGATCAGCTCGCGCAGATAGGTGGGCGTGACGTCGAGGAAGTCGATCCGCTCCCGGCCCAGATACGTCAGCAGTGCGGCAGGGTCGGCCATGGTGGCCTCGTCGGTCACGTGCAGCTCGTGGCCGGCCAGCAGCCAGATCAGCGGCTCCCACGAGCCGTCGAAGCTGAATGACGCGGCGTGCACGGCCCGCAGCCCGGACCGTCCCGCGGCCCGTTCCGCCGGACCGATCAGGTCGTCGCGGTGCGCGGCGATGAAGTTGCTCAGGCCGCGGTGGGTGCCGACGACGCCCTTCGGTCTGCCGGTGGAACCGGAGGTGAAGATGACGTACGCGGTGTTCGAGAGGGCGGGCGGGGCCGGTGCCGTGGCATCCTCGCCCGCTCGCAGGTCGAGGTCGTCCAGCAGCACCGGCGCGTAGCCGTCCGGCAGCCTCGACGCGAGGGCCGTCGTGGTGAGCACGCACAGCGGTGCCGCGTCCCGCAGCATGAACTCAAGCCGTTCGGCCGGGTACTCGGGATCCAGCGGCAGATAGGCAGCCCCGGACTTCAGCACACCGAGGATCGCCGGGACCATGAGGGCACGGGGCAGGGCCAGCCCGACCACCGTCTCGGCACCGGCGCCCCGGTGCGACAGCAGCCGCGCCACGGCGTCCACATGCTCGGACAGTTCCCGGAAGGTCAGCCGGGTCTCGCCGGTGACCAGGGCCGGGGCGTCGGGGCGGTCCCGTACGACGTCGTCGAAGATCTCCGGGACGGTGCGGGTCTCCAGCGGCCGGGCCGTGTCGTTCCACTCGGTCGCGGCGGCCGACTCCTCCTCGTCGGTCAGGACGCGCAGCGTGTTCACCGGCCGTGCCGGGTCCCGGGCGATCTGCTCCAGCAGGCCGAGCAGCCGCTCGGCCAGCGCGGCCGCGGTCTCGGTGTCGGTGAGGTCGGTGGCGTACTCCAGCAGCAGCGCCATGTCGCGTCCGGCGCCATGGTCGACGAAGGTGAAGTCCAGGTCGAACTTGGCCATGCCGGTGTCCATGTCGAACCACTCGGTCGGCAGTCCGAACAGATCGGGGTCGCCGTCGGGGCGGTGGTGGTAGCCGAGCATCACCTGGAACAGCGGGTTGCGGTCGGCGACCCGGACCGGGTTGACCGCGTCCACCACCCGGTCGAACGGCACGTCCTGGTGCTCGAAGGCGGCGAGCGCCGACTCCTTCACGCGGTCCAGGAGTTCGGCGAAGGACGGGTCACCGGACAGGTCCGTGCGCAGCACCAGCGTGTTGACGAAGAAGCCGACCAGGTCGTCCACCGCGCTGTCGGTGCGGCCCGCGATCGGCGCGCCGAGCGGGATGTCCTCCCCCGCGCCGAGCCGGTGCAGCAGTGCCGCCGTCGCCGCCTGGAACAGCATGAACATGCTGGCCTGATGGGTGGCGGCCAGGTCCCGCAGCGCGGCCCCGGTCATGTCCGGCACCGCCCTGCGCACGACGGCACCCCGGCCGGTGGTCCGGGCCGCACCCGGGCGGTCCAGGGGCAGCGCGATCTGCTCGGGCAGATCGCGCAGTGTGCGTGTCCAGAAGTCGAGCTGCCGCTCGCCCACCTCGGCGAGCAGGGCTTCCTGCCACAGCGTGTAGTCGGCGTACTGCACCGGCAGCGGCGCCCAGTCCGGCTCCCGCCCGGCAGTGCGGGCCGCGTAGGCGTGGTTCAGGTCGGCCAGGAACGGCCGGTCGGACCACTCGTCGGTGGTGATGTGGTGCAGCACCAGCGCCACCACCGAGTCCTCGACGCCGAGTCGCAACACCTCTGCCCGTACCGGAAGTTCGACGCTCAGGTCGAAGGGACGGCGCTGGGCGGCCTCGATCCGCGCGGCCAGCTCCTCCTCGGTGCAGTCGGTGACGCGGAACTCGGGCTCGGCCTGACCGGCCGCCGCGATCCACTGGTACGGCTCGCCGTCCTCCACCAGGAAGCGGGTGCGCAAGGCCTCATGACGGTCGGTCACGTCCCACAGCGCGCTCCGCAGGGCGTCGAGGTCCAGCGTGCCGCGGAGCCGGAAGACCAGCGGGAAGTTGTACGCGACCCCGTCGCCGGTGATCCGCTCGACCAGCCACAGCCGCCGCTGGGCCGCCGACAGCGGGATGCGCGCGGGCCGCTCCGTCGCGGGGATGAGGACCGGGCGGGCGGGCCGTCCGGCCTCCGCGCGCAGCGCCAGCGTCTCGGGCGTCGGGGCCTCGAACAGGTCGCGGATCGCCAGCTCCGCGCCCAGTTCGGTGCGGGCCCGGCTGATCAGTCGGGTGGCCAGCAGCGAATGGCCGCCCAGGTCGAAGAAGTTGTCCTCCGCGCCGGTGCGGGGCAGCCCGAGCACCTCGGCGAACAGACGGCACAGCACCTCCTCGACGGGCGTGCGCGGCCCGCGCCCCTCCGACAGGGCCACCGCGGGCTCGGCGTCCGGCAGGGCCCGTACGTCGAGCTTGCCGTTGTCGTTCATCGGCAGCCGTGGCAGGACCACGAAGGCGGGGGGGACCATATAGCCGGGCAGCCGCTGTCCCAGGTCCTCGCGCAGCCGTCGTACGAGCGCGCCGTTACCGCGGGTGGCGGTGGGGGTGTTGGCGTACGGAGCGGTGCCACGGTCCGGGAGGGGGCGGTGCAGGCCCACGGTGCGCCGGGGTTCCGTGCCGCGGACGAACACCGCGTCGAAGCAGCCCGGTTCGTCGGACCAGGTGGTCAGGACCCGGTAGCCGTACGACTCCCCCAGCCGCCGCAGGTGCTCGGGCTCCTCGCCCGCCGCAGCCGGGCCGGGCAGCCGTCCGGCGTCCATCGCCCGCATCGCCGCGAGGTCGTCCGCCGTTCGCGCGTCCGGTATGCGGCGGACCCGGAGCTGTTCCGCGCCGTCCAGGCGGGCGACGAGGTCGCCCGTGCCGGTCCAGTCGAGCACGGGAGCGTCGTCCACCGGGACGGCGCCTGCGCCCTCGTACAGCACCACGTCGTACCGGTACCGCGTCAGCTCGTTCTGGTGTCGGCCGGCCTTGGTACGCAGTTCGACGCCGACGCCGAGGGTGCTGAACCAGTCGGGGTCGACGAGGAGTTCCTTCTCCAGGGCGAGCCCCCGGTCCACGGCCCGGCGCAGCGCCTCCGGATCGGCTTCCGCGCCCGCGCGGGCCAGCTGGATGCCCGTCTGGAACACGCGGGCCTGCCGCAGATCGCGAACGTCACCGAGGAACAGGGCACCGCCAGGCGCGAGCAGCCCCATCGCGCCCCGGATCACCTTGCGCAGATGGTCCAGGCTCGGGAAGTACTGCACGACGGAGTTGATGACGATCGTGTCGAGGAAGCCGGTCGGCAGACCGTCCGTCACCTCGGCGGCTTGGCAGCGAAGTTCCACCTTCCGGGCCAGCTCCGGGTCGGCCTTCAGGTCCTCGCCGAGCTTGCGGATCACGGGCGCCGCGAAGTCCGTCGCCCAGTAGGACTCGGCGTCCGGGGCGAGCCGCGACATCAGCAGACCGGAGCCGACGCCGATCTCGAGGATGCGTCGCGGCCGCAGCTCGCGGATGCGCTCCACGGTGGCCTCGCGCCACTCGCGCATGTGCTCAAGGGGGATGGGCTCGCCGTCGTAGGAGCTGTCCCAGCCCGCGAAGCCCTCGCTGAAGACGGCCGTGCCGATCTCGGTGTACTCGGCCGAGTAGATCTCCCGCCACTCGCCGATCTGCTCCCGCTCGGCCGCCTGAAGAGCCTCCGCGTCGGGTTCCGCCGGGACGACGTACCCCACCAGCCGCTTGGTGCCGGGGGCGGAGGCGTCGTCGCGGGCGAGGACGGCGGCCTGGGAGACCTCGGGGTGCTGAGCGAGCACCGTCTCGATCTCGCCGAGCTCCACCCGGTGGCCGCGGATCTTGACCTGGTCGTCGGTACGGCCGAGGAAGTCCAGGTTGCCGTCCGGGCGGCGCCGCACCAGGTCGCCCGTGCGGTACATGCGCTCGCCCGGACGCCCGTACGGGTCGGCCACGAACCGCTCGGCCGTCAGGCCGGGCCGGTCGAGGTAGCCGCGGGCGAGGCCCACGCCCGCGATGTACAGCTCGCCGGCCACACCGTCCGGCACCGGCCGCAGCCAGGTGTCGAGGATGCGGGCGCGGGTGGCACGGATCGGGCGGCCCACGGTCGGGGTGGCGCTGTCGTGGGTGCCGCCGCCGAGGGTGTTGATCGTGTACTCGGTGGGTCCGTACAGGTTGTAGCCGTACGTCCCCTCCGTGTCCCGCAGCGTGTTCCACACCGTCTCGGTGACCGCCTCGCCGCCGAGCAGCACCAGCGGCGGGCGGTGCCCCTCCAGCAGGCCCTCCTCGATGAGGAGATGGGCGTACGTGGGGGTCACGTTCACCACGTCGACGCGGTGCTCCTCGCAGTACGCCACCAGCGCGGTGGCGTCACGCCGCAGTTCCTCGTCGCAGACGTGCACCTCGTGGCCCTCGACGAGCCACAGCAGCTCTTCCCAGGACATGTCGAACGCGAACGACACGGTGTGCGCGATGCGCAGCCGCCGCCCGCCCGCGGACGCGATCGCCGGGGCGAAGATCTCCTTCTGGTGGTTGAGCTGCATGTTCGTCAGCCCGACGTACGGCGTGACCACGCCCTTGGGGCGGCCCGTGGAGCCGGACGTGTAGATGACGTAGGCGGGGTGGTCCAGGCTGAAGGTCCGGTGCACGGGATCTGCGGGCAGACCCGCGAGTTCCGCCGCCACCTCCGGGTCGTCGAGCAGGACGCGCGGGGTGACGCCCGTCAGCGTCCGCGACACCGCCTTCGTCGACAGCAGGAGCAGCGGGCGGGCGTCGGCCAGCATCAGCGACAGCCGCTCGGCCGGATGGTCCAGCTCCAGCGGCAGGTAGGCGGCACCCGTGCGCAGCACCGCGAACAGCGCCACCACCATGTCGATCGACCGCGGCAGGCCCAGCGCGACGACCTGCTCGGGACCTGCCCCGCGCGCGATCAGCAGCCGGGCCATCCGGTTGCAGCGGGCGTCGAGTTCGGCGTACGTCACGGTCTGCGCGCCGAAGACGAGGGCCGTCGCGTCCGGGGTGCGGGTGGCCTGGGCGGCCAGCATGTCCGCGACCGTCTCGTGCGGCACCGGCTGCCGGTTTTCGGCCTCCTCTCGGGCCAGTGCGGTGGCCTCGGCGGGCAGCAGCGGGTCCAGCGAGCCGACGGGCGTGGCGGGGTCGGCCACCAGCCGGTCCACCAGGAGCACGAAGCGGTCCAGCAGGCTGCGCGCGTGCGCGTCGTCCAGCACGTCCGGGCGGTAGGCGAGGGTGACGCGGACCTGGGCGCCCGGGGTGACGACCAGGTTGGCCGGGTAGTGCGTGGCGTCCACGTTGGCGACCGCCGTCGCCCCGTGCCGGTCGCGCAGCTCGGCGAGCCGTTCGTCGGTGTCGGCGTTGCGCAGCACGAACAGCGTGTCGAACAGCCGCCGGTGGCCGGTCTCGGCCTGCAGGACGCCCAGACCGAGGTACTCGTGCCGCATCAGCTCCAGCCGCTCGCCCTGGATGCGGCGCAGCAGGTCGAGCACCGGCTCGCGCGGGTCGAAGGCGATGCGCGCGGGCACGGTGTTGAGGAACATGCCGATGACGTTCTCGACGTCCGGCACCTCGCTCGGCCGGCCCGCCACCGTCGTACCGAACACGATGTCCGTACGGCCGGTCGCACTCGCGAGGACCAGGCCCCAGGCGGCGTTGAGCACCGTGTTGAGGGTGAGGCCGTGGCGGCGGGCGGTGTCGCGCAGCCGTTCGGCGGCCTCCGGGTCGAGGACGGCGTCGAGGTGCTCCGGGATCACCGGCTCCAGGCCCCGGTCGTCGACGGCGGGCGCCAGCAGCGTGGGCTCGTCGAAACCGGCCAGCGCGGCGCGCCACGCGCGGGTCGCGTCGGTGTCGTCCTGCCGCTCCAGCCAGGTGAGGTAGTCGCGGTAGGAGCCGGGGCGGGCCAGACCGGCCGGGTCGCCGCCGCTGTCGTACAGGGCGAACAGCTGGTCCAGGAACAGCCAGGCGGACCAGCCGTCCCACAGGATCAGATGGCGGCCGATGACGAGCCGGTCGCCGCGTGCGTCGCCGAGCCGGACCAGCAGCATCCGGAACAGCAGCGGGCGGGTCAGGTCGAAGCGCCGGGAGCGCTCCTCGTCCATCAACTCCCGCATGCGCCGGTCCTGTTCGGCCGTCGGCAGCCCGGACAGGTCCACCTCCGTCAGCGGGATCTCGGCGTCCCGCACGATGAACTGCACCGGCTGGCGCAGTCCTTCGCTGGTGAACCCGGCGCGCAGGCTGGGGTTGCGGGAGAGCAGGGTGCGGGTCGCGGCCCGCAGCCGCTCGGCGTCCACGCGTTCGGCGAGGTCGAAGGACTCGTGGACGGTGTAGACGTCGAGGGAGCTGTCGTCGTACGTGGAGTGGAAGAACAGGCCCTCCTGGAGGGGGGCGAGGGGCCATACGTCCTCGATACGGCCCGGCGCCAGTCGCTCGACCGAGGCGCGTTCCTCGTCGGTCAGCTCGAACACGGACACGGTGACCGTCGTCTCGTCCGCCGTGGTGGCGGCCGCCGCGAGCGCCGCCGGTGTGCGGTGCTCGAAGACATCGCGCGGGTCGAGCACCAGGCCCGCGCGGCGGGCCCGGCTGGAGACGGCGATGGAGCTGATGCTGTCGCCGCCGAGCAGGAAGAAGTCGTCGTCGACGCCGACGTCCGTGAGCTTGAGTACGGCGGCGAAGATCTCCGTGAGCAGTTGTTCGCGCGGGGTGCGCGGGTCGCGGGCGGCGGCCCGTACGGCCCGGGGTGCGGGCAGCGCCGCCCGGTCCAGCTTGCCGCTGGGGGTGAGCGGCAGGGCGTCGAGGACGACGTAGGCGCCGGGGACCAGGGGGGCGGGGAGGGTGCCGGACAGGGCGTCGCGCAGTGCGGTGGCGTCCGGGGCGGCACCGGCCTGCGGCACCACGTAGGCGACGAGCGCGTCGTCCCGTACCGTCACGGCGGCCTGTGCCACCTCGGGCAGGCGCGCCAACGCCGCCTCGATCTCGCCGAGTTCGATGCGGTTGCCGCGCAGCTTGACCTGCCGGTCGGTGCGGCCCAGGTACTCGATCACCCCGTCCGCGCGGCGCCGCACCAGATCGCCGGTGCGGTACATGCGGGTGCCGGGCGGGCCGTAGGGGTCGGCCGTGAACCGCTCGGCGGTCAGCGCCGGGCGGCCGTGGTAGCCGCGGGCGAGTTGCACGCCCGTCAGATACAGCTCGCCCGGAACCCCGTCGGGAACCGGCCGCAGGCAGGAGTCCAGCACCCGCAGGCCGGTGTTCCACACGGGCCGCCCGATGGGCACGGTCGTGCCCTCGTCGTCGCCGTACGGGTGGTAGGTGACGTCGACGGCGGCCTCGGTCGGGCCGTACAGGTTGTGCAGCGGTACGCCGGTCAGGGCGTGCCAGCGGCGCGCGGCTTCGACGGGCAGCGCCTCACCGCTGCTCAGCACGCGGCGCAGGGCGGCCGCCCAGGAGGGGTCACCGGTCACGTCGTCCGACTGCAGGAACGCCTCCAGCATCGACGGCACGAAGTGCATGGTGGTGATGCCCTGTCGGCGGACGAGTTCGGCGAGATACGCCGGGTCGCGGTGGCCGTCCGACCGGGCGAGGACCACGGCCGCGCCTTCGAGGAGCGGCCAGAAGAACTCCCACACGGACACGTCGAAGCTGGACGGCGTCTTCTGCAGCACCCGGTCGTCGGCGCGCAGCCCGTACGCGCCCTGCATCCACGCGAGCCGGTTGACGATGGCGCGGTGGGTGACGACCACGCCCTTGGGCAGGCCGGTCGAGCCGGAGGTGTAGATGAGGTAGGCGGGGTCGTCGGGGCGGGCCCCGCGCCCGGTGACGGGCTCCGCGTCCTCCGACGGGGCATCCAGAAGCAGCACCGAGGGGCCCGTCTCCGGCAGTCGGTCGGCCGTCGCGGTCAGCGTGACCACCGTCGTGGCGCCGGAGTCGGCGAGCATGTGGGCCACCCGGTCCGCCGGGTAGTCCAGGTCCACCGGCAGATAGGCGGCACCCGACTTCAGTACGCCGATCAGCGCGACCATCAGCTCCGCCGACCGTGGGACCGCGACCGCGACAAACGCCCCCGGACCCGCGCCGCGACCGCGCAGCCGGTCAGCCAACGCCTCCGCGCGGGCGTCGAGTTCGGCATACGTCAGCCGCTCGTCCTCGAACACGACGGCGGTCGCGTCCGGGGTGCGGGAGGCCTGTGCCGCGAACGCCTCGGACAGGGTGGTCTCCGGGACGGGGCGCTCCTCGCCGGTGGGGTGGGCCTGCAGGGCCTCGTCGGGCGACAGCAGCTCGACGGAGGCTGCGGGGTTCGCCGGGTCGTCGGCGATCGCCTCCAGGATGCGGGCGAGCCGGTCGCCGAGTGCGCGCACGGCGTCGGCGTCCAGCCGTTCCTCGTGGTGCTTGAGGCGCAGGTCCAGTCGTCGGCCGGGCTTGACGACGAGGGCGAGCGGATAGTGGACGGCGTCGTGGAACGCGTCGCCGGTGATCCGGATGCTGCCCGAGGGGTCGCGGAGGTCGGTCTCGGCGGGGTAGTTCTCGAAGACCACGAGGGTGTCGAAGAGTTCGCCGCCGCCCGCGTGCCCGGCCAGCCGCTGGATCTCCGCGAGGCCGAGATGCTGGTGGTCGAGCAGCCGAGCCTGCTCCTCCTGGAGGCGGACAAGGAGGTCCCCGAGCGGCTCGCCCGGCGACCAACGCAGGCGGGTCGGCAGGGTGTTGATGAACAGGCCCACCATCGAGGCGATGCCCTCGACCTCGCTGTCCCGGCCCGAGACCGTTGTGCCGAACACCACGTCGCCCCGGCCCGTGAGCCTGCCCAGCAGCAGCCCCCAGGCGGCCTGGACCACCGTGCCGAGGGTGACTCCGTGGGCGCGGGCCCGCTCGGTGAGGCGCGCGGTGGTCGACTCGGGCAGCTCCACGCGGACGTGCGCCGGCCGCACCGGCGCTGACGTGCCCGGGGCGTCGACCAGCCGGGTCGGCTCGTCGAGCCCGGCGAGGGCGGTGCGCCAGGCGTCGCGGGCCGCGTCACGGTCCTGCTCCGCGAGGCGGCGCAGGAAGGAGCGGTAGGGGGTGACGTCGGCGAGCGGAGGCGTGTCGTTGCCGTAGGCGGCCATCAGTTCGCGGTGCAGGACGGGCAATGACCAGCCGTCGGCGACGATGTGATGGAACGTCAGGACCAGTCGGCTGCGGTGTTCCCCGAGCCGGATCAGCGCGCAGCGCAGCAGTGGGGGCGCCGCCAGGTCGAACCCCTTGGCTCGCTCGTCGGCGGCCACCGCCTCACCCAGCGACTCGCGGACCTCGCCGTCCTGTGCCGACAGGTCGACTTCCCGCCACGGCAGTTCGGCGCCCCGGGTGATGATCTGCACCGGCGTGCCGTCCGGGCCCTGGCGGAAGGCGGCTCGAAGCGGCGCGTGCCGGTCCAGCAGGTGCTGTGCGGCGCGGCGCAGGGTGGGGCCGTCGACCGGTCCTGCCAGGTCGAGCACCTGCTGTACGACGTAGGCGTCACCGTCCGGGCCGCCGCTCAGCGCTTGGACCGCATGGAAGAAGAAGCCCTGCTGAAGCGGGGTGAGCGGGAGCAGCTCCTCGACGGCGAGCGGCCGCGTGCCCTGGATCTCGGCGAGTTCGGCCGCGTCGACCTCCACCAGCGGGAGGTCGGCGGTGTGCTCGTCGGTGCGATCGACGGCCGCCTTCGCGAGGGCCTCGACCGTGCGGTGCCGGAACACGTCACGGGTGGTGAGCCTGAGCCCCGCCTCTCGCGCCCGGACCAGCAGCTGGATGGCGGTGATGCTGTCACCGCCGAGGGCGAGGAAGTCGTCCTCGGCCGTCACCGAGTCCAGCCCGAGCACGCCGGCGTACAGCCCGCACAGCAGTTTCTCGCGGGCGGTGCGCGGCGGACGGCCCGAGCTCATCGCCGAGCGGTCCGGGACGGGCAGCGCCTTGGCGTCGATCTTGCCGCTGGGGGTGACCGGCAGTGCGTGCAGCGGGACGAAGGCCGACGGGACCATGTAGTCGGGCAGCCACTCGGCGGCGTACGAGCGCAGGGTCCGCATCAGGGCCTGCACGTCGCGGAAGGGGGCGGGGCGGTTCGCGTGCGGGTACGCCTCGGCGGTTCGGTACAGCCCGGAGAGCGCGCCGTCGAGGGCGAGGACCACGTCGAACGCGCCGTCGTCTGCGGCGCCGTTCCAGGTGAGGGCCGCGGCGTAGCCGTGCTCGGCGGCCAGGGCGTGGACGTCCTCGGGGTCGACGCCGGATGCCGCCTCCTGGCTGCTGCCCTCCAGCCGCCGCAGGTCGGCCAGGTCGTCGGCGAGACGGGCGTTGGGCACGCCGGTGACCCGCAGCCTCCGTGGCCCCTCGGCCAGCAGCCCGGCCAGGCCGGTGAGGCCGCCGACGGCGGCCCAGTGCACCGCCTGCTCCTCCGGCATCCCGGGCGCGGCTGCTCCGGGACGCAGGACCACGTCGTACCGGTACCGGCTCAGCTCGTTGTGGTGGGCGGCCCGCTTGATCCGGATGTCGGCGTCGAAGCCGTCGAGCGCGGCGAAGAAGTCCGGGTCGAGGAGCAGCTCGCCCTCCCACCGCACCGACTGCTCGACGGCCGCGCGCAGGGCGCTCTTGTCCTCGGAGACGGCCCGCCGCGTCTCGACGGCGGCGCGCAGGGTGCGCAGCAGCCGCAGATTGCGGACGTCGCCGACGAAGATCCGCCCGCCGGGGGCGAGGAGTTCGGACACCTTGCGCAGGACGTCGGTGAGGTACTCCGCGCTCGGGAAGTACTGGGCCACGGAGTTGAGGACGACGGTGTCGAAGTAGCCGACGGGCAGCCCGGTCGTGTCGTGCGCGGGCTGCGCGCGCAGTTCGACCCCGGTGATGTCCACCTGGGCGCGCAGCGCCCCGATCGCCTCGGCCGAGAGGTCGGTGCCCCAGTACGCCTCGCAGTCGGGCGCGATCCGGGACAGGATCAGGCCGCTGCCGACGCCGATCTCCAACACACGCCTTTGTGAACCGAGTTCACGGATGCGCTCGATGGTCGCGTCCCGCCACTCCCGCATCTCCTCGACGGGGATGGGGAGCCCGTCGTACATGCTGTTCCAGCCCGCGAAGTTCTCCCGGAAGCCCTCCGAACCGGCGGCGCTGTAGAGGAGTTCGTGGACCTGCTTCCACTCCGCCACACGGTCGTCCGGAGCGTCGAGCGCGGGCACGACGTACGCTGCGAGCCGCCGGTCGCCGGGGCGGTCCTCGCGGGCGACCACCGTGACCTGGTCGACGGCCGGGTGGCCGCGCAGCACGGACTCGATCTCGCCGGGCTCGATGCGAAAGCCGCGGATCTTGACCTGGGTGTCGGCGCGGCCGAGGAACTCCAGCCGTCCGTCGGCCTTCCAGCGGACCAGGTCGCCGGTGCGGTAGAGCCGTTCGCCGGGCGCGCCGAAGGGGTCGGCGACGAACCGCTCGGCGGTCAGGTCGGGGCGGCCCAGATAGCCCCGCGCGAGGCCCGCTCCCCCGAGATACAGCTCGCCCGTGACACCGGCGGGAACCGGCCGGAGGAACGCGTCGAGGACGTACGCGCGCGTGCCCGGGTCGGGAACGCCGATCGGCACGACCGACCCCGCCGGGATGTCCGGATCGCACAGCCCGAGGGTGGAGTTGGTGGTGGCCTCCGTGGGGCCGTACGCGTTGAACATCATCCGCCCGCGCGCGTAACGGCCCACCAGCTCCGGCGACACCCGCTCGGTGCCCGCCAGCAGCGTGGCCGCGGGCGGCAGCCGTACGTCGTCGGGCATGGCGGCGAGCAGCGCCGGCGGAAGAATCATGAACGTGATGCCGTGGGCGTTCGCGTAGTCGGCGAGCGGGGCGCCGGGCACCCGTCGTTCGGCCGGTACGACGACCAGCCGGCCGCCGGAGAGCAGTCCGAGGCACAGGTCCCAGAACGCGACGTCGAAGCTGGGCGAGGCGAACTGCAGCACCCGGCTGTGCGGCCCGATGCCGAACCGCTCGGTCTGCGTGGCGACGAGCTTCGCCACGCCGCTGTGGGCCAGGACGACGCCCTTGGGGCGTCCGGTGGAGCCCGAGGTGTAGATGACGTAGGCGGCGTTCAGGACGGAGACGGGCGCATCGGGGTCGTGGGCCGGTTGCTCGGCCAACTCCGCCGCCGTATCGGGTGAGTCGAGTGCGAGCAGGGTCATGCCGTCCCGCTCGGGGAGTTCCCGCGCGGTCTCCTCGGTGGTCACCATGCAGACGGGGGCGGCGTCGCCGAGCATGTAGGCGATGCGGTCCACCGGGTAGTCGTGGTCGATCGGCAGATAGGCGGCGCCGGACTTGAGGACGGCGACCTCGGCGACGATCAGGTCGGTGGAGCGCGGCAGCGCCAGCGCGACGATGCGTTCGGGTCCTGCGCCGCGCGCGATGAGGGCGTGCGCGAGCCGGTTGGCCCGCTCGTCCAGCTCGGCGTAGGTGAGTTCCTCGTCCTCGAAGACCAGGGCGACTGCGTCGGGGCGCAGCCGTACCTGCTCGGCGAACATCGCGGGCCAGGTGTGCGGCGGCACCGTGTGCTCGGTGGCGTTCCAGTCGACGACGACCTGCCGGTCCTCTTCCGGGCTCATCAGGCCGAGCCGGGCAACAGGGGTGTCGGGGCGGGCCAGTGCGTCGGCGAGGAGGGTCCGGTAGTGGCCGAGCAGCCGCTCGACGGTGGTGCCGTCGAACAGGCGGGGGTCGTACGACGCCCGCGCCGCGCCCTCGCGTACCTCCAGCACCACGTCGACCGGAGCGGGCAGATCCCCGACGGGCCGGGCGGCCGTTGCGAAGGCCGTGTTGAAGAACAGGCCCCCGCCCCGCGTCGGCCGGGGGTGCAGTTCGTCGATGAGCAGCTCGGCGGGCACCCGGTAGGTCTCCGCCTCCTCCCAGGCCTCCGTCACCCGCCGCACCAGTTCCTGGAAGGTGGGGTCGTGGTCGACGGACACCCGCACCGGTAGCCCGTCGTGGCCGACGGTGAGGTCGGAGGCGCCGGTGTAGCGGTGGAGCAGGGCGATGAACGCCGCGAGCAGTACGGGGTCGGCGGCTTCGGGGACATCGGCCAGAGTGCGGGTGTGCCGTTCCGGGGCGGGCCGCGCGGGATGGGGCCGGTCGGTGGGCAGGGATGTCTCCAGCGGGAGCGGTGTGAGTATCCGTCGCCAGTAGGTCAGGACTTCTTCGGAACCGCACACAGCAGCGTGCCTCCCCAGCGGGTCGGTCCCGGCCCTGGGCCGGGGGTCGGCGACATACTAAGGTAAGGGTTACCTAATTCACAGGGGGACCACATGGTTCACCAAGGGGTGGGATGCCGGGCCGTCTCGCCCTACGCTTGGTTAAGGTAAGCCTCATCAAAGGAAGTTGACGTGGGGACCTCAGCGGTCCGGGCGGCGAAAGGCCCCCGCGCAGTCATACTGCTCGCGCTCTCCGGTGCGGCGCTCCTCGCGCTGTGCGCCCTGTCCATGGCGTACGGCGCGCTCGCCGTACCCCTCGACCAGGTCTGGGACACGCTGCTCGGCGACGCGCCCAACTCCCGGGTCGAGAACGTGATCTGGTCGGTACGGCTCCCCCGCACCGCCCTCGGCCTGGCGACCGGGGCCGCGCTGGGCCTGTCGGGGGCGCTGATGCAGGCCCTCACCCGCAATCCCCTGGCGGATCCGGGCATCCTGGGCGTGAGCGCGGGCGCGGCGTTCGCCGTCGTGCTGTCGGTGGGTGTCCTGGGCATCGGCTCGGTGTACGGCTACATCTGGTTCGCCTTCGCCGGTGCGCTGGCGGCCAGCGTGCTGGTGTACTTCCTGGGCGGGCTGGGACGGTCCGGATCGACGCCGGTCAAACTGGCCCTGGCCGGTGTCGCGGTGACGTCCCTGCTGTTCTCCCTGACCAGTGCGGTGGCGCTGACCGACCCCGACGCCCTCAACCGTTACCGCTTCTGGTCCGCGGGATCGCTCGCCAACCAGAACGACGAAGTCCTCCTGCGCGTCCTGCCGTTCCTCGCCGTCGGCGCGGTCCTCGCGCTGGCCTGCGCTCCCGCCCTCAACAGCCTCGCGCTCGGCGACGACGTCGCGAAGTCGCTGGGGCTGAAGCTGGGCACGGTGCGCGTCTGCGGGGTGGTGGCCGTCACACTGCTGACCGGCGGAGCGGTCGCCGTGATCGGCCCGGTCGTCTTCGTGGGCCTGGTCGTGCCGCACATCGCGCGCGTCCTGGCGCAGTACGCCGGAATCGGTCCGGATCACCGCTGGCTACTCCCCCTGTCGGCGGTGCTCGCCCCTTGCCTGCTGCTGGCGGCAGACATCGCCGGGCGACTGATCGCCCGTCCGATCGAGATCCAGGCGGGCGTCCTGGTCGCCTTCATCGGAGGCCCGTTCTTCATCGCACTGGTCCGCCGCCGGCGACTTGCGGAGCTGTGAGCCATGACGTACCGACGCAGGGGGTGTGGGCCCTGCAGCACCGGCGCACGAAGCGGCGAGCCCGCGAGGAGCCGACACCCGGAGGGGCGGGCCGTGACGTACCGACGCACGGGCGGTGGGCCCGGGACGAGCCGACACCCGAAGGAACGGGCCATGACCTACCACCACACGGGCCTGCGGACCCGCCACGAGCCGACCCCGCAGCCATGGGCCGTCCCCCACCGACCCACAGCCTGCGGACTCGCGACGAGCCGAAGCCCGGAGGGACGGGCTATGACCCACCGACACCCGGATTGCGGGCCCCGGACGAACCGACACCCGCAGCCATCGGCCATCCCCCACCGACACACAGGCTGCGGACCCGCCACGAGCCGACACCCGGAGGGACCGACCGTCACGTACCGACACGCGGCCTGCGGCCCCGCCACGAGCCGACACCCGAACCCATGGCCCCATGAGGAACCGACCCGCGGACCTGTGCGCCATGTCGAACCGACGCACGGAGCGGTGACCTCATGACGACCGAACTCGTGCCCGGAACGGGCCCGACAGATGCGGCGGACCGGATTGCCGTCCCCCGCTCCGCGCGCCGCGTTCCCTTCCGGCTCGCCGTGCCGCCCGTCTCCGGGGTGCTGCGGCCCCGGCTGGTGGCCGTGTGCCTGGTCCTGGCCGCCGCCGCGTTTCTCGCGTTCTGCCTGGAGACCGCCATCGGGGACATCAGCCTCCCGCTCACCGATGTGATGCGGGCCCTGTTCGGCGCGGGCGACCCCGGTACCCAGCTGATCGTCCATGAACTGCGCCTGCCGCGGGCCCTGGCGGGGCTGCTCGTCGGCATCGCGTTCGGCGTCTCGGGCGCCCTGCTCCAGACCATGACGCTCAACCCGCTCGCCAGCCCCGACATGATGGGCATCACCCAGGGCGCCGGAACAGCGGTGGTCGCCGGGATCGTCCTCGGCTGGGATACCGGCGCAAGCACCCAGGCCCTGGGTGTGCTCGGCGCGCTGACGGCCGCGTTGCTGGTGTACGTCCTGGCGTGGAAACGCGGTACCACCGGCTACCGGATCGTCCTCGTCGGCGTCGGCATCGCCTGGATCTGCACCAGCGCCACCGACTACCTCATGGCCCACGGCCGCCAGTTCCAGGCGCAGGCCGCGCTTGGCTGGCTGGTCGGCAACCTCAACGGCCGCACCTGGCAGCAGATCGGCCCGCTGGCCCTGACCATGGCCGTCCTGTTGCCCGCGGCGCTGCTGCTGGGGCGGCTGATGCGAACCCTGCAACTCGGCGACGACGTCGCCCGGGGTCTGGGCACACGCGTACAGGCCGTCCGCGTGGCCGTGCTGCTCATCGCCGTCGGGCTCGTGGCCTTCGGCACGGCGACCGCCGGGCCGGTCGCGTTCGTGGCGCTCGCCGCACCCCAGGTCGCCCAGCGCCTGGCCGGCACCGCCGTCCCGCCGCCCGTGGCCGCCGGTCTGACCGGTGCCGTGATGGTGCTCGTGTCCGATCTGATCGCCCGGAAGCTGATCCCGGACACGGAGCTTCCGGTGGGAATCGTCACGGGCGTGCTGGGCGCACCCGTACTGCTGTGGCTGCTCGTCCGCGCCAACCGCGCCGGTTCAGGAGGCTGACAACTTGTCATCGAAGCACGAGATGTACGAAGGCTCCGCGGGCGGCCCCGACCTGCGCGCCGAGGCACTGCGCCTGGCGTACGACGACAGGGTCGTCGTCGAGGACCTCGACGTGGTGATCCCCTCCGGCCGGATCACGGCGATCGTCGGCGCGAACGCGTGCGGCAAGTCCACGCTGCTGCGGGCGCTGGCCCGGCTGCTCACGCCCAAGTCCGGTGCCGTGTATCTCGACGGGCGCTCGGTGCACTCGATCCCCACCCGCGCCCTCGCGCAACGGCTCGGCATCCTGCCGCAGACGCCCGTCGCTCCCGAGGGACTGACGGTCATCGACCTGGTGGGGCGCGGTCGTTCACCGCACCAGACGTGGTGGCGGCAGTGGTCCGCCGACGACGAGCAGGCCGTGCACGAGGCGCTGCGGGCCACGGCGATGACCGACCTCGCGCACCGGACCGTCGACGAGCTCTCCGGAGGGCAGCGACAGCGGGCGTGGATCGCCATGGCGGTCGCGCAGGGCACCCCGGTGATGCTGCTGGACGAGCCGACGACGTATCTGGACCTCGCGCACCAGATCGACGTCCTCGACCTGATCACCGACCTGAACCGGCATCAGGGCCGCACGGTCGTGATGGTGCTGCACGACCTCAACCAGGCCTGCCGGTACGCCGATCACGTCGTCGCCATGAAGGCGGGCCGCGTCGTGGGCGAGGGTGCTCCCGCCGAGGTCGTCACCGCGGCGATGGTGGAGGAGGTCTTCGGGCTGCGATGCGTGGTCGGCGACGACCCGGTCAGCCGGACGCCGATGGTGATCCCGATGGGCCGTCACCACGAGGGCACCGACGAGTCGGCCGCCGTCGCCGTCCCGGGCACGACCGGCTGAGGCCGGGGAGCGGGCGGCGGACCGGCGAGTCACCGGTCCGCTCCGTGCAAGCTCCATCACGGACGGGGCCGTCACGCACCCTTGTTCTACGGACGGTCCGTCAGATAGCCACCCATGGTGCGGAAGTAGTCGGTGGCGGCGTACTCGGTGCCGTCCTCGGTCCGCACTCGCCTGACCACCAGACCGGGCAGGCGCCCGGTCCGCGCATCGGCCCCGGCGACGACGACCACCCCGTCGCCCTCGCGGATGAAGATCCGCCCCGGTGTGCCCCCGTAGCGGCCCTCGGAGACGGCGGCCGAGAGGATCCGGATGCGTTCGCCGCGGTGATGGGTGAAGGCGTTCGGATACGGGTCCGACTGGGCCCGTACGAACCGCTCCAGGTCCTCGGCGGGCCAGGTCCAGTCGATCCGGCTGTCCTGCGGGGACCGCTTGTGGAAGAAGCTGGAGCGGGAGCGGTCCTGCGGCGTCCACACCGCCTTGCCGGATGCGATGAGGTCCAGGGCGTCGGTGACGATCGGGCCGATGAGGTCGACCGTGCGGTGGAACAGGTCCGTCGCCGTGTCGGTGGGCCCGACCGGCACCGCGCGCTGGAGCAGGATGTCGCCCATGTCGAGCTCGGCGTCCATGCGATGGGCGGTGACCCCGACCTGCTTCTCGCCGTTGATGAGAGCCCAGATCAGCGGCGAGAAGCCGGCGTAGGCGGGCAGCAGCGAGTCGTGGATGTTGAGCGTGCCGTGCGGCGGCAGGTCGAAGATCTCCGGCGGCAGCCAGGTGCGCCAGTTGTTCGCCACGATGATGTCCGGCTCGGCCTCCTTGAGCGCGCGCAGGAGTTCGTCGTCGCCCGGACGGTTGCGCAACAGCACCGGCACATCGTGCTGTTCGGCGAGGTCGGCGACCGAGTCGCTCCAGATCCTCTCGTACGCGTGGTCGCTCTTGGGGTGGGTGACGACCAGGACCACCTCGTGCCGGGAGTCGAGCAGAGCCCCCAACGTCCGGTGTCCCCACGTCTGATAGCCGAACATGACGACCCGCATATGAGCCTCCTCAGGCATTGCTAGGTAAGGCTTACCTTATCTAGCATGAGCCTGCTTGGGGGAGGCTGTGTTCCAACTTTCGGAACACTGTGTCCCCCCTTCATGGGAGGCGATGAAGCGGTGACGACACTGCAGAGCGGGCCGGATTCCATCCACGACCTTCTGGGCATCGGCTTCGGACCGTCCAATCTCGCGCTCGCGATCGCGCTCCACGAGCGCGGCGCGACATCACGCGAAGACGGCGGATTCCGGGCCCTTTTCCTCGAAAAACAACCTCGGTTCGGCTGGCATCGCGGCATGCTCATCGACGACGCCACCATGCAGGTGTCGTTCCTCAAGGACCTGGTGACCATGCGCGACCCCACCAGTGACTTCAGCTTCCTGTGCTACCTGCGCGAACGCGGCCGACTGGTCGACTTCCTCAACCAGAAGACACTGTTCCCGCTGCGCATCGAGTTCCACGACTACTTCGAGTGGGCGGCCGGCCGGGTCGCGCCGCTCGTGGAGTACTCCGCCGAGGTCGTCTCCGTACGACCCGTCACCGAGGACGGCGAGGTGAGGTACTTCGACGTCGCCAGCCGCGATCCGGCCACCCCGGAGCGGCTGACGGTCCGCCGGGCGCGCAGCATCTGCGTCGCCACCGGCCTGGAGCCGCACCTCCCGCCCGGTGCCGTCCGGTCCGAACGGGTATGGCACAACAGCGAATTGCTTCCCCGCGTCGACGAACGCGTGCGCTCCGGAGCCCCCGTACGCCGCGCCGTCGTGCTCGGCGCCGGTCAGAGCGCCGCCGAGGCCGTCGACTACCTGCACCGCACCTTCCCCGACGCCGAGATCTGCTCGGTGTTCGCCAAGTACGGCTACACGCCCGCCGACGACAGCCCGTTCGCCAACCGGATCTTCGATCCCGAGGCCGTCGACCTGTACTACGGCGCGCCCCGGGAGGTGAAACAGTCGCTGTTCGACTACCACCGCAGCACCAACTACTCGGTGGTGGACATGGAGTTGATCGAGGCTCTGTCCCGGACGATGTACCAGGAGAAGGTCCAGGGCAGGCAGCGGCTGCGGATGATGAACGTCTCCCGCATCCGCGAGGTCGAGGACGGCGCGGACGACGTGCGGGTGACGGTGGAGTTCCTGCCGACCGGCGAACGCGAGGTCATCGCCTCGGATCTGCTGGTCTACGCGACCGGTTACCAGCCCCAGGGCATCGGCGACCACCTGGGCGAGCTCGCCAAGCTCTGTCTGCGCGACGAGGAGGACACCCTCAGGGTCGGCCGCGACCACCGCGTGGAGACCGCCCCGAACGTCACCGCCGACATCTACCTCCAGGGCGGCACCGAACACACCCACGGCCTCACCTCCACCCTGCTGTCCACCACCGCCGTACGGGCCGGGGAGATCCTCGACTCCCTCCTGGCCCGGCGCACCGCCGACACCGCGAGGACGGACAGGCTCTAGGGGCGACGCGTGCGTCACCTCGCTGCGGAGACCCTGCTGCCGGTCGGTACGGCGCTCGCCGTGGCCCTCGTCGTCCTGGTGGTCGTGGCCACCGCGGTGGTCGCGGTGTTCCGCCTGTCCCCGGACGAGTCCTACGGGCGGGCCCGCGAGGTCGTGGTGACCGGTGTACGGGCGACCGTGCAACTGGCCGCGGTGTCCCTGGTGGTCGGCTGGGCCGTCCGCCACACCGCGGCCCTGCTCGGCTTCCTGCTCCTGATGTTCGCCGTCGCCACCCGTACGGCCGGACGGCGCATCACGCCGAACGGCACCTGGTGGTGGGCGGCCCTGCCCATCGCGGCCCCCGTGCTGCCCGTCCTGGCGGGGCTGGTGCTCGCCGGGCTGCTCCCCCTCCCCGGTATCGCCGTCGTCCCGGTGAGCGGCATCCTCATCGGCGGCGCGCTCACCGCGACGGTGCTCGCGGGCCGCCGCGCGCTGGACGAACTCGCCCTGCGGTACGGGGAGGTCGAGGCCGCCCTGGCGCTGGGGCTCCTGGAGCGCGACGCCCACCTCCTGGTGGTCCGGCCCGCCGCGTCGGACGCCCTGCTGCCCGCCCTCGACCAGACCCGTACTGTCGGCCTGGTGACCCTGCCGGGCGCGTTCGTCGGCATGCTCCTGGCGGGCGCCTCCCCCGTGCTCGCCGGGGCCGTCCAGCTCTTCGTACTCATCGCACTGCTGGCCGTCGAGGCGCTCGCCGTGGCCCTGACGGTCGAACTCGTCGCCCGCCGCAGGCTGCATCGCGGGACTGCTGAGCGCCGGTGAGGCGTCGGACCGACCGGGAACAGGATTCCGAAATCTCGTTGCGGCACGTGTGGCGAAGCAGCTATGTTCCCCCGGCCGTTCGCTGCCGTCCGGACCGCTCGTTCAGAGAGGTGCGCAGGAGTGCCGGGCGGTCAGCCCCACGCGCCGCCCTTTGCGACCACCTCACGACGGAGACACCTTGTCGATTCGCATCACGCCGCTGACGGACCCCAACCGTGGCCCGTTCAGCCACCGCCTGGCCTGGCTGGCGTCCGACGCCGACGGAATACCGGTCGGCTCGGCGTTCCTGCGCCTGTCCAGCGACGCCGGTCAGGAGCACCGGGCCGAGCTGGAGCTGACTGTTCATCCGGCCGAGCGGCGCAACCGCGTCGGCTCGCGGCTGCTCGATGCGGCCGTGGCCGCCGCCCGCGAGGAGGGCAGGCGTGGCGTCGCCGCCCACGCCGAGGCCGGTTCGGCCGGGGACCGGTTCCTGGCGGCGCGCGGCTTTCGCAAGGTCCTCGCACTGACCTACGCGCGACTCACGTTGGCCGGTGCGGACATCGCTGCCCTCACTGAAATCGTCGAACAGCCGCACCCCGGCTACCGGCTGGAGTCATGGCAGGGCGTCGTCCCCGACCACCTCGCCGAGACCTTCACCTCCGCACGCCGGGCCATGGATGACATGCCCATGGACGAGGCCGACCACGTGCCGCCGACCTGGGACGTCGACCGGGTCCGGGCCGTCGCGCGGGTCGTCGAAGAACGCGGGGACCTGCTCCACACCGTCGTCGCCGTCGACACGTCGGACAACTCGATCGCCGGCTTCACCGAACTGGTCGTTCCCGGCGGCGGAAAGGGCGATGGTCAGCACTACGGCACCGGCGTGCTGCCCGAGCACCGCGGGCACGGCCTCGGCCGGTGGATGAAGGCGGAGTCGATCCGGCACGCCCACGACCAGCACCCCGACCTCGACGGCCTGATCACCGACACCGCCGACAGCAACTCACCCATGCGGCACATCAACGACAGCCTCGGCTATGTGCCGACGCATCAGGTGAACGGCTACCAACTCGACCTGTGACGCCGCTGACCGGTGCCAGGTGCACCGGACACGGCGAGAACGGAGAGCAGGACGAGCGCGCAGGCCGGGCCGAGTACCGCCCAGGGGGCCAGTTCCAGGTACGGCTGGTTCTCCGACAGGAGGCGGCCCCACTCCGCGGTGGGCGGCTGCTCGCCCAGGCCGAGGAAGCCGAGGGACGCCAGTACCAGGACCGTGGTGGGCAGTCGTAGGAGCGCGTTGCGCAGGACGGCGGGCAGTACGGCGGGCAGATGGTGGTGGCGCAGCAGGTACCGCGGACCGGCGCCGAACGAGAGCGCCGCGAGCATGTGACCGCTGGCCCGTTCCTGTTCGAGCAGCGCCGCGGTCTGTGCGGCGTACGGAGTCCAGCCCACCATGCACACCGCGAGCGCGGCACCCCAGACCGACGGCCCGGTCACCGCGGTCGTCAGCAGCCCGGCGAGGACGGCCGGGAGCGTCGACATCGCCTCCGTCAGGCCGGAGCTCACCTGTGCCGCCGTGCCGAGCAACAGCCCGAGCAGGACGCTGACCGTCGTCACCGCGAGAGCCACGCCGGTCGTACGCAGCGCGCCATGGCCCAGCCGGGCCAGCAGATCGCGGCCGAGCGCGTCCGTGCCCAACGGGTGTGCCGGGGAGGGCGGCAGGAGGCGGGCCGCCGTGTCCACGTGCAGGGGGTCGCGCAGCAGACCTGCCCCGACCACGGTCAGCAGGGCGATGCCGCAGAATGCGGCGATCCAGGACATCGATCGCCGCCGTGGCAGGTCCGGGGCGTGCAGCGCGGGAAGGGCGCCGTCCCGCAGGGCCGGGCCAAGCAGTGCGCGGCGCAGGGCCTGGAGGAGAAGGCCGGCGGTCACGCCGAGCAGGATCAGAACCATAGTCGCGGTCTGCAGCGGGGGGAGGTCCTGCGCGAGGGCGGCGTCCAGGGCGAGGCGGCCGAGTCCGGGAATGTTGAAGATCTTCTCCACCGCGACGGCACCGCCGACCAACCCCACGACGGTCGGCAGGAGTTGTGGGAGTACTCCGGCCAGCGCGCGGCGCAGCGCGTTGCGGGCGGTCAGCCCGGGCGGGAACCCGAAGGCGTGCCAGGTCCGTGCCCAGGGCTCCTGGAAGGCGGCGGGCAGCGACTGGTCGAGCAGGCCGCCGATCATCGCCCCGGACGGCACGCCGAGGGCGAGCGAGGGCAGCACCATCGACGACGGCCCTTCCCAGCCGCTGGAGGGCAGCCAGCCCAGCCACACCCCGCACACCGTGGCGAGCAGCGAGGCGAGCAGGAACTTGGGCAGCGCGGCGAGGACGGCCGCGCCGGTGCCCGCCCGTGCCTGCCGCAGCCGTCGCCGGGAGCCGAGATACAGCGTGCGCGCACTGACCAGCGCGGCCACCGCGAGGGTGACCACGAGTGCGCCGAGCATCAGCGTGACGGAGACCGCGAAGGCGGCGCTCACCTGGGGCAGGACCGGTTCGCCCGACACCCAGGAGGTGCCCGCGTCCCCGCGCGGCAGGCCGCCCAGCCAGTGCGCGAGATGGGTGAGCGGCCCCTGATCCAGGCCCAACTGCTCCCGTACGGCGGCCAGCTGGGCGGGAGTCGGGTCCTGGTCGGCGGAGCGGGCCCGCAGGACGGTCAGCGCGGGGTCGGTCCCGGACAGCCAGGGCAGCAGGGCCACGGCCGTCAGCAGCGCGGCCCCGGCGACGAGGCGGCCGAGGCCCGCGCGCCACTGGGCCGGGCGGGCCTTGGCACCGGCCGTTATGGCACCCATCGGCTGCTACTTAAGATGCGTGTCGACGTCGATCAGGGAGCGCTCGCGGGGGTCGAGGATGACGCCCTCGACGTCGGTGGCGATGCCCTGCACGACCTTTTCGTGGACCAGCGGCACCGCCGCGTCGGTGCGCAGGATCTCCGCTTCGGCCCGCATGATCTTCTGCTGCCGCTGCTGGGTGTCGCCCTCCTCGGCGGCGGCCTTGATGGCCTGGTCCACCTTGGGGTCCTTCAGACCGGCGATGTTGTAGACACCGTCGCTCGTGTAGTCGCTCGCGAGGTACGCGACCGCGTCGCCGGTGTCCAGCAGCGTCACCCGGGAGAAGACGAGGGCGTCGTACTTGCCGGCGAGCAGGTCGGCCTCCATCTGCGTGTACTCGCGTACGTCCTGCCGCACGGTGAACCCGGCCTTCTCCAGCTGCTGTTGCAGCACGCTGGCGGCCTCGGGGAGTTCGGCGCGGTTGGTGTAGGTGGCCAGGCGCAGGGTCCTGCCCTTGGTCTTCGCCTTGACCTGGGCCGGGGTCGCGGCCTTGGCACGGCCGGTCACCTCGACGCGCTGATCGGCCGCCCAGGCAACGGCGGGCCCGAACAGGCCCTGGGCGGGATCGGCGTACCCGCCGAAGACGGAGTCGACGAGGGCGGAGCCGTCCACGGCCTCGCGGGCGGCGGCGCGCAGCGAGGCGTCGGAGAAGAGGCCGCCGCGGGTGTTGAGGACCAGGCTGTCGGTCCGTACGGACGGCACTTCGTGGCGGATGTCGGTGTCCAGCAGCTTCGCCTGGGCGGTGGGGATCCACTCGGCGATGTCGACGTCGCCGCCACGCAGGGCGTTGGCGCGGGCGGTGCCGTCGGCGATCCACGTCACGTCGATGCCGGATGCCTTGGCCTTGCCGCCCCAGTAGCCGTCGTAACGGTCGAGTGCGGCCCCGGTCTTGCCGGTGAGTTTCGTGATCGCGAAGGGGCCGGTTCCGTTGCCGACCGGGCTGACGGTGCCGTCCTTCTGGTACGCCTTCGCGGAGAGGACGGCGAGGGCGGGGCTGGCCAGCCGTAGCGGGAGCACCGGGTCGGCGGACTTGGTGCTGATGGTGACGGTGTCGGCGTCGTCGGCCCTGGCGGTGAGGGTTACGTCGCTGAGGACACGGGGCTTGGTCTCGGCCGCGTTCGCGTGGTCGAGGGAGTTGACGACCGACTCGGCGGTCACCTCGGTGCCGTCCTGGAAGGTGGCTTCGCGCAGTTCGAACGTCCAGGTGGTGTCGTTCTTCCGGGTCCAGGACTTGGCCAGCGCGGGGGCGGCGGCCCCGTCCTTGTTGAGCGCGGTGAGGCCCTCGGCGACGGAGAGCTTGCTCAGCACGGTGGCGTCATTGCTGTACGGCGACAGGGCCTGCACCGGCGGCACGGCGAGGGCGACCCTCAGTCGTCCGTCCGCCCCGGCCGCGCCATCCGCGCCCGAGCCCTCCTCTGCCGACACGAAACAGCCGGCGAGCAGCGGTGTGAGAGCGAGCACCGCGCCGAGGCCGCGGAAGGTGGTGCGCATGGTTGTCCTGTCGTGCGGGAGGGCGGAAGAAGCCCCCGGCACCGCCGATGCGGCGGCGAGGGGCCCGAGAAGTATATGAGGTAAGCCTTACCGAACTTGATCTCAGGTTGGTGAATTCTCAACCAATGAGATGGGTCACGTGAGGCGCCCCAACCGGCGCCCCGTTGACACCGCCGGGCGACAAAAAGTGCTGAAAGCTAAAATATTTGTGCACATCGGACGCGCCCGCCCGGGCGACCTCGAGCCCGCGATCATGCGGAAGTGACGGAAGCGAAAGACATGGCCGCCCCCGACGCCGACTTCCTTCCGACCCATGTCGTCCCCAGAGACGGACTGGCCGCCTGGGAGGCTCCCGACCCTTCCCGCCCGACCGTGCCGCTCGACCCACTTCTGCCCGTCCAGCTCATCGAACGGCGCGGCGACTGGGGGCACATCGTGTGCCTCAACGGCTGGTCGGCCTGGGTCGACGGCCGCCTGCTGGTGCCCGTGCCGCAGACCCCGCCCATGGCCGGAGCACCGCCCACCCGCGCGACCGACCCGCGCCCGCTGCTGGCCCGGGTGAGGGAGTCGCTCAGCCGCTACGGACTGGCCCTGGAGGACATGGCGGCAGGGAAGGCGGACGGCGAGGCCTTCCGGCGGCGGACTCGCGGCCTGCGGGCCGGGATGGTCATCGACGGGGAGGCGGTGTGGCTGTACGACGCCGAGCAGGAACGTTGGGTGTACTGCGACGGCACAGGGGCCGACACCTATGCCGTTTCCTCCGAGCCGTCCACCGAGGAAACCACGACGACGCAGACGTCAGGCGAGACCCCGGCGCCGACGCAGATCGTTGACCGGCCGGGTGAGTCCCGATGACCCGGCCCGCTGGGACTCTGCGGGACCGAAGCGCACAATAGGAACCAAAGGGGTGAAATCCACACGAAGCGTGGATGAATCTTTAACGAACCTTCGATCTACACAATTTGCTTCGCCCGGCGGGAGGGAAAGTTGTGAATTCCGAACCGCTCTCAGAGCGCCCCACCGGCCCACCCTCCGGCCCTCTCGCCGACCGCCCGTCCAGCGAACAGGCAGGACCTCCTCCGCCCCCACCTCCGCCGAGCGGCGGTGGGGGGTCGGGTGGCTCGGGTGGCCGGGGTGGCCCGGGTGGCCCCGACCACCCGAAGCGGCGACCAAGCGGGGGAGGGCATGGCCCCTGGTGGCGGTCCGTGCCGCGGATGACGGCAATCACCGCCCTTGTCGCCGCTGTGGGTCTGACGGTCTTCCTCACCCGCCCGGTCGGTGCACCGGCTCAGGCCGGCGAGGTCATCCTGCAGCCCACCAACACAACCGGGCCGGATCCGTACACCCAGTCGACAGCGAACACGACCTCGTCGCTGCCCGCTGCCGCGCCCAGTACACCCACCAAGACCAACGCCATCCGCAGTGTGGCGGGATCGGAACCCGGCCTTTACGGCGGGAGCCGCAACGTCGCCAGTTGCGACGTGGAGAAACAGATCCGCTATCTGTCCTCCGACAAGGCCAAGAACAAAGCCTTCGCCTCGGTTCTGGGCATCCGGGAGTCCACGGTCCCCAGCTATCTGCGCTCACTGACGCCCGTACAGCTGCGTTCCGACACCCGCGTCACCAACCACGGCTACCGCGACGGCGCATCCACCAGCTACCAGGCGGTGCTCCAGGCCGGCACGGCCGTCCTCGTCAATGGCTACGGAGAGCCGAAGGTGCGCTGCGCCTGCGGCAACCCGCTCGACCGTGCGGTCGCCCAGAAAGGCACACCCAAGCAGAAGGGGACCGCCTGGTCCGGATACCGGCCGCAGAAGGTCGTGGTCGTCAACCGTTCGGCCACGGAGATGAAGGAATTCGTCATCTTCGACACGAAGGACCGGGACTGGGTCAGCCGCCCCTCGGGCGACAACGGCGAACGTGACCAGAAGACCGCCCCTCCGCCCAAGCACTGGCCACTGCCACCGGCACAGTCGCCTCCGGCGAAGGAGGCACCGGACACCCAGCCTGACGAGAAGGGCCGCGACAACAAGACCGGCAAGGACCGCGACACGCAGCCTGACAAGGACCCCGGCAGCAAGCCTGACAAGGACCGCGACACCCAGCCCGACAAGAAGGACGGCGACACCAAGACCGGCAACGACGGACGCGACACCAAGCCTGACAAGGACCGCGACACCAAGCCCGACAAGGACAGCGACACCAAGACCAACGACGACGACCGCGAAACCAAGCCTGGGGAAAACCGCGACGACAACCGCGACGCGAACACCAACGACCAAGACCCCAATACGAGCCCCGTCGACCCCGGCAACCAAGACCTCAAGGACGAAGACCTCAACAAGGAAGAGGACTCCAACACCGGCACCCAACCCAGCGAAAACGAGTCGGAGCCGAAGCCCAACGACCAAGACCCCAACCCAAACCCCCAGCCCAACCCAAACCCCAACCCGAACCCGAACCCGAACCCCCAGCCCAACCCGAACCCGAACCCGGACACCGAGAACACCCCCAACCCCAACCCCAACCCCAACCCCAACGACCAGGACACCAACACAAACCCTGACCCCCAGCCCAACCCAAACCCCAACCCGAACCCCGAGCCCGCCCCCAACAACGAAGCTCCCGCCGAGAACCCCAACCCCAACCCCAACCCCGAACCGAACCCCGTCAACCCAGACGCCAACCGCGACTCAAACTCCGACTCGGACTCCGGCTCGTCGGACTCCGGCTCGGACTCCGGCTCCAACTCCGACTCGAACTCCGGCTCAAACTCCGACAACGGCAACTCCTCCGAGTAGCGACCAACCACCCCTGCCCCGCCGGGCACCAAACGCCATGCAGACGCCGGAGAGGCTGTGCACCTCTCCGGCGTCTGCTGTGTCGGAAGCCGCAGGCCTCACTTGCCGAACTTCTGCTTCAGCTTCTCCTTGATCTCCTTCTTGATCACCTTCTTGTCGACCGTGCCGCCCGTGCCCGTACCGTCACCACCCACAGCTGTGGCATCGCCGGTATTGATGGCATCGGCGCTTGCGTTGCCGCCGGTGGCGTCACCGGTGGTGATCACACACTTGCCCTTGCAGCTACCGACGCCGGAGTTGGCGTTACCGCCGGTAGCGGTACCGCCGACGGTCGTGTTCTCGGCATTGGCGTCGCCGCCGGTACCGATCCCGTCCGCACTGTCGTCCTGGGTGAAGGCGACGGCCTGCTGCGGCGCGGCGGCCGGTGCCGCCATCGCGGTCGAAGGCAGCGCGATACCCGCGCCCACCAGCGCCACGGAAGCTCCGGCCAGTACGAAACGACGGGTCCAGATACGCTCGATCATTGGAATTCTCCATTCTGCATCAATAGGGTTTGCAAACCGCCCCACGGAATACTCCGGGGACAATTTCCCGCCCTCGTGTTCTCCGGGACTTTCCCGGTGAGGACGTGCTTCCAATAAACCCTGCCGGGCAACGTGCGTCACGCCACTCGAATACGTGGCTTGACACCGAAAACCGATCTTGATACAAGACACCGACGTCGACGACCCCTGAAAGCAACTCAAGAAGTAGACACGCAGGGCGAGAACACACCGCACTTCGCAAATCCCGCTCGCGGCACGGTCCGCACGCTAACGTCAACGCCGAACCACGGACACAAGAACCCCGGAGAATTCCGATGAAACAGCGTTCCTGGACCCGTCGTATCGTGCTGGCCACGGCTTCCGTGGCACTGACCGGCGGCCTGGCCCTGCCCGCGACCGCGATGGCCGCACCGGCAGCCCCGCAGCACGGCGTCACGCTGACTCAGCCCGGCCAGGCCCATAGAGTCGACGGCTCCAGCGGGTGTACCGGCCTCTGCCACGACAGCGTCAACACCGCCACAGGTGACGGCGCTTCGGCAGGCTGCGTGGGCCTCTGCACCGGCAGCACGAATACCGCCGCAGGCAACGGTGCCTTCGGCGGGTGCCTGGGCCTGTGCGACGGCAGCACCAACACCACTGCGGGGACCGGCGCGTTCAGCGACTGCACGGGCATCTGCGGCGCCAGCACCAACACCGCTGTGGGTGACGGAGCCGTCAGTGCGTGCACCGGTCTTTGCCACGCCAGTGTCAGCGCCGTCCGGACCGTTGACGTTCTGAGCGGTGGCCGCTTGGAGGCCGTGAGCGCGGTTGTGCAAGGCACCCTGGCCGAAGGCGCCAAGGCCAAGGACGAGGACAAGGACAAGGACGGCGGCGCCGGCGACGCCACCGCTGCCAGCGGCAATGCCGCCGCCGAGAACAACACTGCCGGTGGCGAAGCCACCACCGGCTCCGCCATCTCCGGCGTCGGTACCTGCATCGGCAGGTGCACGATCACCACGGGTGCCGCGACGAGCGGCGATGCCAGCGCCGACGCCACCAACGCCGGCGATGCAACTGCCGTGAGCGGTGACGCGACAGCCACAAGCGGTCAGGCCTGAGTACCCGCAGGAAGAACACGCTGAGCATCAGGGCACGGCACAGACGCCGGAGAGGCTGAGGCCTCTCCGGCGTCTGCTGTGTCGGGGGGTCACCGGGTCGTGACCCCGGGACTACGGGGCCGTCCGCCCTCACTTGCCGAACTTGTTCTTCAGCTTCTCCTTGATCTCGTTCTTGATCTCCTTCTTGTCGACCGTGCCGCCCGTGCCCGTGCCGTCACCACCCACAGCTGTGGCATCGCCGGTATTGATGGCATCGGCGCTGGCGTTGCCGCCGGTGGCGTTACCGGTATTGATTTCGCACTTGCCCTTGCACTCGCCGACGCCGGAGTTGGCGTTACCGCCGGTGGCCTCACCGCCGACGGTGGTGTTCTCGGCATTGGCGTCGCCGCCGGTACCGATCCCGTCCGCGCTGTCGTCCTGGGTGAAGGCGACGGCCTGCTGCGGCGCGGCGGCCGGTGCGGCCATCGCGGTCGAGGGCAGTGCGATACCCGCGCCCACCAGCGCCACGGAAGCTCCGGCCAGTACGAAACGACGGGTCCAGATACGCTCGATCATTGGAATTCTCCATTCTGCATCAATAGGGTTTGCAAACCGCCCCACGGAATACTCCGGGGACAATTTCCCGCCCTCGTGTTCTCCGGGACTTTCCCGGTGAGGACGTGCTTCCAATAAACCCCGCGGGACAACGTGCGTCACGCCACTCGAATACGTGGCTTGACACCGAAAAATGATCTTGATAGCGGTCGCCGACTCGCAGAAGTACGACGATCCGCGCTCCGAGCGCGGCCGTGCGTTGGTGCTCCCGGCCCCGCTGGATCATGCTGGTCAGTGGAGTCCTTTCGCGTACGGGTCCCCGCAGGGACAGCGCGAAGGGAACTAGCGAGGGCGAGATGAGCGGCGATGGAACGATTTCCCATCTCTCCTGGTGAGCGGCCGGAGGAGACGGACCCCTCCCGTCACTCGGCGGACACGGCCTCGGCCACCATCAACGAGCAGGGCATCGTGATCGGTTGGAGTGAGGGTGCGCGTCGACTGCTCGGCTATGTGACCTCCGAAGTCATCGGACTGCCCGCCGCCCGCCTGCTCGCCGATGTCGTCAGCGATGCGGCGCGCCGGGCCCCACTCGGGCAGGAGCGGTGGAGCGGCACCGTGGCGCTGCGGCACCGGAACGGCCACCGGGTGGACGTGGGACTGCTCGCGCACCGCTCGACGTCCACCAGCGGTGCCGGCAAGTGGCTTGTGCTGTCCCCCGTGCCAGGCACGCCCCGCACGCCATGGAGCGAAACCATGAGGGAATGGGCGTTCACCCAGTCCCCCTGCCTCTTGGCGATCTTCGACACGGACCTGCGCCTGATGCGGGCGAATGCCGGCGTGGAGCGCGCGCTGTCCCTGTCTGAGGCCGCGATGCAGGGGCTGCGTCTGCCGGACATCGCGCCGGATCCCGTGAGCGACGAGATCGCACGGAGGATGCGCCTGGCGTTGGAGACCGGTGAGCCGCAGCACGTGGGGGCCTTCGTCCAGCCCACGGGTACGAGCGCGGCACACGACTGGGCGACCTCGCTGGCCCCTTTGCGGGACCCGGACGGCCAGGTGCGAGCCGTGTTCCTGGCCGCGCACGACAGGACGGAAGTCGAGAGCCCCCGGCAGCAGCCGTCCCTGTTGAGCGACGCCGACGCCCACATCGGCACCACCCTGAACAGCGCCCGCACCGCGCAGGAACTGACCGACGTCACCGTCCCCCGGCTCGCCGACTTCGTGGCCGTAGACCTGCTCGACCCTCCCCCGCGCGGCGACGAGCCGACCCCCGGCCCAGCGGCAGGCCCGGTCGCCATGTGCCGTACCGCTGTGCGCTCGGTCCTCGCCGGAAGCCCGGAGTCCCCGGTGGGGGTCGGAGGGACGATCGTCTATCCGCCGCTGTCACCTCCCGCCGAGTGTCTGGCTGCGGGCCGTGGCGTGCTGTACGGGACAGACGACCTGGTCATTGCCCGGTGGGTGGCCCAGGACCCCGGAGCCGCCTGGATCCGCGAGTACGGGACCCATTCGATGATGGCGGTGCCCCTGCGCGCCGGCGGTGTCGCTCTCGGCATGGCCGTCTTCGCCCGTCACCAGCGCCGGGAGCCCTTCGAGCCGGAAGACCTGCGGCTGGCCGAGCGGCTCACGACGAGGGCGGCCGTCAGTATCCACAACGCACGCCGCCACCACACCCGGGAGCGCACCAACACCATGACCCTGCAGCGCAGCCTGCTCCCGCAGACGCTGCCCGATCAGCCGGCACTCGAGATCGCCTCCCGCTATCTGCCCGCCAGTACCGAGTCCGGCGTGGGCGGTGACTGGTTCGACGTGATCCCGCTGTCCGGGGCCCGGGTGGCCCTGGTCGTGGGCGACGTCGTCGGGCACGGCATGCGTGCCGCCGCCACCATGGGCCGGCTGCGCACCGCGGTACGCACCCTCGCGGACGTCGACCTGCCGCCCGACGAGCTGCTCACCCACCTCGACGACCTCATCATCCACCTGACCGCCGACGAGGCCGGCACGGAGGGCGCCGGGGGCATCGGCACCACCTGCCTGTACGTGGTCTACGACCCGGTCTCCCGCCACTGCACCCTCGCCCGGGCCGGCCATCCCCCGCCCGTCGTGGTCTCTCCCGACGGTGCCGTGTACCTCCTCGATGTCCCGGTGGGCCCGCCGCTGGGGCTGGGGGGCCTGCCCTTCGAGACGGTGGACACCGAACTCGCCGAGGGCAGCATCCTCGCCCTCTACACCGATGGTCTGCTGCAGACCCGTGACCACGACATCGACGAGGCCCTGGACGGGATGTTCGCGGCCCTGTCCCGTCCCGCCTCCACCCTGGAGACGGTCTGCGACCGGGTACTGACAGGTCTGCTGACCCACCGCCCCGAGGACGACGTCGCCCTGCTCGTCGCCCGTACCCGTGCCCTCCATGCCGATCGGGTCGCCGCCTGGGACCTGCCGTCCGACCCCTCGATCGTCGCCCAGGCCCGTCGGCGTACCACCGACCAGCTGACGGTCTGGGGGCTCGATGAGGCCACCTTCGTCGCCGAACTCGTGGTCAGCGAACTGGTCACCAATGCCATCCGCTACGGCCGGCCGCCCATCCAGCTGCGGCTGATTCACGAGAACAGCACCCTGATCTGCGAAGTCTCCGATTCGAGCAGCACCGCCCCGCACATGCGGCGTGCCCGGACCTTCGACGAGGGAGGGCGCGGCCTGCTGCTGGTCGCCCAGCTCGCCCAGCGCTGGGGCACCCGACACGCGCCCATCGGCAAGACCATCTGGGCCGAGCAGTCGCTCGCCGGGTACTGAGGGCGCATCGCGCCGTGGCACGCACGCCGGCGGGTGCTGTGACACGCCTGTGACAGTCCGACGACACCGTTATGAAGTCGCGCCCGCAACCTTTTTAACCAGGAGGACAAATACGACATTCCGGCACATGTCCCCCGCTCCCGAAGCCGTGAGCAGGGATGACGGAGCCGATCTTTCGGAGAGAGTCCCATGAGCCTCACCCTCGCCACACCGCACGCCGAAGCCCCCGCACTCGCGCTGGCCCCGCGCGAACAGGAGACCCTGCAGCACATCGCCGCAGGACGCACCTACCTGCAGACGGCCCGCCACATGGGACTCTCCAAGCACACGGTGGACGCCTATCTCCGCCGCATCCGGGCCAAGCTGGGCATCAACAGCACGGCAGAACTGACCCGGCTGGCCATCTCCCTGGGCCTGTGACGCCCGGCAGAAGCGGTCTACGGCCCGCCGGGCGGGCCGCGGAAGACCGGCCGGGCCCAGGCCGGAGGCTCCGGGGGTGGCGCCGGGATCCCCGAGACACCGAGAGGCCCAGCATCCACTTGGGAGGGTGGATGAGCGCCTCGGCCCACGCCGTGCCCCGTGGCGACACGCAGGGCCGCCACGAAGTCCAGGCAGGAGCCGTAGCGGTCCTCGGGGATCTTCGCCAGGCCCTTTGCCATGACGTCGGCCGCGGCGGGCGCGATCCCCGGCAGCCGCTCGGTCAGACGAGGCGGCTGGTCGTACTGGTGCGCCCACAGCAGCGCCACGTCCTCGTCCCGTTGGAAGGGCGGCCCGCCGGCGAGGCATTCGTAGACCACGCAGGCGAGGCTGTAGAGATCGCACCGGCCGTCCACCGGCCGGCCGGAGATCTGTTCCGGCGCCATGTAGTCGAGCGTGCCGACGAACTCGCCCGCGGCGGTGAAGCCACTGAGCGACAGCGACTTCTTCGTCAGCCCGAAGTCCGTGAGATAGACGTGTTCGGGGTGGTCGCTGTCGGTGCCCGCGGCGACGAGGATGTTGCCTGGCTTGACATCCCGGTGCACCAGATCGTGCTCATGGGCCGCGTCGAGTGCGGATGCCACCTGGGTGGCGATGCGCAGGGCGGTCGGGACGGGGAGTGGGCCCTCCCGGTCCAGCATGGCCCGCAGGTCCAGACCGGAGACGTAACGCATGGCGATGTACAGGACGCCGTCGGTCTCACCGGCTTCGAAGATCGGCACGATGTGCGGGTGGTCGATCGCCGCGGCCACCCGTGACTCGTAGGTGAAGCGGCGCCGAAAGGTGTCGTCGGCAGCGCGCTCCGGGGCGATCAGCTTGAGCGCCACCGTGCGGTCCAGACGGAGGTCCTTCGCGCGGTAGACGACGGCCATGCCACCGCGGCCGATCACACGCTCGATCCGATAGCCCGCGATCTGCTTCCCGATCAGGCCGGAGGGCCGGCCCGTGTACAGACTCATGTCATTCACTGCCGTGCCCACATAGCGCCACTTCAGGCGAAAAGTGCCGCTTCCTACGTGCGATTCTATCCACCGCCGCCCACTCCCGCCGGACCGTGGGCGTCGGCCGGGATCAGGGGTGCGCTCTGTTCCGATGGAGGGGAGTGAGGACGCCGGTCCGACGCAAGGGGTGCCGTGCACTGACGGAACGTCAAAAATTCGGCCGCGCCCGAATATGCGCCGCCCTCGTTGAACACACTCCGTGGCGCCCCGCGTACCTCTGGGAAAGGTGAGAGCCATGCGTTCAGCGAGGGATGACCATGAGCAAGGCGTACGTCTCCGCACACCAGTTGGTCGCCGGGAGGTACCGCCTCCTTGAGGTCGTCCATCGCGAAACGAACCGCGTCTGCTGGTACGGGGAGGACGTCGAGGCCGGGCGCCCCTGTCTGCTGACGCAGGTCGGGCTGCCGGGCGAGCCGGACGGGGACGCGGCGCGCCGGACCATCGGACGCATCATGCGCACGTCGGAGACGATGGCACGGCTGTGCCCCGGCCGGGTCGCGACCGTCGTCGACGCGGTCGCCGAGCAGGGCGCGCTGTGGACGGTCACCGAGTGGATCGGCGGTACGCCGCTCGGGGAACTCCTCGCGGAGCACGGCTCGTTCAACTACGTACGGGCGGCCCGGATCGGGCTGGAGCTGCTCGACGTGCTGGAGGCCGCGCACGGCCAAGGCATCACGCACGGCGAGCTGAGCCCCGGCCAGGTCCTCGTCCGCGAGGACGGTCCGGTCGTGGTGGCGGGCTTCGGGCTGGCGGGCGCGACCCTGGCCCCACGGCTCACGGCGTTGTCGTACGCCTCCCCGGAGCAGGCCCGCGACGAGCGCATCGGCCCCGCCGCCGACCTGTGGGCGCTGGGGGCGATCCTCTACACCATGGTCGAGGGGCGCCCGCCGTTCCGGGACCGGGACCGGCCCGAGGCCACGCTGAAGGGCGTGGACCGGCTCCCGCTGCGCCAACCGCTGCGCGCCGGGCCGCTCACCCAGGCCGTCCAGGGGCTGCTGCGCAAGGACTCCCGGGAGCGCCTCACCCGGCCCGTGGTGCGCCAGTCGCTCAGCCGGGTGCTCAACGAGGACCCCGACGCGGCCCTGCCCACCGCACCGGTCCCCCGGCTGCGCCGCGCGTACGCCACGGCCCTGCACGCCACCGACCCGGGGTGGAGCAGGCGGACCATGATCGCCGGGACGGCCCTGGCCGTGGTCACGGTCGCTGTCGCCGTCCTCGCCGTGACCCGCGAGCTGCCCGGTACGAATACCTCCGCGTCCGGCACCGAGCCCCGACCGCCCGCCTCCGCGGCCACACCGGCGCCGAACCGCCCGTCCACCCCCGCACCGACTCCGGCATCACCGACCCCGGCATCACCGGCGCCGACCAGCCCGAGCGCCCCGACCACTCCGAGCACCCCGCCCACCAGCGCGGCCCCGTCCCCCTCGGCCCCCGCCCTGCCGCCGGGCTTCCGCACCTACCGCTCCCCCGAGGGCTTCTCCATCGCCCTCCCCGAGGGCTGGAAACCACTGAGCACGACACGCGCGTCCGACCTGGCGTACCGCGTGGTGCTCGGCGCGCCCGACGATCCGCGCACGCTGGCGGTGACGTACAGCAAGCGCATCGGGCCGGACCCGGTCGCCGTCTGGCGCGACGACGTCGAACCGGGGCTGAAGCAGGCCGCCGACGACTATCGGCGGCTCGGGGAGATCGAAGCGACGACGTACCGGGGGCAGCAGGCCGCAGACATGGAGTGGCTCGCCGACGTCGACGGCACCCGGGTGCGCACCCTGGGCCGCGGCTTCCTCATCGGCGACGGCCGCGGCTACTCACTGCGCTGGACGACCCCGGCCGAGGACTGGGACGACGCCGAGAACCGCCAGGCACTGGACGTCTTCCTGCGCACCTTCCGCCCGGCCGAGGACTGATGGCCGGGGCCCACTGATCCCCATCGCTCGCCGCTGCGCCGTTTCCGCTCGCACCACACGGAAACTCGCCCCTTATGGTGCGAATCGGATACACGATGATGACCGAACAGGCCGGCCCCCGTGATCTCGTGGACCACGTGGTGCGGGCCGAGGACGCCGGGTTCGACTTCTCCGTGACCTCGGACCACTACTTTCCGTGGCTGCGCTCGCAGGGCCACTCCCCGTACGCGTGGAGTGTGCTGGGCGCGGCCGCGCAGGCGACGGACCGCATCCCGCTGATGACCTACGTGACGTGTCCGACCTTCCGCTACCACCCGGCGGTGGTGGCGCAGAAGGCGGCGACCATGCAGTTGCTGTCGCAGGGCCGCTTCCGGCTGGGTCTCGGGTCGGGCGAGAACCTCAACGAGCATGTGGTGGGCGGCGGTTGGCCGTCCGTCGACGTACGGCACGAGATGCTGGAGGAAGCGGTCGAGATCATCCGGGCGCTGTTCGCGGGCGGCCATGTGAACCATCGCGGTACGCACTTCGACGTGGAGTCGGCCCGGCTGTGGGACGTGCCCGACGAGCCGCCGCAGATCGGCATCGCCGTCTCCGGCGAACGCTCCTGCGCGCTGGCGGGCCGACTCGCCGACCTCGTCATCGCCACGGAACCGAAGCCGGGCCTGCTGGAGGCCTTCGACCGGCACGGCGGCACGGGCAAGCCGCGGGTGGGCCAGTTGCCGGTCTGCTACGACACCGACCGCGACGCGGCGGTGAAGCGGGCGCACGCGCAGTTCCGCTGGTTCGGCAGCGGCTGGAAGGTGAACTCCGAGCTGCCGCACCCGGATTCCTTCGAGTCGGCCACTCAGTTCGTGTCACCGGACGACGTCGCCGAGTCGATTCCCTGCGGTGACGACCCGGATGACTTCGTGGCGGCGGTACGCCCGTACGCCGAGGCCGGGTTCACGGAGATCGCCCTCGTCCAGATCGGCGGCGACTCGCAGCCGGAGTACCTGGACTGGTCGGCGAAGACCCTGCTGCCGGCACTGCGCGACGCCCTCGGGTGAACTCCGGGGCGAGTAGCGGAGAATCACCCTCAGCACTGAGCATCACGCGCTCGACAGGGGTACTAGAGGTCTCTACGACCGTTCTCCTCGGAGGCCCTCTCGTGAACCCCAATGTGCACAAGACCTTGGTCATGCAGCTCCAGGCGGGCGCCACGGAACGCTTCCCCGTGCTCGCCCACCTCAGCTACGACGCCGACGACCCGTTCGCCGTCACCGCGGTGTTCAGTCACGACGGGCATGTGCTGGCCCGGTGGCGGCTGGACCGCGAGATGGTCCTCGACGGGCTGCACCGGCCCGTCGGCATGGGCGATGTGCGGTTCCGCCCGGTGTCGACGGGCGTGTGGGAGGAGCTGCGCATGGAGTTCCTCGGCGACGCCCGGTCCGACGGCGAACGCCATCATGCGGTGGTGTTCGCCTGGGCCCCGGCCGTGGAGTCGTTCCTGCGCCAGACCCACGAGATCGTCGCGCCCGGTCAGGAGCGGATCGAGGTGGACCACTTCCTGGCCGAGGTCATCGCCGAGGGCTGAGGGTGCGGCGGGAGTTGAGCGAGCGTAGGCATGCCTGGGCGCGTGGCGGAGTTGAGTAGCCGTACTCATGTCCGGGTCGCCCGGCGCCGCCACCATGGGGCTCCCACGAAGAGGAGTGGTCCCCATGTCCGCTGTCAGTCCCGAGCCACGCCCGATGCCGCCGCTGTCCGTCACCCGCTCCGGCCGGCGCCTGCCCCTGCTGCTCGCCGCGCTGGTGGTCGTGGCACTGGCGGTCTCCGCCTGGGAGCCGCACGACCGGGCGACCTGGTTCCTGGAGACGGTGTGGGTGATCGTCGGACTGCCGCTGCTGTTCCTGACCTGGCGGCGGTTCCCGATGACCGGCCTGCTGTGCTGCCTGCTGGCCGCGCACGCGCTGGTCCTGGTGCTGGGCGGCCACTACACGTACGCGCAGGTCCCGCTCGGTGACTGGGTGCGCGACACCTTCGGCCTGGACCGCAACCCCTACGACCGCTTCGGTCACCTCATGCAGGGCTTCGCACCCGCCATCCTGGTACGGGAGTTGCTCGTGCGCACCTCACCGCTGCGCGGCAGCCGCTGGCTGGCGCCGCTGACCGTGTGCGCGTGCCTCGCCTTCAGCGCGGTCTTCGAGATGCTGGAGTGGGCGGCGGCCGTGATCGGCGGCGAGGCGGCGGACGCGTTCCTGGCCACGCAGGGCGACGTGTGGGACACGCAGTGGGACATGTTCTGCGCCCTGATCGGCGCCACCGCCTCGCTGCTCCTGCTCAGCCGGTTCCACGACCGGCAGCTGGCCGCGCTGTCCCGTCAGTGACGCGTACGACGGCTCAGTGACTCGTATGACGGCGCCGGGTCCACAGCGGCAGCGCGAACCAGCACAGCACGTACCAAAGGACGACGCCCGTGACCAGCCACGGCACGTAGGGGTCGTGGGTAGCCACGCGCAGGATCAGCAGCAGCGAGCAGACCATGGTGGCGAGCAGCAGGACCAGGCCCACCAGGGTCAGCCGGGAGGCCCAGGTCACCGCCTGCGGTTTCACCCGGCGGCCGGACACCAGGCGGTGCAGGGACACCGGTCCGATCAGGGCGCCGGTCGCTGTGGCGCCCAGGACCACGGTCACGATGTAGATCCTCCGGTCCGTGTCCGGCAGGTCCGCGAAGGTCGGGGCGAAGACGACGGTCAGCAGGAAACCGAACAGGATCTGGACGCCCATCTGCGCGACACGGACCTCCTGGATGAGCTCGCCCCACATGCGGTCGGCTCGCTCCTCCTCGGTCTCGTCACGCCCCCTGGACCTGCGCACACTGCCTTCCGCGGTCGACACGGTTCCTCCCGGTTGAGAATGACCAAAGGTTCTTCCCAACCGGGTTCCCCGTGCGCGGCGCTGCTACCAGCGCGTCTCGACCTGGTCCTTGATCCGCAGGTTGTACAGGTCCTGGATGGCGGTGAGCGTGGCGTCGGGCAGGGCCGGCAGCCCGGCGGCGGCCGCGTTGGCGCGGGCCTGCTGCGCGGAGCGGGCGCCAGGGATCACGGTGGTGACGCCGGGCTGCTGGATGATCCAGCGCAGGGCCAGCTGGGCCGGGGTGTACCCGTCGGGGGCGAGGGCGGCGAACTCGGCGGCGGCCTCGACGCCGGTGGCGTAGTCGACGCCGGAGAAGGTCTCGCCCACGTCGAAGGACTCGCCGTGCCGGTTGTAGGTGCGGTGGTCGTTCTCCGGGAAGACCGTGTCCTTGGTGTACTTGCCGGACAGCAGGCCCGACGCCAGCGGCACCCGGGCGATGATGCCGACGCCGGACTCCCGGGCGGCGGGCAGCACCTCGCGCAGCGGCTTCATCCGGAACGGGTTGAGGATGATCTGCACGCTCGCCACGTTCGGCCGGGCGATCGCGGTGAGCGCCTCGGCACAGGTCTCCACGCTGACGCCGTACGCGGCGATGCGCTCCTCCTCGACCAGGGTGTCCAGGGCGTCGAAGACCTCGTCGGAGGAGTAGACGGGCGTGGGCGGGCAGTGCAGCTGCACGAGGTCGATGCGGTCGACGCCGAGGTTGCGGCGGGACCGGTCGTTCCAGGCGCGGAAGTTGTCCAGGACGTAGTTCCCGGGGATCTGCTCGACCCGGCGGCCCATCTTGGTCGCGACCAGCACATGCAGGTCCGGCCGGCTGCTGATGAACGTGGCGATGGTCTGTTCGCTGCGCCCGTCGCCGTAGACGTCGGCGGTGTCGAAGAAGGTCACCCCCGACTCGGCCGCCGCCTCCAGCACCGTGAGGGCTTCCTTCTCGTCGACGTCTCCCCAGTCGGCGCCCAGTTGCCAGGTGCCGAGACCGACGACCGACGCATGCTGACCCGACCTGCCGAATTCACGCTCTTCCATGGACGTCAGTCTGTCATCTGCCACCGGCGTGCGTTCGCGTCAGTTTCACCGAGTGAGCCAGGCCACTGTGGCGACGGCGATCGGCGAAGGAATGCCGGAGAGATCGCTCCCAGGGGAAGGAATTCCCCCTTCCGGGGTCTGCCGGACAGGCACGCCGACAAGATCATCTTGGTTCAACCTTGCACGACATGTGGGCACTTGTCCGGATCGGAGCCAACCATGCGCGGGTGATTTCTTCCGCCTTCCATCGGACCGATAGGCATGCGGGGTCGCCAATCGAACGACCTGCCGAAAGCAGCGTCCCCTGACCCCTGGAGGTCCGCATGCCGGAACTCAGCCGTCGCCGCGCGCTCACCGCCGCGGCCGCCCTCGCCGCGACCGCCGGCGCCACCTCTGTCGTCGCCTCGGGCGCGGCGGCCGACGCCAACGCCGCTCCCGCCCAGGACCCGACCGGGCACGACCACGGCCACGCCTCCCCCGCACCCTTCGACGAGGTCTACAAGGGCCGCCGGATACAGGGCCGACCCGTCGCCGGGGGCGGTCACCAGCATCACGGCGGCGGCTATGCCGTGTTCGTCGACGGCGCCGAGCTGCACGTGATGCGGAACGCCGACGGCACCTGGATCAGCGTGGTCAGCCACTACGACCCGGTGCCCACCCCGCGTGCCGCCGCGCGCGCCGCCGTCGACGAGCTGCAGGGCGCCGAGCTCGTCCCGTTCCCCGCCAACTGACCTCTCCCGCACCACACTTGGAGCACCGCACATGACCGTCCGCAAGAACCAGGCGACCCTGACCACCGACGAGAAGCGGCGTTTCGTCGCAGCACTCCTGGAGCTCAAGCGCAGTGGCCGTTACGACGAGTTCGTCACGACGCACAACGCCTTCATCCTCGGTGACACCGACAACGGCGAACGCACCGGGCACCGTTCACCGTCGTTCCTGCCCTGGCATCGCAGATTCCTGCTGGAGTTCGAACGGGCGTTGCAGTCGGTGGACGCGTCGGTGACGCTGCCGTACTGGGACTGGACCGCCGATCGCTCCGTGCGGTCCTCGCTGTGGGGGCCGGACTTCCTCGGCGGCAACGGGCGGGCCCGTGACGGGCGCGTGGGGGACGGGCCGTTCTCCGCGGCGAGCGGCGACTGGCCGATCAACGTGCGGGTCGACGGGCGGACGTTCCTGCGCCGGTCGCTGGGCAGCGCCGTGCGGGAGCTGCCGACGCGGGCCGAGGTGGACTCCGTGCTCGCCATGGCGACGTACGACATGGCGCCGTGGAACAGCGCCTCGGAGGGCTTCCGCAACCATCTGGAGGGCTGGCGCGGGGTCAATCTGCACAACCGGGTGCACGTTTGGGTCGGCGGCCAGATGGCCACCGGTGTCTCCCCCAACGATCCGGTGTTCTGGCTGCACCACGCCTTCATCGACAAGCTGTGGGCCGAGTGGCAGCGCCGGCATCCGGGATCCGGCTATGTCCCGGCGGCGGGGACGCCGAACGTGGTCGACCTGAACGAGCCGATGAAGCCGTGGAACGACGTGACCCCGGCGGACCTGCTGGACCACACCGCCCACTACACGTTCGACACGGACGCCTAGGGCCGTGTCACCGACGCGGGCGTGACGGTGCTCCTGCCGCGCCGGGTGAGTCCACCACGTCCACGTCGCTCGCGCGGACGTATGCGAGCCGGTGGCCGAACTGGATCTCGTAGAACTCCTCTTCGCCCTTCACCACACGGAACGTGCCGTCGGAGCCCGACTTGTCGACGTAGGAACCGGCGACCCGGTCCTGTGTCACATAGCGCTGGCCCGCGAGGAGGCTGTACGGGAGCGGCGATTCGGCCTTCACGGGCACATCGTCCGGATAGGCGTCCGCCTCCGGGAGGGCACGCCCGTACACCGGGATCTCGCTCAGACCGTCCTTCGGGGTCACCATCCGGCCGGTCGTGGCAACGGCCGTCGGGCGTACCTTGGGGTTCTTGAACCAGGCCTTGCGGCCCTGGTACCAGATCGCCGTCCAGTCGCCGCTGCGGCCGGCGACCGCGAAGATCTGGCCGGCGGAGACTCTCGACCCGAGGTCGTTGACGTCCTCCGTGGAGGGATCGCCGCCCGGGCGGCGGCCGGGGTCCTGGATCAGCGGGGCGTCGTCGCGTGGCTCGGTGTGCAGGCGGACGGCGCTGGAGCCGTGCGGCGCACACGCCACACCGCTGGTCTTGCATCCGGTGAACAGCGGCTTGTGGGTGGTGTAGTCGGGCAGCATCATCACCATGTCGCTGTCCCGTCCGGCCTTGCCGCGCAGCGGCGCGCCGAGCAGGTCGAAGTAGTGCTGCCAGTCCCAGAAGGGGCCGGGGTCGTCGTGCATGTGGGGGATGGTCACGCCCATCGGGGACGGCACGTTGTCGTGGCCGAAGATGTGCTGCCGGTCGAGCGGGATGTCGTACTTCTCGGCCAGGTAGCGCACCAGGCGGGCCGAGGCCTGGTACATCTGCTCGGTGTACCAGGTCTCGGGCTGGGTGAGGACCCCTTCGTGCTCGATGCCGATCGAGCGGGCGTTGATGTACTGGCTGCCGGAGTGCCGGGCCGCGTCCTTCGTCTTGACGTGCTGGGTGACGTGGCCGTCGCTGGAGCGGATCGAGTAGTGCCAGGACACCTCGTACGGGTCCTCGACCGTCTTGAACATGGACGGCAGGGGCCCCTCGGTGTCGTGGATGACGATGTACTCGATCTTCTGGTCGTTGGGCCGGTCGGCCGGGTCGTAGTTGCCGTATTCGCCGTCACCGATCTCGACGTACGGAGCTCTGAGCCAGGAGCAGGACAGCTCCGGCGGGCACTCGATGTCCTTCGGCTGCCGGGGATTGTTCGGATGGGGCCGTACGCCGGGGCTGGCGGGGAGGGTGATGTGCTGCCCCGTATCGGTGGTGCGGTGGGCGCCGCGCCGGATCACGGTGAAGACGTCGTGCGCGTACGTGTTCGCCGAGACGGTGTCGCTCATGCCCGGGAAACGCGCCACCGCCTCCCACCAGTCGGCGGGGTCGGGGCTGAGCGGCTTGCCGAGCTCGCGTTGGATCGCCGCGAGGAGTGCCGCGCCGCCGCGCACGTTGGCGGCGGGGTCCGTTCGCAGCTGCTCGACCGGGACCCCGATGAGGCGGGCGGCGCGCTGCAGGTCGGCCGGCTGCGCGGAGCGGGTGCCCCGGGAGTTCCCCGTGTGTTTCGAGGTCTGCGGGCCCGCGAGAGCACCCCCACCGGGCAGCATCCCCTGGGCGTAGGGCACGTCCACCAGGTGCATCGGCCCGTAGCCGCCGACGACGCTCGGCGCTCCCCGATGGGAGTCCCATCGCGACTGCTGGTAGGACACGCCCATGAGCACGTTGCGCGGCACGCCGTACTCGGCGGCGGCGGCCGTGAAGACGTCCTGCAGACGCCGCTCGTCCGCCGCGGCGCTCCCGACCCCCGGATCCTTGTCGGCGGGTGGCAGGCTCAGCAGCGTGACCAGCAGCGGGACCTGGAGCGCCACTGACGCGGCCACGCAGACGACCCGGCGGCGGCGCCGGCGTACGGCGTCGGGGACACGGGGGGCGGCGGGTTCTGTCATAGCAAAGGCCTCCGGCGATGCTCGGCGCAACCACGACGGCGGAGTCGCTCTCCACGTCACCCCTCGTACGCTTCCGTGCCCGCAGCGCCACGTCGCGCCAAGCGTCACCGGGCTGGACCAGCCGCCCGCCACAGGCCACCCGGTCAGCGGCAGTACCTCCGCCCGGGCGGGAGTCGCCCCAGGACCCCGTACCGACGGGTACGGTCCGGGACTTGCCGCATGCCCGCTCAGTCCTGAACCGGGTCCACCTCCCAGTCGGGATGCCCCGGCATGGGCGGGGTCCGCTCCCCGTACAGCCACGGCGTCAGGAACGGCGTCAGGTCCTCACCCGCCACGTCGGACGCGAGGGCGATGAAGTCGCGGGTGCCGGCGACCCGGCCCCGGTACTTCGTCACCCAGGACCGCTCGATCCGGTCGAACGTCTCTTCGCCGACCTTCTCCCTCAGGGCGTAGAGCACCAGCGCCGAGCCGTCGTACCGCATCACCTTGAACAGGGTCGGCTCGGTGGGTTCGGCGGGCGCCCCGGCGTCGTGCCGCCACCGGTCGTGCTGCTCGTAGGCCGCCCGCATCGCGTCCTCGATGGCGACGCCGCCGTGTTCGTCGGAGTAGAGACGTTCGTAGAAGCGGGCGTGTCCCTCGCTCAGCCACAGGTCGGACCATCGCCGGATGGCGACGCTGTTACCGGTCCACTGGTGCGCCAGCTCGTGCACGAGGTCGCGTTCGGCGTCGACCCGGTCACCCAGCAGCGCGGCCCTCGGCACCACGGACAGCGCCTGTGTCTCCAGCGCCACCGGCAGGTCGGTGTCCCCGACCAGTACGCCGTAGCGGCGGAAGGGGTACGGGCCGAGCCGCCGTTCCAGCCAGGTCAGGTGCTCGGAGGTGCGGGAGCGGTGGTCCTCGGTGTCGGCGACCAGGTCCTCGGGGACCACGTCGCGGACCGGCAGCCCGCGCGGGCCGGTGCTGTCGACGAACGTGAACTTCCCGATCGCCAGCTGGATCAGCTGGGCCGCGACCGGGTGCTCGGAGTCGTACGTCCACCGGACCCGTCCGTCGGGTCGCCGGACGCGCTCGACGAGCCGCCCGTTGGCCACCGCGCTGAGGCCCGGCGGGGTGGTGATGCGGAAGGTGATGGGCGCCCGGAGGCTGGGGTGGTCGTTCACCGGGAAGATCATCTTGGCGCCGTTGGGCTGCGCACACACCACGGTGCCGTCGGACGTGGGCACCCAGCCGTACGTCCGGATCGCGTCGTCGCGCTGCCGTTGCTGGGTCGGATCGGCCGTGTAGGCGACCCGCACGGTGAAGGGGTTGCCTTTGGGGATCGGCCTCGCGGGCGTGACGAGGAGTTCGTCGCCGTCACGTTCGGCGGTCGCCGGTGCGCCGTCGACGGTGACCGTGTGCAGCGTGTTGCCCGCGAAGTCGAGGTTGAAGCGGGACAGCGCCTGTGTGGCGGTGGCGCTGATGGTGGCGCGGGCGGCGAAGGGCGTGCGCGGGGCGCGCCAGTCGAAGGCGAGCGTGTAACGGCGGACCGTGTAGCCGCCGTTGCCGTCGTGCGGCAGGAGCGGGTCGCCGATACCCGGGGCGCCGGGCGACGGGGCCGGGCCGGACGGGGCGACGGACGGGCCGGGAGCAGGGGCGGGGCCGGGATGTGCGGTGGGCCCGTGAGTCCCGAAGGTGAGCGTGCCGGTGAGTACGGCGGCTCCGGTGATGCCGACGGCGGCGGTAAGAGCGAGAGCGAGGACGAGGGCCCTGCGGCGGGGGCGCTGCTTCCTGTCTCGGCGGCCGGCAGTCGGGATCTTCATGGGCGCACTATGCCAGCAAGATGTCCGCAAATCGGCTTATATGCGCGCCGCTTCCATCCGTGCGGGCTAGCGGTCCACCGGAAAAGGTTGCAGGGCCCCACAGTGATATCCATCACGCGCCCCTCGGACGTCAACGTGGCTCGGTAGTACATAGCGCCCGGGCGATATAGCCCGACTTTGCACCTGGAACCAGACAAACGGCCTGCCTGACCCGGCGACACGGGTCCTGCGTACCTCCTCCACGCCACTCACCCGGCGCACGCGAACCGTTGAGGGGGCGTCAGGCGCCGCCACGGCTGCGGCGAGCCGGATGTGCACACCCACGCGCCCGGTTCAAGGGCCTTCGGCGCTACGAGGCCGGGTAGTAGTGGTCCTCGTTGCCCCCTACTCATCCCGGTCTTAACAATGACGGCCCCAGAACGCGTCACCGCAGGTCAGGCGCGGCATCCATGCCGTGCCGACCGCCGGAGGCGACCCGCCACGACCGAGCGAGGTCCCATGAGGAAGCACCGCAGGAAGACGCGCCACCGGCACATAGCCGTCGCTGCCGTCGCCCTCACTGCGCTGGCAGTACCGTCCGCCGCCATGGCCTGTCTGAACGACGGGGGCGCCGAGGCCGCCGAGGCCACCGCTCCCTACAACCGGTGGGACCGGTGGCAGAACTGGATGAACGCATCCGATTCGCAGCAAACCACCGTTTCACCGCAAACCACCGCCCCGGACGCGCCGGCAGCCCCGCAGAGCAGCACGCCCACGGCCACCTCGCCGAGCACCTCCGACGCGCCGGCCGCGGCATCCAGTGCCGTACAGCGCGTCGTGACCCTGGTGAACAGCGAGCGCGGCAAGGCCGGTTGCGCCCCCGTGAAGCTGAACGCCCAGCTCACGAAGGCCGCCCAGGATCACAGCGCCGACATGGCGAGCCACCGCACCATGTCGCACACGGGCTCCGACGGTTCGAATCCGGGCGACCGGATCACGAAGGCCGGGTACGCCTGGAGCACGTACGGCGAGAACGTCGCATACGGATACAGCTCGCCCGAGCAGGTCATGGCGGGCTGGATGTCCAGCCCCGGCCACAAGCGCAACATTCTGAACTGCGCCTTCAAGGAGATAGGCGTCGGCCTGGCGCAGCCCGGCAACTACTGGACGCAGGACTTCGGCACCGCTCGCTGAAACATCGACGCACCACCCACTGCCGCCCCGGGACTGGTCACCGGGGCGGCAGTGGCATGAGAACCACCCGCTGTACCGATACGGACACTGACCGCATGTCAGGCCGCCGGTAATGCAGGCCAATACGACCATTTGCACGGCTATGCAGTCAATTTCAACGATTTTTGAAATCGGCCTGTTTCAAGATGCCGCGTCTGGGGTGCGCGACTAACGTCTAGTGATGAAAGCCGCAAACCGGGGCACGCCCCGGCCGGCAAGGTTCCTGCACAGCGAGGACCGCGACCGTAGCTCGCCCGCGTGACACAGCGCGGCTGACAAAAGGCGTCGGCGGCCGAGAGGTGCTTCTCCATTCTTGCGGCGACGCCCATGACCGCGCCGCTCGCTTCACCAGTTGCGGCCGCGGCCATCCATCTCGTGCGTGGGAGCTGCGCGAGACGATGGAAGGAAAGGTAAAACCATGCGATCACTTCGCGCGAGGCGTCTCATCGCGGCGTCTGCCACCACAGTCCTGATGGCCGGCGGCGCGGCGATCGGCACAGCGGGCACGGCTTCGGCCGGTGTCCAGGGCCATGACCACAACTACAACAAGTCATACGACGACCATCGCGGCTCGTGGGACGATGACGACGACCATGACGGTCGGGGCCACAACGGTCACGACGGTCGGGGCGGCAACGGCCACGACAACGGTCACGATGGTCGGGGCGGCAACGGCCACGGCAACGGTCACGGCGGCAACGGCGGCCACGGCAACGGTGGCGGTCACGGTGGCGGTCACGGCGGCGGTGGCGGTCACGGCGGCGGTGGCGGTCACGGCGGCGGCGGCGGTGGCGGTCACGGCGGCGGTGGCGGTGGCGGTGGTGGCCACTGACAGTCGCGGCGATGCCGACGCGATGCGCGACTCCCACCCGGGAGCCGCGCATTGCTGCGTTCCGGGGTCAGGAGGTGACGGTGCGCCCGGCTCCGGCTCCGGTCACTGCGAGTCTGCGGTACGACACTCCGGGTGGCCCCAGCCCTGGGCGTTCTTGGTGATCGGGTCGCCGGCCGCGTAGGGGCGGCCGCACACGCAGCGGCCGGGGAACTTCGCCTTGATCGTGCGGGCGGAACCGCCGCCCTTCCGGGCCGCTTTGGCCATGGCCGACCGGCGGCGCGGAGCCGTCGGCGGGGTGTCCGGGGCGGGCGGCGGCTCCGGTGAGCCGAGGTCGCTGCCCGCGGGCTGCTGCACGGAGGCGGCCTGGCTGGCGGCGCGGTCGGCGAAGTCGTTGAGCGGGTCGCCGTCGACCTGGTGGGCGGGGACGTAGCGGAACTCGACCGTGCGGCCGTCGAGCAGTTCGTCGATGCGCACGACCAGGTCTTGGTTGGCGACCGGCTTGCCGGCGGCCGTCCTCCAGCCGTTGCGCTTCCAGCCGGGCAGCCAGGTCGTGACGGCCTTCATGGCGTACTGCGAGTCCATCCGGATCTCCAGCGGCACGCCCGGGTCCGTCGCGGCCAACAGCCGCTCCAGTGCGGTGAGTTCGGCGACGTTGTTGGTGGCCCTGCCCAGCGGGCCGGACTCCCACCGGGTGGGGGTCTCGCCCTCGTCGGCGACGACCCAGGCCCAGCCCGCCGGTCCGGGGTTTCCCTTCGAAGCCCCGTCGCACGCGGCCACCACTCGTTCACGCATGTGTCCGATCATGCCACGAACGGGACGGGCCCCTGATCGCGGAGTCGGTCAGGGGCCATGAGCGCGGAATGGGTCAGGACACGTCGCTCAGGGTCGGCATCTCGCCCACGGTGGTCGTGGTGTCGATCACCGAGAAGTTCGCGCCCTGCGGGTCGCTGATCGCGGCGAACCGTCCGAACGGGCTGTCCATCGGCCCGAACCGCAGCACGCCGCCCAGCTTGGTGGCCCGGGCGACGGCGTCGTCGCAGTTGGCGACGCTGAAGTAGACGTTGATGTAGTGCGGCACCTCGGGCGGGAACTCGTCCGTCATCTTCATCCGGCCCAGGACGGGGTTGCCCTCCAGGTTGAAGATCCGGAAGTCGACGTCGTCGTCCTCCATCTGCTGGGCCGTGTACGGGAAGACGGCGGAGAAGAAGGCGTCCGACTTCTCGGGCTCGCGGGTGAAGACCTCCGCCCAGCAGTAGGCGCCCGGCTGCTCCATGGGCGCCTCGAACCCCTCGTGGGTGCCCGGCTGCCACACACCGAAGACGACACCGGTCGGGTCACTGGCCAGGCACATGCTGCCGAAGTCGCCGACCTGCATCGGCTCCATCAGCACCTGGCCGCCGTTCTCGCGGATCCTGGCGGCGGTTGCGGCCGCGTCCGGGGAGGCGAAGTACAGACACCACTGCGACTGGCCCTCCTGGCCGGGCATCGGCGGTACGACGGCGGCGACCGCCTTGCCGTTCGAGTAGGCCTGCGTGTAGTTGCCGTACTCCGTCGACGCCTCGCCGAAGGTCCAGCCGAGGACGTCGCCGTAGAAGGTTTTGGCTCCCTCGACGTCGCCGAACATCGCGTCGGCCCAAATGGGGGTTCCCTCAGGTTGCACAGCCATGGCCGCGGCCCTTCCGGATCGGTGGGGTTGTCCGATTTCTCACGCTAGTCATCCGGGATGCCACCCGCGCGCCGAACGCGCCGTTCCGTCCCAGACTGGAAGGGAATCCGGGCGCAGGGGGCCCCGGATACGGCTGACGCGGGGGCTCTTCGGGGAAGCGGGGCGCGCCATGGCGGTGCCGGACGGGACGATGCGGGCCTGGTCGGTGGTGGCGCCGGGGCCGGTGGAGGCGGGCGGTCTGCGGCTGGTGGACAAGCCGGTGCCGGTGCCCGGCCAGGACGAGTTGCTCGTGCGGGTGCGGGCGTGCGGGGTGTGCCGTACCGATCTGCATGTCGCCGAGGGCGACCTGCCCGTGCACCGGCCGGGGGTCACGCCGGGGCACGAGGTGGTGGGCGTCGTGGCCGCGTTCGGGGCGGCAGTGCGCGGCTTCGTGGCCGGGGACCGGGTGGGCGTGGCCTGGTTGCGCAGCACCGACGGCAGCTGCGCCTACTGTGTGCGCGGCGCCGAGAACCTGTGCCCGGCCTCGCGGTACACGGGCTGGGACGCCGACGGCGGATACGCCGCGTACACGACCGTACCGGCGGCGTTCGCACACCGGCTGCCGGCCGGGCTCGACGACGTGACGACGGCGCCGCTGCTGTGCGCCGGGATCATCGGCTACCGGGCCCTGAAGCGGGCCGCACTGCCGCCAGGCGGGCGGCTCGGTCTGTACGGCTTCGGGGGCAGCGCTCATCTGTGTGCGCAGGTGGCGCTCGCCGAGGGCGCCAGGGTGCATGTGCTGACCCGGTCCGCGGCGGCGCGGCGGCTGGCGCTGGAGCTGGGCGCGGCGTCGGCGCGGGACGTGCTGCAGACGCCGCCGGAGCCGCTGGACAGCGCGATCCTGTTCGCCCCGGCCGGGGAGCTGGTCCCGGTGGCGCTGCGGGCGCTGGACCGGGGCGGGGTGCTGTCCGTCGCCGGCATCCATCTGACCGACATCCCGCCACTGCGCTACGTGAGCGAGCTGTTCTACGAGAAGGAGGTGCGCAGCGTCACCTCCAACACGCGCGCGGACGCCCGCGAGTTCCTGGCGCTGGCCGCGCGGCACGGCGTACGGGCGACGACGCACACCTATCCGATGGCGCGGGCGGCACAGGCGCTGGCGGATCTCAAGGCGGGGCGGTTCGACGGTGCGGCGGTGCTGGTGAACGACGGGTAGACCGGCCGCACGGGGCGACCGGTCCGGGCCGGGGGTAGGGCCTGTCCGGCGGATCAGGCCGACTGCAAGGACGGCACCTCATCGGCGCAGGTGAGCGGGGCCTGGTGCGTCCAGCTGCAAGGCGGAGGAGGGCGCCGACGCGGAGCGTCGGCAACCGACGACAACGCCGCTGGGGGTACCCCCTCTGGGGGAGGGCGTGCCAGGCCCCGCGACGTCGACATGATCCGCCGGACAGGCCCTAGGTCAGCGGAAGGCGCGCCGGTCGGCGTGCAGGCGGTCCGTCAGCCGGATGGTGATGAACTCGTTGTTGTCGGCCTTGCCCGGCGTACGGCCGGACGAGAACGGGAAGTTGTTGTCGTTCAGCACGGCCAGCGTCCGGTCGTCGAGCAGGACGACGTCCTCGATGGTGGTGAACGGGAAGCGGAACGTCTCGCCGAAGCCGCCGATCCCCTTGGGGTTGGCGATGTCCAGCAGGTCGGCGACCAGCGTCTTGTCCATCACGCCGTCGTGGTCGCGGTCGCGGGTGTCGGCGAGGTAGAGCCGCTTGAACTTGGCCGCGTCGCCCTGGCCGCCGTCGCGCTCGATGACCAGGAAGCGATGCCGGTCGACGGCGATGGCGTCACCGATGGCGTGCGCGGTCGACTCCAGGCGGTAGACGAACCGCTTGCCGGTGTAGGCGCGCTTACGCAGGTCGAACTCGCTGAACCGCAGGTCGCCGGGCGTGTCGCCGGTGACGGTGCCTTCCAGCAGCGGGTAGAGGCGGCGGCCGTCGACGGAGCGGACCAGGCCCTCGAAGCCCTTGCTGCCGCCGATGGTCGGCTGAGCCCCGTCGAGGTACGGGTTCTCGGGCGCCTGTACGCCGTCCAGCGCGATGGGCGCTTCGAGAAGCCGCCCCTTGGCGTCGAAGTGCAGCAGGAACGGGCCGAACTCGTCGCCCATCCAGTACGTGCCGTCGGCGACTCGCACGATCGACTCGACGTCGAAGTCGGCGCCGGTCAGCACCCGGTCGGCGCGGGTGAGCGGGAACGGCACCTTGCGGTACGGGTCGCTCAGGTTGAAGCCGCCGAGCACCCGGACCTTGCCGGTCTTCACGTCCGGCTTGATGCGGTGGACGCGCAGCAGGAAGTCGGCGCTGTTGGCCTTGCTGCCGTAACCGTTGTCGGACAGCACGTCGAAGGTGCCGTCGTGCCGGTTGACGATGCCGCTGAAGCCCTGGACGGGCTGGTCGGCGAAGGGTGCCGCGATGCCGTTGAAGGGGCCGGCGCCGATGAGCGCGCCGGACTCCTCGCTGTTCGGCACGAACGTCTCGGCCGGCAGAGAGGCGAACCCGGTCAGCGTGGGCCGCCCGAAGTCGCCGTCCGCGGAGCCGTTTCCGGCCACCGCGGGAGAGGCCAGCGCCACGGTCAGAACGGTGGCGCTGAGCAAGATCGAAGGTCGTCTCATGGCGGGCACCGTAGAGACACCGTATGACCAATACGCCAACACGGAAAGACGAAACCGGACACATGTGCGGTCGTGGCTTCCGTGTCCGACGCGTGTCTTCCCCCGGCCGTCGGGCTGTGCTTGCCTGGGTGGCCTTGTCGGTGGCGGGGCGGGAGTTGCCGTATGGGCAGGCGGTGGGTGGTCGGGGTACTGCTGGCCGGTGCCGTGCTGCTCGGCGGCTGCGGGGATCCGGCGTCCGAGCCGGAGGCGGCACCGCCCGCGCCCTCGGTACCCGAAGCGCCGACCACCACCCAGCAACGCGCGCCACGCGCCCCCGCGAAAGCACCGACTGTCCTCTATATCGGCGACTCGCTGGCGATGGAGAACCACAAAGTCCTCGGCGAGGAACTCCGCCGGGACCTGCGGGCGAACTACACGAGCGCGCCCTACTCCGGCACCACCCTGTGCGACTACCTGGAGGGCACCGGCAAGCGGTCCCTCGTGCCGGACGCGGACAAGGCGGCGGCCCTGGTGCGGTCGGTGCGTCCGGACGTCGTGGTGCTGCAGTTCTGGGGCAACGCCTGGGGCTACACGCCATGCATGGACGGCATCACGTATGACGCCTCCCGCGCCCGCTATCTGGAGCGGTACGCCGCCGACGCGCGGCGCCTTACCGAGCAGATCGACGCGGCCGGCCGCGACCGGCGGCCGCGGATCGTCTGGGTGCTGCAGGGCCCGGACCCGATCACCCCCGACCGGGTGCGGCGCGTGAACGCCGTCTACGAGGAGCGGGCCGCGGCCACCGGCGACCTGGTCGCCGACGCGGGCGGGGCGGTCAGCCCCGCCGGGGGCCGCTACACCTGGACCCAGTACCTGCCCTGCACCGCGTACGAGCGAGCCCACCCCGACTACTGCACCCAGCCCGGCAGCGACCGCACCGCGCTCCACCGCGACGACGACTACCTGCACTTCTGTCTGGCGCCCACCACGTCGACCCCCAAGCCGTGCCCGGTGCGCTCGCCGGGGATCCTGCGGATCGCGCGAGAGATCACGCGGGTGGTCGGCGAGGCGGCCCCGCGTGACTGACGTGCGGTCAAAGTCATTCGACAGGGGGTGGGCCGTTCCCGCAGTGGGCGGAGCTGCCCGGGCGCCGGCTGGAGTCGTCGGGGACCGAGAACGCGATGTTCCGGCTGGGCGGCGGGCTGGTGGTGCGGCTGCCGCGGTATCCGGGGGCCGTAGGGGATGTGGAGCACGAGCTGCGGTGGCTGCCCGAGCTGGGGCCCCGGCTGCCGCTGGACACGCCCCGGCCGGTCGGGCGGGGCGAGCCGGGTGCGGGGTTCCCGTTTCCCTGTCCCCGGGGAACGTGCTGCTGGGCGCTGTCGATCTCGCTGATCCAGCTGCCGTACTACTGGGACACCAATCCGCCGCTCGCCGCGAGTTCGCGGCATGTGATCAGGGAGATGCCGGCCGAGCGGGGGTGAAGGGTCTGACGGCAGGGCCCGCTCCCGGCGGGGGCTCAGGAGCGGGCCCCTCCCCCGGCACCTGGCTCACTCCCCCGCGTGCGCCTTCCGCAGGGCCGCGATGTCGAGCTTGCCCATCGACATCATCGCCTGGGTCGCGCGCTTGGCCTTCTCCGGGTCCGGGTCCGTGACCAGCTCGATCAGCACGTCGGGGATGACCTGCCAGGACACGCCGTACTTGTCCTTCAGCCAGCCGCAGGGGCCGGGCTCGCCGCCGCCTTCGGTGAGCTTGGTCCAGTAGTAGTCGACCTCCGCCTGGTCCGCGCAGAAGATCTGGAAGGAGATCGCCTCGTTGAACTTGAACTGCGGTCCGCCGTTGAGCGCGACGAACTTCTGGCCGTTGGCCGTGAACTCCACGGTCATCACGGAGCCGGCGGGCTGGGGCGCGCCCTCGCCGTAGCGTGCGATGCTCCCGACGCTGGAGTTCTTGAAGATCGAGACGTAGTGGTGTGCGGCTTCCTCGGCCTGGTCGTCGAACCAGAGACACGTGGTGAATCCGTCGGTGGCCATGGGCACCTCCTGGGGCGTGGAACGCGGTCATCTGTATCGACCGGCAGGGCGCGCGAAACTCATCGGTCGCGCCCAGAATCCTTCGGTGGCCGCGGGCAGCCTCCGAACTAGCATCGCCACCATGACGACGTCACCGCCCGCCGACGGCATCCGGCCCTTCCGCCTCGACATCCCGCAGCGCGACCTCGACGACCTGTACGACCGACTCGACCGCACCCGGTGGCCGGAGGAGCTGCCCGGCGTCGGCTGGGCGTACGGCGTGCCCGGCGACTATCTGCGCGAGCTCGTACGGTACTGGCGGCACACCTACGACTGGCGTGCGGCCGAGGCGCGGCTCAACGAGTGGCCGCAGTTCACGACCACGATCGACGGGACGAACGTCCACTTCGCGCATGTCCGCTCCCCCGAGCCGGACGCCACCCCGCTGGTCGTCACGCACGGCTGGCCCGGCTCGATCGTGGAGTTCCTGGACGTGGTGGGGCCGTTGACCGACCCGGCCGCGCACGGCGGTGATCCGGCGGACGCGTTCCACGTCGTCCTGCCGAGCATCCCCGGCTTCGGGCTGTCCGGGCCGACGCCGGACACCGGCTGGGAGGCGGGCCGGGTCGCCGACGCGTGGGCCGAGCTGATGAGCCGGCTCGGCTACGAGAGGTTCGGGGCGCAGGGCGGTGACTGGGGTGCCGCGATCTCCCGCGAGCTGGGCCGCGCCCATCCCGGCCGGGTGATCGGCGTCCACTTGAACCTGCTGCCGGGCGCGCAGGCGACCACCGAGCCGACCGGTGAGGAGCTGGCGGGGCTCAGCGCCGAGGAGCGGGAGCGGACGCTCACCTCGTGGCGCCGGTGGAGCGCGTGGTCGCGGGAGGGCACGGGGTACGCGGTGCTGCAGTCCACCCGGCCGCAGACCCTGGCGTACGCGCTGACCGACTCGCCCGTCGGGCAACTCGCCTGGATCGTCGAGAAGTTCAGGGAGTGGACGGACTCCGACGAGTTGCCCGAGGAGGCCGTCGACCGGGACCGGCTGCTCACCAACGTGATGCTGTACTGGCTGACGGGGACGGCCGGTTCGTCCGCCCGGATCTACTACGAGCGGGCGCACACGCACGACGGCCGGGTCGCCCGGCCGCAGGAGCCGTCGGCCGCACCGACGGCCGTGGCCCTGTTCCCGGCGGAGCTGCAGATCCCGCTGCGGCACAAGGCGGACGGCACGGAGAACATCGTGCGGTGGACGCGGTTCGACCGGGGCGGGCACTTCGCGGCGATGGAGGAGCCGGACCTGCTGGTGGGGGACGTACGCGCGTTCTTCCGGCAGGTGCGGGAGAAGCCGGAGGCCTGAGCGCTCTGCCGGTGGCGAATCTGCCGCAGGCAGAGAAATCCGCCACGGGCGGGGTCCCGGTCCGAGAGTGGACATCGCGATCGCACGCACCAACCGCTTCCACTCCTACGACCCGAGGAGCGCGCATGTCTCCACTGCCTCCGCTGTTTCCACGAACACCCCTGTTGCCGCCCCGCGCCGAGGAGGGCGACACCCCGCCCACCCGGTTCGACGACCATCTGGCCGCCCAGCTGCTCGGGCAGCGGATCGTCCTGCTGGGCACCCAGGTCGACGAGGTCTCCGCCAACCGGGTCTGCACCCAGCTGCTGATCCTGTCGGCGGAGGACCCGCGCACCGACATCAGCCTGTTCATCAACAGCCCGGGCGGCTCGGTGCACGCGGGCCTCGCCATCTACGACACCATGCGGCTGATCCCCAACGACGTCTCCACGCTCGCGATGGGGTTCGCCGCCAGCATGGGGCAGTTCCTGCTGAGCGTCGGCGCGCCCGGCAAGCGGTACGCGCTGCCGAACGCGCGCATCATGATGCACCAGCCGTCGGCCGGGATCGGCGGGACGACCGCGGACATCGAGATCCAGGCGGAGAACCTGGAGTTCACCAAGCGGACCATCGAGCGGATCACCGCGGAGCACACCGGGCAGAGCCCGGAGACCATCTCCCGGGACGGCGACCGCGACCGCTGGTTCACGGCCGAGCAGGCCAGGGAGTACGGCATGGTGGACCGGGTGGTGGAGTCGTTCGCCGACGTCCGCCCGGCCGCCGCGCGGCGACGGATGGGGCTGTAGTCATGGGGACGTACACGATTCCGAACGTGGTCGAGCGCACCCCGCAGGGCGAGCGGTCGTACGACGTGTTCAGCCGGCTGCTGTCGGAACGGATCATTTTCCTCGGCACCGAGATCGACGACGGCGTGGCCAACGTCGTCATCGCGCAACTGCTGCATCTGGAGTCGGCGGCGCCGGAGAACGAGATCGCGATCTACCTCAACTCCCCCGGCGGATCGTTCACTTCACTGATGGCGATCTACGACACGATGACGTTCGTGCAGGCGCCGATCTCGACGTTCTGCGTCGGGCAGGCGGCGTCCACGGCGGCCGTGCTGCTGGCCGGCGGGGATCCGGGGCGGCGGTTCGTGCTGGAGCACGCGCGCGTACTGCTCGGGCAGCCGGCCAGCGGCGGGCGGCAGGGCACGGTCTCCGATCTCGCCCTGCAGGCCAAGGAGATGGTGCGGATCCGCTCCCAGGTCGAGGAGGTGCTGGCCCGGCACACCCACCACGACATCGCGACCCTGCGCGCCGACATGGACCGCGACAAGGTGTTCACCGCGCAGGAGGCGGTGGCGTACGGGCTGGCCGACGAGGTGCTGAGCCGGCGCCTCGTGAAGGTCTGAGGCGCCGGACCGGCGTCAGGCGGCCAGGCAGAGCCCGTTGTGGGGCGTACTGGACGAGGCACGGCCGCGCGCGTGCGTGTGCCGGGTGAGGTCGCTGTGCGCCCGCGCCAGCAGATCGCCCAGGCCGAGGCCCAGGGCGTGGGCGGCGGCCGCGAGTACCTCCGAGGAGGCCTCCTTGCGGCCGCGCTCCACCTCCGACAGATACGGCATCGAGATCCGCGCGGCGTCGGCGACGTCCTTGAGCGTCCGCTCCTGCGCGAGCCGCTCCCGCCGCAACACATCACCGACGAGGTCACGCCAGAGCGGCTCCTTGCCGGCGGGCCGGGCCGGAGCACCGGCGGGCTGCGGGCGCAGCGGGATGACACGGGCCTCATTGGGCGTCGTCTGCTGGTTCGGCGCTTGGTTGCTCACCTCTTCAGCCTAGGTTCGTGGGCCGTCAGGGGAAGTCCGCGACGTTCCGCCCTCGGTGGAATCGGACGAAACGCCCCGGAGAAGCGGGGGCCGGCCAACTCATGGCCCAAGGCGTCCAATTCGGCCACGCCCAACAATTGGCGGGCATGTGAGGGGGAGGGCCGGGTACTCGCAGGCCGAAGAGGCAGACGTCGCACCATGAGTTTCGTGGGAGAGGTAATGGACACCGCCGTGACCGGGTCGCAGGCAGAGGTCGTCAAGGACAGCCCCGTGGCCAGGACGGGTGAGGGGCCGGCGCCGGACGTCGTGGATCCCCGGACCGTGGCTCCACGCGACGCGCGCGAGTTGTCCCGCGAGTTCTTCGCGCGCCTGGCCGAACTCGACGAAGGCACGCACGAGTACCAGTACGCGCGCAACACCCTCATCGAGATGAACATGTCGTTGGTGCGGTTCGCCGCGGGCCGGTTCCGCAACCGCGGGGACGACATGGAGGACATCGTCCAGACCGGGATGATCGGCCTCATCAAGGCCATCGACCGGTTCGAACTCTCCCGCGAGGTCGAGTTCACGTCGTTCGCGCTGCCCTACATCGTCGGTGAGATCAAGCGGTTCTTCCGCGACACCACGTGGGCCGTGCATGTCCCCCGCCGCCTCCAGGAACTCCGCGTCGAACTGGCCAAGGCCCGCGAGGAGCTGGCCAGCCGGCTGGACCGGGACCCCACGGTCGCGGAACTCGCCACACTGATGAACATCTCCGAGGACGAGGTGATCGAGGCCCAGATCGCCGCGAACGGCTACAACTCCGCCTCCCTGGACGCCGCCCTCACCGGTGACGGCCCGGAGAACGGCGAGGCGGTCCTCGCCGACTTCATCGGCATCGAGGAACAAGGACTGCGGCTCGTCGAGGACTTCCAGTCGCTCGCCCCGCTGATGGCCGAACTCGACGAGCGCGACCGGCAGATCCTGCATCTGAGGTTCGTGGAGGAGGCCACCCAGGCCGAGATCGGCGAACGGCTCGGCTGCTCGCAGATGCATGTGTCCCGACTGCTCAAGCGGATCATCGTACGGCTCCGCAGGGGCATGCTCGGAGAACTGGGCTGCGCCTGACGGATGAAGCCCCCGGCCACGCGCCGACGTGCCAGGACGGGGACTCACTCCCCGTCCAGCCGCATCACCGCACGCACCCGCTTGCCCACCGGAACCCGCTCGACGGTGACCTCGGTCGCCAGCGCGTGCACGATCTCCAGACCGTGCCGCCCTATGCGCGCCGGGTCGCGCGGGAACCGCCTGGGCAGGGCGGCGCTGCTGTCGTAGACGGACACCGCCAGGACGCTGTCCGTTCCCTCCAGCTCCAGGATGTACGGCCCGTTGCTGTGCCGGTCCGCGTTGGTCACCAGCTCGCTCACCACGAGGAGCACCGCTCCCTCGGCGCGGGCGTCGATCTCGGCGCACCACTCGGTCCTGAGCTGTTCGACGAAGAAGGCGGCGAGGGAGCGCGCCTCGGCGATGCATCCGGGCTCGCCGGTGTAGTGCGCCGCCCGCCGCAGTGGCTCCACGGGCACGTCGAAACCAGTCGGTACGACGGCCCCGTCCCCGTGCTCGATCATGCGTGTCTCTCTCCGAAGCCGGCCATGCCGGACGCTGCTGCACCTGTCCTCGTACCCCGAGCCGGGCGCCGCAGTCCATAGTGCCGGACTCGTCACATTGCCGGGGTGTTTGCGGACGATTCGTCCGCCGACGGACGAGGGCTACGGCATGGCCCGCGGCCACGCCGTGGCCTTACCTCTAGTGCGGTGCTGGACCGTCGAGGACGCGAAGCAGCACGGCGGAGCCGACGATCAGCAGCAGGTGCTGTCCTGCTGCTTGGCCAGGCAGTCGGCCTCGGCCTTGACGACGTACACCTCCCAGGGCTCCTGGCCGGGGCCGTGCACCCAGACCTTGTCCTGGACGGCGTAGCAGCAGGTGGTGTCGTTCTCCTCGGTGGTGGCCAGGCCGGCCTCGCTGAGGCGGGTGGTGGCGGCGTGGACGGCCTCGGTGCTGTCGACCTCGACGCCGAGGTGGTCCATACGGGTCGCCTCGCCCGCCGTGCCTTCGATCAGGACGAGCTTGAGCGGGGGCTCGGCGATGGCGAAGTTGGCGTAGCCCTCGCGGAGTTTGGCGGGCTCGGTGCCGAACAGCTTGCTGTAGAAGGCGACGGACGCGTCGAGATCCGGGACACGGAGGGCGAGTTGCAGGCGGGACATGGCGAACCTCCTTGAGTGGGTGAGGCGTTCAGCAGCCGCCGGAGGAAACGGCCGGAGCGCCGATGCCGATCTGCAGGGTGGCCGGGGCGGCGCAGCAGCCGCCGCCCTCGCCGGTCTGGGCGGCGTCGGGGTCGTCGAACAGGCCCGCGCCGCCGCACACTCCGGTCTCGGGCAGGGTCAGTTCGACGCGCTCGGCGGCCTCGCGGTCTCCGGCGATGGCCGCGGTGATGGAGCGGACCTGCTCGTAGCCGGTCATGGCGAGGAACGTGGGGGCGCGGCCGTAGGACTTCATCCCGACCAGGTAGACGTCCTGCTCCGGATGGGAGAGCTCGGTCACGCCGTGCGGGTAGACGGTGCCGCAGGAGTGGACGTTCGGGTCGATGAGCGGGGCCAGCGCGGTCGGGGCCTGGAGGCGCTCGTCGAGGCCGAGGCGGATCTCGGAGAGGAAGGACAGGTCGGGGCGGAAGCCGGTCAGGACGATGACCTCGTCGACCGGGTCCAGGCGGCGGCCGTCCTCGGCGATCAGGACCAGCCGGTCGCCGTCGCGTTCCACCGCCTGTGTACGGAATCCGGTGACCGCGCCGGCGTGGCCGGCCTCGACGGCGGCCTTGGCGCGCAGGCCCAGGGCGCCGCGGGCGGGGAGCTGGTCGGTCTCGCCGCCGCCGAAGGTGGAACCGGTGATGCCGCGACGCAGGATCCACACCGCGTGTGTGCCGTCCTCCTCCTTGGCCAGGTCGGCCAGGTGGGCGAGCGCGGTGAAGGCGGAGGCGCCGGAACCGACGACCGCGGTGCGCCTGCCCGCGTAACGGGCGCGGACCGCTGGGTCGCCCAGGTCGGGGACGCGGTAGGAGATGCGGTCCGCGGCCGTCCTCTCGCCGAGGGCCGGCAGGCCATTGGCGCCCAGCGGGCCGGGGGTGGACCAGGTGCCGGATGCGTCGATGACGGCACGGGCGGTGATCCGCTCCTCGCTGCCGTCCGCGGTCCGGATGTGCACGGTGAAGGGCTGCTCGTCGCGGCCGGAGTCGACGATGCGATCCCGGCCCGTGCGCGCCACGCCGGTCACCGTGGCGTCGTAGCGGACCTTGTCGCCGAGGGCGTCGGCGAGCGGCTGCAGGTACCGCTCGGCCCAGTCACCGCCGGTGGGGTAGGCGGCGCCGTCGGGGCGGACCCAGCCGGTCGGTGCGAGGAGCTTCTCGGCCGCCGGGTCGGTGACTTCCGACCAGGGGGAGAACAGCCGGACGTGCGCCCAGTCGCGGACGGCAGTGCCGGCCGACGCTCCGGCTTCCAGAACCAGCGGTTCGAGGCCGCGCTCGATGAGGCGGGCGGCGGTGGCCAGGCCGATCGGGCCTGCTCCGATGACCACGACGGGCAGCTGGTCGGTGGTGGGCACGCTGTTGATGGACACGGCCACGAGGTTCCCCTTTGCTTCGACATTCGTCGATGGCTTGCGCTGACAGGATGGCACCTGCTTCGATGAACGTCAACATAGACATTCGTCGAATTGGGTACGCTTGGCCGACCCCTCGCCCGCTGGTTTGACGTATGTCAACATAGATGCATGTCGAATACGAACGTGCTGCCGCTGCTGGAACCCGCCCCCGGCGAGACTGCGGCGCCGTGCTGCCCGCCGCTCACCGAGCGCCCGTTCACCGCGGAGGAGGCCGAGACCGCCGCCCGGATGTTCAAGGCCCTCGGCGACCCGGTGCGGCTACGACTGTTCTCCGCGGTCGCCTCGCACGAGGGCGGCGAGGCATGCGTGTGCGACATCTCCGACGTCGGTGTCTCCCAGCCGACCGTCTCCCACCACCTGAAGAAGCTCAAGGAGGCCGGGCTGCTGACCTCCGAGCGGCGCGGCACCTGGGTCTACTACCGCGTCGAGCCGTCCGTACTGGCCGCGATGGGCAAGCTGCTGACCATCGGGCCGGCCGCGGTATGACCGCGACCTAGCGGTGTGACGGCGACCTGGCGCAGTAGGACCGCGCCCTAGGCGAGCAGGTCGGCGATCTCCCGAGCGGCCTCACGGGCCGGGCGCCCCACGCCGATGAGGGTGGCGGACGCCGGGCCGGTCCAGTCGCCGTAGCCGAGCAGGTGCAGGCGCGGCTCGTCCAGCGCCCGGGTGCCTGCTGTGGCGAAGTGGCCGCGTCGGCCGCGGAGCCGAAGGGCGGCGAGGTGGGACAGGGCGGGCCGGAAGCCGGTGCACCAGATGATCGCGTCGGCCTCGGCGCGGGTGCCGTCGGCCCATTCGACGCCTTCGGGGACGAGACGGGTGAACATCGGGCTCGCCTTGAGCAGGCCGCGGTCGCGTGCCTCGCGTACGGGCGGGACGGCGACGATGTCGCCGAGCGAGGCGACGCCACCCGTGTCCGTACGGCCCGCGTCCAGTGCACGGCGGCGGGCGGTGGCCGCGTCGAACAGGGCGCGGCCGTCGATCTCGTCGGCCAGGAAGCGCGGCGGGCGCTGGGTGACCCAGGTCAGCTCGGTGCGGTGGGCAAGGTCGGCGGCGATCTGGGCACCGGAGTTGCCACCGCCCACCACGATGACGCGCTGCCCGGCGAAGTCGTCGGGGCTGCGGTATGCGACGGTGTGCAGCTGCCGTCCACGGAAGTCCGCCCTGCCGCGCATCGCGGGCAGGAAGGGGCGCCACCAGGTGCCGGTGGCGCTGATGACGGCCCGGGCACGCCAGTCGCCGGAGTCGGTCTCCACACGCAACAGCCCGCCGTCCCGGTGCACGCCGAGGGCACGTACGGACCGCTCGATGGGAAGTTCGTAGCGCTTCTCGAAGTCGGTGAGGTACTCCACCACGTGCTGCGCGTCGGGGTAGGTCTCGCCGGTCTGCGCGGGCATGAGGCGGCCGGGCAGTGAGGAGTACGCGGCCGGGGAGAACAGGCGCAGCGAGTCCCAGGCGCGCTGCCAGGCGCCGCCCGGTGTGGTCTGGGCGTCGAGGATGACGAAGTCGAGGCCCAGGCGGCGTAGGTGGTAGCCGGCGGCGAGCCCGGACTGGCCGCCGCCGATCACCACCACCTGCGTCCGCCGGCTCATTCGGCCGGTCGTCCGGGCATGAAGATGAGGGCCACCAGCGCCAGTCCGACCACGCCGCCGACGATCTGCATGCCGATGAATCCCGCGACCGAGCCGGGGGCGATGCCCGCGAAGGTGTCGGTGAAGGCGCGGCCGATCGTCACCGCCGGGTTGGCGAACGACGTCGAGGAGGTGAACCAGTACGCGGCGCCGATGTACGAGGCGACGGCCACCGGCGCGAACTGCAGCCGGCCGGCGCGGGCCAGGCCGAAGATCAACAGGATCAGACCGGCCGTGGCGACGACCTCGCCGAGCAGCAGGTGACTGGCCGAGCGGTCGTGCGTGGACCACTTCACCAGCGGCTCGCCGAACATCGCGTCCGCCAGGATCGCGCCCGCGATCGCGCCCACGATCTGGGCGGGCACGTACGCGGCCACCTCGCGCGGGGTGACCCCGGCGCCGCCGCGTCGAGCCGTCCACCACTCGGCCAGCGTGACCACCGGGTTGAAGTGCGCGCCGGAGACCGGGCCGAGCAGGAGGATCAGGATGCCGAGGCCGAAGACGGTGGCCGTGGAGTTGGCCAGCAGTTGCAGCCCGACATCGTTGGTCAGGTCGGTGGCCTGGATGCCGGAGCCGACCACGACCGCCACCAGCAGCGCCGAACCTATGAGTTCGGCCGCGGCGCGGGCAACCAGTGGGTTACGTGGCGGGGTTGCGCCCGGCGCGGGAGCGACGGCCTCGGGTTCGTCCACGGGTCTTGCGGACTCCGTGGTCGGGGCGGCTTCGGCGGGGGTCATGGGCAGGCCCTCTTGTTCTCGGCGGCGGTGCGAGCGGACTCGGCCAGGTCGGCGAACTGGCCGGCAAGTGAGGCGATGACGTCCGGCTTGAGCCGGTAGTAGGTGAACCGGCCGCACGGCTCCGTCTCGACGACCCCGGCCTCGCGCAGCACTCTCAGGTGGTTGGAGAGGTTGGTCTGCCTCGCCCCGGTCTCCTCCACCAGGTGGGTGGTGCACAGCATTTCTTTGGCGAGCAGGGTCACGATCCGGAGCCTGAGCGGGTCGGCCAGCACCCGGATCAGGTCAGTGTCGACTGACGTCATCATGGACTGATACTCTCACATCAGTGGTGGCTGACACCACCAGGTGCTGATGTCATCCGCGCCTGATGCCGCGCGAGACAAGAGAGACCTCCTGATGTCCGACAAGCCCTCAGTGCTGTTCGTCTGTGTGCACAACGCCGGCCGTTCCCAGATGGCCGCCGCGTGGCTGACCCACCTGGCCGGGGACCGTGTCGAGGTCCGCTCCGCCGGCTCCAACCCGGGCGACCAGGTCAACCCGGCCGCCGTCGAAGCCATGCGCGAGGTCGGCATCGACATCTCCGCCGAGGTCCCGAAGATGCTCACCGTGGACGCGGTGAAGGAGTCGGACGTCTGCATCACCATGGGCTGCGGCGACACCTGCCCCGTCTTCCCCGGCAAGCGGTACCTGGACTGGCAGCTGGACGACCCGGCGGGGCAGGGCGTCGAGGCAGTCCGGCCGATCCGGGACGAGATCAAGAAGCTCGTCGAGGGCCTGATCGAGGAGATCGCCCCGGAGAAGACGGCA
>NZ_BJND01000021.1 GCF_006539505.1 Streptomyces spinoverrucosus
CTCACACAACACCCCACAACACAACCGCCACAGGCCGACGGGGCGGGGCATGTGTCGCGATGCTGCGTCCGGCGTGCGAAGACGTCATGCCGCCGGTGAGAGGCCGTGGCCGGGTTCACAACTGCCTTGCGGCACACGGCTGGACGATGTGCCGCTTCTCGAAGCAATCTGCCGGGCCGAGGCACCCGACAACACAGGAACTCACGCACGGTGTCCTCATATTCTGTCGACTCGCCAGCTAGACCGGACAAGCGCAGACGTTGTGACATCCCTCTTCGGGCAGACAGCCGCACCGGGCTGCGCGAGACCACAGGCGACTACGCCTCCTGGTCGACCCAGCTCATGAGCTTCCGCAGTTCCTTGCCGGTGGTCTCCAGCAGGTGCTCGGAGTCCTGCTGCTTGTACTCGTGGTACTTCTTCAGACCGCCGTGGTCGTACATCAGGTCCACGATCAGCTTCAGCTCGTGCAGGCACTCGAAGTACGCGATCTCCGGCTGGTAGCCCGCGTCTTGATGGCACCGGCACTGGTGCCACCGATGCCCTTGGACCGGCCCGGGTGAGGCGCTCGTGTCTTCGGGGAGGAACGGAATGTTGTGCGGTCTTCGAACGGGCAGCGATCCACAGCGCCCCGATTTCCATCCACTCACCATGAGAGAGAACAATGCATGCCCGCGACACTCCCAACCCGGGCTGTGAATTCGATTAGGAGCTGTCACAGACCCCTCGGCTGTCCGGTCAATGCGGAGGGCGGCACGCGAGCCGCCGTCCATCAGCCATCGCAGCGAGGGATCAGAGGGACGTGTGATGCCACCAGACCCCGACGAACACTCCGACCCTGTCGTCACCAGTGTGTCCCTGGCAGCTGAGGCGGCGCTCCTCGAGGCCCGGCTGCGCATGCTTCGAGAGGAGATCGGTCATGTCGATATGCGCATCAAGGCGGTCTCCGACACACTCCGCCTGCTGGGCGGCGCCGCTCCACCCGCGGCCGAGGCGCCGGACGGTGAGGAGTGCTGCGAATCGTCCGGCCGAGGAAGCACCGAATGACAACGACGCGTTGTGCAGTGTAACGCAGCGGGTGCCCCGCCTTTGGGAAAGCGTGGGGTCAGTGCATCTCCAATCCGTGTGCGCCAGTGCCTATGATGTCGAGGGGCACCCATTCCCGCGTCCGGGCCGGTCCGCACGCAGGTGAGCCGAGGCGCGGCACGAAGGGTTGAGGATGAGAGGAACACATGGTTTCCGTTACCCACACAGCACATGATGTCGAGGTCACCGCAGAGAGCCTGCAGGAGGACCTGGCCCGCCTGCAGATCCAGAAGCAGGCGCTTGAGAGGGAACTCGCCGCGGTCGTGGCGCATCTCAGCTCGGTGCAACGGGCCCTCGGCGCCCTGGAGACTCTGATGCGTGACCCGGCCACGGCGGCCCGGAGCCATGCCCAGACGCCCGTCGCCCCGAAGGCCGACCTCGCCGCCGCCGAGGCCGTGGACACCGCGACGACGTCCGCGCCCCCGGCACGGCAGCCGCGCGGCAAGGACGGTGAACGGCCCGCCGAGGTCGACGCGGACGGGGCGAAGAAGTACGGCAAGCTCACCGAGCAGATCATGGAGTACTTCGCCTCCGTCGGTGATGTCGACGTACGGGCCCGGGACGTCGCCGTGGCTCTGGGTCGCGATTCCGACAGCGGAAGCATCAACGCAGTCCGCAGCACGCTCGATCGCCTCGTCGGTTCGTCCCGCATCCGACGCACCGGCCGAGGCCTCTACCGAGCCCGTCGTTCCTAGTCACACCTCTACGCCGCCATCGCCCACGCGGCCGGCGCACGGTCCGGTCCCGACTCGCCCGCCCTCCGCAGGGGCAGCCGGTACCGGTGCGGCCGCGCCAAAGCCCTTACGTCTTGCGGATCTTGTTCACCTGGAGCCCCATGCGTGTCTTTGTCCTGTGCCCTGCGGCATCCCCTCGGGCGGCCGTGCGATGAGGACGGTGACTCCTTTCGGCTCCTGGCACTCAACTCGTCGATGTGCCGGGGCCGGCTGACGAATGGCTGCCGCATCTGGATGCCGCCGGGGACAGGATCGTCGGCGTGGCCGCCTCGAGCCACTCCCCCTACACGGTCGTGGAGGTGGACGCGCCCGCGCCGACGGTCCAAGCCACGTCTGACGAATCCGGGTTCACGGTGGACGCCGCGTATCTGCCGCTGCCCGTACCGCGTGTCTTTCGGGGCCCTGAGGGCCGCACGGTCCACGCGCAGGTGTACGCCCCGCGCAATCCCCGGTTCGCGGGCCCGTTGGATTACCGAGATGGACACGGCCATCGCCACGGTGATCAGGACCAGCGCGATCAGGGTGCCGATTCCCGCGCGGTGAAGTCGGCCACGCGTCGACGTGCCGCTCTCATGGTGTCCTCCATAGGAAAGACGGGGCAGCCAACTGCTGTAGTGCGTGTGCGCAATGACCGCATCGGCGCCCGAGAGGAGGTCGGCATCGACGTCCAAGATGGCCGACCGGAGAGGTCCACGACCACGGAGCAGCCTGCGAGCGCCTCGGGCGGACCTTGACACTGTTCGGCACACTGTTATGGTGCGGTGTTCACATCAATGGGTCCGGGACGCGGACTCTCCTATGACACGCCCCGGTCCGTACGCGGGCGTGCCACCGGGTCACAGGGCTCCCGAAGGTAGTGCAGGAGATTGCCGTCGATGTCTCCCCCGCCCCTCGTGCCGGCGTCCTGCACCGCTTCGCAGACCGCCCGGTGCAGGATAGGCGCGCCTCGGCGCAGTACCTCGTGGCCGGCCGGAGTGAGCCGTACCTCGACGTTGCGGCGATCGTGCGCGGCGACACTCGTCGTGACCAGGCCGCGTTCCCGCAAGCGGGCCACCAGGCGGCTGGTGGCCGACTGGCTCAGCCCGATCCTGTCGGCCACGTCGATCAGGAACAGCTGCCGCGCAGTGGCACGATGCGCCTGCCCGACGGCCGTGAGCGCGTAGAACTCGCTGGCCTGCAGGTGCAGATACTGATGCAGCCGCCGCTCGACACGGGTCTCGATCTCATGGTGGAGCCGATCGAGCGCGCTCCACCGCCCGATCAACGCCGTGTCCCCGCTCACCGCAGCCCTCCTGGGGCCATCAGCCCGTACAACATGCTCATGCTGCGGTACGGCTCCCCGTCCGGCTCTCGTCCGAGCGCTGGGCATCGCCGCCCCTGACGAACGCGTCCCGGGGATGCTGAACGGAGGCCAGGGAGACGAGATCCCGGCCGAACAGGGCAGCGGTGAGCCAGACGGTGAGGACGCGGATCTTGCGCTCCCAGGAGGGTACGGCCAGGACGTGGTATCCCCGGTGCATCAGCCAGGCGGGAAGCCCCTTGATGACGATCCGCTTGTACTGGAAGATGCCCCGCCCAAGCCCCAGCGTCGCGACGACTCCCAGACTGCTGTGCCGGTAGTCCCGGATCCGTCCCCCGTGCAGGGCGGCCGCGATGTTCTTCGCAAGGCGCCTTCCCTGCCGTACGGCGTGCTGGGCGTTCGGCACCGTGTGCGCCCCAGGCACGGGCGAGGCGAGATCGGGAACAGCCGCATCGTCTCCGGCCGCCCACACATCCGGCACCGGATCGCTGTCGGTGCCCACGCGCAGATCGGGGCGGACCACGACCAGACCACGCTCGTCGACGGGCAGGTCCGTGTGATTGTGCACCACGGGGTTCGAGGCGTTGCCTGCGGTCCAGACGATCAGCGACGAATCGAACTCCTCTCCGTTGGAGAGCACGACGTGCCCGTCTTCGACGGAGACGAGCTGCGTGTTCAGGTGGACATGCGCGCCGCGGCGTTCCAATGAACGCACAACCCAGGCACCGGGCTTGTCTCCCACCTCGGGCAGGATGCGGCCTCGGGCCTCGATCAGGTGGAAGGACAGGTCGTCGATGCTCAGTTCCGGATAGAACTTGAGCATCGCGGTCGCCAGCGACAGCAGTTCACCGAAGCCCTCGACGCCGGAGAATCCGCCGCCCACGAAGGTGACGGTGAGCAGCTTCTGGCGCTCGGCACCAGGCGGGAGTGACGCTGCCTGATCGAACGCGGTCATCAGCCGGTCGCGGATGGCTACCGCCTCCTCCACGTGCTTCAGGCCAATTGCCTGTTGGGTGAGCCCGGGTATGGGGAAGGTGCGGGTCACGGCGCCGGCAGTGACCACGAGGATGTCGTAATGGAGTTCGTAGTCGGCTCCGCTGACGGGCCGGACGGTGACCGTCCGATCTGCGTTACGGATCTCGGTCACGCTCCCCGCGATCAGCCGGGTGCTGCGCAGGTGCCGTCGCAACGACACGGCGGCGTGACGTGCCTCGACCGATCCAGCCGTTACCTCCGGCAGGAAGGGTTGGTAGGTCATGTATGGACGTGGGTCGACGACCGTGACCCTTGCCTCGCCCGTGCGCAGCTTCTTTTCAAGGCCCCATGCCGTGTAGAAGCCCGCGTATCCGCCGCCGACGATCAGAATCTCACGCATGATTCCCTCTGTTGGTTGTCCGACACCAGATAGACAAGGCGGGGCAGGACGGTGTGACAGAGTCGTGTCGGGCTAGGTCGAGCACACAAGGTGCGGAGCTTCGGCGGCCACACCCAGGACGATCTTGCTCACCCCAGGAAACTCAACCGCACCTGCCGGTTCGGGTTGTCCCGGTTGGTGTCCACCAGGCACACCGACTGCCACGTCCCCAGTTCCAGCCGTCCGCCCACCACCGGCAGGGTCGCGTGCGGCGGGACGATCGCCGGGAGTACGTGGTCGCGGCCGTGGCCGGGGCTGCCGTGGCGGTGCTGCCAGCGGTCGTCGGCGGGGAGCAGGGTGTGCAGGGCGGTGAGGAGGTCGTCGTCGCTGCCGGCGCCCGTTTCGATGAGGGCGATTCCGGCGGTCGCGTGCGGGACGAAGACGTTGAGCAGGCCGTCGCGGCCCGCGGCCACCTCCCTCAGGAAGGTCTCGCAGTCACGGGTGAGGTCGACGACCGTCTCCTCGGAGCCGGAGGCGACGTGGAGGACTCGGGTGGTGAACGCGTCTGACATGCTTCCCATCCTGGCTCATGCCTCGGGGTTCGTGCCCGAGCGCTCGCCCGGAGGGTGGGCATACATGCGGTGGGAAGATCCACGGCCTCAGCGCTGTTCGTAGAAGCGTGAACAACACGCGCGAGGTCGAGGTAGTCGTCATAGGCGCTGGTCAGGCCGGTCTGGCCGGCGCCTATCACCTGCGGCGGACCGGGTTCGAGCCGGACCGTGACTTCGTGGTGCTGGACCACTCCCCCGGCCCGGGCGGCGCCTGGCAGTTCCGGTGGCGCTCGCTGACGTACGGCAAGGTGCACGGGATGCACGCGCTGCCGGGGATGGAGCTGACGGGTGCCGATCCGGCGCGGCCGTCGTCGGAGGTGATCCGGGAGTACTTCGCCGCGTACGAGCGGGAGTTCGACCTGCGGGTGCGGCGGCCGGTCGACGTACTGGCCGTCCGGGAGGGCTCGGGCGGGCGGCTGCTCGTCGAGACCTCCGCCGGGGACTGGGCCACGCGGGCGCTGATCAACGCGACCGGGACCTGGGACCGGCCGTTCTGGCCCCGCTATCCGGGCCAGGAGACCTTCCGCGGGCGGCAGTTGCACACCGCGCAGTACCCGGGGCCCGAGGAGTTCGCCGGGCAGCGGGTGGTCGTCGTGGGCGGTGGCGCGTCCGGCACCCAGCATCTGCTGGAGATCGCGCCGTATGCCGCCGCGACCACCTGGGTGACCCGCCGGCCGCCGGTGTTCCGCGAGGGGCCGTTCGACGAGAACGCCGGGCGCGCGGCGGTCGCACTGGTGGAGGAGCGGGTACGGCAGGGGCTGCCGCCGAAGAGTGTGGTGTCCGTGACGGGGCTGCCGCTGAACGACGCCATTCGGCAGGGGCTGGCGGACGGGGTGCTGGACCGGCAGCCGATGTTCGACCGGATCACTCCGAACGGCGTGGAGTGGAACGACGGACGCCACGTCGACGCCGACGTCATCCTCTGGGCGACCGGCTTCCGGCCCGCCATCGAGCACCTCGCGCCTCTGCGGCTGCGTGAGCCGGGCGGCGGTATCCGGGTGGACGGGACGCGTGCGGTCGCCGATCCGCGCGTCCACCTCGTCGGCTACGGTCCGTCGGCCAGCACCATCGGCGCCAACCGGGCAGGACGGGCGGCAGTACGGGACATCAGGCGGCTGCTGGCCGAGGCGGAGGGGGAAGCCGTCGCCGCGTGAGCTGGCGGACACCGACCGGTCGTGATGTCCCGTCGTCTCACCGTGCCGCGGTCTGGCTTCTCTGCCGGGCGTTGAACTCGGCGACGTTGCGCTGGTGCTCGGCGTAGTCGGCCGTGAAGCGTGTGTCGCCCGGCTTGACCGTGACGAAGTACAGCCAGTCGCCCGCGGGTGGGTTGATCGCGGCGCGCATCGCCTCCTCGCCGGGGTTGTCGATGGGCGTGGGCGGCAGGCCCATGCGCTGGTACGAGTTGTAGGGGCTGTCGATCCGCGTGTCGCTCAGCGTCGTGGTGAGCGTGTTGCGGTTCAGGGCGTAGTTGAGGGTGGAGTCCATCTGGAGCGGCATGCCCCGCTCCAGCCGGTTGAAGATGACCCGGGCCACCTTCCCCATGTCGGCCTTGGTGGCGGCCTCCGCCTGGACGATGCTGGCGATGGTGACCGCCTGATAGACGTTCATGGCATTGCGTTGCGCGCCGGCGGCGATCGGCGCCCCGTTGAACTTCTTGATGGCGGTGTCCACCATCGTCGACAGCAACTGCTCCGGCGTCGCCTTCTCCGGCAGCCGATACGTCGCCGGGTAGAGATAGCCCTCCGGATTGCCCTCGGCGTCGTTCGGCAGTTTGAGCTTGGCTCTGGGAATGGCCTTCTTCGTGCTGCCGGGAGGCAGGGCGAGCGCCTTGTCGACGGCGTCATATACCTGGCCGGCGCGCCAGCCCTCCGGGATCACCAGGGTGGCGGGCTTGGCTGCCTTCTCCTCGCCGCCGAGCGTCAGCAGCGGCACCGCCACGGCGGTGCCGGCCACGACGGCTCCGGTCACGATGAGGGCGGCACGGCCTCGGCGCGTCAGTCGAATCGTGCGAGTCGTGTTCCGTGGCGGAGTGTTCATCTGCATGCGGGCACGGTAACCCGCATACCGTCACAATCCCGGCATATCTTCATCTCGTCGGCTCAAGTTGGGCGTCCCGGCGGACCAGAGCCGCATACCTCCCGTCCCGCTCCAACAGCTCCCGGTGCGTGCCCTGTTCGATTGCACGTCCGGCGTCCAGGACCACGATCTGGTCGGCACTCCGAATGGTGGACAGCCGATGGGCGATGGTGAGCGTCGTCCGGTCGGCCGACAGGGCGTCGATCGCCTGCTGGACGGCGTGCTCGGTGCGAGTGTCCAGGGCGCTGGTCGCCTCGTCGAGGATCAGCACGGGCGGGTCACGCAGGATGGTGCGGGCGATGGCCAGGCGCTGTTTCTCACCTCCGGAGAAGCGGTGTCCGCGCTCGCCGACGACCGTGTCGTAGCCGTCGGGCAGGGCCGCGATGTGGTCGTGGATCTGCGCCGCCCGGGCCGCCGCGTGCAGTTCCTCGTCGGTGGCGTCGGGCTTGGCGAAGCGGAGATTGTCGGCGACCGAGGCGTGAAAGAGGTACGTCTCCTGCGAGACGACGCCGACCGCACGCGCGAGGGTGTCGAAGTCGAGGTCGCGGACGTCGACCCCGTCGAGGGTGACGCGGCCGCCCGTGACGTCGTACAGCCGTGGCACGAGGTAGCCCAGTGTGGACTTTCCGGCGCCGGTCGGGCCGACGATCGCGAGGCTGCCGCCGGCCGGGACGGTGAGGTCGATGCCGTCGAGGATCGGCCCGCCCTTCCCGTCGTAACGGAACTCGACATTCTCGAAGCGGACTTCGCCCTTGACGCGGTCGAGGTGTATCGGCCGCTCCCGTTCAGTGATGTCTACGGGCAGGTCGAGGTACTCGAAGATGCGCTGGAAGAGGGCCAGTGACGTCTGGATCTGCACGCCCGTGCCCAACAGGCTGACGGTCGGCCGGAACAGGCCCTGCTGGAGGGAGACGAAGGCGACGATCGTGCCGATGGAGACGCTGGGGCCGCCGAGGTGGAGGGCGAAGCCTGCGGTCCAGTAGATGACCGCCGGCATGGCGGCCATCACGATCGTGATGACGGCCATCCGCCAGCGGCCGGCCATGTTCGAGCGCACTTCCAGGTCGACCAGCCGGTCCGACTCCTGAGCGAAGGATCTTGTCAGGGACTCGGCTCTGCCCATGGTGCGGCCGAGCAGGATGCCGCTGACCGAGAGCGACTCGGTGACCGTCGCCGCCATCGCGGCCATCTGCTTCTGGCGCTGGGTGGTGATCTTTCTGCGTTCGTCGCCGACCCGGCGGCTGATCCAGACGAACACCGGCAGCAGGAGCAGCGAGACGACGGTCAGCCGCCAGTCGAGGGCGAGCATCGCGACGACCGTGGCGACGACGCTGGTGAAGTTGGAGACCAGGGAGGTGGCGGTGGAGGTGACGGTCGCCTGCATGCCGCCGATGTCGTTGGCGATGCGGGACTGGACCTCGCCGGTGCGGGTGCGGGTGAAGAAGGCGAGCGACATGCGCTGCAGACGGCCGTAGACCGCTGTGCGCAGGTCGTGCATGACGCGTTGGCCGACGGTGGTGGAGATGAGTGTCTGCAGCACGCCGAAGACGCTGGTCAGTATGGCGCTGAGGATCATGCCGAGGGCCAGCAGCGTGAGCAGGCCCGTGCGCCCCTGGGGGATCGCGGTGTCGAGGATCGCCTTCAGCAGGAAGGGTGTGGCGACCGAGACGACCGACGAGGCGGCGACGAGCAGGCCTACGACGGCGAGGCGGCCGCGGTAGGGACGGAAGAGTGTCAGGATGCGGCGCACCTGCCGCGGCTGCCCTTCGCTGTCGGCAGGCGGCGTCCAGGCGGGTTCATGGTCGGGCTTCATGGGCTCCTACGGAAATGAGTCGACGCTGACTGAATGGAGCATAGCTCATTGTTACCTATACTCACAATGAATGGCGTCCTGATATTGTTCCCGCATGACCACGCCCGATCCCGACGGACTGCTCGCCGAGCAGTTGCTGCGGCTCACCCGCCGGGTGCACCGGATCCAGAAGCGCCATCTCCAGCAGCGCGTCCTCGGCATCACCCCGGCCCAGTCCCGGCTGCTGCGCACCCTCGCGGAGTACGACGCACCGCCCCGCATGGCCGACCTCGCCGGGCGGCTTGAGGTCGTGCCGCGGGCCGTGACCACCCTGGTCGACGGGCTGGAGGCGCACGGCAAGGTGCGCAGGGTGCCCGACCCGACCAACCGACGGGTGATCCGGATCGAGCTCACGGACGACGGGTACGCGACTCTGCGCGAGCTGCACGGGGCGCGCAGGTCTGCGGCGGAGGAGATTCTGGCGCCGTTGACGGACGTGGAGCGGCGGGTGCTGGGCGCATTGTTGGACAGCTTGGTGGACGGTGGGGGTGGTGAGGGGCAGTGCTGAATCCTTTTGCCCGCGCAAAAGGACCGCGCGCTGCCATCCCCCGTGCGGGAGTGGCAGCGCGCGGTCCCTTCCGAGCGTTGATCAACCGACCTCGGCGGCAGGCTTCTTGCCGACCTGAACGGCCGTGACCTCGTCGTCGACCTCCGGCACGAACGCGATCTCCCCGTCCAGCACCTTCTTCGCCCGCACCGCATCCAGTGCCCCCTCCCAGCGGGACACCGCGAAGACGGCGACGCAGTTGCCGAGGAGGTTCGTGGCGACGCGCATCGAGTCCATGATGCGGTCCACGCCGAGCAGCAGGGCGACCGCTCCGGCGGGGATGGCCCCGAGGGACGCGGCCGTCGCGGACAGCGCGAGGAACGCGGAACCGGGCACACCGGCCATGCCCTTGCTGGTCAGCATCAGCACCAGGACCACGGTGATCTGCTGACCGACACTCAGGTCCACGCCGACCGCCTGGGCGATGAACACCGTTCCGATGGAGAGATAGATCGAGGCGCCGTCGAGATTGAAGGAGTATCCGGTGGGCAGCACCAGGCCCACGGCGTCGTCTCGGCAGCCCGCCTGGCGCAGCTTCTGCATCATGCGCGGCATGACGCTCTCGCTGGACGCGGTGCCGAGGGCGAGCAGCATCTCCTCGCGGGTGTAGCGGACGAACTTCCACAGGCTCAGCCCGGTGAGCGACTTCAGCGCGACGGCCAGCAGCACCAGGAACAGGGCGGCCACGGCGTAGCAGAGAATGATCAGCTTGGCGTACGTCTTGATCACACCGAGGCCGTAGTTGCCCACCAGGTGGACCATCGCGCCGAACACCGCGAGCGGAGCGAGGCGCATCACGAAGCCGACGACCGCGAAGACGACTTCCTGCGCCTGCTCGATCGCGGGGAGGATCGCGGGCACCTTCGTGTGGCCGAGGTGCAGCAGTGCGGCACCCACCAGACAGGCGAGGACGAGCACTTGGAGCAGGGAGTTCTCGGCGAAGGCGCCGACGAAACTCTGCGGCAGGGCGCCGAGGACGAACTCCGTCGTCGAGGGCAGCGAACCGCCCTCCGTCTTCTGGTCCACGGCCGAGGCGTCCAGTTGGGACGGGTCGACGTTCATGCCGGAGCCCGGGCCGACGACGTTGGCGGCGACGAGGCCGAGCAACAGTGCGGCGGTGGAGGCGACCTCGAACCAGATCAGGGCCTTGAGCCCGATCCGCCCGAAGGCCTTCAGATCACCGGCCTTGGCGATGCCGACGACGACCACACAGAACACGAGCGGTGCTATGACGGCCTTGATCAGGCGCACGAAACCGTCGCCGAGCGGCTGGAAAGCCGTGGCCGACTCCGGCCACAGCTTCCCGACGACGATGCCGAGCACGAGCGCGCAGGCGACCTGCGCGAAGAGAGAGGTACGCAGTATGCGTGCGACGCGTCGCGTCAGGGACGGTACGGACTGCGGCACGGGCACTCCTGGGTGGGATCAATCGACTTGGGACAGCCGGTGGGGACTTCTCGGGTCACCAACTTCTGGGATACGGAAAGCAGCTTCCGTCGTTGATCACTCTCAGGGTGCCGTTGATCTCGCTTGCTACCTCCGTGTGACAGTCGTGTAAATCACGCGCCGCGCCCGGCCTCGCTCAACAGCGGTGCCGGTCCTCGGTGAGCACTCCCTGAACGGTCTGCAGCGAGTGATCATGGCAACCGGAGGATCCGTACAGCCGGTAGCGCTCACTCGTCGTGCCCACCGCGTGCCGCTGGTCGCGCGGGACGTTGATGGTGTAGGTGGCGTCACCCGTGTAGGTATCGTCGAGCCGCGACCAGGTGGTGCGGTGCCCGCCGCGCGTCTCGACGACGGTGGCCCGGTCGCCGAGGGTCAGCACCGTGCGCAGGCGGTCGGCCGCGCCGAGGGTGGTCGTGCCGTCCATCGTGTACGTCCGGTGGGCGCGCGTGGTCTTGGCCGGCCCGCGTCCGTCGACGGTGATCGTCTCGGAGTCCGTCCAGGTGGCGTCGAGCGCGTCCGTGGTCTCGCCGTCGGTCCAGCGGTGCACGGAGGAGTTGGTCAGGGAACGGCTGACGGTGGTCGTCACCCGGCCGTGTGAGGTGTCGACATATCCGGCGACGGTGAGCCGGTGCGCGCCCTCGGTGTCCACGCGGTGCTGCGAACCGGGCGTGAAGTTCGAGGAGTTGGCAAGGTCGCCGACGCGGTGAACGGTGAGTCCGCCGGTGACCCGGTCGCGTTTGTCGTCCTGCCAGACGAGGACGTTGACGGGCGTGCTCCAGCCGGGGCGTCCTTCGGGCAGGCCGACGACGGAGACCTCGACGCGGTGCGGGCGGCCGTCGTTGAGGAGACCGGCGAAGGGCGTCAGGTCGTATTCGATCGGCTTGATGTCGAAGGCGCGGGGGCCCGGGACGACGTACCAGAGGAAGGGATTGGACCAGCCGCCCGTCCACACGGTCGGGAACGGTGCGGCGATGCCCGCGAGTTGGCCGTCGACCTTGATCTGCACCTCGCGGTAGGGGCCGTTTTCGGCCTGGCAGGAGTACGGGGCGGAGCCGGGCACCGTCAGATACCAGTACTCCTCGCAGCCGCCGCCCGAGCCGGTGGCGTACACCTCGGCGATGATGCGTTCGGTGTTGCGCGGGGTGGTGAGGGTGGTTCCGTCGGTGAGGGTGAGGATGCGGTCTGGGGTGTCGGCGGGGGGCGTGTGCACTCCGGCTGTTCGCTTTTCGGCCGTGTAGAAGGTGAGGGTGACCTTGACGTCGATGATGCCGGTGTAGGTGTTGTCGACGACGTTGCCGATGAGCATCTCGACGGGCTGTGCGGAGCGCAGGGTGGGGCTGTAGCGCGTGATGTCCTTCTCGACCGACCACTCGATGCCGTCGGGCGACGGCTGCGGTGTCGACGTACGGAAGATCTCGACGCCGCCGACGTGCAGGTAGCCCAGACGGTCGTACTGCCGTCCCTTGACCTTGCCGTCGAGCCGCAGCACGACCTTGCTCCAGCGGACGCCGCACTCCTTCGGCGGGGAGTACGTCCCCCGGTACGGCGTGAAGTCCCGGAACTGTGCCTCGGCCACCGTGACCTCGCACGATTTGGTGTCCGGACTGGTGACGGGCGGGGCGGCGGTGACCGGGTCGTGCCAGTCGGTGCCGAACTCCGCGGGAATGTCGGCGGCTTGCGCGGGGACACCGGCGGCTTGTGCGGGGTTCGCGCCGAGGAGGGTGCTCGCCAGGAGGATCGCTCCGGTGAGCATGGACATGATGATCCGACGTGTCATGACCGGTGTTCTACGGCGAGTTGGGCGGGCCCGCAATGAGGCCTCCGAGGCAGGGGCCGCGCACGGTGGGCCGGGCGGTAGCCGGTTCTGTGCGGCGTGACGGAAAACCGGTTGCTTCGGACCACGCTGTGGCGCGAGCCTTTCACGGCTTGTCACCGACATGCGCGATCCGCCGAGCTTCGACTCGGCACCGTCTCTGTCCCCCTTCCGCCCCTCCCTTCCACCCCTGACACGAGCCACTGGGACGTCATGCAGATTCAACACCTTCCGTATCCCGACCCTGGTGTGCCGGACGCGCGTTCGGGGCCGCGATTCCTGTGGTGGCTGGGCCGGAACCAGTTGCGTGGTCAGCTGGTCTCGCTGGCCTGGGGGCTGCTGCACTTCGGGTCGGTCTCCACGCTGCCCTTCTGCGTCGGCTTCGCCGTCCAGGCCGTGGTCGAACGCTCCGGTGCGCGCCTCGCCCTCGCCGGCGGGCTGATGGCCCTGGCGTGCGTCGGCAACGCCGTCGGCGACACCTTCCTGCACCGGGCCGCCGTCACCAACTGGATCACGGCGGCTGCCCGGGTTCAGCAACTCCTGGCCCGCAAGGCCACACAGCTGGGCTCCGCGCTGACCCGGCGGGTCGCGGCGGGCGAGGTCGTGGCCGTCTCCACGGGGGACGTCGAGAAGATCGGCTGGTTCGTGGAGGCCGTGTCCCGCTTCACCGCGGCCGCCGTCACGATCGTGCTGGTCTGCATCGGCCTGGTCGTCTACCAGCCGGCCCTCGGCGTCGTCGTCGCCGTAGGCCTGCCCGTGCTGGCGGTGGCGGTACTCCCGCTGCTCCCCCGCGCGACCCGGCGGGCCGACTTCCAGCGCGAGAAGGCGGGATACGCCACCGAGCTCGCCTCGGACACCGTCGCCGGGCTGCGCGTCCTGCGCGGCATCGGCGGAGAGGAACTGTTCCTCGCCCGCTACCGCCGCGCCTCCCAGGAGGTCCGTCACGCGGCCGTGCGCAGCGCCCGTATGTGGTCGCTGATCTCGGCGATCCAGGTACTGCTGCCCGGCCTGCTGCTGATCGCGGTCGTCTGGTACGGCGTGCAGCTGGCCCGGCAGGGCCGGATCACCGTCGGCGAACTCGTCACCGTGTACAGCTCGGTCATGATCCTCACCTATCCGCTGCGGCATTTCGAAGAGATCGCGATGGCCTACTCCTTCTCCCGACCCTCGGCCAAACGGGCGGCGCGGGTGCTGTCTCTGGAGCGGTTTATGGATGCCGAGGGGGCGGATGGGGGCTCCCTCGGGGGCGCGGGTGAGGACGCACGCGCGGGTTCGCGTGAGGCCACGCACGCGGGTTCGCGAGAGGCCACGCGCGTGGGCGAACTGCCCTCCGGGGATCTGTACGACCCGGCCACCGGCCTGCTCGCGCCGTCCGGGCGGCTCACCGCCGTGGTGTGCGGCGACCCGGACGCGGCCGGGCGGCTGGCCGAGCGTCTCGGCGGGCATCCGTCGGAGAAGGGGACGTCGGTGCTGCTCGGCGGCGTTCCGCTCGACGAACTGCCCCTCGACCGCGCGCGGGCGGCCGTCCTCGTCCAGGACAAGGACCCGGTGCTGCTGTCGGGCTCCCTGCGCGAACTGCTCGATGTCCCCGCGTCCGGAAAGGTCCGTGCGGAGGCGGCGCTGGCGGCCGCGCAGTGCGAGGACGTGCTGGCGGCGCTCGTGCAGGGCTCGCTCGATGCCGACGACCCGATGGACGCCCGGATCACCGAACGCGGCCGCTCCCTCTCGGGCGGCCAGCGCCAGCGGCTCGCCCTCGCCCGGTCACTGATCACCGACCCGGAGGTGCTCGTCCTGGACGAACCGACCTCCGCCGTCGACTCCCACACCGAGGCGCGGATCGCGGAAGGCCTGCGCGAGCTGCGGGCCGGGCGCACGACGGTCGTGTTCACGTCCTCGCCGCTGCTGCTGGACCGGGCGGACCGGGTGGTGCTGGTGCACGAGGGCGAGGTGGCGGCGGTCGGCGTGCACCGGGAGCTGGTGCACAAGGAGCCCCGGTACCGGGCCGTGGTGACCCGCGAGACCGAGGAGGAGGCCGCCCTGAGCGGCGTACTCAACGAGTTCGACGTAGACGAACTCGACGAACTGGACGAACTGGACGAGATCGAGGAGACCGCATGATCGGCGTGGCGCCACCGGCCTACGACCCGGCGGCCCCGACGACGGCGCACACGCTGCCCGTCGGCGCGCCCGCGACCGTACGCGCCTACGTGGCCGAACTGTTCCGCCGGCACCGCCGGGCCTTCCTGCTCCTCATCGCCGTCAACACGGTCGCCGTGGTCTCCTCCATGGCGGGCCCCTATCTGCTGGGCGGTCTCGTCGAGCGGGTGTCGGACGGGGCGCGTGAGCTGCATCTGGGCGTCACGGTGGCGTTCTTCCTGCTCGCGCTGGCCGTGCAGGCCGTCTTCGTGCGCGAGGTGCGGCTGCGCGGCGCGATACTCGGCGAGCGGATGCTGGCCGATCTGCGCGAGGACTTCCTCGTGCGCTCGGTCGGGCTGCCGCCCGGTGTCCTGGAGCGGGCCGGGACCGGCGATCTGCTGTCCCGGATCACCACCGACATCGACCGGCTCGCCAACGCCATGCGCGAGGCGGTGCCCCAGCTGGCCATCGGTGTGGTGTGGGTGGCTCTGCTGCTCGGCGGCCTCGTCGTCACGGCACCGCCGCTGGCGGCCGCCGTGCTGCTCGCCCTGCCGCTGCTGGTGGTCGGCTGCCGCTGGTACTTCCGGCGGGCGCCGGCCGCCTACCGCTCGGAGTCCGCCGGGTACGCCGCCGTGGCCGCCGCGCTCGCCGAGACCGTGGACGCCGGGCGCACCGTCGAGGCACACCGGCTCGGCGCGCGCCGGGTGGAGCTGTCCGAGCGGCGGATCAAGGAGTGGACGGCCTGGGAGCGCTACACGCTCTGGCTGCGGTCGGTGCTGTTCCCGGTCATCAACGTCACGCATGTGACCGTGCTCGCCTCCGTCCTGATGGTCGGCGGGGTGTTCGTGCTCCAGGGCTGGCTCGGGGTCGGCCAACTGACCACGGGTGCGCTGATCGCGCAGATGCTGGTCGATCCGGTCGGTCTGATCCTGCGCTGGTACGACGAGCTGCAGGTGGCCCAGGTGTCGCTGGCCCGGCTCGTCGGGGTCCGGGACATCGAACCGGACGCCGGGGACCCGGCGACGGCGCCCGACGGACGGGACGTGCACGCCGACCGCGTGCACTTCGGCTACGTCGAGGGCGTCGACGTGCTGCGCCGGGTGTCGCTGGAGGTCGCCCCCGGCACCCGGCTGGCGCTGGTGGGCCCCTCCGGCGCGGGCAAGTCCACGCTGGGACGGCTGCTCGCCGGGATCTACGCCCCACGAGAGGGCCGGATCACCCTCGGCGGCGCGGAACTGTCCCGTATGCCCGCGGAGCGCGTCCGCTCGCATGTGGCCTTGGTCAACCAGGAGCACCACGTCTTCGTCGGCTCCCTGCGCGACAACCTGCTGCTCGCACGACCCGACGCCGTCGACGCCGAGCTGTGGGCGGCGCTCGGCGCGGTCGACGCGGACGGGTGGGCGCGTGCCCTGGAAGAGGGGCTGGACACCGACGTCGGCTCGGGCGGGCTGGCGCTCACCCCGGCACAGGCCCAGCAGATCGCGCTGGCCCGGCTGGTACTGGCCGACCCGCACACGCTGGTCCTGGACGAGGCGACGTCCCTTCTCGACCCGCGCGCGGCACGCCACCTGGAGCGCTCCCTGGCCCGTGTCCTGGACGGCCGCACCGTCGTCGCCATCGCCCACCGCCTCCACACCGCCCATGACGCGGACGTCATCGCCGTAGTCGAGAACGGCCGCATCAGCGAGCTGGGCAGCCATGGGGAGCTGGTCGCGGCGGACGGGGCGTACGCGGCGTTGTGGAGGTCGTGGCACGGGTAAGGGGTGACGGGACGTGGCGTGCGGGCCCTCGGCTGACAGCCCTGGGCCTGCCCCCGCAACCCCGGTTGCCCGTCCCATGACGGCGCCCGTGCCGTTGCGCGGGAGCGAACAGGGGTGGAAGTCTGGAAAGCGGCGCAGGCTCGGGGAGCGCCCGCGAAGTACGCGGGACCTCGTTGGGCGCAGTCTGTGTCCCCGGCACGGGCGGCGCGCCGCCGTTCGTGGCGGGAACGGCCCCGTCCGCACCACCTGGAGGTACCCGTGAACAGCGCCGACGGATGGGGAGACGACGTCTATCAGCCCGACGGATCCGAGCAGCGGGAGGACACGGGGCTGCTCGACGGGGAGGACACCCTTGAGAACGACGGTGTCACCGACCCCCTGGACCGGGGTTGGTCCCCTCCGGAGCGGCCGTGGGCGGTGGAGCACACCGGTGTGACGGCGGCCGAGCGGGTACAGGGCGAGACCCTGGACCAGCGGCTGGCCGAGGAACTGCCCGAGCTGCCCGTACCCGACGGAGACGGCATCGGCGACAGCGACGGCACCGACGGGGAACTCCTGGACAACGAGGTCGGCGCCGTGCGTTCCGGGCGGCTCGTCGCTCCGGACGAGGGAGCGCACGAGGACGACGAGGCCGCGCTGATCGCGACCGACGTCGGCATCGACGGCGCTGCCGCCTCCGCCGAGGAGGCCGCGATCCACATCATCGACGAGGACGCCCTCTCCGGTTGACCCCGGCCCCGCCCGTCCGTCGCCCCCGCCCCCGCCGCACCAGGAGCAGCCATGCAGCAGGACAAGCACCCCGACTACCACCCCGTCGTCTTCCGGGACCGCGCCGCCGGCTACGCCTTCCTGACCCGGTCCACCGCCACCAGCGACCAGACCATCGAGTGGGACGACGGCGAGACCTACCCCGTCGTGGACGTCGAGATCTCCTCGGAGAGCCACCCCTTCTACACCGGCAAGGCCCGCACGGTGGACACCGAGGGCCGCATCGCCCGCTTCGAACGCCGATACGGAGAGGGCATGCGCCAAGGCTCCGACTGATGCCGTGAGCGCCGGGCGGTGCCTCAGATCACGTTGAGTGCCGCCGCGCAGCCCACTCCACCGAGCACCATGAACGCCGGCATCAGCACCTTGAGCTCCACCCAGCTGCCCGCCCGGAACCGCATGGGCTTCGGCGGCCCGATCGGGTACCAGCGCTTGCGGCCGACCGGAATCGGCCACAGTATCGGGCAGCCCGAGACGGTGAGCGCGTCCCCGATGTCGTGCACCAGCGCGCCGAGAACGATCGGCAGCCCCAGCCACAGGTACTCCTGGCCCGGCGCCGTGAACAGCCAGTCCGCCCCGTTGCCCGGCTGGTCCAGGACACCGGCGAGGATCCAGGCGCTCGTCGCGGCCAGCAGCCACACCAGGACGTCGGCGCTGGTACCGCGGGTCGCCCGCCACAGCAGGCCCTCGATAGCCAGCACCAGGTGGACGAAGAGGATCGCCAGCACTGCCCAGCGCCCGCCAGTGATCGCCAGCACCGAGGTGCCCGCGCCGATCAGGACCGCCCACAGCCAGGTGTGCGTGAGCGTGCGGTGCCCGCCGGAGCGACGCGGGTCGCCCTGCTTCTTCGTGGCCTTGTAGACGGCGTACGAAAGCTTGTCGACGATCTCGCAGAGCCAGCGCGACAGCGGTCCGAAGGCGCGCGAGATGGTGGCGGCCTTGTGGTCGAGGTCCGGGGCGAGCGCGGCGCCGGCGCAGATCAGCGCGCCGGACAGCAGAACCGGCCAGGGCATCCCATGCCCTGCCGCGGTGGCGGCGGCTCCGACGCCGAGCCAGGCCGCGGCGCCCGAGAGAGAGTGTGCTGGTCCCATCATTGCCGCTGCCCGCCCCATTCCTCGTGCGCCGCTGTCCAGTTGACTTGGTGCGCTGACATCGTGTCGGCGACACAGCGTAGCGTTCACGATCTTCGTGCGGACATCCGATTCCCGCATCGGCCCGGAGGCCAGGCAAGATGGGGGCGTGACCCTCATCGATCAGCTGCCGCAGACCGCCGACCCCGACGCCCTCTACGACGCCTTCGAGTCGTGGGCGCAGGAGCGCGGTCTCACGCTCTACCCCCACCAGGAGGAGGCGCTGATCGAGGCGGTCTCCGGCGCGAACGTGATCGTGTCGACGCCCACCGGCTCCGGCAAGAGCATGATCGCGGCGGGCGCCCACTTCGCCGCGCTGGCCCGGGACGAGGTCACCTTCTACACGGCTCCGATCAAGGCGCTGGTCTCGGAGAAGTTCTTCGAGCTGTGCAAGCTGTTCGGGACCGAGAACGTCGGCATGCTCACCGGCGACGCCTCCGTCAACGCCGACGCCCCGGTCATCTGCTGCACCGCCGAGGTGCTGGCCTCGATCGCGCTGCGCGACGGCAAGCACGCGGACATCGGCCAGGTCGTCATGGACGAGTTCCACTTCTACGCGGAGCCGGACCGCGGCTGGGCCTGGCAGATCCCGCTGCTCGAACTGCCGCAGGCGCAGTTCGTCCTCATGTCGGCCACCCTCGGCGACGTCTCGATGTTCGAGAAGGACCTCACCCGGCGTACCGGCCGCCCGACCTCGGTGGTCCGCTCGGCGACGCGTCCGGTGCCGCTCTCCTACGCGTACCGGCGCACCCCGCTCACGGAAACGCTGACGGAACTGCTGGAGACCAAGCAGGCACCGGTCTACATCGTGCACTTCACCCAGGCGCAGGCGGTGGAGCGGGCGCAGGCACTGATGAGCATCAACATGTGCTCGCGTGAGGAGAAGGAGCAGATCGCCGAGCTGATCGGCAACTTCCGCTTCACCACCAAGTTCGGCCGCAACCTCTCCCGTTACGTCCGGCACGGCATCGGCGTGCACCACGCCGGCATGCTGCCCAAGTACCGCCGCCTGGTGGAGAAACTCGCGCAGGCCGGTCTGCTGAAGGTCATCTGCGGCACGGACACCCTGGGCGTCGGCGTCAACGTGCCCATCCGCACCGTGCTGTTCACCGCCCTGACCAAGTACGACGGCAGTCGAGTGCGCACGCTGCGGGCACGTGAGTTCCACCAGATCGCCGGGCGCGCCGGACGTGCGGGCTTCGACACGGCGGGCTTCGTGGTCGCCCAGGCTCCCGAGCACGTCATCGAGAACGAGAAGGCGCTCGCCAAGGCGGGCGACGACCCGAAGAAGCGCCGCAAGGTCGTCCGCAAGAAGGCGCCTGAGGGCTTCGTCGCCTGGAGCGAGGACACCTTCGAGAAGCTCATCGCCTCCGAGCCGGAGCCGCTGATGTCCCGCTTCCGGGTCACGCACACCATGCTGCTGTCCGTGATCGCCCGGCCCGGCAACGCCTTCAAGGCCATGCGGCACCTCCTGGAGGACAATCACGAGCCGCGCAAGCAGCAGCTGCGGCACATCCGGCGCGCGATCGCCATCTACCGCTCGCTGCTGGACGGCGGCATCGTCGAGAAGCTGGACAAGCCGGACGCCGAGGGCCGTATCGTCCGTCTCACCGTGGACCTTCAGCAGGACTTCGCGCTCAACCAGCCGCTGTCGACCTTCGCGCTCGCCGCCTTCGAGCTGCTGGACCCCGAATCGCCGTCGTACGCGCTGGACATGGTGTCCGTCGTGGAGTCCACGCTGGACGATCCGCGGCAGATCCTCGTCGCCCAGCAGAACAAGGCGCGCGGCGAGGCCGTCGCCGCGATGAAGGCGGACGGTGTCGAGTACGAGGAGCGCATGGAGCGCCTCCAGGACATCACCCACCCCAAGCCGCTGGAGGAGCTGCTCTTCCACGCGTACAACACGTACCGCAAGAGCCACCCATGGGTCGGTGACCACCCGCTGTCGCCGAAGTCCGTCATCCGGGACATGTACGAACGGGCGATGTCCTTCACGGAGTTGGTCTCCTTCTACGAGCTGGCCCGGACCGAGGGCATCGTGCTGCGCTACCTGGCCAGCGCCTACAAGGCCCTTGAGCACAACATCCCGGACGACCTGAAGTCCGAGGACCTCCAGGACCTGATCGAGTGGCTCGGCGAGATGGTGCGCCAGGTCGACTCCAGCCTGCTGGACGAGTGGGAGCAGCTCGCCAACCCGGAGGAGATGACCGCCGAGGAGGCCCAGGAGAAGGCCGACCAGGTCAAGCCGGTCACCTCGAACGCGCGCGCCTTCCGCGTCCTGGTCCGCAACGCCATGTTCCGCCGCGTCGAGCTGGCCGCCCTCGACCAGGTGGAGGAGCTGGGCGAGCTGGACGCCGAGTCCGGCTGGGACGCCGACGCGTGGGGCGAGGCCATGGACAAGTACTGGGACGAGTACGACGACCTGGGCACCGGACCCGATGCGCGCGGTCCCAAGCTGCTGATGATCGAGGAGGAGCCGGAGAACGGGCTGTGGCGCGTCCGGCAGATCTTCGACGACCCGGGCGGCGATCACGACTGGGGCATCAGCGCCGAGATCGACCTTGCGGCCTCCGACGCCGAAGGCCGTGCCGTGGTCCGCGTCACCGACGTCGGCCAGTTGTGAGCACAGGAGACAGACAGCCATGACCAATCCGGCCGAGAGGCTTGTCGACCTGCTCGACCTGGAGCAGATCGAGGTCAACATCTTCCGCGGCCGCAGCCCCCAGGAGTCGCTGCAGCGGGTCTTCGGCGGCCAGGTGGCCGGCCAGGCGCTGGTCGCCGCCGGGCGCACCACGGAGGGCGACCGCCCGGTGCACTCGCTGCACGCGTACTTCCTGCGTCCCGGACGGCCGGGCGTGCCGATCGTGTACCAGGTCGAACGGGTCCGGGACGGGCGGTCGTTCACGACCCGCCGGGTCACGGCCGTGCAGCAGGGCCGCACGATCTTCAATCTCACCGCCTCCTTTCACAAGCCTGAGGAAGGGAGCTTCGAGCACCAGCTGCCGCCGGCCCGTGAGGTGCCGGACCCGGAGTCGCTGCCGACGGTCGTCGACGAGGTCCGGGAGCATCTGGGTGCGCTGCCCGAGCAGTTGGAGCGGATGGCGCGCCGCCAGCCGTTCGACATCCGGTATGTGGACCGGCTGCGCTGGACGCCCGAGGAGGTCAAGGACGCCGAGCCGCGCAGCGCCGTGTGGATGCGCGCGGTCGGACCGCTCGGCGACGACCCGCTGGTGCACACCTGCGCCCTGACGTATGCCAGCGATATGACTCTGCTGGACGCCGTGCGCATCCCGGTCGAGCCCCTGTGGGGTCCGCGCGGCTTCGACATGGCGTCGCTGGACCACGCGATGTGGTTCCACCGGCCGTTCCGCGCGGACGAGTGGTTCCTGTACGACCAGGAGTCACCGATCGCGACCGGCGGACGAGGGCTCGCCCGCGGGCGCATCTACGACCTGGAGGGCCGTCTGCTGGTGTCGGTCGTTCAGGAGGGGCTGTTCAGGGCGCTGTAGGGAAGGGCCCGGCCGCGCCTGGCCTGGCGGGGGCCTTCACGAGCTTCTGCGGCGCAGCCAGCCCAGCAGGCCACGGGGGCGCTCCGGCTCCGGTGCGTTTGTGCGTGCGTGTGCGTGGCGGGGTGCGGCCAGGTGCTCCGCAGGGTGCACGTGACCGAGTTCAGCCGGGCGCTCCGCACGAGGTGCCGGGCGCGGCGCCGGACGGTGTGCGCGGGCCTCGTCCAGGGCCTGGGCGAGGTCGGCCCGCAGCCAGCTGATCTCGTCCGGGTCGTCGGCCGTCATGATCCTCTCGGCGAGCTGCGCCGCCGGTGAACCGGGCGTGCCATGAGTGGGCGGCCCCGGCCGGAACCGGTTCACATGGGCGCGCTCGTACGGATCCTTGACGATTTCCGCAATCTGGACGGGATCCAGCAGCGCGGCCAGGGCCCCGGCGCGCTGCCAAGGATCCTCTGCCCGGCGCAGCAGGAATCCCAGATGCCGTCCCCGCCAGTTGCGGGCGCGCAGGTCCAGCCCGCCCTCCAGCTGAGCCCGCACCCCCTCGGGCAGCGAACGACCCTTCAGCAGCGGAGCGTTCTGCTCGTCGGCCGCGAAGTGGCGGATTTCATCGGCCAGATAGAGCCACACCAGCGTCCGATAGCGGTTCAGATAGAACGCGACCGGCACCACCAGCCCCACACGAGCGAGACGAGTGAACCGGTCACCCGTCACGCCCATGAGGCCTGCGGCCTCGCCTGTGCTCACGCTCCGCACCCTTTCGAGGAGCGCCTCCGGAAAGCCGTCCTCGGAGCGCAGCCGCTCGATCTCGGCGTGGGCGACGCGGCGCCCTCCGCCACCTTCGTCGGGCACCGTGCGGATACGCCCGAGGTTCACCGCGAGATCGAACTCGCGTCGCTTCAGTCCCAGTTCCCGGGCGGCGCGGCTCGGCGTGTACGTAAGGCCGTCCAGTTTCGTGATGGTGTTGCCTGACATGGTGCGTCTCCCCCGTGGAGTCGTGGTCGTGCGCTCACGCTCTGTGCGCTCGCGGTCACACCACCGTAGCCGCTTCGGCCGATCGCGTGGCGAGCCTGTGGATAACTTCGCGGGGGCTGAAGAACGTGCAGGTCAGAAGTCTGTGGACGAAGACCGCTCAGGCTGTCGGGCGTCCACGCCGAGGTGCTCGCCGACCCGGTTGACGAGCAGGGTCATCTCGTAGGCGATCTGGCCGATGTCGGCCTCGGCAGCGCTGAGGACGCACAGACAACTGCCGCTGCCGGCCGCCGTGACGAACAGCACCGCGTCGTCGAACTCCACCATCGTCTGGCGCACCTGCCCGGCCCCGAAGTGGCGTCCCGATCCCTTGGCCAGGCTGTGCAGCCCGGACGCGACGGCGGCGAGGTGCTCGGCGTCCTCGCGCCTGAGCCCGGTGCTCGCCCCGGTCACCAGTCCGTCGTTGGACAGGACGAGTGCGTGCCGCACGTGTTCCACACGCTCGGTCAGGTCGTCCAGTAGCCAGCCCAGTCCCTTGTGCACCATGATTTCGATCTCCCCGTGTGACGACTCCCCCTGGCCGGAGGATCTCTCCGCCAGCCTTCCCCACGACCGGCCGACGAGCAAGGAGGATGGGGGCATGGCACAGAAGATGACCGACACGGAATGGCGGGCGTTCGTCTCGCAGGGCACTCGCACCGCAAAGCTGTCGACCGTCAAGGCTGACGGCAGCCCGCATGTGACGCCGATCTGGTTTCTGCTCGACGGGGACGAGGTGGTGTTCAACACCTCCAAGTCGAGCGTGAAGGGGCGCAATCTGGCCCGGGACGGGCGGGTCGCTCTTTGTGTGGACGACGACCGTCCGCCGTTCGACTACGTCGTCCTGCAGGGGCGGGCCCGGCTTTCGGAGGATCTCGACGAACTCCGGCTGTGGGCCACCCGTCTCGGCGCGCGGTACATGGGTGAGGAGCGCGCCGAGGAGTTCGGGGCGCGCAACGGCGTGCCGGGTGAACTCCTGGTCCGGGTCACGATCGACAAGGTGCTGGCGCAGAAGGCCGTCGCCGGCTGACCTCCCCCCGATCGTTCAGCTCACGGAGTCGAGCAGCCGGGCGGTGTGCATCCGTCCGGCGTACTCGACGAGTCGGATCAACACCTCCTTGCCCGAGTCCCGGTCACGTGCGTCGCAGAGCACGACCGGCGTTCCCTGGTCGAGGTCGAGCGCCCGGGAGACGTTCTGGGCGCCATGGGTGCGGGCGCCGGCGAAGCAGTTGACGGCCACCACGAAGGGGATGTGCCGGTGCTCGAAGTAGTCCACCGCGGGGAAGCAGTCCTCCATGCGCCGGGTGTCGGCCAGGACGACCGCCCCCAGGGCTCCCTGTGACAACTCGTCCCAGAGGAACCAGAAGCGGTCCTGTCCGGGCGTACCGAACAGGTACAGGGAGAGGCCGGAGCGGATGGTGATGCGGCCGAAGTCCATGGCGACCGTCGTCGTGACCTTGCGGTCCACGCCGTCGGTATCGTCCACCAACTGACCGGCCTCGCTGAGCAGTTCCTCGGTGCGCAGCGGCCTGATCTCGCTGACCGCGCCCACCAGGGTGGTCTTGCCCACGCCGAATCCGCCGGCGACCAGTATCTTCAACGCCAGGGCGGTGGTCTCGCCCTCGGTGGCGTCGGACGTCTCGGAGGCCATCGATCACTTCTCTCGGGAGTGCCGGCAAGGGTCGACGTCGGTACGCGCGTGCCACGCCCGGGCACGACGTCCGCGCACGGCTTCGGTGCACGTGTGCGAAGTCAGCATCATGACAACGGCCGGTCCGCGAAGGGTCGTGAGACCGCTCTTTGACCCTTGTGACCGACTCGGGTCCGTTCCGCGCCCACAAAGGTGCGTAAGGCGGCGGTCCGGGCGGCCGTACGCGCGCGGGTTGTTGTGTGGGTTCATCTTGCGTGGGTTCATCTTGTGTGGGTTCATCTACAGCGCCCGCAGTCCGTCGATGACCTCGCGCAGAATCCGTTCATCGGGCAGCTGCGCGGGCGGTACGGGACGGCTGACGGTGACGCAGCCGAGTTCCAGGAGGTCGCCGAGGAGCACCCGGACGACGCCCACGGGGAGGTCGGCGCCCGCGGCGAGTTCGGCGACCGATTGGGTTTCGATGCGGCACAGGTCGATCAGGGCCCGGTGCTCGGGGCCGAGCATGGGGTCGTCGTCGAGGTGGGGAGCGCCCGGATCGAGCGTGACCAGGGCGATGAGGTCGAAGCGCACCCCGGTGGGGCCGGGCTTGGTGCGGCCGCCCGTCATGGCGTACGGCCGGACGAGTGGGCCGGCCTCGCCGTCGTACCACTGGCTGCCCTGCTCGTGCGGGGTGCCCTTGATGTCTTCGGTCATCTGTGCGGACCGCCTTCTCGCCTCATCCGGCGGCGGGCGGCCGCGCGCTCACGCGCGGCGCCGTGTAGAGGTGCTCGCCGACGCGCTTGACCAGCCGTGCCATCTCGTACGCCACGAGGCCTATGTCGGCCGTGACCGCGGTGAGGAGGGCCAGGCAGGAGCCGTCGCCGGCGGCGGCCACGAACAGGAACGCGTCGTCCATCTCCACCATGGTCTGGCGCACTCCGCCGGCGCCGAAATGCCGGCCGGCGCCCTTGGCGAGGCTGTGGAAGCCGGAGGCGACGGCGGCGAGGTGTTCCGCGTCCTCGCGGCCGAGGTCGGTCGAGGCGCCCACGGCGAGTCCGTCGTTGGAGAGCACCACGGCGTGCCGTACCTCGTTCACGCGCATCACCAAGTCGTCCAGCAGCCAGTCCAGTTCGCCGGACCTCCCCCGCTCTCGGCTTCGCTCGAGCGGGGGGACCCCCACGGCGTCTCTCATGCTGGGGTCCTGGATCATGCGGGGTCTCCTTCGCTGCTGTCACTGCCGCCTGCGGGGTCGGGGGTGGCGCCGCGGCCGGGTTGGCGGCCGCCGCCGCGCGCCCATCCGTCGCGGTAGGCAGCCATGCGGTCGCGTACGAGCTCGGGGGTGCGCCGGTCGTCGTTCCGGGGGGCGGATGGCTGAGCCGTGTCCGGGGGGCGCCGTTCGCGCAGTTGGGGTGCGAGGCTGGCCTGCCGTACCCGGCGGGGGAGGTCTTCGGAGCCTTCGGCAGGGTCGGGGGGACGGTGCAGACGCAAGGTGGCGACTCCGGGGGGCGGGGTTTCGGGGCCGGTCTGCGTCGCGGCCGGGGTGGGGGCCACCAGGGCGGGCCGGTCGCCGGGGGTGGGGACGGCCTCCTGGTGGAGGGGGCCGCCGGGCACGCGCGCGTACTCGTGTTCCGGGATCGCCGCCTTGTCGCCGGAACGTTCCGGCACGCCTCTGTGCAGCAGGGCCGTGGGCAGCAGGACGACCGCGGTGGTGCCGCCGTAGGGGGAGGTGCGCAGGTGCACTTTGATGTCGTGGCGTGCCGCGAGCCTGCTGACGACGAAGAGGCCGAGCCGGTCGCTGTCGAACAGGTCGAGGGCTTCGGACTGGTCGATACGGCGGTTGGCCTCGGCGAGGGTCTCCTTGCCCATGCCGAGGCCGCGGTCCTCGACCTCGACGGCGTAGCCGTTGCCGACGGGCTCCCCGGTGATGCGCACGCGCGTGTGCGGGGGTGAGAACTGGGCGGCGTTCTCCACGAGTTCGGCCAGCAGGTGGGTGAGGTCGGCGACGGCGGCGCCGATGACGAGGGTTTCGGGGAGCTGTCGTACCTCCACGCGCGCGTAGTCCTCGATCTCGGAGACGGCCGCGCGGACCACGTTGGTCAGGGAAACCGGCATGCGCCAGGCTCGGCCGGGGGCGGCGCCGGAGAGGATGATCAGGCTTTCGGCGTGGCGCCGCATGCGGGTGGTGAGGTGGTCGAGCCGGAACAGGTCGCTCAGTTCGTTCGGGTCGTCGGAGCGGCGTTCCATGCTGTCGAGGAGGCTCAGCTGGCGGTGGACGAGGACCTGGCTGCGGCGGGCGAGGTTGACGAAGACGCCGGAGATGCCGCTGGCGAGTTCGGCGCGCTCCACTGCGGCACGCAGCGCGGCCCGGTGCACGGTGCCGAGGGCCTCGGCGACCTGGCCGGCCTCGTCCTCGGCGGGCGGCCCTGGCGGGGCCTCGGCCCGGACGTCGATCTCCTCGCCCGCGCGCAGTTTGCCCATGGCTTCGGGGAGTTTGCGGCGGGCGATCTCCAGGGCGCTGTTGCGCAGGCTGACCAGCTCGACGACGAGGCCGCGCCCGATGCGTACGGAGATGACGAGGGACGCTGCGACGGCGGCGAGGCCGAGGAGGACGGCGGCGCCCGCGGGGGTGAGCAGACCGCGGGTGAACGGGTCGGCCCGGTCGGCCACACCCCGGGCGGCGTTCTGCTCGATGGTGCGTATGCCGCCCTGCACGCGCGCGTGTGCGGGGTCCCAGTCGGATTCGGACGCCTCCTTGATCGCCCCCGATCCTGGGCGAGCAGCCAGGACCTTGTCCTCGATGGAGAGCAGGGCGGCGTAGTCACCGCCCTCGGCGAGGTTCCGCCAGGCCGCGCGCTCGTCGCCGCGCAGGTCGGCGACGGCGGCCTCGGTGAGGGCGCGGCGGGTGTCGACCGCGCCGGTGAACAGCCGCAGCCGCTCGCCGTCGAGGCCACCCGCGAGCCGGGCGCTCGACAGCAGGACGGCCTCCTGGGCCAGGGCCTCGCCCGCGCGGGAGAACTCCAGCAGTACGCGCGCGTCGGAGCCGAGTTCGGCGTCCTGGATGCCGGTGAGGGCGCTGCCCACGCCGAAGGCCGTGGAGATGGTCTTCGTGTACCGCTCGTACGCCTCCTCCCATCCGGCGCGCCGGTCCAGTACGTCGGTGCGCAGCGACCGCAGTCGCTCGGTGCCGGTGACGAAGGTTTCGAGCCGCTGGGCGACTCCCTTGGGCAGTTCCTGTCCATCGGCGACGGTGTTGCGGTCACCGAGCCGCAGTTTCGCCACCGCGCTGTCCGTGCGGTCCGCGAGGCGCTGGAGGTCGACCCTGGCCTCGGCGGAGGGATTGGTGGCGTGCCGTACGGCGGCGGCGCGCTCGGTCTGGAGTGCTGCCACGGTGGCCGCGACGGGGGCGCGGACGTCGGAGTCCACGCGCTGCAACTGCCGCAGCCGGGCGATGTCCTGGACGGTGCTGACGGTGGCGTACGCCCACAGGGCCAGCAGCGAAACGACGGGCACCATCAGCAGGCAAACGATCTTGGCGCGCACGGTGCGCGGACGGACGTGCCAGCGCTGCCCCGCGCGCGTGGGTCCATCTGTGGCGTCCGCGCCCGAGGTGTCCTGGGGGCCTTCGTCGGCCGGTGGGCCGGCGTGGGCGCGGCGGCCACGCACGGGGGGTGGGGACGGCGTCTCGGCGCCTGTGCCGGGGTTCCTACGGGGTGTACGCATGGCCTCCTCGCTCGGAAGGGGTTCGGGGGGCGTGCCGGTCGCGGGTGCGCCGTCAGTGGGCGGCGCTCTCGACGGGCCGCTGGGCCGATGCGGATGCCTCGCGCTCCCCCGCCGTCGGCGACAGCGCCACGAAGGCGGAGGTCAGGAAGAGATAGGACCCGAGGCCGACGGCGAGGGGGAAGACGAACTGCATCGCCGTGGCCCCGGGCAGTACCTCGCCGGAGGGCGTGACCTGCACGCGCACCGCGAACATCCCGGTGTAGTGCATGCTGCTCACGGCCACGCCCATGACGAGGGAGGCGACGGTGACCGCGACGGGCGACTTGATGTTGAGCGCCGCCCACAGGGCCGCGGTCGCCGCGACGACGGCGATCACGACCGAGAGGGCGACGCGCATCGGGTCGTACGTCACGTCACCGTGCAGGCGTACCGCCGCCATGCCCAGGTAGTGCATGCTCGCGACGCCCAGCCCGGTGGTGAGGCCGCCGAGGAGCAGCGCGCGGGCCCGGTCGCGGCCGTAGCCGACCGCGAAGACGCCGGCGCAGACGACGATCATGGCCACGAGCAGGCTGAGGACGGTGAGCGGTACGTCGTAGCGGATCTCGGTCCCGCTGACGCTGAAGCCGAGCATGGCCACGAAGTGCATGGTCCAGATGCCGGTGCCGATGGCCGAGGCGGCCGTGATCAGCCAGTTGCGGCGCGAGCGGCCGGTGGCGCCGAGCGCGCGGACCGTGCAGCGCAGGCCCAGTGCGGCGCCTGTGCAGGCCATGACGTACGACAGTACGGGGGTCAGCCAGCCGAAGGCGGCGTGGTCCATGTGTCCCATGGCTCCGGGACGCTAGTCGGGGCACGGGCGCACAAAGGGGGCGCATTTCGAAAGCTGTTGGAATATGACGCAGAGATGTACCTGAACGATCGCGTCACGCTCGAACATGTGCGCCGAGGCGTCCTCCGTGTCAGTGAGGGATCATGCTGACCATGAGCGACGACCGTACGCACGTTCAGGAGTTCTTCACGGCTCGCGCGGCCGGCTGGGACAGCCGGTTCCCCGACGACGACCCCGCCCACGCGGCCGCGGTCGCCGAGCTCGGCCTGCGGGAGGGCGGCCGCGTCCTCGACGCCGGCTGTGGCACCGGACGTGCCCTGCCGCCGCTACGAGCGGCCGTGGGCGCATCGGGAGTGGTCCTCGGGATCGATCTGACCCCGGCCATGTTGCAGGCCGCAGCACGGGCCGGACGGGACCGTGACGGGCAGCTGCTGCTCGCCGACGTGGCGGCGCTGCCGCTGCGCTCGAAGTCGCTCGACGCGGTGTACGCGGCCGGCCTGATCGCCCACCTGCCCAACCCCACCGAAAACCTGCGGGAGTTGGCGCGCGTCGTGCGCCCCGGCGGCAGGCTCGCCCTCTTCCACCCGATCGGCCGCGCGGCGCTCGCCGCCCGCCAAGGGCGGCAGATCACCCCGGACGACCTTCGCGCGGAGCCCAACCTCCGGCGGTTGCTGGCCGGTTCGGGGTGGACCATGACGTCGTACGTCGACGAGGACGACCGCTTCCTCGCCCTGGCCGTCCGGGAGAGCTGACCGGACCCGGCGCTTCACCGCGCCTTCCCCCTTCTGCCGCCGCGGCTCCAACTCTACGTTGAGTAGCAGCGGGTGAGACGATCGGCGATCGATGCCACGAGGGGGAAGGTGATCACTGTGCTGGACAGGGTTCGCAATGCCTGGGCCGGGTTCCGCGATGCCGCGCGCACGGAGCGGAAGGCCGGTCCGGACCGGCGTACGCACAACCTGTTCGAGGCCGCCGCCGCGTACGTGTCGGCGTGCGCCGAGGACGACCAGGAGCGCATCGACGAGGCGGCGGGGTGGGTGTCTCCGGAGGCGCTGTCGTTCGGGGTGAACGAGTTGGCGTGCCGGGCCGTCATCGCGCTGGCGCGGGAGCGCGACGAGTCGCCGCGGACCGTGGCACGCACGCTGCTGGGGCTGCCGACGGCCTGAGGAACGGGCAGGGGTGGTCGTTTCGCCCCTTTCCGGGCGGTCGACAGGTGGTCGTTGTGGCCTGCCCGGCCGGACAACCGCAGGTCCGGTGGGCCGCGGAGTCGTGACAAGCGGCTTCCGGGCGCACTAGGGTGCGCGCCGTTGGACGAACCCTTGGGGAGGCTGGGATGGCCGGGACGGACGAGGACGCCGTCGCCGCCGTGGACGACGCGCTCTATGTGCTCACGGCGGTGCTGCTGACGCCGGCGCAGTTCCCGAGCGTGCTGGGCGACGACTACCCGGAGGCCTGCGCGGCGCTGGGTCTCGCGCCGCTGGCCGGCGGGTACGGACTGGTGCTCGGCCAGGACGGCGAGGGCGCGCGGTGGACGGTCGTCACCGACGACGTGTCGCTGGTCGCCGTCGCCATCGCCTCCTGGGACTGCGGCATGGAGTACGACCTGTCGCCGGACGAGCGTTCCGTGGTCGCCGCCCTGCCGGGCTGGCCGCTCGCGGTCGCCGTCGCGGCTCCCGGGGTGCCCGCGCCGCACGATCCCGACCCCGAGGTCGCGGGCTGCCCGCCGCTGTCGCCGCCGGACACCACCGGCTGGGGGTCGGCCCAGCGCCGGATGGGGGCGGACGAGATCGCGGTGCAGTGGACGTTGTGGCGGGAGCAGGTCGACCATGAGGACTTCGTGAGCCCCGAGGCCGACTCCGAGCCCACTGAGGCCGCGGAGGTCGGCCCCGAGCGCAGCGTGATCCGGCGCGTCCTCGCGGAGGCACACGCGTACGTGGACACGCCGCCTCCCCTGGGCCGTGTCCGGTCGTCCTTCGCGCCGGGGGACGCACGCACGCTGCGTGCGGACGGCCCGGGCTGGTCGCTGGTGGCGAGGACCGACGACATGGCGTTCCTGCTGCTCGACGACAAGCCCGGCGAGGTTCTGCCGGTGGGCCGGGGGCCCAAGCTGCCGGCTCTGCTGGAGGCGCTGGACAAGATGGCGGTACGGCCGAACTGAGACGAGCCGACGGTCACCGGGCCTCCTGCTCTGGACGTCGTACCCAAACAGGGTGCCCTTGAGGAACAAGGGACTTCCCAACCTGTGTGGGCCACCCATGCCTCGGCTGAACGGCATGTGGTGTCACTCCATGGAAGACGCGCTGTGCCCGCCGCACGATGGGGCAGCCCTCGGCTCGGCCCCGTGCCGTGCCCTGTCGTTCCGCCCTGGAGGCCCGCATGCGTCCGTCCCCCGGCGTTCCCCTGCTCGCCGCCGCTCTCCTGGCTGCGGCCCTCACGGGGCCGACCCCGGCCGTCGCCAAGGGAAACGGCGATGCCCACTGTGCGCGTCAGGACCGCGTGCGGGTTCCGGGCGCGGCGTTTCAGCAGACGGCCTGTCTGGACGATCTGACCACCACGGGCCTCGCCGGTACGCCCTACACCGACCTGGCCGACCAGGCGGGGCTGACGGCCCAGGCCACCCGTACACCGTCCGGGGTGCCGGGCGTGCAGGTCGACGGGTACTTCCCGGACTCGTCGCGGTCCAACGCCACGCACGGCTGGCGGCATGACGCGCAGTTCGTGATCCGGTTGCCGGACCGCTGGAACGGCGGCCTCGTCGTGACCGGGGCCCCGGGCACCCGCAGGCAGTACGCGACGGACAGGGCGATCTCCGACCGGGCGCTGGCCCAGGGCTACGCGTACGCCGCGACCGACAAGGGCAACACCGGCGCCGACTTCTACCGTGACGGCGACCGGCCCGGGGACGCGGTCGCCGAATGGAACGCACGGACCACCCAGCTCACACGCGCGGCCCGCAAGGTCGTGACCCAGCGCTACGGGCACGCCCCGCGCCGCACGTACATGACCGGCATCTCCAACGGCGGCTATCTGACGCGCTGGCAACTGGAGAACCATCCGGAGCTGTACGACGGCGGAGTGGACTGGGAGGGCGCCCTCTGGACGGCGCACGGGCCGAATCTCCTCACCTCCCTGCCCACGGCGGTGGCGCGGACGTACGGCTCAGCGACGGACGAGGACATGCACGCCGTGGGCTTCGCGCGTGGCTCGGAGTTCCTGTGGCCGTACCACGAGAAGGCGTACTGGGGCGTCACGCAGAAGACCTATCGCGCGGAGTTCGACCCGGCTTACGACCCCGGCTGCCCCGGACCGTCCGCCGGGACCACGCCCCAGGAGATCCTGGCGCCCTGCGCGTCCGACGCGACCTACGACTACGCCTCGCGCCCGTCCTCCGTCCATCGCGCCGTGGCCCGGGTGGCGCTGACCGGGCGTATCGGCAAGCCGCTGATCACGCTGCACGGGGACATGGACACGCTGCTGCCCAAGGCCGCTGACTCCGACGTGTACGCGCGCATGGTCGACGCCCGGGGGCGTGGGCCGCTGCACCGCTACTACACGGTGCAGGGCGGTACGCATGTCGACGGGCTCTACGACACCCATCCCGACCGGCTGCGGCCGATCCTGCCCTGCTATCGATCGGCCTTCGATGCGCTGGTCGCGTGGGTGGAGCGAGGTGCCCGGCCGCCCGCGGACCGGACCGTCGGCCGGCCTGCGGGCGGTGATGTGGTCGACTCGTGTGCGCTGGACGGTGCGACCGCTCCGGGTCGGTAGAGCGTCAGCGGCCGAGCTCCTTGCGTGTGGCCCGGCGCAGCCTGCGGCGCTGCGACGGGTCCAGCGCGAGGTACGCGGCGGCCGGGACGCCCAGCACTATCAGCAGCGCGGCCCACCACGGCAGCCAGAACAACAGGATGAGCCCGACCGCCACACCTCCTGCGGCGATCTTCGCGTTCTTCGACATGTGTGTCGCCTCCTTCGCGGCCACTGCCGCTCTCTGTTCTGAAAACGGCCCCGCGTTTCCGGCGGTTCCGACCGCGTCCCTGAGACGCACCCTGAGACATCCCTGATGCTCGACCCCGAGCCACCCCTGAGAGACAACGAGTGATCGGGGTCACAGCTCCAGCATGCCTGGTCAGTCGAGGTAATGCTGTACCCTCGGCGACCTTGCCCGAAGTAGTCAAATTTGAGGAATGCGGCCATCTCTGTACAGAGGATTCCCACGGCAACCCCGTTGCATGTGGGCGTGTGGCGTATCGACGTCGCCGATACGAGCAGATCAGAGGTGCAAACTCAACCCGCTGTCTGGAGGAGCCTCCTGTTGTCGCAGATTGACGACCCCGCCGCGTGCCAGGTCGAGTTTGAGCAAGCCCATGTGTCCACTCTGTACGAGTTGCTCACCGAGCGACTCTCCGAGGCACAGACACGTTTGGCAGATGTACTCAAGACCCCGGCTGAGAGTGCAAGCGAGACGCACGAGCGAGAGGTCACCGCTCAACGTCTGGCGAAGGAGATCGGTCGGCTGGAGGGAGCCGAGAACGGGCTGGTCTTCGGTCGGATCGACCGGGCAGACGGCACCACTTTGCGTATTGGCCGGCTCGGCATGCAAACGGACGAGGAAGACCTTCCCCTACTCGTGGACTGGCGTGCGAACGCAGCGCGGCCCTTCTACGAAGCGACGCCGGTCCACCCGATGAGCCTGCGGCGCCGCCGACATCTTCGCTTGGAGGAGCGCACGGTGGTCGCGGTGAGCGACGAGCTGCTGGACGGCTCCGCTCCAACTGCTGGCGACGTCGTGGGGGACGGGCCCCTGATGGAGGCGCTTTCAGCGCGACGTACGGGTCGGATGCAGGCGGCAGTCGCGACGTTGCAGGCCGAGCAGGACGAGATCGTCCGCTCTACGCACCGCGGGGTGTCAGTGGTCCAGGGCGGCCCCGGCACTGGCAAGACGGTGGTCGCCCTGCACCGGGCGGCCTATGTCCTGTACGCCTTCCCGCGTGCGGCCGAGCACGGTGTCCTGGTGGTCGGTCCGAACGCACGGTTCCTCGAATACATCTCCCAGGTCCTGCCTTCGCTCGGCGAAAACGATGTCGTCCTGGCGACCTGCCAGGAACTGGCTGGGGTCTTCCCGGACACGGCTGAGCCGCTCGATGTGGCGCGTCTCAAGGGTAGTTCGGCGATGGCCGACGCACTGGCCGACATGGTGCGCTGCCACCAGGCTCCGAGCGGCAGTTTCACCGTGCGGATCGGACACGAAACGGTTCGCCTTCATGACGAGGTTGTCGCCACGGCGCGAGACGCCGCCGTGGCGACCGGGTTGGGACACAATCCCGCGCGTCAGGTATTCAAAGAACTCCTGGTCGACGCCATCACCGACGCGCTGGAGCGCAGCACGGGCGACATCCTGGAGCAGATCGATGCCGAAGTCGCCATACTGACCGGCACAGACCTCGACCGCGCGACGGCGGCCGACCTGCGCCACCTCGGTTTCGATGACGCACCTGCCACGGGACCGGCCGATGAGTTCGACGCAGACGCCGTCCGGGTCGGCCTCCTGGACGACGCCCACATCGACCGCACTGTGGAAACGCTGTGGCCGCGACTGGTGCCCAGCGAACTCGTGCGTGCTCTCCTGACAAACTCTGACACTCTCGCCGAGCACCTACCCGGGCTGACCAAGGACGAGCGGTCACGCCTGCTGCGCAGTTCGGAAGACTCGTGGACCGATGCCGATGTGCCTCTCCTGGACGAGGCAGCGAGCCTGCTCGACGGCCCGCCGCAGCGCACGTACGGGTACGTCGTCGTCGATGAAGCACAAGAGCTGACCGCCATGCAATGGCGGATGATCGTACGACGATGCCCGGGCAAGGCGATGACGCTGGTGGGCGACTTCGCCCAGGCGGGCCCAGTGACGACAGCACGTGACTGGAAGGAGGCATTGAGCCCCCATGTCGGCCCGCGATTCAACCTCCACACCTTGACCGTCAGTTACCGCACTACTCAGGAGATCTTGGAGACCACCCGAGAGCTTCTCGCACGGATTGCTCCGGACCAGACGCCGACACGGTCCCTGCGCCGCGGCGAGACTCCTCGCACCGTGCCGACGCAGCCGGATGCGATTGTCGCCACCGTCGCCCGGGAGTTGCAGACTCAGACCGCCGCGCACCCAGGCGAGCTCCTCGGGGTGATCTGCGCGGAATCGAGGCTGGATCAGCTGACGGCCGCGGGGATCGGAGAGCATGCGCGCATCGTGCCGGCGTCCGAAGCGCGCGGGCTGGAGTTCGACGGGGTCGTCGTCGTGAGTCCCGAGGAGATCGTCACGGCCCGCCCCGGCGGGGAGAAGGATCTCTACGTAGCTCTTACTCGGGCCACCAAGAGGCTCTGCACGATCGCTGTCCAGGGACAGGGCTGTTGATCAGTGCGCCTGCTGGGGACTCGTCGACCCAGGTCAGTCATCAGCCCGGACGAAGACGGGCTTGAGGTGCTTTTCCGGCAGCGCCGTCGGCAGGTCCTCCCAGTCGATGACGTGGGAGACCACCTTCTCCGGGGCGACCATGCCGGAGGCGGCGAGTTCGAGGGCGTCGGGGATGTGGGCGCGGACGTTGTCGCGGGCGATGCGCAGGGTGACGCCGGTGAGGTACATGTCGAGGAGGGGCAGTTCACCGGGGCGGAAGTGATTGCCTGCCGATTCGCAGATGCCTTCCGGGGTCAGGCACTTGACGGCCAGGGCGAGCTGGTCGACGCGGCCGGTGGCCTCGACGGCGATGTCGTAGCTCTGCGGGATCGGCTCCAGGGCTTCGGCTGTGGCGGCGCCGTACCCCCTGGCGATCGCACGGTGTTCGGGATCCGGATCGACGTAGAGCACCTCGGAGGCGCCGAGGGCGCGGGCGATGTCGCAGACGTACAGGCCGATACTGCCGCGGGCGACGACCAGCACCCGCGCTCCGGGGCGGGCCTTGAGGTGGGGGGCGACCAGGCGCCAGGACAGGGACCAGTTGTCGCCGGCGGAGGCCATGGCGACCGGGTCGAGGCCGGTGGGCAGAGTACGAGCATGGCGTCGGCGTACGGCACGTGGACCAGGTCGGAGAAGAGTCCGCCCCATGTGCCGCCGATGGGGGCGCCGTACATCGCCATGTAGGGCACGGCGGCGCAGTGCGCGGTCAGCCCGGCCCGGCAGCGGTCGCAGGTGCCGCAGTTGATGGACCAGGGGACGACGACGAGGTCGCCGGGGGTTACGGCGGTGACCGCGTCGCCGGTCTCGACGACCCTGGCGACGCACTCGTGGCCGAGGGCGAAGGGCGGGTCGATGCTGTGTTCAACGTGCGGCTGCCGCCGGGTGGCGTGTCCGGCCAGGATCGAGGAGTCCACGTCACAGGGGGTGGCGGCCACCGGAGCGACGATCGCCTCCCCGTCCGACTGGAGCTTGGGGTCGGGCGCCTCGCGCCACTCGACGGTGCGCTTGGCGACGTAGGTCAGTTCACGCATCGGCGCGCTGCTCCTTCGCCAGAGCCATCAGGTCGGCGTACCGGATGACCGACCCGCCGGCGCCCCAGGTGCCGTCGGGCTGCTCGTACACCAGCACCCACACCCGCAGGGCGTCGTCCGAGGCCAGTCCGGCGGCGGCGAGAACGGTCTTCGTCGCCTCCTCCACCAGACCGGCCTTACGACGCTCGGAGAGGGCGCCCTTCGGGACTGTGACCTCCACCAGGAAGCGCGGTGCGTCGTCCTCGGCTGTGATCTGGGCGCCCTGCGGCAGTTCGACCAGGTAGCTCCAGGCCTGGTCGCGGAAGAACGCGATGTCAGGCGCGCCCTCCCAGCGCAGCAGCACCGCGGCGAGGTCCCGCTGGACCCTGCTGCGGCCCTGTTCGGTCAGGGCACCGGCCGGGGCCGTGAGCCGGATCATCGGCATGGACATACCTCTCTCTTCGGTTGGTGCGACGGCACGCCTCTATGACGGTCGTTATAGGCGGCGACCACGCTGGACTATGACGGTCGTTATAGCCAGCGGCATCAGAAGGGGATCGTGTACGTGACCAAGCCCAGCCCGTCAGCACGCGAGCGGATCGTGGCCGGTGCGGCCGACATGATCAGTCGGCGGGGCCTGAACGCGACGAGCATCCGCGAGATGGCCAAGCACGCCCGGGCACCGCTCGGGTCGACGTACCACTACTTCCCCGAGGGCAAGCAGCAACTGGCCACCGAGGCCGTCCGTTTCACGGGCGAGTGGACCGCGCGCAGCCTGCGCAAGGAGTTGGAGGCAGGTCCGGTCGCCGGCCTGCGGGCCTTTCTCGCCCTGTGGCGCAAGATCGTCGTCGACAGCGATTTCCGGGCCGGGTGCCCCGTACTCGCCGTCTCCATCGAGGAACCCTCCAGCGATGAGACGCCGGCCGCCCTCGCGGCCGCTGCCGACGTCTTCACCACATGGGAGAGCCTGCTCGCCGACTCGTTGCGTGAGCACGGCGCCGAGCCCGATCAGGCGGCTCAGCTCGCGACGCTCATCGTCGCGGCCGTCGAGGGAACTGTGGCCATGTGCCGCGCCAAGCGCAGCACCCAGCCCCTCGACCACACCGCGGAACAGTTGCAGGCGCTTATCCTCGCCACGATCAAGGACTGAGGCCGCGCTCGACGTCTCGGACTTCAGACGCCCAGCGCGGGCGCGGACCGCCTTGACTCTCTCCTCGGTGAAAATCCCACTCTGCAGCAGCGGAACCGCATCGAGCATGCTGGGAGCGCCTGCTGACCGGTGACGGCGTGTGGCTCATCTCAGGCCACCGTGTGCCCCAAGGTGCCGTCACCCCCTGTCTGTTCATCTCCGTTCGGGTATCCACACGCGCATGGCACCGTCACCCCGGTTCGCCCAGGCGTAATAGGGCACGGCGGTCAGCTCGACGGACCCGTCGGCGAGTCGGGCGTTAGCGGTGTCCGGGAGATACGGCCACCAACCGGTCTCGTCCGGCGCGAGACGTCGACCGGAGGCGACGATGGTGGTGACGCCGCCCAGCAGGTCGGGGCGTTCGCGCACGGTGGGAGCCGTCGAGGAGTCGAGGACGACACCGTCCAGGCCACCGGCATTGTCGGCTTCCTCCAGGCAGTACACCAGCGGCCCGCGCTCCACTGCCACGCATCCGCGCACGGCATCGACATAGGGGTGTGGGTGGGTCAGGCGCACCGGCAAGGCGAGTTCGAGCCGGACGGTGTCGCCCGGCTGGAAGGTCCGCGTGATGCGCAGCCAGCCGCGCTTCGGCTGTTCCTGTCCGGGCTCTCCGTTCACGGCCAGCCGGAAGTGTGCGCACCACGCGGGAAGCCGAAGGGAAAGCGTGCGCTCCCCCGCAGGAGCGTCGTCGACGGTCACGGTCACCGTGCCGTGCCACGGGTACTCGGTGGTCACGCGGACCGCGAGGCCGTCCCCCGCGTACTCGCCAGTGGCGTACTGGTGCAGGTGCAGACCGCTGTCGTCGGCGCTCGCGAAGTAGTGCGGGAGGCCGACCAGCAGGCGCATCGCGTTGGGCGGGCAGCAGGCACAGCGGAACCAGGGCGTGCGCTGCGAGGTCTGGTCGCCGGGGCGCTCGTGCGGATGCGCATGCCGCTGCAACGGATTGACGTACAGCCAGGTACGCCCGTCCAGCCCCACGCCACCGAGGAAGCCGTTGTACAGGGTGCGTTCGATGAGGTCCGAGTAGCGGGCCTCGCCGGTGAGCAGTGCCATCCGCCAGCTGAAGTGAACCGAGGCGATGGCAGCGCAGGTCTCGGTGTACGCACGGTCGGAGGGAAGCTCGTACGCGTCCCCGAAGGACTCCCAGTCGTGCCACGAGCCCATCCCTCCGGTGAGGTACGTCTTGGTGGAGACCGCATCGGTCCACAGTCGCTCCAGCGCCTGCCGGAGCCGGACGTCGCCCGTCTCGGTCGCCAGATCGGCGGCTCCCGCGAGGAGGTAGAGCTGGCGTACGGCGTGCCCGGTCACCTCCTGGGCCTCGCGGATCGGGGTGTGGTCCCGCCAGTACTCGGGCCCCGGGTCCCGGTCATGGCCGCGGTCGGCGCCCGAAGCCAGAACGCCGTGCCCGCGCCGTTCCAGGAAATAGCGGGCCAGTTCCAGATAGCGCTTGTCGTCGGTGGTGCGGTAGAGCTCGATGAGCGCCGTTTCGACCTCTGGGTGGCCGCACACCCCGTCCACCTGCTTGCCGGGACCGAAGACGGTCTCGATGTGGTCGGCGAACCTGCCCGCCACGTCCAGCAGTTCGCGGCTTCCAGTAGCCCGGTGATGGGCCACTGCGGCCTGCATCAGGTGGCCCGCGCAGTACAGTTCGTGCCCCCAGCCGAGTTCGGTCCACGGCTCACCGTCGCCGAGCTGGTAGTACGTCTGGAGATAGCCGTCTTCCATCTGGGCGGCCGCAACGAGCCGGACGATCCGTGCGACTTCGTCGGCGAGGCCGGACTCCGGTGTGTCGGCCAGCTGCCAGCAGGCCGCTTCCAGCCACTTGTAGACGTCGGAATCCTGGAACTGGAAGTCCCCCGAGAACGCACGCGTCGTTCCCGCGTCCGCGGCTGCTCGCAGGTTGGCGAGGTTCCCGGCTTCTTCGAGCCGCTCGGGGCCTTCCCTGATCGACACTTCGGCGTTGGTCCGGCGACGCCTCGCCCAGAAGCCGCCCGTGATGCGTGCGACGGAGGCGGGTCGGTGCACCGCGGCCGAGTTCGCGCTGGGGAGGACCGGTCCGGTGAGTGGCGTGCGCACCTGAGCCTCCGAAGGCGAGAGATGTAGTAAACGCTTACCGAGACGCTAAGGGAACGCCGTGCGCTTACACAAGAGAGGCGACCCCGCCTTCGGATGGACACTCTTGAGCGCATGCGCGAAACGCGCAGGACAGGGGGTTCGAACCGTCGATGACAGCCAGGGGGTGTTCGCCGCCGGTCAGGGCGTGTTCGCTTTCGCGCGGCTCTTGGGCATGCCGAACCATTGACGCTGAACCTCGCCAACCCTACTTTTTAGAAACCGATTTCTGAACCGAGCCGAAGCCGCGCCTGCCGCTGCTACCCGTCACGCGCCGCCTGCTGTGCCCTTAGCCCGCTGCCCTTTGCCCGCTGCCCTTAGCCCGCTGCCCTTTGCCCGCTGCCGTTGGCCGCCAAGAAGGAGATCCGTCATGCCCGCAGCACCCTTGAGCCGCCGTCACTTCGTCCAGTTGGCCGGCGCCGGCACGGCCGCCGCCGCCACGAGCAGCTGGCTCTGGCAGTCCGCGCCTGCCGCGTACGCGGCGGAGTCCGAGGAGGACGGGCGGGCGGACAGGCAGGCCGGTCCGGTCGACCAACTCGTCCTCGGCGACGAGGAGTCGGAGTCCGCCCATGGCTTCACCTCGGACGGCAGCAGAATCGCCACCGACGACAACGATGTCAGAGGCAGAGTCGCCACTCCCCTCACCCCGGCCGGCGTCAGAGGCGGCGAACTCCGGTTCACGATGAAGACCGACCCGGCGGCCCAGAACTACCTCACGCTCAAGCTCTGGGGCGGCGACTCCTCGCCGTACAGCACGCTCGCCTACCTCAACGGCGAGCAGATCGGCTTTCGCCGCAACTCCGACTACGAGCCGCTCAGTTTCGGCTTCTCCAAGCCCGCGCCCGGCCGTTTCACGTACCAGACCACGATGCTGCCGCTGGAGATGACCGCGGGCCGGGAGCAGGTGGAGATCACCCTCCGTACCTACCAGGGCAGTTACAGCGGCACCGTCACCGCCGACTCCCGCACCTATTACAGCGTGTACACCCACACCGCCGCACACCTCGACGTGTTCGGCGAGGACCTCCCCGGCTACCGGCCGCCCACCGGCACCCCGGACGATCTCACCGACGCGGAAAAGCAGGAGCTGATCGACGGACTGCGCGCCGCGCAGGTCGCCCTCTTCAACAAGCTGTCCGCCCAGATCGACGCCTCGGCCTCCGGCAAGCTCTCGATCGTCCGGTACGTGGACGAACTGCGCTTCTACGCGGGAGTCCTGACCACCGACTGGTGCCCGGCCGCGACGCCTGCCGAGAAGAAAACCGCCCTACTGCGTCTGTTCAAGTGCATCGACAACCACGTCAAGGACTACTACGGCAACACCAGGCTCCTGCTCCGCGGCGGCCACCAGGGCGACTGGGGCGGCTACTACGGCGCACTCGGCGAGGCCCTGTACATCGCCGAGAACATCATCAACGACAACGACATCTACGGAGCCGACACCTTCAGGGCCTTCCTCGACGAGGAGTTCACCACTGGCACCGAGGAGGGCGAGACCTCCCTCAAGGACGTCGACTTCGACGGCTCCCCGCTCACCCGCCGCGCCGCCTGGGGTCGCTGTCTCAAGGCCAACTTCGACTTCGCGCGGTCGCGGCTGTCGTACATCTACAACCAGGTGTTCTTCACCTACGAGGGCGCCTGGGAGGCCCACGAGGGCCTGCGGGTGATCGGCTCACAGTTCTACGAGGGCAGGAAGCGCAGCCATGCGATCCTGGGCGAGTCCCTCGGGATGGTGCCGTTCCTCGGCGAGGAGGTCCTGGTAGGCCCCGACGGCGAGGACCTCGACCTGTACCACTCGCTCTTCTACCACGACAACACCGCGCGCTTCACCGACGACTACGTGCGGATCGTGGGCAAGGGTCTGGCGAAGAGCAAGCTCGACGCGGACGGCGAGATCGTGCGGCGGCTGCCCTACGGCAGGCACTACACCGGCATCACCGCGGCGGGCCTCACCCGCGAGAACACCTACGTCGGCAACTACGGCGAGGAGGCCTCCCAGTACCTGGGCGAGTACTTCTTCAAGACCTGGGGCCACGAGGGCGACGAGGAGCTGAACGACGAGATCCTCAAGATCACTCTGCGCAATCTGCACGCCCGCGCCCACACCCGCTACCCCGCAGCGGACGACAGCGGCACTAACCGCCTGATGCGCACCGAGGGCGTCATCGACGAGCGCAACGTCTACGTGCCCGGCATCCCGGGCTACTGCATCCGCATCAACCGGGGCCAGTCGCTCTTCCTCGCCGCCGTCGAAGCACATATGGCGGCGCACGCCGACCGCTACGCCGACCGCGGCTGGGACATGTACTGGGAGTACGCCCGCGAGGCCGTCGGCTTCGCCCAGCAGCAGCTCGCCGACCGCCAGTACTTCAACCAGTTCAACGCCGTCACCCAGTGGCTCAAGGTCGATCTCCGGCTCGCCGAGACCTGGGCGTATCTCACCGGCGGACGCGCGACGTACGACCGCTTCGGCACCGTCAAGGCGAAGAGGGTCCTGCCGCAGACCGACTTCCGCTCTTACAGCGCCACGGAGATCGTCGAACTGGGCGTGGACCCGGCCGACTACGAGCAGTTCGCCTGGGTCGACATCGACAACATGTTCGTCTCGCTGCGCGACGGCGGCACCCGCATCTTCGGCTCGCTCTACGTCCAGAACCGGGGCGTCGCGGGCAGCGGGCGGCTGCACGTCATGGCCCCGGCCCATGAGCACACCGTGCAGCTGCGCACCAACGGCCGGTTCCAGTTCCGCGACTACTGGGCCCGCACCGGCAACATCGACGCCGACTTCATGGAGGACATCAACACCGGCGACAACTGGGCCCCGCAGGCGCTGGCCGGGGAGATCTGCCCGATCGCCTACCGGCCGGGCGTCGGCACGGTCAGCCGTGAGAACTTCGAGGCCGACCACCCCTACTCCGGGTACGTCGACTTCCTCACCGCCCGCTACGGTCGGTACCTCTTCGCGATCAACACCACGCGCGAGGTCTACGGCAACAAGCGGACGCACCGCATCGCCGTGCCCTCCGGCCACCGCCGCTCCACCGTCCTCGACCTCGTCTCCGGGAAGAAACTGCCGGTCAGGGGCGGTCATGTGACGGTCCCGCCGTTCACCGCAGTGGTGCTCAAGCTGTCCGAGGACGCGACCGAGACCCTGCTGCCGTCCGTCGTGCGGTACGCGGCGGCCCTGCCCGGCGACACCTACATCGGCGTGACCTGGACCCCGACCGCGGGCGCCACCTCGTACACCATCGAGCGGGCGACCCGCGAGGACGGCGAGTACGAGACCGTCGCCAAGGGCATCAAGGGCCTGTACTGGCGCGACGAGAAGGTCAAGCAGGGCAGGCACTACTTCTACGCGGTCACCGCCGTGAACAGCGCGGGCCACGGCTGGTCGTCCTGGCGCGCCGAGGCCGCGCTCGCCGCGCCCGTGTCGCGGGACCTGACCGGCTCCGGCTGGCGTGACGACCGGCTCGGCTCGCAGCACAGCGGCAGGACCTCCGTCAGCGGTGCACGGCTGATCATCACGGGGGGCGACGGCACGGGACTGGGCAAGGGCGACGACTACATGATCGCCACCCGGGACATCGAGGACTCGCTCCTCTTCTGCAGCCGCGTCCTGGCCGGCACCGGCACGGTCACCGCACGCATCGACGACCACAAGGGCGCCCTGACCGGCCTGATGCTGCGCGACAAGATCGACGCCAACACCCGCTACCTCTACTTCGGGGCCGACTCCGATGGCACCCTCGTCCTCGCGGGCCGCGACCGCGACAGCCGCCACGACTGGCAGGACGACGTGCGCTCCCCGCGCGACGCCAAGATCTCCGGCTTCACCGCCGCCGACTACCCCTACCTGCGGCTGGTCCGCGACTACGAGACCCATCAGGTCCTGGCCTTCGCCTCGCCCGACGGCACCTCCTGGACGTACGCGGGCTCGATGCTCACGCCCCTGCCGTACGCCGTGCACGCGGGTGTCGCCGCCTCCGGTGACGCCGTCCTGGCCGCGGTGAGGGTGCGCGACACGGCGAACGGCGCGCTGCTGCCGTACGTGGCCAAACGTGAGGCGGACACGGCCGTCGTCGCCTGGAACAAGCCCGAGGACGCCACCGGTTTCACCGTCTACCGGACCTCGGACGCCGACACGGCCGCCACCAATCCGCTTCGGAACGGGGCGGGTTGGGAGGAGGTCCTCACCGACACCCGGCTCCGCGGCTGGACGGAGAAGGAACTGCGGCACGGCAGGCGCTGGTTCAAGGTTGCCGCCTCCCTCGCCGGGGGCGCCGGCATCGTCAGCGAGGACGCGGCGATCGCCGTCGCCGAAAGCCTCGCGCAGCTGCTCGCACGGGCCAGGAAGACCGACGCGTCCGACTGGACGAGGAAGAGCTACGCGGCCTTCACCGCCGAGCTCGACCGGATCGAGAAGGCGGGCGCGGAGTCGGGCGCCGACGAGGATGCGCTGATCGACGAGGTGTACGCCGCGTACGGTCTGCTGACGTCGCGGGACACGCTGCTGGAGAAGTTCGCGGTCACGCCGTCGATGGTGGCCGCGTCCACCGTCGCGTGGCCGGGCACCGGCACGAAGGAGTCCAACGGCTGGAAGGCATTCGACGGCGACGTCACCACGTATCCCGACACCCTCGCGTACGAGAGCTGGATCGACATCGACGCAGGGGAGGCTGGCCCGGTCACCATCGACAAGATCCGCTTCCGCCCGCGCACGGGCTTCACGGCCCGGGCCAACGGCACGGTCTTCCGCGGCTCCGACGACGGTACGACCTGGACGGACATCCACACCATCAGCGGGGTGGGCGCCGATCAGTGGTACGAGGTGAAGCTCGACGAGCGGGCCTCTTACCGCAGGATCCGGGTCTACGACAACCACAACGGAAGGTGCAACCTGTCCGAGATCGAGCTCTGGTACTACCGGCCCGACGAGGCGTGAGGCCAGGGGTGGTACGGCGTGCCGTGAAGGCTGCCATGCCACCCTGTTCGACGTATGGGCAGCCGCTGCGATGGTCGTGCGAGGATGCAGCATGTCCGAGTTTCAGCGCGCCAGGCGGCCGGAGCACAAGGAGCAGCGTCGCCAGGCCATCCTCTCGGCGGCGCGCCGGCTGGCTACCGACTCCGGAGTCCACAACGTCACGCTCAGCGGTGTCGCCGCCGCCGTGGGACTGGCCAAGTCGAACTTGAGCCGCTACTTCGGTACGCGGGAAGAGATGTACCTCGAACTGGCCTCGGAGTGCTGGCGCGACTGGCGCCAGGCCGTCGTCGATCGGCTCTCGACCGGTGACGACGTCGTCACGACGCTCACCGAGACCATGCAGGCACGGCCCATGTTCTGCGACCTGCTCGGCCACACGGCCACGAGCCTCGAACACAACGTCTCCGTTCCGGCGGCGCGCGATCACAAGCACACCGTGATCGTCGTCATCGAGGAACTCGGCGCCGCGGTCGCCGCGGCCGACCAGCGCCTGACCGAGAGGGAGGGCCGCGATCTCGTGACGGCAGCGGCCGGGCTTGCCGGCGCTGTCTACGCGGCGGCCAATCCGCCCCCCCCACCCTGGCCGAAGCGTACGAGCAGAACCCGGAACTCGCCGCGGCGCGGCTGTCGTTCCTGCCGACCATGCAGCGCCTCCTCGGCGCGGTCGCTGCGGGACTGCCCGCCCTGCGGCCGCAAAACGCTTACAGCACAACGAGTTGATCGGGAAACGAGCTCGGTTCCCAAACGCGGCCCGACGCTGACGGCACTGCACGTCACGGTGCTCGTGCCCCGGCCCGTGAACGGAGCGGGGCACGAGCGGCTCCAAAAGACGGAGATCAGCGGGTGATCGGTTCGGGTTGCCGGTCGTCGGCGGCCGTTTCCGCCGTTTCCGCCGGGCCTTCGACGGACAGGTGCGGAAGGCGCTTGTCGAGCCAGCGGGGGAGCCACCAGTTGGCCTTGCCGAGCACGTACATCACGGCCGGGACCAGGACCGTGCGCAGTACGAACGCGTCGATCGCCACGGCGGCGGCCAGGCCGATCCCGAACTCGGCGACGATCCGCTCGCCCCCGAACGAGAGGGCGATGAACACGCAGAACATGATGGTGGCCGCGGCGGTGATGACCCGTCCCGTCTCGGCCTGGCCGACCGCGACGGCCCGCCGGTTGTCGCGGGTGTGGATCCATTCCTCGTGCATGCGGCTGACGAGGAACACCTGGTAGTCCATCGACAGGCCGAACAGGACCGACGGCATGATGACCGGCAGGAAGGCCTCGACGGGTCCGGCCGCGCCCCAACCGAGGCGCTCGGAGCCCCATCCGTACTGGAAGAACGCGACGATCACGCCGAAGGAGGCTGCGGTGGCGAGGATGTTCATGACGGCGGCGACGAGCGGCACCATGAGGCTGCGGAACGCGAGGAGCAGCGTCGAGCGCAGGGACCACAGTTTGGCCCACTCCGAGCGCAGCACGTGCCATCCGGTCACCTTGTAGCGGGGGCGAGACGGAGCGGTCGGCTCCTGCTGGGGCTCGACGGTCATGGTGAGGGAGCTCATGCCACGCTCCCGAGAGTGTCGGTAGCGGTCGTGGTGCCGTGGTACTCCACCGCATCCCTGGTCAGGTCCATGAACGCCTGTTCCAACGACACTGTCCGCGCGCTCAGTTCGAACAGCGGGATTCCGTGCTCCGCCGCCTTCAGTCCGATCTCACGGGCGGTGAGCCCAGTGACGTGCAGTTCCGCGGACCCGACCTGGCCGGTGATGTCGACGCCCGGCCCCGCCAGAACGTCCCGCAGCCGCGCCGGGTCCTGGGTCGCCACCTTCACCGTGTTGCCGCCGCCTCGCGGACCAGATCCTGCACGGTCGTGTCGGCCAGCAACCGCCCGCGTCCCACGATGATCAGATGGTCCGCCGCCAGTGCCATCTCGCTCATCAGATGCGAGGAGACGAACACCGTCCGGCCCTCCGCCGTAAGCCCCGTCAGCAGATTGCGGATCCACAGCACGCCCTCCGGATCGAGGCCGTTGACCGGCTCGTCCAGCATCACCGTCTGCGGATCGCCGAGCAGTGCCGCCGCGATGCCGAGCCGCTGCCCCATACCGAGGGAGAAGGCTCCGGCCCGCTTCTTCGCCACGCTGCCAAGGCCGGCGAGGTCGATGACCTCGTCGACTCGGTTGCGGGGGATCCCGTGCGTCAGCGCGAGCGCGTTGAGGTGGTTGTACGCCGAGCGGCCCGGGTGGATCGACTTCGCCTCCAAGAGCGCGCCGACCTCCTGAAGCGGCGCCCGGTGCTCGGCGTAAGGCGGCCGTTCACCGTCACGGAGCCGGTCGTCGGGGCGTCCAGTCCGACGATCATGCGCATCGTGGTCGACTTCCCCGCGCCGTTGGGTCCCAGGAAGCCGGTCACGGTGCCCGGCTTCACGGTGAAGTCCAGCCGGTCCACCGCGGTCTTCTCCCGATACCTCTTGGTCAGTAGCTGTGCCTCGATCATCAGCGTGCCTTCCCTCGGCCTCGGGCGCCCGTCCGACGCCTCACCGGCAACGCTAGGAACCGAGCGGCCCCGATCCGGCCCCCCGCGGGCTGAACCGCGGGCTGCGACTCGTACCGTGGTACGACGCCGGTGTCCGACTCGGGTCTGCCTGATCGGCTCTACTCCAGTCCCGGACATGGCACTTCCCCAGCCGCGAGGGCCGTCAGGGCACCTCTAGGACGCGTGCCTGCCGTGGTGTGCCTCGGTGACCAGGGTGGTCGCGACCTCCAGGACCGCCTTGCGCTTCTCCTCGTCGGTACCCGGGAGGTCGTTGAGGGTGAACATCCCCGCGTGCATCGTGAACACCGCGCTGATGCAGCGGACCTGGTCGATCAGGGGGGCGTCCGGGTCGATGAGGATGTCGCGCATCCCCAGCATGCGATTGCGGAACAACTCGCCGATGCGCAGTTCCTTCACCGTCGCCTGGTTCTCCTGCATGAAGCGGAAGAACGGGGCCGCCTCGACCAGGGCGTCGTGGTAGCGGCGGAGGATCTCCTGCTTCGTCTCCAGGGACTGCGGCTGCCGCCTGCCCCACTCGATCAGTTCCACGATCGGCTGGGTCAGATCCTCGTAGACGCTGACGAGGATCTCTTCCTTGGTCTTGAAGTGGTAGTAGAGCGCCGCCTTGGTGACGTCGAGGCGCTCGGCGATCTCGCGCAGGGAGGTCTTCTCGTAGCCCTGCTCGGCGAAGAGTTCGAGCGCCACGTCCTGGATGCGCTGGCGTGTGTTTCCGCGCCGCTGCCGCTTGGTGTCGTCCATCGTGCCGCCCATTGTCGCGCTCCTCACGCCCCTGCGAACTTACTTGCCGCCCGACTAGCTACGGTCCACCTTCTCGAGTGGAGCAACTTGCCGGGCGGCAAGTAAGTGCCCCAGTCTTAGGAGAGAGGGAACGATGGCGGACACGCAGTCGGTCGATACGGCCGACCCGAAGACGGGGAAACGGTGGGCGAACTCGGCGGCACCGAGCACCTGTCGTGGGTGGTGACGGCGTACACGCTGGCCACCGCGGCGGCGACCCCGGGGTCATGGGGTGACCTGATCCCGCCGCGGGAGCGCGGAAGGTACCAGGGCATGATGGCCGGCGTCATGGCGCTCGCGATGGTCGGCGGACCGCTGGTCGGTGGCACCATCACCGACAACTGGGGCTGGCGCTGGACGTTCTACACCAACCTGCCGCTCGGTGTCGTCGCGCTGGCTCTGATCGCTGTGGTGCTGCATCTGCCGAAGAAGCGGGCCAAGGCCGGAATCGACTCCCTCGGTGTCGTCCTGCTGACCGTCGGCATCACCGCGATCGTGCTCGTCACCACGTGGGGCGGAACGGAGTACGCCTGGACGTCCGCGGTGATCATGGAGCTGATCGGCATCGATGTCGCCGCGCTGGTCGGGTTCGTGTACTGGCAGACCAGGGCCGCGGAGCCGGTGGTGCCGCTGCACATCTTCCGCAGTCGCAACTTCACGCTGATGGCCATCGTCGGCTTCATCACGGGCTTCGTGATGTTCGGGGCGACGCTGTACCTGCCGCTGTACCAGCAGTCGGTGCAGGGGGCGTCCGCGACCAACTCCGGGTTGTTGCTGCTGCCGATGCTCGGCGCGATGCTGCTCACGTCGGTGCTGGCGGGGCGGGTGACCACGAACACCGGCAAGTACAAGGTGTTCCCGATCGTCGGCAGTGCCCTGATGATCGTCGGGCTGTACCTGCTGTCCACGATGGACACGGGGACCTCGCGGGTCACGTCCGGTGTCTTCATGGCGGTCGTCGGTCTGGGCCTCGGCTTCCTGATGCAGGTCACCATGCTGGTCGCGCAGAACAGCGTCGAAATGAAGGACATGGGCGTCGCGTCCTCGTCCAGCACCCTCTTCCGTACGCTCGGCTCCTCGTTCGGCGTCGCCATCATGGGCGCGCTGTTCAACAACCGGGTCCAGGACGTCATGACCGAGCGGGCCGGGGCGCTGGGGTCCCAGGTGACCGAGCAGTCGGCGCAGCTGGACGCGGCGAGCCTGGCGAAGCTGCCGGAGGCGGCGCGAGAGGCGTACCAGTACGTGGTGTCCGCCGGTACGCACTCGGCGTTCCTGCTCGGGGCCGTGGTGGCCGCGGTCGCGCTGGTGGCGGCGGTGTTCGTGAAGGAGGTCGCGCTGCGGGGGTCGGAGTCGGACGCCGAGGGTGCCTCTGCGCGGCCGGCGGTCGTCGAGCCCGTCTGATCCTGATCCGACATTGACCTGAAGGCCCCCGGATGGTGTCCGCCCCGGGGGTCTTTGTCGTGTGTGGGTGCGCGTGTGAACTAGGGCAGTGTGTCGACCGGGAGGTCCGGGATCAGGGATTCCAGATCGCTCGGTATCTCGCTGGGCATCTCACTCGGCAGCTCCGTGGGGAACTGCGACGGCAGTGACGGCAATCCACTCGGCAGCCTGGTCGGCAGCTCGGTGGGGATGGTGGAGCTCGGTTCCGCCGAGGTGCTGCTGCCGGCGGTCGGTTTCCCGTCCGGTGACTCGTCGCTCCCGGACCCGGTCAGGACCACGACGGCGACGACGATCGCGACGGCCACGAGCACGGCCAGGGCGAGGAGGACAGGACTGCGTCGCCGTCGCGGGGGTACGGGTCCGAATTCCGTGGTGGGCGGCATGGCCATAGCGACCAGGGTCGCGGGACAGCCGCCCGGGCCGCGACCCCCACGCGGTGGTTGACACGGACTCATGCCATGGACCGCACGATTCCGTGGCATTCCGCGCGAGGGTCACGCCCTGTACTGCCTCAGCCGCGGGCGCCCAGCAGATGGTCCATCGCCAGCTGGTCGAGCCGCTCGAACGCCATCCCGCGCGCGGCGGCCGCCTCGACGTCGAACTCCTCGAACGCCGTGCGGTCGGCGAGCAGGGCCTGCAGCCCGTCCGCCGCCGTGGGCAGGGCGAGTTCGTCGAGGCGGGAGGCGCGCAGGGCCTCCTGGACCTCGGGGTCGGCGCGGAAAGCGGCCGCACGCTCCTTCAGGATGAGGTAGTTGCGCATGCAGCCCGCGGCCGACGCCCACACGCCGTCGAGGTCCTCGGTCCGCGGCGGCTTGAAGTCGAAGTGGCGGGGGCCGTCGTAACCGGCGCTCTCCAGGAGGTCGACCAGCCAGAAGGCGGAGCGCAGGTCGCCGGCGCCGAAGCGCAGGTCCTGGTCGTACTTGATGCCGGACTGGCCGTTGAGGTCGATGTGGAACAGCTTGCCCGCCCACAGGGCCTGCGCGATGCCGTGCGGGAAGTTCAGCCCGGCCATCTGCTCGTGCCCGACCTCGGGGTTGACGCCGTACAGCTCCGGCCGCTCCAGTCGCTCGATGAACGCCAGGGCGTGGCCGACAGTGGGCAGCAGGATGTCGCCGCGCGGCTCGTTCGGCTTGGGCTCGATCGCGAAGCGCAGGTCGTAGCCCTGGGAGGTGACGTACTCGCCAAGGAGGTCGAACGCCTCCTTCATGCGGTCGAGGGCGGCGCGTACGTCCTTGGCGGCACCGGACTCGGCACCCTCGCGGCCACCCCAGGCGACGTACGTCCTGGCGCCCAGCTCCACCGCCAGGTCGATGTTGCGGATGGTCTTGCGCAGCGCGTACCGGCGTACGTCACGGTCATTGGCGGTGAACGCGCCGTCCTTGAAGACGGGGTGCGTGAAGAGGTTGGTGGTGGCCATCGGGACCGTCATGCCGGTCGCGTCCAGAGCCTGGCGGAAGCGCTTGATGTGCGACTCGCGCTCGGTGTCCGAGGATCCGAAGGGGATCAGGTCGTCGTCGTGGAAGGTCACTCCGTGAGCACCGAGCTCAGCCAGGCGCTGCACCGTCTCGACCGGGTCGAGGGCACGCCGCGTGGCGTCGCCGAACGGGTCCCTTCCCTGCCAGCCGACGGTCCACAGGCCGAAGGTGAACCTGTCCTCGGGGGTGGGCTGGTAGTTCATGCCGCGGCTCCTTGCTGCGTACGACTATTTCGTCATGGCCGTTTACAAATTAGTATGCAGTCGCACCTCTGGGAAGAGACAAGATGTCTTTGCCCATGCCTTTGCCCCCGTTACCTTTGTCCGCTCCGATGTCTTTGTCCCCAATGTCTTAGTCCCGCAGAGCCGCGTGAAAAGGGAGAAGCCCGATGTCAGCAGCCGAGGGTCCGCTCGTCGTCGGCGTGGACACGTCCACCCAGTCCACCAAGGCACTGGTCGTCGACGCGTCGACCGGGCAGGTCGTCGCGAGCGGCCAGGCACCGCACACGGTGTCCTCCGGCGCCGGTCGCGAGAGCGACCCGCGGCAGTGGTGGGAGGCCCTGTGCGAGGCGCTGCGCCAGTGCGGGGAGCCTGCCCACGAGGCCGCCGCGGTGTCCATCGGCGGGCAGCAGCACGGTCTCGTCACGCTCGACGACCGCGGCGAGCCGGTACGCCCCGCCCTGCTGTGGAACGACGTGCGCTCGGCGCCGCAGGCGCGCCGACTGGTCGAGGAGCTGGGCGGCGCCAAGTTCTGGGCGGACCGCACGGGCAGCGTGCCCGCCGCGTCCTTCACGGTCACCAAGTGGGCCTGGCTCGCCGAGCACGAGCCGGAGTCCGTCCGGGCCACCAAGGCCGTACGCCTCCCCCACGACTACCTCACCGAGCGCCTCACGGGCCAGGGCACCACCGACCGCGGCGACGCCTCCGGCACGGGCTGGTGGGCGTCGGGCAGCGAGTCGTACGACGAGGAGATCCTCGCGCACGTGGGGCTCGACCCGGCGATCCTGCCCCGTGTGGTCCGACCCGGCGAGGTGGCGGGCACCGTCCGCGACAGCCACGACCTGCCGTTCTCCAAAGGCACCCTGGTCGCGCCCGGCACCGGCGACAACGCCGCCGCCGCGCTGGGCCTCGGCCTGCGTCCCGGCACGCCCGTGCTGAGCCTCGGCACCTCGGGCACGGTGTACGCCGTGTCGAAGCGCCGCCCGGCCGACCCGACCGGAACCGTGGCGGGCTTCGCCGACGCGCACGGTGACTGGCTGCCGCTGGCCTGCACCCTGAACTGCACGCTCGCCGTCGACCGCCTCGCCACCCTGCTGGGCCTCGACCGCGAGGCCGTGGAACCCACCACCGGCCTCACGCTCCTGCCCTACCTGGACGGCGAACGCACTCCGAACCTGCCGAACGCCTCCGGTGTCCTGCACGGCCTGCGCCACGACACGACCGCGGGTCAGCTCCTGCAGGCGGCCTACGACGGTGCCGTGCACGCGCTGCTGGGCGCCCTGGACCTGGTCCTGGACGAGGACGCGGACCGCTCGACCCCGCTGCTGCTGATCGGTGGCGGCGCCCGGGGCACTGCCTGGCAGCAGACCGTACGACGGCTCTCCGGGCGCCCGGTCCAGGTCCCCGAGGCCAAGGAACTGGTCGCGCTCGGCGCGGCGGCCCAGGCGGCCGGCCTGCTCACCGGCGAGGACCCGGCCGCGGTCGCCCGGCGCTGGAACACCGCGCGCGGGCCGGTGCTGGACGCGGTCGAGCGGGACGAGGAGACGCTGGCCAGGATCTCCGGGGTACTCTCCGACGCGGCCCCGCTGCTGGAGCGGAGCCCCGAGAGCCGCTGAGCCCACCGCGAAGGACGGAGGCATGACCGCACCCCTGCACAAGGCCCACCCGGCCGGTCCCGGACGCGCGTTGCCGGACACCCAGCAGGGCATGCGGCGCCGCAATCTCGCGCGGGTGATGCACACGGTCAGTGCGGAGGGCCCGCTGTCCCGTGCGGCGGTGGCCTCCCGCATCGGGCTGACCCGTGCGGCGGTCTCCACCCTGGTCGACGAACTCATCCGCTGCGGCCTGCTGGAGGAACTGGGCCCCGAACGTCCCGGCCGCGTGGGCCGGGGCCGTCCCGGTTCCGCCCTCGCGGTCAGCGGGCACGGTCCCGCGGGGATCGGCGCGGAGATCGGCGTCGACCATCTCGCGGTCTGCGCGGTCGATCTGCGCGGAGAGATACGGGCGCGGGTCGTACGGCAGGGCACGAACCGCGACCGCTCCCCCGAGCCGGTGATCGAGGAACTCACCGGGCTGGTGCGCCGGGTTGTCGCCGAGGTGGCACGTGAGGGGCTGTGGCCGGCGGGGCTCGCGGTGGCGGTGCCGGGTCTGGTGGCGCGCGACGCCCGGACCGTCGTACGCGCTCCCAACCTCGGCTGGCACGACACCGATCTGGGGTCACTGCTGCCCGCGGAGCTGCCGCTGACCGTGGACAACGAGGCCAACTTCGGCGCGCTGGCCGAGCTCTGGCTCGGCGAGGGCACCCCGCGGGACTTCGTGCATGTGTCGGCCGAGATCGGTATCGGCGCGGGCGTGGTCGTGGACGGTCGGCTGCTGCGCGGAACGCGGGGATTCGCGGGCGAGTTGGGGCATGTGCCGGTCCGGCCGGACGGGCCGGAATGCGCCTGCGGTGGGCGCGGGTGCCTGGAGCAGTACGCCGGTGAGGAGGCGGTGCTGCGCGCGGCCGGTCTGGCGCCGGGCGAGGACCGTGTCGGACTGCTCGCCGGGCGTGCCACGGAGGGCGACGAGGACGTACGGCGGGCGCTGCGCGATGCGGGAGAGGCGCTCGGCGTGGCGCTGACCGGGGCGGTGAATCTGCTGGACCCCGAGAGCGTGGTACTGGGCGGTGCGCTGGCCGGGCTCGCACCCTGGCTGCTGCCGTCACTGCGGTCGGAACTGGCCCGCCGCACGGCGGGACCGGCCTGCCCAGTGTCCGTGTCGGGGCTGGGTCCTGAGGGGCCGTTGCTGGGGGCCGCGCATTGGGTGGTGCGCGGGGTGCTGGACGATCCGGCGGGGGTGGCTGAGGTGGGGGTGCGGGGCTGACGGCCTCCGCAGGCCCTCCGAATGCCGTCCGAAATGCCCTCAGAAGTCCCTGCTCACCACCCGTTCGGGTGAGCGAGTTATCCACAACCTCTCGGTGATCCACGGAATAGCACGACGGCCATCAGCCCAACCGCCCGGCGCCGTACCGTGATTCACGCGAGGCCAGTCGTCGTGCGGAGATGACGTCGGCGGCCTTCATCCTTCTTCAAGCTTCTTCCAGCTGAGAGGCGATCCTCCATGCAACGGGCACGACCACTCCCCGACCGGCGACGGATCCTCAAGAGCGCCGCCCTGGCCGCCGTCCCCTACGCACTGCTGCCCGGCCCCAGGGCCGGTGGGCGGACACCGGCTCCCGACTACCCGCTCGCGGAGTGGCAGCCGGCGACTCCCGCCAACTACACGGCGGCGAACCGTCCGGCCACCCACACCGTCGACCTGGTCGTCATCCACGTCACGCAGACGGACTACTCCGGGACCCTGGCCGTCTTCCAGCACCCCCGCAAGAAGGTGTCCGCGCACTACGTCGTCCGGTCCGCCGACGGATATATGGCGCAGTGCGTCCACGAGTCCGACATCGCCTGGCACGCCGGGAGCTGGGAGCACAACACACGCAGCATCGGCATCGAACACGAGGGGTGGGTGGACCAGCCCGGCTACTTCACGGACGCCATGTACGAGCGGTCGGCCACGCTCACCGCGGCGATCTGCACGAAGTACGGCGTCCCCAAGGACCGCGCGCACATCATCGGCCACCACGAGATACCGGGCACCGACCACACCGACCCCGGCCCGCACTGGGACTGGCCGCGCTACATAGGGCTCGTCAACTCCGCCTGACCGGGACGGCACGCCCACGGGACACCTGCAAGCCAATGATTGGGCCCAGCCGATCACTGGTACTCGGTGCTCGACGGCGCCGCCAACCGGCAGTCCACGCTGCCACCTGCCGCGCCCTTCCAGTGAGGAGCCTGCCCATGTCGATGTCCTTGTCGATGCCGTTGACAGTGGACGCCCGAGAGCACGGACTGGTCGGTGACGGGATCACCAATGACCAGCCGGCGTTCGCGGAACTGGTCGACGCGCTGGGTGCGGCCTGTGCCGCGGACGGCCGCCGACGGACCCTCTACGTCCCGCCCGGTCGCTATGTGATGCAGGATCGGCCCACCGTCTGGCGCAGCGGCGTGTCACTGATCGGCGCCGGCCGGGGTGCCACCTGCTTCGCGCTGTCCAACCCGGGCAGCCCGACCACCCCGGTGCCGCTGGCCTGGTTCACCACCGCGCAGCACGGAGCGGGGCGGGAGAACCATCTGGCGGACATCACGTTCGCGCACTTCGAGGTGGACGGTTCCGGCGTGCGGACACAGGAGTACGACCCGCTGGCGAAGGGGCTCGGCCTGCAGTACGTGCTGCGGGGCAGGTTCAACGACCTGTATGTGCACGACACGGCGGCGACCGGATTCGGCTGTGACTTCCTGCAGGACACGATCGTCGAGGGAGTGCTGGCGGAGCGGTGCGGACGGCAGGATCCCGGCGAAGAGATGGGCGGCGCGGGGATCGGGATCGGCGTGGGCGGCTGGGGCATGGTCGAGCGGCTGACGATCACCACCTGCACGGCGACGGGCAACGGCACGAACGGCATCTTCGTGGAGTTGCAGCAGGAGTACTGGCCACCGCCGCGCGGCATCCGCATCACCGCCTGCCATGCCGAGGACAACCGGTTCGGGATCTCCGACTGGGGAGCCGACGGCCTGCTGGTCACCTCGTCGACGATGCTCGGCAATCACCAGGCCGGGTTCGACGTGTCCTCGCAGGGCACATCGGGTGTCGGTGGCCGGGGCGGCATCGTCACCGGGTGTGTCATCGACAGCAATGTGCGCGATGGCGTCGCGATCGGCAACACGCCAGGACCGTACGCCCTCCGCGGCAACCGGATCAGCAACAACGGGCGGTACGGCTACTGGGAACACAACCTGGAGGGCGGCGACCAGGAACCGGCCGAGGACATCGTGCTGGAGTCCAACGACATCCGGGACAACGCGCTGGACGGCGTCCGGGTCGACGCGGACCTGCGGGATCCGGCGATCGTGGGCAACCGGATCCGCAACAACGGCCGTCGGGCCGCACCGGCGACCTCGGGCGGCGGCGACGGGGTGCGCTGCACGGATCTGTCGCTGATCGACGAGACCGCCGACTGGCCACTGGACGGCCATCGGGGCAAGCAGCTGACGGTGGGTGGCCAGCAAGCGATGGTCACCTTCAACACGGAGACAGAGCTGAGTCTGGCGCCCGTGCGGCCGGGCTCGAAGACGGCGTGGAGCAGTGGCACGCCGAAGCCGGGCGCGTCCTACCACCTGCCCGATCCCCCGGATCTGCGAGCCGGGATCGCCATCGCGGCCGCCGTCTCCCGCCCGCAGATGGAAGGCAACCGGATATGGGACAACCAGCAGCCGAGGAGGACACAGACGCACGGCCTGTTCATCGAGCAGGACGGCAGCTGCACGGACGGACGCGTGATCGGCAACGACACATAAAGAGAAACAACGACACCTCAACCGAGCGGCGCCGCCGCCCCGGTCGCCAGGTGCAGTCGCGCCCCCTGGCGCATGAGCTCCTGCTGGACCAGAGCGTACGGCACCTCCCGCGGGCTGCGGTTGATCCGGGTGGCCAACGCGGCGCAGACGCCCGCCGCCTGACCGGTCGCCATGGCGATGGGCATGACGCGATAGGAGGAGTGCGCCACATGGGAGCCGGAGATGCAGCGGCCCGCGACGAGCAGGTTGTCCGTGTCGCGGGGCAGCAGACAGCGAAGGGGGATGTCGTAGAAGCGGCCGCGGGGGACGCGTTTGAGGACGGTGCCGCTGCCCCTCGGGTTGTGGATGTCGACGGGGTAGGCGCCGTGTGCGACGACGTCGGGGAAGGAGCGCGCCGCCAGGATGTCGTGGCCGGTGAGGTGATAGTCGCCGAGGATGCGGCGGGTCTCCCGTACGCCGATCTGGGTGCCGCTCTGCACGACGTATGACTCCTCGAAGCCGGGGACGTGCTGGCGCAGGAAGCGGTCGATCTGTTCCATCTGGCGGCGGGCGACGTACTCGGCGCGGCTCAGGTCCCACACGTCGATGCCGAGGGCCCGGGTGACGCGGGTGCTGTTGATGCTGACCTCGCGGGGGTGGGGGGTGCCGAAGAAGAGGATGTCCTCGCGGGGCAGGCGCAGTTCGCCCGCCTTGGTGGCCTCCTCGACGAGGTCCCACAGGCCGTGCACGCCCCGCCACTGGTCGGGGTGCTCATGGACGTACGCCGCGAACCGGGGCCGCAGGAAGTCGACGACGCGGAACATGAGCGTCATCGGCTGGACCAGCCCGTCCTCGGGCCGGCCGATCTCGCACGGCGCTCCGCAGGCGGCGGCCACGTCGCCGTCGCCCGTGCCGTCGACGACGACGTCGGCGTCGATCACCACCGGGCCGGACTTGGTCTCGAAGACGACCCGCCAGCCGTCGTCGAGGGGCAGGGCGGCGGAGGCGAAGGAGTGGAACAGCATGCGGACGCCGGCCTCGTCGAGCAGGTCGAGGAGGACGAGTTTGTAGATCTCCGGGTCGAAGGGAACGGTGTAGCCGGTTTTGAGGGAGGGCGGGACGCAGCCGCCGCGTTCGCTCAGCCGGTCCAGCAGACGCCACAGAAAGCCGGCGACCACCGCCTCGCCCTCGCCGTGGTCGTTGGGCAGCAGCCCGTCGCCTTCCTCGCCGGGGCCGGTGAAGACGGCCTGCTTCTGCTCGTTGTGGAACGACATCAGGGGCATGACGAGGGCCACGGTGGCGTTGCCGCCCAGGAAGCCGTACCGCTCCACGAGCACCACATCGGCCCCGGCGTCGGCCGCGGCGTACGCGGCCGCGGTGCCGGCCGGGCCTCCGCCGACGACCAGGACCTCCGTGCGGCCCCCGTGGTGGGCGTCGCGCGGCGGCAGGGTGACGGTCCGTGACAGTGGAGGTCGTTGCAGGATCGGCATCGGTTCTTCCCGTCGGAGGTGTTCCGAAGGCGGTGGGACTGCCGGGCCCCGTGTCCCGCGCCCCCTGCCGGGGTCGAGGGCCCGGTCGTCAGGTCGCCGTTCCGGTACTCGGCCGCAGCAGGTGCAGGCCCGGGCGTTCGGTGTCGGACACGGCGCCGGTCTGTTCCTCCAGGGAGTCGAGGACCACGGCGCACCGGACACAGGTCTCCCGGGCGGTGCCCCGAAGCGCCTGCACGCGGGCGTCGAGATCGTCGCGGCGCTGCGGGAACTCGTCCCACAACCGGTCCACCTCGGCCAGCAGCAGCCCGGCCTGTTCGCGCGCCACACCGACCAGCGCCGGCGCCCCGATCCGGCGGGAGAAGTCGAAGACCTTGCCGGAGTAGGGCAGTGGGAGCACGGGCAGCCCGGAGAGCGCGGCGAAGATCACGAAGTGCAGGCGCATGCCGACGGCGAGGTCGAGGTGGTTCATGAAGCCGAGGACCTGGCCGGGGCTGTAGACGCTGTGCAGGATGCGTCCCCGGTCGGGTGCGGTCATCCGGGAGAGGACGCCGTGGGCGTGGTGGACGTCCTGGCGTTCCATCGGCACGAAGACCACATGGGCCTCCAGTCGCCGTACCAGGAAATCGGCCACGTCGGCGAGCAGGGCGTGGTAGTCGCTCTCGTCGAGTTTCTCCGCCGCGCGGCCCGGTTCGCGCACCGACATCCCCACCAGCCGGGTCTCGGCGGGGATGCCCTCCTGCCGCATCATCTGGTCGGTGAACGGCTCCGGCGGCAGCAGCAGCGCCGGATCGGCGGTCACGGTGAGGTCGCGGTCGAGCCCGGCCTCCTCCAGCACGAGCCGTGACTCCTCGTCCCGGACGACGACCTCGTCCATCTTCGGCAGCACCGCCCGTACCGCCTCCCGGTCCTCCGCCTCCCGCAGCGGGCCCGCGCCGACGGCGTACGCGAAGGTGCGCACCCCGCGGCCCTGCGCGGCACCCACCAGTCGCAAGTAGCGACGCGCCTCACCGTCGTAGAGGATGCCGCCGCCCCCGAGCACCAGCAGGTCCAGGCCCGACAGGACGTCGAGGATCTGTTTCTGCGGGACGCCTTCCCAGTCGACCACCTCGTCGGCGGCGGGCTGGTGGGCGCGGGTGTGCTCGGCGTTCCGGCTGAAGACGACAAGCCGGGCCTGCGGGCGGTGGGCGCGCAGGCAGCCGAGGACGCAGGTCAGGATGGCCTCGTCGCCGAGGTTGAAGCCTCCGTAGGAGCCGAGCAGGCCGATGCGCGGCCCCGGCCCTGCGGACCGGCGAGGCTGTGTGGTGGTGGTCATCCGGAACTCCTGTCCAAGGAGCTGACGAGCTGTGCGGGGGTCCGGGACAGCGGCGCGGGCGCGGCGAGGGGTCGGATCGGGGCCTCATGGGTCGCTGCCGCGGGCTGGGCCCGGGTTGCCTTCCCCACGCAGGAGAAACCCCCAGGCGGGGAGAAACCCCCCGACCAGGTACGTTCCGACAGGCAGCGTCATCCTTTCACGGGATCGGACCCGCCACCATCGCAGCGCGAGGGACCCCGGCGTCCATCGCAGCACGAGGGACCCAGCGGCGATCACAGTTCCCGCTCCGGGGGTTGGGGCCCGGACAGTGGGGAAACCGGCGTCTCATGTCAACGCCCGAACCCCTCCGGCCCCACGCTCCGAGGGCCTCACGCTGCGTGCATCACCCGGATGCCGTACGCCTGAGAGCCTCCTGGGCGCGCACGGAGGACGCTGATCTCGGTACTGGGCGCCCCCGCGGCGCCCGCGGTCGGCGTCGGAGAGAAGGCGGAGAAGGCGGGGTCGAGAAGGCAGCAACCAGGGTCCCGGATCGGCGCCAGGCATCCGACAGGCCGTCGTCGTCATGTGCAGAGGAGACCTGAATGACCACCGCATCGTCACGTACCTGGGAGCACGCCGTCGTCACCGGCGGCGCGGGTTTCGTCGGCTCGCATCTGTGCGGCGCCCTGCTGGACTCCGGCGCGGCGGTCACCTGCGTGGACGACTTCAGCACCGGCAGGCCGGAGAACGTCGCCCCGTTGCTCGACCGCCCCGGGTTCACGCTGGTGCACGCGAACGTCGCCGAACGGATACCCGTCCAGCGGCCCCCCGACCTCGTCCTGCACCTCGCCTCCCCGGCGTCCCCGTCCGACTATCTGCGGCTGCCCCTGCACACCATGGAGACCGGCAGCCTCGGCACCCGCAACGCCCTGGCACTCGCCCATGACCACGGCGCCCGCTTCCTGCTCGCGTCGACGTCCGAGGTGTACGGCGACCCGCAGCAGAACCCGCAGGACGAGCGGTACTGGGGGAACGTCAACCCGGTCGGTCCGCGCAGCGTGTACGACGAGGCGAAGCGGTTCGGCGAGGCGCTCACCACGGCGCACGCGGAGGCGGAGGGCACCGACACCTGCATCGTGCGGCTGTTCAACACCTACGGCCCGCGGATGCGCGGCCACGACGGCCGGGCGGTGCCGACCTTCGTCCGGCAGGCGCTGGACGGCGAACCGCTCACGGTCACGGGCGACGGCCGCCAGACGCGTTCCCTGTGCTACGTCGAGGACACCGTCCGGGGCATCCTCGCGGCGGCGGCGCACGGCCTGCGCGGCCCCGTGAACATCGGCAATCCGGGCGAGATCACCATGCTGGACCTCGCCCGCCTGGTGATCAGGCTCGCCGGTTCCTCCTCGGAGGTCCGCTTCATCGAACGGCCGACCGACGACCCGGCGGTGCGCTGCCCGGACATCACGCTGGCCCGCGACAAGCTCGGCTGGGAGCCCGTGGTGGACGCGGAGGACGGCCTGCGCCGCACGATCGACTGGTTCCGCGCCACGGCCACCGAACGGTGAGGCGCGCCGAGGCGGGAACGCCCGGTCACCGACTCTCCCCCACCCCATCGCACACCCCCCAGGACCCCCATGCGCATCCTCGGAATCAACGCCCTCTTCCACGACCCCGCCGCCGCACTCGTGATCGACGGCCGCACCGTGGCCGCCGCCGAGGAAGAGCGGTTCTCCCGCCGCAAGCACGGCAAGCGTCCGGTGCCGTTCTCCGCCTGGGAGCTGCCGGAGAAGGCCGCCGCGTGGTGTCTGCGACGGGCGGGCCTGCGCCCGCAGGACCTCGACGCGGTCGCCTACTCCTACGACCCGCGGCTCGCCCGGCCCGCCGAGGCGATGGGCCTCGACGATCCCTGGGACCACCTGCGGCAGACGTACGCCCGTGAGGCCCCGGGCTTCCTGCGGGCCGCGCTGCCGGGTCTGGATGCCGGCAAGGTCCGCTTCGTCCCGCACCACATGGCGCACGCCGCGTCCAGCGCCTTCGCCGCACCCGACGCCGGCGACTCCTCCGTGCTGGTCCTAGACGGCCGCGGGGAACGCGCCTCGCACCTCGCGGCGCGGCGGGTCGGGGACCGGCTGGAGGCGCTGCACGCGCAGGAGCTGCCGCACTCCCTTGGCCTGGTCTACGAGGAGCTGACCGACCATCTGGGCTTTCTGCGTTCCTCGGACGAGTTCAAGGTGATGGCCCTGGCCTCGCACGGCAGCCCGCGGATGCTGGCCGAGCTGCGCCGGTACGTGTATCCCACCGGCGACGGCGGGTTCCACGCCACCGGCGTCCCCTGGCACGCGTTCTGCCCGCCGCGCGGCGCGGACGAGCCGTGGACGCAGGAGCACGCGGACGTGGCCGCGAGCGCGCAGGCCGTGCTGGAGGAGACGCTGCTCGACCTGGTGCGCTGGCTGCACGGGCGGACCCACCACAGCGTGCTCACCCTCGCCGGGGGCGTCGCGCTGAACTGCGTCGCCAACTCCCGTATCGCCCGCGAGGGTCCCTTCTCGCAGGTATGGGTGCAGCCTGCGGCCGGTGACGCGGGCACGGCGCTGGGCGGTGCGCTGCTGCTGGCGGCGGGCGCGGGGGACGCTCCGGAGCCGATGGCGGGCGCCGACCTGGGCCGGGACTGGTCCGACGCGGAGCTGGGCGCGTGGCTGAAGACGGCGGCCGTACCCTTCGAACGGCCCGCGGACATCGCGGAGACGGTGGCCGAGGCCCTCGCCGACAACGGGATCGTCGCCTGGTTCCAGGGGCGCTCCGAGTACGGTCCCCGGGCGCTCGGCCATCGCTCGCTGCTGGCGCATCCCGGGCACGCGGGCAATCTCGAACGGCTCAACGACGTCAAGGGCCGTGAGCAGTTCCGGCCGGTGGCGCCCATGGTGCTGGCCGACCGTGCCGCCGAGATCTTCGACGGGCCGCTGCCGAGCCCGTACATGCTGTTCGTGCACGACGTGGCCGCATCCTGGCGCGAGCGCATCCCGGCCGTGGTGCACGTCGACGGCACGGCCCGCATCCAGACCGTGGACCCGGCGCAGGAGCCGCTGGTGGCCCGCATGCTGGGCGCGTTCGAGCGGCGCACCGGACTGCCGGTGGTGGTCAACACCAGCCTCAACACGGCGGGCCGGCCGATGGTCGACGATCCGCGCGACGCCCTGGAGTGCTTCGGCTCCTCACCGGTCGACCTGCTCGCCATCGGCCCGTACGCGGTCCGGCGCGGCGACTTCTTCCGCGCGACGGGGAACGGGAGGGCCTGATGCGGGAGCACACGGCTCGGGCAGCACATCTCATACGACACCTGCAGGGCTCCGTGACGGAGAACGCGCCGTCGGCGGCGCACGGAGTACGGCGAGGGCAGGAACGCACGGCCCGGGCGGCAACCGGCCCGAGAACCCGGTCCGCCGCCCAATCCGCCGCCCCCACCGCGCACGCCGATCAGGCCGAGCACGCCCCCCGGAGGCCCCGATGACCCAGGCAGGACCCAGCACCGAATCCGAGTACGCCGACGACGCCTACGCGGTGGTGATCCCCACCCTGGGCCGCCCCAGCCTGACCGCCTGCCTGCGCGCCCTGGCCCGGTCCGGCGGCCCCCGCCCCGTGCGGCTCATCCTCGTCGACGACCGCCCGGACGCCTCGGTGGGCGCGCTCACGCAGGATGTCCCCGAGCAGCTGCGCCCGCTCACCACGGTCGTCCGGGGCGGCGCCCGGGGCCCCGCGGCGGCCCGCAACGCCGGATGGCGGGCGGCGGGACGCGTCCCCTGGATCGTCTTCCTGGACGACGACGTGGTGCCCAGCCCCTCCTGGGGCGAGGACCTGGCCCTCGACCTGGCCGGGGCGACGTACTGGACGGGCGCGGTCACCGCACGGATCGACGTACCGCTGCCGCCGGACCGCCGCCCCACCGACTGGGAACGCAACACCGCCGGGCTCGCCACCGCCCGCTGGATCACCGCCGACATGGCCTACCGGAGGGCGGCCCTGGAGGCGGTCGGCGGTTTCGACGAACGCTTCCGGCGGGCCTTCCGGGAGGACGCCGACCTGGCCCTGCGGGTGCTCGCGGCCGGCTGGACGGTGACGGCCGGGGACCGGCGTACGACGCATCCGGTGCGGCCCGCCGACCGCTGGGTGTCGGTACGGCTCCAGGCGGGCAACGCGGACGACGTGCTGATGACCCGGCTGCACGGCCGGTCGTGGTGGGGCCGGGCGGGGGCGCCGCGCGGGCGGCTGCCCCGGCATGTGGCGGTGACCGGGGCGGCGGTGACGGCCCTGGCCTGCGCGGCCGTGGGCCGGCGCCGGGCGGCCACCGCGTGCGCCGGGCTGTGGCTGGCCGGGACGGCCGAGTTCGCGCTGGCCCGGATCGTGCCGGGGCCGCGCACCCGCGACGAGGTGGTCACGATGGCGCTGACCAGCGTCGCCATCCCGCCCGCCGCCGTCTGGCACTGGCTGCGCGGGCAGCTCGTCCACCGGAACACGGCGCCCGTCACCGCCGACGGGACCGGTGAGCCGCCGCGTCCCTCGCGGGAACCGGACCGGGAACGGGTGCCCTCATGACGCCGCTCACGACGCCGCGCCGCGCACCGGGACCGTGGCTGTTCGACGGGCCCCGGCAGGCGGTACCCGACAGCTTCCCGGCGGCCGTCCTGTTCGACCGGGACGGCACCCTGATCGTCGACGTCCCCTACAACGGTGACCCGGCGCGGGTCGTGCCGATGCCGACGGCGCGGGAAGCCGTCGAAGCGGTGCGGGCGCGGGGCGTCCCGGTCGGCGTGGTGAGCAATCAGTCCGGCGTCGCCCGTGGCCTGTTGACGTACCGTCAGGTCTCGGCGGTGCGGCGGCGGGTGGAGGAGCTGCTCGGCCCGTTCGGGGTGTGGGCGGTCTGCCCGCACGGCCCGGACGACGGCTGCGGCTGCCGCAAACCCGCGCCGGGTCTGGTGCTGGCGGCGTGCGAACGGCTCGGCGCACCGGTGGACCGCACGGTCGTCATCGGCGACATAGGGGCCGACGTAGCCGCTGCCCGCGCCGCCGGCGCCCGGGGCGTGCTGGTGCCGACCCCGGTGACCCGCCCCGAGGAAACCGCAGGCGCCGAGGCCACCGCCCCCGACCTGCGTACGGCGGTCCAGCTCGCCCTGTACCCGGCGCCCGATCTCGTCCCGGGAGAGTCATGACGGCCGATTCCCGAACCCTGCCCCGCTCGCTGGTCGTACGTCTGGACAGCGCCGGCGACGTCCTGCTGGCCGGGCCCGCCGTGCGGGCCGTGGCCGCCGGATCGTCGTACACGGCGCTGCTGTGCGGGCCGCAAGGGGCGAGCGCGGGACGGCTGTTGCCGGGCGTGGACGAGGTCCTGGTGCACGACGCGCCGTGGGTGGGGCTGGAACCGGCGCCGGTCTCCCGGCAGGCGACCCGGCACCTGCTGGACGCGCTGACGGCCCGTCGCTTCGACCGGGCCCTGGTGCTGGTGTCGTACCACCAGAGCCCGCTGCCGGCCGCCCTGCTGCTGAAGCTGGCGGGCGTCGGCTGGACGGCGGCCGACAGCGAGGACTATCCGGGTGCCCTGCTCGACCTGCGCCACCACCGGCAGGCGCACCGGCACGAGGTGCTCGCGGCCCTGGACCTGGCCCGGGACGCGGGGTTCGCGCTGCCGCCGGGCGACGACGGAACGCTGCGCATTCGGACCCCGCCGGACATGACCCACCTGACCGGCTCCGAGCCGTATGTGGTGCTGCATCCCGGCGCCGCCGTGCCCGCGCGGGCGTGGAGCCCCGAGCGGGCGGCGCGGGCGTCGGCCGCGCTGTCCGCCGCCGGGTACCGCGTCGTGGTCACCGGCGGCCCCGCGGAGCGGGAGCTGACGGCCCGGGTGGCCGGAGCGCATGCCCTGGACCTGGGCGGCGTCACCCATTTGGAGCAACTGGCCGGGGTGCTCGCCGGGGCGCGGGTCGCGGTGGTCGGCAACACCGGGCCCGCGCATCTGGCCGCCGCCGTCGGCACGCCGGTGGTGTCGCTGTTCGCGCCGGTGGTGCCGGTCGAGCGCTGGCGGCCGTACGGCGTCCCGCACGTGCTGCTGGGGGACCAGGAGGCCGCCTGCGCGGGCACCAGGGCCCGCAACTGCCCCACGTCGGGCCACCCCTGTCTCGACGGGATCGGTGACGCGGAGTTACTGGCCGCGGTCACCGCACTCTGCGCAAACCGGCCAGTTGGGATGAATGACTTCAAGCAGACAAGGAAGTCGAAGCGGACGGGCCCTGTGGTGGACCAGGGCCCGTCGCCCAGGCCCGCCGCCCCGTACGGACCGGGTGGCAGGGCCGAGACGGAACGAGGAGCGTCCAAATGAACATCCTGTTGTGGCATGTGCACGGCTCCTGGACGACGGCGTTCGTCCAGGGACCGCACACCTACCTCGTTCCTGTCACCCCCGACCGCGACGCCGACGGCCTCGGCCGCGCCCGTACGTTCACCTGGCCCTCCTCGGTGCGGGAGCTGACGCCCGCACAACTGCGGGACGCGGACGTGGACCTGGTGGTCCTCCAGCGCCCGCACGAGTGGGAGCTGGCCGAGCGCTGGCTGGGCGGCCGGCGCCCCGGCCGTGATCTGCCCGCCGTCTACCTGGAGCACAACGCGCCGGACGGCGACGTCCCCACGACCCGGCACCCGTTCGCCGACCGCGACGACCTCACCCTGGTGCACGTCACCCACTTCAACCGGCTGTTCTGGGACTGCGGCAGCACCCGCACCGAGGTGATCGAGCACGGCATCGTCGACCCGGGCCACCAGTACACCGGCCGCCTCCCGCGCGCGGCCGTCGTCGTCAACGAACCGGTGCGGCGCGGCCGTTACACAGGTACCGACCTGCTGCTCGAACTGGCCCGTGCCGCCCCACTGGACGTCTTCGGCATGCGCACCGAGGGCCTCGCCGACCACCTGGACCTGCCCGAGGAGCGCTGCCGCTCCGCCGACCTGCCGCAGAGCGAACTCCACGCGGCCATGGCCGAACGCCGGCTGTATCTGCACCCGGTGCGCTGGACGTCCCTCGGCCTGTCGCTCCTAGAGGCCATGCACCTGGGCATGCCGGTCGTGGCGCTCGCCACCACGGAGGCGGTCGAGGCGGTCCCGCCGGACGCGGGCACGCTGTCCACCCGCCCCGAGGTGCTGGCCCGGGCCGCCCGGCGCTACCTCGAAGAACCCGAGGCCGCCGCCGAGGACGGCGCCCGCGCACGTCAGGCGGCCCTCGAACGGTACGGGCTCAAGCGCTTCCTGGACGACTGGGAGCGCCTGCTGACGGAGGTGCGCTCATGACGTCATCGGCCGGATCCCTGCTGCACACCCACTTCGACACCGAGGGGCCGGGCTCGCTCTCCATCGCGCTCGTCTCCGAGCACGCGAGCCCGCTGGCCGCGCTGGGCGGAGTCGACGCGGGTGGGCAGAACGTCCACGTCGCCTGCCTCGCGAGCGCGCTGGCTGACAGGGGCCACCGCGTCACCGTGCACACCCGCCGCGACGATCCCGACCTGCCCGACGTCGTGCCCCTGCGCGACGGGGTGGAGGTGCACCATGTCCCGGCCGGACCGGCGGAGCCCATACCCAAGGACGAACTGCTGCCCCATATGGGCGACTTTGCCCGCCATCTGACGCGCGTGTGGCGGGGCCGTTCGCCCGACGTCGTGCACTCGCACTTCTGGATGTCGGGACTCGCCTCGCTGCGCGCGGTGCGCCCGCTGGACCTGCCCCTGCTGCACACGTACCACGCGCTGGGCACGGTGAAGCGGCGGCACCAGCAGCTCGCGGACACCAGCCCACCGCAGCGGATCGGCCACGAGACGGACGTCGGCCTGAACTGCGACCGGGTCGTCGCCACCTGCCGCGACGAGGTTCTGGAGCTGTCCCGGATGGGCATCCCCGCCGACAAGGTCAGCGTCGTACCGTGCGGGGTCGACACCGAGCTGTTCACCCCTCAGGGGCCGGCCGCGAAGCGCCGCACCCAGCGCTACCGGCTGCTCCAGCTGGGCCGGCTCGTGCCCCGCAAGGGCGCGGCGGTCTCCGTCGCCGCGCTGGCCCGGCTGCCGGACACCGAACTCCTCATCGTCGGCGGCCCCGCGAAGGACCTGCTCGACGAGGACCCGGAGGTACGGCGCCTGCGCGACCTCGCCCGCCGGGCCGGGGTCGCCGACCGCGTCCACTTCACCGGCGGGGTGCCCAGCCGCCAGGTGCCCGCGCTGCTGCGCGGCTCCGACGTGGTGCTGTGCCCGGCCGACTACGAACCCTTCGGCATAGTGCCGCTGGAGGCGATGGCCTGCGGCCGGCCGGTCGTCGCCAGCGCGGTCGGCGGCCAGCTGGACACCGTCGCCGACCCGGCCACCGGGCGGCTGGTGCCGCCCCGCGACCCCGAGGCGCTCGCCCGGGCCGTCGCCGACCTGCTGGCCCGGCCCGAGGCACGCCAGGCGTGCGGCGCGGCCGGGCGCCGCCGCGTGCTGCGCCGCTACGGCTGGAACCGCGTCGCGGCCGAGACGGAGGCGGCGTACTGCGCCGTCCTGGAGGCCCGCCAAGCCGTGACGGAGGTGGTGTGAGCCATCGACGCCCGCCGGTCCGGGCGGCCCGCCCGGGCTTCGACAGCGTTCCGAGCCACCGCACAGCACCGACGCCCGAAGGAGGTGCGGGTCCGGCCGCCGTCCCGTGTGACGCGGTACGCCCGACCAGCATGAGCGAATTCTCCGCAACCCCCGGGTCCCCCGTCACCGCCGCGCCAGCCGCGCTGGAGGCCGCGCAGGGGCACTGCCGGTCTCTGGAGCAGGCGCTGGTCCGGCTGCGCCGGGACGGGCTCGTTCGGATAGCCGACTGGGGCGGCCGGCTCGCCGCCGTCCTGCCTTCCGGCGGCCGCCTGCTGGCCGCGGGCAACGGCGGCAGCGCCGCCCAGGCCCAGCATCTGACCGCCGAACTCGTCGGCCGGTACCGCAGGGAGCGGCCCGCCTACTCGGCCATCTCCCTGCACGCCGAGACCTCCAGCCTCACCGCGCTCGGCAACGACTACGGCTTCGACCAGGTGTACGCCCGTCAGGTGGCCGCTCACGGGCGGCCCGGGGACGTCCTCGTGCTGCTGTCCACGTCCGGCCGCAGCGCCAACCTGATCAGCGCGGCCGTGACCGGCCGGACGGCGGGGCTGCGGGTCTGGGCGATGACCGGGCCGCGGCCGAACCCGCTGGCCGAGGCCGCCGACGAGGCGCTGTGCATCGACGCCGACACCACGGCGACCGTCCAGGAGGCCCATCTGGTCGCCGTGCACCTGCTGTGCGAGGCGTTCGACGCGGCGCTCGCCCCCCGTGCCGCGTCGCGCGCCGTCGCCGCCCACCGGAGGGCATCGTGACGGGGCCGAAGCCGCTGGTGGTCGTCGGGGACGTGCTGCTGGACGAGGACATCGAGGGCGTCGCGACCCGCCTGGCCCCCGACGCGCCCGCGCCGGTCGTCGACGTCACCCAGGACCGCACGCACCCCGGCGGGGCGGGGCTGGCCGCCGCGCTGGCCGCCCGGGGCGGGCGTGAGGTGGTTCTGGTGACCGCGCTCGGCGACGACGACGCGAGCGAGGCGGTACGCCGTGAACTGCGCGGCCGGGTCCGGCTGGTGGAGATTCCGCTGACCGGCAGCCTGCCGGTGAAGACCCGGGTGCTGGCGGGCGGGCGCCCGCTGGTGCGCATCGACCGGGGCGGCGGCACCCCGGGCGAACCCGACGGGGCGGTGCGCGATGCGCTGGCCCAGGCGCACGCCGTGCTCGTCGCCGACTACGGGCGGCACACGGCGAGCGCCGTCCGGCAGCATCTGGCCGCGGTCGTGCCGCGCACCCCGCTGGTGTGGGACCCGCATCCCAAGGGCGAGGAGCCCGTCCCGGGGGCGCGGCTGGTCACGCCGAACGCGGCGGAGGCGCGCGGCCTGTGTCCCTCCGGAGGATCCGAGGGCTCGGGAGGCTCAAGGAGCGACTCCCTGCGCGACCACGCCGAGCGGGGGATGGTTCTCGCGGAGCGCTGGCAGGCGGCGGGCGTCGCGGTGACGCTCGGCGACCGCGGGGTCCTGCTGGCCCGGCCGGGCGACGGTACGCCGATGCTGATCCCGCCGCCCTACCGGGCCACCGGGGACCCGTGCGGCGCCGGTGACTGCTTCGCCGCCGCGACCGCGGCCGCGCTGGCGGACGGCGCGCTGCCCGAGGAGGCCCTTCAGCGGGCGGTGGCCGAAGCGGCGGCGTTCGTGTCGGAGGGCGGGGCCGGCAACCCGGCGCTGTGGCGGACCGCGCCCGCCTCCCCCGCCATCGAAGCGCCCAGCACCGACCCCTTCGCCCTCGCCGAGCAGGTCCGGGCGCGCGGCGGCACGGTGGTCGCCACCGGCGGCTGCTTCGACCTGCTGCACGCCGGTCACGTCGGCCTGCTGGACAGCGCCCGCGGCATCGGCGACTGCCTCATCGTCTGCGTCAACTCGGACGCCTCCGTCGCCCGCCTCAAGGGCCCGGGACGGCCGCTCAACCCGGAGGCGGACCGCGTCCGCGTCCTGCAGGCCCTCGGCTGCGTCGACGCCGTCGCCGTCTTCGACGAGGACACCCCCGAGGAACTCCTCGCCCGGCTGCGGCCCGATGTGTGGGTGAAGGGCGGCGACTACTCCGTCCAGGACCTGCCCGAGGCCGGGACGCTGCGCGCGTGGGGCGGACAGGCGGTGATCCTGCCCTACCTGGACGGCCGGTCCACGACCCTGCTGGCCCGCCGCGCGGCCCGCGCCGCCGCCCGGTGACCCCCCGACCGGCCCCCCGCCTCCTGGTGCTGCGCGCGCTGGGCCTCGGCGATCTGCTGACGGCGGTGCCCGCGCTCCGGGCGCTGCGCCGACACCTCACGGGCCACGAGCTGGTCCTGGCCGCCCCGGAACGCCTGTCCGGGCCGGTCGCCGCCACCGGCCTGGTGGACCGACTGCTGCCCACGTCCGCCCCCGGCCGGGAGGTACCCGCCGACCTGCCCTGGACGGGCCCCGCCCCCGACCTCGCCGTCGACCTGCACGGCAACGGCCCGCCGAGCCATCTGCTGCTGCAACGCCTGTGCCCGCACCGCCTGTTCGCCTACGCGCACCCGGACACGCCCGACATCGTGGGCCCCGCCTGGCAGGAGGACGAGCACGAGCGGGACCGCTGGTGCCGTCTGTTGCGCTGGTACGGCATCCCGGCCGACCCTCTGGACCTACGGATCCCGGCGCCCGCCGCGTCCTCCCCCGCGCCGGGCGCCGTCGTCGTGCATCCCGGCGCGGACGCCCCCGCCCGCTGCTGGCCGAAGGAACGGTTCGCGGCCGTGGCCCGGGAACTGCGCCGGTGCGGTCACGACGTCGTGGTGACCGCCGGGGCGGGCGAGGGTGCGCTGGCCGACTACGTGGCGACGGAGGCCGGGCTGCCGTCGGCGGCGGTCCTCGGCGGCGCCGGTGACGTGCCGTTCGACCAGCTGGCCGCGCTCGTCACCCAGGCCCGCTGCGTGGTGGTCGGCGACACCGGGCTGGCCCACCTCGCCACGGCGCTGGGCACCAGCTCGGTCGTGCTCTTCGGCCCGGTCGCCCCTCGGCTGTGGGGCCCGCCGCCCGACCCGCGCCACCGGGTGCTGTGGCACCCCGGGGAGGACGACTCGGCCCGCCCGGGCGACGCCCACGGCAGGGAACCGGACGCCCGGCTGCTGCGGATCGGCGTCGAGGAGGTCGTCGAGGCGGTGCGGGCGGTGACGGACGGTGTCCCGGGCGACGCGCCGGTCCTCGGGTCGATACGTCTCTGACCTGTCAGGCGGCCGTGCTCAGCTCCGGCTGCGGTGCCGTGCCGTCGCGCTCCCCCGTCCGCACCGGCACAGGCGTCGCCGTACCGCGTTGCCGCAGCAGGTACCCCGCCCCGAGGGAACCGGCGATGACCAGGCCGCCGATCACCAGGGCGCCCCGGGCGCCGGCGAGTTCCATCAGCAGGCCCAGCAGCGGCGGACCGGCGAGGCCCCAGCCGGTGCTGATGCTGCCCCAGACACCGAGGACGCGGCCGCGCATGTGGGCGGGCGGGTCGGTCTGCAGGACGGTCGTCCCGGCGGTGTCGGAGACGGACTCCACCACGGCCATGGGCAGCACGAGCACCAGCAGGACGGCGATCGACGGCGACAGTCCCGCCGCCGCCTGGAGCAGCGCGCCGGTGGCGGCCAGGGCGGCCACGAGCCGTACCGAGGGCCTGCGCAGCCGCGCGCCGAGCACCGCGCCGAGGATGCCGCCGACTGCGAGGACGGTGGAGACGGTGCCGAAGGCGCCGGCGCCCGCCGCGAGCGGGCCGGTGACGAGGACGGCGAGGGTCAGGCCGTAGTTCCGGCCGAAGATCGCGCTGATTCCGGTGACGCCCGCGAGCGCGACCAGCCGGGGGCGGCGCAGGAAGTAGGCGAGGCCCTGCCGCACGGTCATGTCCGGCGCGGCCGCCCGCTGTGCCGAGGCCTTGGCGCCCCGCTGGGCAGGGATGCGTGCCGCCGCCTTGGCGCCACGCTGAGCGGGGATGACGTACTTCACCGCTCCGGCGGCGGGGCGCAGGAACGGGATGACGGCGGCGACGAAGAGGAACGACAGCCCGTTGGCCGCATAGGCGGCGGCCGTGCCGAGGAAGCCGACGGCGACACCGGCGAGTGCGGTACCGGCGAGCCGGCCCGCACTGTGCACCAGCGAACCGACGCCGATGGCGGAGGGCACGTCCTCGGTGGGGACCAGGTCGTTGCCCAGCAGGGCGCAGGCGGGGCCGTCGACCGTGGCGATGGTTCCGGTGACGGCGGCCAGCACCAGCAGGACGGTCAGGTCGAGCCGGTCGGTCGCCACCAGCACGGCCGTCACGAGGGCGACGACGCCCAGCAGCGCCTGGCTGACGAGGGCGGTGAGCTTGCGGGGCCAGCGGTCGACGGCGGCCCCGCCCGCGAGGCTCACCAGGAGCGCGGGCGCGGCCTGCACGGACACGGACAGCCCGGTGGCGGCGGCCGACCCGGTGATCTGCAGCACCAGCAGGTTCTGCACCGTGAGCTGCATCCACGTACCGGCGTTCGACACGAAGTTCGCCAGCGACCACCAGCGCATGCTGCGGTATTTCAGGGAGCGCCACGGCGAGCGTGAGCCGGCGGCAGGAGGCAGGTCGGAATCAGGTGACGTAGGCACAGGAGTACTCGAAGGCGGGGCGACGGTGGTCAGGCTGAGCTCGGAACACCGGCTGCGCTGCGCGGTCGCTCCACCTGGATCTGGGCGCCGCCCATCGTGGCAGACGGGACTTCCGAGTCATGACCGACGCCCTGACCCCCGGAAGATCCACAAACCGCAATCGGCCCATGCACCTGCGGATTTGCCCCGCCTGTGCACTTGCTCACAGGATCCTGCGCCGATCGCGTTATGCGACGCACGTCACGGGAACGCGGGGAGCTGAAACCTCACCACAGTGGAGGAGCCATGGCTGGTATCAGGCCCCCTGATCTGCAGAAGGCCCTGTCCGGTGCGGAGTACCCGGCCGATCGCGACAAACTGGTCGAGGTCGCCCGGAAGAACCACGCGCCCAAGGAGGTCACCGAGCGGATCTCGCACCTCGGCAAGAAGAAGTACGAGAACCCGGCCGAGGTCAGCAAGGCCGTCTTCCAGAACGAGTGACACACACGACGCCTCGCGGCGGCCGGGCTCTAGGACCCGCCCGCCGCGATCGCGTGCGGGCGGTTCAGCCGACGTACTTGCGCGCTGGCGAAGACCGGCGCGCCCGTTCCAGCGCCACCAGGCGGGCTTCGAGGTCGGCCGGGACGGGGTCGCGTTGCTTCAGCACCCACGGCAGCCCCGCCGCCGCCAGCGCGAAGGCCCGCGCGGACGCCCGGTCACGGGGCACGGTCCGCAGCAGGTACCCCGTGCGGCGCAGGGCCGACCGCCAGGGGCGGCGCAGCCAGGTGAACCACAGGGTGTTGCGCAGGCCGAGCACGCGCCGGGCGGTGCTGTCGCGGACCGGTGACGCCGCATGGTGGATGGTCAGTTCCGGTACGTAGCTCAGCCAGTGCCCCCGGCGCAGCAGATCAGTGGCCAGCAACTCCTCCTCCCCGCCGATCCACAGCCCGGCGTGGAAGCCGCCCACCTCCCGGAAGGCGTCGACACGCATCACCGTCGCGGCGGCGAGGAAGGAGCCGAGCGCCGGTCCGGGCAGCCAGTCGGGGCCGGTCAGCGGCGAGTCGCGCAGCTCGGCGACGACGGGGTCCTCCTCCCCGGACGGCTCGACGACGATACGGGCCGTGACGGCCGCCAGCGGCGGGTGAGCGTCGAGGAGATCCGCGGCCCGCCGCAGGGAGCCTCGCTCCCACCAGGTGTCGTCGTCGCAGAAGGCCACGTACGGCGTCCGCACGTGCCGTATCGCGAGATTCCGCCCGACCGCGCCCAGGTTCCGTCCGGGCCGCAGCAGCAGTACGTCCGGGAAGTCGCGGGCGACGGCCTCGCCGGTGCCGTCGCGGGAGCCGTTGTCGGTGACCACGATCCGGGGGCGCTCGGGGAGGTCCCGCAGGGTGCGCAGGGTGCGCAGCAGTTCGGTACGGCGGTCCCGGGTGATGACCACGACCGTCGTACGGGGGTCGGGGGCCTGCCCGGCTGCGCCGCTCACCGGGCCGCCCGTTCCAGCAGCCGGACCGCGTGTTCGATGCGGTCGGGAAGCCTTTCGCGGTCCCGCAGCGCCGCGGGGAGCCGGGCGAGGGTGCCGCGCAGGGCCGTACCGGCCTCCCGTTCGCCCCGGGCCGCGGCGGCGCAGAGGTGGGCGGTGTGCCGCAGGGCGACCGGGACGGGGCGGCGCAGCCACGCGGTGAGCAGGGCGTTGCGCAGTTGCAGCGCCGAGCGGCCGGGGCGCTCGCCCGGGTCGGGGTGGTGCAGGGCCGTCACCGAGGGCACATGGCTCACGCCCCAGCCCCGGGCCGCCAGATCGTAGGCGAGCAGGGTCTCCTCGCCGCCGAAGAACAGCACCGGGTGGTAGCCGCCCGCCTCCAGGAACGCCCGGCGCCGGACCACGGCCGCGCACGCGAGAAACCCCAGGACCGGACGGCCGGGCAGGTCGGCTGCGGGCGGCAGCGGCGAGTCGGCGAGCACGGAGTTCAGCGGGTCCTCGGTGGCGTCCGGGCCGACCAGCGTCCGCGCGGCCAGCAGGCCGAGACGCGGATGGGCGTCGAGGAGGTCGGCCGCGGCATCCAGGGCGCCCGGCGCCCACCAGGAGTCGTCGTCACTGAAGGCCACGTACGGCGTGGTGGCGTGCCGTACCGCGAGATTGCGGCCCAGCGCGCCGGTGTTGTGCCCGGCGGCCAGCACGCGTGCCCCCACCGGGTGCTGCCGTACCGCGTCCACCGTCCCGTCGGCGGAGCCGTTGTCCACGACGACGACCTCGGGGCGCTCGGGCAGCGCGGCCAGCCGGTCCAGGGTGCGCAGGACGCCCCGGCGCCGGTTGCGGGTGATCATCGCGACGGTGACCCGGCTGGAGCGCCGGTCGGCCACGGCAGGCCGGGAGGTGACGACTTCGGCCATGGGCTCCTCCAGGGTTGGGTTTCACGGTCACGGAGTTACCGGGTTTCACGGATTTGTTGGGTTTCACAGAGCACGGGTGTCACGCATTGACCAGCTTCCGCACGGCACTCACCACGTCCTGTGCGGTGGCGTCGTCGCAGCCCAGCAGGACGGCCGGTACGCCGTAGGGGCCCCGGTGTTCGGGCGGCGGCGTCGGAAGGACCAGCGAGACGACCGGTGTGCCGTTGGCCGCGGCGAGGTGGACCGCGCCGGAGGCCCCGGCCACGACGACGTCGGCGGCCCGCAGTACGCCGGACAGCCGCCGCGCGTCGGTACGGCCCCCGAGGTCGACCGCCGTGCTGCCGCTGACGTACCGGGTCAGCGCGGTCTCCTCCGGGCCCCCGGTGACGACGACACGGTGCCCGGTGTCGGCGAGCAGCGCGACCGCCTCCGCGCAGCGGTCCGCCGCCCAGGCCCCCTCGTCCGAGGATCCGGCTCCGGGGTGGACGACGACGTAGGGGCCGTTGCCGGTGAGCCCCACGGTGTCGGGCGGGGGCAGCACGCGCAGACGTCCGTCGTCCCCGGCCCTGGGGGCGAAACCCAGGGCCGCAGCTGTGTCGAGGGCGGCCTCGACGTCGTGTTGCCCCGGCGGGCGCCCCGAGTGGAGCCCGTCGGCGCCGATACGGAACACCTGTGCCCTGCGCAACAGGCCCACGACGGGCAACGGGCTCTCCCCGTAGGGGGCGAGGACGAGCGCCACGTCGTAGGCCTCCGCGCGCAGGCGCCGGACGAGCGCGTCGTCGCCGTCGGGGGCGGAGGCGGGCGCCTCCCGGACGAGTACGGCGTCGACGTGCGGCAGGAGCCGCGCAGCGGGCGCGCCGCCCGGCCCGCACAGCATGGTCACGTGGCCGGCCCGAGCGGCGACGGCACGCACGGCCGGTCCGGCCAGCAGAACCCCACCGAAGCCGTCGAGACGCACCACAAGGGCCTTCACCGAAACCGCTCCCCCGGCATCCGACCCAAGTCACCAGCAGCACGCATGCCCGCGAAGTAGGCGATCGTCCGCTTGAACCCTTCCTCCCAGGACACCTTGGGCATCCAGCCGAACAGCTCACAGGCGAAGGACGGATCGGGCCGCCGCCGGGCGGGATCGGACCCGTCGGCCGTGCCGAACTCCAGGCCCGCACGGGAACCGGTCAGGTCGATCACCCGGCGGGCGATCTCCTGGACGGTCGTCTCGTCCCCGCCGCCGATGTCGACGGGCCGGAGGGACCGGCTCGCGGCCACCCGCAGCACACCGTCGACCACGTCGTCGACGTAGCACAGGGAGCGGGCCCCCGTCCCGTCGTCCTCGACGGTCACCGGCCCGCCCGCCAGCGCCTGCTCCACGAAGGCCGGGATCGACTGAGCGTCGTCCGCCCGCATCCGCGGGCCGTAGGTGTCGAAGAGGCGCACGATCCCGGCGTCCGTGCCGTGGGCGGTGGCGTACGCGGCGGTCAGGGCCTCGGAGAAGCGCTTGGAGACGTCGTACACCGTGCACGGCCCGTCCGGATGGGCCTCGCCCCGCGCCTCCTCCGGCTCGGGAGCCCCCAGGGGGTCCCCGCGCACCCGGCCCGCCGAGGCGAGCAGGAACCGCGCTCCGTCCCGGCCCGCGACGGCCAGCGCGTTTCGGGTGCCGAGTCCGGCGGCGTCCAGCGCGTCCAGCGGCCGGTCCCGGCAGTCGGCCGGTGAGGCGGGGCCCGCGCAGTGCAGTACCAGGTCGTACGGGTGGCCGGTCAGGGCGTCCGGGAAGCCGGGGTCCGCCACGTCGAGCTCCAGGAACCGGAAGCCCGGGCGGCCGGTGAGGTGCCGCACGTTGTCCGCCGACCCCGACGACAGGTTGTCCGCACAGTCGACGCCGACACCGCTGTCGAGCAGGCGTTCGCACAGATGCGAGCCCAGGAAACCGGCACCGCCGGTCACCACGGCCCGCTCCCAGCCGGGCCGCGCCGTCGACAGCGCGGAGAACGTCATCGTCGTCATCAGCTCGACCTTCCTTCCGCCGATGAGGCCGAAGACCCCCTTACCGAAGACCCCCCTTACCGAAAAGCCCTGGCGTGCGCCGCTCCGGCGACAGCGGCCCGAGTGCCCAACCGGACCGTTTTCATACTCGGCCGCCGCGACGGGCCTGCCACACGGGCCGCGCTTGACAAAAGCCGCTAATCCACCCCAAAAGCCCCCACCCCACTCCACGTGCTCCGACCGCACAGCGCCCGGCTCCGAACTCCTGAGGCCCCGTTCTCCCACCCGTCGGCTCCCGGTCACCCCTGTGGACACGGCCGTCTGGTGCACTTCCCCCGCGTCCTGGGAAAGTTGACGAGACCTCAGGGGGGACCTGTGACGCGTCGTCAGAAGCGGTTCGGATCGGGCAGAACGTTCATCGCGGTTCTCACGGCACTCGGCGCGCTGGCCGGTGCGGCCCTGGCAGGGGCGGCACCGGCCGGCGCCGCTTCGGACGGGACCCGGATCGCGCCGGGCGTCGTCCATCGGGAGTTGGACATCCAGGCGGCCAAGGGCCCGACGCACGTCCATGTGATCGACGTCGACCTGCGCGACCCGCGCGTCCGCCTCGGCCTGCTGTACCCCGGAGCGGTGGCCGCGCGGGCGACCGTCTCCCAACTCGCCGATGCCCGGGGCGCGGTGGCGGGAGTCAACGGCGACTTCTTCAACATCACCGAGACCCAGCACCCGGGCGTCGCCGCGACCGGCGCGAGCGTCGGACCGGTGATCGTGCGCGGTACGGCGCTGAAGGCGGCGGTGCCGAACGGCCAGCGGTTCGGCCCGGCGCTGCCGCCGGGCACGAGCACCAAGGACGTCGTGGGCGTCGGGGCCGACCGGCGGGCCCGGCTGGACAGCCTCGCGCTGCAGGGCTCGGTCACCGCGCCCGAGGGGCAGCTGCCGCTCGGCGGCCTCAACCAGTACGCGCTGCCGGTCGGCTCCGTCGGCGCGTTCACGTCGGCGTGGGGCAGCGTGTCCCGGGTGCGTGCCACCTGCGGCACCGACACCAACCGCGCGGCGCCGTGCAGCACGGACACCCACGAGGTGACGGTCAGGAACGGCCGGGTGGTGTCGAGCGCAGACGCGCCCGGCAGCGGTCCGATCGCCAAGGGGACGACCGTGCTCGTCGGCCGCGAGGCGGGCGCTCAGCGGTTGCGGAAGTTCGCGGTGGGCGAGTCCGTGCGGGTACGGCACCGGCTGGTGGCGTCGGCGTCACGGATCCCGTACCGCTTCGCCCTGGGTGGCTACCCGGTCCTGAGGGACGGACAGCCGCTGCCCGGTCTGGACGACCGGACGGCGGCGGTGCGCACCGCCGTGGGCATCGCGGACGGCGGACGGCGCGTGCTGCTGCTCGCGGTGGACGGCGCCCCCGAGTACCGCACCGGCCTGACGATCGCCGAGGTGGCGGACACCATGCGGCAGCTGGGCGCGGTGCAGGCCTTCAGCCTGGACGGCGGCGGGTCCTCCACGCTGGTCGCCCGCGCTCCGGGCGAGAGCACCGTCTCCGTACGCAACCACCCGAGCGGCGGCGCGGAACGCCCGGTGCCGAACGGCATCGGGGTGTTCTCGACCACCTGACGCTCAGGAACCCACGGACCTCACGGTCGCAGGCCGCTCACCATGTCGGCCGTGGCCGTGAGGCCGCTGTGGATGGTCGGGGCGATACTCGACCCCGCGAGATAGAAGCCGAGCAGCAGGCAGACGATCGCGTGCGTGGGCTTGAGCCCCCCGTTGCGCACGAAGATCACCGCCAGGATGAACAGCAGCAGCACCACAGAGATGGAAATGGCCATCGTCAACCTCCTCCGCCACGTCCGCTTCGCGGCGTTCGGCCGCAAGTGTGGCGTAGCGGAGGGTTGCTCCGGGCGGCTGACCTGTCCCCCGAACGTGTGGTGTCCGTGGACCGACGGACGTGCGAGAGCTACGCCCGCTCGTGGGCGTCCAGGAACGCCTCAAGTCCGAGCAGGTCGTCGGTGTTGATGAAGTCGACGTCCGCGGCGAGCAGCTCGGTCCACAGCGCGTCCCGTTCCGGCCCGGCCACGTCCGGCGTGGCCCAGAACCGCACCTTCTGGCCGCGCGAGTGCGCCGCCCGCATGATGCTCCGCAGCTTCTGCCGCTCGGCCGCCGGGAACTCGCCCGCGCCCCGCCAGGTGAAGTTCAGCGTCCAGTTGTCGCTGATCAGCGGGACGAACGAGGCGGGCGCCGAGCTGCCGAGGTCGGCCAGCCGGCCGTCGTAGAAGGCGCGGCGCACCTTCTGCGCCTCCATCGGCACGCGCGCCGCACGGTCGCCGGAGATGACGGCCGTGACCGGTCCGGGGAAGACCTTGCCGTGGGCGTACGTGGTGAACAGGTGCCGGTAGCGGCGCAGATGACGGTCGAGTTCGAGGTAGGTCGAGGCGCCCTCGGTCTTGATGTCGATCAGCAGCTGGAGCGACCCGCGGTGGCCGCGGTACACCGAGCCGCGGTTGGCCTTCACGCGGGCGGCGAGGGTGTCGAGGTAGAGGGACTCCAGGGTGCGGGCCGGGTCGAGGTCCTCGGGGTCGTGGGCGACGAGGAGCTGGTCGCCGACGAGGTAGATGTCGGCCTCGACGCTGCCGAAGCGGTGGTCGAGGGCGTCGAGGAGCGGCCGGGGGTGCTCGTAGTCGTTGTGCGCGTGGGCGCGCCACAGCGGCCGCGGGGAGCGCTTGCGGTCGTCCGCCAGCGCGCTCGCGCCGGGCAGGGCGACCGCGCCCGCGAGGGCGGCGCCAAGGGTGGTGAGGGCTCTGCGACGGGTGGTGAGGGCCATGCTCTGCCTCCCTGGTGGGCGGGTTGGAACCCCAGCGAGTATGAGGTTCCGACCCGCCCAACCGGCAGGTGGGAGCGGGGGAGTTGGCCGGACCGCCGCCATGAGTTCACTTCACCGGCGCAGTCACACCGAAAAGCCCGCCCCAGGTGGGACGGGCTTTCCTCGGGGTTATCGCGCGCTTCGGCCGCGCGTTTCCCGGTGTACGTCAGGGGGCCTGAAGGTCCACCAGTTCGGCCAGCGCGGCACGGTGGGCGCCCGCGGTGCCGTACGCGATGGAGTCCGCCTTGGCCCGCTTCAGATACAGGTGCGCCGGGTGTTCCCAGGTCATCCCGATACCGCCGTGCAGTTGCAGCGCCTCCTCGGCGGTGCGCACGGCGACGGGCGCGGCATACGCCTGGGCCACCGCGACCGACACGTCCACGTCCTCGCCGGTCGCCAGCGCGTCCGCCGCGCCGCGTGCGGCGGCCCGCAGGTGGACGATCTCCAGCCACTGCTGGGCCAGCCGGTGCTTGAGCGCCTGGAACCCGCCGACGGGCCGGTTGAACTGCTTGCGCTCCTTCAGATAGCGCACGGTCTCGGTCAGCGACCAGTCGGCGAGGCCCAGTTGCTCGGACGCCAGCAGCCCGGCCGCCGCGCGCAGGGCCCGTCGTACGGCGGGCTCGGCTTCGCCCACCCGGTGCCCCGCCGCACCCTGGAGGACCACCCGCCCCACGGGCCGGGTCAGGTCCAGCGACACCTGCGGCGCCACCGTCACGGCGTCGGCCTGCACGGCGTACAAGCCGCCGTCGTCGGCGGGCACGAGCAGCACATCGGCGGCCGACGCGTCCGCGATGCCGGTCAACTCACCGTGCAGGACTCCGTCTTCGAGTCGTACGACGGGGAAGGCGGCGCCCGGTGCGAGGTGCAGCGGGACGGCGAGGGCGCCGATGGTCCGGCCCGACGCCAGCCGGGTGAGCAGCTCGCCGGAGCCGTCGCAGGCCAGCAGCGCCTCGGTGGCGACGACGGCGCTCGTCAGATACGGCACCGGCGCGACCGCCCGCCCCAGCTCCTCCAGGACGACGGCGACTTCGCGGTGCGTCGCGCCCTGTCCGCCCCGGTCCTCGGGCACCAGCAGTCCGGCGAGGCCCATGCCGTCGGTGAGGAGCTTCCACAGCTGAAGGTCGTGCGGGGTGTCGGACTCGCTGCGGGCGATCACACCGGGCGCGTCGCAGTGGTCGGTGAGCAGGTCCCGGACGGCGGCGCGGAGGGCCTCTTCCTCCTCCGAGTAGAGAAGATCTGTCATCGGGCGAGGTCCTTCCAGGCGACGTCCTTGTCGGTGCGCGGCTCGGCGGGCAGTCCGAGGACGCGTTCGGCGACGATGTTCAGCAGGATCTCGCTGGTCCCGCCCTCGATGCTGTTGCCCTTGGAGCGCAGGTAGCGGTAGCCGGCGTCACGGCCGGTGAAGTCCACGAGCTCGGGGCGCCGCATGGTCCAGTCGTCGTACAGGAGCCCTTCTTCGCCCAGGAGTTCGACCTCCAGGCCGCTGATCTCCTGGTTGAGGCGGGCGAAGGCGAGCTTCATGCCGGCGCCCTCGGGGCCGGGCTGGCCCGCGACGAGCTGCTGGCGCAGCCGTTCGCCGGTGAGCCGGGCGACCTCGGCCTCGACCCAGAGCTTGAGGAGCCGCTGGTGGAGGTCGTGGGTGCGCAGTTCGGGGCGTTCGCGCCAGGTCTTGGAGACCGGGCCGATCATGCCGCCCTCGCGGGGCAGTCGCATGCCGCCGATGGCGACGCGCTCGTTGTTCAGCGTGGTCTGCGCGACCCGCCAGCCGTCGCCGACCTCACCGAGGCGGCGCGCGTCGGGGATCCGGACGTCGGTCAGGAACACCTCGTTGAACTCGGCCTCGCCGGTGATCTGGCGCAGTGGCCGGACCTCGACGCCGGGGTCGGTCATGTCGCAGAGGAAGTACGTGATGCCCTGGTGCTTGGGCACGTCCGGGTCGGTGCGGGCGATGAGGATGGCCCAGCGGGCGAGATGCGCGCTGGACGTCCAGACCTTCTGCCCGTTGACGATCCAGTCGTCGCCTTCCCGGACCGCCCGGGTGCCCAGCGCGGCCAGGTCGGACCCGGCGCCGGGCTCGCTGAACAGCTGGCACCAGACCTCCTCCCCCACCCACAGCGGCCGCAGATAGCGCTGCTTCTGCTCCTCGGTGCCGTAGCGCAGGATCGTCGGCGCGGCCATGCCCAGGCCGATGCCGATCCGCCGCGGGTCGTTGTCCGGGGCGCCCGCCGCCTCCAGCTCGGCGTCCACGACGGCCTGGAGCGAGCGCGGGGCACCGAGACCGCCGAGCCCCTCGGGGTAGTGCACCCAGGCGAGCCCGGCGTCGAAACGGGCCCTGAGGAAGTCTAGCCGGTCCGTGGACGCGGGCGGATACGCGGCCAGCAACTCCTGCGTGCGGCGGCGCAGTTCAGTGGCGTCGGTCATGCTGCCTCCTCCACGACAACGGCGATCCGGCCGGTGGTGAGGCCGTCCGCCACCTTCTGCACGGCCGTCGCGGCACCGCTCAGCGGCACCCGCTCGCTCACCAACGGCTTGATCGCGCCGCGTGCGGCCAGGTCGGTGAGCTGCTCGTGGCAGTGCTGGACCAGCTTGGGGTTCTTGGTGTTGTACAGGCCCCAGTGCAGGCCGAGGATCGAGTAGTTCTTGACGAGGGCGTGGTTGAGCGCGGGGCTCGGGATCGTGCCGCTCGCGAAGCCGACGACCACGATCCGGCCCTCGAAGGCGACCGTCTTGGCGGACTGGGTGTACGCCTCGCCACCCACGGGGTCGTAGATCACGTCGGCGCCCCGGCCGCCGGTGGCCTCCTTCACCGCCGCGACGACATCGGTGGCACGCCGGTCGATCACGACGTCGCAGCCCAGCTCACGCGCGACGGCGGCCTTCTGCGCGCCGCCCACGACGCCGATAACCGTGGCGCCGGCCGCCTTGCCGAGCTGCACGGCCGCGCTGCCGACCCCTCCGGCGGCGGCGTGCACGAGCAGCGTCTCGCCGGCCTCCAGCCGGGCCCGCCGGTGCAGGCCGAACCAGCCGGTCTGGTAGCCGATGTGCAGGGCGGCGGCCTCGGCGTCGTCCAGGGCGTCGGGCGCGGGGAGCAGGGCGGCGGCGTCCGCGACGGCGTACTCGGCGAAACCGCCGTACGGCAGCGCCGGGTTGGCGATCACACGGCGGCCGTCCTCCGTCTCGCCGCAGATCTCCACGCCGGGCGTGAAGGGCAGCGGCGGCCGGACCTGGTACTGACCCCGGCACAGCAGGGCGTCCGGGAAGTTGATGTTCGCGGCCCGCACCTTCAGCAGCACCTGGCCGTCGCCGGGCGTCGGCGCCGCCACCTCATTCAGGCGCATCACCTCGCTCGGCTCGCCGTTCTCGTGCACCTGCCATGCCTGCATGCGGGGCCTCCACGGGGGACTGCGTCGTCTGACCGGGTCGCCTCGCATACTAAGCGGTCGCTTGCCGCGTAGGGAACAGTCAGATACGTCACGCTTGCTTCGGCCGCGCCCGCACATGCATCCGCTCCCCCTGCGGCCCGAACAGGCTGAGGAACTCCACCGGCCCCTCCCCCGTCGACCCGAACCAGTGCGGCACCCGCGTGTCGAACTCGGCCGCCTCCCCCGCGGCCAGCACCACGTCGTGCTCACCGAGCACCACGCGCAGCTTCCCGGACAGCACATACAGCCACTCGTAACCCTCGTGCGTCCGCGGCGTCGGCTCGACCTGCTGCTGCGGCACGATGATCTTGTAGGCCTGGAGCCCGCCGGGTTGACGGGTGAGCGGCAGATAGGTGCGGCCGTGCCGCACGATCGGCTTGCTCCGCACCCGCGGATCGCTCACCGGCGGCGCCCCGACCAGCTCGTCCAACGGCACCTGGTGGGCCTGCGCGATCGGCAGCAGCAGCTCCAGGCTGGGCTTGCGCAGCCCCGACTCCAGCCGGGACAGGGTGCTCACCGAGATCCCGGTCGACTCGGACAGTGCCGCGAGCGTCACCTCCCGCTCCTTCCGGATCCGCCGCAGCCGGGGGCCCACATCCGCGAGAACGTCTTCGGTACTCATGCTCGTATTGCAGAATCGGCAAAGACGTTTGTCAATCCCGTATCCGCAGGCGACCGTGTCGGTATGACCGAGACATACGAAGTGATCGTGATCGGCGGCGGCACGGCGGGCCTGTCCGCCGCCCTCGTACTGGGCCGCGCCCGGCGCCGCACGCTGGTGATCGACGCGGGCGAGCCGCGCAACGCGCCCGCCGCGCACATGCAGGGCTATCTGTCGCGGGACGGCATGCCGCCCGCCGAGTTCCTGGCGATCGGCCGCGAGGAGATCGCGCAGTACGGCGTGGAGCTGGTCCGGGACCGGGCGGTGGACGTCACGCGCGGCAGGGACTTCGCGGTCGCGCTGGCGAGTGGACGGCACGTGCACGCCCGACGGCTCGTCATCACCACCGGCCTCAAGGACGAGCTGCCGGCGGTGCCGGGAGTCGCGGAGCGGTTCGGCCGGGATGTGCTGCACTGCCCGTACTGCCATGGCTGGGAGGTCCGCGACCAAGCCTTCGGCGTGCTCGCCACCAGCCCGATGAGCGTGCACCAGGCACTGATCGTCACCCAGTGGTCCAAGGACGTGACGTTCTTCCTGCACGAGGTCGCCGAGGACGACCTGTCCGACGACGACCTGCGCCGGCTCGCCGCGGCCGGGGTCAAGGTCGTGCCGGGCGAGGTCGCGGGCGTGGTGGTCGAGGACGACCGGCTCACCGGGGTCCGGCTCGCGGACGGCACGGTCCACGAGCGGGAGGTGCTGTTCACTGCGCCCCGCGCCGTCCCGCAGACCGGCCTGCTGGAGCGGCTGGGCGCCGAGCTGAACGAGACGCCGTTCGGCGCGTATGCCGTGGTGGACGCGACCGGCCTGACGAGCGTGCCGGGCGTGTGGGCCGCGGGCAACGCCGTCGGCTTCTCCGAGCAGGTGGTGAACGCGGCGAGCGGCGGCTACCGCGCGGGCGCCACGATCAACGGGGAGCTGCTGATGTCCGATCTCGACGCGGCCGTCCAGGTGTAGGCCCCGCCTCCCCGGTGCACCATGACTGCATGCTGCTGACCCGGCTCGCCGACGTGTCCCGGGAGGTCGCCGCCACCTCGGCGCGGTCCCGCAAGATCGCCCTGCTCGCCGAGTTGTTCCGGTTCGCGGAGCCGGACGACGTGCCGATCGTCATCCCGTATCTCGCGGGGCGACTGCCGCAGGGCCGGCTCGGCATCGGCTGGAAGGTGCTCGGCCGCCGGGTCGACCCGGCCGCCGAGCCGACCCTGACCGTGCGCGAGGTGGACGCCCGCCTCACCGCGATCGGCAAGGTCACGGGCACCGGTTCGCAGGCCGAGCGGGCCCGGCTGGTCGGGGAGTTGATGGGCGCGGCCACCGAGGGCGAGCAGCGTTTCCTGATCGGCCTGATCACGGGCGAGGTCCGGCAGGGCGCGCTGGACGCGCTCGCCGTCGAGGGGCTGGCGCAGGCGACCGGGGCGGCGGGCCCGGACGTGCGGCGGGCGGTGATGCTGGCGGGTTCGTTGCAGACCGTGGCGCAGGCGCTGCTCGCCGACGGCCCGCAGGCCCTGGACCGCTTCCGCCTCACCGTCGGCCGCCCGGTGCTGCCGATGCTGGCGCACACCGCGTCTTCGGTGACGGAGGCGGTCGAGAAGCTGGGCGCCTGCGCGGTGGAGGAGAAGCTGGACGGCATCCGCGTCCAGGTCCACCGCGACGGCGACGACGTACGTCTCTACACCCGCACCCTCGACGACATCACCGACCGGCTGCCCGAGCTGACCTCGGCCGCGCTTCGGCTGCGCGGCGAGCGGTTCGTGCTGGACGGCGAGGTGATCGCCTTCGACGAGCGCGGGCGGCCGCGCTCGTTCCAAGAGACCGCCGGCCGGGTCGGCTCCCGGGTGGACGTGGCCACGGCCGCCCGGGCGGTCCCGGTCTCCCCCGTCTTCTTCGACGCGCTGTCCGTCGACGGCCGCGATCTGCTCGACCTGCCGTTCGCCGAGCGGCACGCGGAACTGGCCCGGCTGGTGCCCGAGCCGATGCGGGTGCGGCGGACCGTGGTGTCCGGCCCCGACGACGTGCCCGCGGCCGAGACCTTCCTCGCCGAGACCCTCGAACGCGGCCACGAGGGCGTCGTGGTCAAGGCGCTCGACGCGCCCTACAGTGCGGGGCGGCGCGGCGCCGCCTGGTTGAAGGTCAAGCCCGTGCACACCCTCGACCTGGTGGTCCTGGCCGCCGAGTGGGGCCACGGCCGCCGCACCGGCAAGCTCTCCAACCTCCACCTCGGCGCCCGCACGGCCGACGGCGGCTTCGCGATGCTCGGCAAGACGTTCAAGGGCATGACCGACGCGATACTGGCCTGGCAGACGGAGCGGCTCCAGGAGCTGGCCGTCGAGTCCGACGGCTATGTGGTGACCGTACGACCCGAACTCGTCGTGGAGATCGCCTACGACGGTCTGCAGAAGTCGACCCGCTATCCGGCGGGCGTCGCCCTCCGCTTCGCCCGCGTGCTCCGCTACCGAGAGGACAAGCGCCCGGAGGAGGCCGACACCGTCGAGACGCTGCTGGCCGCACACCCGGAGGTCAGGCCGTGAGGGGCAGGCACAGCGCGGGCCTGCTGCTGTTCCGGCACACCGACGGCGGTCTGGAGGTGCTGCTGGGCCACATGGGCGGACCGTTCTTCGCCCGGCGGGACGCGGGCGCGTGGACCGTGCCGAAGGGCGAGTACGACCCCGCGGAGCCCGCCTGGGAGGCGGCCCGCCGGGAGTTCCGGGAGGAACTCGGGCTGCCGCCGCCGGACGGCGAGGCCGTGCCGCTCGGCGAGGTCCGGCAGACCGGCGGCAAGATCGTCACGGCGTGGGCGGTCGAGGCGGACCTCGACCCCGGCTCCATCAACCCCGGCACCTTCACCCTGGAGTGGCCGCCGAAGTCGGGACGCACCCAGGAGTTCCCGGAGCTGGACCGCGTGGCGTGGTTCGGCCTGGACCGGGCCCGCGAGGTGATCGTCAAGGCGCAGTCCGCGTTTCTCGACCGGCTGGCGGAGCACTCGGCCTGAAGAGGCCCGCACGCGTTGCGGCCCCCACCGCGGCGCGGGAAGGTCGAAGCACAGTCGCTCCCCAGGAGGTCAGCCATGCCCATCGCAACGGTGAACCCGGCGAACGGCGAGACGATCAAGACGTACGAGGCCATGGGCGCCGAGGAGATCGAGCGCCGGCTCCAGCTCGCCGAGGCCACGTTCCGCACGTACCGGGAGAGCGGCTTCGCCGATCGCGCGCGGTTGCTGAACCGGGCCGCGGACCTCCTCGACGAGGACCAGCAGGACATCGCCCGCGTGCTGACCACCGAGATGGGCAAGCCGATCAAACAGGCGCGCGCGGAGGCCGCGAAGTGCGCCAAGGCGATGCGCTGGTACGCCGCCAACGCCGAGCGCCTCCTCGCCGACGAGGAGCCCGCCGAAGCCGACGTCGAGGACTCCGGCGCCTCCCGGGTCCGGGTCCGCTACCGGCCGATCGGCCCGATCCTCGCGGTGATGCCGTGGAACTTCCCCCTGTGGCAGGTGATCCGCTTCGCGGCGCCGGCGCTGATGGCGGGCAATGTCGGTCTGCTCAAGCACGCCTCGAACGTCCCCCAGACCGCCCTCTACCTGGAGGACCTGTTCCACCGGGCGGGCTTCACCGAGGGCTGCTTCCAGACCCTGCTCATCGGCTCCGCCGCGGTCGACGACATCCTGCGCGACGAACGCGTCAAGGCGGCGACCCTGACCGGCAGCGAGCCCGCCGGGCGCGCGGTCGCCTCCACCGCCGGGGAGATGGTCAAGAAGACGGTGCTGGAGCTGGGCGGCAGCGATCCGTACATCGTGATGCCGTCGGCGGACCTCGACCGGGCCGCACAGGTCGCGGTGACGGCGCGGGTGCAGAACACGGGCCAGTCGTGCATCGCCGCCAAGCGGTTCATCGTCCACACCGACGTCTACGACGCCTTCGCCGAGCGTTTCGTCCAGGGCATGAAGGCGTTGAAGATCGGCGACCCGATGGACGAGGAGACGGAGGTCGGGCCGCTGTCCAGCGAGCGGGGCCGGGCCGACCTGGAGGAGCTGGTGGACGACGCGAAGCGCAGCGGCGCGACGGTGCTGTGCGGCGGGCAGCGGCCCGAGGGCGACGGCTGGTACTACCCGCCGACGATCCTAGCCGGGATCACCCGCGAGATGCGCATCCACCGCGAGGAGGCGTTCGGACCGGTCGCCACGCTGTACCGGGCGGGTGACCTGGACGAGGCGGTGCTGATCGCCAACGACTCGCCGTTCGGGCTGAGTTCCAACGTCTGGACCCGCGAGGAGGCGGATGTCGACCGGTTCGTACGGGACCTGGAGGCGGGCGGTGTGTACGTCAACGGGATGACCGCCTCGCACCCGGCGTTCCCGTTCGGGGGTGTGAAGCGGTCCGGGTACGGGCGTGAGCTGTCCGGGCACGGAATCCGCGAGTTCTGCAACATCACGACCGTATGGCACGGAGCGTGAGGGTTCCGGGGCTACGATCCCCTTTGTGAACCGCGAAGTGACTCTGCCTCTGATCGTCGACGACCGCGGTACCTTGCAGGTGGCCGCGGCCGACGTGAGCAAGCTGCTCCGCACGGTGGGCGGGAGGTGGCTGCGTCTCGTCGAGGCCGGGCAGGAGGGGCTCGACGAGGACACGGTCGCCGCGCTGACCATTGAGCTGGCCAAGTTGGCCGACCGGATCGACGTGGCGTGCATCGCGCACAGCAGCGGGGCCGGTTCGTAGAAGTCAGTCGAGGTCAGCGGCCTGCGGTGGTCCGGCGCCCAAAAGTCGTTGTCGCCTGTACGGAGTAATCCGGCGAGAGATCGCGGGCCTCTCGGGTGATCGTGGGTTTACACCTCCTCGGAGGTGAACCACCTTCTGACCGGGGCCCAGAGCCTTCCGGACGGCGAAAGCAGGCACGGTTCATGGCGACTTTGTGCAGACCCTCGGTGTCCGTTCCAGAACACGTGATCACGATGGAAGAGACGCTGGAGCTGGCACGCTCCCGCCACGCGGACCATCCCCAACTTCCGCTGGCCCTCCGGCTGATCGAGAACACCGGCGTGCGCACGCGGCACATCGTGCAGCCCATCGAGGAGACCCTCAAGCACCCCGGGTTCGAGACCCGCAACAAGATCTACGAGGCCGAGGCCAAGGCCCGCGTCCCGGCGGTCGTACAACGGGCGCTCGACGACGCGGAACTCCTCACCAGCGACATCGACGTGATCATCTATGTGTCGTGCACGGGCTTCATGATGCCCTCGCTCACGGCCTGGCTGATCAACGAGATGGACTTCTCCAGCAACACCCGTCAGATACCCATCGCCCAGCTGGGCTGTGCGGCCGGCGGCGCGGCGATCAACCGGGCCCATGACTTCTGCATGGCCTACCCCGACGGCAATGTGCTGATCGTGGCCTGCGAGTTCTGCTCGCTGTGCTACCAGCCCACCGACATCGGCGTCGGATCGCTGCTGTCCAACGGCCTGTTCGGGGACGGTATCGCCGCCGCCGTGGTCCGCGGCAGCGGCGGCACCGGAGTGAAGCTGGAGCGCAACGGCTCGTACCTGATCCCCAAGACCGAGGACTGGATCTCGTACGACGTCCGGGCCACCGGATTCCACTTCCTGCTGGACAAGCGGGTGCCCGGCACCATGGAGCCGCTCGCGCCGGCGCTGCACGAGCTGGCGGGCGCCCACGGCTGGGACGCCTCCGACCTGGACTTCTACATCATCCACGCCGGAGGACCCCGCATCCTCGACGACCTCAGCAAGTTCCTGCAGGTCGACCCGCACGCCTTCCGGTTCAGCCGGGCCACCCTCACCGAGTACGGCAACATCGCCAGCGCCGTCGTCCTGGACGCGCTGCGCAGGCTGTTCGACGAGGGCGGTGAGGAGCACCAGGCGCGCGGGCTGCTCGCCGGGTTCGGACCCGGCATCACCGCGGAGATGTCCGTGGGCCGCTGGCAGATCGACGAGGCGGCGTGACATGAGCGAGGACACGATCATCGCGACCGCGCCACCGCACGTCGGGTGCGGCATGAGCGACGCCATGACCACGGGGACCGCGCCGCCACCCGTGCGGCAGTGGCCATCGCTGGACCTGACAGGAGTGGACTTCGATCCGGTCCTGCGCGACCTGATGGACGACGGCCCGGTCACCCGGATCCAGCTGCCCAACGGCGAGGGCTGGGCCTGGCTCGTCACCCGCTACGACGACGTACGGATGGTGGCCAACGACCCCCGGTTCAGCCGCGAGGCGGTCATGGACCGGCCGGTCACCCGGCTCGCCCCGCACTTCATCCCGGCCCGTGGCGCGGTCGGCTTCCTGGATCCGCCGGACCACACTCGGCTGCGCCGCTCGGTGGCCGCCGCGTTCACGGCGCGGGGCGTGGAGCGGGTCCGGGAGAGATCCCGGCAGATGCTCGACGAGCTGGTGGACGAACTGCTCCAGGACGGCCCGCCCGCCGACCTCACGGCGACCGTGCTCAGCCCGTTCCCCATCGCGGTGATCTGCGAGCTGATGGGCGTCCCGGCCGCCGACCGGCACAACATGCACGTCTGGACGCAGCTGATCCTGTCCTCGTCGCAGGGCGCGGACGTCAGCGAGCGGGCCAAGAAGGAGATGAGTGCCTACTTCTCCGATCTCATCGGCCTCAGGGAGAACAGCACGGCCGAGGACGTCACCTCCCTGCTCGGCGCCGCCGTGGGCCGGGGCGAGATCACGCTGGAGGAGGCCGTCGGCCTCGCCGTTCTGATCCAGATCGGCGGCGAGGCGGTCACCAACAACAGCGGGCAGATGTTCTACCTCCTGCTCACCCGGCCGGACCTCGCCGAGCGACTGCGCGCCGACCCGGCCATCCGCCCCCAGGCCATCGACGAACTGCTGCGCTGGATCCCGCACCGCAACGCCGTCGGCCTGTCCCGCATCGCCACGGAGGACGTACACATCAAAGGCCACCTCATCCGCGCGGGCGACGCGATCTACGTGTCGTATCTCGCGGCCAACCGGGACCCGGACGTCTTCCCCGACCCCGAGACGATCGACTTCTCCCGCAACCCCAACCCGCATGCGGCGTTCGGCTTCGGACCCCACTACTGCGTGGGCGGCATGCTGGCGAAGCTGGAGTCCGAGCTGCTGGTGGACGCCCTGCTGGACCAGGTGCCGGGCCTGCGGCTGGCGGTGCCGCCGGAGGAAGTGCCCTTCAGGAAGGGCGCGTTGATCCGCGGGCCCGAGGCCCTGCCCGTGACCTGGTGAGCACCCGATGACCGCGACCGAGGGTCTGCTGGTACCGCCGGGCCACGGCCGGGTCGTCGAGACCCCGGCCCAGCACGTCACGTTCAAGGTGACCGGCACGCACTCACGGATGGCGTCCACCTTCGAGGTGGTCGTCCCCCCGGGCTTCGACGTCGGCGCCCATGTGCACACCCGCAGCGAGGAGTTGTTCTACGTGCTCGAAGGCGAGCTGGACGTACTCGCCTTCGAGCCCCGCGTCCGGACCCCCGACAACTGGCAGAAGTGGGAGTCGAGTTCGGGAAGGCGAGTGGTCCGTGCCACACCGGGCACGGTCATCGTCATACCGCCGGGTTGCCCACATGCGTTCGCCAATCCGACGGAGACCCCGGCAAAGATGTTCTTCCAGGCGTCCCCGCCTCCGGATCACGAGCGGTACTTCGAGGAACTGCTGGAGATCCTGAGGGACGGGGGCCCACCGGATCACGAGGCGATCGAAAAACTCCGGGCAAGGTACGACATCAAGCAACTCACACCTTTGAAGCACCGGTGAGGATGCCCACCCAGGGGCGCGGGGAACTGCGCGACCAGCCCCCACGGCCCGCAGCCCGCGTACTACCGAATGGACATCCCAGAGACCGTCCGAGCAATCACCAGCCGCTGAATCTCACTGGTCCCCTCGAAGATCGTGTAAATCGCGGCATCCCGGTGCATCCGCTCCACGGGGTACTCACGGGTGTACCCGTTACCCCCCAGAATCTGCACGGCCTGCGCGGTCACCTTCTTCGCGGTCTCACTCGCGAACAGCTTCGACATCGACCCCTCCGCGGCCGTGAACGGCTTGCCGTTCACCGCCATCCAGGACGCCCGCCACACCAGCAGCCGCGCCGCATCGATGGACGTACGCATGTCGGCGAGCTGGAACGCCACGCCCTGGTTGTCGATGATCGGCCGCCCGAACTGCTCACGCGTCATCGCATAGTCGAGAGCAACCTCATACGCGGCCCGGGCGGTGCCCACCGCCATGGCGCCGACCGCAGGGCGGCTCGCCTCGAACGTCGCCATCGCCGCGTTCTTCACCCGCTCCCCGCGGGAGGCCTTCGCGCGGGCCAGCCGCTCGTCCAGCTTCTCCTTGCCGCCGAGCAGGCAGGAGCCGGGGACACGCACGTTGTCGAGGACGACCTCGGCGGTATGCGAGGCGCGGATGCCGTGCTTCTTGAACTTCTGGCCCTGGGACAGCCCCGGCGTGTTCGGCGGGATGATGAAGGAGGCGTGGCCCTTGGAGCCCAGCTCGGGGTCGACGACCGCGACGACCACATGGACGTTGGCGATGCCACCGTTGGTCGCCCAGGTCTTGGTGCCGTTGATGACCCACTCGTCCTTGGCCTCGTCGTACACCGCACGCGTACGCATGGACGCCACGTCGGACCCGGCGTCGGGCTCGGAGGAGCAGAACGCGGCGACCTTGACGTCGCTCGCATCGCCGTACATCTGGGGGATCCAGGTGCCGATCTGCTCCTCGGTGCCGTTGGCGAGCACGCCCACCGCCGCGAGGCCGGTGCCGACGATCGACAGGGCGATACCGGCGTCGCCCCAGAACAGTTCCTCCATGGCCATCGGGATACCGAGGCCGGTGGGGTCGAAGTACTGCTGCGCGTAGAAATCGAGGGAGTAGATGCCGACCTTCGCGGCCTCCTGGATGACCGGCCAGGGAGTCTCCTCACGCTCGTCCCATTCGGCGGCCGCGGGGCGGATGACATCGGCGGCGAAGCCGTGCAGCCAGTCCCGGACCTCCTTCTGTTCGTCGTTGAGCTCCATGGTGAACTCGGCCATGTCCCCTCCAGCGGCGCACAATGCATGTTACTTGCGGTAACGGCAGTCTGTTACCCATGGGTAGGAAAAGTCAACTGACGACGACTCCTCGGCAGCCCGTTCGAGGCACGGGGCGTGTTGAGTGTTAGTTTGCGCTGGCGTCACCGATTCAGCACGGGTGGGGAGAGCTCATGGACACCACGCAGCGGACCGAGCAGCAGCGGTCCGCCGACCGCCGACGGCGCGAGCTGCTGGAGGCCGCCGACAGGGTGGTGCTGCGGGATGGTCCGCAGGCGTCGATGAACGCCATCGCCGCGGAGGCGGGCATCACGAAGCCGATCCTTTATCGCCACTTCGGTGACAAGGGCGGGTTGTACGCGGCGCTGGCCAAGCGGCACACGGACGCGCTGCTGGACTCACTGCGGGCCGCGCTGGACGCTCCGGCGGAGCGGCGTGAGCGGGTGGAGGCCACGCTGGACACCTACCTCGCGGCGATCGAGGCGCGGCCTCAGGTGTATCGGTTTCTGATGCATCCGGCGGAGGGGTCGCCGGGGGATCAGGGGTTCGATGTGGGCAAGCACTCGGCGCCGTTGTTGCGGCGGATGGGTGAGGAGCTGGCCCAGGTGATCGAGGAGCGGTTGGATCTCGGGCCGGGGAGTCAGCAGCTGGCTCGGGTGTGGGGGCATGGGATCGTTGGGATGATGCATGCCGCCGGGGACTGGTGGCTGGGGGAACGGCCGTGTTCTCGGGCCGAGTTGGTGCGGAGTTTGGCTGATCTGCTGTGGGGGCGTCTTGCGGCTGCGGGGGATCGGATGGGGGGTCCGGGGTTCTGACCGTTGAGTGCCGTCTGCGGGTTGTGGGTGGTTGCTCGCGCCCGCGCGGCGGAGCCGCATATCGATACAGCCCCGCGCCCCTTAGGTTGGCATCCTCACCTGTGCCAAGAAGCTCGGGCCGCCTGTCGCATCAGGCGTCTGTGGCGCCAGCCCTTCACACGGTCCGCGTACACCCTTCCCTCCAGGTGGTCGCACTCGTGTTGCAGGCAGCGGGCGAAGAAGCCCGTGCCATGGATGATGATCGGCTCCCCGGTCACCGTGAACCCCTCCACCACCGCGTGGTCGTAGCGCTCCGTCCCCGCCTCCAGGCCCGGCAGGGACAGGCAGCCCTCCGGGCCGCGGATCACCACGCCGTCCGTCTCCACCAAGCGTGGGTTGACCACATGGCCCAGGTGACGTACGTCATCGTCGTCGGGGCAGTCGTACACGAACACCCGCAACGGCTCGCCGATCTGGTTGGCTGCCAGGCCGACCCCGTTCGCGGCGTACATCGTCGCGAACAAGTCCTCCACCAAATCCGCCAGTCCACTCCCGAAGTCGGTTACCTCCCGGCAGGGCTCACGCAACGCGGGGTCGCCGAGCAGGGTGAGAGGCCGGACGCGCCCGTGGGCGCCCGGGATCGAGCCGTGTCGCATGACCGCAAGGGTACGGTTCCCTTCGGTCCACGTTCGCCGCGCAGGCGCGGGCCGCGATTCGGGCAGGTGAGTGGATCTCGATAGGCTGAGGCCTCACCACGTTGCCGGATGCTACGGCGCGGCGCGTACGCAAGGAGGATCGAGAACTGATGGCAGGCAACTCGGACCCGCTCACGCCGCGGGCCAAGCTGGCCGTGACCGCGGGCAAGGCGGTCGCAGCGGCATCGCGCGCCGCGGGGCGCGGCAGCGGTTCGGTGATCGGTGGCCGGGTGGCCCTCAAACTCGACCCCGACCTTCTCGCCCGGCTCGCCCAGAACCTGGACGTGATCCTGGTGTCGGCGACCAACGGCAAGACCACCACCACACGGCTCATCGCCGAGGCGCTGCGCGCCGCGGGTCCCGTGGTGTCCAACGCGCTCGGCGCCAACATGCCCGCCGGTATCACCTCGGCGTTGGCGGGGGGCTCGGACGCCAAGTTCGGTGTCATCGAGGTGGACGAGAAGTACCTCGCCGGTGTGGCCCGGGACACGGACCCGAAGTGCATCGCGCTGCTGAACCTCTCCCGCGACCAGCTCGACCGTGCCGCCGAGACCCGGATGCTCGCCGAGAACTGGCGTGAGGGCCTCGCCGGAACGAAGGCTGTGGTGGTCGCCAACGCGGACGACCCGCTGGTGGTGTGGGCGGCGTCCTCGTCCCCCAACGTGATCTGGGTCGCCGCCGGGCAGATGTGGAAGGACGACGCCTGGTCCTGCCCGTCCTGCGGCGGTGTGATGCAGCGCCCCGGCGACGACTGGTTCTGCGGTGAGTGCGGTTTCCGCCGGCCCACGCCGAGCTGGGCGCTGTCCGGCGACCATGTGCTCGACCCGCACGGCTCCGCCTGGCCGATCCACCTCCAGCTGCCGGGCCGCGCCAACAAGGCCAACGCCACCTCCTCGGCCGCCGTCGCCGCGGTGTTCGGGGTGCCGCCGCAGGTCGCCCTGGAGCGGATGTACCAGGTGCAGGCCGTGGCCGGACGGTACGACGTGGTGCAGTTCATGCAGCGCGACCTGCGGCTGCTGCTCGCCAAGAACCCGGCCGGCTGGCTGGAGACGTTCTCCCTCATCGACCCGCCGCCGACGCCGGTGATCCTTTCCGTGAACGCGCGCTCCGCCGACGGTACGGACACCTCGTGGCTGTGGGACGTCGACTACACGCGGCTGACCGGCCACCCGATCTTCGTCATCGGCGACCGCAAGCTGGACCTCGCGGTGCGGCTGGAGGTCGCCAACCAGCACTTCCAGGTCTGCGAGAACCTCGACCAGGCGGTACAGATGGCCCCGCCGGGCCGGATCGAGGTCATCGCCAACTACACCGCGTTCCAGGACCTGCGCCGCCGCGTCGGCAACTGACAAGCACTCAGGGGACTTTCGTGAGCGACAACCAACTGCGGGTCGTCTGGATCTACCCGGACCTGCTCAGCACATACGGCGACCAGGGCAACGTCCTCGTCGTGGAGCGCCGGGCCCGGCAGCGCGGCCTGGACGTGGCGCGGCTCGACGTGCGCAGCGACCAGCCGATCCCGACCTCCGGCGACATCTACCTGATCGGCGGCGGCGAGGACCGCCCGCAGCGGCTCGCGGCCGAGCGGCTGCGCCGCGACGGCGGGCTGCACCGGGCCGTGGGGAACGGCGCGATCGTCTTCTCCGTGTGCGCCGGTTACCAGATCCTCGGCCATGAGTTCATCAACGACCTCGGCCAGCGCGAGCCCGGCCTCGGGCTGCTGGACGTGGTGTCCGTGCGCGGCGAGGGCGCGCGGTGCGTCGGTGACGTGCTGGGCGACATCGACCCGCGCCTGGGCCTGCCCCCGCTGACCGGCTTCGAGAACCACCAGGGCGTCACCCACCTCGGCCCCACCGCCCGCCCGCTCGCGCAGGTGCGGTTCGGCAACGGCAACGGCACGGGCGACGGCACCGAGGGCGCGTACAACGACACCGTCTTCGGCACGTACATGCACGGCCCGGTGCTGGCCCGCAACCCGCAGATCGCCGACCTGCTGCTGAAGCTGGCGCTCGACGTCAACGCGCTGCCGCCGACCGACGACCGCTGGTACGAGGCGCTGCGCGACGAGCGCATCGCGGCGGCGCAGCAGCAGCCCGCGTAAGGCGCGTTCACCTGCTGCCCAGCGCCGCTCAAGGAGCCCGTCTGACGGACCGTCCGCACAGGTGAGCGGGGTCGTCCAGCAGTCGGACGCACGGTTCGGTCCCGCCCCCCGGTGCCGCTAGGGTGGCGGGGATCGAGCCGGACAGCGTGGTCCGGTCCCGGCTCACGTCGAGAAGGTATTTCGGGCTATGCGCATTGGTGTCCTCACGTCCGGCGGCGACTGCCCCGGTCTGAACGCCGTCATCCGGTCCGTCGTGCACCGCGCCGTCGTCGACCACGGCGACGAGGTCATCGGTTTCCGCGACGGCTGGAAAGGCCTCCTGGAGTGCGACTACCTCAAGCTCGACCTCGACGCGGTGGGCGGCATCCTGGCCCGCGGCGGCACCATCCTCGGCTCCTCCCGGGTCCGTCCCGAGCATCTGCGGGACGGTGTGGAGCGGGCCAAGGGGCATGTCCAGGAGCTCGGCCTGGACGCGATCATCCCGATCGGCGGTGAGGGCACGCTCAAGGCGGCCCGGCTGCTGTCGGACGGCGGGCTGCCCATCGTGGGCGTGCCGAAGACCATCGACAACGACATCGCCGTGACCGACGTGACGTTCGGCTTCGACACCGCCGTGACCGTCGCGACCGAGGCGCTGGACCGGCTGAAGACCACCGCCGAGTCGCATCAGCGGGTGCTGATCGTGGAGGTCATGGGTCGGCACACCGGGTGGATCGCGCTGCACTCGGGCATGGCGGCGGGCGCCCACGCCATCGTCGTACCCGAACGGCCCTTCGACATCGAGGAGCTGACCGCGAAGGTCGGGGAGCGGTTCGAGGCGGGCAAGCGGTTCGCGATCGTCGTCGTGGCGGAGGGGGCGAAGCCGCGGCCCGGCACGATGGCGTTCGACGAGGGCGGCAAGGACATCTACGGGCACGAGAGGTTCGCGGGGGTCGCCCGGCAACTGTCCATCGAGCTGGAGAACCGGCTCGGGAAAGAGGCGCGGCCGGTCATTCTCGGGCATGTGCAGCGGGGTGGTACGCCTACGGCTTATGACCGGGTGCTTGCTACGCGGTTCGGGTGGCATGCGGTGGAGGCGGCGCATCGGGGGGAGTTCGGGAAGATGACGGCTCTGCGGGGGACCGAGATCGTGATGGTGTCTTTGGCTGAGGCTGTGGAGACGCTGAAGACTGTGCCGGAGTCTCGGTACGCCGAAGCGGAGTGTGTGCTTTAGCCGTCCGGCGGGTGCGGGTTGTGGGGGGCTGGTCGCGCAGTTCCCCGCGCCCCTGAAGGCATGCAGTCACCCCGGTCGCAAGTGTTACCGGACGCGGTTCTAGTCTTGGGGCGGACGTAAACGCACAACCCCCACGAAACAGGAGCCGTCGGATGGATCACAGCGGGCACGGCATGACCATGGACTTGCCGCCGTTCACGCTGGGGCGGGGGCTTCAGTGGTCGGCGGAGCCGTTCTTTCTCGTGGCCTGTCTGTTGGGGCTCGCGCTGTACGGGTGGGGTGTCGTCCGGCTGCGGCGGCGCGGGGACAAGTGGCCGCTCGGGCGGACCGTGTCCTTCGTCACCGGTGTGCTGACCATCGGGCTCATGATGTGCACCCAGCTGAACGACTACGGCATGGTCATGTTCAGCGTGCACATGGTGCAGCACATGGTGATCAGCATGCTGTCGCCGATCCTGATCCTGCTCGGCGGCCCGATCACGCTCGCGCTGCGCGCGCTGCCGCCCGCCGCCCGGGGCCACAAGGGTCCCCGTGAGCTGCTGCTGGCGCTGCTGCACAGCCGGTACATGCGGATCATCACGCACCCGGCGTTCACGATCCCGCTGTTCATCGCCAGCCTCTACGCGCTGTACTTCAGCCCGATCTTCGACTTCCTGATGGGATCCAAGCCGGGGCACATCGCGATGATGGTGCACTTCCTCGCCGTGGGCCTGGTGTTCTTCTGGCCGATCATCGGCGTGGACCCGGGGCCGCACCGGCCCGGCCATCTGATGCGGATGCTGGAGCTGTTCGCGGGCATGCCGTTCCACGCCTTCTTCGGCATCGCGCTGATGATGGCGTCGACGCCGATGATCGACACCTACGCCGACCCGCCCGCCTCGCTCGGCATCGACGCGCTCGCCGACCAGAACGCGGCCGGCGGTATCGCCTGGGCGTTCAGTGAGATCCCGTCGGTTCTGGTGCTTATCGCGCTGCTGTTCCAGTGGCATGCCTCCGAGCAGCGGCAGGCGCGGCGCAAGGACCGGGCCGCCGACCGCGACGGCGACAAGGAACTCGAGGCGTACAACGCCTATTTGGCCTCACTGAACGCACGCAGCCGCTGACCTGCCTTTTCGGGTGGTTCCCTTCATTAGCAGGGCCGGGTCATCGTCGGTCGTTATGTGCTGCTGCACCGGCTCGGCGGCACGGGTCATGTGTGGTTGGCCCACGACCGGAGACTTGCCTGCGAGGTCGCGCTCGAGGAGAGCGTGTTCCGTGACCCAGCTGTGGTCGGACTGCGCGGTCATCCGCATGTGGTGACCGTGCTCGACGTGCTGGAGCACGAGGGCGTGCCGTGGATCGTGATGGAGTACGTGGCCGGATCCGTCGACCTGCGCGATCTCGGCACCCGGCGCGGGCCGCTCGCCCCGGCCGAGTGCGCCCGGATCGGCCTGGCCGTGCTCGACGCCCTGACCGCCGGACACGACCGGGGCCTGACGCACCGGGATGTGAAACCGGCGAACATCCTGCTGGCGCCGGACCGCGCCGGGGCACCGTACGGACGCGTCCTGCTCACCGGCTACGGCATCTCCACCGGCTCGGCAGCGGCGCCGGAGCGGGCGACCGGCGGGCCGCCCACGCCCGCCGCCGATCTGTTCTCGCTGGGCTGCACCCTGTACTACGGCGTCGAGGGCCACGGCCCCTTCGAGTGGGAATCGCCGCCGGCGGAGTTCACCGCCGTGGTCACGGACGAACCGCGGCCGCCGGTGCGCGCGGGCGCGCTGGAACCCGTACTGCGGGCGCTGCTCGTGAAGGATCCGGTACGGCGGGTCGCGGCGCCGGAGGCGGAGGCCGCGCTGGCGCGGATCGTGACGCCGCAGGGCGACGGGTCCGTGCGGACGCGGACGGATCTCGGGTCGCAGCCCCACTGGGGGAGGCGTCGGATCTGCCATCGGTGACGGGACAACGTCGGCGCACCCGGCCCCGGGCGCTTCAGGCCGCCGTCGCCGGTGGGCTCGGGCTGGTGCTGGCGCTGGGCGGCGTCTGGTACGCGCTGGCCGACCGGGCGGAGGGCAGCGGCGGCGCGGCCGCGGCGCCGTACGGCCACACCGTGGGGCTCGCCGAGCCGCTCAAGGAGGGCGACTGCGTGCTGGCCGACTGGCCCGGGCCGCGTTTCACGGGCACGCCCCGGCTGGCGCTGGACCCGACGTGCCGGGACAAGGCGCCCGACGGGCAGGTCATGGGCTTAGTCGAGGCGGCGTCGGCGGAGGAGGCGGGGCAGGTGGCGCCGGGCCGGTGCGAGGAGCTGACGCGGGAGATCCGGGAGCGGCTGGCGGACGTGCGTGGTTTCGCCGTGGTGCCGACGCGGGCCGAGTTCGAGGTGGCCGGGCGGCGGGCCGCCTGTCTGGTGCTGGGCGGGCGCGGGCCGGTGTACGGGCCGCTGGGGAGCCATCGGCGGCTGGGGTCGGCGTTCGCGGACACGGCGACCATGCAGCGGCGGGACTGCCTGGACGCCCGTTCGAACCGGGACGTCCGGCTGGCCTCCTGCGAGGGCTCGTACGACGAACAGGTGCTCGGTTTCACTCGGCTCGATGCGGGACTCACGCTCACGCAGGCGCGTACCCGCTCGGACGCGGCGTGCGCACGGGACGTATCGCCCACCGACTACGGATTCGACCCTTCCGTCTACGAGGCCGGGTCCTGGACGAGCGAGGGGTCCTGGAATTCCGGCACTCATTTCGCCGTGTGCACCGTACGGAAGCAGAACGGGGGCACCATGGGAGGGGACGAACCATGAGGAGGGTGTTGCGATGCCCGGTTCTACGGACGGTTCTACGAAAGCGATGGGGGTGCTCACCGTCGGCGGACTCGTCGTGGTGACCGCCTACACGGTGGCGCTCGGCAGCAACGGCTGGCTGTGGTTCGGCTGGGTCGTGCTGGGCCTGATCACCCTCGGGATGGTGGCCACCCGCAGCACCTGAGGCCGCTCACTCGCGGGTGACCCGCCCCGCCGAGTGCACCCCCGGCTGGTACTTCGGCAGCCGGGCGGTGACCTTCATGCCCGCGCCGACGGCGGTCTCTATGACGAGGCCGTAGTCGTCGCCGTAGACCTGCCGCAGCCGGTCGTCGACGTTGGACAGTCCGATGCCGCCCGAGGGGCTGACCTCCCCGGCGAGGATGCGGCGCAGCAGGTCGGGGTCCATTCCGGCGCCGTCGTCCTCGATCACCACGAGGGCTTCGGCGCCGGTGTCCTGGGCGGTGATGCTGATGTGGCACTTGTCGGCCTTGCCTTCGAGGCCGTGCTTGACGGCGTTCTCGACGAGCGGCTGGAGGCAGAGGAAGGGCAGGGCGACCGGGAGGACTTCGGGGGCGATCTGGAGCGTGACGGAGAGGCGGTCGCCGAAGCGGGCGCGGACGAGCGCCAGGTAGTGGTCGATGGCGTGGAGTTCGTCGGCGAGGGTGGTGAAGTCGCCGTGCCGGCGGAACGAGTAGCGGGTGAAGTCGGCGAACTCCAGGAGCAGTTCGCGGGCGCGCTCGGGGTCGGTGCGGACGAATGAGGCGATGACCGCGAGCGAGTTGAAGATGAAGTGCGGGGAGATCTGGGCGCGCAGGGCCTTGATCTCGGCCTCGATGAGGCGAGTGCGGGACTGGTCGAGGTCGGCGAGTTCGAGCTGTACGGAGACCCAGCGGGCCACCTCGCCGGCCGCGCGGACGAGGACGGCGGACTCGCGGGGCGCGCAGGCGACGAGGGCGCCATGGACGCGGTCGTCAACGGTGAGGGGGGCGACGACGGCCCAGCGCAGGGTGCAGTCGGGGGCGTCGCAGGTCAGGGGGAAGGCTTCGCCGCGGCCGGTCTCCAGGGGGCCGGTGAGGCATTCCATGATCTCGGCGCGGTGATGGGCGCCCACGCCGTCCCAGGCGAGGACATGCGTGTCGTCGGTGAGGCACAGGGCGTCCGTGCCGAGCAGTGAGCGCAGTCTGCGGGCGGACTTACGGGCCGTTTCCTCCGTGAGCCCGGCCCGCAGCGCGGGCGCGGCGAGGGACGCGGTGTGCAGGGTCTGGAAGGTGGCGTGCTCGACGGGGGTGCCGAGACCGCCGAGGCTCTCGGGGCGAGCCGTGCGCCGCCCCAGCCAGAAGCCCGCGGCGAGCAGCGGAAGCACGGCAACACAGAGCCCGGCAACGAACCCACTCATGCCGCCACCCCGTCCGGGCCGTCGCCCACATCCGCATGCGGCAGTACCGCGCCAGCCCCCGAGCCCGCGGACCCATCGCCCGCCCTCCCGCGCCGGACCCCGACGTCCCCCGGGCCGACGAAACAGGCCCCAGCAGCTACCGGCACCCGGCGGGACTCACTCATGCCGCCACCTCTCCCAGGAAACCCGAGCGGTCACTCACATCCGCCCGCAGCAGAACCACGCCAGCAACCGAGCCCGCGAAGCCATCGCCCGCCCTCCCGCACCGGACCCCGACGTGCCCCAGGCCGACGAGACAGGCCCCAGCGGCTACCGGCACCCGACGGGACTCACTCATGCCGCCACCTCTCCCAGGACACCCGAGCGGTCACTCACATGCGCCCGCACCAGAACCACGCTCGGCGGCAAGGTCCCAGCGGCTCCCGGCACCCGGCGGGGCTCGCTCATGCCTTCACCTCCGCCCGTACTTCCTCCGGCAGATGGAATCGCGCCAGGATCGCCGCCGTCCCCGCCGGGACCCGGCTTGGGGTCGCCAGGGACACCAGCGCCATCGTGAGGAAGCCCAGCGGGACCGACCACAGGGCGGGCCAGGCGAGCAGGGCGTGCAGGGGGCCCGCGCCGGGGAAGTCCGCCATGGTCGCGGCGACCGCCAGGAACGCCGAACCGCCTCCCACCAGCATCCCGGCCGCCGCGCCCGGCGGAGTCAGCCGACGCCACCAGATGCCGAGCACCAGCAGCGGGCAGAACGACGACGCCGACACGGCGAAGGCCAGCCCCACCGCGTCCGCCACCGGCAGCCCGCCGACCAGCACGCTCGCCACGAGCGGCGCGGCCATCGCGAGGACCGTGCCGCGCCGGAAGTGCCGCACGCCCCGCGCGGGCAGGACGTCCTGCGCGAGCACGCCCGCCACCGCCATGGTCAGCCCCGACGCCGTCGACAGGAACGCCGCGAAGGCCCCGCCCGCCACCAGCGCGCCCAGCAGATCGCCGCCGACGCCCCCGATCATGCGTTCCGGCAACAGCAGGACCGCCGCGTCCGCGTCGCCGGTGAGGGTGAGTTCGGGGGCGTAGAGACGGCCGAGGGCGCCGTACACCGGCGGCAGCAGATAGAAGCCGCCGATGAGGGCGAGCACGGCGACCGTCGTCCGGCGGGCGGCGACGCCGTGCGGGCTGGTGTAGAAGCGGACGACGACGTGCGGCAGGCCCATGGTGCCGAGGAAGGTGGCGAGGATCAGTCCGTACGTGGCGTAGAGCGGGCGTTCCGCACGGTTCTCGGCCCGCGACGGTGACATCCCGCCGCCGCTCGCGGGGTCGGCCCTGGGGACGGGCGTGCCCTTGTCGAACGTGAGGCGGGTGCTCTGTTCGATGCGGTGGGTGCCGGCGGGCAGGTCGAGCCGCTGCTCCTCGTACGCACGCCCGTCGACCGTGCCGCTGACCGTCACCGTCAGCGGCTTGTCGAGCTTCAGGTCGAGGGTGTCGTCGACGCGGACGACCCGCTGTTCGCGGAAGGCGGCCGGTTCGTCGAAGGCGTTGCGGGGAGCGCCGTCGCCCTGCCAGGCAAGGACGAGGAAGAGGGCGGGGACCAGGAGGGCGGTGAGCTTCAGCCAGTACTGGAAGGCCTGCACGAACGTGATGCTGCGCATGCCGCCCGCCGCGACGATCGCGGTCACGACGACGGCGACGATGATCCCGCCGAGCCAGTCGGGCGCGCCGGTCAGGACGGTCAGCGTGAGCCCGGCGCCCTGGAGCTGGGGCAGCAGGTACAGCCAGCCGACGCCGACGACGAAGGCGCCCGCGAGCCGCCGTACCGCCTGGGAGGCGAGGCGGGCCTCGGCGAAGTCGGGCAGCGTGTAGGCGCCGGAGCGGCGCAGGGGGGCGGCGACGAACACGAGGAGGACCAGGTATCCGGCGGTGTATCCGACCGGGTACCAGAGCATGTCCGGACCCTGGACGAGGACCAGTCCCGCGATGCCGAGGAAGGACGCGGCGGACAGGTACTCACCGCTGATCGCGGCAGCGTTCAGACGGGGGCCGACGGTGCGGGAGGCGACGTAGAAATCGGAGGTGGTCCGGGATATGCGCAGGCCGAAGGCGCCGACGAGGACGGTCGCCACGACGACGAGGGCGACGGCGGGAACGGCGTATCCGGAGTACACGGGTCGACGTCCTCAGCGGTCCTCGACCAGGCGGACGAAGTCCCGTTCGTTGCGTTCGGCGCGGCCGACGTACCAGCGGGCCAGCAGCACCAGCGGCGCGTACAGGCAGAAGCCGAGGACCAGCCACTCCAGGCGGCGGGCGTTGGGCGTGGTGGCGAACACCAGGGGCAGGGGGCCGACCAGCAGGACGAGGACCGCGAACACCGTGAAGGCGGCGCGGAGTTGGGTGCGCATCAGGGAGCGGACGTAGGTGTGGCCGAGGGTGGTCTGCTCGTCGATCTCGGTGCGCGGGCGGTAGTAACCCGAGGCGCGGCGGGTGCGGCGGGGCGGGCCGGTGACGACCACGCGGCGTTCGGTGGGTTCCTGGGGCACCGTCACGACCTCCTCATGAGCAGGTCCCGCAGCTCGCGCGCGTGGCGGCGGCTGACCTGGAGTTCCTCCGTGCCGACCAGGACACTGACCGTGCCCGCGTCGAGACGGAGTTCGCCGATGTGGCGCAGGGCGACCAGGTGGCGGCGGTGGATGCGCACGAAGCCGCGAGAGCGCCAGCGCTCCTCCAGGGTGGACAGCGGGATACGGACCAGGTGGCTGCCCTTGCCGGTGTGCAGGCGGGCGTAGTCGCCCTGGGCCTCGACGTGGGTGATGTCGTCGACGGCGACGAAACGGGTCACGCCGCCCAGCTCGACGGGGATTTGGTCCGGGTCGGGCTCGTGGACGGGGATGCGGGGCGCGGAAGAGGTGCCGCGCTGCTCGACGGCCCGGCGTACGGCCTCGGCGAGCCGCTCCTTGCGGACGGGTTTCAGCACGTAGTCGACCGCCTTGAGGTCGAAGGCCTGCACGGCGAAGTCCTCGTGCGCGGTGACGAAGACTACAAGCGGCGGCTGGGCGAAGCCGGTGAGCAGCCGGGCCAGGTCCAGTCCGTCGAGACCGGGCATGTTGATGTCGAGGAAGACGACGTCGATGGCCTCGGGTCCGTCCGGTCCGGACTCCAGGGCGCGGGTGATCCGGCGCAGCGCCTCGGTCGCGTCGCCGGCACCCTCGGCGCTGCCGATCCGCGGATCCGCGTTCAGCAGGTACACGAGTTCCTCAAGTGAGGGTCGTTCGTCGTCGACAGCCAGGGCGCGCAGCATGAACGTGGAGTCTAGGTGCGATTCGTCCGCCTGCACACGGGCCGGAGGTGGACGTTCGCGCTGGATACAGTGCTGTTATGAACAGCAGGCCGGCGCCCTTCGACGAACTGGACCGGAAGATCATCACCGCGCTGATGGCGAACTCCCGGACGAGCTTCGCCGAGATCGGCGCGGCGATCGGGCTGTCCTCGACGGCCGTGAAGCGCCGGGTGGACCGGCTGCGGGAGACCGGCGTGATCACCGGGTTCACGGCGACCGTGGAGCCGTCGGCGCTGGGCTGGCGTACCGAGGCGTATGTCGAGGTGTACTGCGAGGGCGCGGCGCCGCCCCGGCGGCTGGCGGAGGTGGTGCGGGGGTATCCCGAAATCGCGGCGGCGATGACGGTGACCGGCGGCGCGGACGCGCTGCTGCATGTGCGGGCGCGGGACGTGGAGCACTTCGAGGAGGTGCTGGAGCGGATCCGTACGGAGCCGTTCATCCGGAAGACGATCAGTGTGATGGTGCTGTCCCATCTGATCCCGGAGAGTCCGGAGGCGGGTGCGAGCCAGCCCGCGCCGGAGCGCGCACCAGACGTGCGCTGAGGCCGGAAACAACGCAGCGATCCTGCGCGGACACGCAGCTTTTGTTTCTTGTCGGTCCTTTCCGCCGTTCCTACCGTGGTGTCACCCCCAGTCGACACCGCAGGAAGCGGAGGAACCCCTCTGTGCCCGAAATCCGTGTGCCGCGCCGGCGGCGCTTCCTCGTCTGCGAACCCAGACACTTCGCCGTGCAGTACGCGATCAATCCCTGGATGGACCCCGACGTCCGGGTCGACGTCGCTCTGGCCCAGCAGCAGTGGCGGACGCTGATCCGCGCCTACGAGGACCACGGCCACACCGTCGACACCGTGCCGCCGGTGCCCGGTCTGCCGGACATGGTCTTCGCCGCCAACTCGGCGGTCGTCGTCGACGGCCGCGTCTTCGGCTCCCTCTTCCACGCGCCCGAGCGGCGCCCCGAGTCCGGCTACTACGACACCTGGTTCAAGGCGGCGGGCTTCGACGTCTACCGCCCGGAGAACGTCTGCGAGGGCGAGGGCGACCTCGTCCCGACGGGCCGGTACGTGCTGGCCGGCACCGGCTTCCGCACCACCCGCGAGGCGCATCGCGAGGTGCAGGAGTTCCTCGGTGTGCCGGTGATCTCCCTGACCCTGGTGGATCCGTACTTCTACCACCTCGACACGGCGCTGTTCGTGCTCGACGAGGAGAACATCGCGTACTACCCGGACGCGTTCTCGCCCGGCAGCCGTGAGGTGCTCGCGCGGCTGTACCCGGACGCGGTGCTCGGCACCCGCGAGGACGCGATGGCGTTCGGGCTCAACTCCGTCTCCGACGGACATCACGTCTTCATCTCACCCCGCGCCGAGGGCCTCGCCGCGCAGCTCGCCGACCGCGGCTACCTGCCCGTCCCCGTGGACCTGTCGGAGTTCCACAAGGCCGGCGGGGGCATCAAGTGCTGCACCCAGGAAATCCGGGAGATCCGTTCATGACCGCACCCGCCCGTACCCGCGACTCCGCCGAGCTGATCCGCGCCGAGGAGCCGGTGCTCGCGCACAACTACCACCCGCTGCCCGTGGTCGTCGCCCGCGCCGAGGGCACATGGGTGGAGGACGTCGAGGGCCGCCGCTACCTCGACATGCTGGCCGGCTACTCGGCCCTCAACTTCGGCCACCGCCACCCCGCCCTGATCGACGCGGCCCACCGCCAGCTCGACCGTCTGACCCTGACCTCCCGGGCCTTCCACAACGACCGGCTCGCCGAGTTCGCCGAGCGGCTGGCCGAGCTGACCGGCCTGGACATGGTGCTGCCCATGAACACCGGCGCGGAGGCGGTGGAGAGCGGCATCAAGGTGGCCCGCAAGTGGGCGTACGACGTGAAGGGCGTCCCCGCCGACCGGGCGACGATCGTGGTGGCGGCGGAGAACTTCCACGGCCGTACGACGACGATCGTGAGCTTCTCGACGGACGAGACCGCTCGGGCGGGGTTCGGCCCGTTCACGCCGGGCTTCCGGATCGTGCCGTACGACGACCTGGCGGCGCTGGAGGCGGCGGTCGACGAGACGACGGCCGCCGTGCTGATCGAGCCGATCCAGGGCGAGGCGGGCGTGCTCATCCCGTCCGACGGCTATCTGGCGGGCGTGCGGGAGCTGACGCGGCGCAAGGGGTGCCTGTTCATCGCGGACGAGATCCAGTCGGGCCTCGGCCGTACGGGCCGCACGCTCGCCGTCGAGCACGAGGACGTCGTCCCCGATGTGCTGCTGCTCGGCAAGGCGCTGGGCGGGGGCATCGTGCCGGTGTCGGCGGTGGTCGCGCGCCGGGAGGTGCTCGGGGTGCTGCGGCCCGGTGAGCACGGTTCGACGTTCGGCGGCAACCCGCTGGCCGCCGCGGTCGGCACGGCGGTGGTCGAGCTACTGGAGACGGGCGAGTACCAGCGCCGGGCCGCGGAACTGGGCATTGTCCTGCGGGGCGCCCTTGAGGGGCTGGTCGGCAAGGGCATCGTCGGCTTCCGGGCGCGCGGGCTGTGGGCGGGGGTCGACATCGACCCGGCGATCGGCACCGGGCGCGAGATCAGCGAACGCCTGATGCGTGAGGGCGTGCTGGTGAAGGACACACACGGCTCGACGATCCGGCTCGCACCTCCGCTGACCATCACGACGGAGGAACTGCGCTCGGCGGTGGGGGCGCTGGGGGTGGTGTTGGGGCAGGCCTGAGGGGGCGGGGCGGGGGCGGCTTCGCGTGGGGGCGACTTCGCGTGGCGGCGGCTTCGCGTGGCGGCGGCTTCACGCGGCGGCGGCTTCACGCGGCGGCGGCTTCACGCGGCGGCGGCTTCACGCGGGGGCGGTCGACGGCCTGCCTTCACGCAGGTCTCGCCCGCCGCGAGCAGCCCCTGCGCGCGGCAGCGGACGAACGGTTCCCCCAGGCCCCGCCACCGCAAGCAGCCCCTACGTAGCAGCAGGCGACGGCCTTCAACCAGGCCCCGCCCACCGCGAACAGCCCCTGCACGGCGGCAGCGATCGACGGCCTTCACGCGGGCCTCGCCCACCGCGAACAGCCCCCGCGCGGCAGCGATCGACAGCCTTCACCCAGACCCACCCACCCCAAGCAGCCCCCGCACGGCAGCGATCGACGACCTCCACCCAGACCCACCCACCAAGCAGCCCCCGCGCGGCGGCAGGCGACGGCCTTCACCTAGACCCGCCCGCCGCGAATAGCGCCCCCACCCAGCCCTCCACGCGACCGCCCGCCCCGCCCCTCTCCCCGCAGGTGGTCCCCCGCGCGGCAGCCCCGCCCCCGCAGGGGTGAAGATGGGGGCAAGAGGTGGTAGACCACTCTCAGCGACAGAGAGGTCAACCGTGGGCACATTCGAGGAGCGCGACGTCGACCGTCGGCGGTTCGACGTGGCGGACGCCGCTCCCGTGCTGCTCGACGCCCAGGGCGTGGTGACGAGCTGGACCAGGAACGCCCAGCGCCTGCTGGGGTACGGCCCCGCCGAGGCGGTGGGCCTGGGTGTCGCCGAATTGCTGATGCCCGAGGACGCGGCACGGGTACCGGAGCTGGTCGAGCGGTGCCGCAGGGACGACGGCTGGGCGGGCCTGCTGACGGCCCGGCGCGACAACGGGATGCCGGTCCGGGTGATGGTCAGGATCACCTCGGCACTGGAGACGCAGGGCCCCTCCCGCTGGCTGGTGCTGCTGTCGGAACTGGGCGACGCCCCCGGCTGGGACATGAGCCGCGGCATGCTGGAGCAGTTGGTGGCCCGCTCCCCGATCGGCATAGCGATCGTCGACACCAACCTGCGCTACGTCTGGTCGAACGCCGCCCTCGCCAGGTTCGGCGGCGGACCGCCCAGCCACCGGCTCGGCCTGCGCCTGGCGGACATCCAGCCGGGCCTGGACGCCGAGGCGATCGAGGCGCAGATGCTGCACGTCCTCGCGACCGGCGAGCCGGTCCTGGACTTCGAGCACGTGGGCCACGTACGGTCCGCCCCCTTCCGCGAGACCGCCCACATGATGACGTTCACCCGCCTCGACGACGGCCACGGCCGCCCCATGGGCGTGTACTACACCGTCGTCGACATCAGCGACCGGCACCGCGCCCGCCAGCGGCTCGCCCTGCTCGACCGGGCCGGGGAGCGCATCGGCCGCACCCTGGACATCACGCGGACCGCGCAGGAACTGGCCGACGTGGCGGTGCCCGAACTCGCCGACTTCGTGACCGTGGACCTGCTGGAGTCGGTGCTGCGCGGCGCGGAACCGGAACTCGGGCCGCCACGCGAAACGGACCCGGTGCGGCTGCGCCGGGCGGGTCAGCGCTCGCTCGACCGGTCCATCCCGGAGGCCGTCGTGGAGATCGGCGAGGTGGCCTCGTATATGGCGGGATCGCCGCCGATCCGCTCGCTGACAACAGGCAGTTCCTGGCGCGAGGAGCGGCTCGACCCGCTCGCCGAGCAGTGGGCCACGGACGCCCGCGGCGGCCGGCGGTCCATCTTCATCGAGCTGGGCCTGCACAGCGCGATGACCGTACCGATCCGCGCACGGGGCGTCACCCTCGGCGTCACCACCTTCTTCCGGCGCCGCCGCCACGAGCCCTTCGACGAGGGCGACCTGAGCCTCGCCGAGGATCTCGTCTCCCGGGCGGCCGTGTGCGTGGACAACGCCCGGCGCTACACCCGCGAACGGGACGCGGCCCTGGTCCTGCAGCGCAGCCTGCTGCCGCACCGGCTGCCGGAGCAGGAGGCCGCGGAGGTGACGGCCTGCTACCGGCCCGCCGACGAGCTGACCGGCCTCGGCGGGGACTGGTACGACCTGATCCCGCTGTCGGGGGCGCGGGTCGCCCTGGTGGTGGGCGAGGTCACCGGGCACGGCATCCACGCGGCGGCGGCGATGGGGCGGCTGCGGACCGCCGTACGCACCCTCGCGGCGCTGGACCTGCCGCCGGAGGAAGTCCTCGGCCACCTCGACGACCTGGTCGCCCTGGGCGCGCCCGAGGAGGGTGTCGTACCGGACGCGGGCAACCAGTGCGGGCCGCAGGCGGAGGACGCGGACAGCTCCCAGGCTGTCGGTTCGGGTTGCGTGTACGTCGTCTACGACCCGGTCGACGGCCGGTGCACGATGGCCGCCGCCGGGCATCCCACACCGGTGGTGATCGGGCCGGACGGCAAGGTCACGTTCGTGGAGCTGCCGCAGGGACCGGCCCTCGGCGTGGGCGGGCCGCCGTTCGAGGCGGTGGAGGTGACGCTGGCCGAGGGCACCACGCTCGCGCTGCACACCGACGGGCTGCTGGCCGGCGACGACGGGGCGTGGGCGATCGACGTGAGCCGGGACCGGCTGCGAGGCGCGCTGCAGCGGCCCGCGCCGTCGCTGGACCAGCGCTGCCGGGCCGTGGTCGACGCGCTGGTGCCCGCCCGGCCGCACGACGACGTGGCCCTGCTGATGGCCCGCACCCGGCTGCTCGGCGCCGAACAGGTGGCGAGCTGGGACCTGCCCAGCGATCCGGCGGTGGTCGCCGACGCCCGCAAGTCGGCCTGCCGGCAGCTGTCGGAGTGGGGGCTGGAGGAGCTGACCTTCACCACCGAGCTGGTCGTGAGCGAGCTGGTCACCAACGCCATCCGGCACTCCACCGGCCCGATCCGGCTGCGGCTGATCAAGGCGGGCACGCTGGCTTGCGAGGTCTTCGACGGCGGCGCCACCGCACCGCATCTGCGCCATCCGCGCACCACGGACGAGGGCGGGCGCGGACTGCTGCTGGTCTCACAGCTCACCCAGCGGTGGGGCACCCGGTTCGTCCCCGACGGCAAGGTCATCTGGGCGGAGCAGCCGCTGACCGGCTTCGCGGACTGACGCGGGCGCGGAAAACCGGCGGACGCCGTCCTGCGTCAGGTCCCCAGCCTGCGCGCCAGGTCCCGCAGGTCCTTGCCGATCGACGAGCGGACCTGCCGGGCCATGACGGGCGCGGCCAGCCGGTAGAACTTTCCGGCATCCCCCCGCACCCGGATCCGGGCGTGCGTGCCGTCGGGATGCGGGTCGAAGGTGTAGGTGACGTGCATCGGCATCGGCCCCGCCACGGACACCATGTCCAGCAGCCGCGGCGGGTCGTACGCCGCGACGCTCAGGACGTAGTCGATCCGCCGCCCGAGGAAACGGGCCGTACGCGTCACCTCGGCGCCGACGCCGAAGCCGCCCGTGTCCGCCTCCCGGGTCAGCTCCGCCGTACGGATGCCCTGCGTCCACTCGTGGTCGTGACGCCAGTCCATGGCGTACGCGGCGACGCGCTCGGGCGGCAGCCCGATGACGCGCTCCGCCGTCACGTCGATGCTCATGCCGGTCTCCGGGGTGTCTCGGCGGATGGTCAGCTCCACTCAGGATTCCGGCCACTGACACCGAGCGCGCGGTGGAGTGCGGGGGCGTCGGCCGGCACGGGCACGGCCGGTCCGTAGCCGCCGTTGGTCCGGGCCTGCTCGGCGATCTGCTCGACCACACCGAGGACGGCCTGCGCGGTCTCGGCGCCGAGGGTGAACGACAGGCCGGTGGCGCGGGCCAGGTCCCAGCCGTGCAGGGCGAGTTCCTGCAGCGTGATCGACGCGGCGAAGGCGGCGGGCATCTCGCCGGGCCCGAAGTGCGTGCTGCCTTCGTACGCCGCCGGCTCGGCCCACGCGGCCGCGGCCAGCTCGGCCGCCTCGGCCACGGCGGCCGGCGACATCGCCGAGACACCGGTGTCCTCCTGGGGCTCCTTACGCGCCGCCCGCGCGGAGGAGAGCAGGGTGCCGCCGAGGTGGTCGAGCAGCTCGGCGACGGTGAACTTCTCGCACGGCGTGCGGTCGGTGAGCTGGTCGGCCCGAACGCCGGACACGAGGGCGACGACGGCGCCGGTGCACTCCTGGAGGGCGGGGTGGAGGGTGTTCATGGGTTCTTCCTCCTTGCGGCTGAGGGGAACTACGGCTGGTGGGAACTGCGGGCTACGAGAAGAAGGGCGCGGGCTCGCCGGTCTCGGCGTACGCCTTGAGCTGGACGAACTTGGTCGCCCAGCCGTAGGTGAAGTCCCGGTAGGCGTCGTCGACCGCCGGGAAGCCGCTGTGGGTGAAACGCAGGGTGACGTCGCCCTCGGGCCGGGCCAGGACCTCGTACGTCTGCACGGTGCCGTGCCAGGGGCCGTTCTCGCCGGTCAGCACGAGCCGCTTGCCGGGCTCGGCCTCGGTGACGCGGAGCCGCCAGGGCTCGGGCACGCCGGGGAAGCTCAGCTCGTGCCGGCCGTCCACGCCCTGCTCGGCAGTGGCGGTCGTGGTGAACCAGCCGTGGATGCCGTCGGTCGTCGAGATCGCCCGGTACACGGTCTCCGGGTCGGCCGCTATGTGCAGCTGCATCGCTATGTCCGCCATGTCGTGATCCTTGCTTGAGTGACCCACCTTGCTTTAGCCGAGACTAAAATGAAGTGCCCGCGAAGCGCAAACTGTAGCGGCGACTAAAATGACGGGCATGGATGCGGTACGGGCGGTCGCCGAGCCCCGGCGGCGGGAGATTCTGCGGCTGGTGTGGGACGCGGAGCTGTCCGCGGGCGAGATCGCCGAGCGGTTCGACGTCACGTTCGGGGCGGTCTCCCAGCACCTCAAGGTGCTGCGGGACTCCGGCCTGGTTACGCTGCGCCAGGACGGCAAGAAACGCTTCTACCGGGCGGACCGCGAGGCCCTGGGCCCGCTGGCCGACTATCTGCAGTCGATGTGGGCCGCGAAACTCGACACGTTGGCCGGGCTGGCCGAGGCGGCAGAAGCGGCCGAGCGCTCGGGGCAGGACGAAGGGCAGGGCTCGTGAACGCGAACGTGGTCACCCTGGAGCGGCGCATCGCCGCCCGGCCGGAAACGGTGTTCTCCTTCTTCACCGACCGGGACAAGTGGCTGTCCTGGATGGGCAAGGACGGCGAGTTCACGTTCGAGCCCGGCGGTGCCTACCGCACCAACGTCACCGGCGAGAACGTCGCCGAGGGCCGCTTCGTCGAGATCGACCCGCCCAAGCGGCTGGTCTTCACCTGGGGCTGGACCGAGGGCGGGATGCCGATTCCGCCCGGCTCGACGACGGTCGAGATCACCCTGGAACCGGTCCCCGAGGGCACCCTGCTCCGCCTGGTCCACAGCGGCCTGCCCTCCCCCGAGGCGTCCGCCGCCCACCAGGAGGGCTGGACGCACTACACCGACCGGCTGGCCGTCGTGGCGGCGGGCGGCGATCCGGGGCGCGACGACTGGATGTGAGCCTGGGGGCCTGGGGCCCACCCCAGTGACCGGGCCGGGGCCATACGTCGGCCCCGGCCCGCACGAACTACCGCTCAGGGCTCACGGCTTGCGCGCCACCGCCCCGTACATGGCGATGTCCTCGTCCCGGATCCCCTGCTCGCCCATGCCGTCCGGGTGCCACTTGTGGACCTGGACGATGCCGGGTTCGACGAGTTCCAGGCCGTCGAAGAACTCGTGGGCCTCGTCGATGGTGCGCAGCCGCATCGGCATGTTGCGGGCGGCGTACTCGCGGGCGACGCGGCCCACCTCCTCCGGCGCGAACTCGGCGGTGCCGATGGACATCGCCAGGTAGCTGCCCGAGGGCAGCGGCTCCAGCAGGCGGCGGACGATGCCGACCGCGTCGTCCTCGTCGAGGATGAAGTGGACGATCGCGATCACGGTGAGGGCCACCGGCTGCGTGAGGTCGAGCGTCTCGCGCAGTTCGGGGGCGTCCAGGATGCTGCCCGGCTCGCGGAAGTCGGCCTCGATGTACGAGGTCCGTCCCTCGGGGGTGCTGGCCAGCAGGCCCTGGGAGAGGGTCAGGACGATGGGGTCGTTGTCGACGTAGACGACACGCGACTCGGGAGCCACCGCCTGGGCGATCTCGTGGAGGTTGGGCGAGGTGGGTATGCCGGTGCCGATGTCGAGGAACTGGCGCATCCCCGCCTCCTCGGCGAGCCAGCGCACGGCGCGGTTCATCCAGTCGCGGTTGGCCCGCATGTGGATGGGCAGGGCGGGCCACTCCCGGGACATGGCGTCGCCCGCCTCCTGGTCCGCGGGGTAGTAGTCCTTGCCACCCAGGATGTAGTCGTAGATCCGCGCGGAGTGCGCGTTCTCGGTGTCGATACGGTCGGCCGGCCATCCGTTGTCAGGCAACGCCGTGTCTCCCATTCGGGTCGGGGGTTCTGCGGGGAACGCTCAGCAATAGCAAGGGAATTGAACCGGAGGGTCAGAGCAGGAAGTCGGCTTCTCCTGCCTTCACACCTGTCAGGAAGCTCGACACCTCCCCGGGCGTGAACACCAGCGCCGGCCCCTCGGGGTCGGTGGACTGGCGGACGGCGACGCGCCCGTCGTCGAGTTTCAGCACTTCCACGCAGGCGCCTCCGGCGTCGTCGCTCCACGGCTTGGACCAGCCACGTGCGCCCAATTCGGGGGCCGGCATGCCGTTGCGTATGGGGTGGTGCACGTCAGAGCTCCTTGCGAATCGCGCCGAGGTGGGCCTCGGTCTTACTGGCGGGCGCCGCCTGGGCGCCCAGCCGGTCCAGGGCCTCGCGATACACCACGACGTCCTCGCTCTTGTCCAGGTAGACGGCGCCCACCAGGCCGTTGAGATAGACGATGTCGGGCAGTTCGCGGGCCCGGAACCGGAAGAGGTGGAAGGCGCCCGCCCGCATGGCCGGGTGCGGGCCGTTGGCGAACCGCATGATCTGCAGGGTCACATGCGGCAGCCGGTTCACCTCGATCAGATGGTCGATCTGCGCCCGCATCACATCGGCGCCGCCGACCGGCCAGCGCAGCACGGTCTCGTCCATCACGACCCACAGCCGCGGCGGCGCCTCACGGGTCAGCAGTTCCTGGCGCCGCATCCGCAGCGCCACCCGGCGCTCGGTCGCCTCGGCCGGGGCGTGCGGGTTCCCGGCGCCGAGCAGGGCCCGGGCGTAACTCTCCGTCTGCAGCAGACCGTGCACGAACTGGCTCTCGTAGGCACGGATCTGCAACGCCGCCTGCTCCAGGCTCAGATACGCGGCAAACCAGTCCGGCAGTACGTCACGGTAGGTGTGCCACCAGCCGCGCTTGTTGGCCTCGCGGACCGACTTCAGGAACGTGTCGATCTCCTGCTGGTCCGTCACCCCGTAGACCTGGAGCAGCTTCTCGGCGTCCGGGAGCCGGAGCCGGGCCACCTTGGCGGCCTCCATCCGGCGGATCGTGGAGTGGCTGACCCCGATGGCCGCGCCCGCCTGCTCGTAGGTCAGTCCGGCCCGGGTCCGCAGCTCCTCCAGCTGTCTGCCGAGGATCATGCGCAGTACGGAAGGGGCGCCGCCCCAGTCGGTTTCCGCGGTCACGCCCTACCCCCTCACGCTGTCAGCTCAGGGCCACCGTCTCACGGGGTCACGTTCGGAATGCCATTCGATCATTTCCTGGCGAGAGCAGCATGCACTTGACCAATTGCAATTTTCAACTTGCCGCTTGCGAGGGGTTGTCGGCGGGTGCCACAGTGGACTCACTGTCCTCGGCTCGCCGAACGGGGAGACGGAGCGGTCCAGTTGGGGGAGACCGTTCCGCAACTCGCCGTTCTCATACGTGGGTTGTCATCCGCTTCCGCATCCCGCGCACACCGGGCCGACCGACAGCTGTACGGCGATGACCACATGGCAGACGAAAGGCGTACGGCGATGGCTCCGCCCTCCCTCCCCCACCCGCTGGACCGACTGCCCGGGAACGACCTCCCCGACCGCCTGCCCACCACAAGACAAGCCCTCCGCCTGTCCGGCGCCGACCCCTTCTGCCGGCCGCCCGGCTCCGAGCACACGCTCCGGGCACCGTCGAAGGCGACGCGCACACCCCAGTCACCCGGGGGCGAGTTCACCGGTCGACTCCCTGGGCCGAAAGGCCTCGATCGGCTCGCCTCCGGGGACCAGCCCGCCCACCGCACCCACACGTTCGTCCTCCCGGCGGCCCCGGAGTCGGTCGGCGCGGCCCGCCGCACCGTGCGCGAGACGCTGACCTCGTGGCACACCGGCCCCGACGACCTCGACAACGCTGTCCTGGTGACCTCCGAGCTCGTCACCAACGCGGTCACCCACTCGGGCAGCGAGCGCATCGTGTGCCGGCTGCACATCACCGGGGACCGGCTCCGCATCGAGGTCGAGGACCAGAACCTCGGGTCCACGCTGCCGACGCCCCGACAGGCCTGCCCCGACGACCAGAACGGCCGCGGGCTGCTCCTGGTCGAGGCGATCTGCGACGACTGGGGAGTCCGGCCCGCCCCGAACCGCTCCGGACGCGTCGTCTGGGCCGACCTGACGACGACGCGTCCCCGCCCCGCGACCCCCGCACGGCCCGTCCCCCACTCGGCCGAAGGACCCGTACCGCATGCACCGACCGCCCAGGCGTGACCCGCACCCGCCCCGCTCCGCGGCGACACTCCACCCCGCACCCGTCCGGCAGGACCACCCCCGCCTCCCGATCCCCCCGCACCTCGCCACGAGCCTCGGCCACGACGCCGTGGGCACACCCGTGGAACACGGCGAGAGCATCCTGAACGCTCTGCCCCGCGTCGGCTGCGTCTTCGGCGACGACCGGCACTGGTGGTGGATCGTCCCGGCCGGCTCGCACATCGGGATCACCTGGCCGCCGAGCACCACGTACGCGATCGGCGCCGGGATGCGCGACCCGTCCTGGACCGCCACCCGCCCGAAACCGGGCACGGACCACCCGCGCCTGATCCACTCCCCCATGGACGGCTCGCCGTACACCCCGCCGATACCGCTGTACTTCCTCACCTGCCGCCTCACCGGCAGCAACCCGAGCTGGTCGCTCGGCGCCACCGGCTGAAGCACCCCGGTACGGCTCGCTCACTCGGGTCGTACCGGTTTCCCCCCATCCCGCCCGCGCCTACACTGACACCTCACGACGTGCTGGTTGACCTGCGAAAACGCTGCGGTGCGCCGAACCGACGGAGTGAGGAGCCACCCGTTGTTCTACTACCTGCTCAAGTACGTGCTGCTCGGCCCGCTGCTCAGACTGGTCTTCCGGCCCCGGATCGAGGGCCTGGAGCACGTCCCGTCGTCGGGCGCGGCGATCGTCGCGGGCAACCATCTGTCCTTCTCGGACCACTTCCTGATGCCGGCGATCCTCAGGCGCCGGATCACCTTCCTGGCGAAGGCCGAGTACTTCACCGGCCCCGGCATCAAGGGCCGGCTGACAGCGGCGTTCTTCCGCAGCGCCGGGCAGATCCCGGTGGACCGCTCCGGCAAGGACGCCGGCCAGGCCGCCATCCGCGAGGGCCTCGGGGTACTGCGCAAGGCTGAACTCCTCGGCATCTACCCCGAGGGCACCCGTTCGCACGACGGCCGCCTCTACAAGGGCAAGGTCGGTGTCGCGGTGATGGCCCTCAAAGCCGGGGTCCCGGTCATTCCGTGCGCGATGATCGGCACCTTCGAGGCCCAGCCGCCGGGCAAGGTCATCCCCCGAATCCACCCCGTGGTCATCCGCTTCGGCGCGCCCCTCGACTTCTCCCGCTACGCCGGCATGGAGAACGAGAAGGCCATCCTGCGCGCCGTCACCGACGAGATCATGTACGCCATCCTGACGCTGTCCGAGCAGGAGTACGTCGACCAGTACGCGGCCGTGGTGAAGGCGGAGGCCACCGCGGCGAAGGCGGACCAGCGGGAGCGCAGGTTCCGGCGGATGCCGCTCAGCTGACTCTGCTGTGAGCCAAGTTCCGTAGCCTGCACGATGGTTGTGGCTTACGGTCACCTCATGAAACGTGCTGTGGTGATCGGAGCGACAGGCCAGATCGGGCGCCCGGCGGTGGCCGAGCTCGCACGGGACGGCTGGGAGGTGACGGCAGCGTCCCGGGGCGGCGGACGGGACGGGGCCTGGCCCGAGGAGGTCCGGGCGGCGCGGCTGGACCGGGACGACGACGCGGCGCTGGGCGCGCTGATCGGCGACGACTGCGACCTCGTCGTCGACATGGTCGCCTACGACACCCGGCACGCCCGGCAGTTGACCGGCCTGGCCGGGCGGATCGGCTCGGCGGTGGTGATCTCCAGCGTGTCGGTGTACGAGGACGACAAGGGCCGCGGCTTCGACACCCAGGCCGAACCGGACGGCTTCCCCGAGTACCCGCTGCCCCTGCCGGAGAGCCAGCGGACGGTGACGCCCGGCGAGGCGTCGTACAGCACCCGCAAGGCCGCCCTGGAACGCGAACTGCTCGCATCCGGCGACCGGTTGCCCACCACGCTGCTGCGTGCCGGTGCGGTGCACGGCCCGCACTGCCGCACGCCCCGGGAGCTGTACTTCGTCAAGCGCAACCTGGACCGCCGCCGCCAACGCGTCCTCGCGTACGGCGGCCGGAGCCGCTTCCACCCGGTGAGCGTGCACACCCTCGCCGAACTGATCCGTCTCGCCGCGGCCCGCCCCGGCTCGCGCGCCCTCAACGCCTGCGACGACGAGGCGCCGCCGGTGCTGGAGATCGCCACCGCGATCGACGCCGCGATGGGCGTCGAGACGGAGACGGTCCTGGTCGACGGTCCCCCGCCGGCCCCGACGGTGGGCGACAGCCCGTGGTCGGTTCCGGTGCCCGTGGTGTGCGACATGTCGGCGGCGGAACGGGAGCTGGGCTACCGCCCGGTGGTGCGCTACGCCGAGACGCTCCCGGAGACGATCGAGTGGATCGAACGCCAACTGTCCGGTCGGGACTGGCGGGAGGCGTACCCGAAGATGTTCCAGGCGTACGGCGACCTCTTCGACTACGCGGCCGAGGACGCCTGGTTGGACCAGGGGCGGCCGGCTGGTGCGCCGGCCGCCCCCGGCACCGTATGACCGCCGGTTACGGCTTGGGCGTGGCGTGCGGGGCGCAGGTCACGTCCTTGGTGTCCAGCTTGCCGCTGAGCAGGTAGGCGTCCACCCGGTCGTTGATGCAGGAGTTGACCAGGCCGGTGACACCGTGCGAGCCGGCGCCCTTCTCGGTGATCAGGCGGGAACCCTTGAAGCGTTCGTGCAGTTCGACGGCGCCTGCGTACGGGGTGGCCGCGTCGCGCTCGGACTGCACGATCAGCACCGGCGGCAGGCCCTTGCCGGTCTTCACGTTCAGCGGGGTGTTCTGCTTGACCGGCCAGGTGGCGCACGGCAGGTTCATCCAGGCGTTGGCCCAGGTCATGAACGGGTGGTCGCGGTGCAGCCGGGTGTTGTCGCGGTCCCACTTCCGCCAGCTGGTGGGCCACTTGGCGTCGGCGCACTCGACGGCGGTGTAGACGGCGTTGCCGTTCTCCGCGGAGGCGTTGCCCGCGGTGTCGGACAGGTCGGGGGCGGCCGCGTCGACGAGGGCCTGGGTGTCACCGGCGACGTACTTGCTGAACACGGTGGCGACCGGCACCCACGCGGAGTCGTAGTACGGGGCGCTCTGGAAGAAGGAGATCAGCTCCGCCGGGCCGACCACGCCACCGATGGGGTTCTTCTTCGCGGTGGCGCGCAGCTGAAGCCACTTGTCCTGGACCTCGGCGCGGGTGTCGCCGAGGTGGAAGGTGGCGTCGTTCTTCGCGACCCAGTCCTGCCAGTCCTTCCAGCGCATCTCGAAGGCCACGTCCTGGTCCAGGTTGGCCTGGTACCAGATCTTCTCCCGTGACGGGTTGACGACGCTGTCGACGACCATACGGCGGACGTGCCCCGGGAAGAGGGTGCCGTAGACCGCGCCGAGGTAGGTGCCGTAGGAGACGCCGAGGAAGTTGAGCTGCTTCTCGCCGAGCGCGGCGCGGATGACGTCCAGGTCGCGGGCGGTGTTCGGCGTGGTCATGTGGGGCAGCATCGCGCCGCTGCGCTCGTAGCAGCCCTCGGCGTACTCGCGGGCCAGCTTGCGTTGGGCGAGCTTGTCGGCCTCGGAGTCGGGCACCGGGTCGAGCTTGGGTGCCTTGACGAACTCCTGCGGGTCGACGCAGGAGATGGGCGCCGACTTGCCGACGCCCCGCGGGTCGAAGCCCACGAAGTCGTACGCCTTGGCCACCTTCGCCCAGACCGGCGCCTTGGTCGTGACCCGGCGTGGGAAGAACAGCCCGGAGCCGCCCGGGCCGCCGGGGTTGTAGACGAGGGCGCCTTGGCGCTCCTGCTTGGTGCCGGTGTTGCCGATGCGGTCGACGGCGAGCTTGATCTGCTTGCCGAAGGGCTTGGCGTAGTCGAGCGGCACGGTGACCCAGCCGCACTGGATCGGCTTCTCCAGCCCCGAGTCGGCGGGGCAGTCCTGCCAGTCGATCCCGGCCTGGGCGGCGCGGGCCGCGGCGACCTTGACGCCCCAGGCCTCGCGGTCCTGACCGTGGCGGGCCTGGTCGGCGCTCGCGCTGGCGGTGGGCGCGGCCACCGCTCCGGCTATCAGGGTCGCCGCGACGAGCAGTCCGGCCGAACCGAGCGCCGCCGTCCGCCTCTTCGGTCTGATGTCCCTCAAGTGGGGCCTCCCGTACACCGTTTCGATGAGTACGGGTGATCCTGTCCACTGTGCGGACGCTGAGAACAGAGGCGGGCGGTGTTCTTTGCCAATCCGATAACCGGAGAGGCAAGTTCGCTGACCGGATCGTTACCCGAACGAGGCCAACGCCTCGTCCAGCAGCCGCCGCAGGCGCAGCGCGTCCGGCGCGACGGCGGTCACCAGCGCGGCGGGCCCGGCGAGCGGCATGACCGCGGCGCCCTCCCCCAACACCCTCGCCGGTACCGGACGCTCCGCGAACTCCGGGCGTACGACGACGAGTTGCCCGACGGCACGATGTCCGCCGAGCCCGGCGGGACCGTCCCAGCCGCCCGGCGCGCCCGGACCGCAGGACAGCTCCTGGTCGAGGACGGCCCGCCCGGCGATCCGTACGGACAGACGGCTGGTGAGCCGCCCGGGTTCCTCACCCGCCCGGCCGAGCACCTGCTCCTCGCGCAGCACGAGGCGGGCGGCCGGGCCGAGGTCGGCCCAGGTGTGCACGTGCAGCTCGCTGCCGTTGGCGGATATCAACTGCTCGGGAAGCCAGCGCAGTTCGCCTCCGTCGGCGACGGTGAGGCGGACGTCGTAGCGGGCCTCGCCCTTGGCCTGGCCCGGCAGCGCGATGGTGGCGGCGGCCGACCCGACGAGCAGCCGGGCACCGGCCTCGACCCCGGCCTCGACCGTGAAGTGGTCGCCGCCCAGGGGGCCGCTCATCGCGCCGACGAGCATCACCCGGGCCTCGCCGTCCGCGCTCCCCCGCGTCCGGCGCAGCGCCAGCGGCCCCTCCCCCGCCAGTACGGGCAGGGCCGTACCGCCGCGCCCGTCGGGGCGGGCGAGCATCCGGGCGGTGGCGCGTACTCCGGTGGTCGTCGCGCTCATGCGGTCCACGCGGCGAGCTGCGCGCGCACCCAGTCGGCGACGTTCTTCACCCCGGCCTCGCTCCTCAGCGACTGGAACACGACCGGCAGTTCGGCTCGCTGGGCCTTGGCGTCCGCGGCCATCCGGGCCAGGTCGGAGCCGACGTACGGGGCGAGGTCGGTCTTGTTGACGACGAGCAGGTCGGCGGTGGTGACGCCGGGGCCACCCTTGCGCGGGATGTCGTCTCCGCCGGCCACGTCGATGACGAAGATCTGCGCGTCGACGAGGCCCTTGGAGAAGGTGGCGGTGAGATTGTCCCCGCCGGACTCGACCAGGATCAGGTCCAGCGGCCCGACCTCGTCCTCCAGGTCCTCGACCGCTTCGAGGTTGGCGGAGATGTCGTCCCGGATCGCGGTGTGCGGGCAGGCCCCCGTCTCCACGGCGGTGATCCGCTCCGGCGGCAGCACGGCCTCCCGCAACAGGAACTCGGCGTCCTCGCGCGTGTAGATGTCGTTGGTGACGACGGCGAGCGAGAACTCGTCACGCAGCGCCCGGCACAGCGCGGCAACGGTCGCGGTCTTCCCGGACCCAACGGGCCCGCCAAGCCCAACACGCAGAGCCCGCCGCCGACCGTCGGGCCGGTGGGCGTCGGCACTGGGGGCGGGGGTGGTGTCGTGGGAGTGGTCGAGGTGCATGAGGGCGGCTCCAAATTTCACGAGTACGGTTGCCGACAGCCCGGTGCGCTTCCAGCCGAGGCCGGCACCA